>NZ_QITQ01000010.1 GCF_003260265.1 Roseovarius amoyensis
CATCGAAGGCTTGCTTGATGGCGGCCATGTCCTGACGATCCTGTCTGGCTCGATCCGATGCCAGGTCCGGATCACGCTCCACGGCCTTGAAGGCGTAATAGGTCGATGGTGCGATCCCCAGAACCCGTCAGATCGGCCCGACACCATGGACACAACGGTGATCATCAATCAACGTGATCATTTGCGGAACGGGCGGTCGAACTCCGCCTGGGCGAAATACGCAGATGCTTTCTTCAGGATCTCATTAGCGGTGCGAAGTTCACGGTTCTCCCGCTCCAATTCCTTGATCCTGTCCTTCTCGGCGCTCGTCAGCCCGGCCCGTTGCCCGGCATCGCGTTCGGCCTGTTGGCACCAGGAGCGCAGACTGTCCGGCGAACAACCCAGCTTCGGTGCAATCGCGCGGTAGGCTGCCGTATCGCTGGTGTAATCTGCACGGTTCTCTCGAAACAGCCGAACACCGCGTTCGCGAAGTTCAGCCGGATAGGCGGGGGTGAATCGTCTCTTCGTCATAGGGCTCATCCTTTGAGAGTTTTACTCTCCGGTAAACCCGGGGCGGTTCAGTCAGATGCACAGCACGCCTGAATGCTGTCCCCCCTGATCGCCGGTGATGAAAAGGCCTGTTTCGCCGTGACCGAGCCGACGACCGGACTGGATACAACCAAATTAAAGACCATGGCGGTGCGGCAGGGTGACCGGTATATCGTGCATGGCCAGAAAGTCTGGATTTCGACGGCGCAGGTCGCGCACAAGATGCTGCTTCTTGCAAGAACGACACCGCTTGAGGATGTAACGAATCCGACCGAGGGGTTAAGCCTGTTCTATACGGATCTTGACCGCGATTTCGTGGATGTGCGCGAGATCGAAAAGATGGGGCGCAAGGCGGTCGATTCGAACGAGGTTTTCATCGACGGGCTGCCGATTCCGGCCGAAGACCTGATCGGAGAAGAGGGCAAAGGCTTTCGACAAATCCTGTACGGTTTGAACCCGGAACGCATCCTCGTGGCCGGGGAATGCATTGGCATTGCACGCAACGCTCTGACACGCGCGGCGCAATACGCCAACGAGCGCGTGGTTTTCAACCGGCCAATTGGTCAGAATCAGGGGGTTCAGCATCCGCTGGCCCGGGCCTGGGCGCGGGTGGAAGCGGTCAATCTCATGGTGATGCATGCCGCAGCTCTTTACGATTCGGGAGAGGCGTGCGGCGTAGAGGCGAACGCAGCCAAGCTATTGGCTGCCGATGCCGCGGTTGAGGCGACCGAGGCGGCGCAGATGGCTTTTGGCAGATTCGGATATGCCAAGGAATATCATGTCGAGCGACTGGTTCGAGAGGCCCTGCTTTTCCGAATCGTACCGGTGACGCCGCAGATGCTGTTGTCGTTCATAGCTGAAAAAGCTCTCGGACTTCCAAAGTCTTACTAGGTTAAAGCGACGTGTCGAAATGGTGAGTATTCTTGTCTTGATTAATTTTCTAACACGCGTTAGATTACGTGAATAACCTCGAATGAGGACAATAGGGAGGAGGCGTCATGAGTGAGGCGCAATTCGGGTCTTCGCGAGAAGACTTGGAAACACGTTCTACTGTTTATGCAAGCGATTTGTTCGCCGGCAAATGCGTCGTTGTTACCGGCGCAGGCGGTGGCCTGGGGCTGGCAATTGCGGCCCTGTTTGCCAAGCTGGGCGCAAACCTTGCGATCAATGGACGCAACGAGGAAAAGCTGGCTTCGGCCAAGGGGTTTCTCGAAAGTCTGGGCGCCAAGGTCTTTGCCATGCCCATGACCATTCGGGATCCCGAACAGGTCGAGGAATTCGTCACCAGGGTAAATCAGGAATTCGGTTCGATTGACGTCCTGGTGAACAATGCAGGGGGGCAGTTTCCACAGGCCGCTCTGGATTTTACCGCGAAGGGCTGGAACGCCGTCATCGACACCAACCTCAACGGCACCTGGTGGATGATGCAATCCACTGCGCGCCACTGGGTTGAGAACAAGCAACCGGGTTCAATCGTGAACATCGTGGCCGACATCTGGCGCGGTATGCCCGGTATCGCGCATACCTGTGCGGCCCGGGCAGGGGTGATTTACCTGTCCAAGTCGGTCGCTGTGGAATGGGCGCCGCATGGGATCCGCGTGAACTGTGTTGCGCCGGGATGCTGCGAAAGCAACGGTTTCGGGAACTATCCCGATGATGGCGCGGCAACCTTTCAGGATTCGAACCCGATGCGGCACGCCGGTGACGAATGGGATGTCGCCGAAGGCGTTGTCTACATGGCAGCCAGTTCGGGCAAATTCATTACAGGTGAAGTTCTGAACATCGATGGTGGGCAACAGATGTGGGGTGATCCCTGGCCAACAGGGCGACCGGATTACTTCCGAATTTCCTGACACAAGCTACGAACCTAGTGGGGGGGGCAACAGGAGCCAAATGAAAACGAATAGCAAATCAGAAATCGGCACCGGTGACGGAGCGATACTGGAGTGTAACGGGATCGAGCGGAGGTTTGGCGGCATCGTGGCTGTCACAGGCGTGGATTTCGTCATTCGACCAAAGGAAATCTTTGGCCTCGTGGGGCCAAATGGCAGCGGCAAGACAACGCTTACGAACGCGATCACCGGATTTTACCCTCCGAACACCGGCACTGTCCGGCTGGCAGGAAAAGACATCACGGGCACGGCACCCCACAAGGTTGCAAAGCTCGGGATCGCCCGAACGTTTCAGAACCTCGCCCTGTTCAACGGGATGAGCGTTCTCGATAACGTCCTGCTCGGGAGACACATCCACATGAAACCGGGCGTTTTCCAAACGGCGCTCTACTGGTGGGCCGCACAGCGTGAAGAAATCGAGAACCGAAAAATCGTCGAGGAAGTGATCGAGTTTCTGCAGCTCGAGAGCATTCGGCACGAGCTGGTTGATGGTCTTCCGATTGGCCTGAAGAAACGGGTCGAGCTTGCGCGCGCGCTGGTGGCAGAGCCGCAAATGCTGATCCTTGACGAGCCGATGGCGGGCATGAACCAGGAGGAGAAGGGGTACATGTCCCGCTTTATTCTGGACGCGCGGGCCGAACGTGGCGTCAGTGTTTTGCTGATCGAGCATCATATGGATGTGATCATCGGCATTTGTGATCGGATGCTAGCATTGAACTACGGCGAAATGATCGCCAGCGGCATTCCGAAGGAAGTTGTAAAGGACCCAAGGGTCATCGAGGCATATGTTGGAGGGGCGCATGGCTGAAGCGGCAACATCGCAATTCTCGGCCAGCGAGACGATCGGAACGTTGCTGGCGCGCAACGCATCAAGCCACGGGTCGAGTATCGCGATTCGCGAGAAAGAGCGCGGAATCTGGAAAGAAAGCACCTGGGCGGAGTACGTCGAAGAGATTTTGGCCTGCGCGGCCGGTCTTGAGAAAATCGGTGTCACGCCGGGCAAGGCGGTGCTCATTCTGGGCGACAACCGTGCGCGACTTTACGGAGGCATGCTTGCGACTTCGCTGCTTGGGGCCTACGCAATGCCGGCCTATCCGGGCGCGACGCTTGAAGAGCTTCAGCATTTCCTTGGCGAAGTCGAAATCGTTGCGGCCATCGCCGAAGATCAGGAGCAGGTCGACAAGATCCTTGAGGTGCGGACCGCGGGCGCGAGCGGCATCGCACATATCATATACGATGAGACGCGAGGGCTCGGATTCTACGAAGACGATGGTCTTATGTCATGGGATCACCTGATCGAAGTCGGCCGACACGATCTCAACGAAGATCCGCGCCGCCGCGAGGAGCTTCTGAACAGGACCCAACCCGACGATCCGGCGATTTTCCTGCATTCGTCGGGAACAACCGGCAAGCCGAAAGGTGTCGTTCTGAGCCAGAAGAACGTTCTGGCCGCAGCTAGGAACGGCCATGAAGCGGGCGCATACGGAGAGAATGAGGAAATCCTTGCCTATCTCCCGATGGCCTGGGTCGGGGATTACGCCATTACGGTAGCGGCGGCGCTTTTGTACCGGTTCACCGTGAACGTGCCGGAGCGGCAGGAAACGGTCGTACGGGACATGCGCGAAATCGCACCGAGCTTTTATCTGGCGGCACCCAGAAGCTGGGACCAGATGCTAACGACGATCCAGGTCGGGATGGAGGATTCAACCCCTTTGAAGAAGTGGTTGTACCATTTCTTCATGGATCGGGCCATTGCCGCCGAAAAACGCAAGCTGAATGGCGAGAGTGGCGGCGCATTGGAGCCGTTGGGCAGATTGTTGGGCGAGGCGCTCGTTTTTGGTCCGATCAAGGACCAGTTCGGGATGAGCCGCCTGAAGAATGCCTTCACCGGCGGCGAGGCGATAGGGGAAGACACCTTTGTCTTTTACCGCGCCCTCGGGATCAAGCTGCGCCAGTTCTACGGGCAGACCGAGATCAGCGCGATCAGTGCGATGCAGGCCCCGAACGAAGTGCGGCTTCACACCGTTGGCAAAGCTGCGCCGGGGGTCGAGGTGAAAATCGATGAGAGCGGCGAGATTTTGCTGCGCTCGGACAGCGTGTTCAACGGCTATTTCAACAAGCCGAAAGAGAGCGCCGAGGCCCTCGAGGGCGGCTGGCTGCATACCGGTGACGCCGGGTATCTGGAGGAAAACGGCCAACTTGTGGTTCTGGGGCGTATCTCCGAGGTCATGTATACGGCCGGGGGTGAACGCTATGTCCCGAACTATATCGAGAACCGACTGAAGTTCAGCCCGTATATCAAGGATGCGGCTGTTCTTGGCGCGGGACTGGATGCATTGACGGCGATGGTCTGCGTGGATTTCGAAGCGGTAGGCCATTGGGCCGAGGTGAACGGCGTTCCTTACGTGTCTTATGCCGATTTGTCTCAGCGCGACGAGGTCGCCGAGCTGCTGCACGAGGCTTTTCAGCGGGTGAACAAGGTCGTCACCGAGCCGTTGCGCCTGCAACGCTTTGTCAGCCTGCCGAAGGAATTCGATCCGGATGATGGTGAGATCACGCGGACCCGGAAACTGCGTCGCAAGGTCGTTGAGGAACGCTATGCCGATGTTATCGCGGCACTCTACGATGGTTCAACAGAGGTCCATGTAAGCGCTCAGGTGACTTACGAGACTGGGGAAGTAGGGAAGGTCGAAAGAAGCCTTCCCATCAGGGAGGTATAAATGGACTGGATCTTTTTATCAGAGCTTGCGATCAACGGCGGCTTGACCGGCCTTCTGTATTCGCTTTTCGCCATCGGCCTCGTGCTGATTTACAAGGCCTCTTCGGTGCCCAATCTGGCGCAAGGCGGGCTGACGATGGTCGGGGCCTATGTGGTTCTTGCTCTGGCGCATGACGCGGGTCTGCCGCTGTGGGCCGCCATCCCGCTCGCCGCGGTCATCATGTTCGTCCTGGGATTTGGCATCGAGCGCGTTGCTCTGCGCCGCCTTGCCGGCCGCCCGGTCGTCATGATCCTGATGCTGACGCTGGGTCTCGACATTTTCCTGCGCGGTACAACGCTTGCGATCTGGGGCGGGACGTCCCGATCCATGGAGTTGGGGGTCAGCTATGAACCGTTGTTCATCGGCGATATCTTCATCAGTCGCATCCATCTCGTCGGTGCCGGGGTGACGATCGCACTCTTCATCGCCTTCATGCTGTTCTTCCGCAGCCGGATCGGCATCAAATTGCGGGCGATCGCGGACGACTACATGGCGTCCTGGTCGGTCGGGATTTCGGTCGAGCGCGGCGTCGGGTTGTCCTGGGCATTGGCGTCGGTCGTTGCCGTGGCAGCAGGCGTCATCTGGGGCGAGATCCAGGGGGTTGATCAGGCCCTGTCGCTGTTGCTTCTCAAGGGTCTTGCGGTCGCTGTTCTGGGTGGTCTCGACAGTATCCTGGGGGCAGTGGTCGCCGGCATCATTCTCGGCATCATAGAAAACGTGGGGTCTGACTTCCTCGATCCGCTTGTCGGGGGGGGAAGCCGGGAACTTATCGTCGCCGCCGTGCTCATTCTTACGGTCATGATCCGTCCGCACGGACTGTTTGGCCGTCACGACATCGAAAGGGTGTAAGAGATGTTTTACCGACTTTCCGGTGTTCACCACGCCAACTATCTATCCGACAGCCGTATCTTCAAGGTACCTGCTGACCGGAATCTGGCTGTGTTCATCTTCCTGTTCGGTCTTGCGGCGCCATTCATCCTGCCGTCGCTCTACCTGAACAGTTACATTCTGCCGTGGCTGATCTGGACGGCCGCCGCCCTTGGTCTGAACCTGGTGACGGGTTGGGCCGGCCAGCTTCACCTGGGCTATGCTGCGGTCATGGCCGTTGGCGCGTATTCGGCGATCCATGCCGCGCGGTTCGGGGTCCCTTGGGAATTTGCCCTGATCATCGGCGGCCTTTCATCTTCGGTGATCGGCAGCGTGTTCGCCTTTGCCGCGTTGCGGGTGAAAGGTCTCTATCTTGCGCTCACGACTCTGGCGATGCAGTTCGTGATGGACTGGGTTCTGTCCCACTCGCCAGCGATTTCGGGGGGCTCCCACGCGTCGCTCCAATCTCCGACACTGGCGTTGCTTGGGCAGGAGATCACCTCTGATACCGGCTATTACTATGTTGCCTTCGGATGGTGCGTGTTGGTGACAATCTTCATGCTGAATCTCAAGCGCACCGGGCTTGGGCGTGCGCTGGTCGCCGTGCGGGAAAAAGACTTTGCCGCCGCAATCCTGGGCGTCAACAGTTTCTACTACAAGATTCTGGCCTTCGCGACGTCGTCCTTTATCGCGGGTGTTAGCGGCGCGTTGCTTGTTGCGACGTTCTTCTTTCTGGCCGCGCCGGAGCAGTTTTCGGTGAACGTTTCGATCCAGGTGCTTGCAATGGTGATCGTCGGCGGTCTTGGCAGTGTCATCGGATCCTATTTCGGCGCTGCCTTGATCCTGCTTGTGCCGGGCCTTGTGAACGGTCTGGTCGTGGGAGCAAGCCAGTCGCTTGGCATGCAGATCAATGTTGAAACGCTCGCCCATATCCCGCACGCGGTCTATGGCGCGCTGATCGTGATAATCCTTCTGATCGAGCCGCTGGGGCTGGGAAAGCTCTACGGCAACATCAGGGACTATCTGATGGTCTGGCCCTTCGATCAGCTCAGAAAGTAGAGAGGAAAGCCGATGCAAGGAAAGGTCGAAGCCGAGCCCATTCTGTCGATGAACAGCGTCGAGGTGCTGTACGACAACGTGATGCTCGCGATCAAAGGTGTTTCGGTTCAGGTCCCAAAAGGCGAGATGATTGCGCTTCTGGGGTCGAACGGAGCGGGAAAAAGCACGACGTTGAAAGCGATCAGCGGTCTTTTGAAAGCCGAACGTGGACGCGTCAGCCGGGGTGAGATCAAGTTCCAAGGAACCGATATCACCGAGATGCTCGCCCAGAACCGCGTGGCGATGGGTATCTGTCACGTCATCGAAGGGCGGCGTGTCTTTGAACATCTGACTCCGGACGAGAACCTGACAGCAGCCGCACCGGTGGGAATGTCCCGGTCGAAGCTGAACGTGGAAAAGGAGAAGATATACAACTATTTTCCCCGGCTTGCCGAGCGGCGCAATTCGCTTTCGGGCTATCTGTCGGGCGGCGAGCAGCAGATGCTGGCCATCGGCCGCGCGCTGGTGACTCAGCCGAGCCTGCTGATGCTGGACGAGCCGAGCCTGGGACTTGCGCCGTTCCTGGTGGCCGAGATCTTTGGCATCCTTCAAAAAATCAACCAGGAGGAGGGTATGTCGGTTCTTCTTGTGGAACAGAACGCTCTGGCCGCTCTGGAGATCGTTTCAGAAGGATATCTGATCGAAAACGGTCGCGTCGTCATGAACGGCACGGCAGAAGCCCTCAAATCCAACTCCGATATCCAGGAATTCTATCTTGGCGGCGGTGAAGGCACCGATTTTCACAATGTCAAGCATTACAGCCGACGTAAACGTTGGCTGAGCTGAGGCTCTAAACGGAAATTACTCAGGGAGGATAAGGTGAAACAACTTACCAAAGCACTAACTGTAATTTCGCTGATGGCCGGCTTGATATCCGGAACTCAGGCTCTGGCAGAGCCATTCAAGGTCGGTGTCTGCTACGACCTTAGCAAGGCCTATACCTTTGCAACGCCGCAGGTTTCGCAGGCCGCGATGGATTTGGCAAAGCTCATCAACATGAAGGGTGGAATCGGTGGCGAACCGGTCGAAGTTATCGTCCGTGACCACGGCAACGAGCCGCAAAGAGGCATCGAATGCTACTCGAAGCTGAGCCGCGAGGGGGTCTTTGTTTTCGATACCCTGTCCACGCCGGTGTCGCTGGCGATCCTGCCGCGCGCGATGCAGGATGAACGCATTCTCATGCAGTCTCTGGTCGGGCGTGGTGATGCGGTGGACGGCACGGTTTTCGAATGGGTCTATCCGGCCGGCCCGACCTATTGGGGCCAGGTGGCCAACGATATCGGCTATATCAAGCAATTGCACGATGGCGATCTTTCGAACGTCAAGGTCGGCTATATCTATTTCGATTATCCGTTCGGGCAGGAGCCGATCGAGATTCTTCAGACCTTGTCGGAAAAAGAGGGCTTCGAGCTTTTGCTCTACCCCGTGCCGCTGCCCGGCAGCGATCAGGCGGGCGCCTGGTCGAAAATGCGCCGCGACAGTCCCGATCATGTTATCTCGTGGATGCTCGGCGGTGCCCATGTCGTCGCTTCGAAAGAGATGCAGCGCAATCGCATTCCGATGGACAAGTACATTTCGGTCAACTGGCTGAATGAAGTGGATATTGCCAATATTGGTGCAGAGGTGGCCATCGGACTGAAACGCGGCACCAATGTCGTGGGTGGTCAGGACGTGGACTTGCGGACCGAGATCATAAGCGAACTCTATGACAAGGGGCAAGGATCCGGTCCGTTGGTGAATACGCAGGACGTTTATTACAACACCGGTCTGGCGATGTATTCGATCATCTTCGAGGCCGCGCGCAAAGCCGCGGACCTGCAAGGGCTGCCGATTACGGCACATTCCTACAAGGCTGGCCTCGAATCTCTGGAAGACTTCGATGCAAACGGCCTGATGGCGCCGATTACGGTGACAGCAGAAGATCACGGTGGCGGTGGCAAGACGCGCATCGAGATGTGGGATGGCGAGACCTGGGTGCCGCAAACCGACTGGATCGCGGAATACAGCGATATCGTGTGGGATGTGGTCGAGGAAAGTTCCTCGAAATACGAGCAGTGACGGACAGGTAACTGAAGGGTCGGCGTCACGCGGGGCGGCGGCGTGCCCACAAGTCGATAAAGCCGCCCTACACTTTATCAACGGGAGAAAGATAAGATGAAGATTAAACAACATATCAAGGTGGTGGCCCTTGCCACCGCATTGGCAACAAGCGCGACGGTGGCCGCCGCGCAGGACAAGGAGCCGATCCGGTTCGGATTGTGCTTCGACCTCAGCAAATCCTACACCTTCATTTCGCCCCAGGTGGCGCAGGCGGCGCAGGACCTCGCGATGTACACCAACGAGAACGGTGGGATCGAAGGACATCCGGTCGAGATCATCGTCAAGGATCACGGCAACGAGCCGCAACGCGGTGTGGAGTGTTACGAGCAGCTGAAGCGCGATGGCGTGTTCATCTTCAACTTCCTGTCCACACCTGTCTCGAACGCAGCTCTGCCGCGGGCGATGAAGGATGGCAACATTCTGATGCAGTCCTTCGTGGGCCGTGGCGACGCGGTCGACGGCGAGGTGTTCGAATGGGTCTTCCCGGTCGGTCCGACCTATTGGCAACAGGCGGCAAACGACGTTGCCTTCATCAAGGGGCAGCTCGGCGGTGATCTGAGCGATGCCAAGATCGGGTTCATCTACCTTGATTATCCGTTCGGTCAGGAGCCGATCGAGATTCTCAAAACCCTCTCCGAGAAGGAAGGCTTTGAGCTTGAACTCTATCCTGTGCCACTGCCCGGATCCGATCAGGCCGGCGCATGGAGCAAGGTGCGGCGCGACAAGCCTGACTATATGATCAGCTGGCTTCTGGCTGGCGGACATGTGGTCGCCTCCAAGGAAATGCGCCGCAACCGCTTCCCGATCGACCGCTATCTGGCGGTCAACTGGCTGAACGAAGTCGATATCTCAAACATCGGCGCAGAAGAGGCCGCCGGCCTTCTTCGCGGAACCAACGTCGCTGGCGGTCAGGAAGTGCCGATCGTCAAGACAATGCTGGACACCTACTATGCCAACGGCAAGGGCAGCGGTCCCGAAAGCTCGGTTCGCGACGTGTACTACAACACCGGAATGGCGATCTATTCGACCGGATTTGAAGCCGCGCGGCTGGCGATCAAGGAGAACGGATGGCCGCTGACGCCCGAGACCATGAAGGCTGGCTATGAATCGATCTCCGAATTCGATGGCGATGGCGTCATGGCCCCGGTCACAGTGACTGAAAGCGACCACGGCGGCGGTGGCAAGACGCGGGTTGAACAGTGGGACGGCAAGACCTGGGTTCCGCTGACCGACTGGAGCGCCGACTACCTTGACGTGGTGTGGGAAGTGATCAAGGAAAGCTCCGGAAAGTTCAACGTCGAATGAGTGTTGACCCCCCGCGGCTTTCGGGCCGCGGGGGGAGTTCCTGACAGAATTCAAGCTGCAATATTTGCGATCCAGACGAGGTGCGAAGCATGAACCCTATCGACGTGACAATCAAAGACGGCATAGCGACCGTCTGCATCAACCGACCCGAGCGCAAGAACGCGCTGTCCGTGGCCACAGCGAATGGGCTGACGGATGCCTGGGAAAAGATCGAGGCGGATGACAGCATTCGCGTGGCCATTCTGACTTCGGCCGATTGCGGGGTGTTCTGTGCCGGGCTGGATCTCAAGGAAGCCACCCAGATCGCGCGGGACGAGGGCGTCGATATTCTGACCAAGATGCGCGACCCGTTTCACGAGACCATGCGCGCCTGCAAGAAACCCATCATTGCGGCGATGACGGGGTCGCTGATGGCGGGCGGCATGATGCTGACGTTGAATTGCGATCTGCGCATCGGTCTCAAAGGGACCAAGGTCGGTATCACCGAAGTAAAGATCGGTCGTGGATCGCCCTGGGCAGCACCGGCCCTGTCGATGCTACCGCAGCCCATCTTGATGGAAATCGTTCTGACCGGCGATCTGATGCCGATCGAGCGCCTGCACGAATACGGGTTCACCAACTATCTTGAAGACACGGCCGATGCTGTCCGCGCGCGGGCACACCAATTGGCGACGCGTATCGCCAGTGGTGCGCCCTTGTCAGTGATCGCAGCGAAGGGGAGCGTGCGCGCAACCATGGATTTGGGCTGCGCAGAAGGTCTGGAAGAGGGCAAGCGCCTGCACGAGGTCGTCTATGCCAGCAATGATGCGATTGAGGGCCCCAAGGCGTTCGCCGAAAAGCGCGCACCAGTGTGGACCGGAACCTGATGGAGGCGAACATGACCGAATTGATGCGCCTGGACAGGGAGGGCCCCGTCGGCATCTTGCGTTTTCTTCAGACTGCAAAACGCAACCCTTACAGCGTGGCGTTCGTCGAGGAATTGGTGGCGCATCTGCGCGAAGCCGAATGTGACGATACGATCCGGACCGTGATCATGACCGGTGACGAACATTTCAGCAGCGGCGGGGATCTGGTCGGTTTTCAGGCCGAAGTCGCCAAGGGGGCCAGGGCCACATCCGAATTGGTCGACAAGGTTCACGATGGCGGACGCGCTGCCTATCTCTTTCGGAAACCTCTTATTTCGGCCGTCCGCGGGGTCGCCTATGGTGCCGGTCTGAGCCTGGCCCTTTCGGCGGATATCGTCGTGGCCGCCGAAGATGCAAGACTGTGCGAGGTTTTTGCCCGTGTCGGCGGTTGTCCCGACACAGGTTCAAGCTGGCTGCTTCAGCAGCGTGCCGGCGCGGGGGTGGCGCGGATGCTTGTTCTCACAGGTCGTGAGATAGACGGGCGCACCGCAAAGGATTTGCGCGTCGTGGAAGAATGCGTTCCCGCAGAGCAGGTCGAGGCGCGCGCGCTTGAAATCGCGCGCGAGATCGCTGCACACCCCATGTTCGGGGTGCAGACCACCAAGCGCGTGATGCGTGCCGCGGCAGAATGCAGCTATCTGGAGGCGCTGGACATCGAGCGCGATGCACAAAGTGTCTTGCTGTGCGCGCATGACTTTCCCGAGGCCATGAAGGCGTTCTCGGAGAAACGGAAGCCAGAATTCAAGGATCGCTGAGACGGTCGAAGCCACATCGAGAACTTAAGGATGCCGGGCATCCTCTACCCGGCGAGATTGTCATTTGGGTTGCGTCGCCGCAGCGACAGAACGCGAACGCGCTCTGAGGTCAGTCTTTAAAATCTTCCCGTAGCTGTTCTTGGGGAGATCGGTGACAAACTTGTAGCGTTTCGGCAGCTTGAACGACGCGATCTGCTGGCGGCACCAACTTTTAAGCTCGGTTTCGTCTGCGCTTTGCCCCGGCTCGAAGACGACAAAGGCAACCACCTGTTCCCCCCATTCCGGCTCGGGTTCTCCAATCACGGCGACCTCGAACACCGCGGGATGACGCAGCAGAACTTCCTCGACCTCGCGAGGGTAGATATTTGTCCCCCCCGAGATAATCACGTCCTTCGAGCGATCGGTCAGAAACAGGAATCCGTCCTCGTCCAGATGGCCAAGATCGCCCGTGTGAAGCCAGCCATCGCGCAGAGTCTGTGCGGTTGCCTCGGGGTTTTTCCAATAGCCACGCATCACCGTCGGCCCCTGAACGCAGATCTCTCCGGTGTGGCCTGGCGGAACCGGCGTCCCGTCTGATCCGAGAACAGTGAGAGTGACCGAACCCTGCGCGATTCCCACCGATGCGCGCCGTGCTTGCCAGCGGGGGTGGGATTGGTCTGCGACCAGTTCTCGCGGCAGAACGGATATCGTCATCGGCGATTCGCCCTGGCCGTAGATCTGAACGAAACGCGGGCCGTAGCAGGCAAGAGCCTCGTCGATGTCATTGGCGTACATGGGGCCACCACCATAGACGATGGTGCGAATGCCCTCACCGTCATATCCCTGCGCCTTGGACGCGGCGATCAATCGCTTGACCATGGTCGGTGCGGCAAAGAAGACAAGGTTGCCTCGGCTTCTTGCCAGAGCGATGATCTCTTCGCTGTCAAATCCGCGTGAAGCGGGCACCACGTGCGGCCCGCCTGCGCGGATTTGGGCGAACATGTAAAGACCCGCACCATGAGACATGGGCGCGGCATAGAGCATGTGATCGTCGGAGCGTGCGGAATTCGCGTCAAGCGCGTAACACAGCGTCATGTGCAGCAGATTGTCGTGGCTCAGCATCACGCCTTTCGGGGTGCCTGTCGTGCCTGAGGTATAGAAAAGCCACGCGAGGTCGTCTCTCGCGACTTCTGCGGGCGCCGCGATCCTTTCACGCTTCGACACCGGCGCAGCGAGCGCAGCCTCTGGAATGTCATCTTCATCCGCAAACAGCGTGCCGCTTTCGGTGACGGCCAGCGTCGCCTCGGAATCCCGCACGATCCATTCGACCTCGCGTTCATGCAGCTTGCAATTGATCGGCACAACGCTGGCGCCCAACCACCAGCAGGCGTGAAGCACCTCGATATATTCGGGTGCGTTCTTGGCGAAGACCGCAACTCGGTCGCCCGCTTTGACGCCATGTTCGGAGGCCATCCAGGCGGCCCGGTTGCAGACCGCTTGCAGAAGCTCGGCATAGCTCTGGCGCAACACGTCGCCTTCGTAGACGGCTGGGCGCTTAGGCCAGGACAAGGCGGTCTGATACAGCCAATTCGCGATGTTCATAGTTTCTTCTGTCCTCGGATCGTTTGGTCTCAGGCGCGATCAGCCTGCAGGATCGTGGCGTAGTTGGAGACCGCCGTGCCCCCCATGTTGAAGGCAAGCCCCCATTCCGCGCCCTCGCGCTGAATGTCACCGGCACGACCCGTCAACTGCCGGAACCCCAGAGCGAGCATGGAAACGCCGGTGGCCCCGACAGGATGCCCCTTGGCTTTCAGGCCGCCGGACAGGTTCACCGGTGTGCTGCCGGACGCATAGACCGTCCCCTCTTCAAGAGCGCGGGCGCCTTGCCCCTTGGGGGCAAGCCCCATGGCCTCGTAGATCAGCAACTCTGCCGGGGTGAAACAATCATGCACTTCGGCAAAATCGAGATCGTTCGCGGTGATGCCGGCGGTCTTGAAGGCCGTCTGGATGGCGCGCTCCGGGCCTTCGAATGCCAAGAAATCACGACTTCGCATCGGCAGAAAATCGGACACGTGCTCTGCTGCGGCGATCCGGACACGGGCAGAGGCATCGTGTGCATGGGCATCTTCCACGCTCAGTACAATGGCAGCGGCACCGTCGGTAATCAGAGAGCAATCGCTCAGCCGCAGTGGTGGGGCGATCAACGGATTGCTTTCGCTGATCTCGCGGCAGAACTCGTAGGGCATTTGCTTGTGCATATGTGCCAACGGGTTCTTCATCGCGTTTTCGTGGTTTTTCGCGGCGATCCGAGCCATCGCATCCGAAGGGTCGCCATGGCGTTTGGCGTATTCCTTTGCGGCGATGGCAAAGACCTGTGGGAAACTCAGGCCTGCCTCGACCGTATCGTTCTGATAGCCGGCCCCGGCCAGCGCCCTGGTGACATCTCGCGTCGATCGGTGGGTCATCTTCTCGGCCCCAACAACCAGAACGTTTCGCGCACCACCCGCGCGAACGGCGTTCAAGCCCGCATGGAACGCCGCCGCACCGGAGGCACAGGCATTCTCGCAACGCGTCGCTGGCTTGAACCGCAATTCCGGGTAGGCTTGCAAAATGAGCGAAGAGGCAAAACCATCAGGCACCAGGCCTGAATTGAAATGCCCCAGAAAGACAGCATCAATCTCGGCTGGGGAAGTCTGCGCTTCTTCCATGGCCTCGCGTGCGGCTTCGACGATCAGGTCCTCAAGGCTCTGATCAAGCCGGCCAAAGCGCGTGTGACCGGAGCCAACGATAAAGATGTCTTTTGTCATGGGTTGTCCTCCTGCGCCGATCGTTACCAATAATACCTGTGGCAGCAATTCGTAGAACTACGTAGTTATTTACGTAGGTTCCACGTAGATGCAGGTGCAGCAAGGGGAGGGGCGTCATGGATTATGACCGGATTTCAGAGGCCGATCTGGATTTCACTGGTTTCATGGATGCGCCCATTGGTCTCCTGGTTATTTCCAACCGGGTAATCCAACGCGTCAATACAGAGATTGAAGACATCTTCGGGTGGTCCCGTGACGAGCTTGAGGGGCAGTCGATCCGAATACTCTATCCATCGAGCGTCGATTACGAAAAGACCGGCGCGCGGTGGCGGCGATGGTTGGAAGGGCGGCCCCGGTACACCGACGAACGCTTCATGCAACGTCGCAGTGGCGAGATCATCTGGACCCGCGCAACGGGGCGTACGCTGACCCCGACAGATCCGTTCCGCCTCATGGTCTGGGCCTTCGAACACTTGGAGAGTCGCCCTTCATGCTCGGCCACGCTGACGCCGCGTGAACGTGAAGTCGCGCGCTACATCGTCAATGGCTACACCAGCAAGGAAACCGGACAGGCGATGGGCATTTCGCCACGTACTGTCGAGGTCCATCGCAGTTCGGTCATGAAAAAACTGGGAGTTCAGAACGCAGCCGAGCTGGTCGCAAAAATGATCGTGCAAAGCTGACAGACCTGAGAAGGCCCCTCAGAAGGGCGCTTGGTGTCGTCGAATGACTATCGCCGTCTGAGGGGCTGCATCGGGATGTGCCGGATGTCTGACGGCAGCGCAGCCAACCAAATTCAGCCTCCGCCAAACCCGGCGCGGTTCACGCGGATCGTTTTGGGCTGGTGTTATGGGCTTGAAGGGGGCTTGCTCATGATGATATCTGACGGGCGCGGCGGGTGTAGCTCAATGGTAGAGCGAGAGCTTCCCAAGCTCCAGACGAGGGTTCGATTCCCTTCACCCGCTCCAATTTCCGATTGACCCGAAACCTGCATCCCCTTTCGGGGGCCTTCGCGCTATCGGCCCAGTGCCTTCATCGCCGTTTCGATTCCCGACAGCGTCATCGGCATCATTCGGTCGTCGAATATCTCTCGGATCATCTGGATCGACTGGGTGTGGTGCCAGTATTTCTGCGGCACCGGGTTGATCCAGACATGGTCGGGCCACTGTTCGCGCGCGCGCTTCAGCCAGACTTCGCCGGTCTCTTCGTTCCAGTGCTCGTTGGCGCCGCCGGGAAAGGCGATCTCGTAAGGGCTCATGGAGGCATCGCCGACGAAGATGCACTTGTAGGAAGAACTGTAGGTGTTCAGCACCTCCTGCGTCGGCGTCACCTCGTTCCAGCGCCGGCGGTTGTCGCGCCAGACGCCTTCGTAAAGGCAGTTGTGGAAATAGTAGTATTCTAGGTGCTTGAACTCGGCCCGGGCGGCGGAAAACAGTTCTTCCACCACCTTGACATGCGGGTCCATAGAGCCGCCTGCGTCGAGAAACAGCAACACCTTGACCGCGTTGCGCCGCTCGGGGCGCATCTTGAGGTCGAGATAGCCGTGCTCGGCCGTCGCGCGAATGGTGCCTGAAAGGTCCAGCTCGTCCGGAGAGCCCTCGCGCGCCCAGTTGCGCAGCCGCTTGAGCGCCACCTTGATGTTGCGCGTACCCAGTTCGACAGTGTCGTCGAAATTGCGAAACTCGCGTCGGTCCCACACCTTGACCGCGCGGCGGTTGCGGCTTTCATCCTGGCCGATGCGGATGCCCTCGGGGTTGTATCCATAGGCGCCGAAGGGCGAGGTGCCGGCGGTTCCGATCCACTTGCTGCCGCCCTGGTGGCGACCCTTCTGTTCGCGCAGGCGCTCCTTGAGGGTCTCGATCAGCTTGTCAAAGCCGCCCAGCGCCTCGATTTCGGCCTTTTCTTTGTCGCTCAGGTGCTTTTCGGCCAGCTTTTCCAGCCAATCGCGCGGCAGGTCGATGGCGTTCAGCACCTCGTCGATGCCGATCTTTTCCAGCCCTTCAAAGCTTTGGGCGAATGCACGGTCGAACCGGTCGATAAGGCGTTCGTCTTTTACCATCGCGGTACGTGCGAGGTAATAGAACCCCTCGACATCGTAGATCACCAGGTCGGCCGCGACCGCCTGCAGGAATGTCAGGTATTCGCGCAGCGACACCGGCACGCCGGCGGATCGCAGGTTATCGAAGAAGGGCAGGAACATCGTCGCGCCTCAGCCCGAAAAGCGGTGGATAAGGATCGTCAGGAAAAGCCCGGCCAAGGCGAATAACACACAATAGACAAAGCCGTATTGCGCCATGTCGGCAAGGTTGCCCTTGCGCCTTCGCGCCACCAGCGCGCCGGTCACGATGCCCAGAATTCCCCCCAGCAATACGATCATGATCTACCCGTTTGTTTCCCGCAGCGGGCTGAGCGCGGCGATCTCGCGCAGCTTGGCGCGCACCGCCCAGTCCGCGCCAAAGCCGTATCGCGCCCAGCCGATACTGTCCAGCCGCACTGTTTCCGCCTTTTCGGTCTGCCCCTCCAGCTTCAGCGCCTCGGCCTTGAGCATCATCAGCGTTGCCAGCAGGGCGGCGTTCTGGTGTTGCCGGGCGGTGACGATATGGGGCTCGATCAGTTCCAGCGCCAGCGCGCCCCGGCCCTGGTTGACCGCATAGGCCGCCAGTTGAGCCGAGGTATGGGCCCGGTGCAGCGCCGTATCGGTCGACCGGCGATAGATGCGGTCGGCGGTCAGGAAATGGCCAAAGGCTGCCTCTGGTTCGGACAGTTGCAACAGCCGGCCCAGTGCGAAATGGCTAAAGCCCAGGCGGTGATCGCTCCAACCCTGGGATTGGGCGATGGCCAGCGCCTGCCGGGCCGCGTTGCGCCGCAGCGCCTCGCTTGCGCCGGGGCCAAGCGCGGTCTGGATCGTCCGCACCCAGGCCCGCGGTGTCGGCGACACCCCGCGAGAGGCGATGCGATCGCCGTCGGGGTTCAGGCGCGACAGGATCGCCGGCAGCCGCTGCGCCACCTCGGGACGGGTCATGCCCGAATGCAGCTCGGGCGCGTAATAGGCGCGCAGCACCAGCATGTCGAAGCCGGTCAGGACGGTGTGCACGTTGTCGTCGTTGAAGACGCTGTCGGGCAGGCGGTAGAGGTCGTTGAGCGGGCCGATGGCCTGGGCCAGTTCCTCGTGCAGGCAGTCGCGCACCTCTTGCGGGGCGCTGTCGCCGGGCACGAAGATGGCGATGCGCCGGCGCTCGGTCAGGTCGCTCCAGCTGGTTTCGCGGGAATGGCGCAGTCGGCCGTATTCACGCAGGCTGGACACGTTGGGAACCACGAAACAGGCCGCCTTGGGCAAATAGCGGCGGATCTCGTCGCGCGAGACGGCCTCGATGGTGATGCTGGCGGGGCCGCTTTCGCGGCCGGCGCTGCCGATGTCGATGCCGGCCTCGCGCCGCAGGCGTGCGATCAGGCGGGTCAGGTCGGGCACCAGGGTGGGCGGTGGGTTGCCTGTCACCCGGACCGAGATCGGCCCCTCGAATCGCGACAGATGGGTCAGCGTGCGGCCCGATTCGAGCTGAAAGGCGAGGTCCAGAAAATCGCGGGCGATGTCGCGGTTGGCGCGCGTGGGCGGCACGGGGCGCGTGTCTGCGAATGCCTTCATCGGCGGCAGCGCGATGGCCTCGGGCATCGCGGCGCGGGTGGGCATATCGGATTGCGGCGCCGAGGCGCAGCCCGCCAGCCAGACCAGAAGCGAAAGAGAAATCACAAGACCACGGCGCATGCGCACCCCCTCGAAACGGTTGCATCGCCCCGGTCCGGGTGTTGGGCGGCGGCGACCTGGCCAGCTTAGCCCCCCGCCGCGCCCGGCGATAGATGGGACCGGCGGCAAAATCGCGGCCGTTGCGATTCGGTTCCTGGCAAAGCTACCACGCGTTGGAGGAAAGAAATCCGCCAGATCGACGCTGTTTGTGTCCCGCAACTGCGGCCGGGTCCCTGATTTATCGCTGTCCGCGTGCCATGAATGCCAGCCGTTCGAACAGGTGCACATCCTGCTCGTTCTTCAACAGCGCGCCGTGCAGTTTCGGCAATGCCTCGGCGCCGTCGCGGCGCAGGTCCTCGGGGCTCAGATCCTCGGCCAGGATCAGCTTGAGCCAGTCCAGAACCTCGGATGTCGAAGGTTTCTTCTTCAGCCCAGCCTGGTCGCGCACCTCGTAGAACCGCGTCAGCGCCGCGGTCAGCAGCGACTCCTTGATGCCGGGGTAGTGGACCTCGACGATTCGCTTCATCGTTTCGGAGTCGGGAAAGCGGATATAGTGGAAAAAGCACCGCCGCAGGAACGCATCGGGCAGTTCCTTTTCGTTGTTCGAGGTGATGATCACAACGGGTCTGTGGCGGGCGCGAATGGTCTCTCCGGTCTCGTAGACGTGGAATTCCATCCGGTCGAGTTCCTGCAGCAAATCATTGGGAAACTCGATATCGGCCTTGTCGATCTCGTCGATCAGCAGCACCAGGCGCGTGTCCGCCTCGAACGCCTGCCACAGCTTGCCCTTGCGGATATAGTTGCGCACGTCATGCACGCGCTCGTCGCCAAGCTGGCTGTCGCGCAGCCGGCTGACGGCGTCGTATTCATACAGCCCCTGTGCTGCCTTGGTGGTTGATTTGATGTTCCATTCCAGAAACTCCATCCCCAGCGCGTCGGCCACCTGGCGGGCCAGCTCGGTCTTGCCGGTGCCGGGTTCGCCCTTGACCAGCAGCGGGCGTTCCAGCGTCACCGCGGCGTTAACCGCAACTGTCAGGTCCTCGGTTGCGACATAGGCGTCGGTGCCATGGAATTTCATTTGGAATCAACCTCTTTCAAGATGGTCAGGTTCGGCCACGCGGCGCACAATAGCCGCTGACGTAAAACACATCAATGCGTTGTTATTGGGTAGTGACAATCCCCGATCCTGCGTGTAAGCCCACGCCGATAACCTCAGGAGACATTCATGCCTGACACTGGTCTTGACGAGGGAGCGACCATGAAAGCAGAAGTCTTTCTGCCTGACAACTACCGACCCGCCGAAGACGAACCCTTCATGAACGAGCGTCAGCTCGAATATTTCCGCCGCAAACTGATCGCCTGGAGAAACGAACTGCTTGAGGGCAGCCGTGACACCATTGTCGGGCTTCAGGACGGCACCCGCGCCATCCCCGACGTTGCCGACCGCGCCAGCGAGGAAACCGACCGCGCGCTGGAGCTGCGCACGCGCGACCGTCAGCGCAAGCTGGTGACCAAGATCGACGCCGCGCTGCGCCGCATCGAAGACGGCGAATACGGCTATTGCGAGGTGACCGGCGAGCCGATCAGCCTCAAGCGGCTGGACGCACGCCCGATCGCCACCATGAGCCTGGAAGCCCAGGAACGCCACGAGCGGCGCGAAAAGGTGCACCGCGACGACTGACCGCTGCGACGCGTCAGGCAAAGTGATGTAGAAAGCGCCGGGGCCAGGGTCTCGGCGTTTTTCGTCGGGAGAGGGGAGGGTATGGCACTCAACGGAATGAACATCGCCGTTGTCGGCGGCGGTATTGGCGGGCTTGCGGCCGCGCGCGCGCTCAGGTTGCACGGCGCCGAGGTCACGGTGCTGGAGCAGGCCGAGACAATCCGCGAGGTCGGCGCCGGGCTGCAGGTCAGCCCCAACGGGTTTCGCGTATTGCAGGCGCTGGGGCTGGCGGACCGGCTGCGCGCGGCGTCGGTGCAGGCCCGGGCGGTGCGGCTGTGCGATGCCGGCGGCGCCGATCTGCTGCGGCTTGACCTTGGGCGGCTGAAAAGCCGGGATTACCATTTCGTTCACCGCGCCGACCTGATCGACCTGCTGGCCGAGGGCGCGCGTGCCGCCGGCGTCAACATCCGCCTGTTGCAGCAGGTCGAAAGCGTCACGCCCGGGCCGCAACCCGAAATCACGCTGGCGAACGGGGCAAAGATGCATGCCGACCTGGTGGTGGGGGCGGATGGGCTGCATTCGGTCGTCCGCCAGGTGCTGAACGGCACTGCCGCGCCGTTCTTTACCCGGCAGGTGGCCTGGCGCGCGGTGGTGCCCAACAGCGCCGGGCGCGGCCCGGAGGCGCGGGTGCATATGGGGCCGCACCGGCATGTTGTCAGCTATCCGCTGCGCGATGGCTCGGCGCTGAACCTGGTTGCGGTCGAGGAACGCATGGCCTGGGCCGAGGAAAGCTGGAACCAGCAGGACGACCCCGAGAACCTGCGCGCCGCCTTTGCCGGGTTCGGCCCCGAGGTGCAGGCGATGCTGGCCGAGGTGGAAACCGTGCATCTGTGGGGGCTTTTTCGCCACCCGGTTGCGCCCAACTGGCACGGGCCGGGGGTGGCGATTCTGGGCGATGCGGCGCATCCGACGCTGCCCTTCATGGCGCAGGGGGCAAGCCTTGCGCTGGAGGACGCCTGGGTGCTGGCCGACACGCTGTCGGGGCCGGGGCCGCTGGCGGACCGGCTGGCCGCCTATCAGCGCCGGCGCAAGGGCCGCGCGAAACGCGTGGTCGAGGCCGCCAATGCCAACGCCCGCAAGTATCACCTTGCCTTTCCGCCGGCGCGCTGGGCGGCGCATGCGGCGCTGAGGCTGGGCGGCCTGGTGGTGCCGGGGCTAATGGCGCGGCAGTTCGGCTGGCTGTACGATTACGATGTCGTCGCCGGGGATTAGATTTTAAATCAAATCTCTACAGGTCGATATTCACCCAGATTGGAACATGGTCCGACGGCTTTTCGCCGGCGCGCACCTGCTTGTCGATCTGGCAATCGGTCAGCCGGTCGGCCGCCTGCGGGCTGAGCAGGATGTGGTCAATGCGGATGCCGTCGTTACGCCGCCACGCCCCGGCCTGGTAATCCCAGAATGTATAGTGCCCCGGCCCCTGTACACGGGCGCGAAAGGCATCGGTCAGACCAAGATATAGCAGCCTGCGAAAGGCGGCGCGCGATTGCGGCAGCGCCAGCGCGTCCTCGGCCCAGGCCTCGGGGCGCTTGGCGTCCTCGTCCTGGGGGATGACGTTGTAGTCGCCGGCGATCAGCAGCGGTTCTTCGAGCTGCAACAGCGCCTCGGCGCGTGCTTTCAGCCGCTCCATCCAGGCAAGCTTGTAGTCGTATTTCGGACCCGGCGTGGGGTTGCCGTTGGGCAGGTAAAGCCCGCATAGCCTGAGCGTGGCGTGTTCGCCCGTCACCGTTGCCTCGATCCACCGCGCCTGTTCGTCGGTCGGATCGCCGGGCAAGCCACGGGTGACATCCTCTAGCGGCAGCTTTGACAGGATCGCCACCCCGTTAAAGCCTTTCTGGCCGTGCGTTTCGACGTTGTAGCCGCGTTCCTCGAACGGCTCGCGCGGGAATGCCTCGTCGATCGACTTGATCTCTTGCAGCAGCACGACATCGGGTTGAGCCGTGTCCAGCCAGTCGGTCAGCGCGGCCAGCCGGGCCTTGATGCCGTTGATGTTGAAACTGGCGATCTTCATCCCGTGCCTCCCGTGCTGTCGCCCCTTTCTATCGCGCAGCGGGACCGCGCTGGCAAGGGTTGCGGTCCGCGACTCCGGCGGCGGGATTGATTCGTTTGACGGGACGCACGTTGGAGTTGAAAAACCTTTTAAATCAGACCTGTGGATAACTTTTTTTCGCCGCCAGATAGCCGCGAATTTCCCGCCCGAGTTTCAATCGGTTGGATTGGCGGGGCGTGGATACAGGTCCTGTGGATAACTCGCTATGCGAGAAATGAATATTGGCAAGACACGTTTTGCGTGCAAGCGTTTCAGGGCATCGCAAACTGGGGAGATCGCAAAATGACTGCACAACGCAAGATCGTTACCACCACTGAAACCACCCTGAAACAGTCCGAAAGCAGCCTGCATGACGGCACGCTGGTCGGCGCCTTCACCTCGTCGATGGGGCCGGAAATGCGGACCGACAGCCTGCTGGGCGACGCGGTCGAAATGTTCACCTCGTCGATGTCGCCGGTTCTGAGCGGCGATACCGGGGCGGGTGAGGCCACGGGCCTTTTCACCTCTTCCATGGCGCCCGTCGCGGCCGCCGACACCGCCGCCGGTGACGCGGTGGAATTGTTCACTTCGTCGATGGGCCCGGTCACCGCCGGCGACGCCACCGCTGGTGAAGCCGTCGAAATGTTCACCTCCTCGATGGGTCCGGTGACCGCCGGCGAAACCCGCACCGGCGATGCCGTGGGCGCGTTCACCTCGTCCATGTCGCCCGCCACCAAGGTGACGGCCGAAGAGGGCGATGGCTGCGAAATGTTCACTTCGAGCATGTAAGCACCGCTGCCTGTGCGGGGCGGCAAGGCGAACAAGAAGAGGGAATTCAAGGTTATGGGTGACATTCTTCAACTCGACATGCCGTTCCGCCAGCGCAGCCGCGCTGCGCGCCAGGTGGCCCTGATTGATCGGGTCGCCAGCGCGCGCCGCGGCAGCGAAGACGTTTTCTGGCTGAAGGAAAACGCCGAACTGCTCAACGTGCTGGAAAGCACGAAAGCCGCGCCGGGAACCGGCGCGCTTGCCGCTTACGAGGGGTTCTACCGCGACATCGAGGCGCGGATCGGGTTCTTTCCGCAATACTACCGCTTTTTCCTGTCGATCTGCCTG
This sequence comes from Roseovarius amoyensis, assembly GCF_003260265.1. Lineage (GTDB taxonomy): Bacteria > Pseudomonadota > Alphaproteobacteria > Rhodobacterales > Rhodobacteraceae > Roseovarius > Roseovarius amoyensis. The sequence goes on from NZ_QITQ01000010.1 coordinate 23,603, forward strand.
GATCTTGAGGATCTGGGGCTTGGTGGCGACTCCGGGGACGACAAGGCGGTGGCGCTGGCGGAATGGGTGGCGTCGCAAGGGCTGGTCGGGGCCGAGTTGTCGGACCTGCAGCGCGCCGAGGCGCGCCGTCTGTGCCTGCGGCGCGGGGTCGATCCGCTGGCTGGCGATCACGGGCTTGACGACCGTCTGCGTGCCTTTGCGCGCCGGTCGGCCACCTTTGCACTGCCCAACAAGAAGGCGGCCTATGAGCTGACCCATATCATCTTTTACCTGTCCGAATACGGCCGCCGCGATCCGGGTGCCGATGCGGCGATGATCGAAAGCCTGTGCCACACCGGCACGCTGGCATTCCTGGAACTGAACATCGACCTTCTGTCAGAGGTCTGCATCGCGCTGCGCTTTGCCGGGGCGACGCCGCCGCCGGTGTGGGAACGCTGGCTGGCCGACCAGGCCAACCGGTTCCAGGTGCTGCCGGCCGACCGCCCGGGCGGGATGGACGACTATCACCCGTGGCTGATGCTGAACTGGTTCATGGCCCTGTCCGGCCGTGGCGGGTTTGCCCACGAGATGCCGCAAGGGGCGGTGGTCTTTGCCGCGCCGGAACCCAATGCCGGCCCGCTGCGCGAGCTGTCGGACTGCATGTACAAGCTGCGCGATGCGCGCAGCCCCGACTGGGACAAGATGCGCGACCGGGTCGGCGACGGCCTGTCGGACGAGGCCCGCAACGTGCTGGCCGCGGCCGAAGAGGCGGTTGATTTCAGCGTCTTCTTTCGCGGCTTCGCCCGCGCCGGGGGGCCGGGGCTGCGGCCCGGCGCCGCGACCGTCGCACGGGGGCGGCCGTCATGAGCACGCTTGCGGCCCGCCGTGCGCTGCCCGCCGCCGCCCTGGCGGGGGTGGTGCTGACGCTGTTCTACACCGCCCTGATCGCCACCGCCGACGGCATCACCAAGCTGTTCGCGACCACCTATGCGGCGCCGCAGCTTTTCGTGATTTCAGGGGGGGTCGTCGCCGTGCTGAGCCTGGCGGCGAACCGGCGCCAGGGGCGCTGGCGCGGGGTGGCGACGCGCTGTCCCCGGGCGATGGCGCTGCGCGCGGGGGCCACGGTGCTGGGCTCGGTGGCGTTCTTCTACGCCTTTCGTCTGCTGCCCTTTGCCGAGGTCTTTCTGTTCATTGCGCTGATCCCGCTCCTGGCGGCGCTGCTGTCGGGCCCGACGCTGGGCGAGACAGTGCGCCCGCAGGTCTGGGCGGCGCTGGGGCTGGGCACCGTCGGTGTGCTGTGCCTCTTTCCCGCCGGGCTGGGCAGCGTCGGGCTGGGGCACCTGGTGGCTTTTGCGGCGGTGCTGCTGGGCACGGTGTCGATGCTGGCCTCGCGCTATATCGGGCAGCGTGACGACAACCTGCTGACGCAGGTGTTCTATCCCAACCTGGCGCTGATGGCGGTGATGGCCTGCGTGCTGCCCTTTGTCTGGCGACCTATGGGGTTGGCCGATCTGGGCTGGGCGCTGACCTATGCGGTGTTCCTGTTCGGGGCGCGCTGGGTGCTGGTGGCGGCACTGCGCCTGCTGCCGGCCTATGTGGTCACGCCGCTGATGAACCTGCAGTTCCTGTGGATGGTCGTCATCGGCGCGCTCGCGTTCGGCGAATGGCCGGGGGTGGGGGTCTGGCTGGGTGCGGCCATCGTGGTGGCGGCGGGCACATGGCTGGTCTGGGATCAGACCCGCCCGCGCCCGCCCGCGCATGCCGTGCCGGCGGAGTGAGACGGGACCAGGCGCAATAAAAAACGGTCGGTGGTATCAGGTCACATCGAGAACGACGTTCCGCAGCCGCAGGAACTGCTGGCGTTGGGGTTCTCGATGGTGAACCGGGCGCCGATCAGTTCCTCGGTAAAGTCGATCACCGCGCCCGACAGGAACGGCAGCGACACGGTGTCGACCACGACCTTCTGCCCCTGGCCTTCGAGGACAAGATCGTCCTTGGCCGGCCGATCAAGGCGGATGTCGTACTGAAACCCCGAACAGCCGCCGCCCTCGACAGCGATTCGCAGGGCTTGGCCCTCGTCGCCGGCGCCGATTTCGGCCAGGCGGGCAAAGGCGCGCTCGGTCACTTTCGGTGGCAGATCCATTTCGGTGTGTCCCTTGCGGTTTCTTCCCGGTGCGGCTTGGAATATATGGACGCCAGTACCGTGCGACAAGGATGCCCGCAATGCAAAGCGTCTATGCCGCCGACCCCGCGCAGGCGCGCGGCAGGCTGGTGGCCGAAGAGGAAAGCGCCTTTCGCTCCTGCTTTCAGCGGGATCGGGACCGGATCATTCATTCCAGCGCCTTTCGCCGGCTCAAGCACAAGACCCAGGTATTCGTCGAACACGAGGGCGATTATTTCCGCACCCGGCTGACCCATTCGATCGAGGTGGCGCAGGTGGCGCGCACCATCTCGGGCGCGCTGGGTCTGAATGCCGAACTGACAGAGGCGGTGGCGCTGGCGCATGACCTGGGCCACACCCCGTTCGGCCATACCGGCGAGGATGCGCTGAACGCGCTGATGGCGCCCTATGGCGGGTTTGATCACAACGCGCAGGCGCTGCGCATCGTGACATCGCTGGAACGCCACTATGCCGCCTTTGACGGGCTCAACCTGACATGGGAGACGCTGGAGGGGATCGCCAAACATAACGGCCCGGTGACGCCCCTGCGGGGTGATGGCCCGGTGACTGATGGCACGGAAACGGGTGACTTGCCCTGGGCGCTGGCCGAATACGCCACCCGCCACGATCTGGAACTGCACACCCATGCCGGGGCCGAGGCCCAGGTTGCTGCGCTGGCCGACGACATCGCCTATAACAACCACGATCTGCATGACGGGCTGCGTGCGGGACTGTTCGACGAGGGTGACGTCCGCGCCCTGCCCATCGTCGGCGAGGCCTATGCCGAGGTCGACCGCCTGTGGCCGGCGCTCGACCCCTATCGCCGCCGGCACGAGGCGCTGCGCCGGGTCTTTGGCGTGATGGTGGCCGACGTGATCAACACCTCGCGCGCGATCCTTGCCGAAACCGCGCCCGAAAACGCGGCGGCGGTGCGCCACCTGGGCCGCCCCGTGATCCGGTTTTCGCCCGCGCTGTGGGCCGACCTGAAACAGATCCGCAGCTTTCTCTTTACCCGTATGTACCGCGCCCCCACGGTGATGAGGATGCGCGAACAGGTGACCCGCGTGGTCGAAGAGCTGTTTCCCTTTTACATGGCCGAGCCCGGCCATCTGCCCGCGCGCTGGCAGAACGAGGTCGCGGCGGCACACGATGAAACCGCCCTCGCGCGGCTGGTCAGCGATTATATCTCGGGCATGACCGACCGCTATGCCCTGCAGGCCCATGCCAGCCTGCTGGGCGGTCCCGGCGGGGCGGGCGAGCGGCGCGACTGAGCGGCGCGACGGCCCCGATTGACGCCAAGGCTGGCGGTGGTAAACCGGCGCCTGAAACCGAGGGGTAAGAGCGCCATGAACCTTTTCACCGATATCCGCGCCCGCGTGCTGGAGGCGATCGAGGCGATGCAGGCGGCGGGTGATCTGCCCGAGGGGCTGGAAACCGCCGCGGTCACGGTCGAGCCACCGCGCGATGCGCTGCATGGCGACATGGCCACCAACGCCGCGATGGTTCTGGCCAAGCCTGCCGGGAAAAAGCCCCGCGACATTGCCGAGGCCCTGGCCGCGCGCCTGGCGTCCGACGACCGCATTACCAGCGCCGAGGTCGCGGGCCCCGGCTTTCTGAACCTGCGGCTGGCGGACGGGCTGTGGCATGGGGTCGTTCGCGCCGCGCTGGCCAATGGCACCGATTACGGGCGCTCGCAGTTGGGGCAGGGGCAGCGGATCAACGTCGAATATGTCTCTGCCAACCCCACCGGCCCGCTGCATGTGGGCCACACCCGTGGCGCCGTTTTCGGCGATGCGCTGGCCAGCCTGCTGGCCTATTCCGGCTATGACGTGACGCGCGAATACTACATCAACGATGGTGGCGCGCAGGTCGATGTTCTGGCCCGCTCGGTCTATCTGCGCTATCTTGAGGCGCTGGGCCAGGAGGTCGCGTTCGAGGACGGAACCTATCCCGGCGATTACCTCAAGCCGGTCGGCGGGGCGCTGGCCAAAAAGAAGGGCGATGCCTGGGTCGGCCAGCCCGAGTCGGTCTGGCTGGACGAGCTGCGCACCTACGCGACCGAGGCGATGATGGACCTGATCCGCGATGACCTGGCCGCGCTGGGCGTCAGCATGGACGTGTTCTTTTCGGAAAAGTCGCTTTACGGCACCGGCCGCATCGAAGAGGCGCTCAAGACGCTCAAGGAAAAGGGCCTGATCTACGAGGGCGTGCTGGAGCCGCCCAAGGGCAAGCTGCCCGAGGATTGGGAACCGCGCCAGCAGACGCTTTTCCGTTCGACCGAACATGGCGACGACACCGACCGCCCGGTGATGAAATCCGATGGCAGCTGGACCTATTTCGCGCCCGACATCGCCTATCACTACGACAAGATTTCGCGTGGCTTCGATGCGTTGATCGACGTGTTCGGCGCCGATCACGGCGGCTATGTCAAGCGCATGAAGGCCGCCGTCAGCGCGCTGAGTGACGGAAAGGTGCCGCTGGATATCAAGCTGACGCAGCTTGTGAGGCTGTTCAAGAACGGCGAACCCTTCAAGATGTCCAAGCGGGCCGGCACATTTGTCACGCTGCGTGATGTGGTCGATCAGGTCGGCCCTGACGTGACCCGCTTCGTGATGCTGACGCGCAAGAACGATGCGCCGCTTGATTTCGATTTCGACAAGGTGCTGGAACAGACCCGCGAAAACCCGGTCTTTTACGTCCAGTACGCTCATGCGCGGGCCTGTTCCGTCCTGCGCAAGGCAGAGGCGGCAGGGATCGACGTATCCGACGGGGCGCTTGGCGCGGCAGACCTGTCGGGGCTTGCCCACCAAGCCGAACTTGCCGTGGCCCGCAAACTGGCCGAATGGCCGCGGCTGGTGGAAACCGCCGCGCGCACGCACGAACCCCACCGGGTGGCGTTCTATCTCTATGACCTGGCCAGCGAATTCCACGCGCTGTGGAATCGGGGCAACGACGAACCCGCCCTGCGGTTTCTGCAAGAGGACGCGCCGGCCACTAGTCAGGCCAAAATCGCGCTGGTCCGGGCCGTGGCCGTTGTCATTTCGGCCGGTCTTGGTATTCTTGGCGTGACACCGGCGAACGAGATGCGCTAAGCGCGTCCATTTTTCAATCGCCGGGCGCAAGAGGCAGCAATGAACAGCCCGGCGGCATCGTATCGCCAGGCGTGGGCGAGGCGAGAGATGGCAGACGCAGGTCAGACGTATTCCGAGGATCCCGCGGGGCAGGCGGCCCCCCTGAGATTTTTCTTCAATCTCATCGGCGCAGTCACGTCGCTGGCGCTGATCGTCGGCATCGGCATCTGGGGCTACCGGATGGTTGTGCGCGATGTCAGCGGCGTTCCGGTGGTGCGCGCCAGCCAGGACCCGATGCGCATTGCGCCGGATGATCCCGGTGGCCAGCAGGCGCCGCACCAGGGGCTGTCGGTCAACGCGATCCTGGCCGAAGGCGCGGCGGACGATCCGCCCGACCGGCTGATCCTGGCGCCCGCGCCGCTGGATCTGACGCTGGAATCGGTCGCGGTGACCGCGCGCACGGATTCCGGCCAGGCAGAACGCGGCGACAGCCCGGCGGCGGATGAAGCGACGCTGCGCCTTGCCCGGGCCGAGGCGGTGGCCGAAGCACTGGCCGAGGGGGTAGAGCCGTTGCAGGAACTGCCCGCCGCGTCGGCCCCCGTCACCGGCGGCATCGGCCGTTCGCTGCGTCCGCGGCTGCGCCCGCAGACCCTTGCCACCAGTCCCGAGGCGGTGGCGTTGGCCGCCGTGGCCGGGGCCACGGTGCGCGACATCGACCCCGACACCATCCCCGTCGGCACGCGGCTGGCGCAGCTTGGCGCCTTTGCCAGCCGCGAGATCGCGATCCAGGAATGGGACCGGCTTGCGGGGCGCTTTGACGAATACCTTGCCGACAAGAACCGCGTGATTCAAAAGGCCGAAAGCGGCGGACGCACCTTCTATCGGCTTCGGGCGATGGGCTTTTCCGATCTTTCCGAGGCACGCCGCTTTTGCTCGGCACTGGTGGCCGAACGGGTAGAGTGCATCCCCGTGGTCGTGCGTTGAGCCATTTCGGTGCCTGCATTCTTGATGCCGGGGGGCTGCGCCTGACGCCTGCAGAACGCCGCTTTTTCACCGCTGCCGATCCGTTCGGCTTTATCCTGTTCGCGCGCAATGTCGACACCCCTGCCCAACTGGCAGCGCTGTGCGACGAGATGCGCGCCTGTGTCGGGCGCGAGGCTCCGATCCTGATCGACCAGGAAGGCGGGCGGGTGGCGCGGCTGTGCCCGCCGCAATGGCGCGGCTGGCCGGCGCCGCTCGATCATGTTGCCGCAGCCGGAACCGCACATGCCGAAGAGGTCATGTATCTGCGCTATCGCCTGATCGCGGCGGAACTGCGGGCGCTGGGCATCGACGGCAACTGCGCGCCACTGGTCGACGTGGCCTGCGACGCCACGCATCCGTTTCTGAGAAACCGCTGCTATGGCACCGATCCGGGTGCGGTGGCGCGGATCGGGCGGGCGGTGGCCGAGGGGCTGTTGGCCGGTGGGGTGCTGCCGGTGCTCAAGCATATTCCCGGTCATGGCCGCGCCACCATCGACAGCCACAAGGCGCTGCCCGTCGCCGATGCCCCGGCCAAAGAGCTGCAAGAGGTGGATTTCGCCCCCTTCAAGGTGCTCTCGGATCTGCCGATGGCGATGACCGCGCATGTGGTCTATCCCGCCTTCGACGACCGTCCCGCCACCCTGTCGCCGGCGATGATGCGCCTTGTGCGCGACGAGATCGGCTTTGACGGGCTGGTGATGACCGACGACATCGGCATGAAGGCGCTGGACGGCCCCCTTGACCAGATCGCGGTTGATGCGCTGGCGGCAGGGTGCGACGCGGTGCTGTTTTGCAACGGCACCCTGTCGGAAAAACAGGCAGTGGCCGATGCGGCGGGCCGCTTTTCCGCCATTGCCCAGACGCGGGCCGAACGCGCACTGGCGGCGCGCAGGGCGCCCGACGCGGTTGACATTCCGGCCCTGACGGCAAGACTTGACGCCCTGACAGATGGGCGTGGCGATGGTGACTGACAGATTTGACGAAACGGCGGCGGGCGAGGGTGCGTTTGACAGCGTGGCCGACCGCATGGCGGCCGAGTCGCTGATCGTCGATGTCGATGGTTTCGAGGGGCCGCTCGACCTGTTGCTGACGCTGGGGCGCACGCAAAAGGTGGACCTGCGCCAGATATCGGTGCTGCAACTCGCGCGGCAATACCTGGCCTTTGTCGAAAAGGCCAAGGCGCTGCGCATCGAACTGGCGGCGGATTACCTGGTGATGGCGGCCTGGCTGGCGTTTTTGAAATCGCGGCTGCTGCTGCCCCCCGACCCGACGGACGAAGGGCCATCGGGCGAGGAACTGGCGGCGCATCTGGCGTTTCAGCTGGAACGCCTGCAGGCCATGCGCGAGGCCGCCGCGCGGCTGATGGCGCGCGACCGGCTGGGGCGCGACGTGTTCGCCCGCGGCATTCCCGAGGACGTGATGCGGGTCAAGCGGGTCATCCACACCGCCACGCTGCTGGACCTGATGCACGCCTATGCCCGCATCCGCACCCGCGACGAGTTTCGCCCCTATGTGATGGACCGCGACTGGGTGGTGACGCTGGACGAGGCGCTGGACCGGATGCGCGGGCTGATCGGCTTTTCCGGAACCTGGACCGACATTTCCAGCTATCTGCCAGAGGGCATGGGCAGCGATCCGGCGCGGCGGCGTTCGGCGACGGCGTCGACCTTTGCGGCGGCGCTGGAACTGGTCAAGGAAGGGCGCGCCGAGTTGCGCCAGTCCGAGCATTTCGCGCCGGTCCAACTGCGGCGCAAGGGGGCTGCGGATGCGTAAAAAGCAGGGAAACTCTGATCGGGTGCCATGCTGCCGCTTTCTTGAAAAGAAAGCGGGGCGAAATCTTTTCAAGATTTCGCGCCCCGTTCTGGCGGATGGAATTGGATCAGCGTTGTGAGTGAAGAGACCGAAAACAAGGAACAAAGCCTTTTCGAGGCCCCGCCGCCGGCAGAACAGGAACGGATGTGCGAGGCGATGCTGTTTGCCAGCGCCGAGCCGCTGACCCGGGCTGAGTTGGAGGCGCGCATGCCCCATGGCTGCGACGCGGCCCAGGCGCTGGCCAACCTTGCCCGCCGGTACGAAGGGCGCGGCGTCCGCCTGATCAAGGTGGGCGAGGCCTGGGCGATGCGCACCGCGCCCGACCTGGGCTATCTGATGCAGAAAGAGACGGTCGAGACCCGCAAGCTCAGCCGCGCGGCGACCGAAACGCTGGCGATCATCGCCTATCACCAACCCGTCACCCGCGCCGAGATCGAGGAAATTCGCGGCGTTTCGGTCAGCCGCGGCACGCTGGACCAGTTGCTGGAACTCGAATGGGTCCGCTTTGGCCGCCGGCGCAGCACGCCGGGCCGGCCGGTGACATTCGTTGTCACGCAACACTTCCTGGATCATTTCGGACTGGAAAGCACGCGCGACCTGCCCGGACTGAAGGAGCTGCGCGCCGCCGGCCTGCTGGACAGCCGGCCCCCCCCCGACAGCCTGACCCGAGGCGGGGGCGAGGACGGCGATGAAGATGACGAACAGGACATGCTGTTTGATGACTGATCCGGCGGGAGGCGGTGGCATTTGGCCGCCATTGCCCTGAAAATCGCATATTTCGGTATTATCTTTGTGCCGAGCAGGCATGAACGGAGGGCGCGATGAACGCCAACCAGATGATCAACATGGTGATCCGCATGGTCATGCGGCGGCTGATGCGTTCGGGTGTCAATGCCGGCATCGACGCGGTGGGCAAGCGGGTGAACCGGGGCAAGGGCGAGGGCCAGCAGCAGGCGAGCGCGGCACCCAACACCGGCAAGACCCGCCAGCGCATGCGCCGGACGCTGCGCATGACGCGGCGATTCGGCCGGTTCTGAGCCGTCCCTAGCCGCGAAAGTGCTTGGACAGTTTCAGCCCCTGACCCTGATAGTTGGATGCGATCCCGGCGCCGTACAGGCGTTCGGGCACTTGGTCCATGCGTTCATAGACCAGCCGGCCCACCACCTGGCCATGCTCCAGCACGAAAGGCGCCTCGTGGCAGCGCACCTCCAACACCCCGCGTGATCCGGTCCCGCCGGCAGCATCGTGGCCAAAGCCGGGATCAAAAAATCCCGCGTAATGCACCCGGAATTCGCCCACCATCGCCAGGTAGGGGGCCATCTCGGCGGCATATTCGGGCGGGATATGCACCGCCTCGCGGCTGACGAGGATATAGAACGCGCCGGGGTCCAGGATGATGCGACCCTGGTCGCTGTGCACTTCTTCCCAGAACTCGGCTGGGTCGTAATGGCCCACGCGGTCCAGGTCGATGACGCCGGTGTGGGGCTTGGCCCGCCAGCCCACCAAGGTGCCCTTTTGCGGTTTCAGATCGACCGAAAACCCCAGCCCGTCGGAAATGACCGCCGGGCCATCGACCAGCGGCGAGCGTTGGTGCAGCGCCGCCAACTCGTCATCGTCCAGTACCGCCTGGCCCTCGCGGAACCTGATCTGGTTCAGCCGCATGCCCGGGCGCACCAGCACTGAAAACGAACGCGGGCAGATTTCCGCATAGATCGGGCCGGTATAGCCCGCCGGGATGCGGTCGAACTCGCAGCCCCGGTCGGTGATCGCGCGCGTCAGCAGGTCCAGCCGCCCGGTCGAGGACTTGGCGTTCGCCACCGCGTGCACCGAGGCGGGCAGGTCCAGCACCTCCATCAGTTCGACGACATAGACACAGCCCTTTTCCAGGACCGCGCCATTGCTGATGTCAATCTGGTGCATTTCGAATTCCGTCAGCCGGTCGGCAACCCGGTGCTCTGCCCCCGACAGAAACGAGGCGCGCACGCGATACGCGACATTGCCCAGCCGCAAATCGAGGCTCGCAGGCTGGATCTGTTCGGGCAGCACGGGCGATGGGGCCGAAATGCGGCCGTCGGCGATGAGCGCCCTCAATTGCTGGCTGGCCAGAACTCCGGTCATGCTCATCCTCCCGTCGGCCCCGGCCAGTTCGTGGCGCATCGGCTTTCGCGAACACAGACGGGGCGGGTAGATTTGGTCGGGCTAGCAGGATTCGAACCTGCGACCTCCCGTCCCCCAGACGGACGCGCTACCAAACTGCGCTATAGCCCGACGACCCGCGTGTCATAACCGATTTGCCGGCGCGGGCAAGGGGCAATGGCGCATTTTCAAAGCTATTCGTCGCCGGATGCCGCCCGCAATGCGTCAAGCTGCGCCAGCAGGGGGCGGGCGGCCTCGGCTATCGGGGCGGGCAGGGGGCGGGGCAGGGCGATGATGCGGCTGAGAATTCCGGGATGGGCGAATTCGGAATCGTCCGGGTCCAGCGGAACGTCGACCTCGGCCGGGCGCGGGGCAGGGGTGGCCGGCTCTGGCTCTGCGGCCTCTTCAGGCTTGTCTGGCTCTGCGGCGATCGGCGCCTCTTCCGCCGGACGGCTGAGAAAGCCGGGCAGCTTTCCTTTTCCCGCTTCGGGGGTGTCCGCTCCGGGTTCTTCGGCGGGGGGCTCTTCGGCCACGTCCGGCGCATCCGGTGCCTCGGTCGGCTCGGTTTGTGGCACCACCGGTTCAGAGGCGCTTGCACCCTGTTCCTCGTCCGTTTCCGGGGGGGCGGGCTGTTCGACCTGGCTGTCGGTGGCCAATTCGACCGGCGCGTCCTGTTCCGGTTCGGACGCGTCGTCATTACGGCGGAAATCCAGCACCCGCGCCGGTTCGGGGGGCGAGGGCGTTTCGGTCGGCTGCACCGCCTCGACGGTCCAGGCGCGGGCTTCCTCTTTGCTCTCGTCCGCAAGCGGGGCCGACAGCGCGGCGACGTGCTTGACCCCCTTGTCGCGCAAGAGTTTCTGCACGCCCTTGATGGTCATCCCGTCATCGTGCAGCAGCTTTTTTATCCCACCCAGCAGCCGCATGTCCTGGGGGCGATAGTACCGCCGACCGCCGGCGCGCTTGACCGGTTTGACCTGCGAAAACTTGCTTTCCCAGAATCGCAGGACATGCGCCGGGGTCTCGAGCCAGTCGGCGACCTCGCTGATGGTGCGGAATGCGTCTGCTGACTTGGCCATCGGGGCCTGCGCTAGCTTCGGTTGCCGGCGGCGACGCGGTCTTTCATCAGGTGCGACGGGCGAAATGTCAGCACCCGGCGCGGCTGGATCGGCACCTCTTGCCCGGTCTTGGGGTTGCGCCCCACGCGGGCCGATTTTTCACGCACGGAAAAGGTGCCGAAGGATGATATCTTGACCTGCTCGCCGCGCACCAGCGCGTCCGATATGTGGTTCAGGACACTTTCCACAAGCTGTGCGGAATCGTTTCGGGAAAGGCCCACCTCGTGGAACACGGCCTCGCTCAGATCCATCCTTGTCAACGTCTTGTCGCCCATGACATCCCCTCGCTCTTTGGAAAGACTTTAGGGTGCAAGGAATTTACGAGTCAATGTCAATGACTTGGGCGAAGGAGTTTAAGCGGCTTTTGGGCCCCTGCCGGGGCCTACCAGCGCAGCACCACCGCGCCCCAGGCCAGACCGCCGCCGATCGCCTCCGATATGATCAGGTCGCCGCGCTTGATCTTGCCCTGGGCCACGCCCTCGGCCAGGGCCAGCGGGATCGAGGCGGCAGATGTGTTGCCATGTTCCTGCACGGTGACGATCACCCGCGACATCGGCACGCCCAGTTTTTTCGCGGTACCGGCGATGATGCGGATATTGGCCTGGTGCGGCACGATCCAGTTGATGTCGTCGTCTTTCAGCCCGGCGGCGGAAAGGGCGCTTTCGGCGGTCGATGTCAGCTTTTCCACCGCCTGGCGGAACAGCGCGTTGCCCTTCATGCGGACCTTGCCGGCGCTGCCGGTGCTGGAAACGCCGCCATCGACGTAAAGCAGGTCGCGATAGCGCCCGTCGGAATTGAGATCGACCGACAGGATGCCGCGGTCATCTTTGGTGCCTTCGCCCTCGGCCGCGCCCAGCACCAATGCCCCGGCGCCGTCGCCGAACAGAACGCAGGTGGCGCGATCTTCCCAGTCCAGGATTCGGCTGAAGGTCTCGGCGCCGATGATCAGCAGCCGCTTGGCCTGGCCCGAAACGATCAGCGCGTTGGCGTTGGCCAGCGCATAGATGAAACCGGCGCAGACCGCCTGCACGTCGAAGGCAAAGCCGTGGGTCATGCCCAGATCGGACTGCACCATCGTGGCGACCGACGGAAAGGTCATATCCGGCGTCGATGTGGCGACCAGGATGCCGTCGATGTCGTCAACGCCAAGGCCGGCTTGCGCCAGTGCCGCGCGGGCGGCATGAACCGCCATGTCCGAGGTGTTTTCACCCTCGGCCGCGAAATGCCGCCGCTCGATGCCGGAACGGGTGCGAATCCATTCGTCGGACGTGTCGAGAAATTCCTCGAACCAGGCATTGGGAACGATCCGTTCGGGAAGATACTGCCCGACACCTTCCACGACGGCACGTATTGTCATTGAGAGTCACCACTATTTTTTTCTTCTGCGGCTTCGTCATCCTGCTCAAGCAGCGAGGCGGATGCAACCCGTGCGGCCAATTTTTCGGTAAAACCCGATTGCGCCAGTTGAAATGCCAGCTTTACCGCGGCCGAAACCCCGGTGGCGTCGGCCGCGCCGTGGGATTTGACCACCGTGCCGTTCAGCCCCAGAAACACCCCGCCATTTGCGCGGCGGGGGTCGATGCGTTTCTTGAAACGCCGCATCGAGGTCATCGTCAGCAGCGCGGCGATGCGTGACAGCGGTGTGTGGCTGAATGCCTCGCGCAGCAGGTCCGAGATCAGCCGCGCCACACCTTCGCCGGTTTTCAGCGCGATGTTGCCGGTAAATCCGTCGGTCACGATGACGTCGCACAGCGTGCCGGGCAGGTCACGGCCCTCGACGAAGCCCACGAATTCGAACTCGGCGACGCGGGCGTTGGCGGCGATGAGATCATAAGCCTCTTTCAGCTCGGCGCGGCCCTTGTGTTCCTCTGTGCCGACATTCAGCAGCCCGACGCGCGGCCGTTTCAGCCCGAATCCGTTGCGCGCATAGGACGTGCCCATCAGCGCGTATTGCATCAGGTCCTTGGCGTCGGCCCGGATGTCGGCGCCGCCGTCGAGCATGATGTTGAAGCCTTGCGGGTTCGGCGACGGCCACAGCACGCCGATGGCGGGGCGGTAGATGCCCGGCAGCTTGCGCAGCCGCACCACCGACATCAGCAGCAGCGCGCCGGTGTTGCCGCAGGAAACGCATACCGTCGCCTCGCCGCTGCGCACCGATTCCAGGGCGGACCACATCGAGGTTTCGCGCCCGCGGCGCATCACCTGGCTGGGCTTTTCGTCCATTGCGACGATTTCGGGGGCGTCGCGGATCTCGCATCGCCCGGCAAGGTTCCGACGCCGCGCGACCAGCGGTTCCAGCACGTCGCGGCGCCCATGCAGGATAAAGCCTATCTCGTCGTTCTTGTGTGCGGACAGCGCGACGCCGGCGACAACTGTCCCCGGCCCCAGGTCGCCACCCATCGCATCGACGGAAATAATGGTGCGTTTGGCGCGCGGCTCGGTCTGATCGCGATCTGCGGTCATCGGGCGCCCGCCTCCGGCCGTGTCAGGCCGCGTCGTCTTCCAGATCGACGTCTTCGATCAGGCTCACGACTTCACGATCGGCATAGTGTCCGCAGGCAACGCAGACGTGGTGCGGACGTTTGAGTTCGCCGCAATTGGGGCATTCGCAGGGATTGGCTGCGATAAGGGAATCGTGCGCGCGGCGGTTGTTGCGGCGCGATTTCGATACTTTGTTCTGCTGGACGGCCATGTCGCAACCTCAATCTGGCGGGGCGCTCGGCCCCTCGTGTCTTGGATCGCCGCGGCTCTTAATGCGTCCCGAGCCGCAGGTTCAACCCCGAATTCCGATGGAAGCGCGAAAATACATTGAATCGATGCGCTGGCAACCCCTTTTTGGGTGTCATTCGTCACTCTTGTCAAGTTTGCCGCGCAGTGTCTCCAGCGCGGCAAAGGGGTTTGGGCGCTCCTCGTCGTCGGGGGCGGCGTCCGGTGGGGCGGCGCTGATGCGCTGCGGCTCGACGCCTTCGGCGCGCGGGTAGGGCGGCAGCGCCAACGCCAGCGCCTCCGTCATGACCGCCCACAGGTCGATTTCGGTGCCCAGCGGGTCGATGCTGTCATCATCGGGCATCTCTGCCTCTTCGCCCTGTTCGGCGGCCGGGGGCCAGTCGCGCAGAAAGCGGCGGGTTATGTCTTCGTCTATGCGGGTGGTTGCCGGCGCCAGGGTGACGACGCAGTCCTGGGTCACGGTTGCGCCCAGCCGCGCGTCAAGACGCCAGTCATCGCGCCCGTCGGGCGCAAGCGTACCGGCAAGGCGCAGCTTGCGCAGCCCGCGCAGCCCCAGATCGCGCGCAATGGCGTCGCAGGCGGCGGGTCCGGGCCGCAGGTCAAACGGGTGAGAGACCGTTGACGACAGCCCGCCAACGCGCCATTTGGCTGATTTTCGCATCTCGTCCTGCATCGCCGATCCCGTATCGTCGCTTGATAAACAAAGCTAGCCTGTTGTAAGCGGGAGGGAAAGCGACACTCTCGCGTGTGAAAGGGCAGATGATGATTGGATACCGCAACCGCGTGGCCGGCCTGCTGGCGGCGCTTTGCCTGATCGCAGTCGCTGCCTGTACGGCGCAGTATCGCAACCACGGCTATGTGCCGCCTGCCGAAGACCTGCAAAAGCTGGTCGTCGGCGTGGACACCCGCGCCACCGTCGATGACGTGATCGGCGCGCCCTCGGCCTCTGGCCTGCTGAGCGACGGCGACTATTACTATGTCCGCAGCCGCATGCGCGAATACGGCCCGCGCCGCCCGCAGGTGGTCGACCGCAAGGTCGTCGCAATCAGCTTCAACCCCGACGACACCATCCGCAACATCGAAACCTTCGGCCTGCAGGATGGCATGGTGGTGCCGCTGACCCGCCGCGTGACCGATTCGTCGGTGCTGGGCAATGGCCTGCTGCGCCAGATCTTTGGCAACTTCGGCAATATCGACCCCTCGACACTGTTCCAGTAACGCTGCCGGCTGCGCGTCATGATGCTGTCACAGCTTGAGTGGTAAGGCGCTTGCGTCTAGCGTGATGCAGTGAACGCAGGGGTGAGCAGGGGTGAGCAGGGGTCATGTTTCGCAAAGGGCGCTATCTGGCCAGAGAGGCCGGAACAGAAGATGACATCCGCGCGGCGCAGCGCCTGCGCCGGCTGGCCTTTCACGGCAGCGATGACGGGTGCGACGCCGACCGCTTTGACGCGCTGTGCACCCATATCCTGGTCGAGGAACAGGCGACGGGCCGGCTGGTGTGCTGTTTCCGGATGCTGCCGCTCAGCAATGGCGGCGAGATAGAGCGCAGCTATTCCGCCCAGTTCTATGGGCTTTCGTCGCTGGCCGCTTACAAGGGGCCGATGGTCGAACTGGGCCGTTTCTGCATCCACCCGGACATACGCGACCCCGACATCCTGCGCACCGCCTGGGCGGCGATGACGCGATTCGTCGATGAAAACGGGGTGGGAATGCTGTTCGGCTGCTCGTCCTTCAAGGGGATCGACGCGGACATCTATGCCGACGTCTTTGCCATGCTGAAGGAACGCCACCTGGCCCCACGCCGGTGGTGGCCGCGGGTCAAGGCGCCCTCGGTGGTGCGATTCGCCAACAAGCTGCGGCGGCGCAAGCCCGACGCGCGCCTGGCGATGTTGCGGATGCCGCCCTTGCTGCGCAGCTACCTGGCGATGGGCGGCTGGGTCAGCGATCATGCGGTGATAGATCTGCAGATGAACACGCTGCATGTCTTTACCGGGCTCGAGATTTCGGCGATCCCGGCGGCGCGCAAGCGGCTGTTGCGCGCTGTTGCGTCCTGACCCGGCTTGACCGGGGCGGGTGGGCGCGATAGCCCCGCTCGCATGGCTAGGGCACCCCTTTTGCAACTCAACGATATCGCGCTCACCTTTGGTGGCGAGCCTTTGTTCAGTGACGTGTCGATGACCCTGCATCCGGGTGATCGGGTGGCGCTGGTGGGGCGCAACGGTTCGGGCAAGTCGACGCTGATGAAGGTAATGGCCGGACTGGTCGAACCGGATGCAGGGAACTGCATTGTGCCCGCCGGCGTGAGCGTCAGCTACATGGATCAACATCCGGATATTTCAGGGTTTTCCACGCTGGGAGATTTTGCCGCCGCTGGCCTGGCCCCGGGCGAGGAATACCGGGTCGAGATGGCCGCCGAGGGGCTGAAATTCGACCCCTCGCTGCCCTGTGCGACCGCCTCGGGCGGGGAACGGCGGCGCGCGGCGCTGGCGCGCCTGCTGGCGCAGGCACCCGACCTGATGCTGCTGGACGAGCCCACCAACCATCTGGATATCCAGGCGGTGGGCTGGCTTGAGGCGCAGTTGAAGGAAACCCGCCGTGCCTTTGTCCTGATCAGCCACGACCGCATGTTCCTGCGTGAACTGACCCGCGCAACGCTTTGGCTGGACAGGGGAAGACTGCGCCGACAGGAAAAAGGATTCGGCGATTTCGAGGCCTGGCGCGACCGTGTCTGGGAAGAAGAGGACACCGCCCGCCACAAGCTGGATCGCAAGATCAAGTCCGAGGCGCGTTGGGCGGTCGAGGGTATCTCGGCTCGGCGCAAGCGCAACCAGGGCCGGGTGCGCGCGCTGCAGGCGCTGCGGTCCGAGCGGGCCGGCCAGATCGTGCGCCAGGGCGCCGCGGCGATGGCGCTGGAATCGGGTCCGAAATCGGGCCGCAAGGTGATCGAAGCCAAAGAGATTTCAAAGGCTTACGGCGAACACGTCATCCTGAAAGACTTCAGCATCAAGATCCTGCGCCGTGATCGCGTGGCCTTTGTCGGTCCCAATGGGGTGGGGAAGACCACGCTGTTGAACCTGCTGATGAAACGGATCGAGCCAGACAGCGGCACCGTCACCCACGGCACCAACCTGGTGCCGGCGATCTTTGATCAGTCGCGCGCCGCGCTCGACCTAGATCGCAGCCTTTGGGAAAACCTGACCGGCGATGCCGAGATGCGCGTTTCGGGGCGGTCGGACCAGGTAATGGTACGCGGCCAGCCCCGGCACGTTGTGGGCTATCTCAAGGATTTCCTTTTCGACGAACGCCAGGCGCGCGCGCCGGTTTCGGCGCTGTCGGGGGGCGAACGGGCGCGGCTGCTGCTGGCGCGGCTGATGGCGCGGGAAAGCAACCTGCTGGTGCTGGACGAGCCGACCAACGACCTGGACATCGAAACGCTGGACCTGTTGCAGGAACTGCTGGACGACTATGACGGCACGGTGCTGCTGGTCAGTCACGACCGCGATTTCCTGGATCGTGTCGCCACCACCACCGTGGTGATGGAGGGGGATGGCCGCGCCACCGTTCATGCCGGCGGCTGGTCGGACTATCAGGCGCGAATTGCGCCTGATCCGGCGCAAACGCTGAGGCCCGCGCGCAAGCCGGACGTCAAGGCCCCCGCCGCCCCGGCGGCGCGGCCGCAAGGGCGCAAGGCCAGGCTGAGCTTCACCGAAAAGCACCGGCTTGAGACGCTGCCAGCCACCATCGAACGGCTGGAGGCAGAGATTGCCAAGCTCGAAGGGCTGCTGGCCGATCCCGAGCTTTTCACCCGTGAACCCGACAAGTTCCGCAAGGCGTCCCAGGCCTTGGCCGCCCGCCAGAATGCGCTGGGCGAGGCCGAAGATGAATGGCTGACCCTTGCCGCCCTCGCAGAAGAGGCTGGCGACAATGTCACCTGATGGCCGCCTTTGCACCGGTTGCGGGAAATATCCATTGTCGAACCGCCGCCCGGTGCAGTAGGGATTTGAATGCTGTCGAACTGGGGGAAGTCGGGTTGCTGAGTGTCTTCAGAGGGATCATCGCGGTCTGCCTCGTGCTGTTGGCGGCGGGCTGTACCCTGCCGCGCAGTGCCGCGCTGCAAAACCAGATCATCAGCGAAGGCACGTCGCAAACCCCCTCTTTCCAGGTGGTCGAGGTCACCCGCGCCGCCATGCCGATGCTGGCGCGCTGGCCCTATACCGGGGATGATGCGCGCCACGGCTGGTTTCGCGCCGACCGCGGCCCCGATTCGTCGCTGATCCGGACCGGCGACCGCATCGACATCGTGGTCTGGGACAACCAGGACAATTCCCTGATCTCCGACATCGGTGACAAGCAGACCCAGATACCGCCCCTGACAGTGTCCGCCACCGGGACCGTCTATCTGCCCTATGTGGGCGAGGTCGTCGTGCGTGGCCTGACGCCCGAGGCGGCGCGTGAACGCGTGCAGCAAAAGATGGAAATGGTTGTGCCGGCGGCGCAAGTGCAGCTGGGTGTGACGCCGGGGCGCAACAATTCGGTTGATGTGGTCAGCGGTGTCGGCAATCCGGGCCGCTTTGCGCTGCAGGATCGCAATACGCGCATCCTGAGCGTGCTGGCACAGGCCGGGGGCGTCGATACCTCGCTGCGCCAGCCGCGCATTCGCCTGCAGCGCGACGGGCGGGCCTATTCGACCCGGCTGGATGCGGTGCTGTCGGACCCGTCGCTGAACGTGCGCGTTCAGGGCGGCGACCAGATTGCCGTGGTCGAGGACATGCGCAGCTTTACCGCCATCGGCGCCTCGCAGAACCAGCGGCTGATCCATTTCGAAAAGGAACGGATGTCAGCGCTCGATGCGGTGTCGGCGGCCGGCGGGCTGAGCGCGCGGCGGGCAGACCCCAAGGGGGTGCTGATCCTGCGCGAATACCAGCCGCGCCAGTTGCGCAAGGGCCCCGAGGGCCCGGACATGCAGCAGGTGGTCTTTGCCATCGACCTGACCAGCGCCGACGGGCTGTTTGCTGCCCGGCAGTTGCAGGTTCATCCGGGTGACACGCTGCTGACCACCGAAAGTCCGATCACCAGCGCCCAGACCATTCTGGGATTGATCGGCTCGGTCGTGGGGATTGGCGCGCGCGTCGACAACATCGGCGAATAGGGCGGGGCGCGCCAAATCGTGCCCCGGGGCGCGTATCCGGCTATGCGGACGCGCTGTCAGCCGCTGGCGAAGATGTTCTCGATGTCGTCGTTTTCGACGCTCGCGTCGTTGGGCGCGGCGGCCTCGTCCCGGCTGTCGGACAGGTCTTCGGGCCGACCGATCGGGCCGGTGGGCGGGATCGGCGGGCGCAGGGCCTGGGCCACTTCGTCGCTGTTCGGGCGGCGCTGGGCGGTCTCGATGCTTTTGGCGGGCACCTTGACCCGGCGGGGCCGAACTGCGCGGGCTCTGCGGCGGCTGATGCGACGCGCGCGGTGGCTCAGCAGCAGCGCGGCGTGGCGCAATTCCCGCCGGCGCAGCGGCGCATAGCTGAGCAGGATGGCGCAAACCAGCACCAGATCTCGCCACAGGGCCGACGCCGCGCCGGCGCCGAACTGCGACATCGCCGCCGAAAGGCCGGAGGCCAGAACGAACAGCGCCAGCGCCAGCGCGAAGATGCGCAGGTGGATACCGGCGATGAAACAGGCGGCAAGCCCGAACAGCGCCGCCTTGCCGGCCAGATCGGCCAGCGTGCCGGGCATGAGCGGTCGAAACAGCGCGGCATGGTCGAAACCCTGGATCAGGCCCAGCGAAATGGCCATGAGGTAGGACCCGATCACGATACGGATCAGGTTGAGGCCGAAATAATTCAGCGAGCGGTCGTTTTTCATCAGCGCCTTCATGAGTCTCCGCCCAGACGTTTCCGCGCACAGTGCGCATGCCATTGTCACGAGTCAGGGCCCGGCCAGAAACCGGCGTACCCGCCCAAGGTCAGGTACTGCGATGAAAGTTTGTCAAAACTGCAGCATAAAGGTGAAAATTGCGGGGGAGGAGGCGGTCAGGCAGGACGCGATAAGTGTATCGAAGGAGGCCATTCCGGACTTGTGAGCGATGCCTGCGCGAAACAACGGGCGTGCGCAGCTTTGCCCCGAAGGTGGGAGCCCGCACAGCAGGCTCCCGCGTGTCATGCTAAAGAGATCAGGTGAGGGCACGCGCCGAAGCAGTTCAGGCGTCGGCGGTCTCGCTGTCCTCGGTTTCCTCGTCGCTCTCGGCGATCCAGGCGACGCTGACCACTTTCTCGCCGTCGCGGGTGTCGAAGACACGCACGCCGCCAGCGCCCCGTGAACGGAACGAAATGCCCTCTACCGGGACGCGGATGGATTGCCCGCGCGAGGTGGCCAGCATGATCTGGTCCTCCATCTCAACCGGGAAGACCGCGACCAGCGGCCCGCCACGCATGGCGCGGTCCATCGCCTGCACGCCCATGCCGCCGCGCCCGCGCACCGGGTAGTCGTGGCTGGAGCTCAGCTTGCCCGCGCCCTGTTCGGTGATGGTCAGGATCAGCGCCTCGGCCGCGCGCATTTCCTCGAACCTTTCGGGCGACAGCGGCGCATCGGCGTTGCCGTCTTCTTCGACCGCGGTTTCATCGTCGTCGGCGCCGGCCATCTGGCGGCGCATCTTGAGATAGGCGGCGCGTTCGTCGGCCGTGGCCTCGAAATGGCCCAGCACGCACATCGACACGACCCGGTCGCCCGGTTGCAGGCGGATACCGCGCACGCCGGTGGAATCGCGGCCCTTGAAGACGCGCACCGCCGTCGCCGGAAAGCGGATCGCGCGGCCGCCCTGCGTGACCAGCATGACATCGTCCTCTTCCGAACAGATGCGGGCATTGACCAGCTGCGTTTCCTCGTCGGGCAGCTTCATCGCGATCTTGCCGTTCGACTTGACGTTGGTGAAATCCGACAGCGCGTTGCGTCGCACGCCGCCGGCCGAGGTGGCAAAGACGATCTGCAGCTTGTTCCAGTCCTCTTCGGGGACATCGACGGGCATGATCGCGGCGACGGAAACGCCCTGTGGAATGGGCAGGATGTTGACGATCGCCTTGCCCTTGGATGTGCGCCCGCCCAGCGGCAACCGCCATGTCTTGAGCTTGTAAACCATGCCGTCGGTGGAAAAGAACAGCAGCTGGGTGTGGGTATTGGCCACGAACAGCGTGGTGACCACGTCCTCTTCCTTGGTGGCCATGCCTGACAGGCCCTTGCCGCCGCGTTTCTGCGAGCGGAAATCGGCCAGCGCGGTGCGCTTGATATAGCCGCCCTGGGTGACGGTGACGACCATGTCCTCGCGTTCGATCAGGTCCTCGTCGTCGAAATCGCCTTCCCATTCGACGATCTCGGTGCGGCGGGGCACGGCGAATTGTTCCTTTACCTCGCGCAGCTCATCCGAGATGATTTCCATGATCCGGGCGCGGCTGGCGAGAATGGCAAGGTATTCCTTGATCCGGCCCGCCAGGTCGCCCAGTTCGTCGGTGACCTCTCGCACACCCAACTGCGTCAGCCGTTGCAGCCGCAGATCTAGGATCGCACGCGCCTGAATCTCGCTCAGGTTATAGGTGCCGTCCTCGTTGGCGGTGTGGGTCGGATCGTCGATCAGCGCAATGTATTCAAGGATGTCCCCCGCCGGCCAGCGCCGGGTCATCAGGCGTTCGCGCGCCTCTGCCGCGTCGGCGGAGGACCGGATCGTCGCAACCACCTCGTCGACATTGGACACCGCCACCGCCAGCCCGCACAGAACATGGCTGCGCTCGCGCGCCTTGCGCAGTTCATAGGCGGTCCGCCGCGCGACCACCTCTTCGCGGAAGGCGATGAAGGCGCTGAGAAAGCCGTGCAGCGTCAGCTGTTCGGGCCGCCCGCCGTTGAGCGCCAGCATGTTGCAGCCGAACGAGGTTTGCATCGGGGTAAAGCGGAACAGCTGGTTCAGCACCACCTCGGGCGTGGCGTCGCGTTTGAGCTCGACCACCACGCGCACGCCGGCGCGGTCGCTTTCGTCCTGGACGTGGGCGATGCCCTCGATGCGCTTTTCACGGGCGCATTCGGCGATGCGTTCGATCATCGTCGCCTTGTTGACCTGATAAGGCACCTCGTCGATGACGATGGCGTAACGGTCGCGGCGGATTTCCTCGACACGGGTGCGGGCGCGGATCAGCACGCTGCCGCGCCCCTCGAGATAGGCCTTGCGCGCCCCCGTGCGGCCCAGGATCAGCCCGCCGGTGGGGAAATCGGGGGCGGGAATGTACTGGATCAGCGCGGCGCTGTCGAGATCGGGATCGTCGATTAGTGCCAGCGTGGCGTCGATCACCTCGCCCAGGTTGTGGGGCGGGATGTTGGTGGCCATGCCCACGGCGATGCCGCCGGCGCCGTTGACCAGCATGTTGGGAAAGCGTGCCGGCAGAACGGTCGGTTCGCGGTCCTTGCCGTCATAGTTGTCCTGAAAATCGACGGTGTCCTTTTCGATATCCGCCAGCAGCGCCGAGGCGGGACGCGCCATCCGCACCTCGGTATAGCGCATGGCGGCGGCGTTATCGCCGTCCATCGAGCCGAAGTTGCCCTGACCGTCGAGCAGCGGCAGCGACATCGAGAAATCCTGCGCCATCCGCACCAGCGCGTCATAGATCGCCGAGTCGCCGTGGGGGTGGTATTTACCCATGACGTCGCCCACCGGGCGGGCCGATTTGCGATAGGGTTTGTCGTGCGTATTTCCGGTTTCGTGCATCGCGTAGAGGATGCGCCGGTGCACTGGTTTGAGCCCGTCACGCAGGTCGGGAATCGCCCGGCTGACGATCACGCTCATCGCGTAATCGAGGTAGGACGTCTTCATCTCATCGGTGATCGAGATCACCGGGCCGTCATACACCGGACGCTCTGGCGGCGTTTCGGCTGGATTTTCAGGGGTTTCCGGCGTGTCGCTCACCTGGGACCTGTCCTGTTCTGATTTCTCAATATCTTGTTGTGGCGGTTATATCAGAGCCCGGATATGGGGTGCAATGCCCGGTGCGGCGGTGATGCAAGATGGCTGCTGGCAGCAGTGGGGTGCGGCTGATAACACACTGTTTTTATTGAAAAGTAAAAAACACATGCCATCCTTTTCATATCAGGCATGAAAAGGAGCAGAAAAATGGAGATGTCCGAGACCGAAATGATGCTGAAAGGCTATGGGCTGACCACGGCGGAATTCTTCTACCGGATGCCCGACTATGAGCATGTGCTCAATTCCTTTGTCTGGCAGGAGTACGATATCGCGCCGGATCACCCGCGCCTGTTCAGCTTTATCGAGTACTGGCAGGACCAGATCGAGGGGCCACTGCATTCGGTGCAGTTCACGCATCGCAAGATGATCGCACCGGGCGAATGGCGTCAGCTGAAAGGGGAATTCCGCATTAACTGACGCCCTGCCGCGCTCAGGGGATGATGCGGGTGTATTTCATACCTTCGAGCGAGGCCCCCACCAGCGCACCGGCCTGGCCGAATACGACCGCGACGACCGGCGCCGTTGTGGTCACGGTGTCGGCACGCAGGTTGCCGCCCTGATCGTTGAAGACATATTCCACATCCGCACCGGCGACCCAGCCCGATGCCCGGCGGAACCGCGCCAGCGCTTCTTCGGTCATGAAGAACAGGACATGGGCGAATTGCTGGGCGCCGATCTGCAGCCCGAAGCTACCCTTGGTGGCCGAGTAGAAATCAACCGTGACGCCGCCCACGCGCAGCGCGCCGCGGCCATAGCCGCCCCCGACGATGAAGCCGCCCTCGGTCATCAGTGGCATGACCAGCATGCCGGTGGACTTGTTGGCGATCTCGCGCGTGGCCGGGTAGGTGGTGAACATGTGGTTCAGGGTTGAATCGACGCGGGCGTCGATTTCCTGTGCCTTGTTGCTGCCCACGCCGTTGCCGCAACCCGCCAACAGCGGGGTGCCCGCAAGGACGCCCAAGGTGAAACTGCGTCTGGAAAGTATGCTCATGGTTTCCGCCTGTTACTGCTTGATGCCGCTGCCGGCCTTGTTGTGCTGCCGGTCGCGGCCAGTATAGGCAGAACCGCCTGCAGTGTCACCCGGAAAGCGCCCGCTGGGCGGCATGTTGCCCATACCTTTACCCGGTGCCGGCCGGGCTGACGATGTGCCACGAAATTGGATGAAATAAGAGCGGGTTGCGGTGCGAATCTAAACCTTGCCTCACCCCAACGCACGGGCGGCCTGGGGCGCGAAATAGGTCAGGATGCCATCGCAGCCCGCACGCCGAAAGGCCATCAGGCTTTCCATCATCGCGCGGTCGCCGTCGATCCAGCCCGCCTGCGCGGCGGCCATGATCATCGCATATTCGCCCGACACCTGGTAGGCAAAGGTGGGCGTCCCGAAGCTGTCCTTTACCCGCCGGCAGATGTCCAGATAGGGCATCCCCGGCTTGACCATCACCATGTCTGCGCCCTCCGACAGGTCACGCGCGACACAGCGCAGCGCCTCGTCGGAATTGGCCGGATCCATCTGATAGGTCTTCTTGTCGCCCTTCAGCGCGCCGGATGCGCCCACCGCGTCGCGGAACGGCCCGTAAAAGGCCGAGGCGTATTTCGCCGCATAGGACATCAGCATCACGTTTTGGTGGCCTGCGCCCTCCAGCGCGGTGCGGATGGCGCTGATGCGGCCGTCCATCATGTCTGAGGGGCCGATGATGTCGACACCGGCTTCGGCCTGGGCAAGCGCCTGTTTCACCAGCGCCTCGACGGTTTCGTCGTTGACGATCTCGCCATCGACGACAAAGCCGTCATGGCCGGTATCGGAATAGGGGTCCAGCGCGACATCGGTCATCACCACGATGTCGGGCACCGCGTCCTTGATTGCACGGGTGGCGCGGTTGGACAGGTTGTCGGGGTTCCACGCCTCGGCGCAGTCGGCGGTGCGCTTGTCCGACCCGGTATAGGGGAAAAGGCAGATCGCCGGGATACCCAGCGCCGCCGCCTCGCGCACGGCCTCGACCACGCGATCGACTGACCGGCGCACCACACCCGGCATCGAGGGCACGGGTTCCTCGACCCCTTCGCCATCGCGCACGAAGAGCGGCCAGATCAGGTCGCCCGGCGACAGCGTGGACTGCCTGACCAGCGCGCGCACGGCGGCGTTTTGGCGGGTGCGGCGCAGGCGGGTTGCGGGAAAGGGGGCCTGGATCGGGCGCATGGTGGGTTTCCTTGTCGTTTCGGTCATGTCACTGGCATGGAAATTTCCCCATCTCAAGGGTAGGAATTGCCGCGCGGCGGCGCTATGAGAGCAACGGCGACGAAGCCTTGGGCATTACAGGCGCTTGAGACGTGGACTGGTACGACACCGTTTTCGAACTTATCGACATGCGCAGTTTCAGCAACCTGTGGTTCTGGATCATGCTTGCCGTGATGTGGTCGTCGATGAGCCATTGGGTTCTGGGCGTGCCCTGGGACATGATCTTGCGCACCCGCAAACAGGGGGGGGCGGAGACACAGGCGGACCTGGAAACGATGGTGCGCATCAACACCAGGCGCATATTGCTGATTGCCTCAGAATCAGGGCTGCTGCTGGCGGCGTTCGGCAGCTTTGTGCTGACGTCGCTGGTGCTGCTGGGGTTCGTCTATGACAACGAATTCGCGCAGGCGGTGTTCATGCTGGGTTTTCCGATGACCTTGGTTGGTCTGGCCTCGATCGCGACGGCGCGGCGCATCCGCCGTGATGATCTGCAAGGTGATGCGCTGTACAAGGCGATGCGGCGCCACCGGGTGATCACGCAGGCGATCGGCATGGTTTCGATCTTTGTCACCGCCATGTGGGGCATGCTGCAGAACATGAACATCGGCGCGCTGGGCTAGGGCCAGCGGGCGATGGGCGAAACAAGCAAGATTGCGGTTGGCGGTGCGCCCGAGGGGTTCGATGCGCGCCTGGTGCTGGACGAGGCCGCGCGTGCCGGCGGCCCGGTCATCCATGTTGCGCGCGACGACAAGCGCATGGCGCAGATGGCCGAGGCGCTGGCGTTCTTTTACCCCTCCATGCCGGTGCTCCGGTTTCCCGGCTGGGATTGCCTGCCCTATGACCGGATGTCGCCCAACCCCGAGATATCGGCGGCGCGCATGGCGACGCTGGCGACGCTGGTGCATCGTCCGCCCGAACGGTTCGTCGTTCTGACCACGCTCAACGCCGCCACCCAGCGGGTGCCCGCGCGCGAGGTGCTGAACGGGGCGACCTTCGTGGCCGAGGTCGACAGCCGCGTGGATGAGGCGGCGCTGAAGAATTTTCTGGTGCGGATGGGCTTTTCCCAAAGCCCGACTGTAACCGAGCCGGGTGATTTCGCCGTGCGCGGGGGCATCATCGACATCTACCCGCCGGGGGCGGGCGGGCCGGTGCGCCTGGACCTGTTCGGCGACGTGCTGGACGGGGTGCGCCGGTTCGACCCGGCGACCCAGCGCACCACTGAAAAACTGACGCGCGTCGAACTGGCCCCCGCCAGCGAGGTGATTCTCGACGAGGCGGCGATCACGCGGTTTCGCCAGAACTATCGTATCGAATTCGGCGCCGCCGGCAGCGACGATCCGCTCTACGAGGCGGTCAGCGCCGGCCGCAAGAGCGCCGGTATTGAACACTGGCTGCCGTTCTTTCATGACCGGCTGGAGACGCTGTTCGACTATCTGCCGGACGCGCCGGTGACGCTGGACGATCAGACCGCCAACGGCCGCACCGCCCGGTGGGAGGCGGTCTGCGACCAGTACGGCGCGCGCCGCCATGCGCTGGGCCAGAGGGGGGCCGGCAGCGTCTACAAGCCGGTGCCGCCCGAGACGCTTTATCTTGACCCGGCGGCGTGGGATGTGGCGGTTGCCGGGCGGCGCTGCCTGTCCTTTTCGCCCCTGCCGCAAAGCCCCGGCCCCGGCGTGATCGACGCGGGCGGGCGCATCGGGCGCAGCTTTGCGCCCGAGCGGCAGCAGGAAAACGTCAACCTATTCAGCGTCCTGAAGGACCACGTCGAGGCCAAGCTGGAGGTCGGGCCGGTGCTGATCGCGGCCTTTTCCGAGGGGGCGCGCGAACGCCTTGAAGGGCTGCTGGAGGATGAAGGCCTGATCGGTGCGGTCGGCTTGCGCGATGCGGGTGGGCTGGGGCGGCACGGGCTGCACGTGACGGTCTGGGGGCTGGAGCAAGGGTTCGAGGCGCCATTTGGCGATGCCTGCCTGACGGTCATTGCCGAGCAGGATATCCTGGGCGACCGGCTGATCCGCGCGCCGCGCCGGCGCCGGCGGGCCGAGAACTTTCTGACCGAAGCGCAGTCGCTCAGCACGGGCGACCTGGTGGTGCATGTCGACCACGGCATCGGGCGCTATCACGGGCTTGAGGTGATCACCGCCGCCGGTGCCGCGCATGAATGTCTGAGCCTGGAATACGCCGAGGGCGCGCGGCTGTACCTGCCGGTCGAAAACATCGAACTGCTCAGCCGCTACGGGCACGAAGAGGGGATGCTCGACCGCTTGGGTGGGGGGGCATGGCAGGCGCGCAAGGCCCGGATGAAGGAACGCATCCGCGAGATGGCCGACCGGCTGATCCGGATCGCGGCCGAACGCGCATTGCGCCGCGCCCCGGTGCTGGAGCCTGAACATCACGCGTGGGAGGCATTCGCCGCACGCTTTCCCTATGAAGAAACTGACGACCAGCTCAGCGCCATCGGCGAGGTGCTCAACGATATGGCCTCGGGCACGCCGATGGACCGGTTGATCTGCGGCGACGTGGGGTTCGGCAAGACCGAGGTGGCCATGCGCGCGGCCTTTGTCGCGGCGATGCAGGGCCTTCAGGTGGCGGTGATCGCGCCGACGACACTGCTGGCGCGCCAGCATTACCAGAGCTTTGCCGAGCGGTTTCGCGGCTTTCCCGTCAGTGTACGACCGCTGTCGCGGTTTGTTTCGCAAAAGGACGCCGCGGCGACGCGTGCGGCGATGGCCGACGGCAAGGTCGATATCGTGGTGGGCACGCACGCGCTGTTGGCCAAGGGCGTGCGCTTTGCCAACCTGGGGCTGCTGGTGATTGACGAGGAACAGCGTTTCGGCGTCGCCCACAAGGAACGCCTGAAACAGATGCGGTCCGACGTGCATGTGCTGACGCTGACCGCGACGCCAATTCCGCGCACGCTGCAGCTCAGCCTGTCGGGGGTGCGCGACCTGTCGATCATCGCCACCCCGCCGGTGGACCGGCTGTCGGTGCGCACCTATGTCAGCGAGTTCGATCCCGTTACCGTGCGCGAGGCGCTGCTGCGCGAACATTACCGCGGCGGCCAGAGCTTTTTCGTCGTGCCCCGCATCGACGACCTGCCCGAGGTCGAGGACTTCCTGGCCCAGCAGGTGCCCGAGGTCAGCTTTGTCGTGGCGCACGGGCAGATGGCGGCGGGGGAACTCGACAGCCGCATGAACGCCTTTTACGATGGCAAGTACGACGTGCTGGTGGCCACGACCATCGTCGAATCGGGGCTCGATATCCCGGCGGCGAACACGATGGTGATCTGGCGTGCCGACATGTTCGGGCTGGCCCAACTTTACCAGATCCGCGGGCGGGTGGGCCGATCCAAGCTGCGCGCCTATGCCTATCTGACCACCAAGCCACGGGTGCCGCTGTCGCCGGCAGCGCAGAAACGTCTGCGGGTGCTGGGCAGCCTCGACACGCTGGGGGCGGGGTTCACCCTGGCCAGCCAGGACCTGGACATGCGCGGCGCCGGCAACCTCTTGGGCGAGGAACAGTCGGGCCAGATGCGCGACGTGGGGTTCGAACTTTACCAGTCGATGCTGGAAGAGGCGATCGCCAAGATCCGCGCCGGCGAGATGGAGGGCCTGACAGAACCGGACGAACAATGGGCGCCGCAGATCAACCTGGGCGTTCCGGTGCTGATCCCCGAAAACTATGTGCCCGACCTGGATGTGCGGCTGGGGCTTTACCGCAGGCTGAGCCAGTTGCACGGCAAGGTCGAGCTGGAAGGCTTCGCCGCCGAACTGATCGACCGTTTCGGCAAGCTGCCCAGAGAGGTCAACACCCTGCTGCTGGTGGTGCGGATCAAGGAGATGTGCAAACGCGCGGGCATTGCCCGGCTTGATGGCGGGCCGCGCGGCGCGACGATCCAGTTCCACGACGACAAGTTCGCCAACCCCGCGGGTTTGGTCGAATTCATCCGCGATCAAAAGGGGCTGGCCAAGGTGCGCGACAACAAGATCGTCGTGCGGCGGGACTGGAAGAAGGATTCAGACAAGATCAAGGGCGCATTCGCCATCGCCCGCGACCTGGCGCAAAAGGTCAGGGAAGCGGGAAAAACCTGATATGTCAGGATTTTGTCTGGTATCGTTAAAAAGATACTACGGCATCTCTTTGCTTCTTGCGCCCCGCGCCTGACCCGGGGCCTCTTGTCAGAGGGGCGAGGCCCCGGCTCGGGGCCGGGACGGGGCCAGCCAGCGGCCGGCGCGAATGCCTTATTCCTTTTCCTTGCCGCCGGTCTTGCCGCCCGGCTGGCGGGTCTTGAACGCCTTGACCCGTTCGGCCAGCAGCGTGCGCGCCTTCATGTTGGCGCGGCGCACCCGCATCGAGGTCAGGAACGCCTCTTCGGCGGTTTGCGAGGTGGCGCCCAGCACCTTGACGATGTCGTTCACCACCTGTTCGTCGCCCGACGCATCGATATAGCGGATCACCTGCGTTGCCAGGTCGTCGGCCAGTTCCTCGGTCACGCCCATGTGCCTACCTCGTGGTTTCTGTCAGGCGGCGTTTCACGTAATCGGTGACCGTCCCGATCATCTGGTCCATGTACGGGTCTTCGAAGAAGTGGCCGGCGCCCTCGATCTCTTCGTGGGTGACGGTGATGCCCTGCTGTTCCTGCAGCTTGCGCACCAGGGTGCGGGTGTCCGGCGGGGGGGCAACGCGATCGGCGGCGCCGTTGATGATCAGCCCTGATGACGGGCAGGGTGCGAGGAACGAGAAATCGTACATGTTGGCTGGCGGGCTGGCCGAGATAAAACCGGTGATCTCGGGCCGGCGCATCAAAAGCTGCATGCCGATCCAGGCGCCGAACGAGAACCCGGCGACCCAGCAATGCTTGGAATTGTTGTTCATCGACTGCAAATAGTCCAGTGCGGCGGCGGCGTCTGACAGCTCGCCCACACCCTGGTCATATTCGCCCTGACTGCGCCCTACGCCGCGGAAATTGAACCGCAGCACGGTAAAGCCCATGTTGTAGAATGCGTAGTGCAGGTTATAGACAACCTTGTTGTTCATCGTGCCGCCGAACTGCGGGTGGGGATGCAGCACGATAGCAATCGGCGCGTCCTTTTCGCGTTGCGGGTGATAGCGGCCTTCGAGCCGGCCTTCGGGGCCGGGAAAGATTACCTCGGGCATAGGGTCATATTGTCCATCTTTCGGGGCACCGGGGATCGTTGACGGCCAATCCCGCGGCCTTTACGTTGATCTGGTTTCCAGCTTTGGCTGGATGGGCTTTCAGCGAGATAAGCTTTGCAGGTCGTCAGGTCAATCTGTTCGCGGGGACGGACGCATGAAACTGAGCACGAAAGGGCGCTACGCGATGGTGGCGCTGGTCGATATCGCGCTGATGCAGGGCGAGGGGCTGGTCACGCTGGGCGAGATCGCCAAGCGGCAGGACATTTCGCTGCCGTATCTGGAACAGCTGTTCGTCAAACTGCGCCGCGCCAAGCTGGTTGAATCGGTCCGCGGGCCGGGCGGCGGCTATCGCCTGGCGCGGCCGGCCTCGGAAATCCGGGTGTTCGACGTGTTGCATGCGGTCGACGAAACCGTCGATGCGCTGCATATGGGCGCCGGCGCGTCGGGCGGCACCAGCGGGTCGCGCGCGCAGTCGATGACCAATCGGTTGTGGGAAGGGCTGAGCGCGCATGTTTACGTGTTCCTGCACCAGACCCGGCTGAGCGACGTGGTGACCAATTCGCTGGCGCCCTGTCCGGCGGTGCCGACGCTGTTTTCGGTGGTGGACGACGAATAAGCACGGGTGCTAAGGCACAGCCGATGCGATGGGGGCGCCGCCCCCGTCACGGCCCGGGGCCGCGACTCCCCCGGGGTATTTGACCCAGAAAGAAGCAGGGGAAGCAATGGCGCGGGTCTATCTGGACTACAACGCGACGGCGCCGCTGAGGCCCGAGGCGCGTGCGGCGATGATCGAGGCGATGGATCTGGCCGGCAACCCGTCGAGCGTACACGCCGAGGGGCGCGCGGCGCGCGGGTTGGTCGAGCGCGCACGCGCGCGGGTGGCGGCGGCCGTGGGCGCGAAGCCGCAGGAAGTGGTCTTTACCGCCGGCGCGACCGAGGCGGCGAGCGTTCTGGCGCGCTGGCCGGGGCCGGTGCGGGTGCAGGACACCGCCCATGATGCGTTGTGGTCGCACCGGCGTGAGACGGGCGAGGGGACGGCGATCCTCGCCATGGGGCTGGCCAATTCCGAGACCGGCATCCTGACCGAGCCGCCGGCCGAGCGCGAGGGCGTCTTGCTGCTGGATATCACTCAGGCGGTGGGGCGGGTGTCGTTCTCTTTTGCCTGGAGTGGGGCGGATATCTGCGTCATGTCAGCGCACAAGCTGGGCGGACCCAAGGGTGTGGGGGCCCTGATCGTGCGCGAGGGGTTGGAAATACCGGCCCTCAGCCTGGGGGGCGGACAAGAGATGGGGCGGCGATCCGGCACGGAAAATGTCATTGGAATCGCGGGGTTCGCCGCCGCGGCGGACGCGGCGATGCGCGACCAGGAGGCCGGGACCTGGACGCGCGTCGAGGAACTTAGAAACATTCTAGAATCTTGCCTTGTGGATTCCGCCCAAGAGACTATTTTTGTCGGGAAATCGGATCGGCGCTTGCCCAACACAGCCTGCTTCATCACACCGGGCTGGAAGGGAGAGACGCAGGTAATGGCGATGGACCTGGCCGGGTTCGCGGTCTCGTCGGGATCGGCCTGTTCCAGCGGCAAGGTGCGTGCCAGCCGCGTGCTGCAGGCGATGGGCTTTGATGCGGACCACGCGGCATGCGCGGTACGTGTCTCTCTGGGGCCGGCGACGACCGAGGACGATGTAACGCGCTTTGCCAAAACCTGGGCAGGGCTGCACGAAAAACATCGCGCCCGCGTGGCGTGACGCGAAAGGAGTTTGGGCATGGTGGCACTGGACCGGACCGAGGTCAAGGAAGGGGTCGACAAGGAAACCGTCGACGCGGTGCTTGAGGTCGGCACCTACAAGCACGGCTGGGAAACCGATATCGAGACGGAATATGCCCCCAAGGGGCTGTCCGAGGACATCGTGCGCCTGATCTCGGAAAAGAACGGCGAGCCGGAATGGATGACCGACTGGCGGCTGGCGGCCTATGAACGCTGGCTGCAGATGAAAGAGCCCGACTGGGCGATGGTCGAGTATCCCGAGATCAATTTCCAGAATCAGTACTACTATGCCCGTCCCAAGAGCATGGACCAAAAGCCCAAATCGCTGGACGAGGTCGACCCCAAGCTGCTGGAAACCTATGAAAAACTCGGTATTCCGCTGAAAGAACAGATGATCCTCGCTGGCGTCGAGGGCGTCGAGGGCGCCGAGGATGCCGCCCCGGCGGATGGCGCGCAGGCCCAGGGTCGCAAGGTGGCGGTCGATGCGGTTTTCGACTCGGTCAGCGTCGGCACCACCTTTCAGGCCGAACTGAAAAGGGCCGGGGTGATCTTTTGCTCGATCTCCGAGGCGATCCGCGAACACCCTGAGCTGGTCAAGAAATACCTCGGTTCCGTGGTTCCTGTCAGCGACAATTTCTATGCCACGCTCAACTCGGCGGTCTTTTCGGACGGCTCTTTCGTCTATGTGCCGCCCGGCGTGCGCTGCCCGATGGAGCTGTCGACCTATTTCCGCATCAATGCCGAAAACACCGGCCAGTTCGAGCGCACGCTGATCATCGCCGACAAGGGCGCCTATGTCAGCTATCTGGAAGGGTGCACCGCGCCCAAGCGCGACGTCGCCCAGCTGCACGCTGCAGTGGTCGAGATCATCATCGAGGAAGACGCCGAGGTGAAGTATTCGACCGTCCAGAACTGGTTCCCGGGCGATGAAAACGGCAAGGGCGGCATCTATAACTTCGTCACCAAGCGCGCGGATTGCCGCGGCGACCGTGCCAAGTGCATGTGGACCCAGGTCGAGACCGGCAGCGCGGTGACGTGGAAATACCCGTCCTGCATCCTGCGCGGCGAGGCATCGCAGGGCGAGTTCTATTCCATCGCCATCACCAACAACTGGCAGCAGGCCGATACCGGCACCAAGATGATTCACCTGGGGCGCAACACGCGATCGCGCATCGTGTCCAAGGGCATCAGCGCGGGCCATGCGCAGAACACCTATCGCGGCCTGGTCAGCATGCACCCCAAGGCCAGGGACAGCCGCAACTATACCCAGTGCGACAGCCTGCTGATCGGTGACAAGTGCGGGGCGCACACGGTTCCCTATATCGAGGTCAAGAACAACTCTTCGCGGGTGGAACACGAGGCGACCACGTCAAAGGTGGACGAGGACCAGATGTTCTATTGCCGCCAGCGCGGCATGGACGAGGAAGAGGCGGTCGCGCTGGTCGTGAACGGGTTCTGCAAGGATGTGTTGCAGGCGCTGCCGATGGAATTCGCTATGGAGGCGCAGCAACTGGTCGCGATCTCGCTCGAAGGGAGCGTGGGCTGATACGCCGCGCGCCCAAGGGCGGGATGGAAACGGACAAAGGGTTGGACGCCGCGGCAGCCACGGGCGGGCGGCAGGAATTCTGGAGAATCTGAGAAATGTTGGAAATCAACAATCTGCACGTCGATCTTGAAGACGAAGACAAGACCATCCTCAAGGGGGTGACCCTCTCGGTGGAACCGGGTTCGGTGCATGCGATCATGGGGCCAAACGGGTCTGGAAAATCGACGCTCAGCTATGTTCTGGCGGGGCGCGACGGCTATAAGGTGACGCAGGGCGGCGCGACGCTGGAAGGCCGCGACATCCTGGACATGGAGACAGAGGAACGCGCCGCGGCGGGGCTGTTCCTGGCGTTTCAGTACCCGGTGGAAATCCCCGGCGTGGGCAACATGACCTTTCTGCGCACGGCGCTGAATTCCCAGCGCAAGGCGCGCGGCGAGAAAGAGATGAGCGCGACGGATTTCCTCAAGATGGTGCGCGAAAAGGCCCGCACGCTCAAGATCGACGCCGACATGCTGAAGCGGCCGGTCAATGTCGGGTTTTCCGGCGGCGAGAAGAAGCGTAACGAGATCCTGCAGATGGCGGTGCTGGAACCGCAGATGTGCATCCTCGACGAAACCGATTCCGGGCTGGACGTCGACGCGATGAAGCTGGTCGCCGACGGAGTGAACGCGCTGCGTGACGGCAAGCGTGCGTTCCTTGTGATTACCCACTACCAGCGGCTGCTGAACCACATCAAGCCGGACGTGGTGCACATCATGGCCAATGGCCGCATCATCAAGACCGGCGGCCCCGAACTGGCGCTCGAGGTCGAAGAGAACGGCTATGCCGACATCCTTGAAGAGGTGGCGTGATGGCTTTGGACGATCCCAGGGTTTCGGCCACCGAGGAACGGCTTGCGACAATGGAGGTGCCCGATGTGGGCTGCACCGCCCGCGCACGCGAGGCGGCGCTGGGCAGGGTGCGGGCCATGGGGCTGCCGCAGGCGCGCGACGAGTACTGGAAATACACCCGCCCCGACACGCTGATACAGCCACAGGCCCCCGCCGCGGCGGTGTTCGAGGATGACGAGCCGCCGGTGTTTGACGGCGGAGACCGGCTGAAGATCGTCTTTGTCGATGGCATCTTCGACCCGGATAGATCGGATGATCTGAGCCTCGAAGGGGTCGAGATCGACCGGCTGGAGGATGTCTGCTGCACCAAGGAACACTGGGCCGAAGACCTGTACGGCACGCTGGAGGCGCGCGGCCAGACACCGGTCGCGCGGCCGCTTGCGGCGCTCAATACCGCCTATGCCGGCGACGGGGTCACCATCCGCGTGACGGGCAAGCCGTCCAAGCCGATCAACCTGATCTACATGCATGTCGACGAGGCGGCGGACGTTTTCCTGCACCATGTCGTGCGGGTGGAAAGCGGCGCGGTGGCGACGATTCTGGAAAACGGGCCGGCGGCGGCGCGGTTCAACAAGTGCATCGAAATCGACATCGCCGATGGCGGCACGCTGCACCATGTGCGCGCCCAGGGGCGCGACCATCAACGCCGCGCGGTGACGCATTTGTTCGCGCGGCTGGGGGCCGAGAGCGTCTTCAAGTCGTTCTCGCTGACCGTCAACGGGGTGCTGACGCGCAACGAATGCGTGGTCGAATTCCTGGGTGACGGCGGCATCGCACATATCGCCGGGGCCTGCGTGGGCGACGGTGATTTCCTGCATGACGACACCGTTTTCGTCACCCATGACGCCGTCGGCTGCGAAAGCCGCCAGGTGTTCAAGAAGGTGCTGCGCAACGGCGCGCGGGGCGTCTTTCAGGGCAAGATCCTGGTCAAGTCCGGCGCGCAAAAGACCGACGGCTACCAGATCAGCCAGTCGTTGATGCTGGACGACGACAGTGAGTTCGACGCCAAGCCCGAGCTGGAAATCTATGCCGATGACGTGGCCTGTTCGCACGGCTCGACCAGCGGGGCGATCGACGAGGACGCGCTGTTCTATCTGCGTGCGCGGGGGGTGCCGCATGGCATCGCCACCGACCTGCTGACGCTGGCCTTTCTGGCCGAGGCCGTCGAAGAGGTTGAGGACGTGACCCTGCGCGAAGAGCTGGTAGCGCGCCTCGACGCGTGGCTGACACGCCGGCGGGACTGATGCCGGTCACAACCGATATCATGGCCTCCTACCGGAGGCCGCGAATGGTGATGCGCCGCCTGCTGGCGTTGGGCCCGAACGAAGGCCGGGCGCTGGCGATCCTGATGTCGGGCTGCGCCGTGACCTTTATCTCGCAATGGCCCCGGCTGGCGCGCGAGGCGCATCTGAACGAACAGGACCTTTACTCTGAGATGGCCGGCGCGCTGATGGCGTGGCTCTTTATCGCGCCGCTGATATTCTATGCCCTGGCATTCGTCAGCCACCTCGTGCTGCGGGCGCTGGGCGGGACGGATGATGCCTTTGCCGCGCGGCTGGCGCTTTTCTGGTCGTGGCTGGCGGCCAGCCCGCTGATGTTACTCAACGGGCTGGTGGCGGGTTTTATCGGCCCGGGGCCGGGGCTGACCGGGGTCGGTGCGTTGTGGCTGGCGGTATTCCTGTGGTTCTGGATTTCGGCCCTACGCGAGGCCGGATGGGGAGAACGATGAACGCCGCGTACCTCAAATATCTGTTGCGCATCACCATGACCAACCCGCGCCAGGCCGGGCGCGAGGTGATCGCCCTTGGCCTGCCGTTGCAGGGGCTGTGGATGGCCCTGATGCTGATGGCGATTTTGCTGTCGCTGATGGTGTCGGGGGTCTTTCACGGTGCGCCGCTGCCGCCGGGCGCGATGGGGGACGCGATCCGGATGTCGCCGGCCTATCACTCGCCGCTGATCTTTGCGGTGATCAACTGGGGGCAGGCGGTGATGTCGGTCTTCGTTCTGCACTGGATCGGGCGGATGTTTGGCGGGCAGGGCACGCTGGGCGACATGCTGGCGGTTATGATCTGGTTGCAGTTCGTATCGCTGGTTCTGGCGGCGGTGCTGTTCGTGGCTGGATTGATCGTGCCCGTTGCGGGCGGGGTGCTGACGCTGATGGCGCTGGCCTGGGGCCTGTGGGCCACTGTCGCCCTGGTTGATGCCGCCAACCGTTTTGACAACATATTCAAGGCGCTTGGGGTTTGCCTGGCGGCGGTCGTCGCGTTTTCCGTGGGCATAACGCTGTTTTCTGCCGTGCTCGGCGGGCTTTCGATGGGAGGAGGCTGAAATGCTGGATGTGAACCGGGTGCGGGCCGATTTCCCGATCCTGAGTCGACAGGTGAACGGCAAGCCGCTGGTCTATCTCGACAATGGTGCCTCGGCGCAGAAGCCGCGCGTCGTGATCGACGCCGTGACGCGCGCCTATAGCGACGAATATGCCAACGTCCATCGCGGCCTGCACACGCTGTCCAACATCGCCACCGAGAAATACGAGGCCGTGCGCGGCATCATCGCGCGGTTCCTCGGCGTGGCGGATGAACGCCAGATCATCCTCAATTCCGGGACCACCGAAGGCATCAACATGGTGGCCTATTCCTGGGCGATGCCGCATTTGCAGGCCGGTGACGAGATCCTGCTATCGGTGATGGAGCATCACGCCAACATCGTGCCCTGGCATTTCCTGCGCGAACGCTGCGGCGTGGTGCTGAAATGGGTCGATACCGAACCCGATGGCAGCCTGGACGCCGGCAAGGTGATCGACGCAATCGGCCCCAGGACCCGTCTTGTCGCCATCACCCAGCTTTCCAACGTGCTGGGCACGCGTGTCGATGTCCGCGCGCTCTGTCACGCCGCGCGCGAAAAGGGCGTGCCGGTGCTGGTTGATGGCAGCCAGGGCGCGGTGCACGCGGCGCAGAACCTCGATGACATGGGCTGTGACTTCTACGTCATCACCGGGCACAAGCTCTATGGCCCGTCCGGGTCGGGCGCGATCTTCGTGCGCAATGAACGGCTGGCCGAGATGCGCCCCTTCATGGGGGGCGGCGACATGATCCGCGAGGTTCACAAGGATTGCGTCACCTATGCCGACCCGCCGATGAAGTTCGAGGCGGGCACCCCCGGGATCGTCCAGGCGATCGGGCTGGGGGCAGCGCTGGAATACCTGATGGATCTGGGCATGGACAACATCGCCGCCCACGAGGACCGGCTGCGCGATTACGCGGTAGAGCGGTTGTCGGGGCTGAACTGGCTGAACCTGCAGGGCACCGCGCCCGACATGGCGGCGATCTTTTCGTTCACGCTGGACGGGGCGGCGCATGCGCACGACATTTCGACCATTCTCGACAAAAAGGGCGTGGCGGTGCGCGCGGGGCATCATTGCGCCGGGCCGCTGATGGACCATCTTGGGGTTACGGCAACCTGTCGCGCCTCGATGGGGCTTTACAATACCGAGGCCGAAATCGACACGCTGGTCGAGGCGCTGGAACTGGCGCACGACCTGTTCGCCTGAGGCGGACACGCGCGGAAACTCGGGTGCGGACATGGATTCGGGGGCGGATTCCGGCCAGAAAACGGCCTGAATGCGGTCAAGGTGCGTCAACTCGGCAACACCCGGGAAACTCTTGCTATGGCTATTGGTATTTCGTCACGCTAGTGTGAAAAGACGGTCGACAACGGATTCAATTCGTTGTTTTATCCACCGTGTTTAATGCGAAAGGAGCTGCCCTAATGAAAGTGATCAAGCTTATCACTCTGCTGGCAATTGGTTTTGGTGCTGTCGCCTGTGCGCAGCAGCAACAGCAGCAGGAAGCACCGATCGTCGTTCCGGAGCCGGTTTACGACAAATACGGCAACCCGGTCTGATCGACGGGTCAATTTGACCCATCGGCCAGTAACGGCAGGTGCAAGACAAGATCAAGAGGCCGCAAACCGGTTACGGGTTGCGGCCTCTTACCTGTTGCGTGACCCTTGATAAGCGACCGGCCAAGCGACCGGTAGGTTCTTGGCGGCTCGGGCCTGAGGGTGCAATCTGTCGCCGGACAGCGGCGCAGGGCGTGAATTTCCCGATTGCGCGTGCAACGGGGCACGGCTATACCGCCCGGCGACGCACCCATAGCTCAGCTGGATAGAGCGCTGCCCTCCGAAGGCTGATGTCAAGGGGATGCCGTGATGAAGAGGACTAAGAAAGATACGTGATACCAAGCTCTTGCCGAGCAGATCGTTTTTCGATTTAAAGGCCGGAGAAGTCGCGTAAGCACTGCGTAAGCAGTCAGGGCCTGACGGTTCTACTGCGCACCCATAGCTCAGCTGGATAGAGCGTCGCCCTCCGAAGGCGAAGGCCTCAGGTTCGAATCCTGATGGGTGCGCCATAAACCTCGAAATTCCAGGGCATTGGCGTGGTCTGTTCCCACGATTGGGCACATGCGCGTCATGGCCTAAAGTAGGCGGGCTTCACCAAAGGTTGGCGGCAAAACTCAGGGTGCGGTTGGGAAGGCTCGCGATATCGTCGAGCAATGCGGGTCGAGACCGAGGAGGGGATCTGTTCCCACATCGGATCAAGGGCCGGGGCGAGAACCTCTGATACCTATCGCTGAAGCGCCTCCGTTCGCCAGGAGCACCGTGGTCCGCATCAGCAGTATCCGACTCTCAATGTTGGCTCACGGGTGTTAGCCAGCAAGCTGGGCGCGTGCCGCCTCAAACCGCTCACGTAGGTCTTCATGATCAACGTCTAAGTCCTCGACACAGTAGCTGTTCAAAAATTGCCGACCTGCAAAGAGATTCCGGTCGGTCTCGTTCAGTTTGGCGTCTTCACAGACCCCGGCCCATTCGGCTGCCAGCGTTGTCAGTTGGTCCCCTATGATGGCCTTGGCGTCATCCTCCTTGATCAAGAAATCAGGGGCCGCGTCGAGACAGCTTCGGAGCGTGCTCATGCGGTTCTCTCCCTTGATCAGCATCGCCTGCGTCGCCTCGTTGCCGGTTCTGCCCTGTGGGCAGATGTCGTAGGCAGGGGTGAGGGTGAGCCTCTTCCCATCCCAGAAGGCTGCATGGTTGCGCGCATGGTCGTCGGTGTTGCCGCATAGGATGTTGAATACTATGCGACCATAAAGCTCTCGGAGCGTTTCCTTCGGCTCTGCGAAGCGGTGGCGAATGATCTCGGCGAGGTCTTCGTAAGAGGCATAGCGCGCCATCATTTCGTCGAGACCTAGCATGGTCAGAGCCGAAACCATTGCCTTGCGCTGCCAGCCTTGCTCGACTTTGATGCGATCGAACCGTTCGATCAGCAGCACATCCTTGCCGCCCGCCGCAATCATCGAGACAGGGGCGACGGTGAGCCCGCAGGCCGCTGCCAGCCTCATGGCGACGAACTCCGCCTTGACGACGCTGTAGAGGTCCGTGCTCGAGGAGAATTTGGCGATCATCTTATGGTCGCCATTGTCAATCAGGGCCTTCGGGCGGGCACCACCAATCGACGTGCCGTGGTTCAAAGCCTGATCGAGCGCGGGCGTGAGCGGGATGCCTTTTTCGATCCGCTCGGCCGCTTCGAGCAACTCCTCATAGGTCGCCTCGGCCTTTAGGCGCGGGATAAACTCTGTGGCGGAGTGCTGAAAATCGAGTGCGCCGATCCGGTCCGAACCCGACTCCAGCAAGTATGTGAGTTCGCTGATCTCGCGGGCTTCTGCCTCTGCGGCTTTGGCGCCAACCAGGCGATTGATGATGACCCTGCGGCCCCAGGCGTCTGGTGAGCCGTCCCGAATGGAGCTTGCCATAGACAGGCCAGGGGCGGGTTCGATCAAGCCGCGCTCGAGCGGAAGCTCGGGTTCGTAGATCGGGATCGCGCCCGCACGGTTCAGGTAGCTGGCACCGTAGTTGAAGGCGAATTGATCCCCGTTCTTTGTGAGACGTCCAGCCACGACGGGCTCCGTTTCTCCGGGCAGCCAAATCCAGACAAAGGCGTCATCGTGTTGCTTCAGCTTAGAAGTCATCATCGACCTCTTGCTTGCGATGGCGGACGCTTTTCGGAAGCAAGGTTAGCTTCTCGTCGAGCCGGGTATTGTGCATTTGCAGGCTGCGATCATCGAGGTCAAACAGTCGAACACCCACCAGCGCTGCGACTTCGAAGACGATGCCGATCTCGGAGCCGGCCTCTCCATTTTCGATCTTGCGAAGCGTCTTGCGGGTGATCCCAGCCCGTTCGGACAGATCCTCGGCCGTGAGGCCACGCTCCAGCCGGCCAGCCTTTATTAGCTTGCCGAGGAGGGCAAGCGTCTGCTTTGTTGCTCGGGAGTAGCTGCGTGTTACTCTCATGGTAAACCCATCAATATGAGTGATTTAATATCCATAAGACGCCATCGCGGGCCTTTGGGTGCCCATAGCGTACAGCGCAGACCTGAATTGTCAAGGGAGTGGGTAAGTTAAGATCCTGAAGGCTTACGTGCGGGTCTTTAGATGCTCATTTCTGGGGAAGATCAGCTACAGGCGACGCACTCAAGCTCTGATCACAGTGAAACCAATCCGTGGAATAGGCTAAGGGCTGGAAGCGTCGGACGCTCCACGGTTCCGGTGGGGTCGAGGCTCTGTCACAACGGGCGGAAAGGTGCCTGACCTCGGTGCGGCAAGGCCGTCGCAGCGATACTGGGAAGGCAGCGACGAGCTGCTGCCGTTGAAGGAGGACTGGTGGACATCCTACACGGGGGACAAGCGTAAAGCTCGCTGGAAATGCGAGGCAACGTTACTAAGGGGCCGAAGCGCACGCTTGAAGACAAGAGTGCGAACTGCTGGCGCGTGAGGTGAAACAGCAGCAGTATCTCAGTCCTGCAGTGACATCCCGAAAGCTACCGTTAGCTTCCCGATGGGAAAGGCATAAGATTCATCATAGGATGGGTCGGCAACAGCTTGTTGACGTCGATTAAGATCTTGGCACAGTTGATCGAGCGAACTTAGCGAGCCAGAAGAAATCGATTGGAGAAAGGTCGCCCAGTCCGTCCAGCAGGATCGTTGATCTAAGCCGTCGGCTGAAAAGAGGGGCCCGGTATAGCGACCTATTACGATTAGCAGGATGCCTGTCTCTGAATTTAGGCGAGTTCCTGTTCGAGTGCCGAGTTCTTCAGGGCCATATGTTTCCAACCATCTGCTAGTAGCTTCTACCCACCTGTTGCCCTCACGTTCAAAATTGCGGGCCGCACTAGACTTGGCTTTATCGTCCAAGCCGACGGGATCTTGCCATTTCAACTGAAACAATAAAGCTGCGTTTTTCTGCTCATCAAATACAAGAAAATCTATGTCGGTAAGGATGCGCCCGTCGTGCTTGAGATTTACTCCCCTAGCTGCGACCCTCCATCGCCTTGAGCTAAATAAATCTTCGAGTTCGGATTGCCAGCGCCTCTCTCGACGATTGGCAGCCGAAAACCAGTCGCTTGCGAAATTTGCCTTAAGGTCGCGAAGCAAGAACCTAAACGGTGAGTGCTCCAAGCCGAAAAGTGGCAGGATGATATGCGCTTGGGAGGATCTAATCAGTGGCGCCCAGGCCGTATCACCGGAAACGGTGTGGGTGGCCTTGTTGAATGGTGACAGTGTTAGAGACTCGCAAATTTGTTGAATTTGAAGTTGATCGGCGTCGAGATGTTTTGCCAAAGAATGAAGGAAATCATGATATGGAGCAAATGTAGTCAGCAAATTGCGGTGATCTAGTTCCGGGTGGCGTCTACTCAGGATAGCAGCGTAACATAGATGTTTCTGAGCTCTTCCGGCCAGTCCGACGAGTACGCCAAGATACTCGTTATATCGACTGGGGCCAATGCGGTCGTCGAGGCCTACCAAATCCTGCCCCCACATTCGCCGCAAATACAATCGTCCCCATTCCAGGAAGTAGTCATCGATTTCTCGGGAGGTTTGGTAGGCTATGCCCCAGTTTTGGTATTTTTCTACATTTTTGACTAGCTCCGGCAGAATAGCGTAGTGTTCCTTCTCTAGTGCCTCTTCCATCGGCTTGTCAGCTTGGTACTGCAGGTCTTGCAACCACTCCCTGCTGCGGTATGCGATACGCTCAGATCTATACTCGGCGCTCTTTGGATGAAGTTCCAAGAGGACCCCGATCGCTTTGTCTCTCTGGTTCTTGAAATTTCGAACTGTTGGATTTAACAGGTCGTGAAACAACTCGTGGCGGCACTTCAGTGCTCTCTGAAGTATGCCGCAATGAAAGAGAAGATTGTCGGCCTGGCGTTGTATTTGCGGCCGGCTTGGGAAAAGCGTGAAGTCCTCTATGCGCAATTCATCTGGAACCATCATAGCCAAAGCCGAATTTACTCCGAAACTCTGAATGCTTCGCGTTGCTGTCTCGGAGAGTTCAACGGATGGCGGCGCCATCATGTCGCCCACAAATAGATTGTCGAGTGCGCGCACGAGCTCGAATAAGAGTGGTGATTTGGGCTGGTTCCATCGATTAACGAATGAACGTTGTTGCCGAATAGACCTGTCAAGCAAGGCTAAAGCGATGGCGTGAGTATCATTCATTCGGTGGAACCTGCAAAGCTATCAGTGTGGTTCATAAATTATCATCGGATCAAAGAAGGATACCCAAATGCGCCGAAAGAACCATGCTTTGGCGCCAAATTTCGTGCGCGCTGGTGTCGGCGGTGAGCAGTGGTTTTCATTTCTGCGACCGCAGAGATCGTGCTGACCGGTCAATGGCTGTTGCCTGCTCTCTTGCGGACAGCTTCTGTCCACCTTGGTGTAGCTAGGCAAAAAAGCCGAACGGCCCAAAGGTTGCCATCCTTCTCGTCGAACTGCCTCATCCCGCGCGCTGAGCGAGCACGGTACAAATCGGTTTAAACTTTATCTATGTGCTCCAGTTGCGCAAGGTGTGATCATGCTGGCTTGTCGACAGGTGGCTCACTGGGGCGAGAGCGGTTCAATCAGAGTCACTCAGGTCCGGCGCCGGACCAAGCAAGACGCCTAGCTGTACTTGCTCGCCTTAGGCCCTGCCGACAGGGAGTTTCACCTGATCTTGTGCTGACGCAAAATCATCCACCCATATCATGTGCGGTGCCGCTTCATTTTCTTGCAACATTCGTCGGATGCGTGTAGAGTGAAGAAAATGGATGGCCAGACATAACCACATGAAATTCATAGATTTATTTGCGGGCCTGGGTGGGTTCCATCAGGCTCTTAGCTTGCGCGGCGGAGAGTGCGTCTTTGCGTCCGAGCTCAACGCGCATCTTGCGGGGCTGTACGAAAAGAATTTTGGGCTTCGTCCTGCTGGCGACATTCGGGCCGTCGATTTGGATAGTATACCTGATCACGACGTTCTTTGTGCGGGTTTTCCCTGTCAGCCGTTTTCTAAAGCTGGTGATCAAAAAGGCCTTGAGTGCCCTCAATGGGGCAACCTCTTTGACTATGTAGCTGACATTCTTGAGAAGAAGCAGCCCCGCTACTTCATCGTCGAGAACGTTCCCAATCTTATGCGTCACCGTGGCGGCGAGACGTGGGAGATCATCTGCAATCAACTGCGGAGCTTGGGCTACGACATTTCGTTCGAGCGGCTATCTCCCCACATGTTCGGCATCCCTCAGAAGCGGGAGCGCGCCTTCATCGTCGGAGACCGGCAAGGGCTCGCTGGCTTCGACTGGCGTAAGCCGAAAGAGTTGCCCGAGATCTCGATTCATTCGATCCTCGACAACGATCCACCCGACGCCCACGCTCTGAACGAAAATCACGTCAAATATATCGAAGCCTGGCAGGAGTTCGTCGCAGCGTTCCCGAAAGAAGAAGACCTTCCTTCGTTCCCGATCTGGGCGATGGAGTTTGGTGCCGACTACCCTCTGGACGGAGCAACG
Organism: Roseovarius amoyensis; assembly: GCF_003260265.1. Lineage (GTDB taxonomy): Bacteria > Pseudomonadota > Alphaproteobacteria > Rhodobacterales > Rhodobacteraceae > Roseovarius > Roseovarius amoyensis. The sequence continues at coordinate 68,085 of NZ_QITQ01000010.1, forward strand.
CCGCATAAGCGCGGCTACAAGCGCATGGGCAGATTCAGGGGCACCTTCGGCCAGCCGCTTGATGGAATGTCCCCCGACGAAGTCAAAGAGGCGCTGCCTAGCTACGCGCGCACCGAATTGGACGCATTCCCGGACTGGAAGATCGACTTCATACAGAAAAACCGGGATTTCTACGCGCAGCACAAAACGCTGATTGATGGATGGATCGAGAAGATTAAGGACTTCCCGCCCAGCTTTCAAAAGCTGGAGTGGAACTGCAAAGGCTCCGAGCGCAACATCTGGAACCACATCCTTCAATTCCGAGCCAGCGGCATTCGCGTCAAGAAGGCCGACACAGCTCCCTCGCTCATTGCCATGACAACCAGCCAGGTGCCTATTGTAGCTTGGCGCAAACGCTACATGACGCCTCGCGAGTGCAGCCGGTTGCAGAGCATGGGCGCACTTGAGCATCTGCCTGATTCAAAGGGCGGTGCCTACAAGGCGTTTGGAAATGCGGTCAACGTTGAGGTCGTCGGGCACATTTTCGATTGCCTGATGAACCGCACGCCTTCCGAAGAAGTCGATAGTTTGGCGGTCGCGGCAGAATAATGGTGCATGTAAGTTCGGTAAATATTCGACCAGGGGTCAACGTTCTCTCCGTCCTCCCACACCTGAACTACAAATCCTGGTTCGCTCTCGCGGAGTTTGTAGATAACTCGATTCAAAGCAGCATCGACAACAAAAAGGCCCTTAAGGCTGTCGACGGCTCCCAGTACAAACTCCGCGTTGACATCGACTTTGACGTGGCCGGCAACATGATTGCCATCAAGGATAACGCCGCCGGCATCGCGTCCACAGACTATCAAAGAGCCTTCCGCCCCGCCGAAATCCCCCCGAACGCCTCTGGCCTCTCGGAGTTCGGTATGGGCATGAAGAGCGCCGCCTGCTGGTTCGCGCCCAATTGGAGCGTCCGTTCGAGCGCACTAGGCGAAAACATCGAACGTACGGTCATCTTCGATATCGACGAAATCGTGCATGACAGGATCGAGGAACTCAACGTTCTCTCGACGCGCGTTGCCGAAGAAAAGCACTACACCGAGGTCCGCCTTGAAAATATCCGCCGCTTCCCGCGCGGCAAGACGATCCACAAGATCAAGGAACACCTGTCCAGCATTTACCGCGTCTATATCCGCGAAGGGTCTTTGGCGCTCTTCGTCGATGGCGAACAGCTGACCTACGATGAACCGGCCATCCTGACCGCGCCGAGTTACCGTGATCCAAGCGGTGAGCCCGTTGCCTGGAAAAAAGAGATCGACTTCGATCTGGGCGACGGTAAGTCGGCCAGCGGCTTCGTCGCCATCCGCGAGACCGCCAATACAAGGCTGGCGGGTCTTGCGCTCTTCCGGCGCAAGCGCTTGATCATGGGCAGTGCCGACGAGGCCTACCGGCCGGAAGACATATTCGGCAGGTCGAACACCTATCCCTACCAGAGGATATTCGGTGAAATTCATCTGAAAGGTTTCTTCGTCTCCCATACCAAGGATGGCATCAAATGGGAGGAAAACGAAGACGAGTTCCTGCGCAAACTGCGTAAGGTCTTGTCAGAAGAGGGGTTCCCTCTGTTGCAACAAGCGCGCGAACATCGAACGAAGGCTAGCGTAAAGGGGGTGCGCAAGGATGCCGCCGCTGCGCTGAACGCCACGGCCGCCAATCTCAATGATGCGACGTTGTCTACGCCCAGTGCAGATGTCGATACCCCCATCCCACCGCAAGATGTTCCCACCCCTCCGCCGCCGGAAGATGAAGCGCTTCCTGACCTCGAAAGCGGGGACATGGAACAGGCCGAGTTCAAGCTGCGGTTTCGGAGCCAGAGTTGGATCGTCGGCATGGAATTGTCTTACGCCGACGATGATGCTGACTGGCTGACCATCCAGGACCGCCCTTCGATCGCTGACCCCGAACCACGCAGGGTGACAGTCAGGGTAGCGATGCTGCACCCGTTCATGGCGCAGTTTCCGACAATGGACACGGACAGCTTTACCGCAATCCTCAACATCGCAGCGGCCATGGCGCTAGCCGAAGTCGTCGCCGCCGAACTTGCTGACAAGAAGCCGACCGCAATCCGTCGCTATACCAACGAGATATTGCGGAACCAGATGTCGAAGGGAGCGATGGATGGGTGAAAGCAAAAGCATAATCAAGGTCGCCCCGTCCTCGGCAGTTGCCAACAGCAAATGGTCCCCCATCCAGGGCAGCGCTTTCAGCGATATGCTGGGTGCAAACACATCTCTTTCTCAGGAAGAGAAAGACAGGCTATCCGAAGAAACAACCTCGATCCTTGCCCAATGTGTTGATCCGGCAAAAACGGGAGACGTCAACACGGGCCTCGTCATCGGCTACGTGCAAAGCGGCAAGACTCTCTCGTTCACGGGGCTAGCGGCGCTAGCCAGAGACAATCAATTCAGGCTGGTTATCTTGCTGGCAGGGACAACGAACAACTTGGTCGAGCAGTCCCATGCCCGCTTGAAGGACGATCTGGACATTGATGCTACGCGGGAATGGAAGCTGTTCACCACACAGCAGAAGGGCTTCCAGCAGAGCGAGCTCGACCGCGTCAATATGGAACTCGCCAGGTGGCGGCGCGGCAACCCGCGCGCGCGAACGATCCTCATCGTCTCCATGAAGCAGCACCAGCACCTCGACAGCCTTTCAAAGCTGCTCTCCGCCTCTGATCTCAGTGACGTGCCGACGCTCATCATTGACGATGAAGGGGATCAGGCAGGCATCAACACGCGCGCCAAGCAGAACGAGGAGAGCACCACCTATTCCCGAATCCTAGAGCTTCGGAAGCTCTTCCCGCATCACAGCTACTTGGCATACACAGCAACGCCGCAGGCTCCGCTTCTGATCAGCCGGATCGACACGCTATCCCCTGACTTCGGGTGCGTCCTTACGCCGGGCAGCAAGTATGTGGGTGGTCAGGAATTTTTCGTAGAAGGGGCAAGCAAGCTTATCGAGCCGATCCCCGCCGGTGACGTGCCCGACAAGAACGAACCGCCTACAGAGCCGCCCAGAAGCTTGCTTGCAGCCTTGCGACACTACTTTGTCGGCGTCGCCATCGGCTTGCTTGAAGAAGAGGATCAGAAGGGACGCAATCGCTCCATGATGATTCACCCGGCCGTGCCGAAAGACGAGCATCTGATGTTCGCGCGCTGGATAAAGCAGACCAAGGAGAACTGGTCGATCATCCTTCAGAACGAGGAACACGAAGACTATGGTGATCTGATCGCGGCGTTCGAGCTTTCCACGAAGGAGTTGCTGGATACCTATAACACCCCCTTTGCATTCGCTGATGTGCTTTCTGTGCTGTTCGATGCCATCGAAGAAACCGCCGTCGTCGAGTTGAACACCCGCGAGAAGTACCGCATTCCGAGTGTGGATTGGAAAGGCGAGTATAGCTGGATTCTGGTCGGCGGCATCGGTCTCGACAGGGGCTTCACCGTTGAAGGTCTGACTGTCAGCTACATGCCGCGCTCCACGGGCGTAGGAAACGCAGACAACATCCAGCAAAGGGCACGTTTCTTTGGCTACAAGAAAGGTTATCTAGGGCTTTGCCGGATATACCTGACAGCTGAAAACATCGACGCCTTCACCGACTATGTGAAGCATGAGGAGTCTATTCGCGGCTCGATCAGGCACCACCTACAACAGGGGAAGACCCTGAAAGATTGGCGGCGAACCTATTTCCTAGATCAGAGCCTCAAACCGACGCGAAGCTCGGTCATCCTACTTGAAATGTATCAGTCTAAGGGTCGCGGCGGTTGGGTCATTCCCGACCATCCCTTCGATGACTCAGAGATTGTCGCAGAGAACCGAGAAGTGGTGGACGACATCATTTCCGACTTCGATTTCCAAGGCTACGCCGAGGCGGGCTGGAACGAAAAGCAAAAGGTGCCAGCTTTCAGCGACACGATCAAACTCGCTGATTTACTGCCACGGATCGGACAACTGCGCTATAAGTGGCCGGATGACAACCTGCAGCATTCCGCGCTCCTACTGGGACTTGAGCGCTTGGCGAACGAAGAGCCCGACATGCCGTGCAGCTTCTATGCGCTCTCTGGGCCATGGTCGGGGGTAGAGGCTGTTCGTTCACTCGGTGATACCAGCCCGCCCAAGGTCAAGAACCTCTTCCAGGGTAAGAACGACCCCACCAATTACCCCGGCGCTAGAGCGCTCGTTTCTGCGGAAATGATCACCTTCCAACTGCACCGCTACGATATTCAGACATCCGACAAGAAACGGACGATACGGGACGTGCCGATCCTCGCCGTTCATGTCCCTGATCATCTGATGGAGCGCGTCTGGATCGAAAGGTAGGATCGCGTGCTCTTCGAAACCTACGTGAAACTGCTTGGTGACTTCCCAGAGGGGTGCGACCAGCTCTTCGGCGAGCCCTTGAGTGCAGATGGATCGCTCTGGCTTTCGGTCGACGGTGACGCCTATCCGTCGTTGCTCTTCCGTTCACGGCGGGACGACGTCAGGAGCGACATCGAACTGCGATCAGTCTCCGCCCGGTTCTCAAGGGATTGCGTCATTGAGGCTCCCGACGGGCACGGCACATCGGGCGTGTACAGCGTCATACGGCTGAACGAAAATGACCCTGACATCGTGCGGATGTTGCTTCGGCTTCTTGAGGAGACCTTTCCCAAGGACCGTGCACCTTACGTGAACAAAGACATTGCCGCCCAAATATTAGAGCTTGCTAACCTATTCAAGCAGATAGCCAGTTCCGATACGGACATTCTCGGGCTGTGGGGCGAACTCTACATCTTGTCGCAGGCACCAAACATCGCTCATGCGGTTCGGTGCTGGTGCGGGCACAAAATGGCGAAGTACGATTTCGTGACGCGCGACTTCGTCCTGGAAGCCAAGACGACCCTTCGCAGCCGCCGAAGACACCGATTTTCACTGGACCAGTTGCGGCCGAGCAGTGATTTCTCTGTCTATGTTGCTTCCCTCGCCCTCATCGAACTCAACTCTGGCCGAACGGCTGCGGAACTCATGGACCATGTATATGCAAACATTGACGACGATGAGTTGCGTATTTCGTTCTTGAAGCAAAGCGTGCTCAAGGGCGGACAGGATATATACCGCAGCACGATCAAGCTGAACGTCTTTCCTGACGGCACGTCGCTGACGATTTTCAATACGGCGTCGCTGCCAGTACCGCAGGTCGGTGACGCCGATCCCATCGAGAACGTCCGCTTCGACCTTGATCTGACAGATCTACCCAGCCTGCCATCTGGCGAAGCAGCCACCATACTTTCATTTGGTGACAGCTATCGAAGAGGCCGAAGATTTTGATCAACATCTTCAGAGAAGCGCTGGATCACCCGCCCTTGAAGACGAGGTGCTCACCAAGCTCGGAACTGAAGAAGGTTTGGAGGGCCCAGACAACCCTGTCGTCCTTTTCGAGCAGGTGCGCGGGCCGCCCGGAGCGATCTGCAGTTAGGGCCCGGGCTTCCTTGCGGTCTGCAGACGACAATGACAGGAAGGGCTCAGGCATGCGCTGCCTTTCCGACACTGCGTGCAAGCCAAGTCGGGAATTGCGGTGCAGCGGTTACCAATTCGTCGAAGGCCGCTGCCGGCAGTTTCTGTTTCAGTGATTTGAGCGCGGATTCCGCCTGTTCCGGCCCGAGCCAGGCAAGGGCGCGAACAGCACTGCCTGCCGGCCTCTTCCCGAGGGCGAGTTGCCATCGGGGGGCGTGGCGCAGTTCGACGAGTTGTTTGCCCAATGAGAGCGTGCGGCTGCGACCCGAGGTCAGGTACACGGATCGAACAGGCACTTGCGTGGTCAGGCCGAGTGCATTCGCTTCGGCGGCGCCGGTTGGAACGATGACTTCGCCACGTTGCACCGCGAGGGCCTCGACGGCCTGTTCCACGGACGGCGCGCGCGTTCCAAACCGGCTTTTGATTGGTCGCAGGTAAACCCCGCGCCCGGCACGGATCAGCTGGCTGCGCTCGGCGAGGCGCGACAAGGCCTGATCCACACCGGCACGGCTGCCGAGGTGCAGCAGCCCCTTTGCGGCAAGTGGCGCTCCTTCCGGAAGTCCCTCTGCATGGGTCAATATCTGTTCGGCAAGGCGCTGCATGATCGTTCTCCTGTCAGAAATATACGCAGTTTTCTGACAGAATTCAATCCGTGCTGTTGAAGGTGGTGAGGAGGGTGGTCGCTTCGGGCCAAGGATCTCAGGCTCCCTTTCGTCGATTTTCCTTGTAAGAGCAGGCTTACCGCAGCCCCTGCAGTTGAAGGCATTCCTTGACCGCTGCAGCCCGCCTCTTGTCCAGGTACTCGGCCAGATCGTCGATATGGACGCCTTTGGCGCATTTCTGCGACGCTTCCATACGGATTAGGGGCAGGGCGATGGAACCAGCCGAGACTTTGCGGATGAACTTTTCGGTACTCAGACCGAAAAAATCCCTGGCGACATCCTCAGCGGGAATGATCGGTCGCCCGGAATACATCGCTATCAAGAGAAACGCCGTGTTCATGATCCCGGAATGAAGCACGATGGCATCGCTGGGACAAGGGCGCGCAGCGGTTAGGCGGGGAAGCGGATAGCTTGGCGCGCAAATCGGGCGGGAGCCCCGATGCCGTACAACGCTACTGGATAGGGCGCGAGACAAGTGCGCCTTTCGCGGCCCAGACAACCCGACATCCCGCTGGGGGCGCTGCCACACCGGTGATGCCGGCGGGAGGAGGGTCATCCTGGCCCGCGGCACCGCCTTGAGGGCCGAGCCCTCTGCGCTCACCGACCAGAAGGCTTTGGTTTGGGCTGATGCAGGCGTCGGCTGGTGTTCTTGCGGAAGGTGTTGCGCAGATCCCTGTTGACCAGCTCGATGTCGAACCAGTCCGGATCGAAATGCCCGCCGGCCCAGCGAAGGTTGGAGCTGTGGTCCTCATGGTTCGGGTCGCGGATGGTCTTGAGGAAATCGGCATAGGACCAGGGGCCACCGACGTCCTCGGGCGGCCGGGCACGGGCACCTTCGGTGCATTCTGCGTGGCGGGGCAGGGGATCGAGGGACAGCCACTCCTCAATCCGGATCACATGGGTCCAGTCATCGCCAAAGTCGTAGAGGTAAGTGAAGGTCAGATCCTGGCCGGAGAAATCCGCCAGCCTGACCCCGGTGTAGTCGAAGGTCTGCGGCCCGCCGAAGCCATCCTCAAGCTGATCGGGGTCGCCATAGCGCAGCCCGCCGATCCAGAACTCATGCAGATGGCTGTCGGTCCAGCTGAACGCGGCCTGCAGCACCAGATGCAGCCTGTCGAGCGTCCAGTCCGACGGCACGACAAGTCGCCGCCAGATCGGCGGGTCAATCTCCGCCAGAGAGACATGCAGGCGGATGGCATTCGCGGGCTGGTACAAGGCAGGTCTCCCCGATCAGATCGCAAAATCCTCGAGCGATTTTCCAGCAGCCAGCGCCTCGGCGATCCATGCCGGTTTGCGCCCACGGCCGGACCAGGTGATTTCGGCGTTTTCCGGATGGCGGTACTTGGGCGCAGACGCCGCGCGTTTCCGGGTGGGAGCGGCTTCCGCAAGTTCGCCTAAACTGAAACCGAGTTCGCGGGCCAAGTCGTCAACCTGGGCGCGGGCCTCGGCCTTGCGACGGTCCTCGAAACTCGCGATGGCCTTCGCAACATTCTTTTGCAACTGCTTCAGCTCGGGAAGCGACAAGGCGTTAAGATCGATATCCGTCATTTGGTCCTCTTTTATTGCCCGTTGGCTTTGAGCCCGAGCCTTGTGGTAGAAACGCGTCTGGCGCTGGAAAGCATGCACCGCGATTGCATGTCAGATAAGCGCGGATATCCTGGGGATTACAACTCGTCGGGGATTGGCGGCTCGCGGTTGGTGGCTTTTGCCCTTTTATGCCTGCCTCGGCTGAATACGAGGATTGTCTGGGAGAAAGCCTTCCCCCTGGTCGGAACTGGCGTTGCCGACACACCCCCATCAGCGGGGAGACCCCGCAATGCCCCCCGAGAGTGAAAGTGCGGGCGGGTTTTCCGTGACGGGTTGAGGGCTGGAGGAGAGGCCTCCGGCGCCCGTCGCGGAGATCATCCCGATGGCCAGAGAGCATCGCGCGGCCCGCAAGAGCGGCCCGCGCACCAACCTCTATGACGACATCACCGACAAGATCATCGCCGAGCTGGAGGACGGCCGGCTGCCCTGGGTCCAGCCCTGGGGGACGGCGGCGGCGCAAGCGCCGCTCGCCATGCCGTGCAACGCCAGCACAGGTCGGCAATATTCCGGGATCAATGTCCTGATCCTCTGGGGCGCGGTCATCCAGCAGGGCTATCCAACGCAGCACTGGCTGACCTTCCGCCAGGCGCTGTCGCTTGGCGGCAATGTCCGCAAGGGCGAGCGGGGAACGACCGTCGTCTATGCCGACCGTTTCACGCCTGACGACGAAAAGCGCCGCGCCCGGGAGACCGGGGAGGATGCAAACAGCATCCCGTTCCTGAAACGCTTCACCGTGTTCAACGCGGCGCAATGCGAGGGTCTGCCCGAAGACATTGCCATCGAGGCGCCGCCACCGCCGCCCGGGCTGATCGAGCCGCGGGTCGAGGAACTGATCGCCGCGACCGGCATCGACTTCCGGATCGGTGGCAACCGCGCCTTCTATGTTCCCACGCTCGATTACGTGCAGGTGCCACCTCCGCAGGCCTATTTCGAGCCGATCAACTGGCACCGCACGGCGCTACACGAGATGGGGCACGCGACAGGACATGCCTCAAGGTTGGGGCGGGACTTCTCGGGCGGTTTCGGCACGAAGAAATACGCCTTCGAGGAACTGATCGCCGAGATTTCGAGCGCGTTCTGTTGCGCCTCGCTCGGGATTATCCCGACGGTGCGCCACGCCGATTACATCGGCTCCTGGCTGGAGGTGATGCGCGAGGATTCCCGCGCGATCGTCCGCGCCGCCTCGCAGGCCAGCAAGGCGGCCGACTGGCTGCTGGCCCATCTGCCCGACGACAGCACCGATGTTGAGCGGCAGACCCCGACGGAAGGGAGGGCCGCGGCATGATCCTCCTGACCGACACACAGCGTGACCGTTTGCTGGCGAATGGCCGCGATCGCGATCAGGATCACATTCCGGTCGTGAAATTCTTCAATCCCTTCGGCGCCGGTGTCTGGCTTGCGACCGAGCTCGACGAGGACGGCGACATCATGTTTGGCCTGGCCGACATTGGCTACCCGGAGCTTGGCTCCTGGAGCCTTAACGAACTGCGTTCCATTCGGCTGCCCTTCGGCATGGGCATCGAGCGGGATCTGCTGTTCACGGGGGATTTCCCGATCTCGGTCTGGGTCAAGGCCGCCCGCGAAACCGGCAGCATTCGCGATGCCGAGCGCCTGCTCTATCGCTCGGGCCGCCTGTCAGGTGGGACACGCCCCGATACGGAGCCCCCGTGTTCCTGAGGGGTTCTGCAGCTTCGGCGCCGCTCTCTTCGCAGGAAGAGGGCGGCGCTTCTCCTCGTGACGCGGTGAAAGTTCGGCGCCCGGCCGGCTGCCCGTCGGAGAACAGCACCATGACACGAAACACGAGAACATCCGCCATCGAAGCACAGCCGCTCCGGTTCTCCGCCCAGGAGCAGGCCGTGGTCTACGAGGCCCGGCAGATCCTGCTGCGCCATCTCAACCAGAACCCGGTCCTGTCGTCCTGGCAGGGGGTGCTCGACTATTGCGCCCTCACTATAAGGGGCAATGTGGAGCGCTTCCATGTCCTCTATCTCGACCGGAGGAACCGGCTGATCTCCGACGAGTGCCTCGCCATCGGCACGGTCGATCATGTCCCGGTCTATCCCCGGGAGGTGCTGCGGCGCTGCCTGGCGCTCAATGCCTCGGCGCTGATCATCGTCCATAATCATCCGGCCGGCGATCCCGAGCCCTCAGCCGCCGACCTCGCGATGACCAAGGAAATCCGAAACGCCTGTGTGTCCCTGGGGGTGATACTGCACGACCACATCATCACCGGCGCCGGCCGGGAGACCAGCTTGCGCGCCCGCGGTGATCTCTGATGGGGCCGCGCGCTACGTCGGCCCATGAGAGGGAAAGGAGGGCGGGGGTTTCGTGACGGGCTGGTTGCCGGAGAGAGAGGCTCCCCGGCGTCCGTCATGGAGACCCTGACATGGCCACTGCCACGCAGAAAATCACCCTGTCGTCCTCGCGCGACATCCCCTTCAACAAGCTGGTGCTCAGCCAGTCCAACGTCCGGCGCGTGAAGGCCGGCATCTCGGTCGAGGAACTGGCCGAGTCCATCGCCCGCCGCGGGCTGATCCAGTCCTTGCATGTCCGGCCCGAGCTCGACGCCGAAGGGCAGGAAACCGGCCTCTTTGAGGTGCCGGCTGGCGGCCGCCGCTACCGTGCGCTGGAGCTTTTGGTCAAACAGAAGCGCCTCAACAAGACCACGCCGGTGCCCTGTGTCGTCTCGGAGGCCAGTGACGACATCCTGATCGACGAGGTGTCGCTGGCCGAGAATATCGAGCGCGCCCCGCTGCATCCGCTCGATCAGTTCCGCGCCTTCCAGGTGCTGCGCGAGAAGGGCATGAGCGAGGAGGAAATCGCCGCCGCCTTCTTCGTCGACGCCAAGGTGGTGAAGCAGCGCCTGCGCCTGGTCTCGGCCTCGCCGGCGCTGCTCGACGTCTATGCCGAGGACGGCATGACGCTGGAACAGCTCATGGCCTTCACCGTCTCCGACAACCATGCCCGCCAGGAACAGGTCTGGGAGGCGATCAAGGATAGCTGGCAGAAGGAGCCCTATACCATCCGTCGCATGCTGACCGAGACCACGGTGCGGGCCTCCGACAAACGGGCGCTCTTCGTCGGCATTGAGACTTACGAGGCGGCGGGCGGTTATGTGCTGCGCGATCTTTTCCAGCAGGACGATGGCGGCTGGCTTCAAGACCTGGTGCTGCTCGAGAGGCTGTCGGCCGAGAAGCTGAAGGCCGAGGCAGAAACCATCGCCGCCGAGGGCTGGAAGTGGATCGAGGTCGCCGTGGACTTCCCCTATGGCCATACCAGCGGCATGCGCCGTCTGGCCGGCACCACCATCGACCTGACTGACGAGGAGCGTGCCGAGCGTGAGAAGCTGCGGGACGAGTTCGACGCGCTGGAGGCGGAATATGCCGAGGCCGACGAATTGCCCGACAAGGTGGATACGCGGCTCGGGGAGATCGAGGAGGCGCTGGAGGCCTTCGAGGCCCGGCCGATGCGCTATGACGCGGACCAGATGGCGAAGGCCGGTGCCTTCGTCAGCATTCGCCACGACGGCCAGTTCGCCGTCGAGCGCGGCTATGTCCGTGCCGACGACGAGGCGGTGGACGGTCAGGAAGGGGAGGGTACCGATGGTTGTTCTCCCGAGGGCAGCGAGTCCGGTGGTATGCCGCGCGCTGTCATCACGGTGGGCGGCACGGCGACCGAAGAGGAGGAGGATGAGACCGAAACCACCCGGCCTCTGCCCGACCGCCTCGTCAGCGAGCTGACCGCGCATCGCACGCTGGCGCTCCGGGATGCCGTGGCGGCGAACCCGCATGTCGCCATGACGGCGCTGCTGCATCGGCTGGTCACCGATTGCTTCCTGCCGCATTCCACCAGGGGGTGCCTCGAGGCCCATGTCCGGGAGGTTCATTTCCCGGCACAAGCCGACGACCTCGGCGAAAGTGTCTCGGCGCGCGCCATCGCCGAGCGGCACGAACGCTGGGGCGATCATATCCCGGCCGACGATGCGGCGCTCTGGGACTGGCTGGTCGACCAGGACGACGACACCCGGATGGAGTTGCTCGCCCATTGCATCAGTTTTGGCGTCAACGCCCTGCACGAGAAGCCCACCCCCTATGGCGGCATGGGCGTCAGCCAGCACGGGCTCGATGTGCGCCTGTCCCAGGCCGACAGGCTGGCGCGGGCAACCAGGCTCGACATGGTGGCCGTGGGCTGGCGGCCGACCGTCGGCAACTATCTCGGCCGCGTGACCAAGCCGCGGATCTTGGAAGCCGTGCGCGAAGGGGCCGGAGACAGGGCCGCCGATCTCATCGGGCACCTCAAGAAGGGCGACATGGCCAAGGAAGCCGAACGCCTGCTGGCCGAATCCGGCTGGCTGCCTGAGCCGCTGCGCATGGTGGATGAAGGTATCGAAGTCGATCCGGCATCGGGCGCTGCGGCGGAAGCCGACGATCTGCCCGATTTCCTCTCCGGCGATGGCGAGGACGACCCGGCTGACGATGAGGAGGATCAGCATATGGTCGCTGCGGAATAGCACGCATGCGGGGCGGCGTCGGTCGCCCCGCATACCACCTTGTTAGCGGCCAATGTCTGCTTCGGAGTAGTTTTCGGCCCGTCTGCTTCCGAATGGCTAGCGGGTCAAAGCGGACTGGGCTGCGGGACTGTTCACGACACATAGCCGCAGGTGCGTCGCCAATCTTCAGGCGGTCTCACTACTTGGTGCGCACTCCGGTGGAACAGGGATAGCGCCGACCTGACAGTCTGAGGGCCTGGTGGAATTCCAGACGTCGACTAGCCTGCACAGGTTGTCCTTCCACCAAGCCTTGATGTTGTGCTCGAACTTTTCAAGCCCCTTCACATTCGGTAGGCGCTTACAATCGGCAATGCCGAAGCTCGCATCCTCGCCAGCGAATTTTACATGGAAGTGCGGCGGCGGGTGCTCGTCAGGCCAGATCTTGACGGACATCTTATTGATGCGAGCGACCTGCTCCTCGTTCAAATTCCGAAGACCGCCCTCATTGAGCATAGGCCCCTGAAAGAAGCTCTCTTCGAGTTCCTTGATCAGTTCGGCCGGCACTGCAATCTCTCTTTTTGACATGCACTTTCCCTCGAACCCACAGTTACGGTTCCAATTTCACCATAGAGACAGTCATTATCGCATATTGGCAAGCGGCAGCCATCTCTGGCTTGAAGGGAACACGATCCTGATGCCAGCATGGTGGCAAGGCTGGCGCGGCAGAGCATCTGCGACGGGTATCCGGCATCCTGTCGGATGCAAGACACCACCCCCGCTTCCATTCGCTAACCTTGGTCTGATCCGTCTCTTTGACATTCAACCCCGGAGGGGTCGGCTTACGCATACGTGCCGCCCTCGGGGATTCGGAAAAAGTCCGAACGCCCGAGGGTGAGTGCAGAACCGGTCAGACACGTCGGGCGCCTGGTCAGCGCGGGGGATGGTCCCCCGCCTCCAGTGACAGGAGCCAATCCCGATGTCCTATGCAGATGCCACCGCTTTCGCCGCCAGCCTCGCCACCACTCTGATGGTCGTGATCGTCGTGTTCCAGGCCGGGGACGGAACCCACGGCGCCATGCCCGCCGACGAGTTCGCCGGCGATGAGGACATGGTGAAGCTGGAACTGGATCCATGGGCCTGAGGCGCGACAGCGCCTCATCCCAAACGGCCCGAGCGCGGTAGCCCGCGCTTCGGGCCTTCAGCCTTGCGATGATCCCCATCGTCGGCAGCGGAACCGGGAATAAGCCCGGTCAGAGAGGAAGAGTGCGGGCCGTTCGGCAGTGACGGGTTAAGGGCTGGAGAGAGAGGCTCACCGGCGCCCGTCATGGAGTGATCCCGATGACCTTTGCCCGTTCCGAAACCTTCCGCTCCATCGGCCAGATTCTGGTGGCCGATGTTCTGCCCGCGCTTTTTCGGTCGCAAAAGCTGCCGCTGCGCATCTCTTGCCTCGGCGTCGCCAGCTATGACGCCAGTGACGCGGCGAACAGTTTCGACCGCGTGATCCCGCTTGGAGAATGCCCGTCACCGGAAGAGGCCATCCAGGCCGCAGTCTTGCGCATGTCGCGTGGTGAGATTTGCACGGGGCCGAATAGCTTTCCGTATTTTCAGCCGCGCATCATGCTCATTCAGGACCGAGATCAGCGCCTGGTCCTCGCCGGTGAAATCCGCGCCGGCATTATTCTCTGGCAACAGCCGGTCGCATCCGATGCCGAGGCACGCAGGATTGTGACCGAGGCCAGGCGAATGCGCGGTATGGCATTCCGAGCCTCGGAGCCCGGTGATGCGATACGGCTGCGTTACCGCGCCGCTGCGCTTGAGGCACGGTTGGTTGATCCCTTCTGGCGCGAGACCGCGGCCGATCTGCTCCACCTGCCACAGGCCGCCTGAGCTTCACCCTTTCCATCCCATTCGGCCCGGTGTCACTCCGGGCCATGTCATGCCCGGAGACCATCATGGCTGACTATTTCACACGCTTTTCTTGCCTGCTTGACGTGGGCACCCCCGAAAACGCTGCCCGCGCGCTCGATCTCTACAACGCTCTGGCGGATGACAATGCCGCCGAAGATCCGCCTTCGGACGGGTTTCTGCTTTCTATTCAACCCGAGCATGGCGGAACCCAGCTCTGGATGCGCGATGATGGCACCGGCGATCCTGAGCATGTCATCCAGTTCGTCAAATGCTGCGCGAAGGAGTTCGGGCTGACCGGCCTTTGGGGGATGCAATACGCCAACACCTGCTCGAAGCCGCGTGTGGACGGGTTCGGCGGAGGCGCCCATGTGCTCGACCTCGCCACCGGAGAGACTGTGGACTGGTTCTACACGGACGGCTGGCTTGCCATCGTGCTGGGGGGAGGCAATCCCTATGAGTGAGGTCATCGAGATCACTGTCTATCGCCTCGACGAGCTTTCCGACGCAGCCAGGGACAAAGCCCGCGTCTGGTATTGTGAGGGTGGCTTCGGCGATGACTGGTACGATGCCGTCTATGAGGATTTCCAGCGCGTAGCCGAAATCCTAGGGCTGAACCTCGAGACCCGAACCGTCCGGTTAATAGGCGGCGGCACACGGCAAGACCCCTGCATCTGGTTCCGGGGCTTCTGGAGCCAGGGCGATGGTGCCTGCTTCGAGACTTTCTATGCCTACCGCAAGGGCGCGCCGCGCCTGATCCGGGAATATGCGCCTAAGGACACCGAACTGCACTGCATCGCCGATGCCCTGCAGGCGATCCAGCGGCGCAATTTCTACCAGCTTCGCGCCGAGGCCAGCCATCGCGGCCATTATCGTCACGAACATTGCATGGGGATCTCGGTCGAGCGTGACAGTCCGACATATCAGCACATGACCGCCGATGCCGAGGACACCATAATTGAGGCACTGCGTGATCTGGCTCGCTGGCTCTACCGCCAGCTCGAGCGCGAATACGATTATCTGTCCTCGGATGACGTTGTCGATGAGGCCATCATCGCCAACGGCTACACGTTCACCGAGGCGGGGCAGCGGTTCGGGTGAGGTGCAACGCCTCAGAACTCGTCCTGCAACTCCGCAAAGATAGCTTCGATCCGGTCAGCCTCCGCGTCGGTCAGAGCGGCGAATTCCTTCGCTCTGGCGCGTCCGGAAAGCCTGCCACCGTTCTGGTGCAGGAAGCGAAACAGCAGGTCGAGCACGCGGTCCGGCATGTCGATCAGGCCCGAGACGCGGGACTTGAACCCGTCATAGGCACGCAGGAACCGGGTCTCTGCTGGCAGGTCATGGTCGATTGTCTGGGCCACGCAGGCGAAGAGGAACTCGGCATGGGGCGTGGCATCGAAGAAGCGATAGAAGTCGCCGGTGTCGTTCAGCACCTCGACGTTTCCGCGATCGGTTGGGCGCCAGCTGACATGGGGCAGCAGTCGACGCGAATAACTCTCGAGCACCTGTCGGTACGCCTCGATCCGTTCGAGGATCACCGCCGACACCGGGAAGACCAGCCCGGGCGGATTGAAGCCGCGTGCAGCAAGCACGTGGTGGATCAGGTAGCGATGAAGGCGCCCGTTGCCGTCCTCGAACGGGTGGATATAGACGAAGCCGAAGGCGAGGCCGGCGGCGGCCAGAACAGGGTCGAGCCCCGGGGCGACGTCGCGGTCGAACGCTTCGAGCCCGGCGATCAGCGCAGGCAGGTCTTCATGCCGGGCGCTGACGTGATCGGGCAGGGGGGCGCCGGTCGCGCGGTCGTGCTCTCCAATGAACCCGCCCTCCTGCCGCAGGCCCAGATGGACGAAGCGGGCATCGCCGATGACGATGCGTTGCAGGCGTTCGAGTTCTGCCCGGTCGATCGGATGGCGCCCGGCTTCACCGATGATCTGGCCCCACCGCCGGATACGATCCTGGGGCGGGTTCTCGCCTTCGATCTGGAAACTCGACCGTGAATCCTTGAGCAGCAGGAAGGCCGCCGTGCGCGCCAGCAGATCGGCGGGCACCTCGGCCAGCACCGCACGGGCCTCGGCCGCCAGATCGCGGGCGATGAAAGCCTCGATTGCCGGAGTGCGGAAGATCATCGGGCAAAAATCCGGGGTGCCGGGCAGGTTGTTGCGGACCCGGTGGCGCGGCGAGGGGGCGCCCTCTGCATCCCATTGGAGCCTGGCATCGACCACGGGCGCGTAATTGCCGCGCGTGGCGTCGGGCAGATCCAATTCCGCGCCGAGGAGCCACTCATAGAGGAACCAGATCCTGCGCGCGTAGCTGCCCGTCGGGGCGGCCTCGACAATGGCCTGGATCGGCTCCGGGCCGGTTGCCTTGAACAGCCGCTTGAGAACTGCGAGATCCAGCCCCTCGTAGCGCAGCGCGAAGGTCAGGTGACCGATGAGGCTCGCCTCGGGTTCATGGCGGGGCGTGTAGAGGCGCCAGCCGTCGGCCGCGTAGACCTTGTGACGTGGGCCGATGGCGGAAAGTGTCCGGGGCAGGGGCGTTGCGAGCGCATAGGCATCGATCAGCGCAGCATAGCCCGCAGGTGTGGCCTCCTCGGGGAGCCAGCGCTCGTGAAAAACGGTGACGGCACCTGAAAACGGATTCCTTTGCGCCTGTTCCATGAAATTCAGTTCTCGGTCCCGATGATTGATCTTAAGTCGGTGTATCTCATGAATATCGATTACAATCAACGAGGCCCTGCGAAAGTTGATGGTGGAGCGCTGTCGCCCTCGGGTCTGCGAGGTGATGGGGCATGAGGGGCCGAGTCAGAGAGGGGCCGGGACGGGTTGAGTCCGGGTGGTCGAGAGAGAGCGCCGTCCGGGCTTGTCCCTCCAGCTCTCCGAGGATCTCCGACATGAACATCTCGTCTCCCGTGATCGATCCGGTCACGCCGCTCGGCGCCGCACCCGCGATCCTGGCCGCCGCCAATCTCCTCCTTCCCCATCTCGAACGCGGCCAGCGCGTCGATACCGCGGCCCTGCGAAGCGCCATGGAGACCGCTTTCGGCGCGTCCGACGCCACCGGCGCCTGGGACTGGAAGCTCGCCTATGAGGCCTGCGAGGTCGCCACGGTTCTGTTACTGCGCAAATACGGAAAGGCGCTGTTCCGCAAAGCCGCCTCTCCGGCGTCCCGGCTCAGTCCTCTGGCTAAGATCGCGGGGTTACTACCGACGCAGACCCGCCGCTCCGAAGAAAGTCAGAGCTTCCAGCAGTTCAGCACGCCTCTGCCTCTCGGCCTTGCCGCGCTGGCGGCGGCCTGGGTCACGCCTGATGACGTGGTGCTGGAACCCTCGGCCGGTACCGGCCTTATGGCGATCCTGGCCCAGAGCGTCGGCGGTTCGCTGATCCTCAACGAACTCGCCGAGACCCGCGCCGATCTTCTCTCTTCCCTCTTTCCGGCCTTTCCCGTCACCCGGTTCGACGCCGCCCAGATCGACGACTATCTGACCACGGACGCCATGCCGTCCGTGGTTCTGATGAACCCACCTTTCTCGGTCATGGCCAATGTCGAGGGACGGATGGCGGATGCTGCATATCGTCATGTCGCCTCGGCGCTGGCCCGCCTTGCTCCGGGCGGTCGGTTGGTGACGATCACCGGTGCAGGCTTTGGCCCCGAAGCTCCGGCATGGCGGGACGCTTTCATCCGCTTGCAGGCCCGTGGCCGTGTGGCGTTCACCGCCGCCGTCGATGGCGCGGTCTATGCAAAGCACGGCACCCCGATCGACACGCGGCTGACCGTCATCGACAAGCTGCCCGCCGACGATCCGGCGGGTTTTCCTGCCTCACCGGGTATCGCGCCCGATGTTGCCACGCTGATCGAATGGATCGAGGCGCATGTCCCACAGCGTTCGCCGGTATCATTGCCGAAGATCGTCGTGCCCGCTTCGACCGCCGCGCCGAAGACCGTGCGAGGCTATCTGGCCCGCGCGACAGCGGTGCGGCCTGCCGCTGCTCCCGCCCACGATCCCGATGGCGTCAAACTTGCCTATGAGACTGTGGATTGGACGCCACCGGAAGGCGCTCACCTGTCCGACGCTATCTATGAGGAATATGCGCTGCAATCGCTGCGCATTCCCGGCGCCGAGCCGCACCCGACCAGGCTGGTGCAATCCGTTGCCATGGCCTCGATCGCACCGCCGAAGCCTTCCTACCGGCCCATGCTGCCCGCCGACATCCGTACCCGCCTGTCGGACGCGCAGTTGGAGACGGTGATCTATGCAGGGGAAGCCCATGCCGATCACCTCGCCGGCGCATGGACCGTGGACGAACATTTCGACAACGTGCGCGCCGCCGCCGAGGATGCCGCCGGAGCTGTCCGCTTCCGCCGGGGCTTCATGCTCGGTGACGGCACCGGCGCCGGCAAGGGCCGTCAGTCGGCCGGGATCATCCTCGACAACTGGCTGCGTGGCCGCCGCAAGGCGGTCTGGATCAGCAAGTCCGACAAGCTGATCGAGGACGCGCAGCGCGACTGGTCGGCGCTCGGCATGGAGCGACTGCTGGTAACGCCACTCTCGCGCTTCCCGCAGGGCAAGCCGATCACGCTGTCGGAAGGCATCCTGTTCACTACCTATGCCACGCTACGCTCCGATGACCGGGGCGAGAAGGTTTCGCGCGTCAAGCAGATCGTCGAATGGTTGGGCACCGATTTCGATGGGGTCATCATTTTCGACGAGAGCCACGCGATGCAGAATGCCGGTGGCGGCAAGGGAGACCGCGGTGATATCGCCGCCTCGCAACAGGGACGCGCAGGCCTGCGGCTCCAGCATGCCCTGCCGGATGCGCGCGTGGTCTATGTCTCGGCAACCGGGGCCACCACGGTTCACAACCTTGCCTATGCGCAGCGGCTCGGCCTCTGGGGTGGCGAGGATTTCCCGTTTCAGACCCGTGCCGAGTTCGTCGAGGCGATCGAGGCCGGCGGCGTGGCGGCCATGGAAGTGCTGGCTCGCGATTTGCGTTCTCTCGGCCTCTATACCGCGCGCTCGCTCTCCTATGACGGCGTGGAATACGAGCTGGTCGAGCACAAGCTCACGGATGAGCAGCGCCGCATCTATGACGCTTGCGCTGCGGCGTTCGCCGTGATCCATGGAAACCTGGACGCGGCGATGGAGGCGGCCAACATCACCGGCAGTGAAGGCACGCTAAATCGGCGGGCCAAATCCGCCGCGCGCTCGGCTTTCGAGAGCACCAAGCAGCGTTTCTTCGGCCATCTGCTGACCTCGATGAAAACCCCGACCCTGATCCGGTCCATCGAAGCCGATCTGGCGGCGGGCCATGCGGCCGTCATCCAGATCGTCTCGACCGGCGAGGCGCTGATGGAACGGCGACTGGCCGAGATCCCGACCGGGGAATGCAACGATATTTCCGTCGATGTCACGCCGAGGGAGTATGTCGGCTCGTACCTGCAGCATTCCTTCCCGGTGCAACTCTACGAACCCTTCACCGACAGCGAGGGCAATCTCTCCTCGCGGCCGGTGTTCCGGGACGGTCAGCCGGTCGAGAGCCGCGAAGCCGTGGCCCGGCGGAACGAGATGCTCGAACAGCTCGGCTCGTTGCCGCCGGTTCCGGGGGCGCTCGACCAGATCGTCCAGCGCTTTGGCACCGATCTGGTGGCGGAGGTCACCGGCCGCTCGCGCCGGATCGTGCGCAAGGGCGATGGCGCATCGGCGCGTCTGGCGGTCGAGAACCGTGCGCCCTCCGCAAACCTGGCAGAGACCTCGGCCTTCATGGATGATCAGAAGCGCATTCTGGTCTTCTCGGATGCGGGGGGCACCGGGCGCAGCTATCATGCGGAGCTCTCGGCGCGGAACCAGCGGCTGCGGGTGCATTACCTGCTGGAACCGGGCTGGAAGGCCGACACCGCCATTCAGGGGCTGGGGCGCACAAACCGCACCAATCAGGCGCAACCACCGCTGTTCCGGCCCATCGCCACGGACGTCAAAGCCGAGAAGCGCTTCCTCAGCACGATCGCGCGTCGTCTCGACACGCTCGGCGCGATCACCCGCGGCCAGCGCCAGACCGGCGGACAGGGCCTGTTCCGGCCCGAGGACAATCTGGAATCCGCCTACGCTCGCGATGCGCTACGCCAGCTCTATCTGCTGATCGTGCGCGGCAAGGTCGAGGGCTGCTCGCTGGAGAGGTTTGAATCCGCTACCGGTCTCAAACTGATGGACAGCAATGGGATCAAGGACGATCTGCCGCCGATCACCACTTTTCTCAACCGCCTTCTGGCGCTGACCATCGAGATGCAGGGCATCCTGTTCTCGGCCTTCGAGCAGCTTCTGCAGGCGCGCATCGACGGCGCCATTGCATCGGGCACCTATGACATGGGGCTGGAGACGCTTCGCGCCGAAAGCTTCATTGTCACCGACCGACAGGTGATCCACACCCATCCGGGAACCGGTGCGGAAACCCGGCTCCTGACTCTGACCGAGCGCAAGCGCAATCAGCCCATCACGCTGGATGCGGCCTTGGCTGAACAGTATGATCCCCGCGCAAGATTGCTCATCAACGAGCGATCCGGACGGGCTGCTGTGCTGGTCCCGACCACCAGCGTCATGCTCGATGACGGCGAGATCGAACGCCGCGTGCGGCTGATCCGGCCGATGGATGCGATGAACATGCCCGTGCGGGCAATGGGCGAGACCCACTGGGTCGAGGCCGAGCGCGCTGCCTTCGCCTCAGCATGGCGGGCCGAGCTGTACGAAGTGCCGGAGTTCACCGACAGCATCCTGCACATGGTGACCGGGCTCCTGCTGCCGATCTGGAAGCGCCTGCCGCAGGAGTCCTCCCGGGTCTACCGGCTTCAGACCGATGAGGGCGAACGCGTCATCGGCCGTCGTGTCTCACCCGCTTGGGCGGCCAATGCCGCCGCTAGCGGGGTTGCGACCAGCATCACCCCAGGCGAGGCCTATGCCGCGCTGATCGCGGGGCGCACGATCCTTGATCTCGCCGAGGGGCTGCAGCTGCGACGCTCGCGTGTCATGGGCGCGAACCGGATCGAACTGACCGGCTTCACCGATACCATGCGCGAGCGCCTGCGAACCTATGGTCTCTTCAGCGAGATCATCTCCTGGAAGCTCCGCTTCTTCGTTCCGGTCGGGGAAGCCGGGCCGGAGATCATCGGCAGACTGCTCGACCGCTTCCCGGTCGAGCGCATTTCCGAGCGGGAGGCCGCGTGATGACACGCCTCAACGCTGCCGAATTGGCGCAGCGTCTCGGCCGAGAGGCCGAGGCGGTGTGCCGCTACTATCTCTCGAACGGGCGCAAGCAGGGCAATTACTGGCAGGTCGGCGATGTGCAGAACAGTCCCGGTCGCTCCATGTTCGTCCGTCTGACCGGGCCGGTATCGGGCAAGGGCGCGGCCGGCAAATGGACCGATGCGCAGAGCGGGGAACATGGCGATCTGCTCGACGTGATCGGCGAAAGCCTCGGCCTCATCGATTTTGCCGACGTTGCTGAGGAAGCACGACGCTTCCTCAGCCTGCCGCATCCCGAACCGGAGCCTCACTCCCGCAAGTCTCGAACGCCGCCGGCACCATCCGGATCGTCCGAAGCCGCACGCCGCCTCTGGCACATGACCCGGCCGTTGATCGGCAGCCTCGCGGAGACGTATTTGCGCGGACGCGGCATTACGGATTTAAGCGGAACCGCAAATCTGCGGTTCCATCCGACCTGCTACTGGCGACCCGAGGGCGATGGGCCGACAGAAACCTGGCCCGCCATGATTGCCGCCGTCACCGACCTCGATGGCAAGATCACCGGCGCGCATCGCACCTGGCTCATCCGCGACGGCTCCGGCAAGGCGCCGCTCGATCCGCCGAGAAAGGCAAGGGGAGACCTGCTCGGAAACGCCGTCCGGTTTGGCAAGGCGCAGGATGTCATGGCAGCGGGCGAGGGGATCGAGACCATCCTCTCGCTGCGGCAGGCATTGCCGATCATGCCGATGGTCTCCGCACTCTCGGCCGGACATCTCGCTGCTGTCCTATTCCCGCCGCATCTGCGCAGGCTCTATTTCGTCCGCGACAACGATCCGGCAGGCGACGCCGCACGGGACAGCCTGGTGGACCGGGCCATCGAGGCCGGGATCGAGGCCATCACGCTTTCGCCCATGCTGGGGGATTTCAACGACGATCTCGTCAGCTTCGGACTGGAGGCGCTTCGGGCGCAGATCCGGGTGCAGATCGCCCCCGAGGACGTTGTCCGCTTCATGGCCCTGACGCCATAGCCGGCACGGGGCCGGGATCGGGAAGCTCTGATCCGGTCATGCGCGGAGGGCTACATCCTGTCATCGGCAGGAGGACCGCGCCTTGGCCTTCTGAGAGGGCGAGCGGCCCACAAACGCTCCGGCCCGGCAATGGCGCCGCCCGACTGATTTCCGTCGGCGGCCCGCCACCCCACGCGACAGGTCGCGTGGGGACCCCGTCTCCCCCGCCTTTACAGCGCGAAGCAAATCAGTCGGGCTTTGCCATCAAGGCCCTCGCAGAAGGCTCGGGCTGCCAGACCGGAGCGCCCGTGGGCTTGTCGTCGCCATGAAGGCCGCGACGGTCGCGGTCCAGCCGAAGGACACATCCCATGTTTGCCCATGACGAATTCGAACCCGATCACAGCACATCTCCCACCGGCCATGTTATCGAAGAGCTTGAACTCTACGGCTACCGTCCCGCCGAGGGCGAGGCCGATCCCCGGATCACGCCAGAGGACACCGCCATCCGGGGCGCGGTTGCCGACATCTTCGATGCCCTGATTTCCACCATGGTCGATACCAGCCTCGATTTCGACCTCGACGAGATCATGTGGTCCACCGTCAACACCTTCCATCGCGCCGTGGAACGGATCGAACGCAAACTCGATGACAACGAGCAGGCCCAGAAGCGCCTTCAGCGCGAACAGGACGGCAGCGAAGTCAAATCGGTCCAGTTGGAGACCCTCATCGGCATCGGGCAAAACCTGATCGAGCGCCGCGACAGCATGGAGACTTTCCGCGAAACCGCCGCCGACATCTATCTGCGCACCACCGGCACGCCCTGGTCGCAACGCTCCGGCTCTCGGGTCAACCATCGACAGATGACCTCGGCCATGATCGACAGCCGCGACTTCATCGCCGCAAAGCGCAGGGCCGACAACGAGGTACTGCTACCCGCCGGGCCGAAGATCGCCTTCTCGGGCGGCGACACCACCGATCACCGCACGATCTGGGCCAGGCTCGATCAGGTGCACGCCAAGCACCCCGACATGGTGCTTCTGCACGGCGGCAGCCCGAAAGGCGCCGAACGCATCGCCGCCACTTGGGCCAACAACCGCAAGGTGCCGCAGGTCGCCTTCAAGCCTGACTGGACCAAACACGCCAAGGCCGCGCCCTTCAAGCGCAACGACCGGATGCTCGATACCATGCCGATCGGGGTCATCATCTTCCCCGGCACCGGCATTCAGGAAAACCTCGCCGACAAGGCCCGCAAGATGGGCATCCCGGTATACCGCTTGGCGGAGGGCAGCGCGTGAGCGCTGCCATTCTTTAAAACACACTGGAACGGCAGGTTTGGGGCCGTCTCCGGGCTGCCCGGTTGATGGAGCCCGACCGGGTTGCCATCATTCACAGCATCCGCTCTTCCGCACTCGCCGCCGCCATTCCCGAGGCAGTTCTTGGGAACCTATCATCCGTTCATTCACTAAGGAGAGGTCCCTAACCGCAGGAGATTCAGCTCACGGCATACAAGGTGCCTTCAGTCTGACGCGTTCTGAGCGATCTTGTCCTGGATGAAAGGGGCACGGACCGTGGTAGGACCATCGAGATCATCAAAAATCACTGAAACTTGGCTCGGGGATCGACAGCCGGGAATCGCAACGACGTTGGCTCCCTGAGCCAGAACCCATGCTAACGCCCGGCGCGCGGAGACCAACTCCCCAACTTCCATTTCGACACCATAACCATCGCGATGCGGGTGCCCGCTCGTAGAGCGCTGCGCAAAAGCCACCATTGATGTCCTGAGATCATCTGGCTGTGAAGGCTTTGAGCCTGTCAGGATACCCCTACCCAATGGGGAGAAGGCCATGAAGCAGGCGCCCCGCGCCATGGCGGCAGCGACTTCCTCGATCTTCTGGCCGGTCACCAAAGAAAGCTCGTTCTGCACAGCCCCAAGGGTGTGTGCCACCGGCCGTCCTGCGATTTGGTCGGCAGAAACGCTGGAGAGCCCGAACTCGCCCACCTTGCCCGCGGAGATCAAATCCTCGATGCAGGCCTGAACATCGTCGTCAGGCGTATCGGGATCGCTGCGATGCTGGAGCAGAAGGTCGAGGCGATCGCGCTTCAGGCGTCTCAATGAGGTCTCGACCGATTGCCTGATCGCTTCGGGCCGACTATCGCGATATAGACTGCCCCCAGCATCGGAATAGAGGCCGAACTTGGTGACGATGGTCGCATTGGGGAGGCCGCAGAGCACTTCGCCCAACAATTTTTCGTTCGCGCCGTTGCCATACAGCGGAGCCGTGTCAAAAAGCGTCACACCGTTATCTAGGGCTGCGGTGATTGTTGCGACGGCTTGCTCACGGCCAACGGCGCCATAAATCCCGGTCAGCGCCATGCAGCCGAGGCCAATGCGGCGCTTTCCCGCAAGGGCGATCGCCCGGGCTTCGGCGATCTTGGCAGGATCATTCTGCTCGCGGGCCATAATCAGACTCCGCGGTGTTTATCGTCGAAAGCTGCGATGGCGAACGCCAAGGCTGCGTCCGCGCCGCCATGGCGCAGAAGGTGGCGGTCGGGCATGAACCTGTCGACTACTCGGGTCACCTCCTC
This sequence comes from Roseovarius amoyensis, assembly GCF_003260265.1. Taxonomy (GTDB): domain Bacteria; phylum Pseudomonadota; class Alphaproteobacteria; order Rhodobacterales; family Rhodobacteraceae; genus Roseovarius; species Roseovarius amoyensis. The sequence continues at coordinate 93,081 of NZ_QITQ01000010.1, forward strand.
GGCGGCCCTGGCGCGGAAAAGCTCATCCCCGTCCCGCCCCTCACCGAGTTCGACGGATGGATCAAGGACCGTCACGAAGGCGAGGTCGTATTCGGGCGCCCAGGCCTCGCAGATCCGCTCCAGTGCCTGTAAGCGGGCGGGTGCTATCGACCTGGAGGTGTGCAGGAGCGCCGCCTGAAGGTATCCGAGAGCGTCCGCAACAGGACGGTCCACGAGGATGACGTCTGCCGAGATGGTGGCCTCAGTTTCCAGTTCGATGGCCCTGGCTATCAGCCAGGCCGTGCTTTCAAAGGTATGGTCTGCAAGGATCGGGAAGCCTTTGTCCTGGGCATTGACCGCGCTGTCGTGAACGTAGGCCACGGCAAGCCCGCGCTGCTCGAACAACGCCTTCAGACGTTTTAGGAAGGTCGTCTTGCCGGTGGAATGCGTTCCTGCGACCGCAATGCGGAATGGTGAGCGTCTCATAGAAACGAGCCCTGGGCGCCATCGAGAATGTCCGCACCGGCAAGGATCGCTCGCTGGTCTTCCTCTGTCCGGTCACGCAGCATGTGGTCCAGAAGGATAGCTGACAACACCGCATCAAAGGGAGCAGAGTGGCTCTTCCCGCCGGTGATTTTCTCAGCCAGGGGGCTCAGGCCCAGCGCGGACCCGAGGTACTCCAGCCCATGCTTTTCCTCCGCGGGGAGTAGGCGCCGCGCGATCTTCAACGTGTCATAGGCCGCTGTGGGTTCCCATCCTTCAAGCGCGTGGCTGAGGATGTCTACCTCGACCTTGACGTTATGACCGACGATGGCTTTGTCCTCGAGCCACAATAACACGTCATCTGCCACATCCTCGATATCCGGCGCATCGACCACGTCATCGTCCCAGATCCCATGGATGTGGGACGCCATCGGGGAGATTCCCTTCTTCGGCTTAAAGCGCCAATGCTTGCGGCGCCCGGTTAGGGTCAGCCCCTTCATCTCGGCGATCGCCAGCTCGACGATCTCAGGGGGGGATTTCCCGCTGCCCTCAACATCGACAGCCCACATTATCTCGTTCAACTCCAGCCCTCCTCGGCGCGGCCGTGTCGCTCAGGCAGATGCGGCTGTGTACGATCATGCACCTGGAATCCCAGGGAATGCTGGATAAAATAGCGCTGCTGCTCGGTGCTGTCCTCAACAATCACCTTTCCTGCAGCTATTTCAACCCGCCCAGGGTCAAGACCGACCATCTGGACGAGCGATGACAGCCGGTCGGGTGAGGGCCTCCGATGCCCCGCTGCGCAGATCTCGATCTGGCCCGACGGGCAGATGTCGCATATCTCCCGGATGCCATAATGACCGTTGTAATCGGCTTCGCCGTACGCGTAGGCGATACCACAAGATGTCTTGCGGAAAATCGGAGCGCCAAAGTATCGGCGCAGGATGTGTTGCTCGACCACGCGCGGGAGGATCTTGCGCCTAGGCACGTCATGATAGAGATCTTCGACGCCTGCGGAGCGAAAGTGTGCGCGGATTTGCTCCCGATGAAACAGGCCTGTGAATACGGTGGCGTCTGCGAAGCGCGACAGCGCACTGGCCCTGGCGATACATTCATCGGTGTCGTTCACACCGGCTATTATCGGGCGCCAGTAGAGGATCCTCTTTGTACGGCTGGCATGCTTACAAAGTACTTCAAGCGACCTTTCCGCGATTACGCTATCGACCGGTTCGAGACGTGGGTCCGCGATGCCAGACCAGGTCACTAGAACCGTGACCTTGAGATGACGTAGGCGCTCAAGTCGCTCGGCATCCTCAGGCGTGACCTTCCAGCGGGTGATTACTAGCACGTGATTTCCAAACCCATGCCCATCGAGCAGTTCGAGAGTGTGCAGCATGTGCTGCTTCACGAGAGGCAGAAAGGGGTCAGTCGCGCGATTGAATATCTGGACGGGGGTGACATGTGGGACAAATGCCCAATGCGAGATCAACGCGCTCACAGCCTCTTCATCATCCATCACGAGGTGGGGCCGCTTCATCTCGAAGTTGTCGAACATATGCCGTACGCAGTAGCCGCAATCGAGCGGGCAACCGACAACGTGGTTCAGACTGAGGCCGGACTTTCGGTATTCTACGACATTGCGAAGGGAGGCCGGTAGGTTCCTGGGCGCCTTTCTAAGATGCCTTTCCCGCTCCAGATCGCCAACCGCTTCCATTGCAACTTCCTCCTCAATCCCGTGTCCTTTTCGCCAGAAGGGCGGATATTTCTATCCCGTAATGACGGTTATATATAATTTGCTCGTGGCGCTATGCCGAGAAAACGGAGCAGACTTTCTGGGGCTACGATGTTCATCCCAGTACCCCGCTCGCGCTCACCGGTATCTACAATTCGGTTAAATATGGCCATTCTGTTAGCGTCCATCGCTATTCCACCCCAGACAGCCTGCTGGATGTATCTAGACACAAAGCCAGCGAGGACATCGGCAATCTGAATGCCGATGCTGTCGTGAGAGCAAACGAACTCGAGCTCCGCAGATGCTGAGAACTCGAAATCCGCCGTCTTTAGCGGCAGCTGTATGTTTAGAGCGTTGAAACTCTCCATCACCCCCTTATTCTGGCGCAGGACGTCTCCGAACTGAAGCTGCTCGTCATGGAAGAGCGTCACGCCCGAGACCTGCTTTTCTAGGAAGCGGTTGATCCGGGCATAAACGTGGGTGAAGGATGTCAGATTTGGCAAGACCCATAGCAGCTTGCCCTTTGGTGAGGTGTCCGGGATTGGCAGTGCATTCTCCACCGCCTTTGCCTTCGGCAGCTTTCGAAAATCCTTGAGGCTGTCGCGGGTAAAGCGGACGAAAGCATCGGCAACCCCTTCAGTTGGAAGCTGGCTTGTCTGAGCCCACCGGATGATCTGCTTGTAGAAGTCGCGGACCTCGGCGTAATCACGGCTCTGGCAGCAAGCGACGAAGGCCTGGGCTAACTCAGGCGGCCCGTAAATCGCCATATGATCCGCCATCACCCCCTTTATCCATAGCGAGCGCGGCTGAACGTCGCATGCCCCGAGATAGGGAACGACGATCCGATCTATGATATTCGCGATAACGAAATAGTGTTTGTCAACGGCCTCGATGAAGATCGGGCAACCGCGCTCCTCGAGCAGATCGAGAAGGTCGGAGACGAATTGTGGCCGTTCATAGGCTTGTCGAGATTTTACTTCTGGAGATTGGATGCGATGCGCTGTCCTGAGGACATTGAACCTCTCCATGAACGCATCGTCGAGGTCGCAGCCCACAGCGGCAAGCGTGAACATACGCTGCTCAAAGCCATAGGTTTCGCCCCCTGCCTTGGTCAGATCGCCAGTATTTCCGCTTTCATCGATATAGTATACCAAGGGCGCAGAATGGGCACGGTCGATGAACGATTCTGTCTGTCCCATGGTTTGACGGCCCTCTTATGCCTGTTCGAAAAGTCACTTGCTCCAACCTGAACGATCGTTGATCATTTGACCAGCTAGTAGCCATTGCACTTTCAACTGCCCAGTTCGATCCGGTTGAATTCCCGAGGTCCGTGGGGAGCTGCACACCCTTGGTCTTATGAGTTCTGTAGCACCCGTGGCATTATGGCATCCATCACGCGCGTTACACTGCGCCACTCATCGCAAGAACGTTTGGACAAATGTGGCAACGCAGCATCCCGGTCATTCGCATGCTGGTATTGGGCGGTATGCGGATCGGCACGAGGCAGGCATCGAGGACGTGGTCGTGCGGTGGGGGGGGCGGCCCGTTCGAGTGGCAACCCGCACCTGTGATCAGGGACGTCGCCGGCGAGCGCGCAGGGAAAACGATGCGCATGGCCGGCCGCAAGTGAGGAAACCCGCCGGTGGAAAGACCGGTCAGGCTGACGGGTACCTGTGGTCGCCATCGTCTCCGTTCTGACCCGTCCATGTCCGCTCCATACGGACCTTTCAATGGCCTGATCTGGCCGAAGACCGGCTGTGCCTCGACCGGCTTGGCGCAACAGCGCCGCCATAACTTTCTTCCCCTGGGCTGCGCCCATTCCGCGCGAAACAAGAAAGTTCTGCCTGTGCTGTCCGGCCCCCGGCAGGCCGGGGGTGCGCCGCCGGTCGTCTCCGGCCTGTCGATCGCCATCGGGCCGCAATGGTGCGGACCCGGAAACGGAAAACGGAGACTTAACATGGCGACCATCGGCACCTTCAAGAAGACCGGCAACGAATTCACCGGCGAAATCGTCACCCTCAGCGTCCAGGCCAAGGGCGTGCGCATCGTCCCCGACACCCGCGCCACCGGCGAGAACGCCCCCAGCCACCGGGTTCTGGTCGGCCGCGCCGAGATCGGCGCCGCCTGGTCCAAGCACTCGGGCGAGGGCCGCGACTATCTGGGCCTCAAGCTCGACGATCCGAGCTTCACCGCCCCGATCTACGCCAACCTCTTCGACGACGAAGACGGCGAAAGCTACGCGCTGATCTGGTCCCGCCCCAACGGTCGCCGCAGCGAGTAGCGGCGCCGTGAGGCCCCGGCCGACAGGCCGGGGCCCGCCCGCCAAACCGGGCAACCGAATCAGTTTTCCCGTTCGGCGGTTCCAAGACGAAAACGCGATATAAACGCAGAAGAATTACGGTGGAGATTCTCTCAAGGGCGACTATAATAGTCGTAGTTCTGGCGTGCGCGCCGGGCCGGATGGGAGGTGATCTGCATGATCACCGCCCGACAATCGCGGGCCGCGCGTGCGCTTCTTGGATGGACACAGGAGCAGCTTGCGGATGAGGCCCGGGTATCTTTGACCGCGCTCAAGCGCCTCGAATCCGAAAGCGGACTCGAGGTCTACGAGACCACGCGCGATCAGGTTCGACGGGCGTTCGAAGCGAATGGCATTCTGCTCCTGAACTCCGACCAGGGGATTGGAGTGATGCATGTTCAGGCGAAGGCCGTCCCGAAGGGCTGAGTTTTCCGGCACGTCTCCCCGAAGAGGGACTTCCGCAGTCGCCATGCTCACAAGAAGATCGAACAACCGTGCTAAACATGCTGGCAAACCGCAATGGGGTTGGGCGTGAGAAGAGGCGAATTGCAGGGTGTGCCGCCGCAAGGGGCGGTGGTGACGGAGTATGACCGTCGTCACATGACGCAGTATATGCGTTTGCTCGATGCTGCAGGCGAGGGCGCGAGCTGGCAGGAGGCGGCGCAGATCATCCTGGGCCTCGATACGCAGAAAGAGCCGGAGCGGGCGCGCCTGGTCCACGACGCCCATCTTGAACGCGCTCGCTGGCTAAGTTCCGAGGGCTATCGGCAATTGGCCGCGGGGCGCACCGGCTGAGAAGGTGATGCGTCCCGCGCATCACCTGATGCCTTGGGGCAGACTTCCCAAGTGATTGATCTCTCGGAATCCTTTCCTGAGATCAACCCAGGGGAGAGGCGATGCCATGCAACCCGACCGCTCGAATTGGCGTGACCAGGCGGCCTATGACTATCTCGATGATCTGGCCGCGCCGGAACTCGGCTGGGAATGCCTGCGCCGCAATCCCGAATATCAAGATGACTATGCAGAACTTGCAGGAGCACCACCTGAGAGGGCTGACCTGAGGGATCAGGTCGGCCGTCGATGGGGTCTGTGCTTTCCCGGTTCGCCCCGGTCTGAGCGCGACTGTCGCCGAGATATTCTGGCGCCCCGAAATCGATACCAGCGCCGTGATCCTCGCGGTCGCCCCCGAGGCACTCGCAGGAGAGACTGGCGCGCCCGGCGATGAGATAGTTGCCACGAAGGGCAGGGCATCCCCCATTGGCAAGCACCTGCGCCGCAGGCTGCCGGACGGAACATACCTGCATCTCGTCGCTCCTCTGAAAGACCGTGGTCGGCTTGTTGCCACTGTTCCTCTCGGTCCCGAGGGCTTTGATCGCATCGAGGCGATCCAGCGGCTCCTGGCGGACCAGCATCGCCGTCGATCAATCCCACGCGACACCCGCCTGACCGCGCAGCAGAAAGCGCGCCTGCGGCGGGTCCTCCAGGCCTCCGACGCCGCCTTCGACGGCGCGACCCAGAAGCAGATCGCCGAGGTCCTGTTCCGTACCGGTCACCTGGACCGCGATGAATGGCAGGTCTCCTCAGCCCGCTTTGCTGTTTCCAGCCTCCTTCGCGAGGGGCGTGATCTGATCGCCGGCGGCTATCGCAAGCTCCTTCGTCATCAGCGCCGCCTTTAGGTCGGCGATTCCGCGCCGCGGTGTACGAATTTACCCCTGCTACCTTCCCACTGCATCTGACCGGACGCGCTTCGCCATCGTGACCGTCATCAGCCGCTGTTTCGCGGCACTGGTCACACACAGCAGGGAGACGCCCGATGTCCGCCATCTCAACCGAACTTCCCCCGCGCTATCTGCGCACCAAAGAAGCCGCCCAGTTCCTGAGCCTGTCGGCTCGGACGCTGGAGAAGCACCGGACCTATGGCACCGGTCCCGCCTACCACAAGCTGGGCGGGCGTGTAGTCTATGCGATCGAGGACCTCCAGGCCTGGGTCGGACGCGGCGCCGTCACTTCGACATCCGACCCGCGCGGGCAGGTGCTGCCGGCGAAACGCCACACGCTCGCCAATCTGCCGCAGCCCGGCCGCTTCGTGCGCTGACGCAGTAGCAATGCCGTCATGACCGATGGACGCAAACCCCGCTCCGAGCGCGGACAGCTCGATCTGTTCCGCGCGCTGCCCGGAGACTTCGCCCCCAGAGATGCGCAGGACCTCATGGCCTATCCTTTCTTCTCCCTCGCCAAGTCGAAGCGCGTTGCGCCGATCGACTTTGCCGCTGGCAGCGTCAGCATCCGGGTCGAGGCGGTTCCCGATCACGGCATGGCCACGATCTGGGATGCCGACATCCTGATCTGGGCGGCGAGCCAGATCGTCGAGGCGCGTGACGCGGGGCTGCGCACCTCCCGGCTGATGGGGGCCACCCCATTTGAGATCCTCACCTATGTTGGTCGCGGAACCAGTGCGCGGGACTATCAGCGCCTGAAGGCGGCGCTGGATCGTCTGCAGTCGACGACGATCTCCACCTCGATCCGGCAGCCTGCGGAAGGACGCCGCCATCGTTTCTCCTGGATCAACGAATGGCAGGAGCGCAGCGACAGGGACGGGCGCCCGGACGGCATCGAGCTGATCGTGCCCGACTGGTTCTACCAGGCCGTGCTCGACAATGCGCTCGTCCTCACCATCGACCGGGCGTATTTCGACCTGACTGGCGGGCTTGACCGTTGGCTCTATCGCCTGGTGCGCAAGCATGGTGGCAGGCAACGGGACGGTTGGCGTTTCGATTTCCATCATCTTCACCAGAAATCCGGTTCGCTGTCCCCCTTCAAGCGCTTCGCCTTCGAGCTTCGCGACATCATCCGGCGGCAGCCGCTGCCGGGCTACACGCTCTTTCTCGAGACAGACGTTGGTGGCCGCAAGCTGCTGGCTTTCGAGCCCACTCCGGGCTGTGGAAAACCTGTGAATGGGCTCGTGCTATCGGGAACCCGAGCTATCGTGCTATCGGGAACCGGAGGCTCGTGCTATCAGGAACCCAAACAGGGGTTAACGTACGGAAACGAAATCGGAAATCGCGCCCTTAACTTAGAGTCTAACAAAGAGTCTAACTTTGAAGAGCGCGCGCGTGATGTGGAAAACCTCATCCGTGCCACCGCAAAAAGCCTCAGTCTGGCCGGCAAGACGAAGGTAGCCGTCGCCCCATCGGTGCCGCGAACTGCCTCCGATCAGGGTGTCGCAGCAGCCTCCGATCATCCAAATGCGCCCCGCCTTCCTCTCGAGTTGCCGGGAGGTGGCGAATGATCATCGCTCTGCTCAATCAGAAGGGTGGCGTCGGCAAGACGACGCTGGCGCTCCATATTGCTGGTGAATTGGCGGTACAGGGCATGCGTGTCACCCTGATCGATGCCGACCCGCAAGGCTCCGCCCTGGACTGGTCGCAGCAACGCGCCCGCGAAGGTCTGCCGCGGCTCTTCGGCACCCTCGGCCTGGCCCGTGACACCCTGCACCGTGAAGTCCCCGAACTTGCCCGCCCAGTCGATCATGTCGTTATTGATGGCCCACCGCGTGTTGCGGGGCTCATGCGCTCGGCGCGGCTCACCGCCGATCTGGTGCTGATCCCGGTACAGCCCTCGCCATTCGATGGCTGGGCCTCTGCCGAGATGCTGTCCCTCCTTGCGGAGGCCCGCATTTATCGGCCGGAACTTGTCGCCCGCTTCCTGCTCAACCGCTGCGGCGCGCGCACCCTCATCGCCCGGGACACCGCCGAGGCGCTGGCCGAGCACAATCCTCCTGTGCTTGCCAGCACGATTGGTCAGCGCGTCGTCTTTGCAGATGCGGCGCAAACCGGTCGCCTCGCCAGTGACATCGACCGTCAATCGCATGCTGCCCGAGAGATCGCGGCGCTGACGTCTGAGATCGGGCGCCTCGGTCTTGGGAAGGTGGCGGTATGAGCGGGCGCAATGACAAGCGTGGTTTCGCCGCGCGGCCAGTCGATGCCGAGACCTGGATCAAGGCTGGCGAGGCGCCAACCGCACACGGTCGCGCGGCGGCGATCTATAGGGCCCGGCTCACCATCGACATCACCCCGGACCTGCGCGGTCGCATCGAGGTCGCAGCTTTTAGCCGCGGCGTCACTGTCGCTGACACGCTGCGCGAGTTGCTCGGGCGCGAATATCCGGAACCCGAAGGAGAACTTCAATGACCGGCTTTGTGATCCCCGGCGTGACCGGAGACGGATCGTTCGATGCCCGTTTCCGCGGCGAGCTGACGCGCGTGGAACTGACCTGGGTGGAGAAGCGGATCGAGTTTTGGATCAGGTTCGGCCAGGAGGCCGGAACGCAGATCCTCGACCGCAGCCGCCGCATCGTCTTCTTCCGTCCCGGCGCCGTATTTGGCTTCGTCCGCTGGGCGGCGAATGACTATGGAACCGTCGTCTCGCGCATCGACATCGTGCGCACGATCGCGCCTGGCAGCGCCTGTCAGACGCTGCCCTTCGTGCGTCCCGGTGGCGAGATTTTGTTGAAGGTCGAAGGCTGGCCCAAGGTCGAAGAGGTTCTGCGTCATGTCGATGCGATCGAGGGTTTCGGCATCGACCCTGCCGAGGTCGACCCCGACCACTGGCGCCATGTCGCCCACTGGATGAAGGCGGGCGAAGCGCCGCGTCCTTATTCGGCGGAACGCCATGCCGCATGGCTCCGGCGTCGGGAGATCGGAAAATGACCCGTGTCCGCTACATCATGGTGACGGTTGCGGCGCTTGCCGCCGTCATCGCCGGCAGCATTCCGACTGCGCCACGGCTGGTCTGGAACGCCTCGGCCAGCGTGCCGATTGGTTTCTACACCATCGCGCCGGTGGACCGGCTCGCGGTGCCAGATCTGGTCGTGGTCATGCCGCCCGAACCCCTTGCGGTTTTCATGGTCGCGCGCGGCTATGTCGGTCGCGATGTGCCGATCCTGAAGCACGTCATCGGGCTGCCGGGACAACGGGTCTGCCGTGACGGCGCCGCGATCACCATCGATGGCAGACACCTGGGGGAGGCGCGAGAGCGCGACAGCCAGGGCCGCGATCTTCCCGTCTGGCAGGGCTGTCGCACCATCGCGGAGGGCGAGGTCTTCCTGATGAACCCGGCGGTCGCTGACAGTTTCGACGGCCGCTACTTCGGCCCGTTCCCGACCTCGGCGGTGATCGGTCGGGCCAGTCCACTGTTCACAGATGAGGTTGGCGATGGCCGCCTCGACTGGCACGCGGCGGAGCGGTGACGCGCGTCCATGGCGGGGCGTGCGAGCGGCCTGCCTCCCATTCACCGCATTAGGAAGGAGCCTCCAATGCCACAGATTGGTCAATTCACACGCACCCCGTCCGGCTATTCCGGACAACTTCGCACGCTCTCACTCGACTTGGAGCTTACCTTTGTTCCAACCGATAACGTCGATACCGAGAAGGCTCCTGCCTATCGTATCCACCTCGGTGACGAGGAGGGTCCGGAGGTTGGCGCGGGCTGGAAACATACCGGCGAGACCGCAGGGGCGTTCGTTTCGGTCCTGCTCGATGATCCGGTTTTCCGGCATCCGATCCGCGCCCGCCTGTTCCAGTCGGATGAGGAGGGCAGGGACTGGGGGTTGCACTGGACCCGCCCTAAGAAACGCGACGAGCAGGACTGACCATGATCATGTCCTGCACCCGTCCCGCCTCGGGGAGCGGTGGCATCTGCCACCGCATTCTCCTCCTTCTTCTTTCCGGCCTCCTCATCCCGGTCACCGCCACGCAGCCGCTCTTGGCGCAAACCGCTGTGTCCGAACACGCAATCGCCGTGCATCCCTACGCCGCCCAAGTCACCGAGGCATCGCAGCGCTTCGGCATACCGACGACCTGGATCATGGCCGTGATGCGGGCAGAGAGTGCGGGCGATCTGCGTGCGGTTTCTTCCGCTGGCGCGATGGGGTTGATGCAGGTCATGCCCGACACCTGGGCCGGGCTGCGCATCCGTCATGGCCTCGGCCGAGACCCTTTTGAGCCGCGTGACAACATCCTCGCGGGCACGGCCTATCTTCGCGAGATGTGGGATCGCTACGGCAATGTCGCGGCGATGCTGGCCGCCTATAACGCCGGTCCCTCCCGCTACGACGAATACCGCTTGGCGGACCGTCCGCTGCCCGCCGAGACACGCGCCTATGTCGCTGCGCTTGCGCCCGTTCTGCTTGGCGAGCGGCCATCGGGCATCGCTGTCACTGCAGCCCGGCCGCTCGATTGGCGTGAGGCGGCGCTCTTCATCAGCCGCGACGACGGCGCGTCTGCTATCGGTTCTGTGTCGCCTCACCGGACCGTCGGCGGCGCTGCTTCACCCGTCCCGGCGTCGCCCCAGACGGGCATCACCCCGCAGCCTGAAGGCCTCTTTGTCCAGCGGGAGACTGGTGAGGTTCGGCCATGACCCGCGCGACGACACTTCGCATTCCGTCGTGCTCTGGCGTGTCTCGGAGGGCGCGAGGGGTGGCGGCAGGCACCACGACCGAAGGATGGCAGGATAAAAGGGCGCACGGTGCGCGTCGGTTGGGCGGTTGTTTTTGTTCATGTTTTCGCCGCGTTCCGCACCGTGTGGCGTGTGCGCGCACCGTGCGAAATGTGCCTAACACTCTGATCTTTTGCGTTGTTTCGCACTGTGCGGGGATTTCCCATGCCCGATGATCGCGAGTTCCGCATCCGCCCGGGGCGTATCCGCTCCACCCGGGCGCAGCAGGCCCGGCCCTTCATCGCGCAGGCTCTGGCTGCCGCGAAAAAGGCCGGGGGTGGTGTCTCGCGGGCCGGGCGCGTCACCCCGGGCAATCGGTCCCGCTTCGGGCGTGGTCAGCGCGCCAGCATTCAGGCCAACCGCCTCATCACCGCCCGCACGCGCGGCGCGGTGGTCAAGGCGCGTGTGGTGCGGCACAGCGGGAAATCCGCGCCTCTCGGAGCCCACCTCGATTACCTGCGCCGGGACGGCGTGACCCGGGACGGGGAGAAGGCCAGGCTCTTCGGATCGGGAACGGAGGATCCCGATGGCCGGACCTTTGCCGAGCGGTGTCGCGATGACCGTCATCATTTCCGGTTCATCGTCTCGCCCGACGACGCGCCGGACATGTCGGACCTGCAATCCTTCACCCGCGATCTCGTCGGGCGTATGGAACGGGATCTCGGCACTTCACTTGACTGGGTCGGCGTCGATCACTGGAACACCGCGCATCCGCACGTTCACCTGATCGTTCGGGGTGTGCGCGACGACGACCAGGATCTCGTGATCTCGCGGGACTACATCAAGGAGGGGCTGCGCGACAGGGCAGGGGATCTCATCACCCAGGAACTGGGCCCACGTAGCGATCTCGACATCCGCCGGACGCTTGAGCGACAGATCGGGACCGAGCGCTGGACGCAGCTCGACCGTCAGTTGCTGCGGGATGCGGGGCGTTCGCGCATCCTCGACATGGCGCCGGATGCGGATCGGCAGCCGGATGCGCTTCACCCGCTGAAGGTCGGGCGTCTGCGCCGGCTGGAAGTGCTCGGCGTTGCCGACCAGCTCGGCCAGGCACAATGGCATATCAGGGACGATGCCGAGGCGGTCCTGCGCGAGATGGGTGAGCGTGGCGACATCATCAAGCGGATGCATTGTGCCCTGACGGACCGGGGGATAGAGCGCGGGTCCTCGAGCTTTGTGCTTGCCTCGGAGAGGCTCGATGTTCCCGTCATCGGTCGTCTGGTCCAGCGGGGTCTCGATGACGAGCTGAAGGGGACAGCCTATGCTGTCGTCGATGGTGTCGATGGCCGGAGCCACCATATCCGTCTGCCCCATCTCGACGCTGCCGGCGATAGTGCCCCAGGCTCTATCGTGGAGCTCCGCTCCTACGGGGATGCGCGCGGCCAGCGTCGCGTCGCACTGGCGGTGCGGTCCGACCTGGACCTTGCCGCGCAGGTGACCGCGTCCGGGGCCACCTGGCTCGATCGGCATGCCATCGCGCGGGATCCGCTCGCCCTGTCGGAGCAGGGGTTTGGTGCCGAGGTCCGGGAGGCCCTGGAAGCCCGGGCCGAGCACCTGCTCACGGAAGGGCTGGCCGAGCGGCGGGGCGGCAGGGTGGTCTTTGCCCGGCGCCTGCTCGGAACTTTGCGCGACCGGGAGCTGCAGACGGTTGGCGCGCAGCTCTCAGCGGAGACCGGGCTGCCATTCAACAAGGCGGATCCGGGTGACTACGTCAGCGGCATCTATCGCCAGCGTCTCGCGTTGGCTTCGGGTCGCTTTGCGATGATCGAAGGCTATGGAACTGACGGCGCGCTCGGGTTCCAGCTTGTGCCCTGGTCTCCGTCTCTCGAAAAGCATCTCGGCCGGGATGTCACCGGCGTCGCGCGCGGGGACAGCGGAGTGGACTGGGACTTTGGCCGCAAGCGCGGCCTCGGCCTCTGATCAACACACCGGAAAGGAGCGACAGTCATGTCCGCGACCAAGATCCTCTGGGGGCAGATCTCCATCGTCTTCCTCATCATTCTGGCCACCACCTGGGGTGCGACGCAATACGTGGCCGCGAGCCTCGGCTATCAGGCACAGCTGGGCCCGCCCTGGTTCGTGCTGTTCGGGACGCCTGTCTACTATCCACCGGCCATCTTCTGGTGGTGGTATTTCTACGAGGCCTATGCGCCACCGGTCTTCGCGACGGGCGGGATCATCGCCGCCTCTGGAGGCTTCATCGCCATCGGTGTTGCCATTGCGATGTCGGTCTGGCGCGCCCGCGAGGCCCGTAACGTCGCGACCTACGGATCTGCCCGATGGGCTGAGAAGGGCGAGGTGAAGGCGGCCGGACTTCTTGACCCGGATGGCGTGGTTCTCGGTCGCTATGACAGGGAATACCTGCGCCACGATGGGCCGGAGCATGTGCTCTGCTTCGCGCCGACACGCTCCGGCAAGGGGGTAGGGCTTGTCGTGCCCTCTCTTCTCACCTGGCCCGGCTCGGCCATCGTTCATGACATCAAGGGCGAGAACTGGCAGTTGACCGCCGGTTACCGGGCCCAGCACGGTCGGGTCCTGCTCTTCGATCCGACCAATCCGAACTCTTCGGCCTACAACCCCCTGCTGGAAGTGCGCCGTGGGGAGTGGGAGGTTCGCGATGTCCAGAACATCGCCGACATCCTCGTCGACCCCGAGGGGAGCCTGGAGCGGCGAAACCACTGGGAGAAGACCAGCCACAGCCTGCTCGTCGGGGCGATCCTGCATGTCCTTTATGCCGAGAAGGACAAGACGCTGGCCGGCGTCGCCAACTTCCTGTCCGACCCGCGGCGTCCCGTGGAGTCCACACTCCGCGCGATGATGCGGACGTCGCATCTGAGCGAGGCGGGGCCGCATCCGGTGGTCGCCAGTGCCGCTCGCGAGTTGCTCAACAAGTCCGAGAATGAACGCTCCGGTGTGCTGTCGACGGCGATGTCATTCCTTGGCCTCTATCGCGACCCTGTCGTCGCCCAGGTCACGCGCCGCTGCGACTGGCGGATCGGTGACATTGTCGGCGGAGTGCGCCCCGTCACGCTGTATCTCGTGGTGCCGCCATCTGACATCAATCGCACCAAGCCGCTCATCCGCCTGATCCTCAACCAAATCGGCCGACGCCTGACCGAAGACCTGCAGGGCAAGGATGACCGTCATCGGCTGCTTCTGATGCTCGACGAGTTCCCGGCGCTCGGTCGCCTCGACTTCTTCGAGAGCGCGCTGGCCTTCATGGCGGGCTACGGGCTTAAGAGCTTCCTCATCGCCCAGTCGCTGAACCAGATCGAGAAGGCCTATGGTCCGAACAACTCGATCCTCGACAATTGCCACGTCCGGGTGAGCTTCGCGACCAATGATGAGCGCACGGCCAAGCGGGTGTCCGACGCTCTCGGCACCGCTACCGAGATGAAGGCGATGAAGAACTATGCCGGTCACCGTCTGGCGCCCTGGCTCAGCCATCTCATGGTGTCCCGGTCGGAAACTGCGCGAGCCTTGCTCACGCCCGGAGAAATCATGCAGCTGCCGCCCTCCGACGAGATCGTCATGGTGGCCGGTACACCGCCGATCCGGGCGACGAAAGCACGGTATTACGAAGATACGCGGTTCACCGAACGGGTCTTGCCGCCACCCGACTTGGTGGATGTGGACGCTTCGGGGAAAGATGACTGGAGCAGCCTGGCAGTCCCAACCCAAGACGACGAGCTCGAGCCAGTATCCGAGACGGTACCGGAGGATGAGGACCCGACAGCGTCGGAGCGCCGTCTTCAGCCGGAGCTGGCGCAGCCTCAGCCGGTCGACAGGCAGACGCCTCTCGAGAACGAGTTTGAATTCGACCCACCCGAGGACGAAGAAGATGGCGCCATCCGCAATCGCCGCATCCTGCAGCAGATGCGCGGTGTCGCGCGTCAGGTTTCCCTCAATCCCGATGACGGCATGGAGCTTTGATCATGACTACCAGCCGCAAGAAGACGAAGATCTCGGTCTATCTCGATCCCGAGGTCATGCAGATGCTGGCGGAGTTTGCCGCCCGGCGCGACCGATCCCAATCGATGGTGGCCGAGGCCGCGATCGCATCCTTCCTCTCCCCGGATGACGCAGAGCGCCGCGAGGCGGTTCTGGCCCGGCGCCTGGATCAGATCGACAGGCGGATCACCCGGCTGGAGCGGGATGTCGGGATCTCCGTCGAAAGTCTGGCCGTATTCATCCGTTTCTGGCTTGCGACAACACCCGCTCTGCCGGAACCCGCGGCCAAGGCGGCACGGGCGAAAGCAGGGGAGCGCTACGAGGCGTTTATCTCAGCTCTCGGTCGGCGCCTGGCGCAAGGGCCGAAGCTGCGGCAGGAGGTGTCGGAGGATGTGGATGGGGGTGGGGGATGAGAAGACAGGTAGGCAAGCGGACGCCAGGTGCTTTTCGTCGTAGGCTGTGCAGATGTACACGGTCAACAAGCCCACGTCGGTCGGCCCTTCGGGAATTTTATTCTAGATCTATAGCGCTGCTTCGGGAATGGTCGTTTCTTCCATGCATTGCATCATGGGAATACTCCGCCCTGGCGACAGCCTCGTAGTGTGCGTCCCAGACCACATGTGTGCGGCTGGTGTCAGCTTATTTGCTTGGCGAGGGAGAATTATTTGTATTGAGGTGAATGATCGTTCCTGTTGATTGCTCTCAGAAGACAGTGTAGATTCCTTTATGCTCACTTGGGGCTGGCGCGCTGTAAGGTACAGGTCGGCGCAGCAGGTGGAAACCAACCCAGCGAACCTGATCCGGGCCCATTGGATCCTGGTTTGCGAGAGTTTTTGGACATTCATCGGTTTGCTCAATCAGCTGCGCGCTTTCCGACTCCTGCTATAGGGCCCACGGCTTGAATTTGGATTCGGAGGTACGCCAGAGGAATGAGCAAAATGAACCTGAACACTGATGTGCGGTCAGCCGAAGACTTCCCTGTCAAGCTCGAAAACCTGTCAAAAGGCGTCGACCGAATTCTGGAACGATGGACCGGCGAAAATCGCCCGACCAAGCTGACTCTCTTGAACGATCTTGCCGCCGCAATCTCCCCAGGCTCAAACTGGGGCGCGCTGAAAGCAAAGCAAACGAAGCAAATTCGCCTGCCGACAGGGCAGAACACCAGCTTGGTTCCAGAGGTCGATCGAAGCGCCAGAGAATTACCGGCACGATTGGCCGAACTGAAAAACACCGGGAATGGAATAGACCTCGCCTATCTGGTTGAAGAAGCCCGCCCGCTATTTGCGATGCGGCACGCCGGCGACCCGATCATTGGCTTGGAACTCAGCGTCGTGGAAGGGAATGGGTACAGCGAGGCATCCATCTACGCAAAACTGATCCTGAATCGTGGGGGCGCCATTCGCATCGCCGAAGCCTATGCATCAGATCTTGAAGCGATCGCTGCGCAACTCGTCTACAACGCCATCCAAAATCTGAATTCCATCGAGCTGTACCCCACCTTGGCGCAGAGTGCTTGCAATGCGCTTCGGATCGTTGTCGGTCCCTTCGATTGCGTGCTGTCTATTCCGGAATTTTATGGGCGTATGCCTGACGAAAGCCATGCATCTCAAGGGGTGCGGGTCCTTCTTGATGAGGGCGATACGCCCTCGGCCACCGATCTAGATCTGGCACTGCGCCTAGCATCAGCAGTGGCCCCGCATCTTGGTCAGAAACAATTTGCGGAACATGGGAGCGTCCGGTTCAGGTTGTCCCAGCCACTCATGCAGGTTTGGGAACCGATTGGGTTTACGGCACCTGACCCTCTCGATGATCGGCCTATGTTCTGGGTCCCCGACGGCGAATACTGGACGCACGAAGGAGATCATTACCTCCTCGATCACAACATTTGGACACAGAGCACGCTCGGCGAGCCGCTCGATCTAGCTTTGGCCCTGATCAATATTGACGATCCGGATGTCTACCTGAAAGTCGCGCTGACCCCGATGCCAAAGTCGCCGAAAAAGTCCGGCAAGTTGCCAGAGAACTGGCGGGGCGGATTTCATCGCGACTTTCAGGTCCTGCGGATACGTGCCGGCCAACCAACGCAAGAACTTTGCCTGGACGCAGAAACAAAAAAACGCTTCGAAGCGGGGTTCCTTGGGTGGGCGATGCATGAAGGGCACGAGGTAATCGACGACAGAGCCCTGACCAGCACTGAAGCTCTTATCCCGCGGGACCTGAGGCGTGCCTCACAACACCTCCTTCAGGTGGAGGCGATTATGAATGGCGTCGACCCCAGAGACAAAGAACTGTTGCGACGCATCAGGGAAGGAAAAGGTGACGAGCAGGTTGGCTAGAGATCAGACCGAAACAGAAAAGCGAGGCAAGCTTTTGCCTCGCTCGACCCGATGATACCCTTGTTAGAATTATTGAACGACGATGCTCTCACCAAGCGCAAAAGCAGCCAAAGCAGGATAGCGCGAAAACACTCCCTGCTCTGCTGAAGCAAGTGCGGAAAGCCGAGACTGCGCATCAACGACTGAATTCAGGTCATCCGGGTCCAACTCACGAAAAATCGCGAGGACAGGCATGACGACCTGAACGGTCGTTGCAAGTGTTCCGCGTTCACTGAACTCGTTGTTGAAAGCTCCGTTGCCGATATCGTCGACCAGAGCAAAAGCTTCCCTACAAATTGCCGGATAGTCCATGATCAAAGGTTTTCCTTAGTTTGGCTTTCGCCGCACCTATAACTAATCTGTTGCGAGCGAAGTCATTATTTGGTTTAAGACGCAAGTCGTCTCGATTTCTCGATTATTGTTGCACTCATTTCAATCCTTCGAAGCTGTTGGCGAAGTGGGGCACAATCTGGATAGGCTTTCCTAAACAGACTTGCTAGCTCGCGAAGAGCTTCGACAAAGTCGCCAGCAGCAGTCATTGACTTCTGAAAAACCTTATCATCATCAGTTTTTCTATAGTATACCTCAAAAAACTCAGGGCCCTCGAGTTGCCCCGGGCCAATCTCCAGACTCAACCAAGCCTCGAGATCTGAGCGAAGCGCGCTCAAACGCGTATAAACCCCATCCGTCGCATACTGCGATGACATCACGGCCTTAATCACCCGCCCCGCCTGCACATGACCATTAATTCCAAGCTCGCCCACAGGACGGCGGAGAGAACACCCGGGGTTGTAGTTATAGGGTACGGTCGCCTTACTCGCAGAGGGATAGATCATCCCCTTGCACCTTGCGCGCCGTTCGTCCTGTTTCGTCTTCGCCATTGGGCTGAGAAACGTCTCCCACGAAGATACAGATTCGCCCGTCCAGTTTTCGCTAACGACCGGAGCTGGCATGGCACAGATCTTTGCCACGAGAGCTTCAAGGTCGTATCCAGAGCGTGCGTCGATCCCAACATAGAGATCACATTCGTAGGGGCGGTACATCCCAGGCCATGACGCCTTTGCGATCCTCCAACCATTGCGATCCGCCCAAGCGGCGCGTTCTGTCTCGTCGGGCACATTGCCGTAAGGCTCGTCGATCAGTACAAATTGCTCGCTAGCCGGGTCTACCCAGTCTGTGGAATGGTCGATGTTGGGGAGTTTATCGGTGTCCAGAACTCTGGGATATTTCTTGCGGTCTCGATTTGGACGCAATCCGGTATGCTCCATGAAACGAAGCGACCGCTCGGCAGCGCAAAGCTGATCCCTCGCGTACTCCTGCGAAGGGGCGATGTCATCACAGACGAAATGGTCTTCGGCAACCATTCGAAGGGTGCCGAAACCGCGGACGTATTTGAGCGCACTTTTGGAGCAGAGGTCGAGGATCGGTGTGGAAAGCTCAGTCCGCAATGTCTCCCGCCCACAGCGGTGGCCCCGCTTCTTGTCGCTCCAGTAGATCGTCAACAACACATAGGGCTTGGATCTCGTGAACTCACTGGCGGGCAAAGTGCGTTGCGCATGGCGAAAATTGACACAATCGGCAGACTTGGCAGCGAGATCAAGCGCATCAGAATGCTTGATTCCGTTTGTCTTCTTCAACTGCTTGGCAAGGCGTTTCACCCCAACAAGGGTGGTGGGTCGTGGACCATCGATCAGCATAGCTATCTCCCGGCTTGACACTGAACGTCACTCGCCTACCGCCCTACAAGCCAGAGTGTTAGCTGATTGGGATCGTTAGAAAGATTTTCGGGCAGTGCTGCCTGCAGCTTCGGAACGGCGAGTGCCATGCTCCTGCCAAGAGCATCTTAGCCATAGCGTGAAACACGAAATTATGCAACCCACACATGACAGGGCACACTCCTCAAGAAAGATCTATAGGCCTCAAGGAGCCGCAATCGTGTAGCAGAGGGAGGACGAAACAGCGGCCATGTTGCCTAGTGGGCCATATAGAATGGGTAATCAAGCAAACGTCATTAGATTCGCTAGAATCGCGCGTTGGTTCGTCGATGCGCTGCCGATCGAGCGGCGGATTTATCGCTGATGAGTGAGGCTCGCGGCCGAGAGTGGCTGTTTTTTCAAAATGGCGCGCCTATCATCTACCAACCATGTAGAGGCCATGGAATTAGGTTTCTGTCCCGACTCCGCGGGAATCCTGGCGCTTATAGCGTGTAAGTGATCTTTCAAGATACCAATGGTCGATGCCCCGCAGGAACTGCACTTCCTCTCATCTGTTTCTTAGTTTCAAGGTGCGCCTCACTGCATATCGTTGCCCAGTTCAGAACTGGGGGGCAAAGTCGCCGTTTTCCTGTCTTTACACGCCACGCTACTACGCCCCTCGGAAGCCTGTTGAGCCGTATGCATTTACGGCTTTCTTAATCGACCCGATCCAGGGTGGCCTGTTGGAGGCGCCTGCAAAGGAGCGGGGCCGGCATGGCAAAGACCGATCAGAGACCAGAGGTGATCCGGAGAGGCGCGCGGATGCTGCGCACCGCGCTCGGGCCGGCGATCGCCGGGTTTCTGGACGACCCCATGACCGTCGAGGTGATGCTCAACCCCGATGGGCGGCTCTGGGTCGACCGACTTTCCGAGGGGCTCGCCGATAGCGGCAAGATGCTGAGCGCAGCCGATGGCGAGCGCATCGTTCGGCTGGTCGCGCATCATGTTGGCGTCGAAGTTCATGGCCTGTCCCCGCGCGTCTCTGCGGAGCTCCCGGAAACCGGCGAGCGTTTCGAGGGGCTGCTGCCTCCCGTCGTGGCAGCCCCCGCGTTCGCCATTCGCAAGCCGGCCGTCGCTGTGTTCACACTCGAGGACTACGTCGCCGCCGGGATCATGACCCCGACGCAGGCCGAGGCGCTGCGGCAGGCGGTTGCGAGCCGTGCCAATATCCTGGTGGCGGGGGGCACCTCGACCGGCAAGACCACGCTGACCAATGCGCTGCTCGCCGAGGTATCCAAGACCTCAGATCGCGTCGTGATCATCGAGGACACCCGAGAGCTGCAATGCGCCGCGCCGAACCTCGTGGCGATGCGCACCAAGGACGGCGTTGCAAGCCTGTCCGATCTGGTGCGCTCTTCGCTGCGTCTGCGCCCCGATCGTATTCCGATCGGTGAGGTGCGTGGCGCCGAGGCGCTTGACCTGCTCAAAGCCTGGGGCACCGGCCATCCCGGCGGCATCGGCACCATCCATGCCGGTACCGGGATCGGCGCGCTACGTCGTCTCGAACAACTCATCCAGGAAGCCGTCGTCACCGTGCCGCGGGCCATGATCGCGGAGACCATCGACCTCGTGGCCGTCCTGGCCGGTCGAGGGTCCGCGCGTCGTCTGGTCGAACTCGTCTGCGTCGAGGGCCTCGGGCCGGAGGGCGACTACCGGATTTCACCTGCCATTTCAGATTTCACCACTCACGAACCAGGAGACCTCGAATGATCCATCACGCCTTGCGCATCCGCCAGCACATCGCCACTGCGGCCGCCGCCACCTATGTCAGCCTGTTCATCGCTCCGGCTGCCCACGCCTCCGGCTCTTCCATGCCCTGGGAAGCGCCGCTGCAATCCATCCTCGACTCCGTCGAGGGGCCGGTGGCCAAGATCGTGGCGGTGATCATCATCATTGTCACCGGTCTGACGCTGGCCTTCGGCGATACCGGCGGTGGCTTCCGGCGGCTGATCCAGATCGTCTTCGGGATTTCCATCGCCTTTGCGGCCTCGTCCTTCTTCCTGAGCTTCTTCAGCTTTGGTGGCGGAGCGCTGATCTGATGACGGTGAGTTTCGAGGCTCTCGACGCGGTGCCGGGGTTCAGCGTGCCGGTTCACCGCGCGCTGACCGAGCCGATCCTGCTCGGCGGCGCCCCGCGCTCAGTTGCCATCCTCAATGGCACGCTCGCCGGTGCGGTCGGCCTCGGGCTTCAGCTCTGGCTGGTCGGGATCCTGATCTGGGCCGTCGGCCACATCGCTGCTGTCTGGGCGGCCAGGCGCGATCCGCTCTTCGTCGAGGTCGCGCGCCGCCATTTGCGCATTCCCGGTCATCTCTCGGTGTGAACTCCCATGATGAATCTCGCAGAATACCGCCGCACCGCCTCGCGCCTCGCCGACTACCTGCCCTGGGTGGCGCTGGTCGGGGAGGGCGTGGTCCTCAACAAGGACGGCTCGTTTCAGAGGACAGCGAAGTTTCGGGGTCCCGATCTCGACAGCGCCGTCGCGGCCGAACTGGTCGCGGTGGCAGGACGGCTGAACAACGCCTTCCGCCGCCTCGGGTCCGGGTGGGCGATCTTCGTGGAAGCACAGCGCTCCGAGGCTGCCACCTATCCGGTGAGCACCTTCCCCGATGCAGCATCGGCGCTGGTCGATGCCGAGCGCAAGGCCGACTTCGAAGAAGAGGGAAGCCACTTCGTCTCCGGCTATTTCCTGACCCTCCTCTGGCTTCCGCCCGCCGAGGATGCGGCACGCTCAGAATCCTGGCTCTACGAGGGCCGCGAGACCTCAGGTGTGAACCCCTGGGAACAGGTGCGCGGTTTCATCGACCGCACCGATCGCGTGCTGGCGCTGCTCGACGGCTTCATGCCGGACTGCCATTGGCTCGATGACGCCGCTACGCTGACCTACCTGCATTCGACGATTTCGACCAACCGGCACCGTGTGCGCGTGCCCGAGGTGCCGGTCTATCTCGATGCACTCTTGCCCGACCAGGCGCTGGCCGGCGGGCTGGAGCCGCGCCTGGGCAATCATCACCTTCGCGTCCTGACGATCACCGGCTTTCCTGGTGTCACGACGCCGGGCCTGCTCGACGAGTTGAACCGGCTGGCCTTTCCCTATCGCTGGTCGACCCGGGCCATCCTCATGGACAAGCTGGATGCAACCAAGCTGCTGACCCGGATACGCCGTCAGTGGTTTGCCAAACGCAAGAGCATCGCCGCGATCCTCAAGGAGGTGATGACTAACGAGCAATCCGCGCTGCTCGATACCGATGCTGCGAACAAGGCCGCTGATGCGGACATGGCCCTGCAGGAACTCGGCGCTGATGTGGCCGGCATGGCCTATGTCACGGCCACGATCACGGTCTGGGACGAGGACGTCCGCCGCGCTGACGAGAAGCTGCGGCTGGTCGAGAAGATCGTCCAGTCCCGCGATTTCACTGTCATGGTCGAGACGGTCAACGCCGTCGATGCCTGGCTCGGAAGTCTGCCCGGCCATGCCTATGCCAATGTCCGGCAGCCACCGATCAGCACATTGAATCTCGCCCATATGATCCCGCTCTCGGCGGTCTGGGCGGGCGAGGCGCGGGACGAACATTTCAACGACGCTCCGTTGCTCTACGCCAGGACCGAAGGCTCCACCCCGTTCCGGTTTTCTCTTCATGTCGGGGATGTCGGTCACACCCTCGTCGTCGGCCCGACCGGCGCCGGCAAATCCGTGTTGCTGGCGCTGATGGCGCTTCAGTTCCGGCGGTACTCGCGCAGCCAGGTCTTCGCCTTCGACTTCGGCGGTTCTATCCGCGCCGCTTCGCTCGCGATGGGCGGCGACTGGCATGACCTCGGCGGAGAGCTGACCGACGCTGCCGAGTGCTCTGTCTCGCTACAACCGCTGGCCCGCATTCACGAGACCTCCGAGCGCGCCTGGGCGGCTGACTGGATCGTCGCCATCCTGACGCGCGAGAACATCCAGATCACCCCGGATGTGAAGGAACATATCTGGACGGCACTGACCTCGCTGGCCTCGGCCCCTGTGGGCGAGCGGACCATGACCGGCCTCGCGGTCCTGCTGCAATCCAACGATTTGAAGCAGGCGCTCCGCGCATACTGCGTGGGTGGACCCTATGGCCGGCTGCTCGATGCCGAGACCGAACAGCTGGGATCGGCGGATGTGCAGGCCTTCGAGATCGAGGGGCTGGTGGGAACCGGCGCGGCGCCCGCCGTCCTCTCTTACCTGTTCCACCGGATCGGCGATCGGCTCGACGGGCGACCCACGCTGCTCATCATCGACGAGGGCTGGCTGGCGCTCGATGACGATGCCTTCGCCGAGCAGCTCCGCGAATGGCTGAAGACGCTGAGGAAGAAGAACGCCTCGGTGATCTTCGCGACGCAGAGCCTCAGCGACATCGATGGCAGTACCATCGCGCCGGCGATCATCGAAAGCTGCCCGACGCGGCTCCTGTTGCCGAACGAGCGGGCTATCGAGCCGCAGATCACGGCTATCTATCGCCGCTTCGGCCTCAATGACCGGCAGATCGAGATCCTCGCGCGGGCCACGCCCAAACGCGACTACTACTGTCAGTCGCGGCGCGGTAACCGGCTGTTCGAGCTGGGTCTCAGCGATGTCGGACTGGCCCTTTGCGCGGCATCGTCCAAATCGGATCATGCGCTGATTGCCGAGATCTGCGCCGGGCACGGCCGAGACGGGTTCCTCGTCCCCTGGCTGAAGGCGCATGGCCTCGATTGGGCCGCCGAGCTTATCCCCGACCTCACCGATCTCGCCATCGACGCAGAGGGGGCCTCTTCGACCACCGCTGTTGTTGAGGACGCCGACATCGACCTTGAAGAAGAGGAGATCACACCATGACTCGCAAGATCACGTTTCGGTCCGCCGGCACGCCGCTGCTCGCCCTCGCGCTGGCGATGCCCATTGCCATGTCGCCCATCGCAGCGCCACCCGCCCATGCGCTCTTCGGCATCGGCGGCGGTCCGTTCATCGTCTACGACCCGACCAACCACGCCGAAAATCTCCTGACCGCGGCGCGCGCTCTGGAGCAGATCAACAACCAGGTCGCACAGCTCCAGAACGAAGCGCAGATGCTGATCAACCAGGCGCGCAATCTCGCCAACCTGCCGTATTCCGCGCTCCAGCAGATCCAGCAGGGCGTCAGCCGCACACAGCAACTCCTGGCGCAGGCGCAGAACATCGCCTTCGACGTGCAGAGCATCGACCAGATGTTCCAGCAGGACTATGGCAACCTTTCCCTGACGGCGACCGACCAGCAACTGATCGCCGAGGCGCGGTCCCGTTGGGAGAACACCGTCGGTGGCCTGCAGGATGCCATGCGCGTGCAGGCAGGTGTCGTCGGCAATATCGATGCCAACCGTGCCGAGATGTCCGCGCTTGTGGGGCAGAGCCAGAACGCGGTCGGTGCTCTGCAGGCCACTCAGGCCGGCAACCAGTTCCTCGCACTGCAATCGCAGCAGCTCTCGGACCTGATCGCGGTGATCTCGGCAAACGGCCGCGCCAATGCGCTGACCGAGGCCGAGCGCGCCACCGCTGCCGAACAGGGCCGCATCCAGCGCGAGCGCTTCCTGACGCCGGGCGCGGGCTACCAGCCCGGCAACGCGCAGATGTTCAACTGAGGCCGGGAGGGGAGACGATGGACGGAAAGGTGTTGGCCCGGATCGCGGCCATCGTGTTCGTGGCGATCGCGATCACCGCCACAGTGATCGAGGTCACACAGGAGGAGGGGCCCGCGCCGGCCAGCACCGCGCCCGCGCTCCAGCCGCCAGCCGATCCTCTCCGCGCGACACTACGCAGGTGCCAGCAGTTCGGCGAGGCTGCCGCCAGCGATGCCGATTGCCTCGCCGCCTGGGCCGAGAGCCGAGACCGCTTCCTCGGCCGGACGCCTGCATCTGAAGTGCCGCAGCATTCGGGAGATCAGTGAGCCATGGGCGGGACCGGCGTCATCGACAACTTTCTGGGCATCTTCACCAGCTATATCGACAGCGGGTTTGGGCTGCTCGGCGGCGAGGTCGCCTTCATCGCCACCACGCTGATCGTCATCGACGTGACGCTGGCGGCGCTGTTCTGGGCCTGGGGTGCCGATGACGACATCATCGCCCGACTGGTGAAGAAGACGCTCTTTGTCGGGGTCTTCGCCTATATCATCTCCAACTGGAACAACCTCGCCCGGATCGTCTTCGAGAGCTTCGCGGGCCTTGGTCTGATGGCCTCGGGCACCGGGTTTTCCGCCGCCGATCTTCTGCGCCCCGGCCGCGTCGCCCAGACCGGGCTCGAGGCCGGGCGACCGCTGCTCGAAAGCATCTCCGATCTGATGGGCTGGGTCGCGGTCTTCGAGAACCTCGTCCAGATCCTCTGCCTGTTCTTCGCCTGGGCGCTGGTGATCCTCGCCTTCTTCATCCTCGCGGTGCAGCTCTTCGTCACCCTGATCGAGTTCAAGCTCACGACCCTCGCAGGCTTCGTACTGATCCCCTTCGGCCTCTTCGGCAAGACCGCCTTCATGGCCGAGCGCGTGCTTGGCAACGTCATCTCGTCCGGTATCAAGGTTCTCGTCCTGGCCGTGATCATCGGCATCGGATCGACGCTCTTCGGCCAGTTCACCGCTGGCTTCGGCGGCGTGACGCCGACCATCGATGATGCCATGGCGATTGTGCTGGCCGCCCTGTCTCTGCTGGGTCTCGGTATATTCGGTCCCGGCATCGCCTCGGGTCTGGTGTCCGGCGGGCCCCAACTCAGCGCGGGGGCGGCCATAGGCACCGGCCTTGCCGTTGGTGGCGCTGCGATCGGGGCGGGAGGGGCGACCATGCTCGCAGCGCGCGGGGCCGGGTCCGCGCTCTCCGGTGGTGCCGCCCTCGCTCGCGGCGGCGCCACCGCGGCGGGCGCTGCCTCGAGCGCATACACGCTCGGCTCGATGGGCGGAGGAGGTCTCGCCGGCGGGATGGCTGGTGTCGCGCGCGCCGGGGCCGCTGCCGCGGCATCACCGCTCAAGAAGGCGTCCTCTCGCGCGGCTGGCGGCATCCAGTCCAGCTACGCCGAGGGCGTCAAGGGCAGTGTTGCGGCGACCGGCGGAACCACCTCGATGGGCACGGTCGGCGGAGCGACACCCGAGCCTGGCAGTTCCGACCCGTCCTCCTCTGAAGGCCCGCCAGCCTGGGCAAAGCGCATGCGCCATAACCAGGCCGTGAGCCATGGCGTCCGAGCTGCCGCCCATGCCGTCCGGTCGGGCGACAGCCACGGCTCGGGCTCCTCCGTCAATCTCTCCGAAAGGGACCGCTCATGAACCTCTTCAGGCGTTCTGCCACGCATTATGGCAAGACACCTCAGCCAGAGACGCCTTACCAGAGGGCTGCGCAGGTCTGGGACGAGCGTATCGGCACCGCCTGCGTCCAGGCTCGCAACTGGCGCTACATGGCCTTCGGCAGCCTGATCCTCGCGGCGGGATTTGCTGGTGCCCTGGTCTGGCAATCCGCACGCGGCACCGTCGTGCCCTGGGTCGTTCAGGTCGACGCACTCGGCGAGGCCCAGGCTGTCGCCCCGGCCTCGGCCGATTACGAGCCGACCGATCCGCAGATCGCCTTCCATTTGGGTCGTTTCATCGAACAGGTCCGGTCGATCCCCGCCGATCCGATTATCGTGCGGCAGAACTGGTTGCGCGCCTATGAGTTCACCACGGACCGTGGCGCGGCCGCGCTGAACGACTATGCCCGCGCCAACGACCCGTTTACCCTCGTCGGCCGTCAACAGATCGCCGTCGAGGTGTCCTCCGTGATCCGGGCCTCGCCGGGATCGTTCCGCGTCGCCTGGACCGAACGCCACTACGAAAACGGCCAGCTTTCCACGACCGAGCGCTGGACCGCGATCCTGACCGTCGTGATCCAGACCCCGCGCAGCGCCGAGCGCCTGCGCGCCAATCCGCTCGGAATCTATGTCAATGCGATCTCCTGGTCGCGGGAGATGAGCCAATGACTAAACTGCATCTTCATGCAACCAGGTCTCCGGGCGTCAGGGCGCCGATGTTGGTGGCCCTGCTGCTATCCGCATCCGTGCTGGCGGGGTGCGCCAGTAACCCGGTGCCAGAATTCAGATACGACGAGTCCGTGCCGCCGCTGCCCACTCCGCCCGCCTCGGCTGCCGAGGAACGTCCTCGGCCCCTGCACACGCCGCCGGTCTGGACAGTGGCGCATGGCGGAGCGGCGGCGGGCACACCGACCGGCCGTATCGAAAACGCCAATGCTGCCGCCCGGGTCGAGCCGCGCCGCGAGGGCTATTACAATGCGATCCAGATCTACCCCTGGTCGGAAGGAGCCCTCTATCAGGTCTATGCCGCGCCGGGTCAGATCACCAACATCGCACTCGAGCCGGGCGAACGTCTGACCGGCGCAGGCCCGATCGCCGCGGGAGATACCACGCGCTGGATCATCGGCGACACGGAGAGCGGGTCCGGGTCCTCCGCCCGCGTCCACATCCTCGTCAAACCGACGCGGGACGACATCTCGACCAATCTGGTGATCAGCACTGACAGGCGGGTGTACATGGTCGAGCTGCGTGCCCGAGAGGCGCTCTACATGCCCTCGGTCGCCTGGGCCTATCCGGCAGCGCCGCGTAGAGGGCGACAGGCTGTGGCGACCGCGCCGGCCATCCCGGCGCCCTCGGCCCGCAATCATCGTTACGGCCTGCAGATTCAGGGTGAGAGCCCGCCCTGGCGCCCGGTTTCTGTCTTCGACGATGGCCGTCGCGTCTATGTCGTCTTCCCGGCTGGCATCGCCCAGGGCGAGATGCCGCCGCTCTTCGTGCTCGGCGCGGACGGAGAGCCGCAGATCGTCAACAGCCGCATTCACCGGAACGTTCTGATCGTGGATCGCCTCTTCGGCGCCGCCGAGCTCCGGCTGGGCGCAGGAGACCGCCAGCAGGTGGTCCGGATCCTGCGCATGGAAGAGCGCGAGGCGGATGCAAGGACGGAGGGGGATGCGCGAAGGGGAGGGGCGTCATGACTGAAACTGATCCTGCAGCTCCGATGCGTCTGCGCCCCGATCCTCCGCGCGTGACCAGGCTGTCGCGCAAGGTTCTGGCCGGTGTCGGAGCTCTCGCCCTGTTCGGCATCGCCGGGGCGCTGATCTATGCGCTCCAGACCCGCGAGGCCGGGCCGGGAGGTGGAGAACTCTACTCCATCGACAACCGACCGGCTGCGGACGGCCTGGAAGGATTGCCGTCCGACTATACCGGGCCGGTTCTGGGACCTGCACTGCCCGGTGACCTCGGGCGGCCGATCCTCGATGCGCAGGAGCGCGGAGTGCCCGTGACCCCTCCGCCGATTGTGGGCCCGACCGTCGATCCGGAAGCGGAGCGCCGCAGGGCAGAGGAGGAAACCGCGCGTCTGAGCGGTGTCTTCTTTCAGACGGCGTCTGGCAGGGCGACGACGGCCGGGGTCGGCGTGAACCTTCCGGGCCTGGGCGGCACCGAACAACCCGAGGGCAGCCGGCATACGGCTTTCCTCAACGGTCCGGTGGACCGGCAAACCGTCGCATCGGATCGCATTCAGCCACCAGCCTCGCCGTACATCCTTCAGGCCGGAGCGGTGATCCCGGCCGCGCTGATCACCGGCATTCGCTCCGATCTCCCGGGGCAGATCACCGCACAGGTCACCGAGAACGTCTATGACAGCCCGACCGGATCGCTGCTGTTGATCCCACAGGGAACCCGTATCATCGGCCAATACGATGACGGTGTGACGTTCGGCCAGCGACGCGTGCTGCTGGTCTGGAACCGCCTGATCCTTCCCGGAGGCCGGTCCATCGTTCTCGAACGTCTGCCGGGTGCGGATGCGAGCGGCTATGCCGGCCTCGAGGATGGCGTTGACTACCACTGGTGGGATCTTATGCGCGCAGCGGGTCTGTCCACGCTGCTCGCGATCGGCGCGGACCTCGCCACCGATGACGAAGACCGCCTGGTCCAGGCGATCCGCGATGGCGCTGTGGATACGATCAACCAGGCCGGTCAGCAGATCATCCAGCGTCAGCTGCAGGTCGCGCCAACGCTGACCATTCGTCCGGGTTTCCCGGTCAGGATCATCGTCACCCGCGATCTGGTATTCGAACCGGCAGGAGGTTGATCATGTCGAAACTGAAGCTGGGGCCGCTGCCCGATGACAAGCCGGTGAAGGTGACAGTGGAACTGCCGGCGTCCGTTCATCGCGATCTTGTCGCCTACGCCGAAATCCTCGCCCGCGATAGCGGCCAGGCCGCCGCCGACCCTGTCCGGCTCATCGTGCCGATGCTGGAGCGCTTCATGGCGACGGATCGCGGGTTTGCGAAGGCGAGGCGCGTGTCCCCCGGGAGCGAAGCGTGAAGGAAGCTCACGCTGAGTGAATGTATTTTCACTCGCGCGATGGGCTGACCCGGCTGATATTGCCAGCAATCGAACTCAGCTCGCGCGAACTGAGCTGAGCTGAGCGGGGCTGCGGTGAATGCCGTGCCCCGCTTCCTTAATGGATGAAGGTGCGAGACATGAGCCAAGACCCCCCAGTTCAGATGTCCTTCGATGTCCCCAGGGATGCGCGTTATTTTGAGGACTACGTCCCCGGAAGTTGTTTCCAGTTTGGCGGAGTGGAGGTTCACGAAAACGAAATCATCGAATTTGCCACCCAGTTTGATCCGCAGCCAATCCACATGGATCGGGACGCCGCAGAGAACGGCCCATTTCGTGGGATCATTGCCAGTGGCTGGCACACGATTGGCGTGATGATGAGGCTCTTCGTGGAACACTACCTGACCACCGTTGCAAGTATGGCCTCTCCGGGCGTGGATGAAGTGCGGTGGTCTGTGCCCGTACGTCCGGGCGATCAGCTCCAGGTGAGGATCACGATCACAGAAGCCCGACCGTCAAGAACTAAGGCGGACAGGGGGCTGGTGCATTCTTTTGTGGAGGCGGTGAACCAGCGCGACGAGGTGGTCGCCAGCTTCAAGGCGATGAACATCATCGGGAAGAGACCTTCCGCATCCAGGCAATAGACGGGATTGCTCAGGTTATCGGCACGGCAAGGGGCTGTTGATCAGGGGGCTTTCAACACCGTTCCTCTTGCGCAGCACCGCGACGAAACCCGGGATTTTCTGCGTGGAGCTTTGCTCATGGATGATCTCGCTGACTTCGCAGATCTCGAAACCGTAGGTTTCGAATTGGTCAGCCAGGTACGCGCTGCCATGCGCGAAACATCCCGCCTTTGCGAGTTCCCGATAGCTCGACGCACCAAAGGCTGTTGGGTCGGAACCGTCATATGAATAGGTGGTGAAAGCGAATGTTCCTTCCGGCCGAAGGGCCAGCCACACTGCTTCGAGGACGGGGTTCAGGTCCCCGAAATGGATGAGTGCCGCCGCCGAGACGATCAGGTCGAAGCGGTCTGGATGCCGGGTCAGGAGAGAAAGCAGATCCTCCTCGTTCAGAAGGTCATAGATGCCCTTCGCGCGTGCGCCCTCAAGCATGTCCGGTGAGACGTCGACCCCCGTCATATGCTGGGTCATCGCGCGGAAGCCGGCGCCGGATAGGCCCGTGCCACATCCAGCATCGAGGACTGAGAGGAAGGGTGGAGAAGCGTGGCGGAGAACGGCATCCAGGACATGACGATGCGCGAAATAGCCTGGGACCAGATCCCAATTCTTCGCCTTTTGTCGGTAGAGGTCGCGCAGAAAGGCGGGGGATGCGCTAGCTGGAACTGCCCCCTTATCAATGAATGCAAGAAGCAGTTCAGCGCCTTGCTCGTCTCCGGGGGCGAGGCGCAGGTAGCGACGCAATGACAGAGCTGCCGCGTCAAGATCGTTCAGGGCGATTAAAGCGTCTGCCAAAGCGAAATGCGCCCGCGCATCTTCAGGACTGGCAGCGGTGACTTCGGCGAGAAGGTCGGCTGCAGTAGCAAAATCGGCCAGA
The DNA here is from genome assembly GCF_003260265.1 of Roseovarius amoyensis. Taxonomy (GTDB): domain Bacteria; phylum Pseudomonadota; class Alphaproteobacteria; order Rhodobacterales; family Rhodobacteraceae; genus Roseovarius; species Roseovarius amoyensis. The sequence continues at coordinate 124,062 of NZ_QITQ01000010.1, forward strand.
TCCATTGAGGTGACAGCCAAATTGTACATCGCTTCCGCATATCCGGACCGTGTTTCGATGGCCTTCCTGAAGGCCGCAATTGCGTCTTCAGGCCGCTGCCCCTTGCGAAGAGCTATGCCGAGATTGTTGTAAGCTTCCGACGAGGGTACCGGTGCATGTACGCAGGCGGCCTCAAGGGCCTCGATAGCCGCAGTGATGCTACCATGAGCGAGCCGTGCGACCCCGAGCAGGTGAAGCAGGTCCGGGTCGTTAGGGTAATCCATCAGAGTGCGCACGCAGACGGTTTCCGCCGCCGAATAACGTCCAGCGGCATAGGCGTTCAGAGCTTCGGCGGTACGGCAAAGCTTGATCCTATCCATCACGCGAGGACCCTTTGGAGGGCATGGCAACTCGTTGACCCGAGATGCCGTCCTTACCGATGGAGTGTTGCGCGGACAGCCAGTCGGACGTGCCCCGGCGGTGCCGTCCGGCGCAGATATGTGCGGCAGTTATGAGCCGCCGGAGCGCCGGATTGCCGTTCGCCCGATTCCAGATTGCATTGAAGGCCACGCTGTTTTTGGGCTCGTTTACCGGAAGATAGGAAAGTTCCCGATCATCCGGTCGCTGCCAGGAGGAAACGGCCACCGTAACGCCCTGGTTCAGGGCGACCAGATCCAGAAGCATCTCCTGGGTCGCATCGATCCGATCGACCTTGAAGCCGCAATCATCTTCTACCGCCAGAACGCCGCGAATAAAGCTCTCGACCTCGGGACCTGGCGCGGCGACGGTTACGAGGACCCGTTCGTGCCGCATCGAGGACCAACTGACAGCGGGCATGCCAGACAGTGCATGGGTCTTCGAGGTGACAACGAAAACTTCTTCCTGCCACAGCTGTGCGTGATCGCAATTCGACGGGATCTCGCAATCGGTCACGAAGGCGATGTCCAGAGAGCCCGCTGCGACGAGCCTGACATGTTCTCTCGTTGCGCCGTCGACTGCGCTGAGCAGAACCTGGGGATGGGCGCACGCGTATCGCCGGAGCAGGTCCTTGAGGAAGCCGGTGCCCAACGAGGTCTGAATCCCGATCGTGAGACTTCCGGTTTTTCCTCGACCAGCAAGCCTGGCATGTCGCTGCGCACGTTCGAGCAGTTCGATCGCTGATTTGGCATCGCGAAGGAAAGCCTGCCCGGCCTCAGTGAACTCGACGCCGCTATGGCGCCTCTCCAGAAGTATCGCGCCAAGCTCATCCTCAATGGCCCGGACGGTGCGGCTTAGCGTCGACTGTTGTACATCCAGAGCTTCGGCGGCCGCGCGCAGGCTTCGAAACTCGGCGATAGCGATCAATTGGTGTAGTTGACGCAGTTCAATCATGAAGCCACCTCCGAACCTGCAGCCGAAACCTGCGTTCGGAAGCGGGGGGCTGGCTGCTTGCTTGCTTCAGCGCCTTCTCATGCAACGCCTGATCATCATGAAAAACCTCTCGCATCATGCGTAGTGAGAATGTCTCACCCGGCGTTGAATTTCCGTCCGAGAGGAGTAGCGACCTTACCGGCTGGCGGCGTTCTTCATCCCCAGGAGAACCGCTGCCAGGATAATGCAGCTGCCTCCGATCCGGTCCAGCCAACGACGGGCCTCACCCTTCAGTCGTTGGGAGAACCAATGCGCGCCAGCCCCGTATCCGGTCAGGAACGCACCGTCCATTGCGATATAGGTGGCCGACAGAACCAGAAACTGCGGCCAGAACGGCAGCGCCGGGTCAATGAACTGGGGAAACAGCGCGGCGAAGAAGACCACGGCCTTGGGGTTGGCCGCCGAGGTTACGAAGCCTTGCAGCCAAAGGGTCCGAAGAGAGGCCCGTCGAGAAGCGGAGTGCGATATGGGCTTCATGGATCGCCGAAGCGTACGCAGGCCGATCCACAGGAGATAGAGGGTGCCGGCCCATTTTACGACGCTCAGGGCATCGGCGGAGGTAGCGATGACGGTCGCTAGCCCCAGGCCGCCCAACTTCGACAGTTCGCGGCTGATTTTTCCGGATTTCGTTTGGCGCAGGTCAACAAAACAAGGCGTTTTGTATCGCGAAGCGGTAGATTTCGTGGGATCGTTGTTGTGGCACGTGGTGTGATTTT
>NZ_QITQ01000011.1 GCF_003260265.1 Roseovarius amoyensis
GGAGCAATTGGAACTCTTCGATGCACTGAGCCTGAAAACACCCTCCTGAAACGGCCCGGTTGTGGCAAAAGCAGATATCCCGCATCAATAATATCAATCACTTACGCGTTTAACTGTTGAAGTTGGGTTAGCGGCTTTGTAATTCACATCAACGAGAAGAACCGAACACACAACCTTCGGGCCTATGCGCGTCGCCGGGCATATCGGCTGTATCCAGTTCTTTTGGCAGCCCTCCTGGCAAGTATTGCGATTTCCCTATGGGACGGAACATTTTCAAGTCGGTTCCGTTTTTCGGAGGCAATCTGCAACCTGCTTTTCTTGCAAGACAGAGGAAGTCTTGTGCCCGGCACAATCTGCAATCCCTTCTTGGGTAATTCTCCCCTGTGGTCCCTGTCTTACGAAGCCATATTCTACATAATTTACCCCATAGTACTCCCGCTTTATATTTCGAGGGGCCGTTTATCACAACATGTGATCGGAGGATGTTCCCTGATATTTATTCTCCTTTACAAGATATACCCTCAGCATTTTCTCCTCCTTCCGTCATATTTCATTATTTGGTGGTGCGGCGCGATGCTTGGAGACTCCTACGTAAATGGAAAATACAACATCAGGAACCTGGCCGCTCCCGTTGGGTACCTTGGCGCAGCTTGCGTTTTATGGTTTGCAATCATGATATTAGAAAATATTATTGTGGACTTTGGACATTATCCGATCCTGCAGTTTCGTCACTTTTCGTTCGCATTTATTTTGGTCACGATTTCATTCATTCAGCCCGTAAGATCTTTTGTTCGCTGGGTAGGATCAAACTATCCGTTGGGCTGGGTGTGGCTATCGAGTATTTCTTACGGAGTATACGCGCTTCATTATCCGCTCCTGGTTCAGTGGAATTTCTCCCGGTCGACTTATGGCTTTATGATCGCTTCAGGTGCCCTGATCATGCTTGCCTACATACTTGATAACCGGGCCAATAAATTCCTTCGCAAGAAACGGGCAAGATCGTGAGACAGTCCAAAGCCACGTTGGAAACACGACCTTGTCGGCTGCATCACACAAACCCTCAAAGGAGCATATCTTCCCAGTCTCACCGGAGACGTACCCGCTACCGTCCCGGTTGCCACATCTTCTGCCAACGAACCCCTTGATCCCTTGCCGTAACCTGTCTATACCCCGCTCGTCCCGGTCGGAAATCCGACTCGGGGCCGTGCCCCTGTGGCCCGGACCAATTGTATGCGGGGCTTTCTTCGGCCCTTCCCGCGGTTCCGGCCCCAAGGCATGAGAACAAAATGACGGCCTGATCTCTGGCGGGCGCCCCCGGATGGGACACATGGCGGACCCGGAAGAAGACCAGAAGCTCTGAGGACGCGAGACACCTTTGCGGGTCAGAACCGCAAGCATTTTAGGAGCCAGAAGCGATGGATATTATCGCTCAGATCGAGGCCGACCAGATCGCCTCGCTCGGGAAAGAAGTTCCCGATTTCAAACCCGGCGACACCGTGCGCGTCGGTTACAAGGTGACCGAAGGCACCCGCAGCCGGGTGCAGAACTTTGAAGGTGTGTGCATCAGCCGCAAGAACGGCAGCGGCATCGCCGGTTCGTTCACCGTTCGCAAGATTTCCTTTGGCGAAGGCGTGGAACGCATCTTTCCGCTCTATTCGACCAATATCGAAAGCATCACCGTGGTCCGCCGCGGCCGCGTGCGCCGCGCCAAGCTGTATTACCTGCGCTCGCGCCGGGGCAAATCGGCCCGGATCGCCGAGGACACCAACTACAAGCCGAAGACCGGCGCATCCGCCTGAGGAAGCCAGAGATGAAAAAAGATATCCATCCCGAATATCACGTCATCGACGTCAAGATGACCGATGGCACCGTGATACAGATGCGTTCGACCTACGGCAACGAGGGCGACACGCTGTCGCTTGACATCGACCCGACCGTGCACCCGGCCTGGACCGGTGGCGGCACCCGTCTGATGGATGCCGGCGGCCGCGTGTCGAAGTTCAAGAACAAATACTCGGGCCTGGGATTCTGATCCCTTTCACCCGATGCAAAGATCAGGCGCCGCCCCCAGGGGCGGCGTTTTCGTCTCGCGTCTGGGCTTGGCGATGGCGCAAATGCAATAATCCCGAGGCAAAGCGCATATCCCGCTTCACGGCGAGCCACATACAACATATGGTAGCATGCCAAAAGCACCGGCCAAATCCGGGCATTTGAATGAAGGGCTACGGGCATGGCGCATATCATCGTCGTGGGCAATGAAAAGGGCGGCGCCGGCAAGTCGACCGTGTCGATGCACGTCGCCGCGGCGCTGTCGCGGCTGGGGCGCAAGGTCAGCGCGCTCGACCTCGACCTGCGGCAAAAGACGCTGGGCACCTACATCACCAACCGCGCCCGGTTCATGGAAAAGTCCGGGCTGTCACTGCCGGGGCCGTCCTGGCGCGACCTGCCCGAGATCGACCAGTCGGCGCTGCAGCCGGGTGAAAACATCTATGACCGCCGGCTATCCGCCGCCGTGGCCGAGATGGAGCCCGACAGCGATTTCATCCTGATCGACTGTCCCGGCTCGCACACGCGGCTCAGCCAGGTCGCCCACAGCCTTGCGGACACGCTGATCACGCCGCTCAATGACAGTTTCATCGATTTCGACCTGCTGGCCCATGTCGACAGCGACGGGCAGACCATCCTCGGCCCCTCGGTCTATTCCGAGATGGTGTGGAACGCGCGGCAGTTGCGGGCCCAGGCGGGGCTGAAGCCGATCGACTGGGTGGTGGTGCGCAACCGGTTGGGGGCGCAGCAGATGGTCAACAAGGAAAAGATGGGGCGCGCGCTGGAAAACCTCGCCCGCCGCATCGGTTTTCGCACCGCGCCGGGATTTCACGAGCGGGTCATATTCCGCGAGCTGTTTCCGCGCGGGCTGACGCTGCTGGACCTCAAGGATATCGGGGTCAAGCAGCTCAACATCTCGAACGTTGCAGCGCGGCAGGAGTTGCGCGACCTGATCAACGCCCTCAAGCTGCCCGGCGTCACGGCCGATTTCTGAGGGTCCCAGTTACAGGTATCACCATATCAATCAAAGCTGATTGTTTTCGGGGCGTTTAGACTGTCCGTATTCGGCATCTCCAACCACAGGGCATGCAACTGCCCGGGTGGGCGCGAATGCGCCCGCCATGGGGCGGGAAGGCGCATGCCCGGCCCGCAAGCGGACCGGGCGAGATAGACAAGCCACAGAGCAATACGCCACTATCCCCCGTCCGCACCCGATACCGTGACATCCCCCAGCACCGCGCAATCCATCGGGATGTCCCAAGGCTGCGGAAAGATCGTGCTGATGCGGCAGAAATCCTGCCCCACCCCGATCAGCCTGGGGCGCGGATCGCAGGCCGCGATCGTCATGTCGTAATAGCCCCCGCCATTGCCCAGCCGATAAAGATCCCGGTCCAGCCCCACCAGCGGCACGATCACCACGTCGGGCAGCAGCGCCTCGCCCTCTGCCGGCACCAGGATGTTCCAGATGCCGCGCTCCATCGCCGCGCCCGGCGCCCAGGCGCGGAATTCGACCGGCTGGCCCTTTTCCAGCACCACCGGCAGGGCCAGGCGTGCCCCCGACACATGCGCCCGGCCCATCCAGTCGCGCAAATCCAGCTCTCCTCGGATCGGCCAGTACCCGGCCACCACCTTGCCCGCAGATTCGGGCAGCAGGGTATCGAGCCCCGCCGCGACCGCAGCCGACTGGGCCGCGCGTTCGTCCTGTGTCAGCTCCTTGCGCCGGGCGTATAGCCGCGCGCGCTCAGACACGCGAAAGCGCCGCACATCGCGCCAGGTCTCCTGATCTACGGCAAAGCCGCCCACCAGCTCGTGAGCGAAACACGGGGCGCTGCCGCCGCTGTCGTCTTCCTCCATCTTCTCCTCCTTCCAGGCCCGTTTCAGGCCATCTCCCGGCGGCGACGCAGCGCCACCATGTTGGACACCAGCAGCGCGCCCAGCACCACCGCCCCGCCCAGGATCGCCCAGCGCCCCGGGTCCTCGCCCACCACCGCCCAGACCAAGAGCGGCGCCAGCACCGATTCCAGCAAGATCAGCAGCGCGACCTCGGGCGGGCTGAGATACCGCGCCCCCAGCGTCATCAGGCAGGTCGCCGCAGCGATGAACGCGCCATGCCCCAGCAGCAGGTGCCACTGCGCCGCCACCGGCGCGCCGGACGCCACGAAGGGTGCGATCACCGCCGCCGACAGCAGATACGCAATCGGGATCGCCGGAATCATCGAGATCGCGCGCAACCGCCGCACCGCTGTCAGCGCCCCGGCATAAGCCGCGCAGACCATCACCGCAAAGATGTCCCCCCGCCACGAGGCGACGGCGTTTTCGGACGAGCCATAGGCGATGATGCCCAGCCCGGCGATGACGACGAGCATCGTCAGCACCACCCGGCGGCTGATCGGCTCACCCAGAAACACGCGGGCGAAAATGGCCGAAAAGATCGGCATCGATGCAAATATGAAAACCACGTTGGCGACGCTGGTATTGCTGACCGCCAGCACGAACCCCGGCGAGGTGAACGAGATCAGCACAACGTAGACCGCGACCGGCCAGCCGCCGCGCAGCACCGTGCGAAACCCGCCCGTGCCCTGCAGCGCCAGCACCACCGCCAGGATGATCACCCCCGAGGTCAGCCCGCGCCAGAAGGCGATTACTATCGGTTCGGCCTCTATCAGCCGGACAAACAGCGAATCCGGCACCACGAACAGGACGCCCAGCGTCGTGATCAAAAGGCCCTTTGCGTGGTCGGTCATGGCCGTCAGGAAAACGGCAATCGCGGGTGAATGTAAAGCCCGTCCACGGGCTCAGCGCGCGCCGGAAAGACGGCGCAGCATGGTGCGCAGCTGCGCCGACTCTTCGGGCGCGAAACGCGACACCAGGCGCGCGTCATAGCGCGCCGCCTCGCGCCGCAGGTCGCGATAGGCCGCCTGCCCGGCGGGCGTCAGGTGCAGGTGCTCGCACCGGCGGTCGGTTTCCGAACGTTCGCGCGTCAGGAACCGCCGCACCGCCAGCGCCGCCACCGCGCGGCTGATCTTGGTCTTGTGCATCATGGCGCGGCTGGCGATCTCCTTGGCGGTCAAGGGCCCATCCTGGCCCAGGTGAAACAACACCCGCCATTCGCTGCGGCCGATGCCGTAGCGGGCCTTGTAGACCGCCTGAAAATCCCGCCCCGCGGCCTCGGCCGCCTGGTTCAGGAGGTAGGGCAGGAATAGGTCCAGGTCGAAATCGTCGTCATCGTCATCCGTCATGCCGATTGCGCTAGCCCTTGTTAGTTACAAAATCAACCATTAGCACCGATCGATAAGAGGAGTCGGAGATGTATGATAAGCACCCCAGCGACCTGACCCGCGCCGCCACCCCCACCGGCACGCATGAAGGCTACATGCCTGGTTTCGGCAACGACTTCGAGACAGAGGCCCTGCCCGGCGCCCTGCCGCAGGGCATGAACAGCCCGCAGAAATGCGACTATGGGCTTTACGGCGAACAGCTGTCGGGCACCGCCTTTACCGCGCCGAGCCACCAGAACGAACGCACCTGGTGCTATCGCATCCGCCCCTCGGTCAAGCATTCCTCGCGCTATGCGCGGATCGACCTGCCCTATTGGAAATCGGCCCCGCATATCGTCGATGACGTGGTGTCGCTGGGCCAGTACCGCTGGGACCCGGTGCCCCATGCCGACGAGGCGCTGACCTGGCTGACAGGCATGCGCACGATGACCACGGCGGGCGACGTCAACACCCAGGTCGGCATGGCCAGCCATATCTACATGGTCACCGCCTCGATGGTGGACGAATATTTTTATTCCGCTGACAGCGAGTTGCTGGTGGTGCCCCAGCAGGGCCGGCTGCGGTTCTGCACCGAACTGGGCGTGATCGACGTCGCACCGCAGGAAATCGCCATCATCCCCCGTGGCCTGGTCTACCGGGTCGAGTTGGGGGAAGGGCCGGCGCGCGGGTTCGTGTGCGAAAACTATGGGCAGAAGTTCGACCTGCCCGGCCGCGGCCCGATCGGCGCCAACTGCATGGCCAACCGGCGCGATTTCAAGACCCCCGTCGCCGCCTTCGAGGACCGCGAAACGCCCTCGACCGTCACCATCAAGTGGTGCGGCCAGTTCCACCGCTGCGAGATCGGGCACAGCCCGCTCGACGTGGTGGCCTGGCACGGCAACTATGCGCCGTGCAAGTATGACCTGACCAATTACTGCCCGATCGGCGCGATCCTGTTCGACCATCCAGACCCTTCAATCTTTACCGTGCTGACCGCGCCCTCGGGCGTGCCGGGCACGGCCAATATCGACTTCGTGCTGTTCCGCGAACGCTGGATGGTGATGGAGGACACGTTCCGCCCGCCCTGGTATCACAAGAACATCATGTCCGAGCTGATGGGCAACATCTATGGCCAGTACGATGCCAAGCCGCAGGGGTTCGTGCCCGGCGGCATGAGCCTGCACAACATGATGCTGCCGCACGGCCCCGATCGTGAGGCGTTTGAAAAGGCCTCGAACGCCGAGCTGAAGCCCGAAAAGCTGGACAACACCATGTCGTTCATGTTCGAGACGCGCTTTCCGCAGCACCTGACCCGCTTTGCCGCGCAAGAGGCGCCGTTGCAGGATGATTATATCGATTGCTGGGCCGACATCGAAAAGAAGTTCGACGGGACATCCGGCCGAAAATGACCGAGTTCTTGTGCAATTTCGGTAGTATGAATGGCAGGGCAGCAAACGGCGCGGGGAATATGCGATGAGATACGCCACCCTCGACAACGGCACGCCTGACGGACGGCTTGCGATCGTGTCCGAAGACTTGGCCACCTGCCGCCCGCTTCCGGGCATGACGCTGCAGGCGATGCTCGACGGGGCGGAAATGCCGCCACCGGGGCCGGAGCAACCGTTTGATCCTGCCCGCTGCCTGTCACCGTTGCCACGGGCCTATCAGTTTCTCGACGGGTCGGCCTATGTGAACCATGTCGAGCTGGTGCGCCGGGCGCGGGGTGCGCAGATGCCCGACAGTTTCTGGCACGACCCGCTGATGTACCAGGGCGGATCGGACGGGTTCCTGCCCCCCACCGCGCCGATCAGGGGCGCGCGCGACTGGGGCATGGATTTTGAGGCCGAGGTGGCCGTGATCACCGGCCCCGTGCCCATGGGCGCCACGCCCGCGCAGGCGCACGATGCGATCCGGCTGGTGATGCTGTGCAACGACATCTCGCTCAGGGCGCTGATCCCGGATGAGCTGGCCAAGGGGTTCGGCTTTGTTCAGTCCAAGCCCGCCTGCGCATTCTCGCCGCTGGCGGTCGATCCGCGCGCGTTGCCGGGCTGGGATGGCGGGCATCTGTCGGGGACGATCCGTGTCGATCTGAACGGCGCACCTTTTGGCCGTGCCGATGCCGGGGTGGACATGACCTTTGACTTTCCGACGCTCATCGCCCACGCGGCAAAGACACGGGCGCTGGCCGCCGGCACGATCATCGGGTCGGGCACGGTATCGAACCGCGACAAGGACGGCGGGCCGGGCAAACCCGTGGCGCAGGGCGGCAGGGGCTATTCCTGCATTGCCGAACAGCGGATGGTGGAGACCATTATGTCGGGCGAACCCCGAACCCCCTTTCTTGGCGCCGGCGACCGGGTCAGGATATGGATGGAAGACGATGCCGGCCTATCCCTGTTCGGCACCATCGATCAAAGCGTGGAGGCACTGACATGAGCAAGAAATTCGCATCCCAGGGCGACCTGAGCGAAAAGACCATCTCGTTCACCGAGGTGGGGCGCGGGTTGTGGGCCTTCACCGCCGAGGGCGACCCCAATTCCGGCGTCATCATCGGTGACGATTCGGTGATGGTGATCGAGGCGCAGGCCACCCCCCGGCTGGCGCAGGAGGTCATTACCCGCATCCGCCAGGTGACGGACAAGCCGATCACCCATCTGGCGCTGACCCATTACCACGCGGTGCGGGTGCTGGGGGCAGCCGCCTATGGCGCCGACCAGATCATCATGTCCGACACCGCGCGCGCGATGGTCGCCGAGCGCGGGCAAGAGGACTGGGACAGCGAATTCCAGCGCTTTCCCCGCCTGTTCGAAGGGCATGAGAGCATCCCCGGCCTGACCTGGCCCACGACAACCTTTTCCGACCGGATGACCGTTTACCTCGGCAACCGGCGGGTCGACCTGATGCATCTCGGGCGGGCGCACACCGCCGGCGATATCGTCATTCATGTGCCCGACGAGAACGTGATGTTCACCGGCGACATCGTCGAATACCATTCCGCCTGCTATTGCGGCGACGGGCATTTCGGCGACTGGGGCGACACGCTGGACGAAATCAAGTGGTTCGACGTCGATGCCATCGCGCCGGGGCGGGGCGATGCGCTGATGGGGCGCGAAATGGTCAACGCCGCGATCGAGAACACCCGCGATTTCGTCGCCTCCACCTATGCGCCGGCGGCCCGTGTCGCCGCCCGTGGCGGCACCTTGAAAGAGGCATGGGACGCGGTGCGCGCCGCCTGCGACCCCAAGTTCGCTGACTACGCCATTTACGAGCACTGCCTGCCCTTCAACGTCGCCCGCGCCTATGACGAGGCCCGTGGCATCGACACCCCCCGCATCTGGACCGCCCAGCGCGACATCGAGATGTGGGAGGCCCTGCAAGGCTGAACCCGCCAAAGAGGGTCAGGGCCAAGGGAGGAAAGGCCATGACGCAGATTTTCGAAAAACCGCTTTACCCCTATGCCCGCAGCGCCGACCAGGACGCCGCCACGCCGGTGCGTCATCCGGTGGTCATCGTCGGCGCGGGTCCGGTGGGGCTGGCGGCAGCGCTCGACCTCGGTCAGCGCGGCGTGCCGGTGGTGGTGCTGGACGAGAACGACAAGGTTTCGCACGGCTCGCGGGCGATCTGCTTTGCCAAGCGCACGCTCGAAATTGCCGACCGGCTGGGCATGGGGGAAACCTTGGTCGAGAAGGGCGTGCAATGGAACCTGGGCAAAGTGTTCTTTGGCGACCGAAAGGTTTACGAATTCAACCTCTTGCCCGAAACCGGCCACCGCCGCCCGGCATTCATCAACCTGCAGCAATACCACCTGGAACAGGACATGGTGGCCCGCTTGCGCGAGTTGCAGGCCGAGGGCGCGCCGATTGACCTGCGCGGGGGCAACCGCGTGACCGGGGTCAAAGCGCATGACGATCACGTCGCACTTTCCATCGACACCCCCGAGGGGCCTTATGCGCTGCAGGCCGACTGGCTGATCGCCTGCGACGGTGCCGGCTCGCCCGTGCGCGAACATCTCGGCCTCGGCTTTACCGGCCGGGTATTCGAAGACAATTTCCTGATCGCCGACGTGACCATGCAGGCAGAGTTTCCGACCGAACGCTGGTTCTGGTTCGACCCGCCCTTCAACCCCGGCCAGTCGGCGCTGTTGCACAAACAGCCCGACGGGGTCTGGCGGATCGACCTGCAACTGGGCTGGGACATCGACCGCGAGCGCGAGAAGGAGCCAGTGCGCGTCAAGGCGCGGGTGCGCCAGATGCTGGGGCCGGAGGTGACCTTCGATCTCGAATGGGTGTCGATCTACACGTTCCAGTGCCGCCGCATGGAACGGTTTCGCCACGGCCGCGTCGTCTTTGCCGGGGACGCCGCGCACCAGGTGTCGCCCTTTGGGGCGCGCGGAGCCAATTCCGGCCTTCAGGACACCGACAATCTGTGCTGGAAACTGGCGGCGGTGATCGCCGGCGACGCGCCCGAGGCATTGCTGGACAGCTACGACGCCGAGCGCGTGCAGGCCGCCGATGAAAACATCCTCAACTCGACCCGCTCGACCGATTTCATCACGCCCAAATCGGCGATGAGCCGGATTTTCCGCGACGCGGTGCTTGACCTGTCGGAGCGCCATGAATTCGCCCGTCCGCTGGTAAATTCCGGCCGCCTGTCTCTGCCGGCCACCCATGACGGATCGCCGCTCAACACGCCCGACGCGCTGCCCGGCGGCCCGGCGCGGTCACGCCCTGGCGCCCCCTGCCCAGATGCGACGTTCGAAACCGGCTTTCTGCTCGATCGCCTGGGTCGCGGGTTTACCCTGATGGGCCTGGGCGTGCAGGCGCCGCAGGTGCCCGGCACCACACCGCTGAGCGTGGCCGACCCCGATGACGAACTGCGCGCGCGCTACCTTGGTGACGCGCCAAGCGCGCTCTATCTCATCCGCCCCGATCAGCATGTCGCCGCCCGATGGGCCAACGCCACCCCCGCCACCATCGCCACCGCGCTGTCGCGCGCGACCGGAGCCACGCCATGACCCGCCTCGTCCTTTCCCCCAACATCGATGCGCCCGACAACCTTTATGCCGACCTGCTGGCCGCACATGAGGGGCTGTCAGAGACCGAAAGCGCCGCCCTCAACGCCCGGCTGATCCTGATCCTCGCCAACCAGATCGGCAGCCGCGAGGTATTTCGCGCCGCACTGGACGCCGCCCGCCGGCGCTGACAGGTTTGCGCACGCCGCCGGCGCCGCAGCGGCCAATTTACGGCTTTCCAACGCCCCCGATCCAGTCTATACGCGCGGCTTCACGCGGGGTGACAGCCTTGGAGGCACTCCGCCCTATCTTGGAGATATCAAAATGGCTGGAGAAATTCCTGATCTTCACGCCCAGGAACGCACGGGGACGGGCAAGGGCGCCGCTCGTGCAGCACGCCGCGAAGGCATGGTTCCGGGGATCGTATTCGGTGGCGACAAAGACCCGCTGCCGATCAACATTCCGTTCAACAAACTGCTGACGAAACTGCGGGCAGGCCGCTTCAAGTCGACGCTCTTCAACCTCAAGGTTGACGGACACGAAGACGTGCGGGTTATCTGCCGCGACGTGCAGCGCGACGTGGTCAAGGACCTGCCGACGCACCTGGACCTGATGCGGCTGCGGCGCACGACCAAGATCAACCTCTTCATCCCGGTCGACTTCATCAACGAAGAAGAGACACCGGGCCTGCGCAAGGGCGGCGTTCTGACCGTGGTGCGCGGCGAGATCGAGCTGCTGGTCACCGCCGGCGACATTCCCGAAAAGGTCACCGTTGACCTGTCCGGGCTGGAGATTGGCGATTCCGTCACCATCAGCCAGGTCACCCTGCCCGAGGGCGCCAAGCCCACCATCGACCGCGACTTCATCATCTGCAGCGTTTCCGCCCCGACCGTTCTTGCGGCCGACGATGACGCCGAAGAGGGCGAAGAAACCACCGAAGTTCCAACCGTCGGTGACACCGAGGACGCAGCCGAGGGCGGCGCCGAGGAATAAGCCGGGCATCGCACCGGATCTTTCAGAACGCGGGGCGCGGCATCGGCCGCCCCCGCGTTTTTTGTTTCGCCGGACCCGATAAGCCGGGGCAACAGTTGATCCATCGCTCGGCGCCGCCTAAACAGAGCGCAGGCAAAGGGGGCGCGACACCGCCATGCAGATCTTCGCGGGGCTGGGCAATCCGGGGGCGAAATACGCCGGCAACCGGCACAATATCGGCTATATGGCCGTCGACCGGATCGCGTCGGAACACGGGTTCACCCCGTGGAAAGCCCGTTTCCAGGGCGAGGTCGCCGAGGGCCGCCTAGGAACTGACAAGGTGCTGTTGCTCAAGCCCACGACATTCATGAACCTGTCCGGCCAATCGGTCGGCGAGGCAATGCGGTACTACAAGCTTGGCCCCGCCGACATCACCGTCTTTCATGACGAACTGGACCTTGCGCCGGGCAAGCTGCGGGTCAAGACCGGCGGCGGGCACGCCGGCCATAACGGCCTGCGTTCCATCCACCAGCACATCGGCGAGAGCTACCGACGCGTGCGCCTTGGCATCGGGCATCCGGGGCGCAAGGAACTGGTCAGCGGTTACGTGCTGCAGGATTTCGCCAAGGCCGACCAGGGCTGGCTGGACGATCTGCTGCGCGGCATCGCCGAGGGCGCGCCGGAACTTGCGGCGGGCCATGCCGACAAGTTCATGAACGCTGTCGCCCGGCGCATGGCCCCCGCGCGCGAAGGCGTCCCCGCAGCGGCGGCAAAGCCCGGCAAGGCCTCGACCGGCAAACCCGAAACGGACGAGGCCGAAGACCGCACCCCCCTGCAAAAGCTCATGGACCGTTTTCGCTGAGCCAGATTGCGCTTGCCCGGGCCGACCGGGTGCGGCATCTTGCATTCATTATATTGCATATGTTTGGCCCGCCCCACATATGTTTGGCCCGCCCCATAAGTATTGCGCAAAGACCTGTTTTACGAAAGGATACCGTCATGACCCTTGATCGCGTGGTACTGGCATTTGCAGGCGTGATGATCCTGCTCAGCCTGGGGCTGACCCTTTGGGTGTCGCCGCTCTGGATGTGGTTCACCGCCTTCATCGGCCTCAACCTGATCCAGTCGGCCTTTACCGGGTTCTGCCCTGCAGCGCTCGTCTTGCGCCTGTTCTGCCTGCGGCCGGGCTGCGCCTTCAAGTAACCCGCGGATCCGCACCGGAGTTTTCTCTGGTCGCGGGCGGGGCCTGCCCGTCTGATCCACCGGGCAGGCCGGAGGAGGCAGGGGATGCCGGCCCGCCTCAATGCGCTGGGCCGCATCCCCTGTCCGCTCATCCTGCCCCTTGCACCATGCCGGGCGGATGCTACGCTCATCCCGTACCAACATGTCAGCGAGGCATCCATGATCCGCAAGGATAAGGCGATCAACGTACTGGGCGGAACGCTTGAACTCTGCTCAAAGGATCCGGTCAGCGGTTTTTTCCGCGACGGCCACTGCAATACCTGCCCCGAGGATAGCAGTAGCCACACCGTCTGCGCGCTGATGACGGCCGAATTTCTGGCTTATTCCAAGTATGTCGGCAATGACCTGTCGACCCCGCGGCCCGAGTTCGATTTTCCCGGCCTCAAGGCCGGCGATCAGTGGTGCCTGTGCGCTGCGCGTTTTTTGCAGGCTCATGACGAAGGCTGTGCGCCGCAGGTGCGTCTCGAAGCCACGCATGAAAGCGCGCTCAACATCGTCCCGCTGGAAATTCTCAGGCAGCACGCCCCGCAATAGCCCCGACAAGAAGGACCCTTTGATGGCCACAGTGACCCTGATTTCCGATGACGACGCCAACCCCGAGGTGCGCGCCGTCTTCGACGATATCCGCGCCACCCGCGGCACCGATTTCATCAACAATTTCTGGCGCGCGCTGGCGCATGACCCGGCGCTGCTAAAGGCGACGTGGGAGCGGCTGAAGGTGGTGATGGGGAACGGTGCGCTCGACCCGCTGACCAAGGAGATGATCTATATCGCCGTCTCGGCCGCAAATGCCTGCGAATACTGCGCCCATTCCCACACCGCCAGCGCCCGCGCCAAAGGCATGACCGAGGCACAGTATGGCGAATTGCTTGCCGTGATCGGCATGGCGTCACAGACCAACGCGCTGGTCAGCGCCCTGCAGGTGCCTGTGGACGAGGTGTTCAAGGCCTGAGGCAGGAGGTCTGTAGTGCCGGGGGCGGTCCTCGGCCGCAGGTGGGGGGGTGAAGCCCCCACCCTCACTCAAGATCAGCTCATGTCGCCGATTTTCGACATCCGAGACACCTAGCCAGTGCCCGGCTCAGCCGCCTTCGCTCATCTCAAAGCCCAGGTGCCGCGCGACGGCAAAGATGTCCTTGTCGCCACGCCCGCACATGTTCATGCAGATGATATGATCGCCCGGCAGTTCCGGCGCGATCTTCGTCACGTGGGCCAGCGCGTGGCAGGGTTCCAGCGCGGGAATGATCCCCTCGGTCTGACAGCAAAGCTGAAACGCCTCCAGTGCCTCGACATCGGTGATCGCCACGTATTCCGCCCGCCCGGTATCGTGCAGCCAGCTGTGTTCGGGCCCGATACCGGGGTAATCCAGCCCCGCCGAGATCGAATACCCTTCCAGGATCTGCCCGTCATCGTCCTGCAACAGATAGGTGCGATTGCCGTGCAGAACGCCGGGCCGCCCGCCGGTCAGGCTGGCGCAATGCTCCATCTTGGCGTTGACGCCCTTGCCGCCCGCCTCGACACCGATGATGCGCACGTCCTTGTCATCGAGGAACGGATGGAACAGCCCCATCGCGTTCGATCCCCCGCCGATCGCCGCGATCAGCGTATCGGGCAGGCGCCCCTCGGCCGCCTGCATCTGCTCGCGCACCTCCTTGCCGATGATCGACTGGAAGTCGCGCACCATCGCCGGATAGGGATGCGGCCCGGCCACGGTGCCGATGCAATAAAAGGTATCGCGCACATTGGTCACCCAGTCGCGCAGCGCGTCGTTCATCGCGTCCTTGAGCGTGCCGCGCCCGCTTGTCACCGGCACCACCTCGGCACCCAGCAGGCGCATGCGAAAAACGTTGGGCTTTTGCCGCTCGACATCATGCGCGCCCATGTAGACGACGCATTTCAGCCCGAACTTGGCACAGACCGTCGCTGTTGCGACGCCGTGCTGGCCGGCACCCGTCTCGGCGATGATGCGGGTCTTGCCCATGCGCCGCGCCAGCAGGATCTGGCCCAGCACGTTGTTGATCTTGTGCGCGCCGGTGTGGTTCAGCTCATCACGCTTCATATAGACCTTGGCCCCGCCCAGATGCGCGGTCAGCCCCTCGGCAAAATAGAGCGGGCTGGGACGGCCGACATAGTGGGTCCACAGGTCCTGCATCTCGTCCCAGAAATCCTGGTCGGTCTTGGCCCGCTCGTACTGCTCTTCCAGTTCCAGGATAAGCGGCATCAACGTTTCCGACACGAACCTGCCGCCGAACTGGCCGAACCGGCCCTTGTCGTCCGGCCCGGTCATGAAAGAGTTGAATAGGTCGTTCATGATGCGTGGCCCCTTTGTGACTTGCCGCATACCCATATGGAACGCGCCGGCGGTTTTCCAGTGATTTCCTGCGCGCGCCACCCCGGCGGCACACTTTCGGCTGCCGTCCCGCCTTGTGGGTATTTGCAACCAGAAAGAAGCCTGAACAAGCCGCCCGAACGGGCCGCGAGGGTGACAGAGCACGGCTGTGATGACGTCATGAGGCAGGAATTTGCCGGTTGCAGCCTTCCGCCCGCCACGGCACACATTATGTTGCGGAAGACAGTGATCTTTTTTGGGGGCTGCGCGCCATGACCACCGATCCTCTTGTTGTTTTCACCCCGTCGGGCAAACGCGGCCGGTTTCCCGCCGGCACGCCGGTGCTGACGGCGGCGCGACAGCTGGGTGTCGATCTTGATTCGGTCTGCGGCGGGCGCGGCATCTGTTCCAAGTGCCAGATCACGCCCAGTTATGGCGAATTCCCCAAGCACGGCGTCACCGTCGAACAGGACGCGCTGTCGGAATGGAACGCGGTCGAGGAACGCTATGACCAGAAACGCGGCCTGAAAGAGGGGCGGCGACTGGGCTGCCAGGCAAAGATCATGCACGACGTGGTGATCGACGTGCCGCCAGAAAGCCAGGTCCACCGGCAGGTGGTGCGCAAGGCCGCTACCGCCCGCGTGATCGAGATGGACCCGGCGACGCGGCTCTATTTCGTCGAGGTGGACGAGCCCGATATGCACGAGCCCACCGGCGACCTGGAACGCCTCGCACGCGCGCTGAAATCGGAATGGGGGGTCGAGGCGATCCGCGCCGACACAACCCTGCTGAGCAAGCTGCAAAAGACGCTGCGAAAGGGTAAATTCCGCGTCACCGTGGCGCTGCACAAGTCGCACAAGGACGATGCCGCAAGGGTGCTGGAAATCTGGCCCGACCTGCACGAAGGCGGGCTATACGGCCTGGCCATCGACCTGGGCAGCACCACCATCGCCGCCCATCTGACCGACCTCGTCACCGGCGATGTCAAGGCAAGCGCCGGCGTCATGAACCCGCAGATCCGCTTTGGCGAGGATCTTATGAGCCGGGTTTCCTATTCGATGATGAACCCCGGCGGCGACGTCGAGATGACCCGCGCCGTGCGCGAGGCGCTCGACGCGCTGGCCGTGGACGTGGCGGAAGAGGCCGGGATCGACCCGCAGCTGATCGTCGAGACGGTCTTTGTCTGCAACCCCGTGATGCATCACCTGTTGTTGGGCATCGACCCGGTGGAACTGGGCCAGGCGCCGTTTGCACTGGCCACCTCGGACAGCATCTCGATGGACGCCCGCGAACTTGACCTGGTGTCGATCAACCCGCGCGCGCGCACCTATTTCCTGCCCTGCATCGCCGGCCATGTTGGCGCCGACTGCGCCGCCGTGGCGCTGAGCGAGGCACCAGACAAGTCCGACGACCTGGCGCTGATCGTCGATGTGGGCACCAACGCCGAAATCCTGCTTGGCGACCGCAGCCGGGTTCTGGCCTGTTCGTCACCCACCGGCCCGGCCTTTGAAGGCGCACAGATTTCATCCGGCCAGCGCGCCGCCCCCGGCGCCATCGAGGCCATTCGCATCGACGTTGAGACGCGCGAGCCGCGCTTTCGCGTGATCGGCTGCGACAAGTGGTCTGACGAAGAGGGATTTTGGGAGGAAACCGCCCAGACCGGCATCACCGGCATCTGCGGCTCTGGCATCATCGAGGCGGTGGCCGAGCTGCGCCTTGCCGGGCTGATGGATGAAAGCGGACTTATTGGCTCGGCCGAACGCACCGGCACCGCCCGCTGCGTGCCAGAGGGGCGCACCCATGCCTATCTGATCCACGATGCCACCGCCGACAGCGGGCCGCGCATCACCGTCACCCAGGGCGACGTGCGCGCCATCCAGCTGGCCAAGTCGGCGCTTTATGCCGGGGCGCGGCTGCTGATGGATGCCCGCAACGTGGACAAGGTCGACCGGGTGGTGCTGGCCGGCGCGTTTGGCGCGCATATCTCGCCCCTGCACGCGATGGTGCTGGGGATGATCCCAGACGTTCCGCTCGACAAGGTCACCAGCGCCGGCAACGCCGCCGGCACCGGTGCACGGATCGCGCTGTGCAACATCGCCGCGCGGACCGAGATAGAGCGCACCGTGCGCGAAATCACCAAGGTCGAAACCGCAATCGAGCCGAAATTCCAGGAACATTTCGTCGCCGCAAACGCCATCCCGCACAAGACCGCCCCCTTCCCCGAACTGCGCAAGGTGGTGACACTGCCCGAGGTCAGCTTCAACGCCGGCTCCCAAGGCGGCACTGTGGGGCGGCGCAGGCGCAGGCGGGGGTAGCCCACACCCCTGCCACCGCTTGAGGCCAGGCCCCGGATGCGATAGCTGGTCCGGAACGGCGAATGACGGGGCAGCACATGGCGTTCACGGTGGCAATCGACGGGCCGGCGGCGGCTGGAAAGGGCACCATCAGCAAGGCGGTGGCGGCGCATTTCGGCTTTGCCCATCTCGATACCGGGCTGCTTTACCGCGCGGTGGCGCGGCGCACGCTCGACGGGGTCGATCCGGTGACCGCCGCTGAAAACCTGCGCGCCGAGGACCTGGCCACCGACGGGCTGCGCACGCCAGAGGTCGCCCGCGCCGCCAGCCGCGTGGCCGCCATGCCCGATGTCCGCCGCGCGCTGGTGGATTTTCAGCGCGCCTTCACCCTCAGGGACGGCGGCGCGGTGCTGGACGGGCGCGATATCGGCACGGTGATCTGCCCTGATGCCGAGGTAAAGCTGTACGTCACCGCCTCTGACGCGGTGCGCGCCCACCGCCGCCACAAGGAGCTGGTGGAAACCGGCCATGATATCACGCTTGAAGAAGTAGCCGAGGACCTGCGCCAGCGCGATGCACGCGACAGCGCCCGCGCCGAGGCCCCGCTGCGCCCAGCATCGGATGCGATGGTGCTGGACACCAGCGACATGTCAATAGACGAGGCGATCGCGTCGGCGATTGCGGCGGTCGAGGCTCAGCAGCGCTGAGGCGCCTTCCTGACAATGGGATTGCGGGCGGTTGGTCTTTCTCATATATGATATGTGATAACGTAACACGCCCTAAGATCATGCCTCGCAACCTCTCTTCAAGCCTTGCCCGACGTCGGGCCGGAAGCCCCATGCATCACTTTGACACCCTGCCGCCCCCCTTGCGCGCGTGGCTCAGAGAGGCCGCGTTGCCGTGGTCACCGCAATCGGCATTGAAAATCTGGAACAAGGCCCGCCGGGAGGCGGGACCGGAGGCGGCGCTTGTTCGACTGTCGAAAGTCGAGGCCGCAATGCTTGCGCGGGATCTCAACGCCTCGGGGCAAGCCGCACAGCAGATCAGTAAAATCGCTTGAAATAAGGGGCGCGCGCGTGTAGACAGCGCCCTGTCGACAAGGCGGAACCGCCATGAAGCAATAGAGACGAGCAGGGTCGGAGCCTCCGGCCCTCTTTGTTTTATGTTCCGTCTGACCAACGAAACCCCAAGACCGGCGGAGACAACCGCGCGGCCAGAAAAACCGATGTAAAAGGAAAACGACGCCACATGGCTCAGAATACAAGCATGGAAGAGTTCGAGGCCCTACTGAACGAAAGCCTCGAAATGGACACGCCCGATGAGGGTTCTGTCGTCAAGGGCAAGGTCATCGCCATCGAGGCGGGACAAGCCATCATCGACGTCGGCTACAAGATGGAAGGCCGCGTCGAGCTCAAGGAATTCGCAAATCCCGGCGAAGCGCCCGACATCTCTGTCGGTGACGAGGTCGAGGTGTATCTGCGCGCTGCCGAGAACGCCCGCGGCGAAGCCGTGATCAGCCGTGAAATGGCCCGACGCGAAGCCGCCTGGGACCGCCTGGAAAAGGCATATGCCGACGATGCCCGCGTCGAGGGCGCGATCTTTGGCCGCGTCAAGGGTGGCTTTACCGTCGATCTGGGCGGCGCCGTGGCGTTCCTGCCCGGCTCTCAGGTCGATGTGCGCCCGGTGCGCGACGCCGGCCCGCTGATGGGTCTCAAGCAACCCTTCCAGATCCTCAAGATGGACCGCCGCCGGGGCAACATCGTTGTCAGCCGCCGCGCCATCCTGGAAGAAAGCCGCGCCGAACAGCGCGCCGAGGTCATCGCCAAGCTGACCGAGGGCGACACCGTCGACGGTGTGGTCAAGAACATCACCGAATACGGCGCCTTTGTCGATCTGGGCGGTGTTGACGGGCTGCTGCACGTCACCGACATGGCCTGGCGGCGGGTGAACCACCCCTCCGAGATCGTTTCGATCGGCGAGACCGTCAAGGTGCAGGTCATCAAGATCAACAAGGAAACCCACCGCATCAGCCTGGGCATGAAACAGCTGCAGGAAGATCCGTGGGACCTGGTTGCGGTCAAATACCCGCTGGGTTCGGTCCATGCCGGCCGCGTCACCAACATCACCGACTACGGCGCCTTCGTCGAGCTGGAGCCGGGGGTCGAGGGGCTGGTGCACGTCTCGGAAATGTCCTGGACCAAGAAGAACATCCACCCCGGCAAGATCGTCTCCACCTCTCAGGAGGTCGAGGTCATGGTGCTGGAAATCGACCCGGCCAAGCGCCGCGTCAGCCTCGGGCTGAAGCAGTGCATGCGCAACCCGTGGGAAGTGTTCGCCGAAACCCACCCCGTCGGCACCGAGGTCGAGGGCGAGGTCAAGAACATCACCGAGTTCGGCCTGTTCATTGGCCTGCCGGGCGAAATCGATGGCATGGTTCACCTGTCCGACCTCAGCTGGGACGAACGCGGCGAAGACGCGATCCAGAGCTACAAGAAGGGCGATGTGGTCAAGGCCGTCGTGTCGGAAGTCGATATCGAGAAAGAACGTATCTCGCTGTCGATCAAGGCACTGGGCGGTGACAAGTTCGCCGAGGCCGTGGGCGGCGTCAAACGCGGCTCGATCATCACCGTCGAGGTCACCTCGATCGAGGATGGCGGCATCGAGGTGACCTATGACGGGCTGAAATCCTTCATCCGCCGGTCCGACCTTTCCCGCGACCGTTCCGAACAGCGGCCCGAGCGGTTCTCGGTCGGTGACAAGGTCGATGTGCGCGTCACCAATGTCGACCCCAAGACCCGCCGCCTGGGTCTGTCGATCAAGGCCCGCGAAATCGCCGAAGAAAAGGAAGCCGTGCAACAGTATGGCAGCTCGGACTCGGGCGCTTCGCTGGGCGATATCCTTGGCGCCGCTCTGAAGGGCGACAACGACGACTGATACCGCGCCCAGCCGCCGAAAGGCGGATTGCGCAAGCAGCGGCAACAACAAAGGCCCCGCCGGCACCCCGGCGGGGCCTTTTCACATCCGAACAGGCCGCCGCAGCCGCCCGCCCGGGCACCAGATTCCCGCCGAATCAATGGCTTTCCAATGGCGGCTTCGCTGCACTGCGGCGCACCCCGGCATGGGCAAAGCGGACCCCGCGGCGGGGCTTGCCCGGCTCAAACCGCCCAAAAAGAGCAATTTCACGCTCGCTCCGGTCACTCTGGCTATTTCTGTTTTTCTGATTTCTATCTATAGTTTACCGGACTGCCAGGCCTGCCAGAACAGACCACCCGGGGAGACAGCCGATGATTCGATCGGAACTGATTCAGAAGATCGCCGACGAAAACCCACACCTGATACAGCGCGATGTCGAGCGCATCGTGAACACCATATTCAACGAAATCACCGACGCCATGGCCAATGGGAACCGGGTCGAACTGCGCGGCTTCGGCGCCTTTTCGGTCAAGAAGCGCGACGCCCGCATGGGGCGCAACCCGCGCACCGGCGACGCGGTCGAGGTCGAGGAAAAACACGTGCCCTTTTTCAAGACCGGCAAACTGTTGCGTGATCGCCTGAACGGAAAGGCCTGATGCGTTACATCCGCTACGCCTCTATCGCGATCTTCGCGATCGCCCTCATCCTTGTCGCGCTGGCCAATCGCGGCATCGTGCAGGTGCAGATCCTGCCTGGCGAGCTGTCCAGCCTGGCCGCGATCAACCCGGTCTACGAGGTGCCGCTTTTCATCGTGATGTTCGGCGGGGTGCTGGCCGGGCTCATCGTCGGTCTGATCTGGGAATGGATCCGCGAGGCCGGCGAACGCGCCGCCGCCGCCCGGCAGGCGCGCGAGATGGAGCGGCTCAAGGCCGAGCTGCGCCGCCTCAAGGGCGAGCGTCACAAGGACCAGGACGAGGTGCTGGCCCTGCTGGACAAGGCCGGGTAAGGCATTCGTCATGACGACCTCCGACATTCGGGTCAAGATCTGCGGACTGACCGACCCCGCCGACATTCCCGCCGCCATCGTGGCGGGCGCGGCCTATCTGGGGTTCGTGTCGTTTCCCAAATCCCCCCGCCACCTGGAACTGGAAGAAATGGCGGCGCTGACGCTGTCGGTGCCCGAGGGCATCGCCAAGGTGGCGCTGACCGTTGACGCCGACGACGCCCTGCTGGACGCGATCACCGGCACGGCCGCCATCGACATACTGCAGCTTCACGGCCATGAAAGCCCCACCCGCGTACGCGAGGTCAAGGCGCGCTACGGGCTGTCGGTGATGAAGGTGATTGGCATCGCAGGCCCCGAGGACCTGACCCAGATAGATTTCTATGCCCGCGTCGCCGACCAGTTGCTGATCGACGCCAAGCCCCCGCAAGGCGCAGATCGCCCCGGCGGGAACGCGCAGGCGTTCGACTGGGCGCTGCTTTCGGGGCGACGCTGGCCGGTGCCGTGGATGCTGGCCGGCGGGTTGACGCCCGAAAATGTCGCCACCGCGATCCGGACCACAGGCGCGCGGCAGGTCGATGTATCGTCAGGCGTCGAAAGCGCGCCGGGGATCAAGGATGCCAACCTCATCCGCGCCTTCATTGAGGCCGCCCACGGCGCAGGGCGGGCCAGTGGCAGCATGGGCAGCGGCGACTGAACTGCCCGGCGGCGCCTATCTGAGAACCCTTTGCAGGGGGCGCTGCCCCCGTCCCGGACCATGTCCGGGACTCCCCCGGGGTATTTCGAACCAGAAAGAAACACGGAAAGGCGCCCCTGCTTCTTTCTGGTTGAAAATACCCATTTTCATCCCCAGGAGCCGCGCCAACGTGTGGCCGGGGCGCAGCCGGTCAGTCGCGCCGGATATCCGCACCAAGCCCTTTCAGCAGGGGCTCGAAAACCGGAAACGACGTGGCAATCGGCGTGGCGTCATCAACACTGACGGGTTTTTGCGTCGCGAGTCCCAGCACGAGGAACGACATGGCGATGCGGTGATCGAGCCTTGCGGCGCAGGTGGCCCCGCCCGGCACGTTACCGTGGCCGCGGCCATGTACCGTCCACCAATCCTCGCCCTCGTCGACGCTGACGCCACAGGCGCGCAGGCCCGTCGCCATCGCGTCGATGCGGTCACTTTCCTTGACCCGCAATTCCCTGACGCCGCGCATCATGGTCTGCCCTTCGGCAAAGGCGGCGACGACCGACAGCACCGGGTATTCATCGATCATGCTGGCGGCGCGCTCGGGCGGCACCTCGACCCCGTTCAGGCCGGGTGAAAACCGCGCGCGCAGGTCGGCCACCGGCTCGCCCCCCTCGTCGCGGGGGTTTTCATAGCTCAGATCCGCGCCCATCTCGATCAGCGTGGTAAAGAGCCCGGCGCGCGTGGGGTTCAGACAGATCCCCGGCACCAAGACGTCCGACCCTTCGGTGATCAGCGCGGCACAGACGGGAAAGGCGGCCGAGCTGGGGTCGCGCGGCACCGCGATGGTCTGCGGGCGCAGTTCCGGCTGGCCCGTCAGGGTAATGACCCGGCCCTCATCGATCACCTCGGTGGCTATATGTGCGCCGAACCCCGCCAGCATCCGCTCGGTATGGTCGCGCGTCGCCTCCTTCTCGATCACCACGGTTTCGCCCGGCGCGTTCAGCCCCGCCAGCAGCACCGCCGATTTCACCTGTGCAGAGGGGACGGGCACGGCATAGCGCACCGGCACCGGGTCGGCCGCGCCCACGATGGTCATCGGCAGCCGCCCGCCCGCACGCCCCACCGCCCGCGCACCGAACAGCGCCAGCGGGTCGGTCACCCGCGCCATTGGCCGGGAGTTGAGGCTGGCATCGCCGGTAAAGGTGGCCGAGATGGGCGAGGTCGCCATCGCCCCCATGATCAGCCGCACCCCGGTGCCCGAGTTGCCGCAGTCGATGACCTGTTCGGGCTCGGCAAAGCCGCCGACGCCGACACCGTGCACATGCCAGGTACCGTCATCGTCGCGTGTTACCTCGGCACCAAAGGCGCGCATGGCGCCGGCGGTGTCGAGCACATCCTCACCTTCCAGCAGGCCGGTGATTTTCGTTTCGCCCACGCTCAGCGCGCCCAGGATCAGAGCGCGGTGCGATACCGACTTGTCACCAGGCACATCGGCCTGACCCGAAAGCCCGGTCGAGGCGTGAGAGGTCATTGGGATGGGGGTGCCGTGGCCGGACATGGACGCGCCTTTCCTTGGGTCAGTCGGCAGCGTGATAGTGCAACCTTGCTGCCGGGTAAATCGGGTTCGGGCCTCAGCCCCGCCGCAGCGGCAGGGTGGCGCAGAAAAACGACCCGCCGGTAGACGGCACGACGTCAAAGGTCACCTCGTCCACCCGACAGCCGGCCAGCAGGTCGGCGGTGCCGGCGATTTGCTCGGCCCGGGTTTGGTTGCGCATCCCCGCCGTAACGAAGGTATCGCCGATCTCGCGCCAGAAATCGTGCAGGATCAGACCTGCCCCCGGGCCCACCACCACATGATGCAGCGGCGAGAATTCGCCATTGACCGCGAATGACATTCCCATCTGCCCACCATCCCCTTGTTTGCCCGCGCAATCCATCCGCCTGGACCGGCGCCAGCGTCAGTTCACCAGGTTGGGGGGCGTTTCACCGTTCAGCGCAGCCACCAGGTTGTCGACCGCCATGAATCCCATCTGCTCTCGCACTTCCAACGCGGCGGTGCCCAAGTGCGGCAGAAGCGTGACGTTTTCCATCGCCCTCAGCGCCTCGGGCACCTGCGGTTCATGTTCGTAGACGTCCAGCCCGGCCCCCGCGATTTCCCCCGCCTGCAGGGCCAAGATCAGCGCGGCCTCGTCAACCACGTTGCCCCGCGCAATGTTGATGAAAAAGGCATGCGGCTGCATCTCGGCAAAGACATCCGCCCCGATAAGGTGGTGCGTTTCGGCCCCGCCCGGCACCGCCACGACAACGAAATCCGCCGCCTGCGCCAGCTCTGCCAGCGTTTCCACCCGGGTGGCGGCGAAACTGGTCTCGCGCGCCGAGCGGTTGACGTAAAGCACCTTCATGCCAAAGCCGTAATGACAGCGCCGGGCGATCGCCTGCCCGATCCGGCCCAGGCCGATGATCCCCACCGTCTTGCCGGTCATGTGCAGCCCCAGCAACTGTGTCGGGGTCCAGCCGGCCCACTTGCCCGCGCGCACCAGCCTTTCGCCCTCGCCCGCGCGGCGGGCGGTCATCAGCATCAGCGTCAGCGCGATGTCGGCGGTGGCGTCGGTCACGGCACCCGGGGTGTTGGTCACGGTGATGCCCGACGCCCGCGCCGCCGCCACGTCGATATGGTTGTAGCCGACACCGAAATTGGCCAGCACCTTGCAGCGCGATCCCTCTGCGCCATCGAACACCTCGGCCGTAAAGGCATCGCCAAGCGTCGGCACCACCCCGTCATAAAGCGTCAGCGCGGCCCGCATCTGGCCCGGTTTCAGCGGCGTCCGGTCTTCGCGGACCTCGACCTCGAAGTGTTCCTCGGCGCGGGCGATCACCGCATCGGGATAGCGGCAGGTAAACAGCACGCGCATCAGTGCATCCGCCCCCCTTCGGGCACGTCTTGATCGGGCGAAATCAGCACCACTTCGCCATCGGCGTCGGGCACGCCCAGCACCAGAACCTCTGACATGAAGGGGCCTATCTGGCGCGGCGGGAAGTTGACGACCGCCATCACCTGTTTGCCG
This sequence comes from Roseovarius amoyensis, assembly GCF_003260265.1. Lineage (GTDB taxonomy): Bacteria > Pseudomonadota > Alphaproteobacteria > Rhodobacterales > Rhodobacteraceae > Roseovarius > Roseovarius amoyensis. Next base: position 24,806 of record NZ_QITQ01000011.1, read on the forward strand.
ATCAGGCCGTCGGGCGTGTAATGCGCGGTGATCTGCGCCGAGCTTTTGCGTTCGCCGATCTCGGGGCCGAAATCGACCCACAGCTTGATCGCGGGCTTGCGTGCCTCGGGAAACGGTTCGGCCCGCACCACCCGGCCAACCCGGATATCGACCTTGAGGAAATCGTCAAAGGTGATCCGGTCAGTCATTGCGCAGCTCCCTCGACCGGTTCGCGGCGGCGGCCACAGTACGTTCCATCAGCGGCGGCAGGCCGGCGGCATCATCCATCAGCACCTCCAGCCCGGCCTGGGTGGTGCCGTTGGGGCTAGTGACGTTGACGCGCAGCTGTGCCGGGGTTTCGTCTGCGGCCTCGGCCAGTGCGCCGGCGCCGGCAACGGTGGCTTTGGCCAGTTGCATCGCCAGATCGGGGGCAAGCCCCTGCGCCTCGCCCGCGCGGGCCATGCATTCGATCATGTGAAAGACATAGGCCGGGCCGGAACCCGAAAGCCCGGTCACTGCGTCCATCTGGTCTTCGCTTTCCAGCCGCACCACCTGGCCCACGGCGCCAAGCAGTTCCTCAGCCGCGGAAAGATCCGCCTCGGTGGCGTGGGCGTTGCCGATGATGGCGGTGATGCCCCGGCCCACCGCCGCCGGGGTGTTGGGCATGGCGCGGACAATCGGCGTACCCTCGCCCATCGCGGCCTCGTAGGCGGCAATCGGAGTGCCCGCAGCGACCGACAGGAACAGCGTGCCGCCCCCGCCCAGCGCCGCCAGCGCGGGCAGCGCATCGCCCATCATCTGCGGCTTGACCGCGACCAACGCAATCGACGGTTTTTGCGGCAGCTTTCCATTGAGCGCGACACCGGTCGAGCGCAGCCAGTCCGACGGGTTGGGGTCAATCACGTGCACCGCGCCCGGCGGCAGCCCCCGGTCAAGCCAGCCGGCCAGCATCGCAGACCCCATCTTGCCGCAGCCCAGCAAGACCAGACCGTCACGCGCCACATCCAAAAGGCTCATCCCGCACCCCTATCTTGCCCCGGCAAATCCGGTGAATCCGGACCAAGTGTTACGCCCGGGCATGCGCGGTTTCAATGGTGGCGTTCAGGGGTGGCGTTCAGGCGCGGCCATACGCCTCTGCCATGGCCACCTGCATGGCGTCGCGCGGGGTGCGGTCGCCCCAGACGGCCAGTTGAAAGGCGGGGTAAAAGCGTTCGGCGCTGTGAACGGCGGTGCCGATCAGCGTATCCACCTGCTCGGGGCAGACACCGCCGGCCCCCGCCATGACCAGCCCGTAACGGTAGACCATCAGCTTTTGCTCGGCCCAATAGGTAAAGGCGCCGGCCCAGCATTTGTCATTGGCCTCGTTCAGGGTCTCGTAGAGAACGGCATGCTTGTCCTCGGGCGGCTCCATCTCGAAGGTGCAGACTAGGCGCAGGGTCTCGTCATAGCCCGACCAGGCCAGGGTGACGGAATAGGTGCGCCACTGGCCTTCGACCGCCATTGCGATCTGGTCGTCGCCAATGCGGTCAAATTCCCAGTCGTGATGTTCGGCCAGATGCTCGACGATATCAATAGGATGCAGGTCGTCGTGCAGGAACTGCTCGGAAAAGGTCATGCCGCCACCTCGTTTTGTTGCATAGCGCCGGGGGTGGACAGCACCCCAAACGCTCGGTGCCTGCTCTAGGATCGGGGGTGTACCCACCTGACCCATACCAGATATGGTGGAGGCATTTGGAATACCTGTAAAGCGATTTGTTGGGGATAACCGCAATAAGTTGGGGATGACACAGAAACGTCATCAAGACGTAATGACGCGTTGCAGCGACAGCGCACCCCGTCCATCGACGAGGGTTTTCGGGCGCAACGCACCCCATGCGGCCCTTGCACGCGCCAGCGCCTACAGGCGGCGCGGCCCGTCGTTCGGAACAGAAGTTGGTGGATCGGTGAGTTGGAAACCCACCCTACGGGCGGGCGGTTATTTCGCGCCCTTTTCCAGCGCCTCGATCCGCGCTTTCAGCGCCTCGTTCTCTTCGCGGGCCTTCTGGGCCATGGCGCGGACGGCGTCGAATTCCTCGCGAGTGACGAAATCGCGGTCGGCAAGCCAGCGGTCGATCATCGACTTCATCGCCGTCTCGGCCTCTTCCCGTGCGCCCTGGGCCACGCCCATGGCGTTGGTCATCAGTTGACCTAGATCGTCAAGAACCTTGTTGCGGGTCTGCATGGGGATTGCTCCGGCGTTACCTTTGCACTCTATATGGCGACCGAAGGCCGGACCCGCAAGGTTGACTTGCCCGCACCCGGCACAGCACGAGAGGCAGACATGCAGGCAGCGATCCCCTTTCCCGACATCTCGCCCGAGATATTCACCTTGCCGGTCTTCGGTTTCGAGCTGGCGCTGCGCTGGTACGCGCTGGCCTATATCGTCGGCATCCTGATCGGCTGGCGTCTGGTGGTCGCGGCGGTGCGCCGGCCGCGCCTTTGGCGGGGCGGGAACCCGGCCATTACCGAGCCCCAGGTCGAGGATCTGCTGACCTGGGTGATCCTGGGCGTGATCCTGGGCGGGCGGCTGGGTTTCGTCCTCTTTTACAACCCGGCCTATTTCGCTGCCCATCCCGGCGAGATCCTGATGATCTGGCAGGGCGGCATGTCGTTTCACGGCGGGCTGTTGGGGGTGATCACCGCCTGCGTCGTCTATTCCTGGCGTCAGCGCATCGCCTGGTTGTCGGTGGCGGACGTCTTGTGCATGGCTACACCGCCGGGGCTGTTGCTGGGGCGGATCGCCAATTTCATCAATGCCGAGCTGTGGGGCCGGCCCACCGACCTGCCCTGGGGCGTGATCTTTCCCGGTGAGATGGCGCAGTACTGTCCCGGCATCGTCGGCGCCTGCGCGCGCCATCCCTCGCAGCTTTACGAGGCCGGGCTTGAGGGTTTGCTGCTGGGCACGGCTCTGATCGTCATGGCGTTCAGGGGCGGCTCATTGGCGCGACCCGGGGCGCTGACAGGGGTGTTCTTTGCCGGCTATGGCCTTGCGCGTTTCCTGGTCGAGTTCGTACGCCAGCCGGACGCCCAGTTCGTGACAGAGGGCAACCCGCTGGGGCTGGCCCTGCGCGTGCAGGGCTACGGGCTGACGATGGGGCAACTCCTGTCACTGCCGATGATCGCGCTGGGTCTGTGGCTGTTGTTGCGCGCCCGCGCCCGGGCGGCAGCATGACCCCACTGGGGCAAAGGCTGGCGCGCCAGATCGCCGCCAGTGGGCCGATGACGGTGGCCGACTACATGGCCGCCTGCCTGGGCGATCCCGAGCACGGCTATTACACCACCCGCGACCCGCTGGGCGCCGGGGGCGATTTCACCACCGCGCCCGAGATTTCGCAGATGTTCGGCGAACTGGTCGGGCTGGCGCTGGCGCAAGGCTGGTTGGACCAGGGCGCGCCGGCCCCCTTTGCCCTGGCCGAGCCGGGGCCGGGGCGGGGAACGCTGATGGCCGACATCCTGCGCGCCACCCGCGCGGTGCCGGGCTTTCACGACGCGCTACGGCTGCACCTTGTCGAGACATCTCCGGCGCTGCGGCAGGCGCAGGCGGCGACGCTGGGGCGCGATGACATCACCTGGCACGACAGCATCACCGCCCTGCCCGACCTGCCGCTTTTCCTGGTCGCCAACGAGTTTTTCGACGCGCTGCCGATCCGGCAGGCGGTGCGCGAGGGCGCGGCGTGGCGCGAACGGGTGGTGGGGCTGCGTGACGGCGCACTGTGCCTGGGGCTGAGCGACCCCACGCCGCTGCCGCAACTGGCGCACCGGCTGGAAGACACCAGAGATGGCGACATCGTCGAATTCTCACCCGCGGCCGAGGCCATCGCGGCCGAGATCGGCCCCCGAATCGCCACGCGAGGCGGGGCCGCGCTGATCGTCGATTATGGTGACTGGCGCTCGCTGGGCGACACGCTGCAGGCGGTGCGCAGGCACGAACATGCCGACCCGCTGGCCGAGCCGGGAGAGGCCGATTTGACCGCGCATGTGGATTTCGAGGCGCTGGCGCAGGCCGCCCAGCCCTGTTCCGCCAGCCGGCTGACGCCGCAGGGCGTGTTTCTGGAACGGCTGGGCATCACCCAGCGAGCACAGGCCCTGGCGCGCGGGCTGACCGGCGCAGAGCTGGAGACGCATGTCGCCGCGCATCGGCGCTTGACCCACCCGGCCGAAATGGGGACTCTGTTCAAGGTGATGGCGCTGTTTCCCAAGACCGCAACCCCGCCACCCGGACTGGACGCATGACACTGGAAATTCTCACCGCCGACTGCCTCGCACCTCTGCGGCACGGGTTCTTTACCCGGCGCGGCGGGGCGTCGTCGGGCATCTTCGCCGGGCTCAACTGCGGCCTCGGCTCCAGCGACCAGGCCGAAATCGTGCAGATCAACCGCGCCCGCGTTGCCGACGCGATGGCCGTGCCCCCGGAGGCGCTGATCACCGTGCATCAGGTGCATTCGGCTGAGGTGGCGGTGATCGATGGCCCCGCCCCCGGCCGCCTGACCGCCGACGCGATGGTCACCGACCGGCCCGGGCTGGCGCTGGCGGTGCTGACCGCCGACTGCCAGCCGGTGCTGTTTGCCGACGCGCAGGCCAGCGTGATCGGCGCCGCGCATGCCGGCTGGCGCGGGGCGCTTGACGGGGTACTTGACGCCACGCTCGACACGATGGAACGGCTGGGCGCGAACCGCAGCGACATCCGCGCGGCGATCGGGCCGACGATCAGCCAGGCGGCCTATGAGGTGGGCCCCGAGTTCCTGGATGATTTCATGGCCGAGGACCCCGACAACCACCGTTTTTTTGCCAACGGCAACGAGGGCCGCTATCAGTTCGACCTGCCCGCCTACGGGCTGCATCGCCTGCGCAGCGCCGGTATCGGGCACGCGGAATGGACGCGGCACTGCACCTATTCCGACGCCGGGAGATTCTATTCCTATCGCCGCGCGACCCACGCGGCCGAGGCGGATTATGGCCGGCTGTTGTCGGCGATCCGCCTGTGAAATTGGGCAAGGTCTGGGCAGGAATACGCCCACTTTGTCCGTAGACGGCACCGGCTATTACCGCGTTCATCGGATTTGCAACAGTTTTTCAATACCTTGCGAAAATGCACGCGTGGATTGTGCGGCCCAAGAATAGCGACGACGTTTCCCGGCTATTCCCATCTCTTGGCCCAATCTTTGCCCCAAACCACGACAATACTGCCGCCATACAAGCGAAGGCCACAGGCCAACGGTAACAAGTACTGAAGAGGAGCGCGGAGATGAGGACTCGGTGGATGAAATCGGTCATTGAGACCAGCAAACAAGCTGCAACGCCGATGCCATTTCAGCGCGGCAAGCGCCGCTCTACCCGCCACGACGCCATTCTCAAGACCGTCAGCGTCGCCTGACAGCAGGACCCGTTCCCTGCACTGAGTTAACTTCATAAACTGGATTTTCGAATCGCCGATTCATCAATTGTGGCAAAAGCGTTGATTGCGGAAAAACAGTCGGCGCATCGCTGCATGATTGTCGGCAAGGTCATTACAATAATAGCTGAAATTTGACTAAACTGGGGCAATTGCGCCATTTGTTTGGCATCTGAACACATCTAGCAACGTAAGCAGTAACAAGTCCTTCTGTCGTTGTCGGTGGGGGCCGACGCGGTTGAGACTACCTTTAGAGGTGACTCGATCATGGTGACCCCTTCCTATGCCGCGCGGGCATATGCCGCGCGTGTTCCGTCCAATACTTCGTCCGCTTTCTCAGGCCGTAGTTCTGCATCGGCGCGCGCCGCAACGGCCAGACAGCCCACACGAAAGCCTCTGGTCATGCGGAAATATCGCATCTCCGCGCTTCTGAACGATGGCCAGGTGCGCCAATCCGAACAGATCGGCCCGGCCATTCCGGCCTTTGAAGGGGCATTTTCCGCCTTTGCACACGGTACGCTGATCGCCACCACCCGCGGCCCCGTCCCGGTCGAGGACCTTGTGCCGGGGATGAAGCTGGCCACCAAGAACCACGGCGCCCTGCAACTGCAATGGGTCGGCGCAATGACGCTGGTGCCGCGTTGCGACAAGTTTCCCGATGGCTCCAGCCTGACCCGGATCACCGCCGACAGCTTTGGCTTTGGCCGGCCGCAGACTGACATCATGGCCGGCCCCGGCGCGCGCTTCATGCTGCGGCCACCGCGGCTGTTCGACAAGATCATGGGCGACCATGCGCTTACGCCTGCCTCGCACATGGTTGATGGTGTCAACGCGATAGAGATCGTGCCGCCGCGCCCGGTGACCGTCTATCACCTGTGCCTGCGCCGCCACGCGATCATCACGGCCAACGGAATGGAAACCGAAAGCTATCACCCCGGCGTCGGGTTCGAACGCAACATGGGGCCCAAGATGCTGGACCTGTTCATGTCCTTCTTTCCGCATGTGAAACGGCCGCGCGACTTTGGCCCGCTGGCCTGTCAGCGCCTGCCGCTGAACGACGCCGCGCAGGCGGACGTCGCCTGACGGCAGGACAGGTGTCACGGCAAGCAAGGAGGGCCGATCCGCGGCCCTCTTTGCGTTACGCGGACTGGCTCAGCCGTTCTTCTAGCACATCGAAGGGCACGCCGGGTTCATCCTTGGCGCAGCGGATGACCAGCGAGGTCTTGACGCTGGCCACGTTGTCGGCCGCGGTCAGTTCCTCGGTCAGGAACCGCTGAAAGGTGGACAGGTCGGGCGCCACGCATTTCAGCATGAAATCGACCTCGCCGTTCAGCATGTTGCATTCGCGCACCAGCGACCAGGCGCGGCAGCGGTCCTCGAACGCCGACAGGTCTGCCTCGGCCTGGCTTTGCAGCCCGACCATGGCGTAGACCTGCACCTCGAACCCCAGTTCGCGCGCATCGACCTCGGCATGATAGCCGCGGATGTAACCGCTTTCTTCCAGCGTGCGCACCCGGCGCAGGCAGGGCGGCGCCGAGATGCCCACGCGGCGGGCCAGTTCGACATTGGTCATGCGACCGTCGGCCTGCAGTTCGGCCAGTATCTTGCGGTCGATCTCGTCCAGTCGGGTGGCGGGCATATCCCCTCCTTGAATTCGCGATTGTTATAGCATTGCCGCCGGCGCGCGCAATATTATTTCGCGCATGCGCAAGATCGTTTCGAATGGCCATAGCGACGCGCCCCGGACACGTATTGCCTGCGGGCCGCCGAGGGCGGGCTTTCACCCGGTCGCCGGCGCCGCTATATCTCGCAGCCGACTCGTCCAGACAAGACCCACCCTGATACGAACTGATCAAAGGTTGCCCCTCATGCCCGAGCCCCGCCACACCAAATGCCTGATCATCGGCTCCGGCCCTGCCGGATACACCGCCGGCATCTATGCCGCGCGGGCGATGCTGGAACCGCTGCTGGTTCAGGGGATCGAACCGGGCGGACAGCTGACCACCACCACCGAGGTCGAGAACTGGCCCGGCGATACCGAGGTGCAGGGCCCCGACCTGATGGTCCGGATGGAGGCGCACGCCCGCGCGATGGGCTGCGAGATCGTGGGCGACATCATCACCGATCTCGACACCGACAGCAGGCCGTTTCGCGCCACCAGCGACAGCGGCACCACATATACCGCCGACGCCGTGATCATGGCCACCGGCGCAACGGCCAAGTGGCTGGGGCTGGAAAGCGAAGAGAAATTCAAGGGCTTCGGTGTCTCGGCCTGCGCCACCTGCGACGGGTTCTTTTACCGCGGGCAGGAAATCGTGGTCGTGGGCGGTGGCAACACCGCCGTCGAAGAGGCGCTCTTTCTGACCAATTTCGCCTCGAAGGTGACGCTGATCCACCGCCGGGACGAGTTGCGCGCCGAAAAGGTGCTGCAAAACCGGCTGTTGAAAAACCCCAAGATCGAGCCGCTATGGTTTCACGAGATCGACGAGATACTGGGCGACCAAGACCCCAAGGGTGTGACCGGCGTCAGGGTCAGGAACACCCAGACCGGCGAGACCAGTGAGATCCCCTGCAAGGGTGTGTTCATCGCCATTGGCCACGCGCCGGCCAGCGAGTTGGTCAAGGGCAAGGTCGAGATGCATCACGGCGATTACGTCAAGGTCGCGCCGGGCGCCACGCAGACCTCGATATCCGGCCTCTTTGCCGCCGGCGACCTGACCGATCACGTCTACCGCCAGGCGGTGACCAGCGCCGGCATGGGCTGCATGGCGGCGCTGGACGCGGAACGGTTCCTGGCCGAACAGCAGGATTGACCGGCGCGCGCCACGGGTCCCACCCCAAAAATGCAAAACGGCGCGGGCATTACCGCGCCGTTCGTTCATGTTGTTCGGTATCTATGATGTCGTCACGGTTTAGCAGCTGACACTGCCAAATCCGCAAATCAGGAGAATTTCACAGCCTCTCTTGATAAGGAAGCACAAGACATTTCCATCACCGAGCGGAATGGAAAATTCATCTCCCAGCCTTTGCAACATCGACAAACCTTCCCCGGCATATCGCCATTCGAGACGCGGTTTTTCCGCCGCAGTCTGCCACTTTGACCCTTGCCGCCTTGAAACCCGGTGCCAAGCGGGTCTATGGCGCCCCTGACACCGGGTCCGGCGCTGCGGGCCTAATCCGCCCAACCGAATTACGACGAGTATGAAAATGTCCCATTCCAACCTCGCCCCCATCCCCGAACTATACGTCTCCTACGAGTCCGCGCAAAAGCTGAAGGTCGAGGCGGCTGACCTGATCAGCTGGGACCTGACCCCGCGGCAGATCTGCGATCTGGAGCTGCTGATGAACGGCGGGTTCAATCCGCTGAAGGGGTTCATAACCCAAGCCGATTATGATGGCGTGGTCGAGAACATGCGCCTGGCCGACGGCACCCTGTGGCCGATGCCGATCACGCTGGACGTGTCCGAGGAATTCGCCAAGGGCATCGAGCTGGGCCAGGACATCGCCCTGCGCGACCAGGAGGGGGTGATCCTGGCGACACTCACCGTCACCGACCGCTGGACGCCGGACAAGGCGCGCGAGGCCCAAAAGGTGTTTGGTGCCGACGACAGCACCCACCCGGCGGTGAACTATCTGCACAACACCGCCGGACCGGTTTACCTGGGCGGCCCGGTGACCGGCATCCAGACACCGGTGCATTATGATTTCCGCGCCCGCCGCGACACGCCCAACGAGTTGCGCGCGCTGTTTCGCAAGCTGGGCTGGCGCAAGATCGTCGCCTTCCAGACCCGCAATCCCCTGCACCGCGCACACCAGGAGCTGACCTTTCGCGCCGCCAAGGAGGTCGAGGCCAACCTGCTGATCCACCCGGTCGTCGGCATGACCAAGCCGGGCGATGTTGATCACTTCACCCGCGTGCGCTGTTACGAGGCGGTGCTGGACAAGTACCCCGGCTCGACCACCACGATGAGCCTGCTGAACCTGGCGATGCGCATGGCCGGCCCGCGCGAGGCGCTGTGGCATGCGCTGATCCGGCGCAACCACGGCTGCACCCACTTCATTGTCGGGCGCGACCATGCCGGCCCGGGCAAGAACAGCAAGGGCGATGATTTCTACGGCCCCTACGACGCGCAGGATATGGTGCGCGCCCACCAGGGCGAGATCGGCATCGAGATGGTGCCGTTCAAGCACATGGTCTATGTTCAGGAACGCGCCCAGTACGAGCCGGTGGACGAGATCGAGGACCGCGACAACGTCACCATCCTCAACATCTCGGGGACCGAATTGCGCCGCCGCCTGCGCGAGGGGCTGGAAATCCCCGACTGGTTCAGCTTTCCCGAGGTGGTGGAACAGCTGCGCCGCCGTTATCCGCCGCGCAGCCAGCAGGGCTTCACCGTTTTCTTCACCGGCTTTTCGGGGTCGGGCAAGTCGACCATCGCCAACGCTTTGATGGTCAAGCTGATGGAGATGGGCGGCCGGCCGGTGACGCTGCTCGATGGCGACATCGTGCGCAAGAACCTCTCTTCCGAGCTGGGCTTTTCCAAGGAGCACCGCGACCTCAACATCCGCCGCATCGGCTATGTCGCAAGCGAAATCACCAAGAACGGCGGCATTGCGCTATGTGCCCCGATCGCGCCTTACGCCACCACCCGCCGGGCAGTGCGCGAGGATGTCGAGCAATACGGCGCCTTCGTCGAGGTCCATGTCTCGACCTCGCTCGAGGAATGCGAACGCCGCGACCGCAAGGGGCTCTACAAGCTGGCGCGCGAGGGCAAGATCAAGGAATTCACCGGAATTTCAGACCCGTACGACGTGCCTGAAGACCCCGAACTGCGCGTCGACACCGAAGGTCATGACGTCGACAACTGCGCCCATCAGGTCATTCTCAAGCTCGAACAGATGGGCCTTATCGCGGGGTGATCCCGTTCGCCATTGCCGGCGACACACGGAACCGGCGGGGTCAGGCCCCCGCCGGCCGGGGATGCGGCGGCACCAGCTGGTCCGTCAGCACCGCGCGGGCGGCGCGTTCGAATATGTCGCCATAGGCGGCCGCCTGTTCCTGCGCCGCCAGCAGGCCTGGCAGCCGTGCGGCATAGTCGGCCTCTGACATCAAAGCGATGGCCGCCAGTATCTCGGCTTCGGTCTCGCACAGGATCATGCCCGAGACATCCATGAAGTCGGCAATGTTGGGGCAACCCCAATAGATCGGCACCGTCCGGCACAGCACCGCATCGATCAGCTTTTCGGTAAAGAAATTGCGCTCTCGCACATTCTCGATCACCACTGAATAGCGATAGGGGGCAAGCCCCTCGGCCTTGGCACCAAAGGGGGTGTAGCCACGGCCCATGACCTCGACATCGAGGCCGTCGCGGCGCACGGCCTCGACCATGCGGTGACGCAGCTCGTGCCCCTCTTGCGACCGCTTCGCCGACGCGATGAGTGAACACATGGCGCGCTTGGTCATGTCGCGCTCGCGCCATTCCGGCACCCAGCTTGTGCCGTAGGGAAAGAATATGCCGTTGGGCAGACGCGCAAGCAGCGTCTCGTTATAGCTCAGGATTCGGTGATAGCGCCCGGCCCGGCGCACCGCGCGGCGCTGGCGCGCACCGTGAATCACCTCGGGCTCGGCCATGACGACCGACATCTGCACCCGCGTACCCCGCCGCAACCGTGGTCGCATCAGGTCCTGGGCCAGGCCGACCAGGTGATCCTGCGCCCCCATATCGGCCAGTGTGGCGCCGGGATGCGACAGCCTTTCGGGCCGGCCGAGCGGCCAGAACAGCGCATCCAGCGCCACCCGCCCCAGCCCGAACAGGCCCGGCCGGGTGGCGGGCGGCAAAAAGGCCACGGCAGAAGAGGTGTCAGGCATTGGCGGCTCCGGTTCAGGCCGGGGTGATAGGGACAATCGCGGGCAAGGGCAATCAGTTGCCTGCAGGGGGGCGCGTGATGCATGCAGGCCGATGCCGAAACCGCCCCGCTTGCTGCCTCCTTTACCGGCAGGCATTTGCCCACTATCTCTACACCTGCAAACCGGCCCGCGCCGTAATAGGAGACCGCCCCCCTTGGCAGCCAACGCGCCCAAGCGCCCCGCACAGAGAACCGCCCGCCGATGACGGTGGCGCGCGGGGCCTTTGTCGCGGCGATGCGCCAGGTCGCGGCCACGGTGACCGTCGTCACCACCGACGGGCCCGCGGGAATGGCCGGCGCCACCATCAGCGCGTTTACGTCGTTGTCGGCCGATCCGCCCTCTGTCCTGGTGTGCCTGCGTGACGACAGCCGCATCGCCCGCGCGGTCGAGGAAAACGGGGTCTTTTGCGTCAACGTCCTGCCCGAGGACGCGGTTGACCTGGCGCGGGCCTTTGCGGGCAGGTTCGACGAACGGATGCCCAACCGCTTTGCCGGGCTCGATGTTTCGGAAACCCGTTTCGGGCCGATCCTGCCCCGCGCCACGGCATTTACCTGCGAACTCGGTCACCGGCATGTCCACGGCAGCCACGCCATCTGTATCGGCAACGTCACCGACATCTTTGACGCCGGGGAAAAACCGCTGACCTACATGCGCGGCACCTACCACATTGTCCGGCCCAAAAAGGCGTAACGGCAGGTTCGGCGACCGATATTTGCCGTCAAATCATGCGCGCAGGGCCACATTGTCGCCGGTTTTTTCTGGCCAACTGATTCAATTATTTTTTATCGGGGTCCGTGAAATGGGGCAGCGCGAACACGTCTACGAGGGCGATTGGGGAACGGTTACGCTGATGCGGTCGCCGATGGGCCTGACCGCACGCGAAAGGTCGAACCGCTTCCGCCTGGAGGCCATGTCGGAACTTGTCCTGCGCCTGACCGGCGGGCTGACGGTCGCGGCATCGACGATGCTATGGCTTGTGCTGCCGATGGAATCGGGAAGCGACCAGGCGCTGCCGCACGGGATGCTGGCGGCGATCTGCACCGCCACCGGGCTGGCCGTTTATGCCTATGGCACCCGGGGCTTTCGGCGCCAGATGGCGCTGGATGCCAAGCGCGGCACGCTGGCGCTGACCAAGATCAACATGAACCACCGCGGACGGGTGATGCGCAGCATCAACCTGGACGATATCGAAAGCCTGTTCCTTCGCCGGCCATCGACACCGATGGGCCAGGCGTCGCTGTGCGTGCGTGTGGCCGGGCATCACACGCCACTGCTGGCGCTGACGGGCGCGCAGCAGGAACTGGAGCATATCCATCGCCACCTGTGCGATATCGTCCATGACAACGGTCCGCACAGGGGTTTCTTTTCCGTCACCGCGCGCAACGGTGATGCGGCACAGTCCGTGCGGCCGACACGCGCCTGACCTCTGCCCCGGCCGCACCCCCGCAACACAACAACCCCCGAACATGAAAAGGGCCGCCCCAAAGGGCGGCCCCGTTATTGTCGTACTCTGCGCGGGCAGGCTTACATCATGCCGCCCATGCCGCCCATGCCGCCCATGTCAGGCATGCCGCCACCGGCAGCGCCTTCTTTCTGCGGCTTGTCGGCGACCATCGCCTCGGTGGTGATCAGCAGACCGGCGATCGAGGCGGCATCCTCGAGCGCGGTACGCACCACCTTGGCCGGGTCGATGACGCCAAAGGCGAACATGTCCCCGTATTCCTCGGTCTGGGCGTTGAAACCGAACTTGAGGTCGTCCGACTCGCGGATCTTGCCGGCAACGACCGAACCGTCAACGCCGGCGTTATCGGCGATCTGACGCAGCGGCGCCTCGAGCGCACGGCGCACGATGACGATACCGTTGGTCTGGTCGCTGTTGGCGCCGGTCAGACCTTCGAGGCCCTTGGCAGCCTGCACCAGGGCGACACCGCCGCCGACGACGATACCTTCCTGCACCGCGGCGCGGGTGGCGTTCAGCGCGTCATCGACGCGGTCCTTGCGCTCTTTCACCTCGGTTTCGGTCATGCCGCCCACGCGGATGACGGCAACGCCGCCGGCCAGCTTGGCAACACGTTCCTGCAGTTTTTCACGATCATAGTCCGAAGTGGTGTCTTCGATCTGCTGACGGATCTGGGCGACGCGGGCCTCGATCTCGGCCTTGTCGCCGGCACCGTCGACGATGGTGGTTTCGTCTTTGGTGATCGCGATCTTCTTGGCCTTGCCGAGCATGTCCATGGTGACATTCTCGAGCTTCATGCCCAGGTCGTCGCTGATTACCTGACCGCCGGTCAGGATGGCGAGGTCCTGCAGCATGGCCTTGCGGCGATCGCCAAAGCCCGGTGCCTTGACGGCAGCAACCTTGAGCCCGCCGCGCAGCTTGTTGACCACCAGCGTGGCCAGCGCCTCGCCTTCGACGTCTTCAGCAATGATCAGCAGGGGTTTTTGCGACTGGATGACCGATTCCAGCAGCGGCACCATCGGCTGCAGCGAGCTGAGTTTCTTCTCGTGCAGCAGAACCAGGCAGTCCTCGAGTTCGGTGGTCATCTTGTCAGCATTGGTGACAAAGTAGGGCGACAGGTAGCCACGGTCGAACTGCATGCCTTCGACCACTTCGGTGTCGGTTTCCAGGCCCTTGTTCTCTTCGACGGTGATGACGCCGTCATTGCCGACTTTCTGCATCGCGTCAGCGATCATCTGGCCGATTTCGGCCTCGCCGTTGGCAGATACGGTGCCGACCTGTGCGACTTCGCCGCTGTCCTTGACTTCGCGCGCAGCCGCCTTGATGGCTTCGACGACCTTGGTGGTGGCCAGGTCGATACCGCGCTTGAGGTCCATCGGGTTCATGCCCGCGGCCACGGCCTTCATGCCTTCCTTGGCGATGGCCTGAGCCAGCACGGTGGCGGTGGTGGTGCCGTCGCCGGCCTCGTCATTGGTGCGCTGGGCCACTTCCTTGACCATTTGCGCGCCCATGTTCTCGAACTTGTCTTCCAGTTCGATTTCCTTGGCGACCGAAACACCGTCCTTGGTGATGCGCGGCGAGCCAAAGGATTTGTCGAGGACCACGTTACGACCCTTGGGGCCGAGGGTCACGCGCACGGCATCGGCCAGCACGTTGACGCCGCGCATCATGCGATTGCGGGCATCGGTGTCAAATTTGACGTCTTTTGCAGACATGTCAGTTGCTCCTGAAGTCTTGTTATCTTGGGTTCAGTTCACGATCCGGGCGCGATCAGGCGGCCTTGCCGCTTTCCATGATGCCCAGAATGTCGCTTTCCTTCATGATCAGCAGCTCTTCACCGTCGAGCGTGATCTCGGTGCCCGACCATTTGCCGAACAGGATGCGATCGCCTGCCTTGACGTCCGGTGCAATCCGGTCGCCGTCTTCGTCGCGCGCACCGGCGCCGACGGCCACGATTTCGCCTTCCTGGGGCTTTTCCTTGGCGGTGTCGGGAATGATCAGCCCGCCCGAGGTCTTTTCTTCGCTCTCGACGCGGCGGACAAGCACGCGGTCATGCAGAGGTTTAAATGCCATGTCTTTGGCTCCCTGGCTCAAAGTTTCTCCGAAATGGCCCTCTCCCCGGGCCATCAGCACTCACATCAGGAGAGTGCTAACAGCGCTTAGCTAGGCATTGCAAATGGGGGTGTCAACAAGCGCGTCCACAATTTTTTGAACGGCGCTCTTCGCCGCGTCCCGCCCCCGGCGGCACAGGTATCGCGCGCGAAAATGACGCCGCGTTGCGGCAAAAATAATGACATCGCCCAGACACGCGCCTATAAGGCGCCCAAATTACCATATTCGACAGGACAATCACGCATGACCACCCTCGTCTTTGGCCACAAATCGCCTGACACGGATTCCACGGGATCGCCCATTCTCTGGGCGTGGTATCTCAACGAAGTACGCGGCGAGAAAGCCGAAGCGGTGCTGCTGGGCGAACCCAACACCGAGGCCGCCTTCATGTTGAAACGCTGGGATCTGCCCAAGCCGCGAATCATCAAAACGCTGGCCGAAGGGCAACCCTGCGTCATCGTCGACACCAACAACCCCGCTGAACTGCCCGAGAACGTCAACGACGCCGACGTGCGCGCCATCATCGACCATCACAAGCTGGCCGGCGGGCTGGAAACCAAGGCACCGATCAACATCACCGTGCGGCCGCTGGCCTGCACCGCAACGATCATGATCGACCTGATGGGCGCCGACGCCGAAAAGATGCCCGACTGGGCCAAGGGCGCGGCGCTGACCTGCATTCTCAGCGATACGCTTGAATTCCGCTCGCCCACCACCACGGCGCATGACCGCGAAGTGGCTGAACGACTGGCCGCCGACCTTGGCCTGTCGATCCCCGACTACGCGGCAGAAATGTTCGCCGCCAAATCCGACGTTTCGGCCTTTTCCGATGCCGAACTGCTGCGGATGGATTCCAAGGAATACAAGGTCGGCGACAAGAGCTTCCGCGTCTCGGTTCTGGAAACCACCACCCCGGCGATGGTGCTGGACCGCAAGGCCGGGCTGATGGCGACGATGGAAACCGTCGCCGCCGAGGACGGCGTCGATCAGGTGCTGCTGTTCGTGGTCGACATCCTCCGCGAAGAGGCGACGCTGCTGGTTCCCAACGACCTGGTCAAAACGGTCGCCGAGAAAAGCTTTGGCGCCAAGGTTTCGGGCGACACCGTGCTGCTGCCCGGGGTCATGAGCCGCAAAAAGCAGATCATCCCCAACCTGGCGGTCTGATACCGGCCAAAGGACTGACAAGGGGCGCCTGCGGGCGCCCTTTTCTTTGGTGGTGCCCGCAGACCGTGTTGGTCGGCCATGCGGGACGAAAGTCTTTTTCACTGCGGCTGCTTTACTGCGGCGGCGCGAATGTCTGCTTATCCCAGCACCAGTCCGCCTCACCTTCCATCAGATGTTGGCTATCGGACAAGATGTACCAACGCTGCCCAGACAGGCAGCATCGCTAGTGACAGGAATATCTGCCAAGTCAGAATATCGGCGTAGAGGTCTGCATCGCCGCCCATTCGTTGGGCAACGATGTAACCATTCGCAGCAGCTGGCACAGCAAATATCAGCGTTCCAGCCAAGGTTTCGCCAGAGCTTAGCTGGAACCCCACAGCCAAGACAACGAACACAGCCGGAGCAAGGCCAACACGCAAAAACACGCCTATCCAGACTTTCCATGACCTTTCGAAGAGCCTGCTAAGCGCAACTCCAGCACCTACTGCCAAAAGCCCGATTCCCAAGGCGGCACGGCTAATCAGATCAAGTGCGCTCATGACTGGAACCGGTAGTTGGATTTCGACCATATTGATGAGAAGACCAACAGCGCATCCGATCACAAGCGGGTTTTGCATGATCGAGCGAGCAACCTTTGTTGCGCTAGTTTGGGCAGTTCCAAAAATGACCAGTATCACAATATTTGCGACATTGATGACCGGGATCAATATCGCCATACCCAGAGCGAGTAATGCGATGCCGTTCCCCCCAATCAATTGATCCGCCGCTGCGAGACCTATGAAGGCATTCCAGCGTGTCGTGGTTTGAAAGAGGGTCGAGAAAGAAGGATTTGGCAGGACTGTCGGATTGATCAAAAACCGCAAGGTGATGGTCACGCCAGCAAGAATTCCTAGTGTGGCCAGAAGGGCAATAACCCAATCCCCTGAGGCGAGGTGCGACAAATCGGCTGTGGCGATTGCGTGAATAAGTGTTGCCGGAATCAGAATATTGAAATTCAAGGCGTTTATTCCATCCCACCTATCACGCGGTAATACACCCGAATTCACCACGATATACCCCACGGCGACAGTCAAAATGATCGGTAGAACCGAGAGAGCAAGGGACATGCCGTTAGTCCTGAAACAGGTAGATGTTAAAGAACATATAATGAACGTTTGAGGCGGAAGGCAAGATGGCACATCGCTGTCCACTCGCGTCATGGATACTGGTCGAGCTACACCCAGACAGCCAGCTTAGGATTAGGGAGAGCGTCAAAGCAGCCTTTCACGCGTTCTGCAGCATTGGTCATATTGGGCGCAAAGCAGACCAACATGATTTGCGCGCAATCCTTCTCACTCAGCCCTTCAGCCGCTCCAGCAATTTCCGCGCCGCGTTGGCCGGGGTCACATGGCCGTCGGCCACCTGCGTTGCGGCCTCTTCCATCGCCGCGCGGGCCTCGGGTGTTTCCAGCCGCGCCAAAAGGCCCTGCCGGACCTCTTCAAGGAACCAATAGCGCGCCTGTTCGGCCCGGCGCGCATCAAAATGCCCGTTCTCGCGGCGCCACTCGACAAGCTGGTGCATTTCGTCCCATGCCTCTTTCAGCCCCTCCTCTTTCAGGGCCGAGACCAGCATCACCTTGGGAAAGCCTTCCGGGTCCTGCGGGCGTTTGCGCAGCAGCCGCAGCGCCCCGGCATAATCGGCGCGGGTGCGTTGGGCCGCCGGTTTCAGGTCGCCATCGGCCTTGTTGACCAGGATCATGTCGGCCATCTCCATGATGCCGCGCTTGACCCCCTGCAATTCGTCCCCGCCCGCCGGGGCGAGCAGCAGCACGAAGATGTCCGACATCTCGGCCACCACGGTCTCAGACTGCCCGACGCCCACGGTCTCGATCAGCACGACGTCAAAGCCCGCGGCCTCGCACAGCCCGACCGCCTCGCGCGTGCGCCGTGCCACCCCGCCCAGATGCGAGCGGCTGGGCGAGGGGCGGATAAACGCGCGCTCGTCGCGGCTCAGGCGTTCCATCCTTGTCTTGTCGCCCAGGATCGAGCCGCCCGAACGCGCCGAACTGGGATCGACCGCCAGCACCGCCACCCGCAGCCCTTGCCCCGTCAGCATGGTACCAAAAGCGTCGATAAAGCTGGATTTGCCAACGCCGGGCGTACCTGACAACCCGATGCGCACGGCCTGCCGGCGACCCTTGAGCGCCTCCATCAGCTCGCCCGCCTGAGCGCGGTGATCGGCGCGGCCGCTTTCGACCAGAGTGATGGCGCGGGCAAGGGCCCGTCGATCGCCCTTGATTATTCTCTCGCTTAGCTGTGCAATGTCCATGAATGCCGCCCATGCGTCGCTGTCGACGGACCCTATGCCTTGGCCCGTGTCCGATTGTCCAGTGCCGAGGCGGCGAACAGGGGTCCGCCATGCGCGTCGCAGCCATATTTGTGCTTTTGCTTCTGCCCTTCGCCGGCAGTGCCGGTGAACAGTCGTCGATGCGTTTTGACGTGCGGCTGTTGGGGTTGAGGGCCGGCGTGATCGAGATCGGCGCCAATGTTACCAATGGCGGCTATGCCGCGCGGTCGCATTTCAAGACCGCGGGCCTTGTCGGCGTGCTCAGGCGGCTGAGGGCCAATGTCACCGTGCAGGGGATGGTCGCGGGCGGCGACCTGCGACCGCACGACTATACCGAGGCCATCGACGACGGTCGCCGGGTCACGGATGTGCACGTGCGCTTTGCCCCGGGTCAGCCCCGCCTTGTCGCCGGCGACACCGGCAGCAGCGCACCGCCGGCGGATACATCGGGACTGCGCAATGCCATCGACCCGCTGACGCTGCTTTACATCGCGCTGCGCGACCAGCCGCGAGACGAGGTCTGCCGCTTCAAGGCCGATGTGTTCGATGGCCACCGCCACGCGGTGATCACCCTTGATCGGCGCCGGGCCGAGGGTGATGCCATCGTTTGCGACGGCGCCTATCGCCGGGTGGCGGGCTACAGCGAAATCGAACGCCGCAGCAGCGACGTGGACATCTCCGTCACCTATGTCCCCGCCGGCAACACGATGCGGGCCGAAAGGGTGGCCTTTGACACAAGGCTGGGCCCCGCGGTGATGGAGCGCCGCTGAGGGCGCCGCGCCCGCTGCCACTGCCTCTCCCCGCCCCCTCTGGCCATTGCCGCGCGCTTGCCCGATAACCCCATGCCATGACCGATGCCACCCTGCCCGTGCATGACGCCATCCCGGCGTTTCTGGATGCGCTGCGACAAACCCGCCGCGCGGTGCTGCAGGCGCCGCCGGGCGCGGGCAAGACCACGGTCGTGCCACTGGAAATGCTGCGCGCGGGGCTGACCGAGGGCCGCATCCTGATGCTGGAACCCCGCCGCCTGGCCACCCGCGCCGCCGCCGAACGCATGGCCGCAACGCTGAAGGAAACGCCGGGACAGACCGTCGGCTATCGCATCCGGGGCGAGGCCCGCGTATCGGGCGCAACCCGCATCGAGGTGGTGACCGAGGGCATCCTCACCCGGATGATCCAGTCCGACCCGGGGCTTTCGGGGGTGGGGGCCGTCATCTTTGATGAATTTCACGAACGGTCGCTGAACGCCGATCTCGGCCTGGCGCTGTGCCTGGAAATCGCGGGCGCCTTGCGCGATGACCTGCTGCTGGTGGCAATGTCGGCCACGCTGGATGCCGCCCCGGTGGCCGAACTGATGGGCGCGCCGGTGATCACCGCCGAGGGCCGCGCCTATCCGGTCGCCATCCGCCACCTGCCCCGTCCGCTGCGCAAGGGCACGCGGTTCGATGTTGCGATGGCCGATCTGCTGGAACAGGCCGCTGCCGAGACCGAGGGCGGCATTCTCGCCTTTCTGCCGGGCGAGGGCGAGATCCGCCGCGTCGCCGCCCTGCTGCGCGACCGCCTGCCGGATAGCTGCCGGATCCGCCCACTCTACGGCGCGCTGCCCTTTGCCGAACAACGCGCCGCCATCGCGCCGCAGAAATCGGGGCGCAAGCTGGTGCTGGCCACGGCCATCGCCGAAACATCGCTGACGATCGAGGATATCCGCGTCGTCGTCGATGGCGGGCGGGCGCGGCGGGCGCGGTTCGACCCCGCCTCAGGTATGTCGCGGCTGGTGACCGAGCGGGTGACGCGTGCCGAGGCCATCCAACGCGCCGGCCGCGCCGGTCGCGTGGCCGAGGGCGTTTGTTACCGGCTCTGGAGCAAGGGTGAAGAAGGCGCGCTGGCCGCCTTTCCCCCGCCCGAGATCGAGGCCGCCGATCTGACCGCTCTGGCGCTGGAACTCGCACTCTGGGGGGCAGAGCCAGAGCAGATGCCGTTCCTGACGCCGCCCAACCCGGCCAGCCTGGCAGAGGCGCGAACGCTGCTGGGGATGCTGGGCGCGCTCGATGCGCGGGGCCGGATCACCTATCACGGCCGGGCGCTGGCCGGTCTGCCGCTGCACCCGCGGCTGGCGCATATGCTGGCGATGGCCGGTGCGCAGGCGGCGACGCTCGCGGCCCTGCTGGGCGAACGCGACCCGTTGGCGCGTGGCGTCGGGTCGGTCGACCTGGCACTACGACTGTCTGCGATCGACAACCCGCCGCCCGATGCCAACCGTGGCGCAATCGCCCGCATCCGGGCCGAGGCCGGGCGGCTGGCGCGCGCGGCCAAACGCACCCCCAAGGGCGCGGCGCGGCACGCGCCGCTGAGCACCGGCACGATGGCCGCGCTGGCCTATCCCGACCGGGTGGGCCTGCGCCGCCCCGGCGATGCGCCGCGCTATCTGTTGTCGGGCGGCGCCGGCGCGGCCCTGCCCGAGGGCGACCCGCTGCCGGGCGCGCGGCTGATCGTGGCCACCGATCTGGACGGCGACCGGCGCGAGGCCCGCATCCGGCAGGCGGCCGAACTGACCGAGGCCGAGCTGCGCGCGCTCTTTACCGCTGACATCGCCTGGCAGGATGTCTGTTTCTGGGATCGCCGCGCCGGCCGCGTCCAGGCCCGCCGACAGGAACGGTTCGGCGCGCTGGTGCTGGACGACCGGATATGGAAGGACGCCCCCGAAGAGGCCCTTGCACACGCGATGCTGGAGGGCGTGCACGCGCTGGGCCTCAACTGGTCGGATGCCGCGCGCCGCCTGGCCGCACGCGTCGAACTGCTGCGCGCCGCGGGCGAGGGTTTTCCCGACTTTACCGAGGCCGGGCTACTGGACAGCGCCGAGGACTGGCTGTTGCCGCATCTTTCCGGCATCCGCACCGCCGACGCCTGGCGGCGCTTCGACATCCTGCCGGCACTGCGCGCCCGGCTCGACTGGGACCGGATGCAGCGGCTGGATGCCGCCGCGCCCGCGCATTTCACCACCCCCCTGGGGCGGCAGATACCCATTGACTATTCAGGCGACCATCCCGAAATCACCCTGCGCCTGCAGGAAATGTTCGGTCAGACGACGCATCCCAGGGTGGGCGATACGCCGCTCAGGGTGACGCTGCTGTCGCCCGCCGGGCGGCCCTTGCAGACGACGCTGGATTTGCCCGGTTTCTGGGCCGGGGCCTATGCGGAGGTGCGCAAGGAAATGCGCGGCCGCTATCCCCGCCACCCCTGGCCCGAAGACCCGACCGCCGCCGACCCCACCCTGCGGGCCAAACGTCGCAAAGACAGTTGATTTGATATTCAACGTCTTGATGCCTATAGTATCTGTCAAACAAACGAGCAGATAAAAACCGATATGACCGGACCCCTGAAAAAAGCCTGGGCCGAAATGGTTCAACCCTTGCTGAGACGACCGCCTGAATTGCAGGTGGCCGCGCTGTGCTGCCGCACGGCCGAGGACGGCAGCACGGAGGTCTTGCTCATCACCAGCCGGGACACCGGGCGCTGGGTGCTGCCCAAGGGCTGGCTGATGGAAGACATGAACGCCGCCGAGGCCGCGCGCACCGAGGCGTGGGAAGAGGCCGGCGTCAAGGCCGCCAGCGTCTCGACCGAACCATACGGCGTCTATCACTACGACAAGCGCCTTGATGACGGCTATTCCGCCCCGGTCGAGGTGCGGGTCTACCGGATTGATGTCGAGGAACTTTCCGACGTCTACCCCGAAACGCGCGAACGGGCGCGGTTGTGGCTGTCGCCGCAGATGGCGGCGGCGCGTGTTGCCGAGCCGGAGTTGAAAGCACTCTTGCGGCAACTGTAACAATTCGGTAACCCGGCCACGAAACAGCCGAGGCTGCGCCTCATGCCGGCAACGCTGCACGGCGATCTTTCACGACCCCGGAGCGGCGGTTTGAGCGAAACACCGGACAGCAACCAGTGGAAAACGCTCGACAAAGACCTCGGGCGTATCTCCCATATCGAATACGCCACCGCCTATGTCGCGCGGCCGCTGATCGCCCCCGGAATCGGTCTGGCCTTTATCGTCATCGCCGGGCTGGGCGCGGCGCTTTTCTTCGACTCGCAACCCGGCAACCTGGTGGTGATCGCCGCTGCGGTGTTCGGGGCCTACATGGCGCTCAATATCGGCGCCAATGACGTTGCCAACAACATGGGGCCGGCGGTGGGCGCGAATGCGCTCAGCATGGGGGGCGCGATCATCATCGCCGCGGTTTTCGAAACCGCCGGCGCGCTGCTGGCCGGCGGCGACGTGGTGGCGACGATATCCAAGGGCATCATCGACCCCGCCAGCGTGGCAGAAACAAGGCGATTCATCTGGGCGATGATGTCGGCGCTGGTGGCGGCCGCGCTCTGGATCAACCTTGCCACGCGGATCGGCGCACCGGTCTCGACCACGCATTCGGTCGTCGGCGGGGTGATGGGGGCCGGGCTGGCCGCGGCCGGTTTCTCGGCCATTTCGTGGCCGGTCATGGGCGCCATCGCCGCCAGCTGGGTGATCTCGCCGATCATGGGCGGGGTGATCGCGGCGGCATTCCTGGCGCTGATCAAGAACCGGATCATCTATCGCGATGACAAGATCGCCGCCGCGCGCCGCTGGGTTCCGATCCTTGTGGGGATCATGGCAGGCGCCTTTGCGGCTTACCTGGCGCTCAAGGGGCTCAAGCACGTCATCAGCATGAGCATCGGCCTGGCGCTGGCGATCGGGCTGGTTGCCGGCCTGACGATCTGGGTGCTGAGCATCCCCCTTGTCCGGCGCCAGTCAGTGGGCATGGAAAACCGGGTCCGGTCGCTGAAAAAGCTCTTTGCCCTGCCGCTGATCATCTCGACCGCGCTGCTATCCTTCGCGCATGGCGCCAATGACGTGGCCAATGCGGTGGGGCCACTGGCGGCGGTTGTTCACGCGTCAGAATTCGGCGCCGCCGCCGGCAAGGTGGAGATCCCGCAATGGGTGATGGTGATCGGCGCGCTGGGGATTTCCTTTGGCCTCTTCCTGTTCGGTCCCAAGCTTATCCGGATGGTCGGCAGCCAGATCACCAAGCTCAACCCGATGCGCGCCTATTGCGTGGCGCTTTCGGCGGCGATTACCGTGATCCTGGCCAGCTGGCTGGGCCTGCCCGTCAGTTCGACCCATATCGCGGTGGGCGGTGTCTTTGGCGTCGGGTTCTTTAGGGAGTGGTACATGGATCGCCACCGCCGCCCCTCGGACATCTCTAACGGCACAACCCGCCGCCTGCCGCCCGAGGAACGCCGCCGGCGCAAGCTGGTACGGCGCAGCCACTTCATGACCATCATAGCGGCCTGGGTGGTGACGGTGCCAGCCGCCGCCGCCATGTCGGCGGTGATCTATCTGGTGCTGCACACGGCGATGATCTGACAAGGTGCCGGGTTTTGGCGTCTTCAGTCCTGCCACGGCCCGTGATGGCGCCCGCGCTGGCCCAGCCGCTCGAACCCGTGATGGCCGAACCAGTCGCGTTGCGCCTGGATGATGTTGGCGGTGCCATAGCCCTGGCGCATGGTGTCGTACCATTGCAGCCCGGCCGACAACGCCGGCACGGCATGACCCGCCGCCACCGCCTGCGATACCACCTGCCGCAGCGCCGGAACCGTTGACCGCAGCCGCTGCACGAACGCCTCTGACAGGATCAGCCGGCCATGGGGCGGGTCGGAACGAAAGGCGCCGGCGATATCGTCCAGCAGGGCCGAGCGCAGGATGCACCCCGCGCGCCAGATTTCCGCGATACGCGCCCCGTCAAGCTGCCAGCCGTATTCCGCCGAAGCGGCGGCAAAGATGTCAAAGCCCTGCGCATGGCCAAGGATACGCGCCGCCATCGCCGCGTCTGCCAGAACGTCGGGGGCGATGTCGAGCGAGCCACGCTCGCCCCCCAGCCGGACCTCTCCCTCATGCCGCACGGCCTTTTCCGACGACCAGTTGCGCGCGCCCACCGCCGACTCGATCATGCTGGCCGACTGGCCAAGGCGCAGCGCCTCGATCACCGTCCAGCCGCCGGTGCCCTTTTGCCCGGCGGTGTCGGCGATCACGTCGACCATGGGGTGTCCGGTCCTGGGGTCGGAATGGCCCAGGATTTCGGCCGTGATCCCCAGCAGGTAGGCGTTCAGCCCGCTTTCGTTCCAGCGGCCGAAAAGCGCCCCGATCTCTGCCGGGGTCCAGGCGGCACCATAACGCAATATGCCATAGATATCAGCAATCGCCTGCATTTCGGCGTATTCGATGCCGTTATGCACCGTCTTGACGAAATGCCCCGCCCCGTCCGGGCCCAGCCTGTCGACACAAGGGTGCCCGTCGAACCGCGCAGCAATTGCCTCAAACATCGGTTTCAGGCGTTGCCAGCTTTCCTCGCTGCCGCCCACCATCATCGAGGGGCCGTTGCGCGCCCCCTCTTCGCCGCCCGAAACCCCCATACCGACGAAATGGATGCCGGTGCCGGCCAGTTCCTCGGTACGGCGACGGGTGTCGTGGAAATCGGCGTTGCCGCCGTCGATCAGGATGTCGCCGGGTGACAGCAGTGGGGTGATGGCCTTGATCATCGCGTCCATCGGCGGCCCCGACGGAATCATGAACAGCACGGTTCGCGGCCTGGCCAGCCCGGCGACAAAATCGGCAAGCACCTCATGCGGGTGCAGGTTCCCGGCCAGCGCCCCGGCCTCGGCCATGAAGGGCGAGATCCACTCGGCCTCGCGGTTGGTAACGGCGACCTGAATACCCTTTTCGGCCAGGTTCAGCGCCAGCGCGCTGCCCATGGTTCCAAGGCCGTAGACACCTATCTGTGCCAGCGACATCCGCATTCCGCGCGCGCCCCGTGTTGTTGACATGGCCCCAGCCTATTGCACTCTCAGCCGGGCGCAAGGGCCGGATCGCCCCTGACCGCCGCACGATGTTGTGCCTACTTGCGCAGGATCAAAACGCACCCCACATCGACGGTGTATGATCTACACAAAACAACCCGGAGGATCGCAATCGTGCAGATTCAGCTCAATACCGACACCCATATCACCGGCGATGCGCGCACGCTTGAAGTGGTCGAGGACATGCTTCAATCCGAAATCGGTCATCTCGGCCACCGGTTGTCGCGGATCGAGGTGCACCTGGCCGACGAAAACGGCGGCAAGGGTGGTGCGGATGACATTCGCTGCACACTAGAGGCGCGCCCCGAAGGGTTGCAGCCGCATACGGTGGTGCATCGCGACGCCGATGTAAAATCGGCCCTGCGCAACGGCGCGAAAAAGCTGCGTGCGCACTTGGAAAGCGAATTCGGCCGCCTCGACAAGCGGCGCTAGAGCGTGCTACCCGCAAACAAAACCGCCCCGGGCCTGACCCGGGGCTCCGGCTCAAGGGCCGGGGCGGGTCGCTTATCTTTGGCTGTCGGCCGGATTAGACGCCGAGACACCAGCGCATCACCGCCTTTTGCGCATGCAGCCGGTTCTCGGCCTCGTCCCAGATCACCGATTGCGGCCCGTCCATGACCGCGCTGGTCACTTCTTCCTCGCGGTGGGCGGGCAGGCAATGCATGAACAGCGCATCCGGCTTGGCATGCGCCATCAGTTCCTCGTTGACCTGATAGCCGCGCAACAGGTTGTGGCGGCGTTCCTTGGCCGACTGGCTGTCATGCATCGAAACCCAGGTATCGGTCACCACCAGGTCGGCACCCTCGACCGCGCGGGCGGGGTCACGTTCAATCACCACGGTGCTGCCGGCGCTGCGCGCCAGCCCGACGAATTCGGCCTCGGGGTCCAGCGAGGCTGGGCCGGTAAAGGTGAAGTCAAAGCCGAACTGCCCCGCGGCATGCAGCCACGACGCACAGACATTGTTGCCGTCTCCCGACCACACCACCTTGCGCCCGGCGATGGGGCCGCGATGTTCCTCGTAGGTCAGGATATCGGCCATGATCTGGCAAGGGTGGGTGCGGTCGGTCAGCCCGTTGATCACTGGCACATCGGCATATTCGGCCATCTCGGCCAGCACCGATTCGTCGAAGGTGCGGATCATGATCAGGTCGACATAGCGGCTGAGCACCCGCGCGGTGTCGGCAATCGTTTCGCCGTGGCCAAGCTGCATCTCGGCCCCCGACAGCAGCATCGTCTGCCCGCCCATCTGGCGCACGCCCACGTCAAAGCTGACCCGCGTCCGGGTCGACGGCTTTTCAAATATCAGCGCCACCATCCGGCCCGAAAGCGGCTGTTCGTCATCGGGCGCGCCGCGCGGGCGCCCGGCGCGGGCAGCCTTCATCGCCGCGGCCTGATCAAGCATCTGGCGCAGCGCCACGGGATCGGTGGTGTGGATATCTAGGAAATGGCTCATCGCGTTTCTCTGGTTGGGCCGGGCGGGGCGCGGCCCCGTCGGCGAATTCTTCTGAAGGATAAAGGCTCAGGCGGTCGCTTTTTCCTGCGCCTGTTCGATCTGGTTGGCGGCGGCGTCGAGGCGGGTCATGGCCTCGGCGATTTCGTCATCGGTAATGTTCAGGGGTGGCAGCAGGCGCACCACGTTGTCGGCCGCCGGCACGGTCAGCACCTGCGCATCATAGCCGGCCGCGACCACGTCGGCATTGGGCGCCTTGCACCGGATGCCCAGCATCAGGCCGACGCCGCGCACCTCCTCGAACACCTGCGGATGGGCGGCGACCAGCCCCTCCAGCCGCTGGCGCAGCAGGCTTGCCTTGCGATTCACCTCGGCCAGGAAATCGGGGGCGGTGACGTGATCCATCACCGCGCACCCCACCGCGCAGCCCAGCGGGTTGCCGCCATAGGTTGACCCATGGGTGCCTGCCGTCATGGCACTGGCGGCGACCTCGGTCGCCAGAACGGCGCCCAGCGGAAAGCCCCCGCCGATGCCCTTGGCCACCATCATGATGTCAGGCGCGATGCCGGCCCATTCATGCGCAAAGAGGCGCCCGGTGCGGCCCATGCCGCATTGCACCTCGTCAAGGATCAGCAGCAGCCCGTGTTCGTCGCACAGTGCCCGCAGCCCCTTGAGACAGGCATCGGGCATCGGGCGGATGCCGCCCTCGCCCTGCACCGGCTCGACCATGATGGCGGCGGTGGTGTCGGTGATCGCCGCCTTCAACGCCGCCTCGTCGCCCCAGGGAACCTGGGTGAAACCGGGCAGCAGCGGGCCAAAGCCGTGGGTCATCTTTTCAGACCCGACGGCGGCGATGGCGGCGCTGGAGCGGCCGTGAAACGCCCCCTCGAAGGTGATGATGTCGACCCGTTCGGGCTGGCCCGCGTCAAAGAAATGCTTGCGCGCCATCTTGACCACCAGTTCGCAGGCCTCGGTGCCCGAGTTGGTAAAGAACACCGTATCGGCAAAGGTCGCCTCGACCAGCCTGTCGGCCAGCTCCTGTTGCTGGGGGATGCGGTAGAGGTTCGACGTATGCCAAAGCCGCGCCGCCTGATCGCCCAGCGCCTTGACCAATGCCGGATGGGCGTGGCCCAGCGCGTTCACCGCGATGCCCGCGCCCAGGTCGAGAAATCGGCGCCCGTCCGCCTCGGTCAGCCAGCTTCCTTCGCCCGAGACGAAGGTAAGCGGTGCGCGGTTGTAGGTCGGCAGGACGGAGGGGATCATGGCGTCATCCTTCGGTTGGAGGCCTTTTGGTGCCCGAGGCGGGCGTTCAAGTCAATTGCGGTGGGAAAGGTTGGCATGCGTCAGGGCACGCCGGGATCGAACGGTGGCGAGGCTCAGCCGCGGCGGCGGCGTCGGAGCAGGGTATTTTCAGCGCGTTCGATCATGGGCGTGTCCTAGCGCGCCGCTTGCCGAATGGGAAGAAAAAACATGCCCCGCACCCTGCCTAGCGCGGCACCAGCACCTCCAACGGGTCGTAAAGGCAGCCATCGGAGAACGCGACATCAGGCAGGAGGTCGGGCTTGAGCCTGAGGCCCGCCAGTTCGTTTTGCGTGAAAAAGCGGCGGCGATTGACGATCCCTTCGGGGTCGCACCAGCCGTCATCCAACGCCCCGGCGGTGATGCGGCAGCGAAAGAACAGATCGACCTGGTGATAGTCGCCGCCTGGGTCGTGAAATTCATTCACCAGGCAGGGCGCCCCGACCTCAACGGCAAGGCCGGTTTCCTCATGCACCTCGCGGGCAAGGTTTTCGGGCAGCGACAGGTGCGGCACCACCCCGCCGCCCGGCGCGCACCACAGATCGCTTTCATCCCCGGGATAGGCGTTGACGAGCAAGAGCCGCCCCCTGTCGACGATCACCGCGCGCACCGCCAAACGTACCGTCATACCACTCCCCTTTCGACAGGGGGTGTTGTAACCGGCCCGGCGGCGTTATCTCAAGGAGCATGAAAGCACTTCTTCTCGCCCTTGCCCTATGGCTGTCCACCTCGGCGCTGGCCGACTGCGTGGTGCTGCTGCACGGGCTGGCGCGCACCGATGCCTCGTTCATCGTGATGGAAGAGGCGCTGCAGGCCAAGGGATACACCACCTATCGTCCCGACTACCCATCAACCGAGCTGCGCATCGCAACGCTGGCCGAAGAAACGCTGCCTTACGCCGTCCGGGTTTGCGGCGACGCCCGCATCCATTTCGTCACCCATTCCATGGGCGGCATCCTGCTGCGCTATTGGCTGGGTGCGAACCGGCCCGCAAAGCTGGGCCGGGTGGTGATGCTGGCGCCGCCCAACCACGGCACCGAACTGGTGGACGAGCTGGGCGGGAACGAGCTGTTCCAGTGGTTCAACGGCCCCGCCGGTCAGCAACTGGGCACCGGGGCGCGTGACCTGCCGGAACAGTTGCCGCCGGTCGATTTCGAACTGGGCGTGATTGCCGGCGACAGGACGCTCAACCCCTATTTCTCGACCCTGATCGAGGGGCCGGATGACGGCAAGGTCTCGGTCGCCTCCACCCGTGTCGAGGGCATGGCCGATCACATCGTCCTGCCGGTCACCCACACCTTCATGATGAACAACCCGCTTGTCATCGCGCAGGTCGAGACGTTCCTTGCCACCGGCGCCTTTGATCATGACCTGGGACTGGGCGACCTGATATTCGGGGATGATGAATGAGCCTGTCCTTGCGCCTGACCGGCGCCCAGGTTCTGACCTCCGAGGGGCTGGCCGATACCGACCTGAACCTGGCCCACGGGCGCATCACCAGCGACCAACAGCGGCGAGAGGTCGATCTGGGCGGCTTTCTGGTGCTGCCTGGTATCGTCGATGCGCATGGCGACGGGTTTGAAAGGCACCTCGCCCCCCGGCGCGGCGCAATGACCGACCTGGGCGCGGGGCTGATCGCGGCCGAGGCCGAACTGGCCGCGAACGGCATCACCACCGCCGTAC
Source organism: Roseovarius amoyensis (assembly GCF_003260265.1). Taxonomy (GTDB): domain Bacteria; phylum Pseudomonadota; class Alphaproteobacteria; order Rhodobacterales; family Rhodobacteraceae; genus Roseovarius; species Roseovarius amoyensis. The sequence goes on from NZ_QITQ01000011.1 coordinate 54,504, forward strand.
TGGCGCAGTTCTGCAGCTGGGAAGGCGGCATGCGCGGCCCCGAATTTGCAGAGCGGGTGTTTTCGGCGCTGGATGAGGTGCGCCCGCGTCTCGACACCGATTTACTGGCGCAGCTGCGGTTCGAAACCGCGATGCTGGACGATTACGCCGCCATGCAGGCGATGGTGGCGCGCTTTTCCATTCCCTATGTCGCCTTCAACGACCACCTGCCCCATGCGGCACTGGCGGCGGGCAAGAAACCGCCCCGCCTGACGGGGCAGGCGCTGCGGGCCGGGCGCAGCCCCGAACGACACCTTGAAATCATGCAATCGCTGCACGTCCGCACGGGCGAGACCGCGAGTGCCCTGCCCCGCCTTGCCGAGGCGTTGGCCGCGCGCGGGGTGCACATGGCCAGCCATGACGACACCACCGCCGACGAGCGGCGCGGATGGCACGCGCTGGGGGTGAACATCGCCGAGTTTCCCGAAACCAGAGAGGCGGCAGAGGCCGCGCACCGGATGGGCGACGGGGTGATCCTGGGCGCCCCGAACGTGATGCGCGGCGGTTCGCACAACGGCAATGTCAGCGCCCGCGACATGATCGCTGCCGGGCTGTGCAATGCGCTGGCATCAGATTATCACTATCCCTCACCCCGGCGCGCGGCATGGCTGCTGGCCGGTGAGGGGTTACGCGATCTGGGCGCGGCCTGGGCGCTGGTGTCATCCGGCCCGGCGCGGCTGCTGGGGCTCGATGATCGCGGAACGCTCGTACCGGGCAAGCGGGCCGACCTGGTGGTGATCGACCGGCAGAGCGGCGATATCGGCGCGACCCTTGCGGGCGGTCGCATCACCCATCTGCGCGGCAAGGCGGCGGTGCGTTTCCTGCGCTGACGCCCTCGGGGCGGATCAGTCAGCCCCCACCCAGCGCGCGCACCCGATTGACATGACCCATCTTGCGGCCCGGCCTTGTCTCAGCCTTGCCGTAGATATGCAGCGCGGCTCCGGGTTCGCGCGCGATCTGCGGCACCCGGTCGACATCGTCGCCGATCAGGTTTTCCATCACCACGTCGGCATAACGGCTGCCATCGCCCAGCGGCCAGCCGGCCACGGCGCGGATATGCTGCTCGAACTGGTCGACGGTGCAGGCGGCCTGCGTCCAGTGGCCCGAATTGTGAACCCGCGGCGCAAACTCGTTCACCAGAAGGCCGCTGCCGGTGACGAACAGCTCGACCCCGATCACACCTACATAGTCGAGCTTGTTCAGGATTTTCCCCGCCAGCAGCGCCGCGTCGGCGCGTTGCGACGCGCTCAGCCGGGCGGGCACGGTGGTGGTGCGCAGGATGCCGTCGCGGTGAACGTTCTCGCCGGGGTCGAAACAGGCGACGCTGCCGTCCAGCCCGCGCGCGGCGATAACCGATACCTCATGCGAGAAATCGACGAACCCTTCCAGGATCGCCGGCTGTCCGCCCATTTCCGCCAGTGCGGCGTCGGCTTCTTCGATTGCACTGATGCGCACCTGTCCCTTGCCGTCATAGCCGAAACGGCGGGTCTTGAGGATCGCGGGGCAGCCTATCTCGGTCAGTGCCTCGGCCAGGTCCGCCTCGTCATCGACGGCGGAGAAGGGCGCTGTACCCAACCCGACATCCTTCAGAAACGCCTTTTCAACCAGCCGATCCTGGCTGATGCGCAGGGCCATCCGGCCGGGGCGCACGGGGCAAAACCGTTCCAGCACGTCCAGCGCCTGGGTGGGGATGTTTTCGAACTCGTAGGTGACGACATCGACGGATTCGGCAAAGCGCGCCAGCGCCGCCTCGTCGTCATAGCCCGCCTGAACATGGGCCTGCGCCACGTGGGCGGCGGGCGCATCCTTGCCTGGCTCATAGATGCAGGTCCGAAACCCCAGCCGCGACGCCGCGACCGACAACATGCGGCCCAGCTGGCCACCGCCGAGAATGCCGATGCAGGGCCCGGGCGCCAGCGGTTCAGTCATCAATGGGCTCCTCGGGGATCGAATCGGACAGCGCCGCGCGCCATGCGTCCAGCCGCTCGGCCAGCGCCGTGTCGTCATTGGCCAGAATCGCGGCCGCCATCAGCCCGGCATTGACCGCCCCCGCCTCGCCTATGGCCATGGTCGCCACCGGAAAGCCGCGCGGCATCTGCACGATGGAATACAGGCTGTCGACCCCGGAAAGGGCGCGTGTCTGCACCGGCACGCCGATGACCGGCACGCGCGTCTTGGACGCCATCATGCCGGGCAGATGGGCCGCCCCGCCGGCACCGGCGATGATCGCCTTCAGCCCGCGCCCGGCGGCGGCGCGGCCATAGTCCCACAAACGGTCAGGGGTGCGGTGGGCGGAAACGATGCGCGCCTCGTAGCGCACGCCCAATTCGTCCAGCATGTCGGCGGCGTGTTTCATCGTCGCCCAGTCCGACTGGCTGCCCATGACGATGCCAACCTGAATTCCGGCCATGTCGCGCCCTTTCGCCTGCAACCCCATCGCGGGGAAGGCGCACTATACGCACTGGCGGCGGCTACGCAATAATGTCGGGGTAAAGCCGGTCCTCGATCCAGGCGATACGATCCTTGAGCCGTAATTTCTGCTGCTTGAGCCGCTTGACGGTCAGCGGGTCCGCGGTGCCGCGTTCCTGCAGGGCGTGAATCGCCTCGTCCAGGTCGCGGTGCTGGCGCCGGAACTCTTCGAGTTCGACGCGCAGAACCTCGTCGGATTTCATCGACAGGTCGTTGAACATGTTCATTCTGGCCGATTCTCCCTGCCGGTCGGGCGTTCGATAGTAGCCCAAGTACCCGTTTTGGCAAAGCTCTTGCGCGGCGTGCCCCTCGCCCCCATATTCGGGTCAGGTCGCATCGCCTGCCAGGGGTGCGGCCTGAAACGGACCGTCGCTTGATCGAAAAAGGACGCACCGAATGACAAAACTGTCCCTGGGGTCGCACCCCTACATGCTGGGGTTCGAGCAACTCGAACGGTTGCTGGAACGCAGCGCCAAATCCGGCAACGAGGGCTATCCGCCCTTAAACATCGAACAGACGTGCGAGGGCAGCTATCGCATCACCTTGGCGGTGGCGGGATTTTCCGAATCCGATCTGTCGATCACGCTGGAGGACCGGCAACTGGTCATCCGCGGGCGCCAGACAGAGGAAGCCGATAACCGCGTCTTTCTGCATCGCGGCATCGCCGCGCGCCAGTTCCAGCGCTCCTTCGTGCTGGCCGACGGTGTCGAGGTGGGCGAGGCGACCATGGAAAACGGCCTGCTGCACATCGATCTCAAACGCGCCCAGCCCGAAACGGTCGTGCAGGCCATCAAGATCAACAAGGGATAGCCACATGGATACCAAGTATGATTTCGGCACCGAAACCGAGCGGCCCATCGTTTATGTCCGACAGGTCAACGCCGATGAACTGCCCGAAGAGCTGCGCCAGCAACTTGGCGGGCTGACCACGCTTTACGCCGTGCACAACGCCGAGGGCGAGCGCCTGGCGCTGGTGCGCGACCGGTCGCTGGCCTATGTGCTGGCCCGCCAGCACGATCTGGTGCCGGTCGCGGTTCACTAGGCCCCGCGCGGGGCCTGGCGGCCGTGCCGGATCCTGCCGGAAACGTCATCCGCGGCACTGGTCAATGCGGCGCGCGCCTGCCATATCTGCGCAGGTCTGACAGCATAGCCAAAGGCCACGCCCCATGACCCGGATCATCACATCGCTTGCCGAGGTTTCCGGCCCCTACGACGCCCTGTTCGTCGATCTGTGGGGCTGCGTCCACAACGGCATCACCGCGTTTCCCGAGGCTGTCGAGGCCCTGCGGACCTATCGCGCCGGCGGCGGCACGGTGGTGCTGGTGACCAACTCGCCCCGCGCCCGCAACCGGGTCGAACGGCAGCTCGACACCTTTGGCGTGCCGCGCGACTGCTGGGACACCATCGCCACCTCGGGCGACAGCGCGCGCGCGGCGATGTTTCGCGGCGCGGTGGGCAGCAAGATCTATTTCATCGGGCAGGAAACGGACCTCAAGTTTTTCGAGCCTCTGCAGATCATCGACGACCCGATCGAAATAGAGCGCGTCCCCCTGGCCGAGGCCGAGGGCATCGTCTGCACCGGCCCCTTCGACCCGATGGCCGACCTGGACGACAGCCGCCCCGACCTGCTCTATGCCAAGCAGAAGGGGCTGAAACTGCTCTGCGCCAATCCCGATATCGTCGTCGACCGTGGCGAAACGCGCGAATGGTGCGCCGGGGCGCTGGCGCGGATGTATACCGAGATGGGCGGCGAAAGCCTGTATTTCGGCAAACCGCACCCCCCCATATATGACCTTGCCTATCGCCGGCTCGATGCGCTGAACCGGGACGTGCCGCGCGGCCGCATTCTGGCCATCGGCGACGGCGCGCAGACCGATATCGCCGGCGCCATGGGCGAAGACATTGACAGCCTTTTCATCGCCGGCGGATTGGCGGCCGTGGCGACGCGCACCACCGATCAACCCGACGAAGCGGCGCTAAAGGCATTTCTGGACGCCGAAAAGGTCACGCCGACCTTTGTCATCGGACGGTTGCGCTAGCAAAAAAACGCTTGATTTTCTGCAGTTGCGAAGTAATAAAGTTACCGAAATCAGCGCCATTTCGTCACTATTGTTTCGGTCTCGATCATCCCGGAGGATCAGATGTTGGACAACATGCCACGCGGAACCATCACCATCGAGGAAATCGAGATGGGCATGACCCGCAGTCTGCGCAAGGTCGTGACCGACGATGACATCGAGATGTTCGCGCAGGTGTCCACCGACCGCAACCCGGTGCACCTGGATGACGACTATGCCCGCGACACGATATTCGAGGGGCGCATCGCGCATGGCATGCTGACCGCCGGGCTGATTTCGGCCGTGATCGGCGAACAGCTGCCCGGGCATGGTACCGTCTACATGGGCCAGACGCTGAAATTCCTTGCCCCCGTGCGCCCCGGCGACACGGTCGAGACCGAGGTCGAGGTCACCGGCATCGACCACGCCAAGCGCCGGGTGACGCTGGATTGCCGCTGCATGGTCAAGGGCCGCAAGGTGCTGGTGGGCGAGGCAACGGTGCTGGCGCCCTCGGGCAAGTTCGACTGAGCCCAGGCCACGGGCCCGAATCCGGGCCCCGGTCGCCGCCGCGCGCGTTTCATCCCTGCTTGCACCCGCACGCGCATGGAGCTACCCACCCCGCATGCGAATTATCCGCGATTACACCTATCTCGATCCCGCCGACCGGGGCGCCTCGGTCGCCATCGGCAATTTCGACGGCGTGCACCTGGGCCACCAGGCCGTGATCGCACAGGCGCACGAGGCCGGTCAGCGCATCGGCGCTCCGCTTGGCGTGCTGACGTTCGAGCCCCATCCCCGCGAATACTTCGCCCCCGATGCCCCGCCCTTTCGCCTGACCGGGCGCGAGGCACGCGCGCACCGGCTGGAAAAGCTGGGCGTCGAACGCCTGTATGAGCTGAATTTCAACGCAGCCCTGTCGTCGTTCACCCCCGAGGAGTTTGCGCGCGAGGTGATCAGCGAGGGGCTGGGCCTGCGTCATGTCGTCGTCGGCGCCGATTTCTGTTTCGGCAAAGGGCGCGCGGGCAATACCGCGGACCTGCAGCGTTTTGGCACGGAAATGGGGTTCGAGGTCAGCATTGCCGAGTTGCTGACAGGCGAAGAGGGCGCCGTATCATCGACCGCGATCCGCAAGGCGCTGAGCGAAGGCCGCCCGCGCGACGCCGCCCGGATGCTGGGGCACTGGCACCGCATCGACGGGCCGGTGGTGGGCGGCGAACAGCGTGGGCGCAAGCTGGGCTATCCCACCGCCAACATGTCCATCGCCGGACTGCATCCGCCGCGTTTCGGCGTCTACGCGGTGCTGGTCGAGGTGCTGTCGGGGCGCTGGCAGGGGCAGTATCACGGCGCCGCCAGCCTTGGCATCCGGCCGATGTTCGATGGCGAGGTTCCCAACCTGGAAACCTACATCTTCGATTTCTCGGGCGACCTCTACAATGCCGAGCTATCGGTTGGGCTGGTCGAATACATGCGCCCCGAGGCCACGTTCGACAATCTTGAGGCCTTCATTGCCCGGATGGACGCCGACTGCGCCGAGGCGCGCAAGATTCTCGCCGCGCTATGACCGCCGATCCCATCGACCGCGGCGGCCTGCGACCGCGCTATTGGGAAACCACTCCGTTGGACCGCATGACCCGCCCGGAATGGGAGGCCCTGTGCGACGGCTGCGGCAAGTGTTGTCTCAACAAGCTCGAAGACGAAGAAACCGGCGAGGTCGTTCTCACCCGCGTTGCCTGCCGTCTTTTCGACGACACCACCTGCCGCTGCGCTCAGTATGAAATACGCCACCAGTTCGTGCCCGAATGCATCACGCTGAGCCCGGCCAATCTGGACCGCAACCTTTACTGGATGCCCGAAACCTGTGCCTACAAGCTGCTCTACCAGGGCAAGCCGCTATACGACTGGCACCCGCTGATCTCGGGCACAGCCGAGTCCGTGCATGACGCCGGCGTTTCAATGCGGCAACGCACGGTGCCCGAATTCGAGGTGGCCGAGGACGACTGGGAAGATCACCTGATAGAGGAGCCGCTGCCATGAACCTTGCCTCCGACAATTGCGGGCCGGCGCACCCCGAGGTTCTGACAGCGATGACCGACGCCAATCACGGCTATGCCCCGTCCTATGGCGACGATGCCGCGATGAACGAGGTGCGCGAGCGCATCCGCACCCTGTTCGACGCGCCAAAGGCAGAGGTCTTTCTGGTTGCCACCGGCACCGCCGCCAATTCGCTGGCGCTGGCAACGATGGTCGAACCCTGGCAGACCGTGTTCTGCACGCCGCTGGCACATATTAACACCGACGAATGCAACGCGCCTGAATTCTATACCGGCGGGGCCAAGCTGACGCTGGTGGGTGAGGACGACAAGATGACGCCGCAGGCGCTGGCAGACGCCATCGGCAGTCTGCCCGTGGGCGACGTGCATGTCCCCCAGCCCGGGGCGCTGGCCCTGACGCAGGTGACGGAACGCGGCCGCGTCTATGACCTGGCCGAGCTTTCTGCGCTGACCGGGGTGGCGCGGGCGCATGGCATGGGCTGTTACATGGACGGCGCGCGCCTGGCCAATGCGCTGGCCGCGCTGGGGTGCAGCCCGGCCGAGATGACCCAAGCCGCCGGCATCGACATGGTCAGCCTTGGCGGCACCAAGAACGGCTGCGTCGGTGTCGAGGCGGTAATTCTGTTCGACCCGTCACCCGCGTGGGAATTCGCGCTGCGGCGCAAACGCGCGGCGCAACTTTTTTCCAAGCACCGCTATTTGTCGGCGCAAATGCTGGCCTATCTAAAGGACGATCTGTGGCTGCGCTCGGCCCGCACGGCGAATGAGCGCGCAGCGCGGCTGGCCGACGGTCTGCTGACGGTGCCGGGGGCGGAATTGGCGGCCCAGATGCAGGCCAACATGATCTTTGTCCGCCTGCCCCGCGCCGTGCATCAGCGGCTGCACGCGGGCGGGGCCGTTTACGGGCTGTCCGAAGGGCCGCTCGACACCGGCGACGCCGATCAGCCGCTGCTGGCGCGGCTGGTCTGCGACTGGTCGATACCCGAGGAAGATATCGACCGCTTCATCGCGCTGGCGCGCGGCTGACGGCGCTCAGCCTGTCAGAGCTTGCCAGCAAGGTGCAGGTCCAGATCTTCCAGCCGGTCCTGGCCCCAGAATTTCTGCCCCGTGTCCACGACATAGAACGGCGCGCCGAATACGCTGGCCTCAATCGCAGCCTCGAGGTTGGCGGCATAGGTTTCCGCCCCGCTCAGCAGGCCGCTGTCGGCCAGGTTTGGGTCGAACCCCGCCTGTGACAGGCAATCCTTGATCACCGCGTCGTCGGCAATGTCGCGTTCTTCTGCCCAGCAGGCGCGCAGGAACCCGTGTACCAGCGCGCCCATGTCGCCGCCGCCCGCGTTTCCCGCGGCGATGACGGCGTAAGAGGCCGGCGCGGCATTGGTGGGCCAATGCGCCGGTTTCAGGTTGAACGGCATATCGTGCTTGCGGGCCTGGCGCGGCAGGTCCTCGGCCCGATAGGCCAGGCGATTGGGGTGACGGTCCTTGACCGGCGTGCCGCCGGTGCGTGCAAAAAGCGCGACGATGTCAAAAGGCCTGTATGCGACCGATGCACCGTGCCGCGCTGCGACCTCTTCCATCCGGGTTCCCGCCAGATAGGCGTAGGGTGACAGCAACGACACAAAATAATCTATGTGGGCCATGCAGAATGCTCCGTTACCGCAGTTTGCCAGACCGTACGCGCGTGCTAAGCGGTGTTCAACGACACGAATCTGTTACTGTCACCACCCGGGATCCCTGCCAATGTCGATCACGCCCGAGCCCAAGCTCATTTCCGGCAACGCCAACCTGCCGCTTGCCAAGGCCATCACCCGTCGAATGACGATGCATCGCGGCGCGCCCATCGGGCTGGTCGAGGCGCGGGTGGAACGCTTCAACGACCAGGAAATCTTTGTCGAGGTGTTCGAGAACGTCCGCGGCGAGGACATGTTCATCATCCAGTCGACCTCGAACCCGGCCAACGACAACCTGATGGAACTGCTGATCATGGCCGACGCGCTGCGCCGGTCCTCGGCCCTGCGCATCACCGCCGTGATCCCCTATTTCGGCTATGCCCGTCAGGACCGTCGCTCCAAGGCGCGCACCCCCATTTCGGCCAAGCTGGTGGCAAACATGATCGTCGAAGCCGGCGTTGAACGGGTGCTGACGATGGACCTGCACGCCGCCCAGATCCAGGGGTTTTTCGACATCCCGGTCGACAACCTTTACGCTTCGCCGGTTTTCGCGCTCGACATCCAGACCCAGTTCCGCGATCGCATGGACCAGGTGATGGTGGTCTCGCCCGACGTGGGCGGCGTGGCGCGGGCGCGCGAGCTGGCCAAGCGGATCGTGGCGCCGCTGGCCATCGTCGACAAGCGGCGTGAAAAGGCCGGCGAGGTGTCCGAGATGACGGTGATCGGCGACGTCACCGACCGGGTCTGCATCATCATCGACGACATGTGTGACACCGCCGGCACGCTGTGCAAGGCCGCCGACATCCTGATCGAGAATGGCGCGAGCGAAGTTCACGCCTACACCACGCACGGCGTTCTGTCCGGCCCGGCGGTCGAACGGATCACCAAATCGCAGCTCAAGTCGATGGTCATCACCGACACGATTGCCGCGACCGAGGCGGTCAAGGCCACGCCCAATATCCGCATCATTCCCACCGCGCCGGTATTTGCGCAGGCGATTTTGAACATCTGGAACGGCACCAGCGTTTCGTCACTGTTCGAAATCCCGACGCTGGAACCTATCTATGAGGGCCAGTTCGGGAAATAACCCGGCGGGGCGCGCCTGCCGGTGTCAGTAGAGTTCCCAGTCATCCTCGCCCGCCAGTGCCCCGATCGCCATCCAGCGCACCCGCGCCCGCGCGACACGCGTGTCGCCCCAGGTGCGAAAGACCAGATCAAAACTATCCGGCAGCACATTCTCGGCCGTCACATCGGCGCGGGCGTTGACGATATGGTGAAAGTCCCACATCGACAGCGAAACAAAGACCGCGGGCGGGTCACGGAAACTGCGGGCAAAGCTCAGGCGCCGACGGCGTTCGCGGTTGCCGTCACCGGTCCACATGTCGCCGCCATCCTCGAAATCGGAAAACAGGACGTCATCGCCCTGGTCTATCCCGATCAGCCCGCTTGGTATTTCCTTCATGTTTCCCGTCTCGGCCTCACCCTGAACAGCCCTTATAAATGATCCGGACGGCAGATGTGCAGTGAAAAATGGCGGCCGGCGGGCAAAGCCGTGGGAATTGCATGGCTTTCAGGCGCGCGGCATGAAAAAGCAGGGAGTTTCGCCGCCGGCATGGTTCGGCCCCCGGCCTTCGTTCAATCCCCTGCCGATCCGCGCCTCTTCCCCCTATCTGAGGGCCGGAACCGGGTCGGACCGGCGATCCTCGCGCAGTTCGAAAAGCGCCTGGCGAACCACCGTCAGCGCCCCCTGAATCGCCAGTATCGCCATGACCGCGGCCACAATGATGTCCGGCCAGCCGGTCCCGGTGCCGAACACCCCAAGCGCCGCGGCCAGGACAGCCATGTTCGCGATGACATCGTTGCGCGAGCATATCCACACCGAGCGCATGTTCGCATCGCCATCGCGCCACGCATACAAGAGCACCAGACAGATGGTGTTTGCCACCAGTGCGGCCATGCCCACCACACCCATCGTGGTCCAACCGGGCACGGTACCATGCAACATGTGCCAGATGACGCTTCCGATAACCCAAAGGGCAAACAGCCCCATCGAGCCACCTTTCACAAGAGCGGCACGCGCCCGCCAGCGGATTCCCAGACCAAGCACGAACAGGCTGATCCCGTAATTGGCCGCATCCGCGAAAAAGTCGAGAGCGTCTGCTTGCAGCGATGCCGATCCGGCGGCCAGGCCGGCAACGATCTCGATCAGGAACATGCCCGCGTTGATCGCAAGCACGATCCAGAGGATGGTGCGGTAGCGGCCGGTCGCGATCGCGCTCGATGAACAGGTATCTTCGGAACAGCAGGGCATCAGGGATCTCGCCTTCGTTGTGGTTCACCCCTATATGCGATCTATAGCAACTATAGGGTCAAGACATGGAACAGCGTGACCTGAAGATTGGCGATCTTGCCCGGGCGACGGGAACCAAGGTCGTCACGATCCGGTACTATGAAAAGGTCGGGCTGCTTGCACCCCCTGCCCGCAGTGCCGGCAATTACCGGACCTATGACACCAGGGCGCTTGAACGCCTGAGGTTCATCAGGCGCTGCCGGGACCTGGGCTTTACCCTGGATCAGATTCGAGAGCTGCTGGAACTTTCCACCAACGCCCAGCATTCCTGCGCGATGGTGGATCAGATTACTGCCGCTCACCTGGCCGAGGTCGAGCGCAAGATCACCGACCTGCAAGCATTGGCCAAGGAACTGACACGCATCTCTGACAGCTGCAGTGGCGGCGGTACGATCTCGAACTGCCGCATCCTTGACGCGATCGGCCCGGAATAGGCCGCCACCGCCATCGTTTCATTCCTTTCCCGGCATGAGGCATGGCATTTGCGGCAAGACGCCCTGCCCGATAGACGGGTAACAGCAAAGAAAATGGGCCCCGCCAAGGCGGAGCCCATTTTGAAACACTGGCTGTCTCGCGTCAGTTCGCGCCCAGGCCGATCTCGTCGCCCATCGCCACCATGTCGGCCAGCAGCTTGGCGGCCTCATCGACGGGGCCTGGCTCGTTCTTGTAGGCGTCCTGCGCCTTTTCCAGCCGCGCATTGGCCGCGTCGATCATCTCCTGGAAATGTTCCTGGGTGATGTCCTCGCGCGGGATCGCGCGCTCGGCCAGAACCGAGATGCTTTCCTGGTTGATCTCGGCGAAACCGCCGGTGACCACGTATTCCCGTTCGCCGTCCGCACTGGTTACCCGGACGATGCCGGGGCGCAGCGTGGTGATCAGCGGGGCGTGATCGGGCAGCACGGTCATGTCGCCCTCGGCGCCGGGCAGGCGCACATCGCGGGCCGCGACCGAGGCCAGCAGGCGCTCGGGGCTCACGAGGTCGAATTGCACTGTGTCAGCCATTCAGGGCCTCCTTGGAAAGACGGGCCGCGCCCGGGTCGGGGCGCGGCTATCACGCTCAGGCGGCTTCCGCGGCCATCTTTTCGGCCTTGGCGATCACATCCTCGATGCCGCCGACCATGTAGAACGCACCCTCGGGCAGGTGGTCGTATTCGCCGGCGACCACGGCCTTGAAGGACGAGATCGTATCTTCCAGCGGCACCTGCACGCCGGGCGAACCGGTAAAGACCTGCGCCACGTCGAAGGGCTGCGACAGGAATCGCTGGATCTTGCGCGCCCGGGCCACGGTCAGCTTGTCCTCTTCGGACAACTCGTCCATGCCCAGAATGGCGATGATGTCCTGCAGCGACTTGTAGCGCTGCAGGATACCCTGCACGTCACGGGCTACGTTGTAATGCTCTTCACCCACGACAGCCGGGTCCATCAGGCGCGAGGTACTGTCGAGCGGGTCCACCGCGGGGTAAATGCCAAGCTCGGAAATCGCACGGCTCAGAACGGTGGTGGCGTCGAGGTGCGCGAACGAGGTCGCCGGCGCCGGGTCGGTAAGGTCGTCGGCGGGCACATAGACGGCCTGCACCGAAGTGATCGAGCCGGCCTTGGTCGAGGTGATGCGTTCCTGCATCGCGCCCATGTCGGTGGCCAGCGTCGGCTGATAGCCCACAGCCGAAGGAATACGACCCAGCAGGGCCGAACATTCCGAACCGGCCTGCGTGAAGCGGAAGATGTTGTCGACGAAGAACAGAACGTCTGCCCCGGTTTCGTCGCGGAACTGCTCGGCCAGCGTCAGGCCGGAAAGGGCGATCCGCATCCGTGCTCCGGGAGGTTCGTTCATCTGGCCGTAGACCAGCGCAATTTTCGATTCTTCCAGATTGTCGGGAACGATAACACCCGATTCGATCATCTCGTGGTAAAGGTCGTTGCCTTCGCGGGTCCGTTCACCCACACCGGCAAACACCGACACGCCCGAGTGCACCTTGGCGATGTTGTTGATCAGTTCCATGATCAGAACCGTCTTGCCAACGCCGGCACCGCCAAAGAGGCCGATCTTGCCGCCCTTGGCATAGGGGGCCAGCAGGTCGACGACCTTGATCCCGGTCACCAGGACTTCCGATTCAGTTGCCTGATCCGAGAATTCCGGCGCTTCCTGGTGGATCGCGCGGCGGGCATCGGTTTTCACCGGACCCTGTTCGTCAACCGGCTCGCCGATAACGTTGATGATGCGGCCGAGCGTGCCGTTGCCCACCGGAACGGTGATCGGGCCGCCGGTGTCGGTCACTTCCTGCCCGCGCACGAGGCCCTCGGTGGCGTCCATCGCGATGCAGCGCACGGTGTTCTCGCCCAGGTGCTGCGCAACCTCGAGGATCAGCCGCTTGCCGCTGTTGTCGGTTTCCAGCGCGTTCAGAATCGCCGGCAGGTCATCGCCGAACTGCACGTCCACGACGGCGCCGATCACCTGGGTGACTGTGCCTTTTGCGTTTGCCATGTCTCGTATCTCCGGTTTCTCGTCAGAGCGCTTCCGCGCCCGAAATGATTTCAATCAGCTCATTGGTGATCACCGCCTGACGCGAGCGGTTGAACTCGATTGTCAGCTTTTCGATCATCTCGCCTGCGTTGCGGGTGGCGTTGTCCATCGCCGACATCCGTGCGCCCTGTTCCGAGGCGCCGTTTTCCAGCAGCCCGCTGAAGATCGCGGTGGCCACGCCACGCGGCAGCAGCTCGCGCAGGATTTCCTGCTCGTCGGGCTCGAAATCATAGAATGCGCTCGCATCCCCGGTTTCGTCACCGCCCTGCACATCGGCCGGAATGATCTGCTGAATGGTCGGGATCTGGCTGACGACATTCTCGAACCGCGAAAAGAAAATCTTGGCGACGTCGAATTCACCGGCCTCGAAGCGGTTGAGCAGGTTTTCAGCAACCGCCTGGGCGTTGGAATAGCCCACGTTGCGCAGACCGGTCAGGTCGACATGATCGACAAAAAGGTCGGAAAACTCGCGCTTGAGCGCATCCCGGCCCTTACGGCCCACGGTGATGATCTTGACGGTCTTGCCCCGCGCCTTGAGACTTTCGATCTCGGCACGGGCAAGCTTGGCGATGTTGCCGTTGAAGCCACCGCAAAGCCCGCGCTCGGCGGTCATCACCACCAGCATGTGGGTTTCGTCACGACCGGTACCGCGCAGCAGCGCCGGCGCGCTTTCGCTGTCACCCACCGATGCGGCCAGTTTGCCCATCACCTGGTTGAACCGCTCCGCATAGGGGCGCGACATCTCGGCAGCATCCTGTGCCCGCCGCAGTTTTGCGGCGGCCACCATCTGCATGGCCTTGGTGATCTTGCGGGTCGATTTGACCGACTCGATCCTGTTTCTAAGGTCCTTAAGACTGGGCATGCCCTCTCCCCCGCGTCACGCGAAGTCCGCGGCGAACTCGTCAATCGCGGCCTTGAGCTTTTCCTCGGCTTCGCCCGCAATCTTGGGGTCTTCCGTGGTGATCCAGTCCAACAGGTCCTGATGCTTGGACCGCAGGTGGTTCAGCATCCCTTCCTCGAACCGGCCGACCTGATCGACGGCGATCTTGTCGAGATACCCCTTGGTGCCTGCATAGATGACACACACGATCTCGGCGTTGGTCAGCGGCGAATACTGCGGCTGTTTCATCAGCTCGGTCAGACGCGCGCCCCGGTTCAGCAGGGCCTGGGTGGCGGCGTCAAGGTCCGACCCGAACTGCGCGAACGCGGCCATCTCGCGGTACTGGGCGAGGCCCAGCTTGACCGGCCCGGCGACCGATTTCATCGCCTTGGTCTGCGCCGCGGATCCCACACGAGACACCGACAGACCGGTGTTCACGGCCGGGCGGATACCCTGGTAGAAGAGTTCCGTTTCCAGGAAGATCTGGCCATCGGTGATCGAGATCACGTTGGTCGGAATGAACGCCGACACGTCGCCGCCCTGGGTTTCGATGATCGGCAGCGCCGTCAGCGAACCGGCACCGTTTTCCTCGTTCAGCTTGGCCGAGCGTTCCAGCAGGCGAGAGTGCAGGTAGAACACGTCGCCCGGATAGGCTTCACGCCCCGGCGGACGGCGCAGCAGCAGCGACATCTGGCGATAGGCCACGGCCTGTTTGGAAAGGTCATCATAGACGATCAGCGCATGGCGGCCGTTGTCGCGGAAATGTTCGGCCATCGCAGTGGCCGAATAGGGGGCCAGGAACTGCATCGGCGCGGGGTCGGATGCGGTTGCGGCCACGACGATGGAATACTCCATCGCGCCGTTTTCTTCCAGCTTCTTGACCAGCTGCGCCACGGTCGAGCGCTTTTGCCCGATGGCGACATAGACGCAGTAGAGCTTTTTGCTATCGTCGTCGCCGGCGGCCTCGTTATAGCTTTTCTGGTTCAGGATCGTATCGAGCGCAACAGCGGTCTTGCCGGTCTGGCGGTCGCCGATGATCAGCTCACGCTGGCCACGGCCGATCGGGATCATGGCGTCAACCGATTTCAGGCCGGTTGCCATCGGTTCATGCACCGATTTACGCGGGATGATGCCCGGCGCCTTGATGTCGGCAACGCCGCGGTTCTTGGTCTTGATCGGGCCCTTGCCGTCGATCGGGTTGCCAAGACCGTCCACGACGCGGCCCAGCAGCTCGTCACCGATCGGCACGTCGACGATCGACTTGGTGCGCTTGACGGTGTCGCCTTCCTTGATCTCGCGGTCGGAGCCGAAGATCACGACACCGACGTTGTCGGTCTCGAGGTTCAGTGCCATGCCCATGACGCTGCCGGGGAATTCCACCAGTTCGCCGGCCTGCACATTGTCGAGCCCGTAGACCCGCGCGATGCCGTCACCCACAGACAGAACCCGGCCGACCTCGGCCACTTCGGCGTCTTTGCCGTAGTTCTTTATCTGGTCCTTCAGGATCGCAGAAATCTCTGCAGCTTGGATACCCATTTATCCGACCTCTTTCATTGCGTTCTGTAGGGAATTGAGGCGCGAGCGGATCGAGGTGTCGATCATCTTCGAGCCAACCTTGACGACAAGACCACCGATGAGGCTTTCATCGACGGTCGCATTTATGTTCACGTCCTTGCCGACGCTGGCTTTGAGCGTCGCGGCGAGCTTTTCCGCCTGGGCCTTGGTCAGGGCCTTGGCGCTGATGACGTCGGCGCTGACTTCGCCCTTGTGATCGGCGACCATCACGCGCAGGCGATCCAGCAGCTGCGGCAGCGCGAAAAGGCGGCGCTTGTCGGCCATCACGGCCAGGCCGTTCCGCAGAACCGGGATCAGGCCCATCTTTTCGGCGACGGCTGTGATGCCGGCCTTGAGGTCGGCCCGCGACAGGATCGGGCTGCTGACAAAGCCGCGGAATTCTTCACTGCCATCAAGCGCGGCAGCGAGATCGGCAATGTTGGCTTCCAGCTTGTCGAGAGTTCCGTTTTCCTGCGAAATCTCGAACATGGCGGTGGCATAGCGCTTGGCGATGCCGGATGAGATCGAAGCTGGTTCGGACACGTCCACCCTTCCGATTTCTGGCCCCGGTGCATGAAAACGACGGCGAAAGGCTGCCGTCCTCCAGGGGCGTTGAGACACGATGTCACGACGGTTACACCGAAATTCGGCTGGGGTGTAGCAGAGCCTTACCCACCTAGCAAGCCGGTTGAAAAAGTTTGCATACCGTTGAATACGAAGCCATTTCAAAGACTTGCTACTCCTGCGACGGTTTGCACCGAATGATTGCCACAAAAACTTCGGCCCCGGCGGGTGGAATCCGCGATTCCTCGGCGCGCAAGCCACGCGATGGTGGCGCTAACGGGCTGAAATCCGCCGCGCGGGCCTATACCGGTTTTGCCTCGGGCTTGGGCTTGAGCACCTCAAGCGGCTTGCGCACGGTGGCGCGCAGCCCGGTGCTGGTGGGGGCATGCACCCGTTTCGACGCCAGCACCATCAGCACCCCGCCGGCCAGCACCATCGACAGCCGCCCGCCCAGCCCTTCCCACATGCCGGCAGTCTTGCGCCAGAAACGCCGTTCGGAAGGCGGCTGAAACAGCGTCGTGGTGTGGCGTTCAGGCAGAAAGCCATGCTCTCTCAACTGGCTTTCCAGCTGGCTCTGGCTATAGGGGCGGCCAAATCCGAACGGGGTGCGGTCACTGCGCGACCACAGCCCGGCGCGGTTGGCGACAATGAACAGCGCCGTTCCCCCCGGCCCCAGCACGCGCCAGCATTCCTGCATCAAGGCACCGGGCTGTTCCGAGGTTTCCAGACCGTGCACGACCAGCAGCTTGTCGACATGACCGGTTTCGAGCGGCCAGCGTGTTTCCTCGCACAGAACCGAAACATTGGGCATCTGCTGCGGCCAGCGGATCACCCCCTGCGGCGCCGGCATGCAGGCCACCACCCGCCGGGCATCCGACAGATAGGGGCGCAGGAACGGCACCGCGAAACCGAAACCGCACACCGTCTGACCCTTGGCCTCGGGCCAGAAATTCAGCACCTCGGCGCGCACGATCTTTTGCGCCGCCCGTCCAAGCGGACGGCGATAATAGAAATTCCTCAGGTCCTGCACGTCCAGATGCATTGCAGCCGCCGTTCCAATCAGTCAGTCTGAGCCTAGCAGTAACCGGCAAATGGGAAAACACCATGACACTGCAGGTCGAGACGATACCCTGCCTGGACGACAATTATGCCTATATCGCCCATGACTTCGGCACGGGCGAAACCGCCGTGGTCGATGTCCCCGAGGCGGCGTCGATCCTGGCGGCGCTCGATGCCCGTGGCTGGCGGGCGACGCAGGTGTTCCTGACCCACCACCACGCTGACCATGTGCAGGGGCTTGATGAATTGCTGGCGGCTCATGACGCCCGCGTTACCGGCGCCGCGGCGGACGCCCACCGCCTGCCGCCGCTCGACCATACGGTCAGCGAGGGCGACACTGTCACCATCGGCAGCGAGACCGGAACCGTGATCGAGGTGCCGGGCCACACCCTGGGGCATATCGCGTTCTACTTTGCCCAGAGCGGTGTCGCCTTTACCGCCGACAGCCTGATGGCCCTGGGCTGCGGCCGGGTTTTCGAGGGCACCATGGCGCAGATGTGGAACAGCCTGCAGAAACTGGCCGCGCTGCCGCCCGACACGCTGATCTGCTCCGGCCATGAATACACCGCCGCCAACGCCCGTTTCGCGCTGACTATTGATCCCGGCAATCCCGCGCTTATATCCCGGTCAGAGACAATCGAGGCGGCACGCGCGCAAGGGCAGCCGACAGTCCCCTCGGTCCTGTCCGATGAACTCGCAACAAACCCGTTCCTGCGCGCCGCCGATCCGGACGTGCAGGCGCATCTGGGGATGAACGGCGCCGACCCTGCCGAGGTGTTCGCAGAGATACGCAGCCGCAAGGATCGGTTCTGAACACCACCTCAAACTGCCCGAAACAGATGCAAAACATCAATGACCTTGGGAAATGTGATCGCGAACCGGCAAAAAAAACTTGAAGCATCGGCGGGATCGACCAAACTTTAGTCCCAAGGGGCCATGATGCCGGAACCCGCCCCCGGCACGCAGATTTAAAGGAGCACAGCAAAGTGCCGTCATTTTCGACCACATTGGAGCAGGCAATTCACGCGGCGCTCGCGCTGGCCAACGCGCGCCGGCATGAATTCGCCACGCTGGAACATCTGCTGCTGGCCCTGATAGACGAGCCCGACGCGGCGCGCGTGCTAAAGGCCTGTTCGGTCGACACCGAGGATCTGCGCTCGACCCTGGTCGAGTTCATCGACGAGGACCTGGCGAACCTCGTCACCGACATCGACGGGTCCGAGGCGGTGCCGACGGCAGCGTTCCAGCGCGTCATCCAGCGCGCCGCGATCCATGTTCAATCCTCCGGCCGGACAGAGGTGACGGGCGCCAACGTGCTGGTCGCGATCTTTGCCGAGCGCGAATCGAATGCCGCGTATTTCCTGCAGGAACAGGACATGACCCGCTATGACGCGGTGAATTTCATCGCCCACGGCGTCGCCAAGGACCCCGCCTATGGCGAGACCCGACCGGTTCAGGGCATCAACGACATTGACGGCGAAAAAACCAAGCCCGACAGCAGCGCCGAGGCCGTCGAGGCGGGCGAAAGCGCGCTGGCCAAGTACTGTGTCGATCTCAACGAAAAGGCGCGGCGCGGCGACATCGACCCGCTGATCGGCCGCGACCAGGAGGTCGAACGCTGCATCCAGGTGCTGTGTAGGCGGCGAAAGAACAACCCGCTGCTGGTGGGCGACCCCGGCGTTGGCAAGACCGCCATCGCCGAAGGGCTGGCGTACAAGATCGTACAGGGCGAGACGCCCAAGGTGCTGTCCGAAACCACCATATATTCGCTCGACATGGGCGCGCTGCTGGCCGGCACGCGCTATCGCGGCGATTTCGAGGAACGGCTCAAGGCCGTGGTGACCGAGTTGGAGGATCACCCCGACGCGGTGCTGTTCATCGACGAGATCCACACCGTGATCGGCGCCGGCGCCACCTCGGGCGGGGCGATGGACGCCTCGAACCTGCTGAAACCGGCGCTGCAGGGCGGCAAGCTGCGCTGCATGGGCTCCACCACCTTCAAGGAGTTTCGCCAGCATTTCGAAAAGGACCGCGCGCTGTCGCGGCGCTTTCAGAAGATCGACGTTGTCGAACCCACGGTCGACGACACGGTCAAGATCCTGCGCGGCCTCAAGCCCTATTTCGAGGAACATCACAGCGTCAAATACACCAGCGAGGCAATCCGCA
Source organism: Roseovarius amoyensis (assembly GCF_003260265.1). Lineage (GTDB taxonomy): Bacteria > Pseudomonadota > Alphaproteobacteria > Rhodobacterales > Rhodobacteraceae > Roseovarius > Roseovarius amoyensis. The sequence continues at coordinate 73,884 of NZ_QITQ01000011.1, forward strand.
CCGCGGTGGACCTGTCGGCGCGCTACATCAACGACCGCAAGCTGCCCGACAAGGCCATCGACGTCATCGACGAGGCCGGCGCGGCGCAGCACCTTGTGGCCGAGTCCAAGCGGCGCAAGTCGATCGGCCCCAAAGAGATCGAGGCCGTGGTGGCCAAGATCGCCCGTATCCCCCCGAAAAGCGTCAGCAAGGACGATGCCGAGGTGCTGAAAGACCTCGAAGGCAAGCTCAAGCGCGTAGTCTTTGGCCAGGACGCGGCCATCGACGCACTGGCCAGCGCGATCAAGCTGTCTCGCGCCGGCCTGCGCGAGCCCGAAAAACCCATCGGCAACTACCTGTTCGCCGGCCCCACCGGCGTCGGCAAGACAGAGGTCGCCAAGCAGCTGGCCGACACGCTGGGGGTGGAACTGCTGCGTTTCGACATGTCGGAATACATGGAAAAACACGCCGTCAGCCGCCTGATCGGCGCGCCGCCGGGCTATGTCGGGTTCGATCAGGGCGGTCTGCTGACCGACGGCGTCGATCAGCACCCGCATTGCGTGCTGCTGCTGGACGAGATCGAAAAGGCGCATCCGGATGTCTTCAACATCCTGTTGCAGGTGATGGATCACGGCAACCTGACCGATCACAACGGCCGCACGGTCAATTTCCGCAACGTCGTGCTGATCATGACCTCCAATGCCGGCGCAACCGAACAGGCCAAGGCCGCGGTCGGCTTCGGTCGCGACCGCCGCGAGGGCGAGGATACCGAGGCGATCGAACGCACCTTCACGCCTGAGTTCCGCAACCGGCTGGACGCGGTGATCTCTTTCGCGCCACTGCCGAAAGAGGTGATTTTGCAGGTGGTCGAAAAGTTCGTCCTGCAGCTTGAGGCGCAGCTTTTGGACCGCAACGTCACCATCGAGCTGACGCGCCCTGCCGCGGAATGGCTGGCCGAGCGCGGCTATGACGACCGCATGGGCGCCCGCCCGCTGGCACGCGTGATTCAGGAGCATATCAAGAAACCGCTGGCCGAGGAGCTGCTGTTTGGCAAGCTGACAAAGGGCGGCATCGTCAAGGTGGGCGTGCGCGACGGCAAGATCGACCTTGTCTGCGAGGGGCCCAAGCAGGCGCAACTGTCGCGCCGCAAACCGCCGCTTCTGACCGCCGACTGACAGCGGCGGCGCGCAACCAGCCGGCAACGGAAAAAAAGGCCCCGGGTTTATGCCCGGGGCCTTTTCATTTTACAAACGGGGTCCCGGCTCAGGGACGGGACGGGAGGGGCGGGGCGGCGGTGCAAGCCCCTTACCGGATGTGTTGCGCTGCGACTGCGCAGGCGCAGCGCGGCTGGAAGCTGTCTATGCGGTGGCCCACGCAGATTTCTGCGAGGGCGTTGCCGTATTGAAGGTCGGCTGTGCGGACGAAGCGGACTTTAGCTACCGAAGCCCTCATCAGACCTAAGAGCGCATCTATTCCCGTCCGGGTCCGAGAACTCTGCTGTTGTTCCCCAATCATGGTGAAGAACTGTTAAAGCCACCCCTTTCTCGCGCAATTCGCTAGCGCTCGCATCAACGTCGCGAACATTGAAACGAAATTTGGTTGGGCAAGTGCTGTTCGACTTGCCTTCGGGATGAGCGGTCCCTCCATGTTCGACCATGAGGTAGGAGCTACCCAAGGAAAACACGGTGATCTCGTCGCTACCGTTCCCAAACTGTTGCAAGATAGGGAGGCCTAAAATGGACCCGTAAAAGTCTACACAGTCTCTATAGTTTTCCGTGTTTAAAATGACGCCTGCCTTCGTGAAGTTCATGTATACCTCTTGATTGTCGCTTCCGTCGAATTTTCAACCTACTTCGCGCAGGTCGGTTGTGGTCAAGAAGAAGCAAGCTGTCGAACTACCAACCAGCTTACAACGACTTTGGATAAATTGGGCCCGAAGCGGTCATTGAGGCCTCGCCAGCGGAGCCTGACCTAACACATCCGGTAAGGGGCTTGGCTGCGGTGCGGGACCCGGCAGCTATTTCTCGGTAATCTTCAACTCGATGCGCCGATTTTGCGCGCGGGCCTCTTCGGTGTCGGCGGGGTTGATCGGCTGGTATTCCCCAAACCCTGCCGCTGACAGCCGCTCTGGCGGAAAGCCCAGATCATCGACCAAATAGCGCACCACCGACAGCGCCCGCGCCTGACTGAGTTCCCAGTTGTCGGCAAAATTGACGCTGTTGCGGATCGGCACGTCATCGGTGTGGCCCTGCACCTGCAGCACCCAGTCGATGCCCTCGGGGATATCATCGGCAACACTGCGCAGGATGTCCGCAACCTTGGCAATTTCCTCTTTGCCCTCGGCCGACAGTTCGGCCTTGGCAGGGGCGAACAGCACCTCCGACGAAAACACGAAGCGGTCGCCGACGATGCGCACCCGTTCCTGCGTGCCCAGTACGTCGCGCAGCCGGCCAAAGAAATCCGAACGGTATTTTTCCAGGTTCTCGTTTTCGGCCGCCAGGCGCTCTTTTTCCGCCTCGACCTGCTTGCGCCGCTCTTCTTCCAACTCGCGGCGGCGGCGTTCCTCGGCCGCGGCGCGGGCCAGGGCAACGTTCAGATCCTGGCCTAGCGCCTCGATCTGGACGTTGGCGGCGGATTCGCGGTCCTTGGCGTCATCCAGCAGCGCCTGCAATTCGCCCAGTTGCTGGCGCAGCGCCGCAACCTGCCGGTTCAGCAGCGCCTGCTGCTTTTGCGCTTCTGTCGCCTCTTGAGCATGGGCGTCACGCGCGGCTTCGGCCTCGGCCAGTTTGCGGCGGGCCTCTTCGAGCAGCAGCGCGCGCTCCTCGGCCTTGCTCATCTGCGTGCTCAGGTCGCTTTCGGCGGCCAGCTTGGCGGCCAGCGCGCGGGCCAGTTCGTCACGAACATCCTCGACCTCGCGCAGCTGGGTGGCTGCGGCGTTCTCGGCCGCCAGCCTGGCCGCCAGCGCCGCGGCCAGCTGTTGGCGCAGGTCGCCCGCCTGCTGCGCCTCGGTCTGGGCGGCCTCGTTGGTGGCCAGCACTTCGGCCAGCCGTGCGCGCACCTGTTCCAGCGCCGCCTCGCTGCGGGCGAGGCGCGCGCGCAAATCAGCTATGGTTTCGGCGCCGCCGGCGGCCTCGGCCTCTGCCCCGCTCAGCCGTTCCTCGAGCGAGTCCGCGCGCGCGCCCTGTTCGTCAGCCTGCAACAGCGCGGCGGCGAGCTTTTCCTCGATCTCGTCCTGCGCCAGCAGCGCCGCGGCAAGGCGGATATCCAGGTCTTTCTCTGCCTCCTCGGCTGCGGCCAGCAACGTCAGCGTTTCCTCGGCGCGGCGGCGCTCCTCTTCCAGCGCCAGCGTCATTGAGGTCAATTCCGCCTCGGCATTTTCCAGCTTGTCGCGCAGAGCCTCTGCCGCCGCGGCCTCGACCAGGCGCGTGGCCTCTTCGTCGCTCAGCCGGGTTTCCAGCTCATCCACTTGCCCGGTCAGCGCCGCGACCGTCTCCTGCCCCTCGGCGTAACGGCGGCGCAGATCGGCGATCAGCGCCTCCAGAGCCTCGCGGCGGGCGGCGGCAAGGCGGGCCTCCTCTGTCTGGGCGTCTATCTCATCGCGCAGCCCGGCCAGCGCCAGGTTCAGCTGCTCGCGCTCGCTCATCAGCGTTTCGCGGGTCTCTTGCAGCTCACTGATGGTGCCCAGGTTGGTTTCGCGTTCGGCCAGCAGGCTGGCCACCTGTTCCTCGAAACTGGCGATGCGGCCCTGGGCCTGGGCCAGCACCTCGTCCTGCGCCGCCCGTTCGCTGCGCAGGCTGGCGATCAGCGCCGCCTGCTGTTCGGCCCGGGCGCGGGCGTCGCCCAGCGTCGCGGTCAGCTCGCCCACCCGGCCGGTCAGGTCGGCGCTCTTTTGCCGTTCCAGCCCCAGCGCCTGCGACAGCGCCGCCACCTCTGCCGACAGCGCGTCAAGCTTGTCCGCCTGCCCGGTGATCGTCTCGCGCAGGACGAACTGCACGATCATGAAGATCGTCAGCACGAACATCAGCACCAGTAGAAGTGCGGTCATCGCGTCCACGAATCCCGGCCAGATCGACGCCTGGAAACGGTTGCCGCTGCGGCGTGACAGTGCCACCGCCTAGCCCTCCTCGGGCCCGGTTTCGCCGGGGTCGCCCTGTTGGCGGGCAGAGGCGCGGCGCTGTCCGGCCTCGGACTTGCGCAGCTGGTTGAAGATCTTGGTCAGCGCCGCCAGGTCGGTCCGGATCTCGGTCATGGTTTCCTGCCGGCCGGCGCTGATCTCTTCGAGGATGCGCAGCATCTGCACGTCGATCGAACGCAGGCGCATCCGGCTTTCGGCATCGAGGCCCGGCTCGGCGGCGACGCCGCGCGCCTCTATCGCGGCGATCAGGCGTTCCTGCCCGTCGGCGACCTGCATCAGCGCGGTGTTGACGGGGTTCGTCTCGCCCATCCGGCGGGTCAGCCTTTCGATGGAATCCGCCAGAACGCCCAGCTTTTCATCGACCATCGCGCGGCTGACATCGGACTGGGTGACAAGCTGTTGCAGGGCGTCCATCTGGTCGCTCATCTGTTCCAGCACGCCGACGATGAGGCCCTGCTCGCCACCGCCTTCGCCCTCACCATCGCCAAAGCCCACGCGGGTGATGGTCGAAATCCACTCTTCCAACTCGCGGTAGAACCGGTTCTGGCCATGCCCGGCAAAGAGTTCCAGCAGCCCCACCACCAGCGACCCCGCCAGCCCCAGCAGCGACGACGCGAACGCCACGCCCATGCCACCAAGCTGCGCCTCAAGCCCGGTCATCAGGCGGTTGAACACCTCGACCCCGCCTTCGCCTTCTTGCGGGGCGAGGCTGCGAATGGTGTCCACCACCGCCGGAACCGTGGTGGCCAGCCCGTAAAAGGTGCCCAGCAGGCCCAAAAAGATCAGCAGGTTGACGATATAGCGCGTGATCTCGCGCGCCTCGTCGATACGCTGGGCGACCGAATCCAGGATCGAGCGCGCCGAACCCGACGCGATCTGCATCCGGCTGCCGCTGCGCTGCCGCATCAGCGATGCCAGCGGCGCCAGTAGCCGGGGCGCGCTGTAGTCCGTGTGCCCCGGCTGACCGGTGGCGAAATCCTCGATCCAGCGGACCGAACCGATCAGCTGGAATACCTGCCAGAAACAGGCCAGCACCCCGATGACAAAGACGAACAGGATGAAACCGTTGAGATAGAGGTTGGCCTCGAACACCGGCAGCACCCGCGGCAGGGCCACAAAGGCACCAAACCCGGTCAACACGAGAACGATCAGCATCAGAGCTATCTGACGGACCGGTTGTGAAAACTGCGGCGCGATCTCACGCTCCGGCTGGGCCATCTGGGCGGCTCCTGGCTCTGACGGCATTTGGGGCCACCCTACGCTTTATATGGTGGCAAGCCAAGAAATTATCCCACGATCTGGCCCACTCGTGCCGCCAGCCAGTCAAGATCGGGGTCATTGATGCCGATCTCCTGCAGGTGACGGGTGGTGTTGACCAAATATTCGGTGTTGGGGCCGCGCCCGCCGGTGGCCTTGGCGATGATACTGGCCTGCTCGTCCAGCGGCAGGCTGCCGCAATACTGGACGTGGTGCGGATCGATGACATAGGTCAGCGCCTCGACCTCGCGCCCGTCGGTCAGGGCGATCTGCAGCCGCTTTTCCAGATAGGCGGACGAAATCAGTTCGCGTTCGCGCAGATCGGCCAGCACCGTTGTCTCATCCCCCGGCGCCACCCGCAGCCCCAGCCCGACACAATGCGCGTCATCCGCCGCGTCCAGTGCCAGCACCAGCCCGGGGTTTTCCACCGTTCCGCGATGGTGGATGCTGCGCATGCAAAAGCTGCGGTGATACCCCGGTAGGCGTGCGACCGAGGTCTCGACCGGGTCAAAGCCCGGGTTCCACAAAAGCGATCCGTAGCCGAATACCCACATCGTCATTTCACTGTTCCTTGGCGCTGCAAAGCCTTAAACACCATCGCATCGGGCGATGAAAGAGGCAGGGATCGGATGCGCGTTCTTCTTACCGTTATCCTGGTCGCGGCGGCGGGATGGTCGGGCTACTGGTATGTTGGCAAGACCGGCGTCAGCCGCGGTTTTGAGCGCTGGTTCGAGGTCCGCCGCGCCGAAGGCTGGGTTGCGGAAACCTCTGAACTGGCGACGCGCGGCTTTCCCAACCGATTCGACACCAGCTTTTCCGATTTGGTACTGGCCGATCCCGAAACCGGGCTGGCGTGGGAGGCGCCTTTCTTTCAGATCCTCGCGCTCAGCTACAAGCCCAACCACGTCATCGCGGTCTGGCCCGACAGCCAGCTTATCGCGACACCCCTGGACAAGTACCGCGTCGAAAGCGCCGACATGCGCGCCAGCATCGTCACCGGCGCCAGGATCAGCCTGCCGCTGGAACGCCTGACCCTGACCGCCGAGGAACTTACGATCACCGCGCAATCGACCGATCAGCCGCTGCGGGCGCAGGCGTTGCGTCTGGCGGTGGACCGGGTGCCGACGACCCCCACCGCCTATCGGCTGGGGCTTGCCGCCGACGGGCTGATGCCGGCGCTGGACTGGCGTGTCAGGCTCGACCCGTCGGGGCGCCTGCCCGAACGGCTTGATGCGCTCAGCGCCGATCTGACGGTGACCTTCGACAAGCCCTGGGACCGCTCGGCGATCGAGGATGCCCGCCCGCAGCCGCAACATATTGAAATCCGCCTGGCTGAGGCCCGCTGGGGCCAGTTGGAACTGCAGGCCGCCGGTGCGGTGACGGTCGATGCCCAGGGCCACCCCGTGGGCGAGATCACCGTCAAGGCACGCAACTGGCGCGACATCCTGAAAATGGCGGTTGCCTCGGGCACGCTGGGCGAAGGGTTTGCCGCCACGCTCGAAGACGGGCTGTCACTTCTGGCGCAGATGGCAGGCAATCCGCGCACGCTGGATATTCCGCTGAACTTCCGCGACGGGCGGGTTCGCCTTGGCCCGGTGCCGCTGAGTAATGCCCCGGTGCTGCGTCTCAGATAGCCGCAGGCCGCCGATTCCAGCTTGCAGGTGCAGGCGGAAGGGGGCTAGCAATGGGGCCATGACGCGCCTTGCCGCACATCTCGCCGCCCTGCTTGTGGTGCTGGGCATCCTCGCGCCGCAAAGCGCGGGGCTGCTGGCCGCCGCCGGGCTGGCCAAGGGGCGGGTTCTGATCGTCTGCACCGGCGACGGGGTGCGATTGATACAGTTCGACGCCGATGGCGCGCCGGTCGAGTTGTCTGAAGACAGCCAAGACTGCGCGCTGGTTCACGCCACCGGTACGGCTGCGGGCATTGCGCCGGCACCGCCGCCGCAACGGCTGGCCATTGCCGACGCAGAGCCGCTGACACGGCAGCCGGCTCAGGTGATGCAACCGGTTCTGCCGTCGCGGCCGCGCGCCCCTCCGGCCGCCTGACCCCCCGTCTTTTTCAACCCCAAGACCAGACCGGCGCCGCACAGCAACCCTGCGTGCGCGCCATCACGACCACATGGAGACAACCCGATGAAAACCCTTCTTGCCACTGCAACCGCGCTCGCCCTCAGCCTGCCGGCGCTTGCCGCCGCCCATGACTACAAGCTGGGCGATCTTGAAATCATCCATCCCTACATGTTTGAAACCACAGCCACGGCCAAGGCCGGCGGCGGCTATGTCACCATCGCCAACACTGGCGACAGCGCCGACACGCTGGTCAGCGTTTCGGCCGATTTCCCGATGGTTCAGCTGCACGAATCCTTTGAACAGGATGGCGTCATGCGCATGCAGCATGTCGAGCGGCTGGAAATCGGTGCCGGCGAAACCGTCGAACTGGCGCCGGGCGGCTATCACGTGATGTTCATGGGGCTGACCGAGCCCTTCGTCGCCGGAACCCATGTGCCGGTGACGCTGTCCTTTGAAAACGCCGGCGAGATCGAGGTGGAATTCATGGTCATGGAACGCGAAGGCGACATGGGCCACGACCATTCGGGCCACGACCATTCAGATCATTCCGATCACTCCACGCAGGACTGATCCGACAGCGGCGATGCCATACGGGCCAATCAAGCCAGGCCCGTCTAACAGCCCCGGCCCCCGTGCCGGGGCTCTTTTTTCGAAATATCGCCCGCCGCGTCAGCCCCGGGGCGCGATCCGAACCCGCCTTAACGGCAATAGGCACCCGAACGGTAGGACGCGGTGTCGAAATGAAAGTGGTCCTGGTGGTGGCGGTCCGATTTCGGCCCCAGAACCGTGCCGAAGGGCCCGCAGGCCGATTCGTGCAACCGCCGCAGGACACGCCCGCGCCGCCCCTTGCCCCAGTCATCCTGAACCGACAATTCATCCCCATCGCGCAGCTTGAATGCGGCGATGTCGATGGCCCGGCCCTTGGCATGTTCCGAGATTCGCGCACCCGGCTGGCTGTTGCGGGTGCGGCAGGCGTAATGCGCCGCAACCTTCAGTTCTTCAACCCCGCCGCCCATCGTGCCGACGATCCGGTCCATGTCCTCGTGCACCCAGACATTGAGAACCCGCGCGGTGCTGCATTCCATCACCGAAGGCTGGCTCAACCGCACACCGCCAATTTCGTGCACGCGCACGGCGCTGCTGACGCCGCAGGAGGCGCCGTCGCGAACCGGGCCGATCACCTCGCCCCGGATCAGGGGCTGGCCACAGACCGATCCACGAGTGGAAACATCGGCTGTGTCGCGCCCGCCCAACAGCGAACACCCCATCAGAATCAATGGTAGTGCCAGAATGATCCGCATGCGCGCCTGCCCTCGCCTCTGCCCAAGGATACTGGCCGGGTCGTTGCCTCAGCTCTTTTTCACGCGCCCGAAATCGGGGGCGTCGGTATCCTGCCCGGCTTCGATGATACCACGGCGGATGGCGCGGGTGCGAGTGAAATAATCGAACAGCAGGTCACCATCGCCAGTTCGGATCGCCCGCTGCAGCGCGAACAGCTCTTCGGTAAAGCGACCAAGAATTTCCAGCGTCGCCTTGCGATTGTGCAAAAACACGTCGCGCCACATCGTCGGATCGCTGGCGGCAATGCGGGTGAAATCGCGAAATCCTGCTGCGGAATACTTGATCACCTCGCTATCGGTGACGCGGCGCAGATCGTCGGCCACGCCCACCATCGTGTAGGCGATGAGGTGGGGCGCATGGCTGGTCACCGCCACCACCAGGTCGTGGTGGTCGGCGTCCATCTCGTCGGTCTTGGCGCCCATGGCGCGCCACAGGGTTTCGACCCTGTCAACCGCGTCGCGGTCGGCCCCGTCCGGCACGATCAGGCAATAGCGGTTCTCGAACAGCTCGGCGAAGCCTGCCCTGGGCCCCGAATGTTCCGTCCCCGCCAGCGGGTGGGTCGGGACGAAATGCACACCCTCGGGGATATGCGGCCCCACAGCCTGAATCACGTCGCGCTTGACCGAGCCGACATCGCTGACCGTCGCGCCCGGTTTCAGTACCGGCGCGATTTCCTCGGCCACCGCGCCCATCGCGCCCACCGGCACGCAAAGCACCACCAGATCGGCATCGCGGGCGGCCTCGGCGGCGCTGTCGCAGACCCGGTCGCAAAGCCCGATCTCGCGCGCCACGTCACGGGTCTCGGTGCTGCGGGCGTGGCCCACGATTTCGCCCGCCAGCCCGTGTCGGCGCATCGCATGGGCCATCGACGACGCGATCAGGCCCAGCCCGATCAGGGCCACACGATCATAAATCGGTTTCATCGTGACCCCTCGATGAAGTTTCCGACAGCATGGGCCACACGGCGGCAGGCAGGTTCGTCGCCCACGGTGATGCGCAGGCAATGCGGCAGCTTGTACCCCGCCACCCGGCGAACGATCAGCCCCTCGGACTTAAGGAATTCGTCACAGGCTTCGGCCTCTTCGCGGCTGGCAAAGCGGGCAAGGATGAAATTGGCCGTCGAGGTGTCGGATGGGATACCGCGTTCGGCCAGCGCCTCGGCCAGCCAGGCGCGCAGGCGGGTATTTTCGGTGCGGCATCTCTCGGCCCAGGCGGTGTCGCGCACCGCGGCCTCGGCCGCGGCCAGCGCGGCGGTGCCGAGGTTGAAGGGCGCGCGGATACGCGCCAGCACCTCGATCACATGCGCCGGGGCATAGCCCCAGCCCACACGCAACCCGCCCAGCCCGTAAAGCTTGGAAAAGGTGCGCGTCATCACCACGTTTTCGCGCGTCTCGACCAGCCTGGCACCGCCGTCATAGCCCTCGACATAATCGGCATAGGCGCCGTCGATCACCAGGAGCGCCTGTTTCGGCAGCCCCTCGGCCAGGCGCGACAGCTCTGCTTCGGGGATCATGGTGCCGGTGGGATTGTTGGGGTTGGCGACAAAGACCAGCCTGGTGCGTTCGGTGCAGGCGGCAAGAATGGCGTCGACATCGGTCACGCGCTCTCGCTCGGGCACCTCGACCGGGGTGGCCCCGTTCGCCAGCGCCCCGATGCGATAGAGGGCAAAGCCATGCTCGGTATGGATCACCTCGTCGCCCGGCCCCGCATAGGCCTGGCAGAGCAGTGCGAGTATCTCGTCACTGCCGACGCCGCAGATCATGCGTTGGGGATCAAGGCTGAACACTTCGCCAATCGCCGCACGCAGCGCGCCGTGGTCGCTGGGCGGGTATCGGTGCAGCGAAAAGCCGGCCTTGCGAAACGCCTCTTTCGCGGCGTCGCTCGGCCCCAGCGGGTTCTCGTTCGAGCTGAGCTTGACCACGTTCTCGACGCCATCGACGTTGGACGCGCCGCCGACATAGGGCGCGATCTCCATGATCCCCGGTTGCGGTGCTATTTCGGTCATGGGCTGGGCTCTCCTTCGTTTCGTTTCATAGCGGGGCCACCCCGGCAAAGAAAGATTGAAAACCTGGACGCAAAAACCGTTGCATCGCTGCCAGCCTTGCGCCGGCGCGTCCGAATGTCGCGGCCCTGCCCCCGATAACGGAAAAGGGCCGCACCCGAAGGCGCGGCCCCTGAAACCTGTCGGCTTGGAAACCGGCCTAGTTCTGTGCGTAGAATTCGATCACGAGGTGCGGTTCCATTATCACCGGATAAGGCACATCGGCCAGCGACGGCGTGCGCACGAATGCCGCCGTCATCTTGGAATGATCCACGTCGATATAATCGGGCACGTCGCGTTCGGGCAGTTGAACGGCCTCCAGCAGCACGGCAAGCTGCTTGGAACGGTCGCGTACCTCGATCACATCACCCTCTTTCACACGGTAGGAGGGGATGTTTACCCGCTGGCCGTTCACCTTGACATGGCCGTGGTTCACGAACTGGCGCGCGGCAAAGACGGTGGGGACGAATTTCGCCCGGTAGACGACCGCGTCGAGACGGCGTTCCAGCAGGCCGACCAGATTCTCACCGGTGTCGCCGCGCTGACGCTCGGCCTCGCGGAAGATGCGGCGGAACTGCTTTTCGGTCAGGTCGCCATAATAGCCCTTGAGTTTCTGCTTGGCGCGCAGCTGCAGGCCAAAGTCGGAAATCTTGGCCTTGCGGCGCTGGCCGTGCTGGCCGGGGCCGTATTCGCGGCGGTTGACCGGGGATTTGGGGCGGCCCCAGATGTTTTCGCCCATCCGGCGGTCGATCTTGTACTTGGCAGCGGTGCGTTTGGTCACCTCTGGTCTCCTTCTTTTGAATCGAAGGGCGTTGTCCTTTGCCACGAACCCTGGGGGCCGCAGCCGACAGGCATCCCCTTGCGGGGGCCACCAACACCAATGAAGCCGCGCTTATACGCCCGCGCGTCGGGGTGTCAACCGCCAAAGCCGCGCCCCGCATGCCCGGGCTGAATGCCTCAGGCGGCCTCGTGCATCAGGATCGCGGCCTCGGATGCGCTGAGGTTGCGGCGGGCAAAGACGCCATAGGCCTCTGGCTGGTGCGCCATCATAGGGTCGATCTCCAGCAGGCGCATACGATCGTCCGGGCTCAGCGTCGACAGCGCGGCCGAGGCGGGGTGAAAGCTTTCGGTCTCGATACCGTTGGCCCACAGCACCTGGTGGCGCGGCAGCAGGATATGGATATAGCTGACCTCGCGCACCCCCATATCGACGGCGATAGAGGTGCCGTTGACCAGGTCCTTGGCCGAAACCAGAACCTCGGGCGTGTTGAACAGCGACCGCGCCACCGCGCCCCGGATCAGCATCCGGTGTTCGGGTGAAACCAGCAGTTCGCGGTCGGGCTGGCCGATGCCCAGCCCGCCGGCACGGATACGCACCGGCCGCAGATGCGGCATGGCAAAGAGCCTGGCCCCGCTCATGCGGCGCTGACCGATCCACAAAGCCGGCTGCGCGCCATTGTCCTTGGTCTGCACGCGGTCGCCCTCGCGCAACTCTTCCACCAGCCGGGGGCCCTGGGGGGTCTCGATCCTGGTGCCGGGAGTAAAACAGATCACACCGCCGGTTTCCGGGCCGGTCGGGTTCTTGGCCAGCGCATCAAGCGAATGATGCACCACCCACAATTCGCGGCCTTCGGGCGGAATATCATCGACGAAAAGCAGCAAGGGCGGCGCCCCACCATCCACCTGCACCACCGAAACGGAATAGGTTTTCAGCCCGTCGGTCACGACAAAACCAATATCGCCCAGCGGTTCCGGCGTGTCGTCATCGATGTCGTCGATCATGGTTGCGTTCGCGGTCGCGGCCCTTACGAGCCGCGAAACCAGTTTCGCCGCGCATTTGCGGCGTGTTGCCTCCCGGTCTGTCGTCTCCAGCCGCAAGATACCGTCCGGCCCATCGACTCTGACGATGTTCCCATGCCACGACCATGCCGCGCCCACCGCAAGAGACTGCAGCGGTGCGGCGCTGAGGCCGTCCAGTTCTGTTTGCGACCAGGAGATGACAAACGCGCCTCGATAGCCCGTTCCCATCGCCTGTAGTCCTGCCTCGTCATATTTTTTTATTGAGTTCAGGATATCAGGTGCGAATCACCCTGTAAACGGCCAGAGTCAATGGGTTTTCAGAATTTCACCCGTAGCTGCACCGAACCCACAGCAAGGCCATGGCGGGCCTTGGCGCTCAGATACCCACATCCGGATCGCCCCAGGTGTCCTTGAGGTGCTTGATGATCTGGTCGCGGGTCTGGCGATAGGCGTTCAGCTTGGCCTCGCGGGTCTCGCCCAGCCCTGTGGGGTCGAGGATCGGCCAATAGACCACGTCGAGATGATAGAGCCGCGTCAGGTCCAGCGCCCTGCGCTGGCTGGCGGGGCTGAGCGCCACGATCACGTCGAAGGACGACAGGTCATCACCCCACTGTTCCATCTCGTCAAAGCTGCGGCTGCGGTGTCGGTCCAGCTCCACCCCCAGCTCGCGGCACACGGCGATGGAAAACCCGTCGATATCGATGTCGCTCTTGACGCCGGCCGACTGCACATAGACGTCGGTGCCGTAGAACTTTTTCATGATCCCCTCGGCCATCGGCGAGCGCACGGCGTTGTGGTCGCAGCAGAACAGCACCGACTGGGGAAGCGCGCGCACCACCGTGTCAGCCCCCGAAATGCAGCACGCAGATGAGGGTGAACAGCCGCCGCGCGGTATCGCTGTCGACCTCGGCCTTGCCCGCCAGCCGTTCCTCGAGCACCCGCGCGCCTTCGTTGTGGATTCCCCGGCGAGCCATGTCGATGGTTTCGATCTGGCCGGGGGGCAGGTTCTTGACCGCGTCGAAATAGCTTTCGCAGATCGCCCAGTAATCCTTGACCACCTGCCGGAAGGGGCTGAGCGACAGGTGAAACTCTGCCGCCGATTCGCCCGCCTCGCTGCGAATGTCGAAAACCAGACGCTTTTCCCGGATCGCCAGCGTCAGCCGATAGGGGCCATCGGGCACGGCTGTGCCATTGCGCGCAGGCAGCGCAAAGGCGTTTTCCTCGATCAGGTCAAACATGGCGACCTTGCGTTCCTGCTCGATCTCGGGCGTCGGTGGCGGCAGGTTGGCGTCGTCGAGTTCGATTTCACAGATGCGGGACATTGGTCGGCCCTCCGGCAATTGTCCGTGGCTGAGTAGCGCAGCCCGCAGCCCGGGGCAATCGGCAAGCCACGCGTGCGCCCGGCCGTGACCGCAGCGTCACGCCTGCGCCGGCCTCAGCCCTCGTTCAGCTTGTCCAGCCGCGCCCGCACGCTCAGCCCGTGCGCCTGCAGGCTTTCCGAGATCGCCAATGTCTCGGCCGCCGGGCCGATGGCGTTCAGCGCCGCCGGGGTCATCCGCGCCAGCGTCGTCCGCTTGAGGAAATCCATCACGCTGAGGCCCGAGGAAAACCGCGCCGAGCGCGCCGTCGGCAAGACATGGTTCGGCCCGCCGACGTAATCGCCGATGGCCTCTGGCGTCCAGGGCCCCAGGAAGATCGCGCCGGCATGGGTGATCCGGTCGGCCAGTGCCTCTGGCTCGGCGACGCACAGTTCCAGGTGCTCGGGCGCGATGCGGTCGGCAAGCCGGGCGGCGGTTTCCAGGTCGGGCACGGTGATCACAGCGCCGAAATCGCGCCAGCTGGCGGCGGCGATGGCGCGGCGTTCCAGCGTCTGCAGCCGCGCCTCGACCGCCCGCGCGACCGCTTTGGCAAAGGCGGGATCGGTGGTGATCAGGATCGACTGTGCGCTTTCGTCGTGTTCGGCCTGGCTGAGCAGGTCCAGCGCGATCCAGTCGGGGTCGTTGTCGCCATCGGCAATGACCAGTATCTCGGACGGTCCGGCGATCATGTCGATGCCGACCCGGCCAAAAACGCGCCGCTTGGCCGCCGCCACATAGGCGTTGCCGGGGCCGGTTATCTTGTCCACCGGGGCGATGGTTTCGGTGCCATAGGCCAGCGCCGCGATGGCCTGCGCGCCACCGATGCGGTAAACCTCGTCCACCCCTGCCAGCCGCGCCGCCAGCAGCACCAGCGGGTTGGCAATACCATCGGGCGTGGGCACGGTGATCGCCAGCCGCCCGACCCCGGCGACCTTGGCAGGAATGGCGTTCATCAGCACCGATGACGGGTAAGAGGCCAGCCCCCCGGGCACGTATAGCCCCGCCGCCGCGACCGGTGTCCAGCGCCAGCCGAGCATTGCGCCCTGCTCATCCGTCCAGCTTTCATCCGTTGGCATCTGGCGGGCGTGGTAGGCGCGGATGCGTTCCTCCGCCAGCTCCAGCGCTGCGCGTTCCTTGGCGCTTACCCCGGCTATAAACGCGTCGATTTCCTTGGGCGCAAAGCGCAACTGCTCAGGTGTCAGCGTCATCCGGTCAAAGCGTTCGGTCAGCTCGATCAGCGCAACATCCCCGCGGGCGCGCACATCGGCGATGATCGCGGCGACCGCGTCATCAACATCGGTGGCCTCTTCGCGCTTGGCGCCCAGCAGGGCAACAAAGGCGGTTTCGAAATCCGCGTCGGCAGAATCCATGAACTGGGGCATCGGACATCCTTTCGCCGCTGTCTTTAGGCGGGCGCTGCGGCGCGCTCAAGGCCCCGGACCAGACACGCGCGTTTTCTTCAAAAGAAAACGCCCCGAAATCCTTGAAGGATTTCGGGGTCGCGCGTTTCAGTCGCCGTGTTCCGGCGCCTTGCCCGATGGCGCCTTGTAGGGGCGGGTCACATCCTTGAGCGTGACATCCAGCGCCTCGACATCCAGCCGGATCGCGCCATCCCCCGCGAGTGTCAGCAGCACCTGCCCGGCGCCGTCTTCGCCCGGCTCGAACGTCACCGACAGAAGCGACATCACAAGGTCCCTGTCGGTGCGGTCAAAGCCCTGGCTGGACACCTTCATCACGTTGTCCACTGCCAGCACCGAACGCACCCGTTCCGGCCCGTGGCGGTCGCGGCCCTGGTCCTCCCACCGGAAACGGTTGAGCAACAGCGCAAAGCGCCGCTCACGCGCGCGCCAGGCCATTTCCGTGGCCGGGAACACCGCATCCTGCGCAAGTGACGAAATGACCTGCAGATCCTCGGCATCCAAGGCCCCAAGGTTGAGCGGCGCCTCGGCGCCCTCTTCGAATCGCGCGTCCTGGCTCACGTTTCACTCACCCTTTCGATCCTGGCGCCCACCGCGCCCAGCTTTTCCTCGACGCTCTCATATCCGCGATCCAGGTGATAGACCCGGTTCACCCGCGTCTCGCCCTCGGCGGACAGCCCGGCCAGGATCAGCGAAACGCTGGCGCGCAGGTCGGTCGCCATCACCGGCGCGCCCTTCAGCCGCTCGACCCCGGTCACCCGCGCGGTGCCGCCATGTACGTCGATCTGTGCCCCCATCCGCATCAGTTCCGGTGCATGCATGAAGCGGTTCTCGAAAATCCGTTCTTCCAGCACGCTGACACCATCAGCGGTGCACATCAGCGCCATCATCTGCGCCTGCAGGTCGGTCGGAAAGCCTGGAAAGGGCGCTGTGACCACATCGACCGATTTCACCCGGCCATTCTTGCGCGCCACCTTTAGCCCGCGCTCGGTCTCTTCGATCGAAATACCGGCCTCGTCCAGCTTTTCGCAGAATGCGCCGATCAGGTCGACGCGCCCGCCAAGGCATTCCACCTCGCCGCCGCAAATGGCCGGCGCTAGCATATAGGTGCCCAGCTCGATACGGTCGGGCACCACCCGGTGCGTGGCGCCGCCCAGCCGGTCAACCCCCTCGATGGTGATGGTTTCGGTGCCTTCGCCCTCGATATGGGCGCCCATCCGGCGCAGGCATTGCGCAAGGTCGACGATCTCGGGCTCGCGCGCCGCGTTTTTCAGCACGGTGGTTCCCTTGGCCAGCGTCGCCGCCATCAGCGCGTTTTCCGTCGCCCCGACCGAGACGAAGGGAAATGCCACCTCGCCCCCCTTCAGCCCGCCACGGGCTGAGGCGTGCACGTAACCGTCGCGCAGTTCCAGCTCTGCGCCCATTGCCTCCAGCGCCTTGAGGTGCAGATCGACAGGGCGCGCGCCGATGGCACAACCACCAGGCAGCGAGACCACCGCCTGCCCCTCGCGCGCCAGAAGCGGACCCAACACCAGGATCGACGCGCGCATCTTGCGCACGATGTCATAGTCGGCAACGTGGCTTTTCAGGTCATGCCCCGACAGCGCCAACACCTGCCCGTCCTGCATCGCCGTGACCTCGGCGCCGAGGCTTTGCAACAGCACGCTCATCGTGCGAATGTCCGACAGGCGTGGCGCGTTGGTCAGCGTCAGCGGTTCTTCGCTCAAAAGCGTCGCCGGCATCAGTGCCAGGCAGGCGTTCTTGGCCCCTGCAATGGGTATGTCGCCCTTCAGCGGCCCGCCGCCTGTCACCAGTATCGAATCCATTCGCCGCTATTCCTTGTCCTTGCCTGCCTCATCCGCCGCACCGCCCTGCCCCGTTCCGGCCCGTGCCCGCATCTGGGCCTTGCGCCGGGCCATATTGGCCTTGAGCGCGGCCTTCAGCCGGTCCTGCCTGTTATCGGATCCGTTTTTCGGGGCGTGGGAATCCGGATTTCGGGGCGTGCGTTCGGTCATGGCGCCTTTCCTACCGCAGGCGCAAATCGCGGTCCAGTTATCCCTTGCGCGCGTGTCCGGAAGCGTCTAATAGGCGCGCCACGGCAGGCTGCTGTAGCTCAGAGGTAGAGCACTCCCTTGGTAAGGGAGAGGTCGAGAGTTCAATTCTCTCCAGCAGCACCATAAATTCCGCGCACGACTTTCGAAGCACGCAGGATATCCTGCGCGAGACGTCACGCGAGACCGGGAACCGGCACCATGCCCTCTAGAATCGGTAGTTCACGCCGATCTTCAGCATGTGAAGGCGGTCGTGGAACTTGAAGGGCTGAAAGCCCGATACGAATGTTCCATAGGTCTTGTTGCCGAAGTCCGAGTAAAGATATTCGGCCTTTACAGAAAATTTCTGGCTGATCGCATGTTCGATGCCGACCCCCAGCGCCCATCCTTGCCGAAGCGAGCTGCCGACACCGGCCTCGTTACCATCAAAGCCCCAACCGCCACCACTGTCCTCGCTGCCGATTCCGTCATATTCGCCACCGCCGTTTTTGATCCGGGCAATTGCCAGGCCGCCCTTGGCATAGATGAGCGTACGGTCCATGCTGTAGCCCAGACGGCCAGTGAGCGCCCCGAAATTACTGTATTTGGTCCGTACGCCGTCATCCCCGTTGATGACGAACGTCTTGTCGATCGAAAGACTGCCCAGCTCGATTTCAGGTCCGTAAACCCAAGCGCCGCTCTGGAAATTGTAGCCCGATGTCAGGCCCCATATCGCGTCTTTCCCCGACAGCGAGAGCGCCGCACCTGGCGTGGAACCGCCGAATTCCTCGCCGGTAATGTCGGTCGATTTAGTCTTGTTCTCGGCCGCGCCGCCGAACAACCCGACGTAGAAGCCGGACCAGTCATAAGAGGTTGCGGCGACGGGCGACGGCGGCACGATTGCCTGAGTCAGGCCCGAGGCGGACGCGGCGGCGGGGGAGAGCAGAGCGATTGCGGCGGCGATGATACGGAGTTTCATTGGTTTCCCCTGTTCGGTTCGGCAGCTCTCGATCACGAGCCTTTCAAGGATCACCATTAGGCAACCGCCTTCCAAAACCCAGCCGGTCAGAGGGCGCAGGGCTGATTTATTAGCGGATAGTTGCCTAATGGCGACGATCACGGGCTTAGAAGAATCCGATTGCCCACGTGGTGGCGGCCGTTGATCTTTTCGTTCGGCATACTCATGCGGCGCCTTGTGGCATTTCCGGCAGATAGACGCCGAATGCAGCAAAAACCGGGCCTTTCGCCCCTCGGTTCCGACCATTATAAGAACTCTCAATACAGCCGCCGACTCGCCGGCCCGCAACCCAATCTGCGACAGGATTCAACGCGCATATGTCGATCTTCGACCACATTCCCGGGCTGTTTTCGTCCGACATGGCCATCGACCTCGGGACCGCGAACACGCTGGTCTATGTCAAGGGCCGTGGCATCATCCTGTCCGAACCTTCGGTGGTGGCCTACCACGTCAAGGACGGGGTCAAGAAGGTGCTGGCGGTAGGCGAGGACGCCAAGTTGATGCTGGGCCGCACGCCCGGCAGCATCGAGGCGATCCGGCCGATGCGTGAAGGCGTGATCGCCGACTTCGACACCGCCGAGGCGATGATCAAGCACTTCATCCGCAAGGTTCACAAGCGCACGACCTTTTCCAAGCCCAAGATCATCGTCTGCGTGCCGCATGGCGCCACCCCGGTGGAAAAGCGCGCCATCCGTCAGTCGGTGCTGTCGGCCGGGGCGCGTCGTGCCGGCCTCATTGCCGAGCCGATCGCGGCGGCCATCGGCGCGGGCATGCCGATCACCGACCCCACCGGCAACATGGTCGTCGACATCGGCGGCGGCACCACCGAGGTCGCGGTGCTCAGCTTGGGCGACATCGTCTATGCCCGTTCGATCCGGGTCGGCGGCGACCGCATGGACGAGGCGATCATCAACTATCTGCGCCGCCAGTTGAACCTGCTGGTGGGCGAATCGACCGCCGAGCGGATCAAGACCTCGATCGGCACCGCGCGCATGCCCGATGACGGGCGCGGCACCTCGATGCAGATCCGAGGCCGCGATCTGTTGAACGGCGTGCCCAAGGAAACCGAGATCACCCAGGCCCAGGTGGCCGAGGCCCTAGCCGAACCGGTGCAGTCGATCTGCGAGGCGGTGATGACCGCGCTGGAAACCACGCCGCCGGACCTGGCCGCCGACATCGTCGACCGAGGCGTGATGCTGACCGGGGGCGGTGCCCTGCTGGGCGACCTGGACCTTGCGCTGCGCGAACAGACCGGGCTGGCGGTGTCCATTGCCGATGACAGCCTCAACTGCGTGGCACTTGGCACCGGCAAGGCGCTGGAGTTTGAAAAACAGCTCCGGCACGCGATAGACTACGACAGCTGACCCACACTGCTTGCGACCGAGGGGCTGCTATTGGCACGGGAGAGACCGCAGGAAGGCGACTATTCCGGCCCGCTGAAGCGCCTGCTGGCGGGCGTGCTGGTCATGTGCCTGATCGGTCTGTTCGTCCTGTGGCGAATCGACAGTCCGCGGGTAGAACGGTTTCGCGCCCAGGTCGTCGACAAGGTGGTTCCCAGCTTTGACTGGGCGATGGCGCCGGTGACCGCGACGGTCAACCTGCTGCGCGATTTCCAAAGCTATCAGCGCATCTACCAGCAAAACCAGGAACTGCGCCGTGAATTGCAACAGATGAAGGCGTGGAAAGAGGCGGCGTTGCAGCTCGAACAGGAAAACGCGCGACTGCTCGACCTCAACAATGTCCAGCTCGACCCGCGGCTGACCTACGTCACCGGCGTGGTGATGGCCGACAGCGGCTCCCCCTTCCGGCAATCGGTGCTGATCAACGTGGGCGCCCGCGACGGCATCGTCGATGGCTGGGCAGCGATGGACGGGCTGGGGCTGGTCGGGCGCATCTCGGGCGTGGGCGAACGCACCTCGCGGGTGATACTGCTGACCGACACCTCCAGCCGCATCGCCGTCACCATCGAACCTTCTGGCCAGCACGCCCTGCTGTCGGGCGACAACAGCCCGGCGCCGGTCGTCAGCTTTCTAGAGGCCCCCGACCAGGTGCGCCCGGGCGACCGGGTCGTTGCCTCGGGCGATGGCGGGGTGTTTCCGGCGGGTCTGCATGTCGGCCGCGTGGCGCGCGACCCCAGCGGGCGGTTGCGCGTGCGGTTGTCGGCCGACTACGAGCGGCTTGAATTCCTGCGCGTGCTCAGAAACTGGGGCGAGGAACAAATCACCGAGCCGGGCGGGCCGGTCACCCCACCGGGGTCACGGCCCATCCCCCTGAGCACGGACCGGGACCGGCCCGACGAAACCGCCGACGAAACGACGCCGGAGGCCGCCGATGGTTGAGCGGGGACCGGCACATCTGTGGTCGATGCGGGCGCTGTTCCTGGCGCTTTGCGGGGTCCTCATGTTCCTGCGGCTGATGCCGCTCGACACCCTGCCGCGCGGCTGGGCCGGCCCTGACCTGATCGTCGCCCTGACCCTTGCCTGGAGCCTGCGACGCCCCGAATATGTGCCGCCGCTACTGATCGCCGCGGTGATACTGCTGACCGACCTGCTGTTTCAGCGCCCGCCGGGGCTGTGGGCGGCGCTGGTGCTGATCGGCAGCCAAGCGCTGAAGGCACGCGCGCAGAACCTGCGCGACCTGACCTTTATGATGGAATGGGCCAGCGTGGCCACGACACTTGTGGCGATGACGCTGGGTTTTCGCATGGTGCTGGGCATCACGCTGGTCGACCAGGCACCGCTGGGGCTGAGCCTGATGGAACTGGTGGCCACGCTGCTGGCCTATCCAGCCGTCGTGTTCGTGTCACATTTCGCCCTTGGCGTGCGCAAGGCCGCGCCCGGCGATCTGGACGCCATGAGGCCACGCGCATGAGACGGCCAACCCGCGACAGCGCCACCAGCCACCGCCGCATCAGTCGGCGCAGCCTGATCCTGGGCGGCGTCATGTCCGCATCCGCCGCGGTTCTGGCACTGCGGATGCGGTTCCTGCAGGTCGAACAGGCCGACCAGTTTCGCCTGCTGGCCGATGAAAACCGGATCAACATCCGTCTGATCCCGCCGGCGCGCGGGCGCATCTTCGACCGCAACGGCGTGATCATCGCCGAAAACGTGCCCAGCTATCGCATCACGCTGGTCCCCGAGGAAACCAGCGACATAGAGGCGGTGATCGACCGGCTGGGGCAGTTGGTCGAACTTGACCCGGACGAGCTGAACCGCGCGCGCCGCGACCTGGAACGCCTGCGCGGCGACACCCCCGTCACCGTGGCTGACCGCGTCAGCTGGGAGGCGATCAGCCGCGTGGCCGTAAACACACCCGCCCTGCCAGGCGTCGCGCCCGAGGTGGGGCTAACGCGCCATTACCCGCACGGCGCGGCCTATGCCCATGTCGTCGGCTATGTCGGCCCGGTCAGCGACCGCGACCTGGAACGGATAGATGCCCCTGACGGGCTGCTGCTGATCCCCCGCTTTCAGATCGGCAAGATCGGGCTGGAGGCCGAACGCGAGGACCTGCTGCGCGGCAAGGCCGGCACCAAGCGCGTCGAGGTCAACGCCACCGGCCGCGTCATGCGCGAGCTTGAGCGCCACGAGGGCACCTCTGGCGCCGACATCCAGCTGACCCTGGACAACGAACTGCAGACCTACGTTCATGCCCGCCTGGGCGACGAAAGCGCGGCGGTGGTGGTGATCGACTGCCAGACCGGCGACATGCTGGCTTGCGCATCCTCCCCCGGCTTCGACCCCAACCTGTTCGTGCGCGGCATCTCGTCGACCGATTACAATGCCCTTTTGGAGAACGAGCGCCGGCCGCTGCCCAACAAGGCGGTGCAGGGCATTTATCCGCCCGGCTCGACCTTCAAGATGGTTACCGCGCTGGCGGCGCTCGAAGATGGCCAGATCGACCCCAACGAAACCGTCTATTGCCCCGGCTATGTCGAGATCAGCAACCGCCGTTTTCACTGTTGGAAACGCTCTGGTCACGGCAATGTCGATCTGCACCGCTCGCTGAGGGAAAGCTGCGACGTCTACTATTACGACCTGGCGCAGCGGGTGGGCATCGAAAAGATATCGGCGATGGCACAGCGGCTGGGCCTGGGCATCGAGTATGACCTGCCGATGACCTCGGTCGCGAAGGGGCTGACGCCCACCAAGGACTGGAAGATCGTAAACCGCGGCGCCGAATGGGTGATCGGCGACAGCGTCAATGCCGCGATCGGCCAAGGCTTCGTTCTGGCGTCACCATTGCAGTTATCGGTGATGGCGGCGCGGCTGGCCACCGGCCGCGCAATCACCCCGCGGCTGATCCGGTCCGTCGACGGGGTCGAGGAGCCCGGCGGCGAGATGCCCGATCTGGGCCTGAACCCCAACATGCTGAATGAGGTGCGCCGCGCGATGTTCGCGGTCAGCAACAGCCGCCGCGGCACCGCCTATTCCAACCGCATCATCGCAGACGGCTACCGCATGGCCGGCAAGACCGGCACCAGCCAGGTGCGCAACATCTCGACGGGCGAACGCGCCTCGGGCGTGCGCAGCAATGCCGATCTGCCCTGGCGTCAGCGCGACCACGCCCTGTTCGTCGACTTCGCCCCCTATGAGGCGCCGCGCGTCGCGGTGTCCGTGGTGGTGGAACACGGCGGCGGCGGATCGTCAGTCGCCGCCCCGATCGCGCGCGACATTACCCTGCAGGCGCTATACGGCGGCGATCCGCCGCTTGATGCCTACCCGGCCAAGGACCGCGGTCGCATCAGGACACAGCAGGAACAGCTGCGCCAGTACCGGCCCGCCGGCGGCACGCAGAAGCGTGGCCGCGCATGAGTTACCTGGAGTATTCCGTCAGGACCACGCCGACGGGGCTGCGCAAGGTGCTCCATTTCAACTGGGCGCTGGCACTGTTGCTGACCACTGTCGCGGGGATCGGTTTCCTGATGCTCTACTCGGTCGCGGGCGGATCGTTCTCGCCCTGGGCCGAGCCGCAGATGAAACGCTTTGCCATCGGTTTCGTGGCGATGTTCGCCATCGGCATGGTTCCGATCTGGTTCTGGCGCAACATGTCCGCGCTGGCATACTTGGGCGCCGTGCTGCTGCTGGTCGCGGTGGTGTTCTTCGGCGTCGAGGGCAAGGGCGCCCAGCGTTGGATAGACATCGGGTTCATGCGCCTGCAGCCATCCGAGTTGATGAAGGTCGCGCTGGTGATGGGGCTTGCCGCCTATTACGACTGGCTGCAAATGTCGCGGGTGTCGCGCCCCTTTTGGGTGCTGATCCCGGCGGTGATGATCCTGGTTCCGGTCGCGCTGGTGCTGCGCCAGCCCGACCTGGGCACCTCGATCCTGCTGATTGCGGGCGGCGGGGCGATGATGTTCATGGCCGGGGTGCACTGGGCCTATTTCGCAGTTGTCATCGCCGCGCTGGTCGGGCTGGTCACCGCTGTATTTCAAAGCCGCGGCACCGACTGGCAGCTTCTGGCCGATTATCAGTACCGGCGCATCGACACGTTTCTGGACCCCGCCTCTGACCCGCTGGGGGCTGGTTATCACATCACCCAGTCCAAGATCGCGCTTGGTTCCGGCGGCTGGACAGGGCGGGGGTTCATGCAGGGCACGCAGTCGCGGCTGAACTTTCTGCCCGAAAAGCACACCGATTTCATCTTTACCACCCTGGCCGAGGAATTCGGCTTTGTCGGTGCCGTGTCTCTGCTGGCGCTTTATGCGCTGATCGTTTTCTTCTGCGTCGCCTCGGCGCTCAAGAACCGCGACCGGTTCTCGTCGCTGCTGACGCTGGGCATGGCGGTTACGTTCTTCCTGTTCTTCGCCGTCAACATGGCGATGGTGACGGGGCTGGCGCCCGTGGTCGGCGTGCCGCTGCCGCTGGTCAGCTATGGCGGCTCGGCGATGCTGATCCTGATGCTGGGGTTCGGCCTGGTGCAAAGCGCGCACGTCCACAGACCGAGGTGATGCGATGACGCTCAACGTATTGTTCGCGGGCCGCCCCGAAAGGTGGGACGAATACGAACCTGCGCTGACAACCGCCCTGGCCGAGGCAGGGCTGAACACCCGACTGGCCACCGACATCCCGCCGGGCGAGGTGGATTACATCGTCTATGCCCCCAACGGCCCGGTCAGCGATTTCCGCCCCTTCACCCGCGCCAGAGCGGTACTAAGTCTCTGGGCCGGGGTGGAAACCATCGTCGACAATCCCACCCTGACCCAGCCGCTGTGCCGGATGGTCGATGAGGGGCTGAGGCTGGGCATGGCCGAATGGGTGGCGGGGCACGCGCTGCGCCATCATCTGGGCACCGACCTGGACGTCCGCCGCGCCCCCGGCGACTGGACCCAACGCACCCCGCCACTGGCAAGGGAGCGGCCGGTCACCATCCTGGGGCTGGGCGAGTTGGGCCAGACGGCAGCGCAGATACTGACGGGCATCGGCTTTCCGGTAGCGGGGTGGAGCCGGACACCAAAGGACATCCCCGGCATCACCTGCCTGCCCGGGCCCGATGGGCTGAAACAGGCGCTGGCCAGCGCGCAGATCCTGGTGCTGCTGCTGCCCGACACGCCCGAGACAACAACTATCCTGAACGCCCGCACGCTGGCGCTGCTGCCCCGTGGCGCGTTCATCCTGAATCCGGGGCGCGGGCCGCTGATCGACGACGACGCGCTGATCGCGGCGCTCGACAGCGGGCAGGTTGCCCATGCCACGCTGGACGTCTTCCGGAAAGAACCACTGCCGGAAGACCACCCCTTTTGGCGCCACCCGCACGTCACCGTCACGCCCCATATCGCGGCCGATACGCGGCCCAAAACCGCCGCGCGCGTCATCGCCGAGAACATCCGCCGCTCCGAGGCGGGCGAGCCGCTGTTGCACCTGGTCGATCGCGCACACGGGTACTGAGCGGGCGGGAGTTGAATACCCCAATGACTTTTGATCGCCGCCCTACCCTTTTTCGTGGAAAAAATCGTAGAGCTTCTGCGCCAGCCCGGCCGAGATGCCCTCGACCGCCTTGAGATCAGCCAGCGCCGCGCGGCTGACCGCCTTGGCCGACCCGAAATGTGCCAAAAGCGCTCGCTTGCGCGCCGCGCCCACGCCCGGCACCTCATCCAGCGGCGAGGCCGTGATCCCCTTTGACCGCTTCGCCCGGTGGGTGCCGATGGCAAAGCGGTGCGCCTCGTCGCGCAGGCGCTGGATGAAATACAGCACCGGGTCGTTGCGCCTCAGCGCCATGGGCCGCTGCCCGGCGCGGTGGAACTCTTCCTTGCCGTGATCGCGGTCGATGCCCTTGGCCACACCCACCACGGGGATATCGGCCACGCCCAGGTCGCGCATGATCTCGACCGCCGCGCTGATCTGCCCGGCACCGCCGTCGATCAACAGCAGGTCGGGCCATTGCCCCTCTTTCCGGTCGGGGCTGTCCTTGAGCAACCGCTTGAAGCGCCGCTCCAGCATCTCTTTCATCATCCCGAAATCGTCGCCCGGCGTCAGCGCATCGCCACGGATGTTGAACTTGCGGTATTGCGACTTGATGAACCCCTCGGGCCCGGCCACGATCATCGCGCCCACCGCATCGCTGCCCTGGATGTGGCTGTTGTCATAGACCTCAATCCGCGCCGGCGGCTCGTCCAGGCCGAACGCGTCCGCCAGTCCCTGCAGCAGCCGCGCCTGTGTCGCCGTCTCGGCCATCCGGCGCGCCAGGCTTTCGCGCGCGTTGCGCAGCGCGCCCTCGACCAGCTCCGCCTTTTCGCCGCGCCTGGGCACCAGCAATTCAACCTTGCCGCCGCGCCGGCCCGTCAGCGCTTGGGTCATCAGGTCGGGATTGGCCGGCTCATGCGACAGGATCACCTGCCGGGGCGGTTCCTTGTTGTCATAGAACTGGCCCAGAAACGCCTCCAGCACCTCGGATTCCTCAACGTCGGGGCCAACGCGCGGATAGAAATCCCGGTTGCCCCAGTTCTGCCCCGCCCGAATGAAAAACACCTGCACGCAGGCCAGCCCGTTTTCCAGATTCAGCGCCACGATGTCGGCGTCGGTCACGGTACGCGGGTTGATGCCCTGGGCGGTCTGCACCTGGGTCAACGCCTGGATGCGGTCGCGCAGGGCGGCCGCGCGTTCGAATTCCAGCGCCTCGGAGGCGGCCCTCATTTCGGCCTTCAGCCGGCCCTGCAACTCGGTTGAGCGGCCCGACAGGTAACGCTTGGCATCGGTCACCTGGCGGGCATATTCGTCCTTTGTCACATAGCCCACGCAAGGCGCGGTGCAGCGCTTGATCTGGTATTGCAGGCAGGGACGGGTGCGGCTTTCAAAGACCGAATTCGAGCAGTTGCGCAACTGAAAGACCTTTTGCAGTTGCGCCAGCGTCCGGTTCACCGCACCGGCCCCCGCGAACGGCCCGTAAAATGTGCCCTTTCCGGTTTTGGCGCCGCGGTGCTTCCTGATCATGGGGAAATCGTGGTCGGTGACGATGATGCTGGGAAAGCTCTTGTCGTCGCGCAGCAGCACGTTGTAGCGCGGCTTGAGCTGCTTGATCAGGTTCTGTTCCAGCAGCAGCGCCTCTGTCTCGGTCGCCGTGGTCAGGAACATCATCGAGGCAGTTTCGGAAATCATCCGCGCGATCCGCGCGGTGTGGCCCGTCGGGCGCGCATAGCTCGACACCCGCGCGCGCAGGTTGCGCGCCTTGCCGACATAAAGCACCCGCGCCTTTGCATCGAGCATCCGGTAAACCCCGGGCGAGGCGTCGAGCGTCTTGAGATACGCCCGAATCACGGTATGGCCGGTTTCGGCCTTGTCGGGGGCTGTATCGGGGTCGGGCCGCTTCATTGTGCAGTTTTCCTGATTCTCTCGCTCTCGCTGCAACCTTAACGGGCCGCAATCAAGAGCAAAGCTGTCCACGATTCCTGTGGATAACCCTGCAGATAACTTTGCAAGACCCTGAAATTTTCATTGTTTTCGGCCCGCTTCCCTGACTTGCCCAAAAAATGGGCACCTTTTCAACATGTTGATTTTGCCGGAAAAATTTCTGGGCTGCCAGCAAAATACTGAAAAGGTTAAAGATTTCGTAACGGGTTCGTGACAGCAGCGCGACCGGTGCACAACTCGGCTGCCGATCACGGCTCGACCCCCAGGATATCAGGGGTCCGCCAGGCGAGGTGCTGCCCCCCATCGACGCAGATCAATTGCCCCGTAACCGCCCGCGCGCGCAGCAGATATGCCAGCGCCGCGGTAATATCCTCGCTCGCCACTCCGCGCTCCAGCACGGTGGCGCGCCGCTGCCGGCGGAAATGCTCGTCGCTCTGGCGGTGGCCCTGCAGGGTCGGACCCGGGCCGATGGCGTTGACCCGGATGCGCGGCGCCAGCGCCTGCGCAGCGGTGCGGGTCAGCGCCCAGAGCCCCATCTTTGCAATGGTATAGCTCATGAATTCGGGCGTCAACTTGCGCACGCGCTGGTCGATCATGTTGACCACCAGCCCGCGCGCGACCGGCTCGCCGTTCTCGTCGTTCTCGGGGTCGGGCACCTGCGCGGCCAGCGCCTGGGTCAGCACGAAGGGGGCCCGCAGGTTGCTTTCCATGTGCCGGTCCCAGCTTTCGCGGGTGGCGGTGTCGAGGCGGTCATGTTCGAAGATCGACGCATTGTTGACCAGCACCAGCACCGGCCCGCCTAGCGCCTCGGCCGCGCGCGGCAGCAGCGTCTGCACCTGCGCCTCGTCCAGCAGGTCGGCCCCCAGCGCCACGGCAGCGCGTCCCAGCGACCGGATCTCGGCAACCACCTCACCCGCGTCCTCGGCCGAGGTGGCGTAGTGAACCGCAACGTCATACCCTTGCTGCGCCAGTTCCAGCGCCATTGCCCGGCCCAACCGCCGGCCCGCGCCGGTCACCAGTGCCCGCGTCATCTGTTCAGCCCTCCCCGTCAGATCAAACCGTCAGCTCAACACAACACAGACATAGACCACGTAGAGCGAGGTCAAGACAACGCCCCAGCGCCGGCCGATATCCCGGCACATCATCACGAACGGCGCCAGTATCAGCGACGCCCCCAGCATCACCCACAGGTCGAAGGTCAGGAATTCCTTTTCGACGGGGATCTCGCCCACAAGCGACGAAATGCCGATGATCGCCAGCAGGTTGAACATGTTGGACCCAATGACATTGCCCAGCGCCACATCCGCCTGCCGCCGCAGCGCCGCCATCACCGTTGTCGCCAGTTCCGGCAGCGAGGTGCCCAGCGCCACCAGCGTCAGCCCGATCACCGCGTCGCTGACGCCGTATAGCCGCGCGATGATCGACGCATTGTCGACCAGCAGATCGGCCCCCAGCGGCAGCCCCATCAGCCCCAGCACCAGGAACGCCACGATCTGCCACCAGGGCATGTCGGGATCGGCGCCCTCGATATCTTCGGTTTCGGGGGCATCCAGCGCGATGCGCGCGGCCTCTCGCCTGTGATCGCGGGCCGCGCGAAAGGCATCGGCGAGAATGAGCGCCAGCACCGCCAGCAACAGCACCGCCGACAGGGCGTCGAACCGGCCGCGAAATGCCAGCGCCACGAACCCCACCGAGATCGCCAGCATGAACAGATATGTCCGGCGGCTCTCGCATTGGCTGACATGCAGCCGCGAGATGATTGCCGGCACGCCCAGCACCAGCAGGATATTGGCGATGTTCGAGCCCACGACATTGCCCAGCGCCAGCCCCGGCGCATCGACCAGAACGGCGTTGACCGAGATCAGCAGTTCGGGCGCCGATGTGCCGAAGGCGACGATGGTCAGGCTGACGATCAGGGCCGGCACGCCGACGCGCAGGCTGAGATTGACCGCCCCCTTTACCAGCGCATCCCCCGCCAGAAGCAGAATCACCAATCCAAGACCTGCCATCAGCCAGACGATCATCTGCCCTTACCCTTGCCTGTCGTCTTGCCGCAGTCACAAGGGCCGCGACCCATGCGAAACCGTCCGCAGCGCGCACAACGCGCGGCCGCCAGCCGTTTCTGCCCCGGAAAACGCAACCTGCCGAACATGGCCAGCACGGCCATGAACACCAGAAAAAGGGTGACGATCTTGACGATCACGTCACAGGCCGTAACGGGCATAGGCGGCCCGCTCCTCGATTGCCGCGACGCCGTCCTGCACCAGCTCCATTCCGAAACGCTGGAACAGGCCACGCCGGCGGCCATAACGGGCCAGGCGCACCTTGTCGCCGTAAAGCTCTTTCAGTTTCGGCACCATGTGGCCGATACCATCGACAAGGCCCAGCTCCACCGCGCGTCCGCCCAGCCAGAATTCGCCTGTAAACAGATCTTGCCCCTTGGCCAGCTTGTCGCCGCGCCGCGTCTTGACCTGATCGATAAAGGTTTCGTGCATCTCGCTCAGCAGCTTTTTCAGCCGCGCGACGTCCTCTTCCTTTTCCGGCAGGAACGGGTCGAGCATGCTTTTCGACTTTCCCGAGGTGTGGACACGACGCTCGACCCCCTGTCGGGCCAGCAGCACCGGCGCGCCAAAGCCGGCCGAGATCACCCCGATCGAACCCACGATCGAGCTGGGATCGACCCAGATGTCATCGGCCGAACTGGCCAGCCAATACCCGCCCGAGGCGGCGACATCCTCGACAAAGGCATGTACAGGTATTGATTTCTCTTCCGCCAGCCGCCGGATACGTGCAGCGATCAGCGAGGATTGCACCGGCGATCCGCCGGGTGAATTGATCACCAGCGCCACCGCCGCCGGCTTGCCGCGTTTGAATGCCTTTTCGATGACCGGCGTCAGCGCCTCGTCATTGAGCTGCATTCGGGCGCCGGTTCCGATGGCGCCGCTAAGCCGGATCACGGCAACCAGCGGTCCGCGTTTGACCAGGGGAAATTTAAGGTTCATCCGCCCGATGTAGAATGCACCCGGGTCCAGAACAAGGCGGCAGCACGAGGCATTTTTCGCCGTGGCGAACAAATCACGTAACCGGCGGCAAATAAGTCACGCGGCGGCACAGTCTGACCGCACCCCGGCGCGAGCCGCGCGCCTGTCACGCCCGGATACGATAGCCGGTCTTGAAGATCGCCCAGATCAGCACCAGGCAGATCGTCGTGAACGCGGCGATCGCCAGCAGGCTCAGCCCGATGGCCACATCCGCCTGGCCGAAGAACGACCAGCGGAACCCCGAGATCAGATAGACCACCGGGTTGAACAGCGTGATCGTCTGCCATGCCGGCGGCAGCATCGAAATCGAATAGAAAGAGCCCCCAAGAAACACCAGCGGCGTGACGATCAGCAGCGGGATAAGCTGAAGCTGCTCGAAATTCTGCGCCCAGATGCCGATGATGAAGCCGAAGAGCGAAAAACTGAGACAGGTCAGAACCAGGAACGCCACCATCGCCAGCGGGTGCGCGATGTCGAGATCGACGAACAGCGACGAGGTGACCAGGATTACCACCCCGATGAACATCGCCTTGGTGGCCGCCGCCCCGACATAGCCCAGCACCACCTCGAAAAAGCTGACGGGCGCCGACAGCAGTTCGTAGATGGTGCCGATGAACTTGGGGAAATAGATGCCGAATGCGGCGTTGGTGATGGACTGGGTCATCACCGACAGCATCACCAGCCCCGGCACGATGAAGGCGCCATAGGCCACGCCTTCGACCTCTGATATGCGGCTGCCGATGGCGGCGCCGAAGACCACGAAATAAAGCGAGGTCGACAGCACCGGCGAGACAAAGCTTTGCAGCAGCGTGCGAAAGAAGCGCGCCATTTCATACTTGTAGATCGCCCAGATCGCCCGCAGGTTCATGCCGCTTTCCCATCACTGACGAGGCCCACGAATATCTCCTCCAGGCTTGATTGCGCGGTCTGCAGATCCGCCAGCGCGATCCCCTCATCCGCCAGCGTGCGCAACAGCCGAGTGATGCCGGTGCGTTCGGCCTGACGGTCGTAGGTATAGCTGAGCACCCGGCCGTCATCCGACAACACCAGCCCGAAATCGGCCAGCGCTTCGGGCTCCGCGGCAATCGGTTCGGTCAGCTCGATGCGCAGGCATTTCTGCCCCATCCGCCGCATCAGCGCGTCCTTTTCCTCGACCAGCAGGATTTCACCGCGATGGATCACCGCCACCCGGTCGGCGATGGCCTCGGCCTCTTCGATATAGTGGGTGGTCAGGATGATGGTGACGCCGCTTTGCTTGAGCCCCTCGACCACGCGCCACATGTCGCGGCGCAACTCGACATCCACGCCGGCGGTGGGTTCGTCCAGAAACAGCACTCTGGGTTCGTGGCACAGCGCCTTGGCGATCAGGACCCGCCGCTTCATCCCGCCGGAAAGCTGCATGATGCGGCTGTCACGCTTGTCCCAAAGCGACAGCTGGCGCAGCACACGCTCGATCAGTGCATCGTCGCGCGGCCGGCCGAACAACCCGCGCGAAAAGCGGACGGTGTCGATGACCTTTTCGAACGGCTCCAGCGTGATTTCCTGCGGCACCAGCCCGATTATGGCCCGTGCCGCGCGATAGTCGGCAGCGATGTCAAGACCGCCGACGCGCGCATGGCCCCCTGTGGGCGCGACGATGCCGCAGAGTGCCGAGATCAGCGTCGTCTTGCCCGCCCCGTTGGGGCCGAGCAACGCCAGTATCTCGCCCTCTTCGATAGTCAGAGAGACGCCCTTGAGCGCCTGAAAGCCATCATCATAGGTCTTGGTCAGACTGTCGATCTCGACGATCGCGGGCATGGGGCGGCCTCCGCTCGGATTTCCGCACAACCTAACCCCCGGCGCAGGAAGTGCAATCGCGCCGGGGCGCAGCCCGGGGTGTGCGCAATTCCACCATTGGGCGGAAACGAACCAGACTGTTTCCCCAAGGCGCACAATACCGCCCGAAAAAGGTTGAGAATCGGCCACGGTTTTGCCACGCTTGCCCGTGGGGGCGTCACCATTCCGCATTCGCGTTCGCGCCGCGCGGGGTGGTCAGAGTAAAAAGAGATACTGCCGCCCATGTTTCTTCGTATGATTGTTCTGGTCGCTTCGGCGGCTTTGCTTTCCGCCTGTGGCGAATCCGTCACCCGTGATTTCCCCTCGCGTATTCTGGTCGTGGGCGATTCAATGCTCGCCACCCACCGCATGTCCGACAGCGCCGTCGCCGACGCGCTGGAACAGACCCTGCGCGAACCGGTGGTTGACCGCTCCACCATCGGTGCGCGGTTTCACTATGCCATGCCGATTTCCGGCAGTGCCGGGCTGAACATCACCAAGCAGTACGTGCCCGGCGAATGGGACTGGGTGGTTGTCAACGGCGGCGGTAACGACCTGTGGTTCGGCTGCGGCTGCATGATCTGCGGGCCCAAGCTGAACCGGCTGATTTCCGAGGACGGCACCAAGGGCACGATCCCCGGCTTTCTGTCGCGGCTGCGCCAGTCCGGCGCCAAGGTAATCTATGTCGGCTATCTGCGCAGCCCCGGTCTGGCCTCACCCATCGAGCATTGCCGCGACGAGGGCGCCGAGCTGGAA
The DNA here is from genome assembly GCF_003260265.1 of Roseovarius amoyensis. Lineage (GTDB taxonomy): Bacteria > Pseudomonadota > Alphaproteobacteria > Rhodobacterales > Rhodobacteraceae > Roseovarius > Roseovarius amoyensis. Next base: position 106,786 of record NZ_QITQ01000011.1, read on the forward strand.
CGCCGCGTCGCCCGGCTGTCGCAGATCGACAGTGGCCTTTATTACCTGTCGCTGCAGGACCTTGTGCCGAACGGCGACGGATCGTACCACGCCATCGACATGATCCACCCCTCGGTCAAGGGCAGCACCGCCATCGGGCAATTGCTGGCCAACGTGATTGAAGGGCCGTAAACAAGGCCTAATCGTTGCGGGTGATGAGGCGCTTGAGCCAGCCTTTCTTTTCGGCCTCTGGCGCCTCGTCCTCTTCCTTGGGGCCTTCGATCACCTCTTCGAGCCGGGCAAAGAACTGGTCGGCCATCTTCTTGGCAAAACCATCGACGATCCGGCTGCCAAGCTGCGCCAGCTTGCCGCCCACCCTGGCATCGACATCATAGGCCAGCAGCGTGCCGTTTTCGGTCTCAGTCAGGGTCACATCGGCGCTGCCCTTGGCAAAACCGGCGGCGCCGCCCTTGCCCTCTCCGACCAGTTTCAGCCGCTCGGGCCGGACCATTTCCGACAGGGTGACGGCACCGCGAAAGGTGGCCTTTACCGGCCCGACCTTTTGTACCACCGTCGCCTCGAACCCTTCTTCGGGCGATCCCGTGACCTCCTGCGCGCCGGGCACGCATTCCTTCAGCACCTCGGCGCTGGTCAGCGCCGCCCAGACCGTCTGACGGTCTGCGGCGATCTCTCTTTCACCCCGCATTTCCATTTCGGCGGCTCCTCTTCGCTGTTGATCCGGGGGCGAGCCTAGCGGAGCGTCCGAGCCGGGCCAAGACCCCGCGAGACATGGGCGCATAACCATCGCAACCGACATTTGCGCGGCGCACCCCCATGCCAGGGCCGGCTTAAGAGCAAGGCTTCACTACCCGGCCTGATGCACCTCAACACCCCCGATGCCGGGATTGCCTTCATGCTGATGGGCATCCTGGCGATTTCGGTCACCGGCATGCTGATCACGCCGCTGTCGATCCCGCTGTTGGGCGACCTGCCCGGCCCGGTGGTGATAACGGGCATCGCTCTGACCCTCGGTGCGGGGCTTTTTTGTTCCTGCGCAAGCATCATAAGCATCGCTCGCTGGTCAGCGGCGGGCGCATTCACCGGCGGTACTGGGCGGCCGACGGAAAGATATCGACATCCCGGGAATGGCCGTGCCGCAAAACCCGGATGGGCGGCGAATTTACCGCCCCCATCATTCACCGCATGATCAGGACCGGCACGCGGCAGGAACGGATCATCTCGGTCGTGGTCGAGCCGATGACAAGCGAACGCACCCGTGAATGGCCGTAAGCGCCCATTACAAGCAACTCGTGCTTGTCCTTCGTTGTGATCTGGGCAAGCACCTTTTCCGGCTCGCCGTCGCGAATGATGATCTCTGCCTCAAAGCCCCCCGCCTTGAGGGTCGCCGCCGCGTTCTCAAGCGCCTTGCGGATTTCCGGGGTTTCCCTGCCGGCAAAGACCAGCGAGATCGTCAACCCGGCAAAGAGCGGGCTTCGGTAAATGTAGTCCACCGCCTTGAGCGCCGATGACCCGCCATCGAACGCGACAAGAACCTTCCCGATCGGCCGGAATGCCCGGTTGGCAACGAAAACCGGCTTGTGGCTGGCGCGCACGATGCGTTCCAGGTTGGACCCCAGATGTTCCATCGCCACGCCTGCGGCCTCGCCACGCTTGCCGATGACGATCATGTCGCCGGTTTCCTCTTTCGCGGTCACCGTCTCGACCAGGTCCCCCTGGCGCAGGCGGGTTTCGACCTCGATATCGCCGTCGGCCTGGATGACGGCCTTGGCGTCCTCGAGTATCGCTCGCCCGTGTTCATGGGAGAGCTTGGCGCGCTCTGCATCAAGCTTGGAAAGCTGCTCCAGCAGCCGCGTACGCGCGCCCAGGCGGATCGCACCGGAAAGATCCTGCTTTTCCACGCCCTGGCGGCGCCCCATGACGTGGTAGATTTTCACCTTCCAGCCATTCTTGCCCGCAATCCAGGCCGCGTGATGGCAGACGCTCTCGGAATAGGCCGAGCCGTCCACCAATGCGATAAGCGTATTGGTTGTCATTCCTGCATCCTCCCTCAGTGGCCCATCAGTTGATCCATCGCGCCCGGCTTGTCATGAATGGCAAGCCTGTCCACGATGGTCTCCGACGCCTTGTTCAGCCCGATCAGTTCTATCTCTGCGCCTTCCCGGCGGAACTTGAGCACGGCCATGTCCAGCGCGGCAACAGAGGAAATATCCCAGATATGCGCGCGGCTCAGGTTGATCGTGACCTTCTCGGGCGCTTCCTTGAAGTCGAAGGCGCGCATAAAGTCCTCTGACGATGCAAAGAAAAGCTGACCCTCGACATGGTAGGTGCGATGGGTGCCGTCCGGGGTGATCTCACTGCGCACGCGGAAAAGCTGCGCGATCTTTCCGGCAAAGAAGATGCCAGAGAGCAACACGCCGACCAGCACCCCGATTGCCAGATTGTGCGTGTAGACCACGAAGAAAACCGTCGCCAACATCACGATGGACGAGGATTTCGGATGCTCACGCAGGTTCCTGATCGAAGACCACGAAAACGTGCCGATCGAAACCATGATCATGATCGAGACCAGGGCGGCCATGGGGATGATCGCCACGATATCGCCCAGCGCGACCACCATGATCAGCAGGAACACCCCCGCCACGAAAGAGGACAGCCGACCGCGGCCGCCCGATTTGACGTTGATGATCGACTGGCCGATCATTGCGCAGCCCGCCATGCCCCCGATGAAACCGGTGGCCGTGTTGGCGATGCCTTGTCCGATGCATTCCTGGTTTCGGTTCGAACTGGTGTCGGTCAGGTCATCCACGATCTGCTGCGTCATCAGGCTTTCCAGCAGGCCAACGACCGCGACCGCAAGCGAATAGGGAAAGATGATGGTCAGCGTTTCAAGGGTCAGCGGAATGTTGGGGATCAGGAACACCGGCAACGTATCGGGCAGCGCCCCCATGTCGCCCACGGTGCGCACATCCCAGCCGGTGACGACGGTCAGAATGGTCAGCACGATGATCGTGACCAGCGGCGAGGGGATTGCCCGCGTGATGCGGGGAAAAAGATAGATGATCGCCAGGCCGGCGGCGACCAGCGCATAGGTCAGCACCGGCACGCGCGAAGGGTCGAGTTCGGGCAGCTGCGCGATGAAGATCAGGATCGCCAGCGCGTTGACAAAGCCCGTCATCACCGATTTCGACACGAAGCGCATGACGTAGCCGAGCCTGAGAAGACCCGCACCGATCTGCAGCAGCCCCGCCAGAACCGTCGCCGCCAGCAGGTATTGCAGCCCGTGGTCCTTTACCAGCGTGACCATCAGCACCGCCGTCGCTGCGGTCGCCGCCGAGATCATGCCGGGGCGCCCGCCGGTGATCGCGGTGATCACGGCGATCGAGAACGAGGCGTAGAGCCCCACCTTGGGGTCCACCCCCGCGATAATGGAAAAGGCAATGGCCTCGGGGATCAGCGCAAGCGCCACGACAAGTCCTGACAACAGGTCGCCGCGAATGTTGTGTGTCCACTGATAGCGGTATCGGGAAAGGGAAATCATAAGCAGTTCTTCGTCCTCAGGCCACAAGCCGGTGCTCGTGGTCTTTGCAGGTTTCATCCATCTTGGGTTGTCCGGCAGCAGGCGGCTTGAACGCCAACCGGGGGTCACGGCGACCTCCATGTTCGCTCGGCACGCCAATAGCGCCGCAACGCGGCGTTGCCAAGATCGCATTTCAGCAGTTCCGGCGGCGTTACCTGTTTGCCGTTCCTGAACATCAACCAAGCGGACACGATTCACAGACGGGCGGATCATCGGCATCCTGGCGAACCACGAGGCGGTCGCGCACCAGAAGAGCCTGTTCGGCTTTCAGAACGGCGGGCATGCCGGAAACATCCCGGCCCGGTCTTTCGGGTCGCGTGCTTTCGCCCTATGTTGGCGAGCAGTTGATCGGATCGGCGCTCTTGCGCCGTCTTGTGGGCGACTGCCGGGCCACCCCACCATCGAGGCCGGGTTTCTGCCGTTCATTCGCATCATGTCGATGGAGGTCGCGCATGAATATCGCCTACACCACGGAGCCCGGACGAGGCGATGTCGACCTGCTGCTGTTCCAGGTCGCACAATCACTGATCGCCGAGGGGTTTCGCCCGGCCGGCATCGTCCAGATCAACACCGAATGCGACGATCCCGGACCGTGCGACATGGATGTAAAGGTGCTGCCGGACGGGCCGGTAATCCGCATCTCGCAGACGCTGGGGCACGGGTCGCGGGGTTGCCGCCTGGATCCGGAGGCGCTGGAAAAGGCAGTCGGGCTGGTCGGCAAGACGCTGGGCCGGGGCGTCGATTGCCTGATCGTCAACAAGTTCGGCAAGCACGAGGCCGAGGGCCGCGGCCTGCGCCCCACCATCGCCGAGGCGGTGACGCAGGATATTCCCGTTCTGGTCGGGCTCAATGCCCTGAACCGCGCCGCGTTCGACAAGTTCTCGGGCGGCATGGCCGTCGAGGCGCCGCCGCGTGTCGCCGACCTGACGGCCTGGCTGCGCGCGGCGATATCAGCCCGCCAAAGCGCCGCCTGAGCCGCGAACGGGGATCATTTCATGCCGCACGAACACGGGCACGCGCATCTGGATCCCGCGTCGGGGGACAGGCGGGTCGCCATCGCCATCTGGGCCAACGGGCTGTTGACGCTGGCGCAGATCGCTGGCGGCGTCTTTGCCGGCAGCCTGGCCCTGATCGCGGATGCGCTGCACAATCTTTCGGACATGGCGTCGCTGGTGATCGCCTTTGGTGCGCGCAAGATCGCCCGCCGCCCGGCGGATGCGCAGATGACGTTCGGCTATGGCCGGATCGAGATCGTCGCCGCGCTGATCAATTACACCACGCTGATCCTGGTCGGGCTCTACCTGATCTACGAGGGCGGCATGCGCCTGTTTGACCCGCCTGAGGTCCAAGGCTGGATGGTGGTGATCATCGCCGGGGTGGCGCTGGGTGTCGATGCGCTGACAGCGGCGCTGACGTGGTCGATGCAAAAGGACAGCGTGAATATCCGCGCGCTGTTCCTGCACAACCTGTCGGATGCGCTGGCCTCAGTCGCGGTGATCGTGGGCGGCATGCTGATCATCCTTTTTGACGCCGCCTGGGTCGATCCGGCCATCACCATCGGGATCGCGCTGTATATCCTTTACCTCTCTTTCAAGGAAATCGGCGGCCCGATCCGCACCCTGATGCTGGGCAGCCCGCCCGACATCGACAACGCCGCAGTGGTAGAGGCCATGCGCGGCGTCGACGGGGTGCACGACGTTCACCACGTTCACCTGTGGCAGATGCAGGAACACGAGTCCGCGCTTGATTGTCATGTCGTGCTGACGGGTGAGGGCTGGACCCGGATCGAGAGCATCAAGGCCGAGATCAAGACGCGCCTGCTTGAGGGGTTCGGCATCGCCCATTCCAGCCTGGAATTCGAACACGCCGAGCATGCGCACCGGCATGCCGATCTTTATGGTTGCGGAGACACCGACCGGGGCTGACCCGCCCGGACGCAGGGCAAACACTCAGGTGCGTCAGGTTCCGGCGACACCCCGCGCCGGGCGCCGCGATACGTCATAGCTGGCGCGGAACAGCACCTTGCCGTGTTCGTCGACCGTCAGCCGGCAGGTGCGGCCGCCATGGGTGAACGTCAGTCGCCAGCGCCCTGCGTCAGATCCGGTCCCGGTTTCGCAGCGGGATGTGATTGCGCCGTCGCGCATACCGCGACGGACGCCAGCCTCGCTGAGGCCAAAGATTTCGGCCAGCAGCGCGGCATCTACAACAAAACCGTCGCCATCGCGTGTGACCGCGTTCATGGCTAGTCCATCCAATAGCCGTTGGCGGCGGCGACGGTTGCGAAATGCGTGGCCACCACCTGGCTGACCGCGATCAGGGAATCGGCATTCTCGGCATAGGCGGGGCGCAGCTTGTCGCGCATGTCCGCGTCGGGCTGGGTCATCTTGACGGCGACGCGCGACATCTTGACGGCCAGGTCATACCCCTCTTCGGGGGTAGCGGTCTTGAGCGTGGGCAACCATGTGGTCATCGGGAAATCCTTTCCTGGGTTTGCGTCCTGCATGCGTCCTTGGTCGGTGTTCTGGAAACCTGAATGGGTATCCACCCAACCAATTAAGGCCAGGTGCCCAAAGTGCAAGCGCTCAGGTCCCGCCGCTCAGCCGTGGCCGGTATCGGTTACGTGGATGGCGAACTGTTCCAGCCCGGCCTCGCGCGGCTCGATCACGCGAAAGCTCTCGCGCACGCCGGCCTCGGTCAGTTCACGCTGAACCGTCAGCAGGGTGTTGGGCGCATGTTCGTCGCAAAGCTCTTGCATATGCTCGATCTCTTTGGTGGCCACGGGCAACGCGGCGGAAAGGTCGGGCGCGCCGTAGGCTTCGACGAAATGCTGCGCAAGCTGGCCGGTCAGGGTGTCGCGCTCTTCCGGCTCGATCTGGGTAACGGCGACGAAGGTCACCCGACCGAATGTTTCCAGCCCCAGCCAGCCATTGACGAATTCCTGCCGGGCCTTGCCGTTCAGGTCGTCCTCGGTCCAGTTGGAATAGGCGAATCCGCCCGAGATGCACCATTCCCCGGTGCGGGCGGGGCGCGCAAAGACGCGCGTGTCGCTTTCGTCGAAATGGATCGCGCGTGCGAGCATCATGTCCCAGTCTCCAGAACCGAACTGAGCGGGACAAGATGCGTGGTCTCGCCGTCGCGCAGCAGCATGCCGAAATTCTCGTCTACGCCCAGGAAGGTGCCGCTCAGCCCGTTCTGGGTCACGTCCTCGCCGATGGCGTCCACCAGCCCGCGCCATTCGGCCTGCAGGGCGCGCAGTTCGCCGTCTTCCCACCGCCGGATCCAGACCAGCGTGTGCCGCGACCATGCCTCCAGCAGGGCGACGGGGTCGAGTTCGGCGCAGCCTTCCTCGAAAAGCGCGGTGCGGTCAGGGTGCAGGCCGGGCTCTGACACAGTCAGTTCCAGCGGCACTTCCAGCCCGATGACCAGCCAGCCTGGCTCGGCGCGCGGGTCAGATCCACCGGCCATCGCCCGCAGGCGGCCACAGGCGGCGCCGTTCACGCGGATGTGGCCATCCCAGTCCAGGTGCACGGCCAGTTCCGCCGGCCCCAGCGCGCCCAGCGCGTTCTGAAAGCCAATGCCGCAGGCGGGCAGCATCGCCATCGCCTGTTCCAGCCGCACCTCGGGCACCAGCACCAGCGCCGCGGCCAGCGTCTGCGGCGTCACGCAATGGACAATCAGCCCCGCATCGCAGCCCAGCGCGGCCCGCGAACAGGCCTTTTCAAACGGGTCAATGCCTGGCTCGACGCGTTCGCCGGTCAGCAGGGGGGGAATTCGGGCTCCCTCATGCCACCCCCGTGGCCACCAGTTTGCGGGCGACGTCGCGGAACGCCTGCGCCTGGGCCGAGCGCGGCTTGGAAACGACGATCGGCGCACCACGGTCGGAACTGAGCCGGATGTCGATATGCAGCGGTATCTCGGCCAGCAGCGGCACGCCCAGTTTCTCGGCCTCGGCGGCGACCCCGCCATGCCCGAAAACGTGCTCCTCGTGCCCGCAATTCGAGCAGATATGCGTCGACATGTTCTCGATCATCCCCAGCACAGGTACCTTGAGCTGGTTGAACATGTCGAGCCCCTTGCGCGCATCCAGCAGCGCCACGTCCTGCGGCGTCGACACGATGATCGCGCCGTCGACGGCGGTTTTCTGCGCCAGCGTCATCGACACGTCGCCGGTGCCCGGCGGCAGGTCGACGATCAGACAATCAAGCGCGCCCCACTGAACCTGCGCCAGCATTTGCTGCAACGCCCCCATCAGCATCGGCCCGCGCCAGACGACCGCCTGGTCCTCGTTCACCATCAGCCCGATGGACATCATCGTGACACCGTGGTTGCGCAGCGGCAGGATGGTCTTGCCATCAGGGCTGGCCGCACGGCCCGTGACGCCCAGCATGCGCGGCTGCGAGGGGCCATAGACATCGGCATCCAGCAGCCCGACGCGCCGCCCCTCGGCGGCCAGCGCGCAGGCGATGTTGGCCGACACCGTCGATTTGCCGACCCCGCCCTTACCGCTGGCGACGGCGATGATGTGGTCGATGCCGGGAATGCGTTCGGGGCCTTTCGGCTGGGCTGCGCGTTTGGACTGCAGGTCGGGCGGGGCCTTGGCGCTGTGGGCGGTCAGGACCGCCGATACCTCGTCAACCCCGTCCAGCGCACGCACCGCCTGCTCGGCGGCCTCGCGCACGGGTTCATAGGTCTTGGCGTGTGCCGGGTCGATTTCCAGCACGAACCGCACGGTGGCCCCTTCGACATTGACGCCGCGCGCCACCCCGGCCGAGACGATATCGCTGCCGCCCCGAGGGTCGGCGATCTGTTTCAGGGCGGCCAGCACGCCCTCTTTCGTGGCGGCCACTGTCAGGCTTGCCTCTTGATGGTGCCGGTTACCTCGTGCTCGAGGTCCAGGCCCTCGATCGTCAGCACCATGCGCGCCTTGTATTCGCCGTTGGCACCGTCCGCCTTGCGCAGCGCGTCCTCAATCGCCTGCTGCGAGGTGACCCCCACCTGCTTGAGGAATTTGCGCATGGACATGTTGTAATCGCCGATATCGTCGCTCATCTTCCGGTTCTCCCTTTGGCAAGAATATTGACGCGGGGCATCCGCGCCGTGATGCTGTGGGTCATGGACCCTGTTCGTTCACTCGCGTGTGCGCTGGTCCTCCTGACCGCCATCGCCGGAGCCGCAACCGCCGCCAGTGCGGCCGAGGCTCTGCGCCTCGGCGTTTCCGAGCGGTTGGTCGAGACCGGTCTTCTCAAATATGTGCTGCCGCGCTTTTCGCTCAAGACCGGGGTGCGGATAGAACTGGTCGACGAAGGGGCCCATGCCCATATGGCCCTTGCCGCCGGGGGCGGTGGCCGGGCGGTGTTCACCGGTCACGGCCAAACCTGACGCATGCACATCCGCGACCGCGACCATGCCGGCGCGGCGCGCCTGGCCGACTGGCTGACATCCGAGGTGGGACACCGCACCATCGCCGCCTATCAGGTCGATGGCGCCGCGCCCTTTGCACCGGCTGTCATTGCCGAGGTCGAGGAGGCACTGTTGGAATTCGATGGCGACGAAGCGCAGGGCCTGACGCTGTCGCAGGCGCATTGCGGGCGTTGCCATGTCGTCGCCCGCGATACGGGCGACACGTCCATCGGCTCGACCCCGTCCTTCTTTGCGCTCAAGGCGATGGTGGACTGGGACACGCGGTTTCAGATATTCTATGGGCTCTGTTGCACAAATCGTGGTGTGAACGGACGTCCCCTTTCCCTGGGCACACTTATCCTACGGGCTCAGTGACGGGTATACCAAGAGCGGTGTAGCGATTGAGCACCGCGATCCGGACTTGGAGC
>NZ_QITQ01000012.1 GCF_003260265.1 Roseovarius amoyensis
GGAGCAATTGGAACTCTTCGATGCACTGAGCCTGAAAACACCCTCCTGAAACGGCCCGGTTGTGGCAAAAGCAGATATCCCGCATCAATAATATCAATCACTTACGCGTTTAACTGTTGAAGTTGGGGGGCTGGTGCATGTCGAAAAAGTCTGGGCGGCGCTGGATTGCGGCTTTGCCATCAACCCGCTGGCCGTCGAGGGCCAGATTGAGGGCTCTGTCTGGATGGGTCTGGGCCAGGCGCTGGGCGAGGAAACGTGCTTTGCCGACGGGTTGCCGGTGCATGGCAATTTTCTCGACTACCGGGTGCCGACGGCGGTCGAATCGCCCCCCATCGAGGTGCATATCGTCGAAAGCATCGACCCGCTCGGCCCCTTCGGCGCCAAGGAGGCCGGCGAGGGCGCGCTGTCGGGCGCGCCGCCGGCGGTGGTGAACGCGGTGGCAGATGCCATCGGTCTTGATCTCAACGAATTGCCGGTCACGCCCGACCGGGTGGTGGCGGCGCTGGCCGAGGCCCGCCGTGCGGCCAAGAGGAAAGCGTCATGACCAATGTCTTGCCAGCCTTCGATATCCTGCGCCCCGCCAACCTGGACGACGCGGTCGCGGCGCTGGCCGAACCCGGCGCGCGGGCGCTGGCCGGGGGTACCGACCTGATCGTCAACCTGCGTCGCGGCATCGGCGCTCCCGAACGCCTGGTCGACCTGACCGGCCTGCCCGGCATGGGCGGGATCGAGGCGCAGGGCGATACGCTGGTGATCGGCGCCGGGGTCACGTTGACCGAACTGGCCGCCAGCCCCGTTCTGGGCCCGGCCGAGGCCGCGCTTGCCCAGGCGGCCGAGGCGGTGGCCGGCCCCTCGCATCGCAACATGGCCACGGTCGGCGGCAACCTGTGCCTTGATACAAGGTGCCTTTACTACAACCAGAGCCACTGGTGGCGGAGATCGAACGGTTTCTGCCTGAAATACCGCGGCGACATCTGCCATGTCGCCCCCCAGGGCAAACGTTGCCGCGCCGCGTTTTCCGGCGATCTCGCCCCCGCCTTCCTGGCGCTGGGGGCCGAGGCCGAAATTGCCGGTCCCGGTGGCCTGCGCCGCATCCCGCTGGCCGACATGTATCAAGAGGACGGCGCCGCCCATCTGACCCTGGTCGAGGGTGAGATCCTGCTGCGGCTGCACCTGTGGCGGCGTTCGGGGTGCTCGGGCTATGCCAAGATACGGACGCGCGGCGCGATGGAATTCCCGCTGGCCGGGGTCGCCGCGCTGTGCTGCCCTGTTGACGGCGGCACCGAGGTCACCCTGGCGCTGACCGGCACCAATTCGCGCCCCGTCGCGATGCCTCCCCGCATCTTGCCCGAGGGTGACGACCAGGGGTTTTACACGGCGTTGGAAAAGGACGTTCAGAAGTCGGTCTCGCCCCAGCGCACCACGACACTGGCGGCGCATTACCGCCGGCTTTCGGTCGCGGCCGAGGCCGCGCGCCTGGTGCGGAGCCTTGCAAATGGCTGACGATACGCTGCCGGGTCAATGGCGCGACACCGCCGAGGGGCCAGAACTGGACCTGCGCTGGCTGGAACCGCCAGAGCCAATGGTGGGCATCCTGGGCCGGATCGAGGCCGACCCGCACCGCCCCGCCTTTACCGTGCGGCTGTCGCGCGACCCCGTCCACCTGTTTGCCGAGCTGATGGAGCGCGGCTGGGCATGGCAGTACCTGCCGGCCCAGGACGACGAGGTGCGGTTGCGGCTGGAGCGGAAGAAATGAGCATCGGCACACAGGTCCTGACCGGCGCCCGCGACCGGCTGTTGCCGGCCTCGGTTCCCTATGCCTTTTTCGGGGCGGCTTGCCTCTATCATCTGTTGGCCTGGGCCGCACTGTTGCGCGGGGCGGCGCTGGTGCCCAGCTATGCCGGTGGCCCGGGTCCGGTGCTGGCGGCCATCCACCTGATCACGTTGGGTGTGCTGGCGCTGACCGCGATGGGCGCGGCCTATCAGCTGTTGCCGGTGGCGTCGCGCGAACCGCTGTGGCGGGTCTGGCCGGCGCGGCTCAGCTTCTGGCTGGCGGTGCCGGGCGTGGCGTTGCTGGCCTGGGGGATGGACGGGGTGCGGCAATGGGCGATGACGGCAGGCGGCGGCATGGTCGCGGCGGGGCTGGTCATTTTCGCCCTGCTCATCGCCAGCAACCTTTACCGCGCACGCGGCCTGCCCGTGGTCATCGCCCATGGCTGGGCGGCGCTGGTGGCGCTAACCGCACTGGTGACGCTGGGGTTGGTGCTGATCGGCAACTACGCGGCTGGCTACCTGGGTGATCCGGGGCGCTATGCACTGGCGCACATGGTGCTGGGCATCTTCGGTTTCATGACGCTGCTGGCATTCGGTTTCAGCCATATCCTGATCCCGATGTTCGCACTGTCGCGCACGCTGCCGGTGCGCTGGGCCTGGGCGGAATTCGCCCTGTCGGCGCTTGCTGTCGCAGCGGCGGTGGCGGCAGTCGCGGCCGGTTCGGGGCCGGGGATGGCCCTGGCGGCGACGGTCGGCATTGCGGCGGTTGTGGCCTATTTCCGGCTGATGCGCGCGGCCATGCGCACGCGCATGCGCAAACGGCTTGGCCTCGCCTTCGTGCTGGTGCGCGCGGCCTGGGGCTTTCTGGGCCTGACAATGGCGCTGGGGCTGGTGCTGGCGGCGGGGCTGCAGGTGCCCAACGGGCAGACGCTGTTCTGGTTTTTGGCACTCGCGGGCTGGCTGCTGACCTTTCTGACAGCCGTGCTGCAGCGGATCATGCCGTTTCTCGCCACCATGCACGCCGCCGGCAAGAGCGGGCGACCGCCGCTGGTGTCAGAGCTGTCATCGGCGCTGCCGCTGCAGGTCCACGCGGTGCTGCACCTGGCGGCGGTTCCGCTGATCGCGGCGGGCATCGTGCTGGAAATGGCGCTGCCGGTTCAGATTGGCGCCGCCTCCGGGCTGGTGGGGGCAGGGGCCTTTGGCGTCTTCGCGCTCAAGGTCTTTGCCGGTCTGCGCCGCATCACGCGCAGCGCCTGATCCGCGCGCCTCTTGCTGCTTCTTTCTGGTCTCAAATACCCATGTCCCGACGCCGGCCGCCCCGCGCCTGATCGGGATAGCAGGCAATGACAAAGGGGAGGTGCCCGGCACCGCCCCCGTCATCGCCTTTTCGCCCGGTCAGATCTCGAACATATGGTCGAGGTGCTCAGGCGCCTCTGCCGCCGGTTCGTCCATCTGCATGTGATAGGGCCGGCGGTCGCCGCGATAAAGGATGCCGGTGTTCATTCCGTCATCGGTCATGATCCGCCGCGCGGCGCGGGCCGGGTCGTCGGTGGGTTCGACCGGGGCCTTGTGCACGGTGTTCTTCCATTCCCGTTCATCGGGGCGGAAGGTCACGCAGGGGCTGAGGATCTCGACAAAGGAAAAGCCGGGGTGATTGACCGCTTCGACCAGCGTCCGGGTGGTCGACTTGATGTCACCCGAAAACTCGCGGGCGACGAAATTCGCACCCGACGCCAGCGCGATCACCAGCGGGTGAAACGGGCTCATCCCGGTGCCGCCGGGTGACATGGCGCTGTCCCAGTCGGGTTCGGTGGTGGGCGATGGCTGTCCCTTGGTCATGCCGTAGACGCGGTTGTCCATCACCACATAGGTGATGTCGATATTGCGCCGGCAGGCGTGCAGGAAATGGTTGCCGCCGATGGAAAAGCCGTCGCCATCGCCGCTCATCGCCAGGACGGTCAGATCGGGCCGCGCGACCTTTAGTCCCGTGGCCAGCGCCAGCGAACGGCCGTGCACGCCGTGAAAGCCGTAACAGTTGGTATAGGCCGGGATGCGCGACGAACAGCCGATGCCCGAGATCACGGCGATGTCCTCGGGCGGGGTGCCGAGTTCGGCCAGCGACTTGGTCAGTGACATCAGCACATGATAGTCACCGCAGCCCGGGCACCAGACCGGGTCCATTTCCGAGCGATAGTCCTTGGCCTTGTATGCGTTCAGCGTCGGGGCATTCATTGGTTCACCCAGTCCTTGATCTGTTGCGTGATTTCCCGTGCGCCGATCAGGTTCGGTCCGGGACGATGGAAATGGCGCGCCTCGCCGGGCAGGTCGGTGTTGGCGCGCAGATAGGTGCGGAACTGCCCGGCATGGGACTGTTCCACCACCAGGATGCGTTCGGCGTCTTTCAGCGCCCCTTCCAGCCCCTCATGCGGGAACGGCGCCAGCAGCCGCGGCGCCACCACCTTGACGGCGATGCCCTCTTCGGCCAGGCGGCGCTGCGCCTCGCGCGCGGGTGCGGTCAGCGATCCCCAGGTCAGGATCACGGTCTTGCCCTCGCCAAAGGTTTCGCCCCAGTGGATACCGTAATCGAAATCCTCGATCTTGCGCCGGCGCTTGTCCATCTGTTCCTGCTGGTCGACGCCGCTGGATGACGGCGCGCCCGAAACCGAATGGGTCAGCCCGTCTGCGGTGTGCTGGCCGCCGGTCACACCGGGGATGGCCATCTCCGACACCCCGTCGGCGGTAAGGGCGTAGCGCAGATAGCGATCATCGGCAGAGGCGCCGGCATAGGTCTTGCGCTTGCCGACAAAGCTGAGGTTCGCGGGGCGTTTCATCACCACACGGGACTGCCCCAGCGCCTGGTCGGACAACAGGATCACCGGCGTCTGCATCGCCTCGGCCAGGTAGACCGACCATTGCGCGGTATACAGGCAGTCCGCGACCGAGATCGGCGCCACGACAACATGCGGCGCGTCGCCGTGAAAGCCGTTGACGGCGACGTTCAGGTCGGATTGTTCTGATTTCGTGGCGATCCCCGTCGAGGGGCCGCAGCGCATCACGTCGACCACCACCAGCGGGATTTCCGACGCCACCGCCAGGCCCAGCGTTTCGATCATCAGCGACAGACCCGGACCCGAGGTCGCGGTGATCGAGGCGCGCCCGCCGAACGAGGCGCCGAGAATCATGTTGACCGATGCCAGCTCGTCCTCGGCCTGCACCAGTGTTCCGCCGGCCTCGGGCAGGGCTGCGGCCAGCCATTCCAGCACCTCGGTCGCCGGCGTGATCGGATAGCCGGCGGCGAAGCGCACGCCGCCGCGCACCGCGCCCAGGCCCACGGCCTCGTTGCCGGTGATCAGCCAGCGACCCTGTTCCTGTTGATAGGCGTCGCCGATTTCCAGCGTATTGCCCAAGCCGAGTTCGGCCGCCGCCTGCATGCCTGCCCTGGCGCAGGCCAGGCTGTTGGCGACTGCCGCCTCGCCCTTGGCTCCGATGCGGGCGTTGACGATTTCGGTCAGTGCCTCTTCGGTCAGGCCGATCAGCTGCGCCGCCAGCCCGGCGGCGACCATGTTCGCGCGCCCGCCCTTGACGCTGGCGGCCAGGTCCTTGATCGGCACCAGCTTTACCTCGGCGCCAGAGCGGGTGACGATCTCGGGCACATCGCCCAGTGCGGGGTCGGCGATGATGGTGCCGCCGGGGCGCACCGGCATTTCGGCCGAAAAGCGTTCTACGTTCTTCCAATCTATGGCGATCAGCAGATCGAATTCCGCGTTCATGCAATCGACCGGGTGGTTTGCCAGGCGCAGCAGCGCCCCCGCCTCGCCACCGCGAATCTGTGGGCCGACCGAGCGGTTCATCATCCCGTACCAACCGGTCTGACCGGCGGCCTCGAGCACGATCGAACCGGCGGTCAGTGCGCCCGCGCCCCCCGAGCCGACGATAGCGAAGGACACGCTTTTCTTGGGCCGTTTCTGCTGTGTCATGCGTCCAGAACTCCCTTGGTTTCTGCGGGGGGCGGGGGCTGATTCAAGCCTCTTGACCCAAAACAAGTATTCGAGTACTATTTTACTATATTAGCGAATGCAGGGCCTGTCAATCCAAAGGCGGAAGGGCATTCGAGGCAAAGAGACAGGGCGCCAGGGCGCCGGCGACAGGGGGAGAAAAGACAGAAAATGGCTAGGCGCTGGATGATGACCGCCGCAGGCGATCCGCTCCGGATGGAGGAATTCGAACCCACCCCGCCCGCGCAGGGCGAAGTGGTGGTCGAAGTGGCCGGCTGTGGCGTCTGCCACACCGATCTGGGCTACTACTATGACGGTGTGCGCACCAACCAGCCGCTGCCCCTGACGCTGGGGCACGAGATCAGCGGAACCGTCACCGCCACCGGCCCCGGCGCCGAGGACTGGCTGGGCAAGACGGTGATCGTCCCGGCGGTAATGCCCTGCGGAACCTGCGATCTGTGCTGCCGCGGCAAAAGCACCATCTGCCGCAATCAGAAGATGCCCGGCAACGATATCGAGGGCGGTTTTGCCTCGCACATCACCGTGCCCGCGCGGGGGCTTTGCCCGGTCGATACCGACCGGCTGTCGGCGATCGGGCTGGAACTGGCCGACGTGTCGGTGATCGCCGATGCGCTGACCACCCCTTACCAGGCGGCCGTACAGGCCGGCATCGGCGAGGGCGACCTGGTCATCGTCAACGGCGTCGGCGGGGTCGGCGGTTATGCCGTTCAGGTCGCCGCGGCGCTGGGCGCCAAGGTGGTGGCGATCGACGTCAACGACGCCAAGCTGGCGGCGGTCGGTGCCCACGGCGCCGCGCTGACGCTGAACGCGCGTGAACATGACGGAAGGGCGCTGAAAAAAGCCATCGGCGCATTCGCCAAGGAACAGGGGCTGCGCCAGACCGAATGGATCATCATGGAATGTTCCGGCACCGCCGCCGGGCAGACCGCCGCGTTTGGCCTGATGGTGCATGGGGCCACCTTGTGCGTGGTCGGCTTCACCATGGACAAGGTCACCGTGCGCCTGTCGAACCTGATGGCCTTTCACGCCCGCATGCTGGGCAACTGGGGCTGCCCGCCCGAGCTCTATCCCGGGGCGCTGGAACTGGTGCTGTCGGGCAAGGTCAGACTTGACCCCTTCGTCGAACACCGCCCGCTCGACACGATCAACGAGGTCTTCCGCGCCGTCCATGATGGTGAACTGAAGCGCCGCGCGATCATGATCCCCTGAACAAACGAGACGCATCAAACAGCAAGGAGCACATCAACATGGACGCACAGAGCGCCACACCGAACGATTTCGAATTCCTGTCGCACGACCTGGTCGGCGACGAGGTGCGCACCGGCCTGACCGGCCAGATCCTGTATGAAAAGCGGCCTGCAAAGGCGCCGGACGGCAGCGAGGTCGAAGGCGTCTACAACGTCTGGATCACGCTCAACAATCCGACGCAGTTCAACGCCTACACCACCGACATGGTCAAGGGCATGATCCTGGCCCTGCGCGCCGCGTCGAACGCGCGCGACGTGGTCGCCGTGGTCGTCACCGGCGCCGGCGACAAGGCGTTCTGCACTGGCGGCAACACCAAGGAATACGCCGAATATTACGCCGGCCGGCCCGAGGAATACCGCCAGTACATGCGGCTGTTCAACGATATGGTCAGCTCGATCATGGCCTGCGACAAGCCGGTGATCTGCCGCGTCAACGGCATGCGCATCGGCGGCGGCCAGGAAATCGGCATGGCCTGCGATTTCTCCATCGCCCAGGACATGGCCCGTTTCGGCCAGGCCGGGCCCAAGCACGGTTCGGCCGCGATCGGCGGTTCGACCGACTTCCTGCCGGTGATGATCGGCTGCGAGATGGCGATGAATTCGGGCGTGCTGTGCGAAAGCTTCACCGCGCAAAAGGCGCTGCGGCTGGGCATCCTGAGCGACATCGTGCCGGGGCTGAAGGTGGACGGCGAATACATCGCCAACCCGCTGGTCGAAACCCGGATGATCACGGACGAGATGGGCCGCATCCTGCATGGCGAGATCAAGACTGGCGAGGATTACAAGAAGGGTAAGGAGCTTGTCGCCAGAGGTGCCGTCGATCTGTCGGCGCTCGACGCCAAGGTCGAGGAGCTGTGCACCAAGCTGATGATGACCTTCCCGGCCTGCACCACCAAGTCGGTCGAGGAACTGCGCAAGCCCAAGCTGAACGTCTGGAACGCCAACAAGGAAAACTCGCGCGCCTGGCTCGGGCTCAACATGATGACCGAGGCGCGCACCGGTTTCCGCGCCTTCAACGAGGGTAACCGCGAGGTCGGCCGCGAGGTCGATTTCATCACGCTGCGCCGCGAACTGGCTCAGGGGGCGCAGTGGACGGAGGACTATATCGACAGCCTGATGCCGGGGGCGCGGTCATGAACAAGCCGCTTGCCACCTGGCTGGACCGCGATGGCGCGCTGCTAAGGTTGCGGCTGTCCCGGCCCAAGGCCAATATCCTTGATGCAGAAATGATCGCGGCGCTGGATGCGGCCTTTGCCGAGCACGAAGAAAACCCCGCGCTAAAGACCGTTCTGATCGACGCCGAGGGCCCGCATTTCAGCTTTGGCGCCAGCGTCGAAGAACACATGCCGGATGGCTGCGAGCAGATGCTGGTCGCGCTGCACGGCCTGATCCGGCGGATGGTGGAATGCCCGGTTCCGATCCTGGTCAGTGTCCGCGGCCGCTGTCTGGGCGGCGGTCTGGAACTGGCCACCGCGGGGCATCGCCTGTTCGCCAGCGCCGATGCCGAGCTGGGCCAGCCCGAGATGATGCTGGGGGTGTTTGCGCCTGCCGCCTCGTGCCTGCTGCCTGAACGGATCGGCCAGGCCGCCGCCGAAGACCTGCTTTGGTCGGCGCGCACGATCCCGGCGACGGAGGCGCGCGAGATCGGGCTGATCGACGTCATCGACCCCGACCCCGAAGAGGCCGCGCTGAGCTGGTTCGACAAGCACCTGAGCAGCAAGAGCGCCAGCTCGCTGCGCCGTGCGGTACGCGCCGCGCGTCTCGACCTGGCCGAACGGATCTCGGCCAAGCTGGAACGCGTCGAGCGGCTCTATCTCGACGACCTGATGAAGACCCAAGACGCCGTGGAGGGCCTGACCGCCTTTCTTGAAAAGCGCCCTGCGAACTGGAGCAACCGATGACCCAAAAATCCACATCCGATATTGTTGCGCGCTGTCAGGCGCTCTACGAGGACACCCGCTTTACCGCCGCGCGTGAATGGAAGGCGGCCAAGGAGGGGCGCAAGGTCGTCGGTTACATGCCGATCTACGTCCCGCGCGAGATCATCCATGCCGCCGGCATGATGCCGCTGGGCATCATGGGCGGGGGTGACAACCTCGAGGTGATCCACGGCGACGCCTATTATCAAAGCTACATCTGCCGGATCCCGCGCTCGACCATCGAACTGGGCGTGTCCGGCCGGCTCGATTTTGTCGACGGGATGCTGTTCCCCTCGATCTGCGACGTCATCCGCAACCTGTCGGGCATGTGGAAGATGCTTTTCCCCAATGTCTATGCCCGCTACTTCGACGTCCCCCAGACCTACGAGGACGAGGTCGGCGGCACCTTCTACGAAGGCGAGATGCGCGAGCTGCTTGAGGATCTGGGCCGCATCGCCGGGCGCAAGGTCACCAATGACGACGTGCTGAACTCGATCGGTGTCTACAATGAAAACCGCCGCGTCATCCGCGACCTGTACAAGCTGCGCGCCGAGCAGCCCTGGAAGGTGCCCGCGTCAGAGGCCTATCTGGTGCTGCGCGCGGGGCTGTTGATGCCGGTCGAAGAGCATACGCAGATCTTGCGCGACTATATCGACGCGGTCGCGGCCTCTGATCGCCCGATCAAGGACAACGCCAAGGTGGTCGTGACCGGCATGTTCTGCGAACAGCCGCCGCTGAACCTGATCAAGTCGCTGGAACTGAGCGGCTGCTACGTTGTCGAGGACGACTTCATGCTGGTGTCTCGCTGGCTGATCGACGATGTCCCGACCGAGGGCGATGGGCTGCATAACCTGGCACAGGCGTTCCTGCATCGCTCGACCAGTACCGCGGCCAAATACGAACCCAACGAGACCGAGAAGGGCAAGTTCCTGATCGAGGCGGTACGCCGCACCGGCGCCGAGGGGGTGATCTTTGCTTCGCCCAGCTTCTGCGATCCGGCGCTGCTGGACCGGCCCATGCTGCAGCACAAGCTGAGCGATGCCGGCATCCCCTTCATCGCCTTCAAATACGCAGAGAACTCCGGCCAGATGCAGCCCATCCGCGAACAGGCCGGCACCTTTGTAGATTCCATCAAGCTCTGGAGTGCAGCATGACAGCCAAACCCAAAAGCCCCGCCGCCGAGGTCCAGAAGGACGACTCGATGCTGTTGCAAAAGGCGATGATGGCCAAGCACTACGACCGTCTCGCCAATGCCAAGGAAAACGGTGAAAAGGTCGCTTCGACCTTTGTTCCCGGCAACCTCAACGAATTGCTGATGTGCTTTGACCTGGTCAACAACCTGCCCGAGGTCAACGCCATCCAGTCCGGCCTGCGCCGTCAGTCGGGCGGCTACATCATGGAGGCAGAGCGTTCGGGCCATTCCGAGGACGTCTGCACCTATGTGAAATCCGACATCGGCATGATGGCCAAGGGCAATATCGGCCCCAATGGCCGCAAGCTGCCCGACCCGGACGTGCTGATGCTCAGCTATACCGGCTGCTTTACCTTCATGAAGTGGTTCGAGCTGCTGCGCGAGCAGTACAAGTGCGAGACGATCTTTCTGCAGACCCCGTACCTGGCCGACGGCAAGGTCACGCCGAACATGGTTCAGTATATGGTCAAGCAGTTCAAGGAGGACGTCATCCCCAAGCTGGAAAAGGTTTCGGGCGTCAAGTTCGACATCGACCGGCTGCGCGAATACCTCAAGAAATCGGCCAAGGCCGAGGATGACCTTGTTCATGTCCTGCAATCGGCCAAGAACAAGCCCTCACCGATCGACGCCTATTTCGGCGGCATCTACTATATCGGCCCGATCTTCGGCGCCTTCCGCGGCACCGATGACGCGATCGACTATTACCGGTTCCTGCGGCAAGAGGTCGATGACCGCGTCGCCAAGGGGCTGGGCCCCGTCACGCCCGACGGCGTGATGCAGGAAGAGAAATACCGCCTCGTGGTCGAGGGGCCGCCCAACTACACCAGCTTCCGCCAGTTCTGGAAAATGTTCTACGAGGAAGGCGCGACCGTCGTTGCCTCGTCCTATACCAAGGTGGGCGGCACCTATGATTTCGGCTTCCGCCACGATCCCGACAGGCCGCTGGAGACGCTCGCCGAGTACTGCCTTGGCGTCTACACCAACCGCAGCCTGCCGATGCGCATCGAGATGCTGGTCAACTACATCAACGAGTACGAGGCCGATGGCCTGCTGATCAACTCGATCAAGAGCTGCAACAGCTTTTCAGCCGGTCAGCTGCTGATCATGCGCGAAGTCGAAAAGCGCACCGGCAAACCTGCGGCATTCATCGAGACCGACCTTGTGGACCCCCGCTATTTCTCGGCGGCCAACGTCAAGAACCGTCTCGAAAGCTATTTCCAGATGGTCGAGCAGAAACGCAGCGGCGCGAAAAAGGAGACGGCAGCATGAAAACCTTTGTCGGTATTGACCTTGGATCGACCACCACCAAGGCGATCCTGCTGGATGAAGCGGGCGATGTGATCGGCCGCGGCATCACCAACTCGCGGTCGAACTACGACACTGCCTGCAGCGTGGCCAAGCAGGAGGCGCAGATCGACGCGCGTTTCACGCTTTTCCGCCGCGCATTCGGCGGTGAGGGCGGCGGCGCGGAGATCGACACCTTCCTGGCCGACCTGGAACGTTCGTTCCGGCTGGAGCAGTTCCTCGAACAGCTTGGCGACTTGGAAGAAACCTGCGTCAGGCAGGTTCGTGGTGATCGGTTCGAAAAACAGGCCGATGCGGTCAAAGAAGCCTTGAAAGAGGTCTTCAACAGGCTGCGCGGAGAGGCGCCAGCGATGTTTGGCCCCGATGCCGAACGCAAGTCGGACTTCTTCCGCGATATCGCCGGCTCGCGTTACCTGGAACATGCCGAGAACGTCGCGCGCGAGGCCGGGCTGTCCTATGACCTGATGCTCAATGTCTATGACAAGTCGATCATCGCGGTCGAAAACCGCCCGCCGTCGGGCAGCCTGAACGAAAAGTTCCGCTGCGCGCTTGACCGGGTGCGCGCCGGCGACGTGTCGCAGGCCGAAGCGGATGCCGCGCTGTTGTCGCGCATCTCCGGCATGCTGGATATCGAGCTGGAGGAAAGCTATGTCGTCGGCACCGGCTATGGCCGGGTGACGCTGCCCTTTCCCAAGGAACATATCCGCTCCGAGATCCTGTGCCACGGGCTGGGGGCGCACATGATGTATCCCAACACCCGCACCGTTCTGGATATCGGCGGGCAGGATACCAAGGGCATCCAGATCAACGATCAGGGCATCGTCGAGAACTTTCAGATGAATGACCGCTGTGCCGCCGGCACCGGGCGTTACCTGGGCTATATCGCCGACGAGATGAACATGGGCCTGCACGAGCTGGGGCCAATGGCGCTGAAATCGGACAAGCCGTCGCGCATCAACTCGACCTGCACCGTGTTCGCCGGTGCCGAGTTGCGCGACCGGCTGGCGCTGGGCGAACGGCGCGAGGATATCCTTGCCGGTCTGCACCGGGCCATCATCCTGCGCTCGATGTCGATCCTGTCGCGCTCGGGCGGGGTGGCGGACGAGTTCACCTTTACCGGCGGCGTGGCCAAGAACGAGGCCGCGGTGCGCGAGCTGAGGAAACTGATCAGCGAAAACTATGGGGAGGTGACGATCAACATCAACCCCGACTCGATCTACACCGGCGCGCTTGGCGGCGCCGAATTCGCCCGCCGTGCCGCCGAGGGCCGCATGGACGGCATTGAAGACGACATCGCAGAAGGAGCCGTGGCATGATACTTGCAGCAGGGATTGACGTGGGCACCGGTGCGGTCAAGGCCGCGATATTCCGGGTCGAGAACGGCAAGGAAGAGTGGCTTTCGCGTTCGGTGATGCGTATCCGCCAGCGCGACCCGCTGGAACTGGCGCGCGAGGCCTTCGAGCAGACGCTCGAGGATGCCGGGCTCAAGGAAGAGGACCTCGACTACATCGCCACCACCGGCGAGGGCGAATCGATCCCGTTCCATACCGGGCACTTCTATTCGATGACCACGCACGCGCGCGGCGCCCGGCACCTGGACCCGTCGGCAGAGGCGATGCTGGACTGCGGTGCGCTGCACGGCCGGGCCATCGTCACCGACGATCGCGGCAAGGTCGAGAACTACAAGATGACCAGCCAGTGCGCGTCCGGTTCGGGGCAGTTCCTGGAAAACATCGCCCGCTATCTGGGCATCGCCCAGGACGAGATCGGCGAGCTGTCCAAGCAGGCCGACGACCCCGAAGAGGTCTCGAGCATCTGCGCGGTGCTGGCCGAAACCGACGTCATCAACATGGTGTCGCGCGGGATCACCGCACCCAACATCCTCAAGGGTATCCACCTCAGCATGGCCAGCCGCCTGGCGCGCCTGCTGAAATCCATCGGTGCCAACGGCAAGACTGTTCTGGTCACCGGCGGGCTGGCCCAGGATGACGGGCTGGTCGAGGCGATGCGAGAGGAACTGGCCAAGATGAAGGGCATGGAATGCAAGGTCGTCAGCCACCCGGACTCGATTTATGCCGGCGCCATCGGCGCTGCGCTGTGGGGAACGTTCCGGCACAAGCGGCTTGCCGAGTCCGGCATGCTGCTCAAGGCTTCGTGACAACAAACAAAGGAGATTAGGTAATGGCGCTCAGAATTATGGAGAACTGCACCGCCTGCGACGCCTGCGCGCCGGTATGCCCAAACGAAGCGATCAGCCCCGGCGACCCGATCTATGTGATTGATCCGTTCAAATGCAGCGAATGCATCGGTGCCGAAGACGAGCCGCAATGCCAGCTGGTTTGCCCGGAGCAAGAGTGCATCGTCGCCGACCCCGAGTGGGAGGAAAGCGAAGATGAACTGATGGCCAAGTACGAGGCGCTGCACGGCTGACACCCCACAGCCGGCGCGTTGCCCATCCGGTCCTGTCCCGTTTCCCCGCCGGACGACCGTTTCGGGCCTGCCCCCTGCCGGGTTCCGGCGGGGGGTATTTTTGTTGTGATCGCTCTTTCACAGAGCACTTCCACGCGAAATAGCGGCCGAAGGCCGCCGCGCATCGCCGGGCCGCCCCCGAGGCCCGGCGATTTGTTCATGCAAGCGTATAGTTCCAATCTTACATGGGCTTGGCTGGCATAAAGCGCTGCCGCCCGAACGCCGTATCGCCGAGCCCCGGCCCGGCGATACGCGGCTTGTCGTCACCGATGCCTCAAACCGATCGGCGCAGGCTGATTTTCTGGGCGGGGGTGAATTCCATCGCGTTCAGGAACCCGATCAGTCCGGTATCGTTCCAGTCGGTCTCGCTGCGGACTGCGCCCGCGCGCAGCACCGTCAGGTTGCCCATCAGTTGCGACATCAGCGCCCGGCCGACGCTCTGGCCGGCAAAGGCGGGATCGACGCCGATCGCCTCCAGCACAGCCTCGTCGGCGGTCTGGCCGAATTCGCCGTAATCGACGCGGGCCATGACAAACCCCGCGGGCATGCCGTCGATCTCGGCCATCAGCGACAGCCGCACGCCCGACTGGTTCAGCACCTGGTCGAGCTTGCGGGCGTAATAGGCGGTGCGGTCGCGGCCCGAATGCCGCCGGTCGATGGCGGCGATACCGGGCAGGTCGGCCTCGGTCAGCGAACGGACCGGGATGCGGTCACGCGCGAGCGCCATAAAGTCGTCGCCCGAGGGCGAGCTGTAGTCGATCTCGGTCGGTTCTTCGGGCAGGGTGTCTGGCTCTTTCTCGGGGGTCAGTTCGGCCGCCGGACGGCTGAGCACCACGCGCCCGTCCAGCCCGAACCCGGCCGCGCCCAGGAATTCCAGCAGCGCGCGCTGAGACCAGTCAACCTGGGTGACCAGTTCCGCAACGCCCTTGTCGCGCAGCGCACCGATCACTGCATCCATCAACGCGCGACCACCGCCATGGCCCTGCGCCGACGTGTCGACACCGATGGCATCCAGCACGGCGACGCTGCCGGGGCGGCCGAATTCGCCATCCTCCAGCCGCACCAGCGCAAAGCCGGCCAGACCATCATCCGAGACCAGCCCCAGAGAAATCGCCTCGTCGGCATAGCGCTGGCCGCCGTCGAGGCGCTTTTCGAAATAGCCGCGTCGAGAGGCCCCCATGTGGCCCGCGTCGATGGCGGTGATCCGGTCCAGGTCGGCGGCCCCTACGGGGCGGATGCCGAACGCGCCGCCGGCGGGTGTGGTCTGATCTTGGGTGGTCATTGCTGGTCCCTCCTCAGGGGGTTTGGCCTCAGGGGTTGTGGGCGGCTTCGAAACCTTCGGCCAGCTCCATGTCCTCTTCCGGTTCCAGCAGGTCCTCCAGCGCCGGCAGCAGGCCCATCTCCTCTTTCTGGACATGGGAATACATCATCTCGATGAATTCGCCGGCCTGGCCGCGAAAGGCCTTCCAGCTGTCGTCGGAAAAGCCCGATTCCAGCGCCTCGGCGGCGATGCGGCCCACCTCTTCGCCCAGCGGAACCAGTGCGGCGTGCTCTTCGCGCAGATGTGTCCCGATGCCGACATCGCCGGCTTCTTCGAGGCGGGTGAACAGCTCGTCCTCCTCGAATGCGAAATGGCCACGCAGTTCGCGGTCGATCAACGCCGCGGTCTTGGAAAGGGTCTTGCGGGTGGCGGCGTCCGAGGTGTCGGGCATCTTTCGCCCGGCCTTTCGGATCACCTCTTCAAGTTCCTCGACCAGCACGATGGTGTTGGCGTGGTCCTCATGCAAGAGCTGGGCGGTGCGTCTTGAAAACTCCATGAGCGCGATCTCCTAAAGCGTCTCGGCCTGTCAAAGCTACATTCTGGTACTATAATACCAAAATAAGATTTGCGCAACAGGGACATCGGCCGTGACAAAGCAACTGCAGACAAGATGCGCGCTGGTTTCGGGCGGCAAGCGGGGGCTTGGCCGGGCGATGTCCGACGCGCTGGCGGTGGCCGGGGCAGCGGTGCATGTCTTCGGTGTCGCCCCGGATGAGGGGCGGGGGCGGTTGCGGCCCGCACCCGATATCCTGGTCAACAATGCCGGCATCACCCGTGACCGCACCCTGATGAAGATGAGCGCCCGGGAATGAGGGAAGGTGATGGCCGAAATGGCCCGTGCGCTGTTGCCCGAGATAGTGCAGCGCGCGCTGGACAATACCGCAACCGGCCGGCTGGCCGAGCCCGAGGATATCGCCGCGGCGGCGGTGTTGCTGGTCTCACCTGCGGCGCGCGTGATCACAGGGCAGGTGCCGCCGGTGGATGTCGGTCAGCTAATTGCCCGAAAGTGTGGCCCGTGCCGGCCCCCTCAGACCCCCAGCCAGCGTGCGTGCGCCTCTTCGTCCGCCTCCAGCGCCGCGGCGTCGCCGCGCCAGACGATCTGGCCCCGCCCCATCAGGCTGATCTCGTCGGCAAGGCCGAGTGCGAAATTCAGGTTCTGCTCGACCAGCAGAACCGTCAGCCCGCTTTCCTTCAGCTCCGTTAGCTTGGCATAGATCTGCTGGATGATGATCGGCGCCAGCCCCTCGGTCGGCTCGTCCAGGATCAAGATGCGCGGGCTGGTCATCAGCGCCCGCCCGATCGCCAGCATCTGCTGCTCGCCGCCCGACAGTTCATGCCCGCCATTGTCCAGCCGGTCGGCCAGGTTTGGGAAAAAATCGATCACCCGGTCGATGGTCCATTCCGGGGTGTCACCGGCTAGCCGCCCGGCCAGGGCCAGGTTTTCGCGCACCGACAATGCGCCGAAGATGTCGCGCGTTTCGGGCACATAGGCCAGCCCCAGCCGGGCGACCTCATGCGGCGCAAGACCCGAGATCGTCCGCCCCCCGAACCGCACCGCGCCGGTCTGGACCCGTACCAGCCCTATGATCGTCTTCAGCGTTGTCGACTTGCCGGCGCCATTGCGCCCCAGCAGGGCGTGCACGCTGCCCTCGCGCACCGCAAAATCGAGCCCGTGCAGGACCCGCGTTTCGCCATAACCGCTTTCCACGCGTTCGAGTTCAAGCATTGGCCTGCCAGTCCCCCAGATAGATGTCGCGTACCACCTTGTTGCCGCGCGTTTCGTCAGGTGTGCCTTCGAACACGACCTCGCCAAAGTTCAGCACCGTGATCCGGTCGGCCACGTCGAACGCCAGGTCCATGTCGTGTTCTATGATCAGCACCGTCAGTTCGCGCGGCAGCGAATGCAGCAGGCGGTGAAAGCTCTCGATCATGGTTGGCCCGACGCCCGAAGTGGGTTCGTCCATCAACAGGATGCGCGGGCGGGTGGCCAGCGCCAGCCCGACCTCAAGCTGCCGGCGGCTGCCGTAGGAGGCCGAGCGCACGGGCATGTCCAGCATGTCGGTCAGCGCCACCTGCTGCGCGACCTCCCTGACTGTCTCGCGCACCTCGGCGTCGCGAAAACTGTCGCGCCAGATGCTGCGCGCCTTTCCCTGCCCGGCGGCGGCGGCCAGCATCAGGTTCTCGCGCACGCTGAGATCCTCGAACAGGTTGTTCTTCTGATAGCTGCGCGACAGCCCTTCGCGCGCGCGGGCCGAGACCGACAGCCCCATGACCGAGCGCCCCTGCACCAGGATGTCCCCCGAGGACGGCGTCAGCGTGCCGACAAGCTGGTTGAACAGCGTGGTCTTGCCGGCGCCGTTGGGGCCCAGAATCACCCGGCGTTCGCCCGGCTCCAGCACAAAGGAAACATTGCGCGTGACCTGCAGCCCGCCGAAGGATTTGCAGAGCTTGCGAACCTCAAGCATCAGGCGCCTCCGCGGTCTTGCCGGCCGGCTGCGTGCGCCGGGTCAGCCAGTGTTCGACCTGGCCGTAGATACCGCGCCCGCCCGAC
This sequence comes from Roseovarius amoyensis, assembly GCF_003260265.1. Classification (GTDB taxonomy): domain Bacteria; phylum Pseudomonadota; class Alphaproteobacteria; order Rhodobacterales; family Rhodobacteraceae; genus Roseovarius; species Roseovarius amoyensis. The sequence continues at coordinate 17,794 of NZ_QITQ01000012.1, forward strand.
AGGACGGTGGCGATCAGCAGGATGCCGATGACGATGTGCCAATGGTTGGTATAAGCCGAAATTTCGTGCTTTAGCAGGACAAAGATCACCGCCCCCAGAAGCGGCCCGATCAGCGTGCCCAGCCCGCCGAGGATGACCACGATCAGCACCTCGCCCGACACCGTCCAGACCAGCATCTCGGGTGAGATATAAAGGATGTGCTGCGCCGCGATGATGCCTGCGACCCCCGCCAGCATCGCCGAGAACCCCAGCGCCTGCGCCCGGTGGACGACCGTGCTGACCCCCAGCGCGCGCATGCGGTCCTCGTTCGTGTGAATGCCCGTCAGCGTGCGCCCGAAGGCGGTGCGCAAGACCCAGGCGGCGGCGGCATAGACGGCCAGCACCATCACCAGCGCAAAAAAGGCGAATGTCAGGGAATCGCCCATCTTGATACCCAGCCAGCCCAGATCAAAGCGCGAAAGCCCTCCCAACCCGTCATCGCCGCCCAGCCAGCGCCATTTGAAGAAAACGGTATAGGCCATCTGCCCGAAGGCGAGCGTTGCCATGATGAAAAAGATGCCTGTGGTGCGCCCGGTTATCCAGCCGATGGCGGTGCCGAAGAGCGCCGACGCGCCAATTCCCATCAGGGCCGACGGCAGCGGCGGCCAGCCCAGCTTGACCGAGAAGATTGCATAGGTATAGGCGCTGAGCCCCATCATCGCGCCATGCGCCAGTGACACCATGCCGCCGAAACCCGCCACCACGTCCAGGCTGATGGCGAGGATGGCGAGAATGGCGATTTCGACTACGATCTCGCGCGCGAAATAGCCGCCGGCCGAGGCATAGACTGCCAGCCCGGCCAGTGTAGCGAGCAGAACAAGCGTGCGTGCGGGGGATTGCCGGAACATCTGGTCAGTGCCCCCGCGCCGGCAACAGGCCCTGCGGGCGCAGCACCAGGATGGCGGCCAGCAGGATATAGGTCAGAACCGCAGCGAACCCCGGCAGCAGAACGGCGCCGAAGGTCTCGATAAAGCCTACAATGATCGAGCCGGCTATCGCGCCCTGCAGGCTGCCCAAGCCGCCGATCACTACCACGATCAGCGTCGGGATCAGGATCGAGATGCCCATGCCCGTGGTGGCCGAGGTCACCGGCGCCGCCGCCACGCCCGCCAGCCCCGCCAGCACGCACCCGACGCAGAAGACGATAAAAAAGAGCCGCCCGACGTTGATCCCCATTGCCGAGGCCATTGGCCCGTTTTCGACGCTGGCGCGGATCATCGCGCCGATCTGGGTGCGTGCCAGTGTAATCCACAGCCCGGCCATGATCGCCAGGCCAAGCGCGATGATGAACAGGCGATAGGAGGGGTATTTCACCCCCAGTATGTCGCTTGTGACGGCCAGCGACGGCGGCGCCGACAGCCCCAGCGCCACGTCGCCCCAGCCCATGCGCACGAGGTCGAGAAAGACAAAGATCAGGCCGAAGGTGACCAGCACCTGGTTCATCGGCCCGGCGCCGCGCAGCCTGTCGATGAGGGTGAAATACAGCACCGCCCCGATCAGCATCACCGCCAGCGGCGCAAGGATCAGCGCCGCCCAGAAACTGCCCGTGGCCGCCGCGACCGAGATGCCGATATAGGCCCCCAGCATGTACAGCGCGCCATGGGCCAGATTGATGAAATGCAGCAGGCCGAAAATCACGGTCAGGCCGATCGACAACAAGAACAGCAGCATGGAAAACTGCGCCGCGTTGAGAAACTGAAGGATCCAGAAACTGGCGTCCATTATCGGGCTCTCCCAGGGCGGTGGGTCATTGTGCAAACGGCCCCGCCCGATGGGTCGGACGGGGCCGTATATTGATGGGGTGGATTATTGCAGGGCGCAACCCTTGGGGTCGTCGCGCACCGCCTCGACTGTGCCGACAACCTTTTGGGTCAGGGCGCCGCCATCCATGACGGTTTCGTAGATATAGACGTTCTGCACCACGTTGTTGGTCGCCGGGTCGATTTCCAGCGGTCCGCGCGGGCCGACATACTTGACCTGCGGCAGCGTGGCGGCAATCGTCTCGCGGTCGGAGGCGCCGGAATCGACGGCAGCCATCAGCGTCATCGCGGCGTCATAGCCGTGAACCGCGTATTCCGAGGGTGTGCGCCCCTCGTATGCGGCGCCGAACGCCTCGACAAAGGCGTTGTTTTCGGGCGTGTCCAGCGTCGGAACATAGTGCAGCGAGGTGGTCACGCCGACCGCCGCTTCGCCCTGGGCGTTGACATAGAGCGACGAGGTCAGGAAGCCCGAGCCGTAAAGCGGCAGCTCCTTGCCGAACGATCCGTACTGCTTGACAAAGCTGATCGCCTCGCCCCCGGCATAGAAGACAAAGATCGCCTCGGCGCCCGATGCCTTTGCATTGGCCAGATAGGGGCCGAAATCGCTGGTCTGACCGAAGGGGGTGTATTCGCCGCCCACAATTTCACCGCCGGCGGCGGTGTAGGTCTCGGTGAAGGCCTCGATCATCTGCCGCCCGGCGGCATAGTCGGGCGCCAGGGTGTAGACCTTCTTGATGCCCTGTTCGGCCATCCATGTGCCCATCGGCCGGTTGACCTGTGCGTTGGAAAAGGACACCCGCGTGATATAGGCCGAGCAGGCGTCGCCGGTGGCGTTGTCGTTGCCGGCGTTGGCCACGATCAGCGGCACCTGGGCGCCATCGACGAAATCGCGCACGGCGCCCAGAACGCCCGAAGACACGATGCCGACGATGACGTCGACCTCGTCCTCGAGCACCAGCTTGCGTGCCTTGGCCAGCCCGACCGGCGGTTTGACCTCGGTATCCTCGCGCACGATTTCGAATTCGCCCGTGCGCCCCGAAAGCTCCAGCGCAAGGTTGAAGCCGTCGGTGATATCATTGCCGAGCGCGGCGTAGGTGCCCGAATACGGCAAAAGCAGGCCCACCTTGGTGTCGGCCACGGCTGGCGTCGCCAGGCCGATACCGGCCGCGGCGGCCAGTGCCATGCTGATAAACTTGGGTTTCATGTTTCTCCTCCCTGAGAACTCCCCGGCGTCAAGCGCCTTACGGGAATGTTTCAGGGTTATGCATAAAATTGCAACTGGTAAAGCTGTTTGTTGCATTTTTGTGCCAAGAGTGCATGATAGCGCATAAAATTGAGTCCGACTCGGTGTTTTTCGCGGCAAGTGCAGGCGTGAACCACGCGGCACGGCGGCCGGGCCGGACGCATGCGATGCAGCAATGGAAAAGACATGACACGCGAACGTTTCGAGGGGCTTGTCGGCGAAATCGCACGGGATATCGCGAATCGCGCGCTTGATGACGAACTGGCTGCCCACCTCAACGCGGCATGGCCCGTCGGCGGCGAATCCTTCGAAGAGCTGCGCGCGCTATGCGCCCTGGGCGAGCAGGAAGGCTGGCTGATGGCGCGCGAGGCCGGCGGCATCCGTTTCGGCCGCGCGATCAAGCCCGGCACGACGGCCGGGGATTTCAGCGTCGACGTCGTGCGCATGAAGGATGTGCGCGGTCCGCATCATATCCATCCGCAGGGCGAGATCGGCGCCATCATCGCGCTGCAGGGCGCGCCGAAATTCGACGGTTTTGCAGAAGGGTGGTATGTTTACGGATCAGGGACCCGGCACCATCCGACGGTGGCGGGAGGAGAGGCTTATGTGCTCTATCTGCTCCCCGGAGGGGCGATCGAGTTCACCGGAAATTGACCACAGCGGCCATGGCCGCGCAGGGAGGACAGCACGTGAACAGGCCAGTAAACAAGAACTCGGCACTCTTCTTCGTCGATCGCCATATCGCCGAAGGCCGCGCCGACAAGATTGCCTTTATCGAGGCGGACGGCGCCCAGCGCGAGCTGAGCTATGGCGGGCTGGCCGAAGGCTCGGCGCGCTTTGCCGGCGCTCTGCTGCGCCGGGGCGTCCGACGCGAAGAGCGTATTGCGATGATCGTGCGCGACCAGATTGAGTTTCCGATCGTGTTCTGGGGCTCGATCAAGGCCGGCGCGACCCCGGTGCCGATCAACACCATGCTGACCCCGGCCTTTTACGAGGGAATTCTGAACGACAGCCGCGCCTCGACGCTGGTGATATCGGCCGAACTTTGGGACAACGTGCAGCCGGCGCTGGCGGCCAACCGGTTCCTGCGTCAGGTGGTGGTCATCGGCGATGCGCGCGAGGGGGCAGAGGCCTACAACGATTTCGTCAAGGACGCGCCCGCGGCGGAAGTCGCCGAAGCCACCGCCGACGAGGTCGCGTTCTGGCTCTATTCCTCGGGTTCCACAGGCCTGCCCAAGGGCGTGCGCCACGTCCATTCGTCGATGCAGGCGACCTATGACACCTTTTGCAAGCAGGTGCTGGGCGCGCGAGAGGAGGACCGCGTCTTTTCCGCCGGCAAACTGTTCTTCGCCTACGGTATCGGCAACGGCATAACTTTTCCGCTGGCGGTGGGCGGCTCGGCGGTGCTGCTCGCTGACCGGCCGACGCCCGAACTGGTCTTCGAGGTGCTTGAAAAGCAACGCCCGGCCATCTTTTGCGGGGTGCCGACGCTCTTTGCCGCGATGGTGAACGCGGCAGAAGCCGCCGGCACTGCGCCGGAACATTCCCTGCGCATCTGTACGTCGGCCGGCGAGGCGCTGCCGCGCGAGGTGGGTGAACGGTGGGACCGCCTGATGGGCGCGCCGATCATCGACGGTGTCGGCTCGACCGAGATGCTGCACATCTTCCTGTCGAACCGCATTGGCGACATTGTCTATGGCACCTCGGGCGTCGCGGTGCCCGGCTATGACCTGCAGCTGGTGGACGAAAACGAAAACGAGGTATCCGACGGCGAGGTGGGCGAATTGCTGGTGCGCGGACCGTCGATGCCCGAAGGGTACTGGAACCGGCGCAGCAAATCGCAGGAAACCTTTGTCGGCCAGTGGACCCGCACCGGCGACAAGTATGAGCGCAACGCCGATGGTAGATACATCTATTGCGGACGGGCCGACGACATGTTCAAGGTGTCGGGTATCTGGCTGTCGCCCTTCGAGGTCGAGCAGGCGCTGATCGAGCACCCGGCGGTGCTGGAGGCCGCGGTGGTGGCCCGGCGCGACGAGGAGAACCTTGAAAAGCCGGCGGCCTTCGTGGTGCTGAAAGAGGGGGTCGATCCATCCGTGACCGAGGAATTCAAGGAATTCGTGAAGGCTAGGATCGGCCTGTGGAAATACCCGCGCTGGATCGAGGTGGTGGATGAACTTCCCAAGACTGCGACCGGCAAGATACAACGGTTCAAGCTGCGCGAGACGCAGGGCGAGGAGGTGAATTGATGGCACTGGACTGGAATACCGGTGGCGGAACGCTGAAGGCGGGTGAAAAGATGCTTGAATGGGCCGGGTTCGGCCCGGCGCCTGCGGGGGACGCGCCGGTTATCGTGATGCTGCACGAAGGGCTGGGCAGCTTGGGCCTTTGGCGCGATTTTCCGCAGCGCGTGGCGCAGGCCACGGGGCTGCCGGTCTTTGCCTGGTCGCGCGCGGGCTATGGGCAATCCGACCCCGCCGATCTGCCGCGGCCGCTGGATTACATGACGCAAGAGGCGACAGGCCCGCTGCGCGAGGTGCTCGACGCCATAGGGGCTGCGCATTTTATCCTGCTGGGCCATTCTGACGGCGCCACCATCGCCGCCGAATATGCCGGCCGGATCGAGGATTTCCGCATTCGCGGCCTGATCCTGATGGCGCCGCATTTCTTTGCCGAAGAAGAGGGGCTGGCCGAGATCGCCCGCGCCGGCGAGGCATTCAAGGCCGGCGGTCTGAAGGAACGGATGGCCAGGCATCACCGCGACCCCGAGGCCACCTTTCGCGGCTGGAACGATGCCTGGCTCGATCCGGGTTTTCGCAGCTGGAACGTGGCCGACGTGATCGACTATCTGCGCATTCCGGTGCTGGTTATCCAAGGGCGGCAAGACCAGTACGGATCGCTGGCGCAGGTGCGCGAGGTTGAGGAACGCTGCTATTCGCCGGTGGACGTGGTGTTGCTCGACGATTGCGGGCATTCGCCGCATCTGGATTGCCCCGACCGGATTCTGGCCGCTGTCGCCGACTTCGCCGGGCGGCTGCAACGGATCGAGGCGGCGCAGCCAGAAACCGCATGACCGCGGCGCGCCGGGCCAGCGACACGGGCGCGGTGGCGGATCCCGATCTGGTGGGCGGGCCGCACCTGCCCGGCCGCACCCCGCGCCCGCCCGAGGCGGCCTTTGCCCCGCTCAAGGCGGCGCTGGAGGGCGCGGATGACCCGGCGGCGCTGGCGGCCAGCGCGGCCTTTGGTGCGGCGCTGCGGCTGTTCGAACGCCGCTACTATTGGGAGGCGCACGAGATGTTCGAGGCGGTCTGGATACGCCTGCCGCCGGCCAGCGCCGAACGGGTGCTGCTGCGCGGGCTGATCCAGCTGTCTAATGCCGGGCTCAAGGCGCGGATGGGGCGGGGCAGGGCGACCGCCCGCATCCTGGCGCTGGCCGACGCGGACCTGGCCGAGGTCGCAGCGCGCGCCCCGGCAGGGGCAATGGGCCTGACGCCCGGCGCCCTGGCTGCGCTCAGATGTCAGGCTGCGGGCGAGGCGGATGATGAATGACACACGAATACTGCAACGACTTGCCGCGACAGATCGGGGGATTATGTGCATAATTATGCACTATGCGTCGAAGAAACGTCCTGTTTGGGCGCATTAATGGCTTGTTCGGCGGCAATTTGGGCAATATGGTGCATATCAGACTCACGTTTAGAATGATTCTGAACCACCTGATGTCAGAACGCCGACACGAAAGGAGGGCCGCGTGTCCAAGAGCATAGACTTTCAGACGGACCCCTCGCAGTACCGCCATTGGCGGGTCGAATACGACGGACCCGTTGCCAATCTCTACATGGATGTGGACGAGGATGGTGGCCTGTTCGAGGGCTACAAGCTCAAGCTCAATTCCTACGACCTGAGCGTGGATATCGAACTGGCGGATATCGTCCAGCGGATGCGGTTCGAACACCCCGAGGTCAAGGTGGTGGTGATGCGTTCAGGCAAGGACAGGGTATTCTGTTCGGGCGCCAACATCCGCATGCTGGGCGGGGCCGAGCACGGCCACAAGGTGAATTTCTGCAAGTTCACCAACGAGACCCGCAACACCTATGAGGCGGCCGAGGACGACTCGGGCCAGAAATACATCTGCGCCATTCGAGGCGCCTGTGCCGGCGGCGGGTATGAGCTGGCGCTGGCGTGCAACCACATCATGCTGACCGACGACAGCACCTCGTCGGTGTCGCTGCCGGAGGTGCCTTTGCTGGCGGTGCTACCGGGCACCGGCGGGTTGACCCGCGTAACCGATAAACGCCGCGTGCGCCGCGACCGCGCCGATGTCTTCAGCTCGGTCGAAGAGGGGGTGCGCGGCAAGCGGGCGCAGGAATGGGGTCTTGTCGACGAGGTGATCTCGAATTCCAGGTTCGACGCCACCGTTGACGAGCGCGCGCGCGAATTCGCCGCCCGATCGGCCAAGCCAGATGTCGACAAGGGCATCGCACTGACCCCGATCGAGCGCCACTTCGACGCCGGGGGCGTGCATTACTCGCTGGTCGAGGTGGCGATAGACCGCGATGCTCGCACCGCCACCGTCACCCTTTCGGGTCCCGATGCCGACGCGCCCGCCACGATGGATGAGGTGGTTGCGCAGGGCGCGGATTTCTACCTGCTGCGGCTGGCGCGCGAGTTGGATGACGCGATCTTGCATCTGCGCTTTAACGAGCCCGAGATCGGCATCGTCAGCTTTCATAGCCAAGGCGACCCGGCGCAGGTCATGGCGCACGAGGAACTGCTGCTGGCCAATGACGAACACTGGCTGGCGGTCGAAATTCTGGCCTACTGGAAACGGCTGCTCAAGCGCGTCGACGTCACCTCGCGGTCGCTGGTGGCGGTGGTCGAGCACGGGTCGTGCTTTGCCGGGGTGCTGTCCGAACTGCTGTTTGCCGCCGACCGCAGCTATATGATGGAGGGCGAGTTCGAAGGCGACAACCGCCCCACGGCAACGGTGAGGCTGGGGGCGGGCAATTTTGGCCGCTATCCGATGGGCAACGGGCTGAGCAGGCTGGAGACGCGTTTCCTGGGCGCGCCCGAGATGGTCGAGGCCGCGCGCGGGCGCATCGGCGAACCGCTGGAGGCCGAAGAGGCCGACGAGGCGGGCCTTGTCACCTTCATCCTCGACGATATCGACTGGGAGGACGAGATGCGCATCTTTTACGAGGAACGCGCATCCTTCAGCCCCGACGCGATGACCGCGATGGAGGCCAACCTGCGCTTTGCCGGTCCCGAAACGATGGAAACCCGTATCTTCGGCCGGCTTACCGCCTGGCAGAACTGGATATTCATCCGCCCCAACGCCACTGGCGAAGACGGCGCACTGCAACGCTACGGCACCGGCCAGCGCGGCGAATTCGACATGCGCCGCGTCTGATTTCGCGCCAGAGGCTTCGAACGAAAAACAGGGAGTTACCCAAGTATGTCTGATCTCATCAACGTTAGTTACGACACCCAGATCCCCAACAATGTCGGTCTCAGTTCCGACCGGCGGGTGCTGAAGGCGCTGGAAAAATGGCATCCCGGCTATCTGGACTGGTGGAACAAGCTCATCCCCCAGAAATTCCAGGAATCCTTCGTTTACCTGCGCACCGCCGTCAGCGTCGACCCCAAGGGCTGGGCCAAGTTCGATTATGTCAAGATGCCCGAATACCGCTGGGGCGTCCTGCTGGCGCCCGAGGTAGAGAGCCGCACCATCCCCTGCGGCGAACATGCCGGTCAGCCGGCCTGGCAGGAGGTGCCGGGCGAGTACCGTAACATGCTCAAGCGGCTGATCGTGATACAGGGCGATACAGAGCCCGCCTCGGTCGAACAACAGCGCCTGCTGGCACTGACCGCGCCGTCGCTTTACGACATGCGCAACCTCTTTCAGGTCAACGTCGAAGAGGGCCGCCACCTGTGGGCGATGGTTTATCTGCTGCACAAGTATTTCGGCAAGGACGGGCGCGAAGAGGCCGACGACCTGCTGCGCCGGCAGTCTGGATCGGAAGAGGCGCCGCGCATGCTGGGCGCCTTCAACGAGGAAACGCCGGACTGGCTGTCGTTCTTCATGTTCACCTATTTTACCGACCGCGACGGCAAGATGCAGCTCGAAAGCCTGGCCCAGTCCGGGTTCGACCCGCTCAGCCGGACCTGCCGCTTCATGCTGACCGAAGAGGCGCACCACATGTTCGTCGGCGAAACCGGCGTCGGGCGCACCATCGAACGCACCTGCCAGGTGATGAAGGAAAACGGCATCGATGATCCGACAGAAGTCGACCGTATCCGCGCGCTGGGCGTGATCGACCTGCCCCTGATCCAGAAGAAACTGAACCTGCACTATACGCTCTCGCTCGACCTGTTCGGGCAGGAGGTGTCCACCAACGCCGCCAATGCCTTCAACGCCGGCATCAAGGGGCGCTATATGGAGCACAAGATCGACGACGATCACAAGCTTACCAACGACACCTATACCGTCTGGGACCTGGAGGATGGCAAGGTGGTGCAAAAGGACGTGCCGGCGCTGACCGCGGTCAACATGCGGCTGCGCGACGACTATACCCGCGACGCGATGGGTGGGGTCAAACGCTGGAATAAGATCATCGAAAAAGCCGGCGTGGATTTCGAGCTCAAGCTGCCGCACGAGGCGTTCAACCGCAAGATCGGGGTCTTTTCCGGCGGCCTGTTCGACCCCGAGGGCAAGGTTGTCACCGGCGCCGAATACGACGCCGAGCAGGCCAACTGGCTGCCGACCCATGCAGACGGTGATTTCATCCAGTCGTTGATGAAGCCCCAGTACGAGCAGGGCAAGTTCGCCCAGTGGATCGCACCGCCCAAGGTGGGGATTGATAACAAGACGGGCGATTTCGAGTACGTCCAGCTTTATATGGCCTGACGGCCCGGCGCCCGCCCCGCCCGTTCGCGGCGCGGGGCGGGGCGGGGGCGCGCTGACAGGCGCACCAATCGGCAGAAAGACCCCTGATGACCAAGCCTTTCAAGCAGCACCTGATCGACCCGGAAATCTGCATCCGGTGCTATACCTGCGAAAATACCTGCCCCATCGACGCCATCAGCCATGACGAAAACAACGTCGTGGTCGATGCCGATATCTGCGAACAGTGCATGGCCTGCATCCCGGTCTGCCCCACCGGGTCGATTGATGAGTGGCGGGTGGTCACCACGCCTTATTCGCTGGAAGAGCAGTTTTCATGGGATGAACTGCCGGTGCAGGAAGAGGTGGCAGAGGCCGCGGGTGGCGGTGGGATCGAGGCGCTGGACGACGAGATTGCCCGCCTGCTGGAAGAGGCGCACGCTGGCGCGGGCGGCAAGGCCCGCGCGCCGGCCTCGGCGGCCAAGGCGTCGGTCAACCTCTACAACCTCGAACGCCCGGCCCGGGCGCGGGTACAGGGCAACTATCGCCTGACGGCCGAGGGCGCGGATGCCGATGTGCGCCACATCATTCTCGATTTCGCCGCGCAACCCTTTTCGGTGCTCGAAGGGCAGTCGATCGGGATCATCCCGCCGGGCACGGATGCCGATGGCAAGCCGCATCTGCCGCGGCTCTATTCGGTGTCCAGCCCCCGCGACGGCGAGCGGCCCAATTACAACAACGTCTCGCTGACGGTAAAGCGCGAGCCGCAGGGCGTGTGCTCGAACTATGTCTGCGATCTTGCGGCGGGCGACGAGGTGCGCGTGACCGGTCCCTTCGGCGCCACCTTCCTGATGCCCGACGACGGCGCGGCGCGGCTATTGATGGTCTGCACCGGTACCGGCTCGGCCCCGTTCCGCGCCTTTACCATGCGCCGCCAGCGGATGGCGGCAGCCGGCGGCGGGGGCGGCGACATGGTGCTGTTCTTCGGTGCCCGGACGCCCGACAGCCTGCCCTATTTCGGCCCGCTGAAGAAGGTGCCGGAAAAGGTGCTGCAAAAGCATCTGGTTTTCAGCCGCGTGCCCGATCAGCAAAAGGAATATGTGCAGGATCGCATGCTGGCCGAACGCGAAAGCGTCGCCGCCATGCTGAGCGATGCGCACACTCATGTTTACATTTGTGGGCTCAAGGGTATGGAAGAGGGCGTCGAGGCCGCGTTCACCGAAATCGCCGGCGATGCCGGGCTGGACTGGATCGCGACACGGGATGCCATGCGCGAGGACGGCCGCTATCATGTCGAGACCTATTGATGAGCTTTGAACACGAAGTCCACGTCGGATGGGGCGATTGCGACCCGGCTGCCGTCGCCTATACCGCCCGCATCCCGTCGTTCGCCCTGCAGGCCATGGACGCATGGTGGGAACACCAGGGCCTGGGCGGATGGTACGGGCTGAATGTCGACCACAACATCGGTACGCCCTTCGTCAAGATGAACATCGACTTTCGCGTCCCGGTCACGCCGCGGCACCGGTTGATCTGTTCGGTTCGGCCCAACATGCTGGGGCAGACCTCGGTCGGGTTTCACGTCGACGGACACCAGGACGGAACGCTGTGTTTCGAGGGGGATTTCGTCAGTGTTTTCGTGGTTGCCGATCGGTTCGAGAAACGCACGCCGCCGCCGGATATCCGCGCGATCGTCGAGCGCGAACTCGACGAGGGGCTGCGCAACGGGGCGGCGGCCGCGGGTTAGCAACGTGCAGTGCGCGTTCCCATTCGGGGCCGCATGGTGTAAGGCAGTAATCGGGAATTGAGTTGCAAGACGGCATAAAAGATATCGCCAAGGTTGACCCCAGCTTTAAACCCGACCGGGGGGGGCACGCCACCGAACTGACGGTCGAGGCGTTGATCAGCACCGTGGGCGAGCGGGTGCGCAAGGCGCGCGAGCGCAAGGGCCTGCCGCGCCGCGTTCTGTCGGAAATATCGGGCGTTTCGCCGCGATACCTGGCCCAGCTGGAGGCGGGCGAGGGCAACATTTCCATCGGGCTGTTGCAGCGGGTGGCGCTGGCGCTGGACCACCGCATCGAATGGCTGGTCAGCGAAGAGGACCCCTGGACATCCGAAGTGGTGCGGGTGAGCGATCTTTACCGCACCGCGTCGCCCGAAACCCGCGCTCGCGTGCTGGAGCTGCTCAGCCACGAGCCGCCCGAGCGGATGCGCGCCCGGCGCATCTGCCTGATCGGGCTCAGCGGTGCGGGCAAGTCGACGCTGGGCGCCATGGTCGCGCGCGACCTGGCTGTGCCGTTCATCGAACTCAACACCGAGATCGAAAAGCACTCCGGCATGTCGCTGGACGAGATCCTGGCGCTCTACGGGCATGACGGCTATCGGCGGCTGGAAAAACAGGCGCTCGACCGGGTGGTCGAAGCGCACGATGACGCGGTGCTGGCGGTGGCCGGCGGCATCGTGGCCGAACCCGAGACCTATAAGACCCTGCTGGCGCGGTTCCATACCGTCTGGCTGAAAACCTCGCCAGAGGAACACATGGCGCGGGTGCGCGATCAGGGTGCGCTGTCGCCGATGGCCGATCAGCCCGAGGTCAGCGACCAGTTGCGCGCGATCCTGGCCAGCTGGCAGGCGCTCTATGAACAGGCGCCCGGCTGTGTCGAAACCTCGGGCAAAAGCGCCGAGCAGGCCCATCGGGAACTGACCGCGCTGCTGAGCGACTGGAACCTGACCGAAGGCGCTGCCGGCTGAGCCATGTATTGCTGACCTCGACGGCAAGAACGCCAGCGCGCGGTCGGGCGCGGCCCCTGCGCGGATAACCGGGGGCACATGCATTTCTGCCACGCTGGCGACCAAATGACGCAAGCGTTGCAGGCGGTTGGCGGATTTTGGGCTTGCCTGTTCACGACGCCGTGAGGCAAAACACTGACGATGTCACGAATGGGTCGAAATATCGCAGGGTCGGGCTGGGGCGGGGTTCTGTCGCTGTTTCTCGCACTGCTGTTGTCGGTGCAGATGGCGACCGCCTTTCTGCCCGCGGCGGGCCAGGGCGGCGGGCTGGAGCTGGTCTTGTGTACCGGCGACGGCGAACGCACGGTCGCGCTGGCGCCCGGCGACCTGTCAACACCAAAGGCTCCGACCAAGGGGCACTGCCCGTTCTGCGTCGTGCCGGCCGCATTCCTGCCCGGGTTCTCGGACCCGGGTTCGCCAAGCAGCCTGGCGCTGGCGCCCGGCTATGTCGCCGAGCCGGCATCGCAGATCACCGGCCGCCTGCACGGGCGCCCCGACGCCATACGCGCACCCCCCTCAATCGTCTGATCAACCGGCATCCATTGCCGGCGATCCCGCCACTTGCGCGCGGGCCGTGTCCCTTGGGATGCGGTCGCAATCCATGATGATTTGACGGACCAGACACATGACATATACCCCGATCCGGCGCCTTGGCCTTGGCGTCCTGATGACCACTGCGTTGCCTGCCCTTGCGCTGGCCGCCGACGAAACGATCCCGCTTGACCCCATCCTGGTAAAAGGCGGTGCCTTTGCCGATGGCCCGATGTCCACCGCGCTGGAGCCGGGCGACCTGAGCACGATACCGGCGCAGGACGGCGGCGAAATGCTGCGCCAGGTTCCTGGCGTCACTGCCGGGCGTATGGGCGGACACGGGCTGGAACTGGTGATCCGCGGCCAGCAGCAAAACCAGCTCAACGTGATCGACGCGGGCGCCTTTACCTATGGTGGCTGTCCCAACCGGATGGACCCGCCCGCCAGCCTTGCCGCGTTTTACCGTGCCGACCGGGTGGTCGTGGAAAAGGGCTATGCCAGCGTCACCAGCGGCCCCGGCGGCAGCGGCGGCACCGTTCGGCTGGAGCGCGACACGCCCGAGCTGGACACCGGCCAAATGCTGACCGGGTCGGTCACGACCGGGGCATCATCCAACGGCGACGGCTTTGACGCGGCCGGGCGGTTCACCCTTGACATGGGGCATGGCTTTTACCTGCGTGGCGGAGCCGAGTACAAGACGGCAGATAGCTACAAGGATGGCTCAGGGCGCACCGTGCGCAGCGGCTTTGACCACACCAGCTATGGCGTGACGCTGGGCTATGCCGGGGACCGCTTCGACCTGGCGTTCGATGCGGATTATACGCTGGTCGAGGATACGCTCTATCCCGGCGCGGGGATGGACAGCCCCTTTGACGAAACCCAGGTCTATCGCCTGCGCGGCGGCGTCAATGTCGATGCCGGGGCGCTGGAGCGGATCGAGGGCAGCCTGTTTTTCAGTTCTGTTGACCACGTCATGGACAACTATTCGCTGCGGCCCGTGGGGATGATGGCGATGCGCACGCCCGCCACGTCCGACACCACCGGCGGCAAGATCGAGGCGCATCTCGGCTTTGGCGCCACGCAGATGCGGGTCGGCATCGACCATCAGTCCAACAATCGCCTGGCGGTGATGTATGCCGGCATGCCCGGCATGATCCCGATGCTGGAGGCCGAAAACGCGGCGCGGGCGCGCTTCATGATGTGGCCCGACATCACCATCGCTCAGACCGGCCTGTACGTTGAGGCCGATACCGAGCTGTCCGACCGCACCACCCTGCGGCTGGGCGCGCGCTATGACCGGGTCAAGGCCAAGTCCGGGACGCCCAACGCCACGCCCGCGCTGGATGCCGGTAACTCGCCCAACACCTACTACGGGATGCAATACGGCACCAACTTCAACGCGCCCCGGACCGAGGACAATTTCGGCGCGCTGGCGCGGCTGGAATACACCGTATCGCCGGGCACTGTGCTGATCGCGGGTCTGTCGCGCTCGGTGCGCACGGCGGATGCGACCGAACGCGGCATGGCGCGGATGAACTGGGTCGGCGACCCGGACATCAAGCCCGAAAAGCACCACCAGCTTGATCTTGGTGTTCAGCTAGAGCGCGATACCTGGCACCTGGATGCCCTTGTTTATGCCGACTGGGTTGACGATTTCATCCTGCGCGACCAGTTCAGCGTTGCCGGTGTGACAACTTATCGCAACGTGTCGGCCCGGCTGGCGGGGATCGAACTTTCGGGCGGCTGGCAGCACGGCGGCTGGGAGTTCACGGGCGACGCGACCTATACCTATGGCGAGAACGAGACCGACAACCGGTCGCTGGCGCAGATCCCGCCGTTGCAGGGCTCTTTCGCGGTCAGCTATGGCCAGAACCGCTGGCGCGCAGGCGGACGGCTGAACTGGGCGTTCGAGCAAGACCGCATCGACCCGGTGCGCGACCCGGGCACGACGTCAGGCTATGCCACGCTCGATCTGTTCGGCAGTTACGACATAACCGACCGGGCCACGTTGCACGCGGGAATCGACAATGTGACCGACAAGACCTATGCAAACCACCTGAGCCGGGCGAACCTTTTCGACCCCACGGTGACGCAGGTCAACGAGCCAGGGAGGAACTTTTATGTCTCGATCGAAGCGAGCTTCTGACCGCTTCGGGCACTTCCCGGGTTTGAGCATGCGGGCGGCGCTGGCCGGGGCGGTTCTGGCGGTCCTGACGGTGCTCCCTGACGGCGGCATCGCCCAGGCCGCACAGGAGGGCGCGGTTTCCGCGCCCGCCGAACAGCCCGCAGCCCCCCAGCCGGCCCCCGAGATGCCGGCGCCCGACGAACACGCCGGGCACGGCGACGTCCTGCCGGTGCCGGCGGCCCCCGATGCGGCCACGACTGTGCCCGTCGAACAGCCGGCGGCCGAGGGCCTGCAGGCACGCGCCTCTGTCGCGCAGTCCCGCGCCATGCATTTCCTGCAGCGCGGCGGGCCGGCTATTTGGGCCATTGCGGCGGTATCGGTGGCGGCGCTTGCCCTGATCCTGTGGAAGGTGTGGCGTCTGGCGCGGATGGGCGCCTGGACCGGCGGCCGCCGCGCGCGAGAGGCGGTCGAGTTTTGGCAACAGGGCGACCAGGCGGCGGCGTTGCAGCGGCTGCAGGGGCGACACAGCTGCCGGGCGGCGCTGATCCGTTCCGCCATCGAGGCGCGCTGTGACCCCACGCTCGACGATGACGGCGCCCGCGCCGAGACAGAGCGCGTCGCGCGCCAATTGCTGGCCGAGGCCCATAGCGGCCTGCGGCCGCTGGAACTGATCGCCACCATCGCCCCGCTGATGGGGCTGCTTGGCACGGTGCTGGGCATGATCGCCGCCTTTCAGGCGTTGCAGGAGGCCGGCAGCCGCGCCGACCCCGCGCTGCTGGCCGGCGGGATATGGGAGGCGCTGTTGACAACCGCCGCCGGGATGGCGGTGGCGATACCGGCCTCGATGGCGCTGAGCTGGTTTGAAAGCGTGTCCGACCGTCTGCGCTTGCAGATGGAAGACGCCGCCACCCGCATCTTTCTGCGCGCAGCAGGGGGCAAGCGGCCCGGTGATGCCACCGTGAACCGGGCAGCGGCGGAATAGCGCGCGCCCGATGTTTGCCTTTGGCACATCCCGGCGGCGACGCGCCCCCAGCCTGACCCCGATGATCGACGTGGTCTTTCTGCTGCTGGTTTTTTTCATGCTCGCCTCGCGCTTTGGCACCGAGACGCATGTGCCGCTGATGGCTGCGGCGCCGGCGGGATCGGCGCCCTATAGCGGGCCACCGCGGCTGGTGGATATCCTGCCCGATGGCGTGCGACTGAATGGTCAGCCGCTCGCGCCCGGCGATCTGGCCGCCCGGCTTTCCTCCCTGACTGAGACGCCGGGCGATACCATCGTTCTGCGCGCCCGCGACGGCGCCAGCCTGCAACGGCTTGTCGATGTGGTCGAGCCGCTGCGCGCCGCCGGGTTCACCGGGCTGGCATTGGTGGAGTAGGGGCATGCAGTTTGCCTTTACCCCCCGTCGCCGCCGGTCCGAGAACATCGTGCCGATGATCAACGTGGTGTTCCTGCTGCTGATCTTTTTCCTGATGACAGCCGAGATCGCACCGCCAGAGCCGGTGGATGTCTCGCCCCCCTCCGGGGCGGCGGATGCGGGCGAGCAGGCCGATGGCGCACTCACGCTTTACATGGCGGCCGATGGCACGCTTGCCTTTCACCAGGCGCGGGGGATTGATGCGGCGTTGGCGGCGCTGGCGTCCGCAGCGCGCGATGCCTGCGCCGGGGGCTGTGCCGAGGGCGACCGCCCGGTGTTGGTGCTGCGCGCTGATGCCCAACTGCCGGCGGCGCGGCTGGCGGCGCTGATGCCGCGCCTGGCGGGGGCGGGTTTCGCCGATATCCGCCTGGTGACGGTGCCGCAATGAAACGGGCGGCGGAATTTGCCGTGTTTGCGCTGCTGGCGGCGGCGCTGCATGTGGCGGTGGCGGGGCTTGCGCCGTCCTCGGCGGGTGTCGAGGCGGCAGGCCAGACCGGAGAGGCGCTGAGCACGCTGCACGCCTCGGATGCCGCTCTGGCGGCGCTGGTGGAACGCTGGGACACCCCGCCCGAGGAAACACCCACACCCCGGCGTCCGGTCGAAACACCGCCAGAACCCGATGCGCCGCCGCCCCTGCCAGAGCAATCCGTCCGGCCCGAGCTGGAAACAGCCGCCCGCCGCCCAGATGTCGCGCTGCCGCGCGCCGACAGCCTGCCTTATGCGGCGGTAACCGCTCCGCCGCCGGCTCTGCCCGCGCCGCCGCCGCAGTTCCAGGCCCATGTCGCGCTGCCCGCCAGCCCCGATGCCGCGCGCGACCCCGATGCACCCCTGCCCGAGGCAGACCGGCCGCCGGAGCGTGCCGATCCGGCGCGCCCACTGGCTGCCGCACCGCCTGACGTTGCGCCGCCGCCACCGCCGGCTGCCGAGCCACCCGCGCGCCGCCCGCCTGTGCCCGAGATGCGCCCCAGACCCGCCCCGCAACCGCAGGCGCAGGCCCCCAGCCGGGCCAGCGCTGCCCAGCGTGCGCAGGGGCAGGGCGGGGGGCAAAGCGCCGGCGCCAGCACGCGCCCAGCCAACGCTGCGACGCTCAGCGCGTCCCAACGCAGCAGCCTGACCGCCCGCTGGGGGGCAGAGCTGCGCCGCCGCGTCGAGGCGCGCAAGCGCTATCCGCGCGATGGCCGCCGCGCCAGCGGCACCGTGACCGTGCGCATGACCGTGAATCGCGGCGGCGGGCTGGTCTCTGCATCGGTGGCCCGCGGTTCGGGCAATGCCGCGCTTGACCGCGCCGCGCTCAGCGCGGTGCGAGCGGCGGGCCGGTTTCCGCCGGCGCCCACGGGGCTGACCGAGGCAAGCTATACCTTCACCCTGCCGATGCGCTTTTCCCCGCGCTAGGGTGGCGGCGGCAAGGTGCTTGAACCCGACGCGGGGCTGGTCCACCCTGATGGCCTGATATGGCCCTGCAAAGGACAGTCACCCATGCCGAAGACCCGTCCTTCATCCCCGTCATCGCCGCGCTTCAGGGGGGTGATCGTTCCGATCCTGACGCCCTTCAACGATGACCTGTCGGTCGCGCCCGAGCTGTGGGAGGCGCACGCAGCCGGATGCCTGGCCGATGGCGCGCACTACCTGTCGCCGTTTGGCACCACTGGCGAGGCGCTCAGCCTGTCGGCGCGCGAAAGGATGGAGGCGCTTGAACGGCTGACTGCCTCGGGCGCGATCCCGCCCGAGCGGCTGATGCCCGGCAGCGGCCTGTGTTCGCTGGAGGAAACCACCACGCTTTGCCGTCATGCGGTCGATCTGGGCTGCGCGGCGGTGATGGTGCTGCCGCCCTTCTTTTACGTCACTGCCAGCGACGAGGGGCTTTACGCCTATTTCAGCCGCCTGATCGAAAGCGTGGCCAGCGATGCGTTGCGAATGTGCCTGTATCACATCCCCCAAACCGCCGGGATCGGCATCTCGCCCGCCCTTGCGGCGCGCCTGAACGCGGCCTTTCCCGAAACCGTCGTTGCCTACAAGGACAGCTCGGGCAATTGGGATAACACCAAAGCCGTGATCGACGCGGCGCCGGGGATTTCGGTCTTTCCGGGGTCCGAGGTGTTTCTGGTCGACGCGCTGCGTGCTGGCGGGGGCGGGTGCATCTCAGCCACCTGCAATTCCAATGTCGGCGCGATCCGGGCGGTCTATGATCTGGCGGAGAAGGGCGATTTCGCCGGTGCCGAGGCGGCCTTGCCGGCCGTGATCGCGCATCGCCGTGCGGCAGAGCGCGCCGGGCTGATCCCGGCGCTGAAATCATTCAAGGCGCATGTGACGGGCGAGCGGCGCTGGCTGAACCTGCGCCCACCGCTGCTGAATGCCGACGCCACGACCGGGGCAGGGCTGGCGGAAACGGTCGGAGGTACAGCGAGGGTGGGGGCGAACTGAGCAATCCCTCCGGCAGTGGCGACTGCCCCATCGCGACCTGCGTTCAGGCCCCGACCTTTTCCAGCGTGACCTCTTGCTGGTGGTCGCGGGTGCTGTTCCACATCAGGTCGTGGATATCGTCGCCGGTAGGACGATAGGCCAGCGGCGCCTGCAGGAATATCCGGCGGAGTTCGGCGATATCGAAGTTCTGACAGGCGCTGGTCATGCGGTCGAGGTAGCGGCGCAGTTCGTCCCGGCTCAGCGACACCTCGGTGGCGGCCATGATGCGGGGGTGTTCGGTGCTGTGCGCATTGTCGCCGATCAGCAGCTCTTCGTAGAGCTTTTCACCCTTGTTCAGCCCGACGATGCGGATGGGGATGTCACCATCGGCGCTGTTTGCGGCTATTCCGTCTTCGACGATATAGGGCTTGAGCCCGTGCAGCCGGATCATGGTTTGCGCCAGGTCGAGGATGCGCACGGGTTCGCCCATGTCCAGCACGAAGACATCCCCGCCCCGGGCCATCGCGCCTGCCTGGATCACCAGTTGCGCGGCCTCGGGTATGGTCATGAAAAACCGGGTGATGTCACGATGCGTCACCGTCACCGGGCCGCCCTGTTCGATCTGGGCGCGAAAGCGCGGGATGACCGACCCCGACGAGCCCAGCACATTGCCGAAGCGAACCATCGAAAAGGTCGTGTGCGGCGCCTCTTTCGCCAGCGCCTGGCACACCAGTTCGGCCATGCGTTTCGAGGCGCCCATGAAATTGGTGGGGCGCACCGCCTTGTCGGTCGAAATCAGGATGAAGCTTTCCACGCCCGTCTCGGCTGCGGCCTCGGCAATGACCTGGGTGCCGAAAACATTGTTGCGGATGCCTTCGACGACGTTTTCCTCGACCAGGACGACATGCTTGTACGCGGCGGCGTGATAGACCGTCTGCACGCCGAAGCTGCGCAGGATCGCACGCACGCGGCCGGGGTTCTGGACCGAGCCGAGTATCGGCTCGACAGGCACGTCGCGCCCCTCGTGTTCCAGCGTCTCTCTTAGGTCGTTGGTGATGGTGTAAAGGGCGAATTCCGACACTTCGAGCAGAACCAGCGCGGCCGGATCGTGACGGATGATCTGGCGGCACAGCTCTGCCCCGATCGAGCCGCCGGCCCCCGACACCAGCACCACCTTGCCGGTGATGTTGCGGGCCATCAGGTCGGCACGGGGCGGCACCGGCTCGCGGCCCAGCAGATCCTCAGGCGTGACCCGGCGCAGGTCGCTATAGGTGGCGCGGCCATCGACAATGTCGGCGATGCCGGGAATGGTGCGGATCTCAATGTTCAGCGGCTCCAGCCGCGAGACGATTTCGCGCCGCCGTGCCCGGCTGGTGCTGGGAATGGCCAGCAGGATGCAGCTTATGCTCATCCGATCGATCAGCTGCGGAATCTGGTCGGGGGCATAGACCTTCTTGCCCTCAATCCAGTTTTGCTGCAGGTGCGGGTCGTCATCGACAAAGGCCAGCGGGACGTGTTCGCAGTCATGTGCCAGCGCGGTCGCCAGCTGGCGGCCGGCCTCGCCCGCGCCGTAGATGATCACCGGCTGGCGGTCGCGCAGCCTGTTCCTGCGAAAGAGGCCCCGCATCAGGAACCGCAGCGTGCTTGTCGCGAAGAACAGGAGCAGGGCGTATATTCCGGGAACCGAGCGTGGCACCGGCGCCGACAGTATCTGCGCAGTGATGAAAAGCAGCACGGCAGAGACGATAACCCCGGCCAGGATCGCCCGCATCACATGCGCGTTGATGTACCGGATGACCGAACGGTAAAGCCCCAGGATGTTGAACATTGCCAGGGTGCCCAGGATCGCCGGCAGCAATACCAGCCAGATATGCGGGTCTGCGAGAAACCTCAGATTCTCCAGCCGCAACACCATCGCGGCGATGAAACACAGCACCATCAGCACCGCATCGGCGAACATCTGGAGAGCGCGCTTGATGCGCCTGTCAAGTTTCGTGAGCCTGAAAATCGCGCTGTGCATCGAACGCTTTTCCCCGCAAATACGCACCGGTGGTACTCGTCACGAAATTCAACAACGCCTACCCGATACTGATGCCTATTCCAGACCCATACCGAAGACAACCTATGGTCGAATACCACACGCCAAATGCGCGGTGTTCTGCTAAACAGTAGAAGGCGCCCGGTGATCACCGACCGAATCCTGTCAGGTAATCACACGAAGGTAATCACCAAGTCAAACTGAAGAGTATGACCAATTCGGGGCGCGGGCGCTGTTCAGGCGGATTTGAGGTAAGCGGTGCGAGGAGGCGCTGTTCATGTTGTCCTGTCTGCCCGACGCGCGCGACCAATTGGACGGATCATTCAAACCGGGCACCGGACAGGAAAACCGGCGGTTGCGGTCCGCCGTTTTATTGGGCGGGGGGTGACCATGTGCGCGGGTGTCAGCCGGCGGTGAACATGTCCTTGTAGCGATCACGCAGGATGTTTTTTTGCACTTTTCCCATGGTGTTGCGGGGCAACTCGTCGATGGTCCGGTACGCGCGGGGCTGCTTGAACCGCGCCAGTGCCGTGCTGGCAGCCTCGGCAATCGCGTCGAGGTCGGGCCGGGCGCTCGGCTCGGGCACGATCACCGCCACCGGGGTTTCGCCGAAATCGGGGTGCGGCACCCCGATCACGGCCGATTCCAGCACGCCGGGTTGGTCGTCGATCACCAGCTCGATTTCCTTGGGATAGATGTTGAAGCCGCCCGAGATGATCAGGTCCTTGCCGCGCCCGACGATCTGCAGATAGCCGTCCTCGTCTAAACATCCCAGGTCGCCGGTGATGAAAAACCCGTCCTCGCGCAGTTCGGCGGCGGTCTTTTCGGGCATCTGCCAGTATCCCTGAAAGACATTTGGTCCGCGCACCTCGACCTGGCCGACCTCGCCTTGCGGCAGTGTGGCGCCGGTATCCGGGTCGGTCACCTTGACCTCGACCCCGGGCAGGGGCAGGCCGACGGTGCCGGGGCGGCGTTCGCCGTCATAGGGGTTCGAGGTGTTCATGTTGGTTTCGGTCATGCCGTAGCGTTCGAGGATGCGATGCCCGGTCCGCTCTTCGAAACGGATATGGGTTTCGGCCAAAAGCGGCGCGCTGCCCGACACGAACAACCGCATGTGTCCGGCCAGGTCGCGCGTCAGGCGCGGGTCGTCCAGAAGCCGGGTATAAAAGGTCGGAACGCCCATCATCGTGGTGGCCTCGGGCATCCGCTCGATCACCGTATCCAGGTCGAACTTGGGCAGGAAGATCATCGAGCCGCCGACCGCGAGGATCACGTTCGTCGCCACGAACAGCCCGTGGGTGTGAAAGATCGGCAGCGCGTGCAGCAGCACGTCCTGCGCGGAAAAGCGCCAGATCTCGGCCAGTGTCCGGGCATTCGACAAAAGGTTGGCGTGGCTTAGCATCGCCCCCTTGGAACGGCCCGTCGTGCCAGAGGTATACAGAAACGCAGCCAGATCTTCGGGGGCGCGCGCCACGGTGGTGAATTCGCCGGGCATCGCCTGCGCGGCATCGGCCAGGGTGCCCTGACCGGCGGCGTCCAGTGTCAGCAGTTTTGCGCCGTTCGCCTCGGCCACGGGGGCAAGCGTTCCAGTTCGGGCAGGGTCGCAGACCAGCATCCGTGCGCCGCTGTTTTCGACGAAATAGCGCAGCTCGTCGCCGGTATAGCCGGTGTTGAGCGGTAAAAAGATCACCCCTGCCTGCGCGCAGGCGGCATAGAGCGCCAGTGCCTGCGGCGATTTTTCGACCTGCGCCGCCAGCCGGTCGCCAGGGGTCAGCCCCGCTGCGACCAAAGCATGGGCCATGCGCGCGGCCTGGGCCAGGAAATCGGCATAGGTGATGGTGTTGCCATCGACCAGGTGCAGAAAGGGGGCTTCGCTCCCGGCATGGGGCGCGAAGAGCGCGTCGTAAAGGGCATTCGCCATCTGCTGCTCCTATGCTCTTGCCTTGTCTGCGGCGGCAGCCAGTGCGCGCACCTCGGAAGAGGCGGCGACCTGGCTCGACGCGGCAAAGCGTTCGTGATTTTGCGTGACCTTCGAGAGGTCGTAAAGATAGTTGACCATGACCCCTGCCGATTGCCTCAGCCCGTTGGGCGAGGTGTCGGCACGGGCATGGACCTGATGGACCGATGCGCCGTTGCCCAGATGAAAGCGCGCGACAGGGTCCAGCGGCTCGCCATTGTCGCGCTTGGCGCGCAGCAGGTAAAGCGCGGCAAGCGCGCGCATCTGCGCATCGTCTTCGGGGACGTGATCCAGCTCTTCGTCGCGCAGCCATGCGGTGAGCCCGGGAATGGGCGACAGCGTGACGAATGTCTTGAGCCCCGGCAGTTCGATCGACAGATCGGCCGCGACCTGCTTGATCAGCGAATTGCCGAACGAGATACTGGCCAGCCCCGCCTGGCAGTTGGAGATGGAATAGAAAACGGCGGTGTCGGTCTTTTCCTCGTCCAACACCTCGCGGTCCTGGGCCAGCAGCGCCTGCACAGACCCCGGCGTGCCGCGGGTCAGCGCCACCTCGACAAAGATCAGCGGTTCGTCCGGCATCGCGGGGTGGAAGAAGGCGAAACAGCGCCGGTCGGCGGGTTCGACGCGGCGGCGCAGATCCTCCCAGCTGTGGATGGCGTGGACCGCCTCGTAGGCGATGATCTTTTCCAGGATATGGGCCGGGCTTTCCCAGCTGATCGGGCGCAGCACCAGAAAGCCGCGGTTGAACCAGCTGGCGAAAAGGTGGCGAAAGTCGAGGTCCAGCGCCATCAGCGCATCCTCGCCACGCCCCAGGCGCAGCAGGTCGGCGCGCATCTCGACCAGCGCATGGGTGGCGCCCGGCACCTGGTTCAGGCGGCGGATCAGTTCCTGGCGAGGCGGTTCGGCCGCGGCCAGAAAGGCACCATAGCTGGCTTTGGTCTGGCCCGCCTCGTAGGCGTTCAGCGCGGTGCGCACCTGCTTGGGGTTTATCGTCATCTCGCCGGCGAGGTGGTGAAAGAATTCCAGCTTGCCGTCATCGTCGAGCGTCTCGAAACGGTCAAGGATGGTGCGCGCCAACGCCTGACCCGATACCTCGCCCTGGGTTCCGATCAGTTCGGCCGCCAGTTCCGGCATCGGGCGCGTATCCGCGCGCCCGCGGCCACGGGCGCCATAACGGCGCTCGAACACCGTCGAAAGAAGGTCGGCCAGACGTGTCACTTGGCCGCTCCCATGACCAGGTCGGGCAGCCACAGCGCAATATCGGGAAAGAGGCACAACAGCACGATCCCCAGGATCATGCAGGCGACATAGGGTAGCGAGCCGACAAGGATCGTCTTGAGCTTGATATCGGGCGCGATGCCGTTGATCACATAGAGGTTCAGCCCCACCGGCGGCGAGATCAGCCCGATTTCCATGTTGATGGTCAGCACCACCGCGAACCAGATCGGATCGAACCCGGCCGAGCTGATGATCGGCATCAGGATCGGGGCGGCCATCAGGATCACGGCGACGGGCGGCAGGAAAAAGCCGGCGACCAGCAGGAAGAGGTTGATCATCCCCATCAGCACCCAGCGGTTGACATCAAGCGAGCCGATCCATTCGGCGATGGACTGGGTGATGAACAGCGACGACATCATGTAGCTGAACACGCCCGCCGCGCCGATGATGAACAAGATCATCACCGATTCCCGGGTGCTGTCGCGCAGGATCTGCCAGATCTGGCGGGGGCTCCACAGGCTATAGATGATCATCGCGATCAGCAGGCACAACAGCGCCCCGACGGCCGCCGTTTCAGACGGCGTGGCGATGCCGCCATACATGGCGTAAAGCACGCCCAGAATGATCGCCAGAAACGGCAGCACCCGCGGCAGGATCTCGAATTTCTCGCGCCAGCTGTAGTTGCCCGCCCGCAGCACATGCGCGTCACCCGAGGCCCATGTCGAATAGAGCGACCAGGCCATGAACAGCACCACCAGCATCAGCCCCGGCACGACCCCGGCCAGGAACAGCCGCCCGATAGAGGTTTCGGTGGCAATGCCATAGACGATCATGGTGACCGATGGCGGGATCAGGATGCCCAGCGTTCCCCCGGCCGCGATGGACCCGGCGGCGACGCTGTCGGGATAGCCGCGCTTGCGCATCTCGGGGATGCCCATCTTGCCGATGGCGGCGCAGGTGGCGGGGCTTGATCCGCTCATCGCGGAAAACAGCGCGCAGGCGCCCAGGTTCGACACCACCAGCCCGCCGGGCACGCGGGTCAGCCAGCGTTCCAGCGCCTCGTACAGGTCGGCGCCCGCCCGGGTCGAGGCGATGGCCGCGCCCATGATGATGAACATCGGGATCGACAGCAGCGCGAAATTGTCGAGTTTGCCAAAGAACACCTCCGGCATCAGCCCCAGCGACGCGATGCCGTCAAATACGATCAGGAAACCGGCCGAGACCACCAGCAGCCCGGCCGCGACCGAGATGCCCG
This sequence comes from Roseovarius amoyensis, assembly GCF_003260265.1. Taxonomy (GTDB): domain Bacteria; phylum Pseudomonadota; class Alphaproteobacteria; order Rhodobacterales; family Rhodobacteraceae; genus Roseovarius; species Roseovarius amoyensis. The sequence goes on from NZ_QITQ01000012.1 coordinate 43,451, forward strand.
AAAACAGCACCGCAATGGTGACGATGGCGACCAGCAGGCCAAGTGTCAGCGCATCCATCAGTCGGCCCTTTCGGCAAGCGCGTCGGTCAGGCCGGCGTCGGGGTCAAAGCCGAAGGGTGGTTCGATCCCGCGGGCGGCGGCATAGAGGTCGGCGGCAAGCTGCAGCGCATAAAGGCCAAAGCCCAGCGGCAGCGCCAGGTAGGGCACCCACAGCTTGGGGTTCCAGGGCGAATTCGATGTCTCGCCCCAATCCCATGCCTCGTACCAGAAATGATAGCCGTGCCACAGCATCATGGCCGTGACCGCCAGCGTGAGCAGCAACACCAGCAGGGCCAGCACCTTGCGTGCCCCCGCCGGCAGCATCAAGGGCAGCAGATCGACGTTCACATGCCCGCGGGTGTACTGGACATAGGGCAGCCCCAGCATGGTGGCGGCGATCATCATGAAGGTGACGCCTTCGGTCTGCCAGATGGTCGAGCCGTTCAGAACAAAGCGGATAAAGATCATCTGGCAGGTGACGGCGACCGATGCCATGATCAGCAGCGCGGCGGCGATGCCAGCAATCTGGCTGAGCAGCCCAATCGCGTGCAGAATCGGATTGCCGCCGTGGCGGGCGGATGCGGTGGCGTGGGACGTACCGGACATTTTGGCGCCTTCCGTTGTCAGTTGGTTGGCGGAGGTGCCGGGGGCGGCGGGCCGCCCCCGGACCGTGACCTTTTATTCGACCGAAAGCGCCAGGTCGAGCAGGCGTTGACCGTCGGGCGACCCTTCGAGGAACGCCTTATAGGACGTTTCCTTGGCAAGGGCGCGCCAGGCGTCGAACTCTTCCTGGGTCATGTCGGCGATCTCGACGCCGTTCTCGGCAAAGACGTCGCGTGAGTTGCCGTCCTGTTTCTTGGCCTCTTCGAGATAGTACGCCTCGGCCTTGGCGGCGGCGTCCAGCAGGGCCTGCTGTTGTTCCTCGGTCAGGCCTTCGAACACCGACTTGTTCATCAGCATCGGCTGATACATGAACCACAGCGCGAAATCGCCGGCAGGTGTATAGCAGGCCACCTGTTCGTAGATGCGGTAGCTGACGAAGGACGAGGACGAGGTGTTGGCGGCGTCCAGCACGCCGGTCTGCATGGCGTTATAGAGCTCCGAAGATGCCATCGACGCGATCGAGGCGCCTGCGCCCGCAAGCATCTGCTCGAACGCCTTGCCGGCGGCGCGCATCTGCAGCCCGGCGACATCCTCGGGCGCGGTGAGGCACTTATCCTTGCCGGCAAAGCCACCGGCCAGGTAGCCGTGCACCAGCACCATCACGTCATCCTCGGCCATGATCTTTTCGATCTCTTCCATGAAGGCCGATTCGTTGAGGCGCGCGGCGTGATCGTGGTTTTTTACCAGCCCCGGCATCAGGGTCAGGTTGTAGGCGTTGCGCAAGCCGCCGGCATAGGACAGCGGGAACACCGTCATGTCGACCTGGCCGCGCGACAGGGGTTTGTACTGCTCGCGCGCTTTGAACAGCGACTGGCTGGGAAAAATCGTGATTTCCAGCCCGACATCGGCGGCGGCGACTTCGTCGGCGACGATCTGGGCGACCTTGTGGCGGACATCGGCCTCGGACCATTGGTGCGAGACGCGCAGTTCCTTGGCCTCGGCGCCGATGCTGAAGGCGGCTAGGGCCGCCAGGGCCAGTGATGCTGTGAATTTCATGCTGTTTCCTCCCGTTGAAATGGCCCGGCTACGGGCGCATCGCTCAGCAAATCGCAGATTCTGCGGTTTGGGTCAATATTTTTGTATACAAAAGACGATCTCTTGTTTGAGTAAATCGTTTTCTGTATACAAGCGGGCATGGAACGCAAACGCTCCGATACCATTGCCGAGGCGCTTGAGGGCATGATCCTCGAGGGTACGTTCGTCGATGGCGAACGCTTGGACGAGGTCCAGCTTGCCGAACGGTTTTCGGTGTCGCGCACGCCGCTGCGCGAGGCGCTGCAGCGGCTGGCCCTGTCGGGGCTGGTCGAGCAGATCCCGCGCCGGGGTGTCTTTGTCCGTCAGCCCGGCCCGGTCGAACTGGTCGAAATGTTCGAGGTGATGGCCGAGCTGGAATCGGTCTGCGCCCGGCTGGCCGCGTCGCGGATCACGGATGCCGCGCTGGCCGAGATGCGTGCCGTCAACGTACGCTGCCAGCGCGCGGTCGAGGCGCATGATACCGATGGCTATTATTATGAAAACGAACGCTTTCACGCCATCCTCTACCGCCATTCCGGCAATGGGTTCCTGGAAAAGGAATGCAAGCGCCTGTTTCGCCGGCTGACGCCGTTCCGGCGGCTGCAACTGCGCCTGCGCGGGCGTCTGCGGCAATCCATGGCCGAACATGAGGCGATTGTCGCTGCGCTGGAGGCGGGCGATGCACTGGCCGCGTCCGATGCGATCCGCCGCCATGTCGCGGTGCAGGGCGAGAAATTTCACCACCTGATGAGCACATTGAAATCGGCGGCCGAATAGGTCACGATCAGGTGCAGCGGGAAAAGATAAGTTTTTTACACTTGATTTGTTCAGGCTTGACCTCGGTCAATTATTCTCGGGCCGAGTTCAGCTAGATCGCAGGCATGATCCGCACCCGGTTAGATATCCTTTTTGGCATGATGCTGTCGTTTGCCCTGATTCTGGGCAGCACCGCAGGTGTGCTTGCCAAGACCGGTCAGCCGGGGCTGATCTCGATGGTTATCTGCACCGATGGCGGTGCGACGACGGTCCTTGTGGACAAGACCGGCCAGCCGGTCGAACAGGCGCCGCTTTATGATTGCCGCGACTGCCCGGTCTGCACGCTGCATTGCGACGCTCTGACCGCTCTGCCCCCGCACGTGGCAGAGCCGGGCCAGGTCGCCCGCCACCTGTCACCCCGAATCGAAGAGTCGCGGCACATGGGAATTTCGCGCCCGTGGAAACGTGCCCGCGGCCCCCCGAAAGAGAACTGAAAGACATGGTCGTATCCGTACTCCCCCCCGTATCCGCTTCGCTCGCCTTCGAATCGCCGCGTCCGACCTGCACCCAGACCGCGACGCCGCGCCCGAAAACCGTTCATTCCCATATAACGACGTTTCTGATCCTCCTGTTGGTCGTGGCCAGCCTGGCGGCGCTTGCCGTGCTCATGGCCCAGCCGGTACGGGCACAGGCGGGGTCGGTTTTGGCCCAGTACATATCCGAGGTCGCCGCCGCAGACTTGGTCGAGGGGGCGGATGCCTTTGGCCCGGTGCGCGATGACGTACCCGTCGCGCCGCTGCTCAAGGGGGGCGAGCGCATCGGCTGGGCCTTCATCACCTCGGATTACGTGGGCACCACCGGCTATTCCGGCAAACCCATTCACACCATGGTCGCGGTCGATGACGCGGCGGTGGTGCGCGGTGTCAAGCTGGTCAAGCATTCCGAGCCGATCGTGCTGATCGGCATCCCCGACAGAAAGATCCAGGCGCTGGCCGCCGACTATGCCGGGCTCGACCTGGTGGCAGAGGCGACTTCGGGCGGCACGACGCATGATCTGAAGATCATCGCCGGGGCCACCGTCACCATCATGGTGATCGACGACTCCATCGTTCGGGCCGGGCTCAAGGTGGCGCGCCGGCTGGGGCTGGGCGGGCTGAGCGCGCCCGAGGCCGACACCGGGCCGAAATTCGAGATCAACCCCGATGCGCAGGCCGCCGGCGACTGGATGACGCTGGAGGGTGACGGCACCCTGCGGCGGCTGTCGCTGGACGTGGGGCAGATCAACGCCGCATTCGAGGCGGTCGATGACCCGCGCGCCGCCAAGCGCCCGATCAAGGACCCCGCCGACACCAATTTCATCGAGATGTACATGGGGCTGGTTTCGGTCCCGGCGGTGGGCGAGGCGCTGCTCGGCCCGGCGGAACACGCCAACATGCAGGGCTGGCTGGAAGAGGGCGATCACGCCATCATGATCGCTGGTAGGGGGATGTATTCCTTCAAGGGGTCGGGCTATGTGCGCGGCGGCATCTTCGACCGGATCGTTCTGATCCAGGGCGATGTGTCGGTGCGCTTCCGTGACCGCATGCACCGCCGGCTGGGCGCCATCGCCGCCGAGGGCGCGCCGGATTTCAGCGAGCTCGATCTGTTCCGCATCCCGGCCGATTCCGGGTTCGACCCGACCGAACCCTTCCGCCTGCAACTGCTGGTGCAGCGTGACGTAGCGGCGATCGAGCGGGTCTTTACCACCTTCGAGATGGGCTATCGTCTGCCCGACCAGTACCTGCGCCCACTGCCGGCTGCGGCGCCCCCGGCCGAAACCGCCGAGGCACGCGCCGTCGCCGACCAGGAAGAAAGCGCAGCCCAGGCGGCGCTGTGGAAACGCATCTGGAAGGACAAGACGGTCGAGATCGCCGGGCTGTCCCTGATGCTGCTGGTGCTGACGGCGGCGTTCTTTTTCCAGGGCGTGCTGACACAGTCAGAAAAGGTGACCTTCTGGTTCCGGATGTCGTTCCTGACCGTCACGCTGGTGTTCCTGGGTTGGTACACCAACGCGCAACTGTCGGTCGTCAACGTGCTGGCATTGTTTGCCGCGCTGACCACCGATTTCAGCTGGCAGGCGTTCCTGCTTGATCCGCTGACCTTTATCCTGTGGTTCGCGGTGGCGGCGTCGCTGATTTTCTGGGGGCGGGGGGCCTATTGCGGGTGGCTGTGTCCCTTCGGCGCGCTGCAGGAACTGACCAACCGTTTCGGGCGCTGGCTGGGCATTCCGCAATGGACCCTGCCCTGGGGCCTGCACGAACGGCTGTGGCCGGTGAAATACATGATCTTCCTTGGTCTGTTCGGGGTCTCTCTGACCTCGCTCGAACAGGCCGAGCACCTGGCCGAGATCGAGCCGTTCAAGACCGCCATCGTGCTGAAATTCATGCGCGCCTGGCCGTTTGTCGCCTATGTCGCGGCGCTGCTGATCGCCGGGCTGTTCGTTGAACGGTTCTATTGCCGCTATCTGTGCCCGCTGGGCGGGGCGCTGGCGATCCCGGCGCGGATGCGCATGTTCGACTGGCTCAAACGGTACCGCGACTGTGGCAACCCCTGCCAGACCTGCGCCCATGAATGCCCGGTCCAGGCCATCCACCCGACCGGCGAGATCAACCCGAACGAGTGCGTGAACTGCCTGCATTGCCAGGTTCTGTACCAGTCGGAAACCAAATGTCCGGTCGTGATCCGCCGCAACAAGCGGCGCAAGAGCGCCGCACGAGGCGCCGCCGATCTTGACCGTGTCATCACCAATCATCCCAACCAAAAGGAGAAGACAAATGTCTGACAAGACACCGAAAACCGGTCTCAGTCGCCGCGCCATGCTGGGCGCGACTGCCGGTGGCGCAGCCTTGCTGGGTGGTGCGAGCGGCGCGCGGCTGGCGCTGATGGGTGGCGCCGCAGGCGTTGCGGCCACGGCGGCAAGCACGACCGCGGCCCATGCTGCCGGCGATGGCATCAACCTGGCCCCGGGCGAGCTGGATGAATATTACGGCTTCTGGTCGTCGGGCCAGACCGGCGAGATGCGCATTCTGGGCTTTCCGTCCATGCGCGAACTGATGCGGGTTCCGGTATTCAACCGCTGCTCGGCCACGGGCTGGGGGCAGACCAACGAAAGCCTGAAAATCTTTGAGGAGGGCATGCTGCCCGAAACCAAGGCGTTCCTGAACGCAAACGGCAAGCGTGTCCACGACAACGGCGACCTGCACCATCCGCACATGTCGTTCACCGACGGCACCTATGACGGGCGCTATCTGTTCATGAACGACAAGGCCAACACCCGCGTTGCACGGGTGCGCTGCGACGTCATGAAATGCGACAAGATCGTCGAAATCCCCAACGCCAAGGCGATCCACGGCCTGCGCCCGCAGAAATTCCCGCGCACCGGCTATGTCTTTGCCAATGGTGAAGATGAGACGCCGATGATCAATGATGGCTCGGTGCTGGATGAGCCCGACAAGTACGTCAACTTCTTCACCGCGCTTGACGGCGACACGATGGAAATCTCCTGGCAGGTGATGGTGTCGGGCAACCTCGACAACACCGATTGCGACTATCAGGGCAAATACGCCTTTTCGACCTCCTACAACTCGGAAATGGGTATGAACCTGGCCGAGATGACCGAGAACGAGATGGACCATGTCGTCATCTTCAACCTCAAGGAAATCGAAAAGGGGATCGAGGCCGGCGACTACCAGGAACTGAACGGCGTCAAGGTGATCGACGGGCGCAAGGGCCAGAACAAGAAATACACCCGCTACGTGCCCATCCCCAACAGCCCGCACGGCATCAACACCGCGCCCGACCAGCGTTATGTGGTCGTGAACGGCAAGCTGTCGCCGACCTGTTCGGTGCTGGACGTGACCAAGATGGACGCGCTGTTCGAGGAAGACGCCGATCCGCGTTCCGCCGTGGTGGCCGAACCCGAGCTGGGCCTCGGGCCGCTTCACACCGCGTTCGACGGCAAGGGGATGGCCTATACCACGCTGTTCCTGGACAGCCAGATGGTGAAATGGGACCTCGACAAGGCCGTGCGCGCCTATGCGGGCGAAGATGTCGACCCGATCGTCAGCAAGGTCGATGTGCACTATCAGCCTGGTCACAACCACACCACCATGGGCGAAACGAAAGAGGCCGATGGCCGCTGGCTGATCTCGCTCAACAAGTTCTCGAAGGACCGGTTCCTCAATGTCGGCCCGCTCAAGCCCGAGAACGAGCAGATCATCGACATCTCGACCGATGACATGAAGGTGGTGCATGACGGCCCGACCTTTGCCGAGCCGCATGACGTGGTGCTGGTCCGCCGCGACATCGTCAATCCGGTCAACGTGTGGGATCGCAACGACCCGATGTGGGCCGATACCCGCCGCCAGGCCGAGGCCGATGGCGTCGATATCGACGACTGGAACGAAGAGGTGATCCGCGACGGCAACAAGGTCAGGGTCTACATGACCAGCGTCGCGCCGACCTTTTCGCTCGAAAAGTTCGAGGTGACCGAAGGCGACGAGGTGACGGTGATCGTGACCAACCTCGACGACATCGACGACCTTACCCACGGGTTCACGCTGAACAACCACGGCGTGGCGATGGAGGTCGGGCCACAGGCGACCGCGTCGGTGACCTTCACCGCCGCCAAGCCCGGCGTCTATTGGTACTATTGCCAGTGGTTCTGCCACGCGCTGCATATGGAAATGCGTGGCCGGATGCTGGTCAGGCCGAAAGGCGTCTGAACCATGCTGTCGCGTTTTCTGCTGCTCGTTCTGGCGATTGCCGCCGCGCCGATGGCGTGGGCGGGGATGCTGGCCGTGCCGGCAGAAAACGGGGCGCTGCAAACCGCCGTTGCCGGGGCCGACCCCGGCGACGTGCTGATCCTGTCACCGGGTCGCCATGCCGGCCCGGTGACGCTGGCCCGGCCGATCACGATTGACGGCAAGGGGCACGCAACGATTGAGGGCGACGGCACCGGGTCGGTCGTTACCGTCACCGGGGCCGACATAACCGTGCGCGGGCTGACCATCACCGGATCTGGCAGCGATCACCAGACCATCGATTCCGGTGTGCAGCTGACCAAGACCGCCCGCCGCGCGGTGATCGAGGGCAACCGCATCCTTGGCAACCTCTACGGCGTCGACATACACGGCGCCGATGACAGCATTGTGCGCGGCAACGTGATCGTCGGCCGCCAGGATCGTCGGATGAATGCGCGCGGCAACGGTGTCTATGTCTGGAACGCGCCGGGCGCGCAGGTGATAGGCAACGACATCCGCTATGGCCGCGACGGCATTTTCGTCAACACTTCGCGCCGGAACGTCTTTGCCGATAACCTGTTTCGCGATCTGCGCTTTGCCGTCCATTACATGTACGCCCATGACAGCGAGGTGTCCGGCAACATCTCGATCGGCAATCACTTGGGCTATGCCCTGATGTATTCCGACCGGCTCAAGGTGCTCGACAACCTGTCGCTTCATGACCGCGATCACGGGTTGATGCTGAACTATGCCAACAGTTCGGACCTGCGCGGCAACCTGGTCTGGGGCGGGGCCGAGAAATGCACCTTTATCTATAACGCCCACCGCAACCTGATTGTTGGCAACCGGTTCGAGGGCTGCGATATCGGTATCCATTTTACCGCCGGGTCGGACCGCAACGCGCTGACCGGAAACGCCTTTGTCGGCAACCGTACCCAGGTGAAATATGTCGGCACGACCGATGTGGAATGGAGCTTTGACGGCACCGGCAACTATTGGTCCGATCATGCCGCCTTTGACCTGGATGGCGACGGACAGGCCGACAGCCCGTTTCGCCCCAACGATTTGATGGACCATATCCTGTGGTCGCAGCCGGCTGCGGCCTTGTTGGTGGGTGCGCCGGCGGTGCAGCTGATCCGCTGGTCGCAGTCCAGTTTCCCCGCCACGCTGCCGGGCGGGGTGGTGGACAGCCACCCGCTGATGACCCCGGTCGAGATCGACATTCCCGCAGATATCCGCGACCTGGCCCGGCAAGGCGCCGGAAAATGGCGCGACGGAAAGACAGATGACACAGAGTTTGACCCTCTCACGGCTCACTAAGAGCTATCAGGACACAAAGGCGCTGCACGACGTGACGCTGTCCGTCGGCGCGGGCGAACGCGTGGCGTTGCTGGGCCATAACGGCGCCGGCAAGTCGACGCTGATGAAGATCGTGCTGGGGCTGATCCCCTATGACAGCGGCGAGGTGCGCGTGCTGGGCGCGCGGCCCGGTTCGGCGGCAGCGCGCGCGGGTGTGGCCTATCTGCCGGAAAACGTGGCTTTTCACCCGGCGCTGACCGGGCTGGAACAGATCCGTCATTACCTGCGCCTTCGCGGCGAGCCCGCGCAGTTGGCGCCCGACCTGCTGGCGCGGGTGGGGCTGGCGGATGCGGGCAAGCGGCGGATCGGCACCTATTCCAAGGGGATGCGCCAGCGTGTCGGACTGGCACAGGCGCTGATCGGGCGGCCGCGCCTTTTGGTGCTGGACGAGCCCACCAGCGGGCTGGACCCGGTGTCACGGCGCGATTTTTACACGCTGCTGGATGATCTGGCCGCCGATGGCGCGTCAATCCTGTTGTCGAGCCATGCCCTGACCGAGGTCGAGGCGCGCACCGACCGGCTGGTGATCCTGTCGGGCGGGCGGCTGGTGACACAAGGCAGCCTGACCGATCTGCGCCGCCAGGCGGCGCTGCCCGTGGCGCTGCATGTTGTCCCGCGCGAGGGGCAGGGCGCGCGCCTGGCCGAGGCACTGCCGCAGGGGCGGATGAACGGCACCGGGGTGTACCTGGATTGTGCGCCCGACGCCAAGCTGGCGACGCTGTCGCGCATTACCGCGCTCGGCGGGATCGTGGCGGATATCGACGTGATCCCGCCCAGCCTGGAAGACATCTACAGCCACTTCAGCCGGAGGGACGGGCAATGAGCCGGATACTGGCCACCGCACAGACCGAGTTCCTGATCGCGCTGCGCAATCGCTGGGTCACCATCGCCGTGGCGATGATGGTGGTCTTTTCGCTGGTGCTGGCGGCGGCGGGGTCGGCGCCCTCTGGCGCGCTGGGCGCGGACCGGCTGTCGGTGACGGTGGCGAGCCTGACTTCGCTGTCGGTTTACCTCGTGCCACTTGTGGCGCTCTTGATGTCGTTTGACGGCATCGCCGGCGAGGTCGAGCGCGGAACGCTGCCCTTGGTGCTGACCTACCCGGTTTCGCGGGCCGAGCTGATCCTCGGCAAGCTGCTGGCGCATCTGGGGGTTTTGTCGGTCGCCGTGGCGGCGGGCTATGGCAGCGCTGCAGTGGCGGCGGTGGCGACCGATGCGGATGCGCTGGCCGGTCTGCCGGCCCTGTGGCGGCTGATGTGGACGGCGGTGCTGCTGGGGGCGGCGTTCCTGTGCCTGGGCTATGCGCTGTCTGGTCTGTCGCGACGGCCATCGGGGGCGGCGGGGCTGGCCATCGGGCTGTGGCTGGTGATGATCGTGCTGTACGACCTGGGCCTGCTGGCGGCGGTCGTGGCCGACGATGGCGGCTGGTTCACGACCGAACTGTTCCCCTGGCTGTTGGTGCTGAACCCCGCCGACGCCTTTCGCCTGTTCAACCTGGCCGCGTCCGAGGCGACGGCCGCCGCTGCTGGCATCGGCGGCGCGGCGGGCGCGATCCCGCCCGTGCAGGCGCTGGTGTCGCTGGTGGTTTGGCCGCTGGCGGCGCTGCTGGCCTCGGTGCTGATATTCCGAAAGGTGACGCCATGAAACGCATCCTTGTCCCGCTCTGTATGGCCCTGCTGGTGGCGTGCCAGCAGGAAGCGGCGGAAAAACCTCAGGCGGTGACGATGACCGAGGTCGCCGTCGGCCATTTCTGCCAGATGAACCTGCTGGAACATCCCGGGCCCAAGGCACAGGTACACTTGGACGGGCTGGCGGGCACGCCGCTGTTCTTTTCGCAGGTGCGCGACGCCGTGGCCTATCTGCGTATGCCCGAACAAAGCCACACCATCGCCGCCGTCTATGTCAGCGACATGGGTAGCGCGCCAAGCTGGGACGCCCCCGGGCGCGACAACTGGACCCTGGCCGAGACCGCGCACTATGTCATCGAGTCGGGCCGTGCGGGCGGCATGGGCGCGCCCGAGGTGGTGCCCTTTGCCGACCGCCCCGCCGCCGAACGCTTTGCCGCTGCTCATGGCGGGCAAGTGGTCGGGCTGGATGACATCCCCGACGCCGCCGTTCTGGCCCCCCAGACCGCGGGGGACGAGGGCGACGCCGACGAGTTCAAGATGCGCCTCAGGGCGCTGTCCGAGGAAAGGATCAACTGAGATGCAACCGCTCTCTCGCCGCCGCTTTCTGACCATCGCAGCCTGTGCCGGGGTGTTTGCGCCGGGGGCCTCTGCCGCCGCCGGGGTAACGCAATGGCGCGAAACCGCGCTGGGCGCACACGTCACGCTGACCCTGTCCCATCCGGATGCCGAAACCATCGCCGAACGCGTCTTTGCCGAACTGCACAGGCTTGAGACAGTGTTCAGCCTTTACCGCGAGGATACCGCCCTTGTTGCGCTGAACCGCGACGGGCACCTGCCCGCGCCGCCCTTTGAACTGCTGGAATGCCTTGGCCTGTGCGGCCGGGTGCATCGCGCCACCGGCGGGGCGTTCGACCCGACGGTGCAGCCGCTCTGGCGGGCCCATGCGCGGCAACTGACCAATGGCGCGCCCGACCCCGAAGGGATCGAACAGGCCCGCGCGCTGGTCGGCTGGCAGGGCGTCGCGTTCGACAGCGGTTCTGTGCGGCTGGCGCGCCCCGGCATGGCGCTGACGCTCAACGGGATCGCGCAGGGCTATATCGCCGACCGGGTGGCGGCGATGCTGCGCCGCGAGGGGCTGAGCGAGGTGATGGTCGATACCGGCGAATTGCACGCGCTGGGCGGGCATCCGGGCGGCGGCGACTGGCCTGTGACGCTGCAGGCGCCGGATGGGGACGTGCTGGGCCGGGCGGGGCTGCGCGATGCGGCGCTGGCCACCTCGGCGCCCGCGGGGATGCGGCTGGGCGGCACCGGGCCGGGGCATATCCTGAACCCGGCCACCGGTCGGCCCACCGGGGCGCGCTGGCGTCTTGTCAGCGTGACCGGGCCGAGCGCGGCACTGGCCGATGCGCTGAGCACCGCGTTCTGCGTGATGGATGACCGCACGGCGATGGAACAGGCGCTGGCGGCCTTTCCCGGCATGGGGCTGATGCACCTGTCCTGACAGGGCCGGCACGAGGCCGGCCTCGCGGGGGTGCTGGCGCTCAGATATCCTTCACCAGCCGCAGCGCGTCATAGATCGCGGCATGGGTGTTGCGGGCGCTTACCGCGTCGCCGATCCGGTAAAGGCGGAACTTGCCCTGCGCGTTGCGTACCACCTCTTGCGGGCGGCCGGCGATCAGCGCGTCGTAATCGACCGCACCGCCGTTCAGCGATTGCGGCTTGAGCTCGAAATAGAGGTCCGCCAGCGGCATGGTGCCGTAGTTGACCACCACTTGGTCATAGTGCTTTTCCGAGGTGAAATCGCTGTAGTCGGTGCCGATCACCGCCTTGAGCAGGTTGCCGTCGCGTACCACGTCGCGCAGGCGGCGGGTGACGGTAAAGGTCACGTCCTTGTGCTGCAGTGCGCGCATGTAGGGCACCAGGTTCATCGCCATGATGTCGGGCGCAAAGCTGCGGTCGGGGGTCATCACCTCAACGCTGGCGCCGGCATCTGCGGCCACCTCTGCCGCCATCAGGCCCGGATGATCGCCGCTTTCGTCGTAGATCAGCACGTTCTCGCCCGGCTTCACGTCGCCCGAGATCAGATCCCACGCGGTGACGACCAGCGGGTGTTCCTGCCCGGTCTCAAAGAGCTCGGTATTGGGCAGCCCGCCGGTGGCCACGATCACCACGTCCGGGTCCAGCGCGGCGACATCATCGGCCTCGGCCCAGGTGTTAAAGCGGAACTCGACATCGCGGGCGGCGCACTGCGCCATGCGCCAGTCGATGATGCCGATCATCTCGCGCCGGCGCGGGTTGAGCGCGGTCAGCCGCACTTGTCCGCCGGGGTCGGGCTGGGCCTCGAACATGGTGACCTTGTGCCCGCGTTCGGCGGCGACGCGCGCGGCCTCCAGCCCCGCGGGGCCTGCGCCGACCACCACCACGCGCTTGCTGTCGGGTGCCGGGGTGATCTGGTGGGGCATCGACTGCTCGCGCCCCGTGGCCGGGTTGTGGATGCACAGTGCCTCGCCCGCCGCATAGATGCGGTCAAGGCAGAAGGTGGCGCCGACGCAGGGGCGGATGTCGTCCTCGCGTCCCTCGATGATCTTGCGCACGATACGCGGGTCGGCCATGTGCGCCCGGGTCATGCCGACCATGTCCAGAAGCCCCGCCGCGATGGCGTGGCGGGCGGTGGCGACGTCGGGGATGCGCGCGGCGTGGAAGGTGGGCATGCCGGTGGCCTTTTTCACCTCACCGGCGAAATCCAGATGCGGCGCGGTCTTCATCCCCTGCACGGGGATGACATCGGTCATCGCCGGGTCGGTATGGATGCGGCCCCGTATCACGTTGAGGAAATCGATCATGCCGCTATCGGCCAGGCGTTTTGAGATCTCCAGCCCCTCTTCGGGGGTGATGCCGCCAGCCTTTGCCTCGTCCGCCGTATAGCGCAGCCCGACGATGAAATCGTCGCCCACGCGTTTGCGGATGCCTTTCAGAACATCCCAGACAAGCCGCATCCGGGAGTCGAGGGTCTGGCCGCCATAGGGCCCGTCAAGGTCGTTGGTCAGCGGCGACCAGAACTGGTCAAGCAGATGGCCGTAGACCTGCAGCTCTATCCCGTCCATGCCGCCCTCTTTCATCCGCTCGGTGGCATCTGCAAAGTCGGCGATGATGCGTTCGATATCCCAATCCTCGGCCAGCTTTGGAAACGCCTTGTGCGCCGGTTCGCGGTGCCTAGTCGAGCTTACAGAGGGCAGCCAGTCGCCCTTGGACCAGCCGGTGCGCCGGCCCAGGTGGGTCAGCTGGATCATCACTGCGCAGCCGTGTTCGTGGCAGGCGTCGGTCAGGTTCCTGATCCACGGCACGACCTCGTCCTTGTAGGCCAGGATGTTGTTGAACACCGGCGGGCTGTCACGGCTGACGGCGGCCGATCCTGCCGTCATCGCCAGCGCCACACCGGCGCGCGCCCGCTCGGCGTGATAGGCGGCGTAACGCTCTTTCGGCATCCCGTCCTCGGGGTAGGCGGGTTCGTGCGAGGTGGTCATGATCCGGTTGCGCAGCGTCAGGTGTTTCAGCTGATAGGGCTGCAACAGGGGGTCGTTGGACATTCTCTTTCTACCTTGCTCAAGTCTTGCTCAGTACCAGGCGTCGGGCATGCCGGCCTTTTTGCGGGCGATAAAATCCTTCAACGCCTCGTCGGTGGCCTCATTCATCGGCGGCGCCTCATAGGCGGCCAGAATACCCTTCCACCGCGCGTTGGCGCGTCTGGCACTGTCGATGCTGCCCTGTTCTTCCCATGTTTCATAGGGCTGATCGTCATTCAGTGCGCTGTCCCAATAGGCGGTTTGATAATGGCGCAGGGTGTGATCGGTGCCGAACAGGTGCTCGCCCGGTCCGTTCTGCGCCAGCGCCTCGATGCCGAGCGTGTCGTCGTTGACCTCGATCCCCGCCAGGTAGGCGTGCAGCGCCCCGGCCATGTCGCAATCCATCACGAATTTCTCGTAGGACATCGACAGCAGCCCGTCGAGGAAACCGGCGGTGTGCAGGATATAGTTCGCCCCGCCCTGGATGGCCGACATCATCGACATCATCGCCTGTTGCATTGCCTGCCCGTCGGGCCGTTTGGAGGTGCTGAAATTGCCCGCGCAGCGCAGCGGCAACTGCAGCCGCCGCGCCAGTTGGCCCATCACCAGCGACCCCAGCGCCGGTTCGGGCGTGCCGAATGTCGGGCTGCCCGAACGCAGCGACATCGACGACAGGAACCCCGCCAGGATCGCCGGTGCGCCGGGGCGGACCAGCTGCGTCAGCGCGGCCGAGGCCATCGATTCCGCCAGGCATTGCGCCACCGATCCGGCCATTGTCAGCGGCGACACCGCGCCGCCCAGCAGGAACGGCAGGTGGATAGAGCCCTGTCCCGCCCCGGCATAGGTGCGGATGCCGGCGGTGGTGACCCCGTCCAGGACCAGCGGCGAGGTGGTGTTGAAATTGCCCATGATCACGCAATTCTGGTCGACGAAATCCGCCCCGAACAGGATGCGGCACATCTCGATGCTGTCGGCGGCGCGTTCGGGCGCGGTGATCGAGCCCAGAAAGGCGCGGTCGGAATAGCGCATATGGGCATAGACCATGTCGAGGTGGCGTTTGTTCACCGCCACGTCGGTGGGTTCGCAGATGGTGCCGCCGGAATGATGCAGCCAGGGCGAGGATTGCGCCAGTTTCACCAGGTTCTGGAAATCCTCGATGGTGCCGTAACGGCGCCCCTTGTCGAGATCCATCACGAAGGGCGATCCGTAGGCGGGCGCGAACACCATCGCATCGCCGCCGATTTCGACATTGTTGGCGGGATTGCGTGCGCATTGGGTAAAGCGGGCCGGCGCGGTGCGCAGGATCTCGCGCAGCATGCCGGGTTCAAACCGGATGTTCCACGCCTCGCCCGATGCCGGGCGCACCTCGGCCCCGGCGTCGCGGTAAAGGCGCATCGCCTCGGCATCCTCGCGCAGCTCGATCCCGATCTCGGCAAGCATGCGGTCGGCGGCGGCCTCGATCCGGTCCAGTGCGTCTTCGCCCAGCAGGTCGTAGGGTGGGATCTTGCGGGTGATGAAGGGCACGCGCAGATGTGTGTTCTGACCGGGTGCGGCGCTGCGCATGCCCCGGGTCCGGCCCCGGCGGGTGCGGCGGGCGGCGCGCTGGGCCGTCTGGATTTCCGACATCGGCGGGGTCCTTTCAGGGGCGGGTCCTGGCCCGTGGTTTCCGGCGGCGCGGTGACCGCGAATGGGGCACGATCCCGCGCGAAGGGCGGTTTCGCAATTGCCAAAAAATTCATGATGGATTAGAAGAACTAATGCACAAAAATGCACTATGACGACAATAAAGCGCTGAAACCGACATCATGAGCGACTTGTAGTGAGGTCAGCTTGCCCCAACGTCCCTATGGCCTGCCCCCGATGAGCGCGCTCGTGGCGTTCGAGGCCGCTGCCCGGCATGTCGGCTTCAAGGCCGCCGCGCGCGAGTTGAACGTCACCCCCGCCGCGATCAGCCACCAGGTCAAGGCGCTGGAGACAGAGCTGCGCTGCCTGCTGTTTCACCGCAATCACCGCGGGGTCGAGCTGACCGAAACCGGGGCCTATCTGCTGGTGGCGCTGCAGCGGGGTTTCGAGGCGATGGGCGACGCGGTCGATCAGCTGCGCAAGCGGTCGAACCGCGCCTCGGTCACGATCGGGGTGACGACGGCGGTCAGTTCGCTGTGGCTGACGCCCAAGCTGGCCCAGTTCTGGAAGGCGCATGGCGACGTTTCGGTGGCGCAGATCGTCAGCGACACGGGCGGGCAGGTGCCGGCGGATTGCGATCTCAGCATCCATTACGGCGATATGGCGCGCGACAGCGGCGGGTGCAGCGTGCTGTTTCACGACCGGATCATGGCGCTGGGCAGCCCGCGCTTCGCCCGCGCGCATCCGGTGTCGGATGCCGCCGAACTTGCGGCGCTGCCGCTGATCCATTTCGATTCCGGCGTCACCGGCTGGACCGACTGGCCCGGCTGGTTTCGCGTGCGGGGGCATGATGGGCCCGTGAACAGCAGCCACCGCGTCAACAACTACGTCATCGCCCTGCAGGCGGCGCGTGACGATATGGGCGCGGTGCTGGGCTGGGTCGGGCTGACGCACAACTATATCGACAACGGGCAACTGGTGCCGCTCTTGCCCGACGAGGTGGAAACGGTCGAGGACTTTTATGTCAAGCTGCACCCGCACGCGTCAGAGCGGGCCAAGCTGGTGCATGACTGGCTGCTGGCCTCGGCCTGACGGGGGCGTGCGTGTGTCAGTTGCCCGGAACCTGCCGTTCGAACCGGCGAAAGATCAGCGCGATCACCCCGGCGATGACCATATAGACCAGCGCCAGCAGCAACAGCGGCTCGTAGACGATGAAGGTATCCGAGCGCACGCGTGGTGAGACCGAATAGATCTCGACCACGGTGATTGTCGCCACCAGCGGGGTCGCCTTTAACTGCAGGATCGTTTCGCCCCCCAGCGTCGGCAGGACATTGCGGATGGCCTGCGGCAGCCAGATAGGGCGAAAGATGGTAAGGCGCGGCATGCCAAAGGCGCGCGCTGCCGCCGGTCATGTCGTTCAGACCACGCCGAGGGCGCGCATCGCCTCGGCCACGCGCACGAAGCCGGTGATGTTGGCCCCAAGGACATAATCCCCGGGGGCGCCGTATTCCTCGGCTGTTCTGGCGCAGCGGTCATGGATGCCGTCCATGATCTCGGCCAGCCGCTCTTCCGTCCGCTCAAAGGTCCAGCTGTCGCGAGAGGCGTTTTGCTGCATTTCCAGCGCCGAGGTGGCCACGCCGCCGGCATTCGCCGCCTTGCCGGGCGCAAATAGTGTGCCGGCCTCGCGAAATGCCTGCACGGCCTCGGGGGTAGAGGGCATGTTCGCGCCCTCGCCCACGGCAACAACGCCGTTCTTGATCAGGGCTTTCGCATCCCTTCCGGACAGCTCGTTCTGGGTCGCGCAGGGCAGTGCCACCTCGCAGGGGACATCCCAGATGGAGCCGCCGTCGATGTAGTGCGCGCCTTTCCCCTTTAGCTGGGCGTATTCGGAAATGCGCGCGCGCCGGACCTCCTTGATCTGCTTGACCAGGTCCAGGTCGATGCCGTTTTCATCGACGACATAGCCGTTGGAATCGGAACAGGCGACGATCTTTGCGCCGAACTCCAGTGCCTTTTCCATGGCGTAGATGGCGACGTTGCCCGTGCCCGAAACGACGACGCGGCGCCCTTCAAAGCTTTCTGACCGGGTGCTCAGCATCCGCTGGACGAAATAGGCGGTGCCATAACCCGTTGCCTCTGTGCGGGCGCGCGAACCGCCGTGGACCAGCGCCTTGCCGGTCAGAACGGCGGCCTCGTAGCGGTTGGTCAGGCGTTTATACATGCCGAACATGTAGCCGATCTCGCGCCCGCCCACGCCGATATCACCGGCCGGAACGTCCGTGTATTCACCCACATGGCGGTGCAATTCGATCATGAAGGACTGGCAAAAGCGCATGATCTCGCGGTCCGAGCGCCCGCGCGGATCGAAGTCCGACCCACCCTTGCCGCCGCCGATCGGCAGGCCGGTGAGGGCGTTCTTGAATATCTGCTCGAAACCCAGAAACTTGACGATGCCCAGGTTGACGGAGGGGTGAAAGCGGATGCCGCCCTTGTAGGGACCCAGCGCCGAGTTGAACTGCACGCGGAAACCGCGGTTGATCTGCACCTGCCCGTTGTCGTCGATCCACGGCACGCGAAAGATGATCTGGCGTTCGGGTTCGCATATCCGTTCGATCAGCGCGTCTTCGGCATAGCCGGGGTGCTTGGCCACCACGTGGCCGAGGCTTTCCAGAACCTCCCTCACTGCCTGGTGAAACTCGGCCTCGCCGGCGTTGCGTTGCAGTACCACATTCAGGATCGGCTGCAGTTTCTCGTCAATCTGGTTCATCCCATCTCCTAAATTCTGTCCTATGGGTGTGCCTGGCTGGCGAACGGACACGCCGAAGGCCGGACGACCCCGCGTTGCTGACCGAAATGCCGGCCGCAAGTTATGAAATGTCCGTGTCACCATATTGCCGTCAAAAACCGGGGCGCGGGTGTTGCCAGACGCAGAGCACCTAATCCAGAGACGTCGGACCGCCAAGACCGGGTGGCCCGATATTCGCCGTTTGGACGTCAGTCAGAATGACGCAGGGCGGGCGCCTGGGAATAGTCCGTTCGTCACCCTGACGCGGTTGCCGACACGTGCGATCTAGTGCTTGGTGCCGGTGCCGATACGAAAGAGCCGGGTGACGATCATGAAGAAGAGCGGAACAAAGATCGTGCCCAGCACCGTGGCCGAGATCGTCCCGCCCAGCACGCCAGAGCCGATCGCGTTTCGCCCGCCAGAGCCCGCGCCGGTGCTCAGCACCAGCGGCAGAACGCCCAGAGAGAACGCCATCGACGTCATGACGATGGGCCGGAAACGCTGACGCGCGGCGGTAATCACCGCGTCGATCACCCGTTCGCCCGCCTCGTGGCGTTCGCGGGCGAATTCCACGATCAGGATCGCGTTCTTGCCGGTCAGCCCGATCACCGTCAGCAGGCCGACCTGAAAGAAGACGCCGTTCTCGAACCCGCCCAGCCAGGCGCCCAGCAGCGCGCCCAGCACGCCGATGGGCATCGCCAGCATCACGGCGAACGGGATTGACCAGCTTTCATACAGTGCGGCGAGGGACAGGAACACCACCGCCAGCGACAGCGCGTAGAGCAGCGGTGCCTGGTTGCTGGAGTCGCGCTCCTCCAGCGAAAGCCCGGTCCAGGCCACGTCGTAGCCGGGGCCGAGTTGGGCCGCCAGGCGTTCTATCTCGGCCATCGCCTCGCCAGAGGTGACGCCGGGGGCAGGCGAGCCCTGGATCTGCATCGAGGGCGTGCCGTTGTAACGGTAAAGCCCCTGGGCGCCGTATTCCCAACTGCCTTCGGCGAAGTTGGAGAACGGGACCAGCCCGCCGTTTGCGTTGCGCACGCGCCATTTGTCGATGTCCGATGGTGTGGCGCGGTCATCGGCCTCGCCCTGGACGTAGACGCGCTTGATGCGGCCCTGGTCGATAAAGTCGTTCACATAGGTGCCGGCCCAGGCGACCTGGAGCAGGTTGCCGACATCGGTCGGGGTCAGCCCCATCGCGCCGGCCTTGCGCCAGTCGATATCGAGATTGAACTGCGCTGCGTCCTCCAGCCCGCTGGGGCGGACAGAGCCGATCAGGGGGCTTTGGGATGCCATCCCCAGCAGCTGGTTGCGGGCCGTCAGCAGGTCGGCGTGGCTCTGACCGCCGCGCGCCTGCAGGAAGAAATCAAAGCCCGAGACGTTGCCCAGTTCGATCACCGAAGGCGGCACCACCGGAAAAACCATCGCATCCCGGATTCCCATGAAGGCGCCGAATGCCCGGCCCGCCAGCGCCTGAACGCTTTGCTGGGGCAGGGGGCGCTTGTCCCAGTCCTCGAGCTTGACAAAGGCGATGCCCATGTTCTGCCCCTGGCCGGAAAAGCTGAATCCGACGACGCTGAACATCGACTTTACCATGCCCTCTTCCTGGGTGAGGTAATAGTTTTCGACCTGCTTTACAGTCTCCCGCGTCCGCTCGGCGGTAGAGCCGGTGGGCGCCTGTATCAGGGTGAAGAGAATGCCCTGGTCCTCGTCTGGCAGAAAGCCGGTCGGGGTCCGGACGAACAGGAACGCCATCGCGGCCGCAAGCATCAGGTAGATGGCCACGACGCGGAAGGGGCGGCGCACGCTCCAGCGGACGGTGCCGGTATAGCCGTTGGTCAGCCCGGCGAAGAAGCGGTTGAACCAGCCGAACGGGCCGCGCCGCGTCTGCACGGTCTTGGGCTTGAGCAGCGAGGCGCACAACGCCGGTGTCAGGGTCAGCGCGACGACCACCGACAGCACCATGGCCGAGACGATGGCGATGGCGAATTGTCGATAGATTACACCGGTCGAGCCGGGAAAGAACGCCATCGGCACGAACACCGCCGACAGCACCATGGCGATGCCAATCAGCGCGCCGGTGATCTGGCCCATCGATTTGTGGGTGGCCTCGCGTGGCGAAAGACCCTCTTCCTCCATGATGCGTTCGACGTTCTCGACCACGACGATCGCGTCATCGACCAGCAGACCGATCGCCAGCACCATGGCCAGCATCGTCAGGGTGTTGATGGTAAAACCGGCCACGGCCAGCACGGCGAAGGTGCCCAGCAGAACCACCGGCACCGCCAGCGTGGGGATCAGCGTGGCGCGCAGGTTCTGCAGGAACAAGAGCATCACCAGAAAGACCAGAACGATGGCCTCGAACAGGGTCTTGACCACCTCCTTGATCGAGATCTCGATAAAAGGCGTGGTGTCGTAGGGGATCACGTATTCGACCCCCTCGGGGAAGAAGCGCGCGAAATCCGCCATCCGGTCCTTGACCACCTGGGCGGTGTTCAGTGCGTTGGCGCCGGGGGCCAGGCTGATGGCCATGCCCGCGGCCGGGTTGCCGTTGAACCGGGCGATGGTGGCATAGTTCTCGGCGCCGATCTCGACCCGGGCGACATCGTCCAGCAGAACCAGCCCGCCATCGGTTTCGGCGCGCAGGACGATCTGGCGAAAATCCTCGGGCGTTCTGAGCAGCGACTGCGCGGTGATCGTGGCGTTCAGTTGCTGGCCCTCGCTGGCGGGGCGGGCGCCGAACGAACCGGCGGTGATCTGGGCGTTCTGCGCCGATACCGAGGCGACCACGTCAGCCGGCGACAGCTTGAACGCGGCCAGCTTGGCCGGATCGAGCCAGATCCGCATCGCGTATTGCCCGCCAAAGACGTTGACCGACCCCACGCCCTGGATGCGGCTCAGCTCGTCCACGAGGTTCGAGACCATGTAGTCGGCCAGATCGACCTGTTCGAGCTTGCCGTCGCTGGAAATCAGACCAACCACCATCAGGAAGCCAGCCGATGATTTTTCGACCTGCAGCCCCTGACGCTGAACGATTTCCGGCAGCAGCGGCGTGGCCTGGCTCAGCTTGTTCTGAACCTGGACCTGCGCGATGTCCGGGTCGGTTCCGGTCTCGAATGTCAGCGTGATCTCGGCCCGTCCCGACGATGTGGAACTGGACGACAGGTAACGCAACCCGTCAAGCCCGGTCATCTGCTGTTCGACGACCTGGGTGACGGTGTTTGCCACGGTGTCGGCCGAGGCGCCAGGATAGGTGGCGCTGACCTTGACCGAGGGCGGTGCGATCTGCGGATACTGCGCCACCGGCAATAGCTGGATCGCCAGTGCGCCGATACCCATGATCAGGATCGAGATGACCCAGGCAAAGACGGGGCGGTCGATGAAAAAGCGGGCCATTTCAGACGCTCCGGTTTCTGGGTATCATTCCGACGCGTCCTGGTCAGAGGCCGGCGCGCTTTCCTGTGCGTTGACGGTCGCGCCGGGGGCGGTCTTTTGAAAGCCCTCGATCACGATCCGGTCTCCCGCCGACAGCCCATCGTTGATCACCCAGTCGGTGCCGCGATCCTGCAGGATCGACAGCGGCCGTTCCTCGATGACGCCATCGGCGTTCACGACCCAGGCGGTGGGCCGGTCGCGGCGGTCACGCACCAAACCCTGTTGCGGCAATAGGAACACGTCCCGGGCCACGCCCACGGGCATCTCGACCTGCACATACATGCCCGGCAGCAACAAGAGGTCGGGGTTGGCGAACTGCATTCGCAGGGTCACGACGCCGGTCAGCGGGTCGACATTGGGTTCCGCCGCCTGCAGGTGGCCGGTATGGCCGTAATCCGAGCCGTCCGCGAGCATCAGCCGCACGGTGCGGTCGGCGCCGGTCAGCAGTTCCTCGGTCTCACCGCGCCGCCAGCGCAGCAGGTCGGCGGCCGATTGGGTCACGTCGACATTGACCGAGTCGATGTTGCGGATCACCGCCAGCGGTGTTGCCTGGCTGGCAGTGACCAGCGCGCCCTGGCTGGTCTGCGACAGGCCGATCTGCCCGGACAGCCGGGCGCGGATGGTGGTGTGCGACAATTCGATTTCGGCCGAATTCAACTGCGCCTTTGCCAGTTGCAGCGCGGCAACGGCTGAATCCCGCGCCGACAGCGCATCGTCGAGCGCCTGCTGGCTGGCGACATTGCGGGCCTGCAGCTCTTTCAGGCGCTTTGCCTCGCGTTCGGCGGCGCGCAGCTGGGCTTCGGCCTGGGCGACGCCGGCGCGGGCCTGCTGAACCGCGGCCTCATAGCTGGCCGGGTCTATCTTGTATAGCGGGTCGTTCTCGGCCACCTGGGCGCCCTCTTCAAACAGCCGTTCGGTGATGATGCCGTTGACCTGGGGCCGCACCTCGGCCTGGGCCGAGGCCGCGACGCGCCCGGGCAGGGTGGTGGTCAGGGTGATCGTCTCGGGCTGGACCGTGACGACGGTGACGGTCGCGGGCGGCATTCCCTGCTGCTGGGCGGATGCAGCGGAAACGAGCCCGATGCTGGCGGCGAGGGCCAAAAAGATCCGTGCGGGGGATGTCATGGCGATGCTCTCCCAAAGCGTTAGGTGCGGGATGCCAGACGCCCTGGGACATCTCGCAATCATGTCGAGATAAAGAGGGCGTCATTGAATGGCAAGTTCCGAGTCGAAGCGATAGCGCCAAGATGAAACGACGTTCGTAACAGTTTCGTGAGGTGCCGCAGGCCCCGGCCGGATCGAAAGCCCGGTCATTGCGTCGTTCAGGCAGCCTTGTTCTGGCTGACTCATATTAATAGGAGGCCTATGGAAAACTCATGACCAATGAAACGTCACCTTCTCACCTTCTCACCTTCTCACCTTCTCACCTTGTTGCCGGCTTGTCGCCGGAGCTGTCCGTCGCGGGGTGGCCCAAAACGCCGCAACCTTTGTCGCTGCGGGGTCCGCCGGCGGCGGAGCATCAACCGGCGGTCAGTTCGGAGGCGGAAAGACTGACGTTCTCTTGACGGTGCTGTAGACGAAACTGGTGTCGATAGAGGCCACGCCCCCGATGGGATGGATGCGGTTTCGGATGAAATCCTCGTAGGCCTTCAGATCGGGCACCAGCACACGCAGCTGGTAATCCATCGCGCCGGTCAGGATGTGGCATTCGAGGACCTCGTCGATCATGCGCACCCTTTGTTCGAATTTCCTGACGTCGGGTTCGTTGTGGCGCTCCAGCCGGATGCGCACGAAGATGGTGATCGGCAGCCCGTAGGCGACGGGATCCACATCGGCGCTGTAGCCCTGGATGACACCCGACGCTTCGAGGTTTCTGACCCGGCGCAGGCAGGGCGACGGCGACAGGTTCACCGCCTCTGCCAGGTCCTGGTTGGTCATCCGCCCGTTGCGTTGCAAGGCGCGAACGATATCGCGGTCTTTCTGGTCCATGATTTCCTCCGATTGGCAGGATATGCCAAAATTGTAACTTCCACTGGCAAAGGTCGCAATTCAATGCCCAGAAGTCCGGCGTATTATGGCGCAAACCGAAAACAGGAGCTTGCCATGTCCCGTCCCACCGGCTTTGCCACCCGCGCCATTCACCACGCATATGACCCGCAGGACCACGAGGGCGCGCTGACGCCTCCCGTGCACCTGACCTCGACCTTTGCGTTCGACTCCGCCGAGGCCGGCGGAGAGATGTTTGCAGGCGAACGCCAGGGCCACATCTACAGCCGCATCTCGAACCCGACCTGCGACCTGCTGGAACAGCGCATCGCCACGCTGGAGGGGGCCGAGGCCGGGCTGGCCCTGTCCAGCGGCATGGGGGCGGTGACGGCGGTGTTGTGGACGCTGCTGTCGCCCGGCGATCAGGTCATCGTCGACATGACGCTATATGGCTGCACCTTTGCCTTCATGCAGCACGGACTGGCCAAGTGGGGCATCACCATCACCCATGTCGACATGACCGACCTGGACAATCTGCGCGCCGCCATGACGGACAAGACCCGCGTCGTCTATTTCGAAACCCCCGCCAACCCGAACATGCGGCTGGTCGATATCGCCGAGGCCGCGCAGATCGCTCATGAGGGGGGCGCGCAGGTGGTGGTCGACAACACCTATGCCACGCCCTACCTGACCCGGCCGATCGAGCTGGGCGCCGATATCGTCCTGCATTCGGCCACCAAGTACCTGGGTGGACATGGCGACGTGGTGGCAGGGCTGGTCGCGGGCCGGGCCGAACAGGTTGCCGAAATCCGGCTGGTCGGGATGAAGGACATGACCGGCGCGGTCATGGCCCCGTTCAACGCCATGCTGGTCCTGCGCGGGCTGAAGACGCTGAACCTGCGCATGGATCGCCACTGCGCCTCGGCCCGCACGGTGGCCGACTACCTGGCCGCCCATCCGGCGGTGCGCACGGTTTACTATCCGGGCCTTGCCGATTTTCCTCAGCGTGACATAGCCGAGCGGCAGATGGACCAGCCCGGCGCCATGATCGCCTTTGAGGTCGAAGGCGGCATGGCTGGCGGTATCGCCATGATGAACCGGCTGCGGATGATACACCGCGCCGTGTCGCTGGGGGATGCCGAAACGCTGATCCAGCACCCGGCGTCGATGACCCATTCGACCTATACCCCCGAGGAACGTGCCGAGCACGGTATCAGCGACGGCCTGATCCGCCTGTCGGTGGGGCTGGAAGATGTCGAGGATATCCTTTCTGATCTGGACCAGGCGCTGCCCGGCCCTGTACGGTACGCCGCAGAGTAAGGGAACCTGACCATGCGCGCGCAAACAGACCACCTCAAGACGATCGAACAGCGGCTCTTGTGGCTGTCGCACTGGATGATCCACCACGCCAACCATGTCCGCCCCAAGGTGGACGGGATCAAGATCGGCGGGCACCAAGCCAGCTCGGCCTCGATGGTGTCTATAATGACGGCGCTCTATTTCTCGGCGCTGCGGCCCGAGGATCGGGTGGCGGTCAAGCCGCACGCATCGCCCATCTTTCACGCGATGCAATACCTGATGGGGAACCAGACCCGCGAGCGCATGGAAAACTTTCGCGGCTATGGCGGGGTGCAGAGCTATCCGAGCCGCACCAAGGATATCGACGATGTCGATTTCTCGACCGGGTCGGTCGGGCTGGGGGTGGGCATCACCGCGTTGGCGTCGCTGGTGCAGGATTTCATTGCCGCCAAGGACTGGGGTCAGGACGTGCGCCAGGGCCGCATGGTGGCGCTGGTGGGCGATGCCGAACTGGACGAGGGCAATGTCTATGAGGTGTTGCAGGAGGGGTGGAAGAACAACCTGCGCAACACCTGGTGGATCATCGACTACAACCGCCAATCCCTTGACGGCATCGTGCGTGAGGGTTTGTTCGAACGGATCGAAAAGATATTTGCCGCCTTCGGCTGGGACGTGGTCCGCGTCAAGTACGGAGCCCTGCAGCGCGCCGCGTTCGAGGAACCGGGCGGCGCTGCCCTGCGTGACTGGATCGACGCCTGCCCCAACCAGGAATATTCCGCGCTGACCTACATGGGCGGGGCGGTCTGGCGGCAGCGGTTGATGGATGACCTTGGCGATCAGGGCGACGTCACCGCGCTGATCGAGCGGCGCAGCGATGCCGAGCTTGCCGCGCTGATGGAAAACCTTGGCGGCAACTGCGTCGAGACGATGGCCGACACGTTCGCCGCCATCGACCATGACCGCCCGACCTGTTTCCTGGCCTACACGATCAAGGGCTGGGGCACGCCGATCGCCGGGCACAAGGACAACCACGGCGGGCTGATGACCAAGGCGCAGATGGCCGAGTGGCAGGCGCATATGGGCGTGCCGGAGGGGCAGGAATGGGACCCATTCGCCACCGTCGAGGATGTCGAGGGCCTCAAGGCGTTTCTTGGCCAGGTGCCCTTCTTCGCCGAGGGCATACGCCGCTACACCGATGCCAGGCTGACGGTTCCCGCCATTGCCTTTTCCAGCGACCGCGAGATTTCGACCCAGGCGGCCTTTGGCAAGATCATGGATGAACTGGGCAAGAGCGACAGCGACCTGGCCGCGCGGATCATGACGACCTCGCCCGATGTGACGGGCACCACGGGGCTGGGCGCGTTCGTCAACCGGCGCAAGCTTTTCGCCCGCGACGCGCTGCGCGATGCGTTCATCGAGCACCGCATTCCCTCGACCGCCAAATGGGATTTCACGCCAGAGGGCCAGCATCTCGAACTGGGCATAGCCGAGATGAACCTCTTCTTGCTGCTGGGGGCGGCGGGCTTGGCGCACAGCCTGTGGGGCAAGCGGCTGATCCCCATCGGTACGGTCTATGATCCCTTCGTGCATCGCGGCCTCGATGCGCTGAACTATGCCTGCTACCAGGATGCGCGGTTCATGATCGTGGGTACGCCCTCGGGCGTGACGCTGGCGCCCGAGGGCGGCGCGCACCAGTCCATCGGCACGCCGCTGACCGGCATGGCGCAAGACGGGCTGGCCGCGTTCGAACCGGCGTTTGCCGACGAGTTGGCGGTGATCATGGAATGGGCGTTCGACTACATGCAGCGCGACGGCGAGGGCGACCCGGACGAACGCACATGGCTGCGCGATGAAACCGGCGGTTCGGTCTATCTGCGTCTGACCACCAAGCCATTGGAACAGCCGGGAAAACGCGTGGATGACGCGTTTCGCCAGGGGGCCATAGACGGCGCCTACTGGCTGCGCAAGCCGGGCCCGAACTGTTCGGTCGTGATCGCCTATCAGGGCGCCGTCGCGGACGAGGCCATTGCCGCCGCCGGCATGATCGGCGAGACCCGCCGCGACGTCGGCGTGCTGGCCGTGACTTCTGCCGACCGGCTGAACGCGGGCTGGACCGCGGCGCAGCGCGAACGCGCGCGCGGCAATACGAACGCCCGGTCGCATATAGAACGGCTGCTGGGCGATCTGCCCCGCCACTGTGCCATCGTGACGGTGATCGACGGACACCCCGCCACGCTGGCCTGGCTGGGGTCGGTCGCGGGCCACAGAACCATCTCGCACGGGGTCGAACATTTTGGCCAGACCGGCACCATCGGCGATCTTGCGCGGCACTTCGGCATCGACCGAAAGGCCCTGGTTCAGTCGGTAAGTCGCCTTACAGACGGCATGGTCATCGCCTGAGCATCGCGGCCGTCAGGCGGCACCCCGGACCCGGTCGAGAGACCGGGCCGGCGTGGCGATCAATGGCCGTTTTCATGTGAGTTGGTGAGGTTCCCAATAAAGTGACGGGCCAGGGCGAATCCGTTGCCCGTCGATTGGTCATCCTGACCGCGCTTTGTGTAAGTGTATGAATTAGTTGCCGCGGTGAACCAGAAATCCTCCGTTATGAGAACTTCAAATCTGTCCCACAGGCGCTGACGTCAGACTCATTCTCATGCGGCATCGCGGGATCACGGAAAGAGAGGCCTACGACCTGATACGAAAACAGGCGATGGCCAAGCGAACGACCACGACAGAGATCGCGCAGTCCATCATCAATGCCGAGAGCATTCTCAGCACCATGGGAGGGACCTGACCGCCGCGGCGGTCAGTCCCCGACCGGGCCCTGCGCCGAAATGGTGCAGTATTCCATCGCCTTGCTATCCGCCTCACAAGCGTCGGCCTCGACCGGGCGCAGCACAAAGCCGTCGCCCAGATCGGTGCCTTTCAGCGTGACGTGATAGTGCCAGCGCATGTCGGCGGTGCTGTGGCCGTGTTTATAGGGGGTCAGCGCCAGATCGGTTTCGCCGCAGCGCATCGCCTCGATGGTATAGCCGGCGCCGGTCAGGACCTGCCCCACGACGTCGGCCTTGGCCTCGCAATCCTCCATTGTCTCGGCCTCGCTCAGCGCCATGTGGATGGCGCCGCCATTGCCGAGCGTCAGGATAAGTAGTGCGGTCGTCAGCATGCCGTATCTCCGTTTCCGAATGTCTCAGAACCGGGCCGTGAGAACAACATCGACGCTGCGCCCGGCACCCGGCATCTGTCCATAGGGCTGATAGGGCTTGTCGAAGAGATTGTTAAGCTGAACCGTGACCGAGGCATGTTCATTCACCTCCAGCGATCCGCGCAGATTGATCGTGGTCCAGGCACCCGCCCCGGCCGTGACGGCGCCGGTGTTGTCGCGCAGCTTGGTCCCGGTTTCGCCCGTGGCATACAGATCGAACGATGCGGGCATCCCACGGAATTCAAAATCCCTGCGCACGCCGATGGTGCCGGAAAAGTCGGGTGTGCCGCTGTCAGAGGTGTTGAAACCATTGCCATATTGCAGTTCGCGGCGCATCAGCGCGGCTGAAACATAGGGAACCACGGCGTTGCCGAGATCGTGCTCGGCATAGAGTTCGATTCCCACCGTTTCGGCACCATCGACGTTCTGGTACTGGGCGCGCGGCGTCGGACCCAGCGGCGGCAGCGCCTGCCGGACGATGTAATCATCGGCCTTGGTATGGAACAGCGTGGCGTCCAGGACGGTCATGCCATTGTCGAACCGCGCGCCCAGCTCGAAATTGTCCGCCGTTTCGGGTTTCAGGTTTGGGTTCGGCAGCGTCAGCGCCCCGCCTGCGGTGGTTTGGGTGAACAACTGGTTGAGCGTCGGATAGTTGTAACCTTGCGAGAACAGGCCGCGCAGCGCCCAGTTGTCGGCAGGGGTCCAGACAACGCCGGCGCTGGCCAGGAAACGGTCGTCGGAATTTCTGCTGAGGGCTGCGGTGTTGCTGGCCTCAAGATCTGCCTCGACGTTGTAGTAACGCCCGCCGAAATGCAGTGCCAGTTGTGGCGACAGCGTGATCTCGTTCTGCATGAAGACCGAGGTCGTGACGATGCTGGCCTTGTCGAACCCGATTGTGGGCGTGGGGGGCGGTCCAAATGGTGGCGTGACCAGGCTGGTGGAATTTACCTCCAGCGCGTCATCCTCGTACTGCGCGCCTATGATCGTGCGGACATTGTCCCAGAACTGCAGCTCGGCCGAGATGTTCAGGCCGAATGTCTCTTGTTCGTCGTTGTTGCTAGTGTCGATTGTCGGTGCGAACGGTCCCAGCACGATATTGTTGACGAATTCCCGGTCGATGGTCTGGTGGAACGCGTCGATCTTGAGAGAGGTAAGCCACGGCGTAAGGTCGGTGCCCTCGTAAAAGGCGCCCAGCTTGCGCAGGTCGCGCTTGGGCAGGTCGATGGTGAAGCCGGGTATGCCGGTATAGACCTCGGATGACAGGTCGTATGCCTGTGCCTCGACCCCGAAATAGTGGTTGCCGGTCCCATAACCCATGTAGGCGGACCAGTTTTCGTCCTCCACGCCCGATGGCACCAGTTCGCCAAAGCCGGCGGCGTGGCGGTTGCCCAGGTCGGACTTGCCCTGGCTGAGCCGCCAGGTGAAACCGCCCTGCCGCCCGGCGATGGAATTCGACAGTCGCCAGCCCTCGGTCGCGCCGAAATAGGACAGGGTCGAGGTGGCCTCGAACGGCTCGTCGGTGGCGCGCTTGGTGATGATGTTGATGGTGCCGCCGATGGCGCGCTGGCCGCTGATCACCGAGGACGCACCGCGAACCACCTCGATGCGTTCGACGGTGGAGGGGTCGACCACCACCGGCGGGCCATAGGTGGTATGGTCGGTGATCGCCTGGCCGTTGATCAGGATGCGCACGCGCCGTGCCTCTTCGCCGCGGATCCGGATGCGGGTAATCCCCGCCTCTTCGATCATCACGCCGGGAATGTCCTTGAGAAAGTCGGCCACGCGCGCGGGTGGAACCTTGGAAATCTCTTCTTCGTCGATCACGGTCACCGCCGAGGGGTTCTCGAAAACCGTGGTTTCCAGCCCCGTCCCCAGCAGCGTGAGCGTGCCCAGGAAGGTGTCGTCGCTATCCGCCTGTTGCGCTGCTGCGCCATGGGCAATCGCAGCCATTGCCACGCCAGCCAACAGGCGGGCCAGCCGGCGGTTTCTACCGGTAAGTTTCGTCATTGCCTTTTCCCTCTGTCCGTTTCCACGGCACGCGCGGAAACTTGTGCGCAGGTGTCACGGCTGGCGCAGGGCTGGCATTGACTTAGTTTTT
The DNA here is from genome assembly GCF_003260265.1 of Roseovarius amoyensis. GTDB lineage: Bacteria > Pseudomonadota > Alphaproteobacteria > Rhodobacterales > Rhodobacteraceae > Roseovarius > Roseovarius amoyensis. The sequence continues at coordinate 73,679 of NZ_QITQ01000012.1, forward strand.
TAATCAGATTTGGGGTGAATGCCGAAACATGAATGCAAAGTCAAGCAATTCGCGGGTATTCCGGGCCTTACATCCGGCTGTTGTAACGGGACAACGGCTGTGACTGGTCTTGCTGGCATGGAGCAGGCTGGTGGGCCTATTCGGCGGCGGCGATATCGGGCGGGGGTGCGATGGGCGTGACCGCTTCGGGCACCGAATCGGGCTCTGACAGGGCTGTGCTGGCGGTCGCCGTGGCTGGTGCAGCGGTGAAATATGGCCAAAAGACCGCCAGCCAAGTCAGGTACCCCGCTGCCCAGGCCAGGGATGCACCCGCATGCACCGGCCCGGGTATGTCCAGGCCGAGGTCAGGCGCCAGCCGCAGCGCAACCGATCCGGCCAGCGCCAGCGCGCCCAGCCTTACGGCCCAGTTCAGGCCCAGCGGACGGTTGGTGTGCATCAGCCCGGCGATGCAGAAGATCGCGTAGATTCCCAGCCCCAGCCCGCCCATGAAGGCGGCGTGCAGGCCGGTGACCTGCGTCCAGGGGGCGCCCAGCGCGGCGGCGCCGGCCATCATCAGCCCGGTCCCGGCCAGCGTACTGGCCCCCGCCAGCAGCAGGATCTCGGCCCGCAGCGCATCGCGCCCGACAAAGGCCTCGGCGATGCGGTCCATGAAGGCGGCGCCGGCGGCGAGCATCAGATACCCCGTCACCGCCGGCGACAGGCCCGCCACCTGACCGGCCATCGCCACCAGCACAAGGCCGGGTGCCAGGTTCAGCCGCCCGGGGTGGGGCCGAAACGGAGAGCTTTTCTCGGTCGGGTCGAGGATGAGATTGGTCACCGGCACCGTGACCCGGGAAAGGACGATCCCCAAGAGGCCGAGAAAGGCAAAGCCGACCAGATGGACAGCCATCGCCGCGCGCGCCACGTCCCCGAGGACGAAGGAAACCCGTGTCGCGGCAGTGCAGGCCATCAGCACGCCGATCCAGAAGACGAAAACCAGCAACCGGTCGGTGCGTTTCGACCACGACAGGCGCAGCAGATAGGCAAACAGCACCCCCATCCATGCCAGATCGGCCAGTGCGCCCAGGGCGCTCATCCCGTCCCATCCCAGGAGGCCGACAACGCGCCCCGCGCCCCAGAGGGCGGCCAGCAGCCACAGCGGGCGGCCACGCAAGGGTTCGGTATCCGTCCATTCCGCCGCGGCAGTCGTCAGGAACCCGATCAGTGCCGCGCCGAAGGCCCCGATCAGCATTTCGTGCGCGTGCCAGATCGAGGGCGGCACCGTGCGCGCCAGCGGCAGGTCGAACCCCATCGCCAGCACCCAGAACAGCGGAAAGACGGCCGCGTAAACCGCCGCGAGCGGAAAGAACAGCCTGAATCCCTCGTCGGCCAGCATCCCGGCGCGGGTCGTCGGCAGCGCCCGTTCGGGCCCGGATGCGGGGGCGCAGCTCATGCGATCTGCCTTTCGTCGACGTCGTGGATATGGCGAAACAGAGGATCGCGGCTTAGCGCGGCGGCGACCCATTCCTGTACCTGCGTGTCGCTGCGGCTGCCGGGGCGGCCGGGCAGGGAGCGGTCGCCCAGGATGCCGGCGCCGTAGGTGTCCAGCACCATGACGCGATGGGCGATGCGGGCCGCCTCGTGCAGGTCATGGGTGATAAAGAGGCCCGACAGCCCGGCATCGGCACAGTTCGAGATCGCCACGTCTTGCATCCGGCGGCGCAGGGCTACGTCGAGCGCGGTAAAGGGTTCGTCAAAATAGATGAAATCGGGCCGTACCGCCAACGCCCGCGCGATGGCGACGCGCTGGCGCATGCCGCCAGACAGTTCCACCGGGTACTTGGCCAGGTCGCCGGGTTCCAGCTCTGCCCGTGCCGCGGCCTCTGCAACACAATCTGCCCGCTGCCGCCGGGGCAGGCGGGACAGCCGCAGGCCAAAGGCGATGTTCTGCGCCGCCGTGGCCCAAGGCAGCAGCGACGGGTCCTGAAAGATCATCGCGTGGCGGCGATAGCGTCGCTCGATGCGGCCAGATTTCGGTTCCAACAGCCCGGCTGCGACGTGGGCCAGCGTTGACTTGCCGCATCCCGAGGGGCCGACCAGCGCGACGATTTCCTGCGCACCGACGGTCAGATCAACGGCCTTGAGCACCGACCGGCCCAGATAGGCGTGCTCGACGCCTGCAAGGGACAGCACGCTCATCGTTTCACCCCCCAGGGCTGTGCCGCGCGGCGCCAGCGGTCGATCTCGCCCTTGACGGGATGGACCAGCGTGTATTCCACCGCGATCAGCAGCAGAACGGCGATCAATACCCAAGCCAGCGCGGTGGCGATGTCCAAGTTGATCCGGGCATTGGCCAGCGCCCCGCCGATCCCGCCGGCATTTGCCAGTAGCTCGGCCATGACGGCAACCTTGAAGGCGGTGCCAAGTGCCAGCACCTGCGCCGGAAACAGCGTCGTCGTGGTCTGCCGCAACCCCACCGTCAGGAAACGCCGCACCGGCCCGGCGCCGAATGCCTGCGCCATACGGTCAAGGCCGCGGTCGCGGGTGGCGATGCCCTGCGCCGCGCCAAGGAACACCACCGGCAGGGCCGAGACCACGATCACAGTGCGTACCGTGGCGTCGGACCCGCCGAACCAGATCATCGCCAGCACGATCCAGGCGATGGGCGGCACCCCCATCAATACCGTGATCAGCGGCTGCGCCAGGCGCATCGTCGCGGGCGAATACCCGGCGATCAGACCGATGGTGATGCCCGCGCCGCTGACTAGGGCAAAGCCCGTCACCGCGCGCTGCAGGGTCAGCCCCGCCACCGCCCAGGCCGCCGGATCGCCCGCCAGCCGCCAGACTGCCGCGACCGTTTCCTGTGGCGAGGTCAGGATGAAGGGGCCATAGGCCTCGTGCCCGGCCTGCCAGATCGCCGCCAGCAGAAAAAGCGCCGCCAGCCCGGCCCAGCCCGACCACAGGAATTCCAGCACGCGCCCGGCGCGCTCAGTCAGGCGGGTCGTGATGGGGGGGCTGAGGCGGGCGGTCATTGCTGGCACCTTCGGGCTGGCCGGGCCGGGGCGTTTTCGGCAGGTCGGGTCATAGATAGAAACCGTCATCGGGCAATCGGCCGTTGATCGCGGCCATGTCGGCACCGGTCATCGCGGTCAGCATCCGCTCAATATCGGCGCGGGCCTGGGTCGCGGTCCGCGCGACAAGGTTGCAATGGGGGATCGACGCGGCCAGCAGCGGCGCGGGCATGCTCAGCGCCCCGGTGGCGTGGCTGGCGGCTGTGGCGGGGTCGGCCAGCACCTCTGCCGTTGCGGTCTCGATCCCCGCCATGATCAGCGGCAGGGCGTCGCCATGCTGGTCCAGCCAATCGCCGGTGATCGCCAGTCCGGCCTGCGGCAACACCCCGGCGGCGCCTGTCATCTCGCCCCAGGCGGCCTGCATGTCGATGGCGCGGCGGATGTTCCGGCCGGCCTGCCGCCCCTGGATGACGGCGGCGGTGGTCGCCGGTTCGGCATTCAGCGCCGCCTCGACCCGGCCGGCGAGCAGCAATTGCATCGCCTCTATAGGCGAGCCGGCATAGGTGATCTGCATATCTGTCGCGGCGTCCAGCCCGTGATGGGTCAGCAATTGGCCGAACAGGATCTCGGGCGTGTCGCCGCGAAATGGGACGGCGATGGTGCGCCCCTTCAGATCGGGGATCGTGTTGATGGTGTCGTCGCCGGTGGCAACATACAGCAACCCGTCGGTCATGACGTTGGCCAGCCGGATCGGAAAGCCACGGTTGTAGAGGTTCGCCGCCGCCTGAACCGGCACGATGGACAGGCTGATATTGCCCGAGGTCAGCCCGGCGCGCAGCTCATCCGGTGTGCGCCAGGCGCTCATGCTGGCCGCTTCGGCGATATCGGCAAAGCGGTCCGTCGCCACAGCATGCGCCAGCGTGACAGAGGGGCCGGCGGGCGGGCCGGAAAATGCCAGCGCGCCGATGCGGGGCTGTGCCCGCAGCAGGCCGGGCGCCGCCAGAACTGGCGCGCAGGCAAGCGCCCCCAGCAGCAGGGCACGGCGGTTGGGCGGCTGGTGGGGTGTCATGGCGAACTCCTTTCAACGGGGGCGGTGGGGCGGAAAAATGCCTCGCGCAGCGCCGAACCACCAAGGATCGGCAGAGCAGTCGGGATTGCGTATAGGGCCACAGCGCCCCAAACCCCGAGCGTATCAAGCGGTACGAACCCCAGGCCGGGGCCGAATGCCCCATGCAGCGCAGTCATGGCCAGCACGGCCACTGGCCAGAACACCAGCCGCAAGCGCGCCCGTGGCAGAAACACGGCGAACAGGCCCAGCGCCAGCACAGCCGGCCACCATGCGATGGCCAGCACCGCGATTCCGCCCAGGGCAATCAGTACTGAAAAGCGCAAATCAAACGGCCACAGGCCGCCCGCGAACGTGGCCTGCACGATGGCGGCAACCAACAGCACCACAAGGACCAAGAGGTGCAGCACAAGGCGCGTTCCACGGCTTTGCTTGCCCGATGTGGTCGTTGTGCGGCTCATGACAGCGCCCTGAATATGTATTTTGAATATGGATACGACGAAGGGTTTTGCCGTGCAACGCATTATTGACAGAAATGCTCGGAAATATTGTCGCGGTGGATTCCACGATCTTGCGCAGGTTACGATGATTGCGCGCCCTGCAATGTCGCGGCATGGGGCAGCACCCAGGTGCCGCCCGACGGCGGCTGATGATTGACGCGCAGGTTGCAGCCATAGGCGTGCGACAGCGTGGTATCGGTCAGCACCGCCGCCGGGGCGCCGTTGGCGATGATCCGGCCGCCATGCACCATCGTGACGGCATCGGCGAACATCGCGGTCAGGTTCAAATCGTGCATCACCGCGATCACCCCGCCGCCGCGTTCGGCATAGCCGCGCACCAGCTCCATCACCACCAGCTGGTGACCAATGTCGAGGCTGGAAACGGGTTCATCCAGCAACAGCCAGCGGGGTTCGCCCCCCTCGACCGGGTCCCACACCTGCGTCAGCACGCGGGCCAGTTGCACGCGCTGCTGTTCGCCGCCCGAAAGCTCGTGATAAAGCCGCCCACCATATCCTGACAGGCCGACCGCATCGAGTGCACGCAGGGGCAGGTGGTCGCGCCCGGCCGAGATGCCCGCGCTCAGGCCGAGGCGGACGACCTCGATCACCGTAAAGGAAAAGGCGAGCGTGGCCGATTGCGGCAACACCGCGCGCATGGCAGCCAGTTCCCACGCTTTCAGATGCGCAGTATCATGGCCGTTGATCGTGACGCGGCCCGAAAAGGGCACCTCGCCGCAAAGTGCGCGCAAGAGCGTGCTCTTGCCCGACCCGTTCGGCCCGACGATGGCAGTCAACCGCCCGGCCTCGGCGGTGAAATCGACGCCGTGCAGGATGGCGCGGCGGCCAAGGCTTACGCCTATGTCATGGGCGCGAAAGCTCATGACTCCACCACCATCCGGTTGCGCAGCAGGATCCACAGAAAGACCGGTGCGCCGAGGATGGCCGTGACGATACCGATGGGCAGCTCGGCCGGGGCGATCACCACGCGGCTGATCATGTCTGCCCCCAACAGCAGGCCGGCCCCCAGCAGCGCGGCATTAGGCAGCAGCATCCGGTGGTCGGGCCCTGACGCCAGCCGCAGCAGGTGCGGCACCACGATGCCGACAAAGCCGATGCCACCCGACACCGCGACCGCCGCGCCGGTGGCGGCGGCGACGGCCAGAACCGACAAGTTCTTGACCCGCTGGACGGGAACGCCCAGGTGCCCGGCCGCCGCCTCGCCCAGTGCCAGCGCGTTCAGTCCGCGCGCCAGGAACGGTGCGCCCAGCAACGCCACCACGATGATCGGCGCGGCGGCCATCAGCTTGGCCCATGTCGCACCGGAGAGCGATCCGAGCCCCCAGAATGTCAGGTCGCGCAGTTGCTGGTCGTCGGCGGCATAGACCAGCAGGCCCGAGAGCGCCGCCGCCAGTGCCCCCAGCGCGATACCGGCCAGCAGCATGGTCGCGACCGAGGTACGCCCGCCGCGCGTCGAGACGCGGTAAAGCAGCAGCGTCGTGGCCCAACTGCCGGCAAAGGCGGCCAGCGGCACCAGGTGCGCGCCAACCAGCGCCATTGCCCCCGCCGGCAGGGCAGAGCCCAGGACGATGGCGCTGATCGCGCCCAGCCCGGCCCCGGCACTGACCCCGACCAGCCCCGGATCAGCCAGCGGGTTGCGGAAAAGCCCCTGCATCACCGCGCCCGACACTGCCAGCGCCGCCCCCACCAGCACGCCCATCAGCGTGCGCGGCAGGCGGATGTTCCACAGGATCGTTTCGTCCACGGATGACAGCGGCCGACCCAGCGCCAGGTCGGCCAGGGTCGACCACAGCGACGTGCCTGCAGCACCGATGGCCAGGCTTGCCGTCATTGCCGCGATCAGCCCCAGCGCCAGCCACAAGGTCAGTCGCCTTGCGGCCGCGGCGCGGTCGGGCAGCGCGGCATCGGCGATCTCGTTACAGGCTGCCAGGGTCATCGTCCCGTTCACCGTAAAGCGCATCCGCCAGGTCCTGCACCGCCAGCGCCGTGCGCGGGCCAAAACCCAGCAGGTACTGCCCGCCCATACGGATCACTGTGCGGGACTTGCCCGCCGGCGTGGCCGCGATGGCGGGCATGGCGAAAAGCGTGTCGTCGTCGATCAGCGCCTGCCCGCCGCGCGTCATCATAAGGATGGCGTCCGGCGCTGCCGCGACGATGGCTTCGTCGCTGACAGGCTTGTAGCCGTCGAACCCCTCCAGCGCGTTGACCGCACCGGCCATTTCGATCACGGCGGCGGCCTCGGTGCCCTTGCCGGCGGCCAGAATCCGCCCGCCCTGACCGCTGAGCACGAACAGCACACGCTTTCTGTCCTCGTCCGCAATCGCGGTGGCGCGGGTGGCGGCATGGTCAAGCTGGGCGGAAGTCTCTGCCTCCAGCGCGCTTGTATCGACCTTCAGCGCCGCACCCACGGCGCGGACCTTGTCGAGGATGCCGGTGCCTGACGGCGCATCCGGGATCAGCACCAGCGGCACCTGCGCCTCGTGTAACAAGTCCAGCGTTTCGGGTGGGCCGACATCGGCCTCGGCCAGGATCAGGCCGGGGTCCAGCGACAGAACGCCCTCGGGCGACAGCGCGCGGACATAACCCACGTCGGGCAGGTCAAGCGCCGCGTCGGGATAGTTCGACGTCGTGTCGCGGGCGACCAGCCGGTCCTGCTGGCCAAGCGCATAGACGATTTCGGTGATCGACCCGCCGACCGAGATGACGCGCTCGCCCGGGTCCGGGAACACGGGCGAGGCGATGGTCATCAGGGCCGCGAAGGCCGCGATACCCGCGCGGCGAATGCCCCCCATCAGGCGACCCCTTCACCGGCGAGGTCGGGCAGGGCATCGACCACCTTCTGCCAGTCGTCGCGGCTGTCGGGCATGTCGCGCCCGGCGGGCACCGGGAAAATCTGAAAGATCAGCCCGCCCTCGGCGTCGAATGCCTCGACCGAAACTGCCGGCCCGCGCTTGGTGGGTTTGGTCACTTCCCAGACTTCGGCGATATGATCGAGCCGCAGGTGCAGGTTGAAGCCGGGATCAAGGATGTTCTGCCACGGCCCCATTGGCTTGAGCGTCTCGATGGTGCCGGAACGGATCTGGATGCAACCCTGGTTGCCCACGAAGATCATGATCGGAAAGCCGCCATCGCGCACGGCATGCAGCATCTGGTCGACCGCGTCGGTCTGCAAGGCGCGGGCATAGGGTGCACCGACGATCCGGTAGGCGCCCAGTCGGTTCATCTTAAGCCGGTTGGCCATCGCATAGAACTGGTGCGTGTCGGTCATCGCCGCCCACCCCTCGCGCAGGGCGTCCAGCTTGGCCGGGTTGGACTTGGCCGGTTCCACCGGCTCGCGCGGCTGAACGTCCTGCCCGTCGGACTGGTCTTCGTGGCGCAGCGTCTCGACCGCGCGCGCCCAGGCGTCGAGGTCGGACCCATCGCGCAGGAAGATCTTGTTCACGGCGTCACCCGCCTTGTCGAAAACCTGCAGGCTGCGGCGGATGCCGTTCGCGGTGGGTTTCTCGACGGCAAAGGCGCTGGCCCACCGGCCCGGAAAGATGCGCAGGTCGATGGGGTCGTTCAGCACCATCGCGGCATGTTTGCCGGGCTTGTAGTTGCCGTAGGTGCCGACCACCTCGCTCACGCACGACTCGTTGCGGGTCAGGGCCATTACCTCGCCCAGGGTGCAGGCGGCAGTATTGATGCCGTCAGGGTGGGGGTTCAGCCTGGTGGCGCCTGCGCCGACATGGGCGGCGACAAGCTGTGCCTCGGTAATGCCCAGCCCGTCGGCCAGGTCGCGTTCGCGCAAATCGGGGCTGTCTGCCCGTGCTGCGCGGATGTCGTTGGGTGAAAGAGGGGTGTCCAGGGCCATATGAGCCACCTTTGCTTCAGTAAATCGTTTTTGGGGGCGGTATCTGGCTTGGGCGCGGTGGCGCCTGTCGCTGGATAATGCGCGGCATCAGGTCGCGCGCATGTTGTTGACATTTTTAGTCGGAATCAATATCGACTGCAAGCAATAAGGCGGAGCGGGCAACGCCCCGATCCGCAGACAGCCAGCCTAGTGCCAGCCGGAAAATCGCAGGATTTCGTGCCGACCGGGGGTTGACCGGCGTCGTGCCGGGCTGTCGTCAGAACGCCCAGCCGCCATCGCCTCGCAAACCGGCACACCGACAGGAGGCCTGGCCCGTGCGTTCACTTTCCTTGTCCCTTGGTGCGTTTGTGCTGGCTGGTCTGGCCTGCATGGCCGCGGCCCAGGAACAGCCCGGCGATACAAATACCGGCCTGAAGATCGAGTTGAACTCCGCCACCGACACAGACGGCGCCTGCCGCATCAGTTTCGTGGTGGAAAACGCGCTGGGCGCGGACCTGAGCGAAGCGGTGTTCGAAACCGTGCTGTTCGATACAGCGGGCTCGGTCGAGCGGCTGACGCTTTTCGACATGCGCGACCTGCCTGACGGGCGCCCGCGCGTGCGCCAGTTCCAGATAGACGGCATTGCCTGCGACGGCATCGGGCGCATCCTGTTCAACGGCGTTCAGGCCTGCACCGGCGAGGGGCTGGATGATGGCGCCTGCATGGACGGGCTGGGCCTGAGTTCGCGCACTGAAATTGAGGTGTTGGGATGATCGGGGAATTGCAGGCGGCGCTGGCGAACATCCTTGACCTGGGTGGCCCGGTCGTCGCGGTTCTGGTCGTGACATCGGTGCTGACACTGGCGCTGGTTCTTTACAAGTTGTGGCAGTTCCACGCCGCCGGGGTGGGACGACACCGGGCGCTGTCGGCGGCGATCGACAGCTGGGACGAGGGCGAGCGCGCGCAGGCGGCCCGCCACCTTGCGGAAAGCACCAGCTACCTGGCGCCGGTGATCGACCGGGCCATGACCCAGGCCGATGCCGGCAACGCGCTGGTGTCCCAACGGCTGGATGCCGAGGCCGAGGCGCGGTTTGCCCGGCTCGAGGCCGGGTTCAAGGTGCTGGACATGGTCGCGCAACTGGCACCGCTGCTGGGGCTGTTCGGCACCGTTCTAGGCATGATCGAGGCCTTCCGAGCCCTGCAGGATGCGGGCAGCGCGGTTGATCCGTCGCTGTTGGCCGGGGGCATCTGGGTGGCGCTGCTGACCACCGCTGCCGGGTTGGCGGTGGCAATGCCCGCGGCGCTGGTGCTGTCGTGGTTCGAGGGGCGGATGCATGGCGAGCGGGTGTTCGCGGAACGCGGCCTGCGGATCATTCTCGCCCCGGCGGGGCAATCGGATACGGGCACGCGGGCCCATGCCGCTTGAGATATCCAAACCCCGGCGCAGGTCGCTTTCGCTGACGTCGCTGATCGACGTCATCTTTCTGCTGCTGCTCTTTTTCATGCTGACCTCGACCTTTTCCCGCTTTGGCGAGGTGGAGCTGTCGGGCGCCGCGCGAGGGCAGGGCGCGGCACAGGATGCACCGCTGTTCCTGTCGGTGGACGAGGACACGCTGCGCCTGAACGGCGACGGAATAGGCCTGGATCGGTTGGCAGACGCGATCGAGGGGCGCGACGCGGCGCGCCTGCTGGTCAGCCTGGCGGGCGATGTTCAATCGCAGCGGCTGGTCGATGTGCTGGCGGTGCTGCGCGGCATCGACGGGCTGACGGTAACGGTCCTGCAATGAGCCGCCTTTCGCGTCAGAAACCCGGCCAGGTTCGGGAACCAACCATCGCGCTGATCAACGTGGTGTTCCTGATGCTGATATTTTTCATGATCGCCGGCACGCTGGCGGCCCCCATGGATGGCGATCTGAACCTCGTGCAGACCGAAGCGCTGGAAGGGCGCGAGCCCCCCGATACGCTGGTGGTTCACGCCGATGGGCGGCTTAGCTGGCGGGGCGAACCTGTCGCCTCGGTCGCGGATTTCGTGGCGGAACAGGCCGAGCGCGGGCAAGGCCAGACCCTGCGCATCGTGCCTGACCGGGCGCTGCCGGCGAAAACGCTGGTGCGTCTGTCGGGCGAGATGCGCACCGCCGGCGCGGCGCGGGTGATGGTTGTGACCGAAAGGGCGCTGCAATGATCCCCCGCTCGCCATATGTCGCCGTTGTCAGCCTTGGCCTGGCCGGGGCGCTGCACGCGGCCATCGCGGTGGTGCCGGGCGGGCAGGTCGAGGTGACGGCGATCGAGGGCGGGGGCGGGGCGACCATTTCGACCCTGGGCGACAGCTTTGCCGACATGGCCGCGGGGGCGGAGGTGCCGGAACCCGAAACGGCAATGCCCGCAGAGGTCGCGGAAGCCCCGCCGCCGCCTGTCAGTGAGACGCCCCCGGCCGAAACCACGGCCGCAGCGCCCTCGCCGGAGACCACGCAATCGCCGCCGCCACAGGCGAAAAGGCTGGCCGCCCTTGCCCCGATGCAGGACAGCGCGCCGCCCGTGCCCGAGCGCGCCGCGCCGGTCGAACAGGCCCCGGCCCCGACGCCCGAGCCCGCAGAGCGGATCGTGGCTGAGCCCGAAACCCCCGCCCCGCAGGTTCCCGCCCGCCCGAAGGCGCGGCCCGAGCGGCCCCAGCCGGAACAGCCCCGGCAGCAGGCGACGCCGCCGCCGCAAAGGACGGTCCAGCAGCAGCCCGGCAATAGCAAACGCGATGCCCGCGCTGGCGATGCAAGCGGTCGGGAAACCGCGCAACAACAACAGGCCGGCCCGGCGCGCACCGCCGCTGCGCGTTCGGGCAATGCAGCGGTCACGAATTATCCCGGCCAGGTCATGCGCCGCATTCAGCGCACCCGGCGCGAACGCGTCAACGTGCGGAGGGCGGCGCAGGTCAGCTTTACCATTGCCCCGAATGGCGGGTTGGCGGCTGTCGGGATCGCCCGCAGTTCCGGGTCGGCGCAACTGGACCGGGTCGCGTTGCAGCAGATCCGCCGGGCAGCCCCCTTTCCACCGCCCCCCGCCGGGGCGCAGCGCAGTTTTACGCTAAGGATCGCGGGCAGATGATTTTGAAGCCGCTCCTGTGCGCCTGCCGTGTATGGCGCTTTGGTCCGCATGTATCTTCGGGACAGGCCGAGCATCGCGCCGGTCCGTGCCGGGCGCAGGATGTCGAGGCGCTGGAACAGGCGTGCCGCTGCGGGGATGCGGCCGGTGTCGGGCTGGAAACACTGCTGGATCATGTGAGGTGCAGACGATGAAATGCCCTCTTTGTGGCAGCCCGGCCAAGCCGGATACGCAGGATGGATTCCCGCTTTACGATGTGCGGGCCCTGATCGCGGAGGGGATCATGGCGAAACTCGTGCTCGACGGCCAGGTTTACACCCTGCGGATCACCCGGGCCGGCAAGCTGATCCTGACCAAGTGAGCCGGCGTATGCCCCTGAATTGACGACCTGAAAACCGCCAGTCTGCGGAGATGGGCGTTGGGTGCGGCAAGATGCGTCAAAGTTGACAGTTTTAATTGGTATAATTTATGCTAAATCAGGCGCGCGACGGGACCATCTGATGATTCCATCGGGATAAACGCCAGCCTCGCGGTTTTCGCGTCTCGCCAGCCTCAACAACAACAAGATCAGCCCAGTCCAGTTTCGGCTGTGGTTTCGTGCGTCGGCAGTGCCTGACGCATGGGGCCGCCGGGCGGAAAGGGGCTGCGTTCTGCCGGGCGATTCGTCCGGTCCAAACGCGAGAGGAAAAGGGACATGACACACCGACCGAGGGCCTTTTGGCCCATTGCCGCGGCGCTGATTGCGGGCGGCACCGCTTTATCCGGCGCGGCGGCGCTGGCGCAGTCCGCGCAGCCTGGCAGCGGCAGCTATTTCGACCTTGGCACGCTGGAGCTGGACCTCGGCGGGCTGGCCGAACGCCTGCGCGAACGCATCGCACAGTCGGGCGAGGCGGCCAGCGTCGTCGGCAAGCAGGATTTCGACCAGGTTCCCAGCCCGACCGTGGCCGATGCCGTGGCCACCGAACCCGGCGTGATCGTGCAGGAGTTCTTTGGCAGCAACGACCAGCCGCGCATCCAGATCCGCGGCTCCGGCCTGCAGCAAAGCCCGACCGAACGTGGGCTGTTGGTGCTCAAGAACGGGATGCCGGTGAACCGCGCGGACGGGTCATATATCGTCGGGCTGGCGGCCCCCGGCACCGCAGAGGCGATCGAGATATGGCGCGGCGCGGCGGCCAACCGGCTGGGCGCCTCGGTGCTGGGTGGAGCGGTCAATTTCATCTCACCCCTCGCCGCGACCGCCCCGGGATCGCGGCTAAGCTTCAACGCCAGCAGCTTCGGGCAGTACGGCGTTTCAGGCCAGACCGCGTTCGAGGGCGAAAGCGTGGGCACGCTCTTGCAGTTCGAGCTGAGCCGCAAGGATGGCTTTCGCGACATCAACAACGACTCGCGGCGCGAATTCATCGAGGCGAATACCGAGATACGCCACCGCAATGGCGCGACGACGCAGTTGTTCCTGTCGGCCACCAACCTGGAATTTGACGTGCCCGGCCCGCTGACCAAGGCGGCGCTGTCGTTCGATCCCGGCCAGAACCATGCCGGACCGGTGGTGGTCGGTCCCGGGGTGGTCGCCAATCCCGGCCCGAATGTTTATCGCGACCGGCCACAGCGCAGCTCGTCGCAGGTGCTGGCGGGGGCGCGCACCGTCTTTGACGTGGGCGAGGGGCGTTTCGACCTTGGGTTCAGCCTCAGTCAGACCGATGACAGCTTTCGCTTTCCCATCGCCGCCGGCGAACGGGTGACGAACGGCTGGGATACCAACTTGTCGGCGCGCTATGCGTATCAGCCGGACACGGTAAACGGGTTGCCGAAATTCGAGGTGACGTTGAACACCGCGTTCGGCCGTGCCGACCGCAGCTATTATCACAATGTTGGCGGCGTGCGCGGGCCGCAGTTCGGCGCCAACGATCTGGAGGCATCGACGACATCGCTGCATCTCGGCGCCAACCTGCCGCTGAGCGACAGCTTGGTGCTGTCGCCATCGCTGTCCTACACCTATGCCACGCGCAAGAATGCCGATGAATGGGCATTGGCGACGCGACCGACGGTGGCGTTCAACCCGGGTGCCCCTTTTGCACCGCTGCCGGCCGGGGCCGTGCCGACGGTTTCCAACAGCTATGACCGCGATTACTCGGGCTGGAGCCCGCGCATTGCGCTGACCTGGATGCCGAGCGAGCGGCAAACCGCCTGGATCGCCTATTCCCACGGGTTTGAGCCGCCCACCCATGACGACCTGCTGGCAACCACCGGCGGCACGCCCAATTCCGGCCCCGGCCGCCCCAATCCGGGTGCGCCGGGGCTGGCTGCGCCCGCATTCGCCGTCGCCAACCTGAGCGCGCAAGAGGCCGACACGATCGAGATCGGCTGGCGCGGCACCGCGATGTCGGGGTTCAACTGGGATGTCACCGCCTATCATTCGCGCATCAGCAACGAGATCCTGTCGCTGCGCGACGTCACTGGTTCGCCGCGCGGGTCAGTCAATGCCGACAAGACCATTCACAACGGGCTGGAGGCCGGCATCGGCGGGCCGCTTTCCGGCAGCCTTTATGGGCGACTGGCCTGGACATGGCAGGATTTCCGTTTCGACAATGACCCGCTGCGTGGCAACAACCGGCTGGGCGGCGCGCCCCGGCACCTGATCAACACCACGCTGGCATGGAACGCGACCGAGCGGCTGACGCTCTTTGGTTCGGCCCGCTGGGTGCCGGAACGCATCCCGGTGGACAACATGAACACGCTTTACGCCGACCCCTACGTGGTGGCCGATCTGCGGGCAGAATACCGGCTGAACGACACGGTCAGCTTTCAGGCCGGGGTGACCAACCTGTTTGACGAGAAATACGCCTCATCGACGCTGGTCGTCGATGTTGCCCGCCCCGATCAGGCGGCGTTCATCCCGGGCGAAGAGCGGGCGTTCTATTTCGGCACCACCTTCGATTTCTGAAGGTGCTGGCAGGGCATCATGTCGATGCCCTGCCGCTGTTATCTGTAGACAAGCTCCGGCAGCTAGGTGATGACCTGCGGCGCCAGCATGCAAATCGTCAGCCCGACAACCTGCAACAGCAGGAACGGGATTGCTGCGCGGAAGATGTCTGACATCGGGATCGATTCAGGCGCCACCCCGCGCAGGTGGAAAAGCGCATAACCGAACGGCGGTGACAGAAAGCTCATCTGCATGTTGACGAGGTAGAGCACCCCGAAGGACAGCAGCAGATCGTCAGGATTGTCAAAGCTGAACACCGCGGCACCGAGCAACTTGATCAAGATGTCGAGACCCATGTATCAGGCTCCCCTTGCGATGGTTCGGATGTCTTTCGGCAGCTACGACACGCCCTGCAGGACCAGCAGCATGCCACCGGCGAACATCATCCATTTTATCGGCTAAAGCGGAACTTCCCATTCGTTGAGGCTGATTTCGCCCCAGCGGATTGCCGGATCGGTCCAGTCTTTCAACGACAACCCGCGCAGCATCTCGCCAAATCCCACCTGGCCGCGGACCCGGTCGGAGATGATCGAGTTGCCGGACGGCATCGCCACCTCGGTGATCAGTTCGACGTGGTCCTGGCTCAGCCGGGTGGCCTCGGTCCCATCGGCCTCGAACTTTTTCCAGGCGTCATGGTCGGCCTTATGGATTTCCGCGTAGTGATGGACCGAATAAGATTTCGTCTCTATCTCCACGAATTTCTGCATTTGCGGGCTCAGCGCGTTCCAGGGCGACATCCCGACGGTGATATCCATGAGGTCGACCGCCGGGCCGACATATCCGCCGCGCGATCGAATGCGAACTGGTCTGGATCGGCAGCCACATTGAGAAGCCCGAACCACAGCCGATGGCCCCTATCTTGCGAGAGGCACCGCCGAGCTGGGCGCAGGCTGGCGCGCGCCGGCCCTGGTATCATTGACAGTGCGTGGTCCGCTGCTGTCCGGATCGTGCCTTCAAAGGCACGCCTCGAGCAGCTTCCTGGTGTTCTCCGGCGTCATTTCGATCGGATTGCCGCCTGTCGAAGGGTCGCGCAGCGCGGCCTCTACCAGGGTGTCGATGTCGGGGTTCGTGACGCCCAGATCGGTCAGCGTCTTGGGAATGCCAAGGCTGTTGTTGAACTGGTCCACGAAGGCGCAGAAGCCATCGAACCCGCCCTCGATCCCCAGATATGCAGCCGCCGGGCCAAAGCGGTCGCGGATTGCGGGCGCGTTGAACTTCAGCACGGCGGGCATGCAGACAGCATTGGTGGTGCCGTGGTGGGTGTGGTGATGCGCGCCGATCGGGTGCGACAGGGCGTGAATGGCGCCCAGCCCCTTTTGAAAGGCCGTCGCACCCATGGCGGCCGCGCTCATCATGTTGGCGCGGGCCTCGATATCGGTGCCATCGGCATAGGCGCGCGGCAGGTGGTCCTTGACCAGGCGCATCCCTTCCAGCGCGATGCCTTGGCTCATGGGGTGGTAATGCGGGCTGGAGAAGGCCTCGACACAATGCGCAAAGGCATCGAGCCCGGTGCCGGCCGTGATGTGCCTGGGCATACCGACCGTCAGTTCCGGATCGCAGATCACGACCGAGGGCAGAATCTTGGGGTGAAAGATGATCTTTTTCTCGTGGGTCTGCGAATTGGTGATGACCGATGCGCGCCCCACCTCGGAGCCGGTGCCGGCGGTCGTGGGGACGGCCACGATGGGCAGAATTCCATCGGGGTCCGCGCGGGTCCACCAATCGCCGATATCCTCGAAATCCCAGATCGGGCGGGTCTGACCGGCCATGAAGGCGAGCGTTTTCGCCAGATCGAGGCCCGACCCGCCGCCAAAGGCGATGACGCCGTCATAGCCGCCGTCGCGGCAGACCTTCAGCCCCTCTTCGACATTCACGTCCGAGGGGTTGGGGTCGACCTCGGCAAAGAGCGCGCGGCCAAGACCGGCCTCTTCCATCAGGTCCAGCGTTCTGGTGGTGATGTCCATCGACTTCAGGCCACGGTCGGTAACCAGAAGCGGCTTGGACATGCCCGCAGCGCGGCAGGCATCGCCGATCTCTTTGATGCGCCCGGCACCGAAGCGAATGGATGTGGGATAGGACCAGTTGCCTGTAAGAGCCATGTCAGACCTTCTTGAGATGATAGGATTTCGGCCGGGTAAGGGCCTGATAAGCGAGCTTTGACAGCCCCGCCCCGCGACCGGTGTCCTTGCAGCCGGTCCAGCACAATGCCGGGTCGAGATAGTCACAGCGGTTCATGAAAACCGTGCCGGTTTCAAGCTGGTCGCCGATGCGTTCGGCGGCGGCGATGTCGCGTGTCCAGACCGAGGCGGTCAGGCCAAAGCGGCTGTCGTTCATCAGGCGGATCGCGGTGCCGTCATCGGCCACGGGCATGATGCCGACCACGGGGCCAAAGGATTCGTCCCGCATCACCCGCATGTCATGGGTGACATTCGTCAGAACCTGCGGTGTCACATAGGTGTTTTCGCCGTCATCGGCGTCCATGCGTTCGATATGGGCGGTCGCCCCGTCTGCCATGGCCTCGGCGATCTGGGCGCGCACCTCGCGGGCGAAACGGATATTGGCCATCGGTCCGAGGGTGGTTTCCGGATCCAGCGGATTGCCGAGCTTCTGGGCCTTGGTCCAGGCCACGGCCCTTTCGACGAAGGCGTCGAACAGGCTTTCGGCGACATAGATCCGTTCGATCCCGCAGCAGCACTGGCCGGCGTTGAAGATTGCGCCGTCCATCAGCGTGTCGACGGCTGCATCCAGGTCGGCATCGGCGCGCACATAGCCCGGATCCTTGCCGCCCAGTTCCGTGGATACGGGAATGAAGGTTCCCGCCGCGGCGCGTTCCATCGCCTGGCCCCCGCCGACCGAGCCGGTGAAATTCACGAAGTTCACCCGGCGCTCGGAGATCAGCGTGTTGGTGGTATCGTGGTCGATCACCAGGTTCTGGAAGACGTCCTCTGGCACGCCGGCCTCGTGGAATGCCTCGGCCAACCGTTCCCCGACCTGCAGCGTCTGGCTGGCGTGTTTCAGGATCACGCTGTTGCCGGCGATCAGGGCCGGCGCCACCGTGTTGATGGCCGTCATGTAGGGATAGTTCCATGGCGCCACGACCAGGACGACACCCCAGGGCACGCGTTTGATTATGCGCTGAAAGGCGTCGCTGTCCTCGATCACGTCGGGTGCGAGGCCTTCGGCCGCGATGTCGGCCATGTGGGTCAGGCGTTCACTGAAACCGCCGAATTCCCCGCCATAGCGCACCGGGCGCCCCATCTGGTGCGCCAGCTCGACCGCCATGCGGTCGGTATCACGCCCGACGATCTCGTTGGCCTTGCGCACGATGGCGATGCGTTCATCAAGCGGCTTTGCGGCCCAGTCGGCCTGTGCGCGGCGCGCCTTTTCGGCGGCCTTGATTGCCTCGTCGCGTGAAAGAACCTTGCGCGAAAGATAAACCGATCCGTCGATCGGAGATATGAGGTCGATAGTCTTGGTCATGGTCAGGCCCTTTCAAATCCCCGCGCGATTTCCCAGTCGGTCACGACGGCATCGAACGCCTCCTGTTCGACTTCGGCGGCGCGGGTGTAGTGATCGACCACCCAATTGCCCATGGTCTTTCGCAGCATTTCCGAGTTGCGCAAGGTTTCGGTCGCCGCCCGCAGCGTATGGGGCAGCACGGGGATATCGTCCATCTTGTAGATGTCCCCGGTGACGGGCGGCGTCAGTTCCAGCCCTTCCTCGATACCCGAAAGACCGGCAGCCAGTTGCGACGCGCAGGCGAGGTAGGGGTTGATGTCTGAACCCGGCGTGCGGCACTCGATCCGCACGCCCTTGGTTCCGTCGCCGACCAGGCGATAGCACGCGGTGCGGTTGTCGATGCTCCAGGCGATCCTAGTGGGGGCAAAGGTGCCCGGCATGAGCCGCTTGTAGCTGTTGATGTAGGGGGCGAGGAAATAGGTGATGTCGGTGGAATATTTCAGCAGGCCCGCGACATAGCTTTTCATCGTGTCCGACATGGTCAGGTCCGCGTCGGGGTCGTGGAAAGCGGGCGCATCCCCCTTGAGAAGCGATTGGTGAATATGCGCGGCAGAGCCGACCTTGTCGTGGTGCCACTTCGGCAGGAAGGTCGCCGCGTGCCCGTGCTGGTTTGAAATCTCCTTGATCGCCTGTTTCGCGATGGTGTGATGATCGGCGCAAAGCAGGGCATCGGCATAGCGGATGTTCAGCTCTTCCTGTCCGGTCTCGGCCTCGCCCTTGGAGTTTTCCACCGGCACGCCCGCCTCGACCAACAGATTGCGGATCGGGCGCATCACGTGTTCTTCCTTCGTGGTCTGAAGGATGTTGTAGTCTTCGTTGTAGCCGCTGATGGGGGTGAGGGGCCTGTACCCGTCGCGGCGAATTTCATCGTATGTCTTTTCGAACAGAAAGAATTCGAGCTCGGTCGCCATCACGGGGTCGAACCCCATGGCGCGGGCGCGCGCGACCTGCGCCTTCAGGATCTGGCGCGGGCTGTGCGGGACGGGTTCGTGGGTGTGGTGATCCATGATGTCGCACAGCACCAGCGCGGTGCCTTCGAGCCAGGGAATGCGGCGCAGCGTCGAAAGATCGGGCTTCATCACATAGTCGCCGTATCCCTGTTCCCACGATGTTGCGGCGAAACCGTCCGGTGTTGCCATCTCGAGATCCGTGGCCAGCAGGTAGTTGCAGCAATGCGTTTCTTCGTGTCCGGACTCGATGAAGTTCGTCACATGGAACCGCTTGCCCATGAGCCTGCCCTGCATGTCGACAAGGCAGACAAGAACCGTGTCGATCTCGCCCCTGGCGGCAAGTTCCTTGAGGGCGGCGAAGCTGAGATTGGCGGTCATTTGTGGTCTCCGTGACAGAATTGGAGCGCCCCGTTGCGGGGCGCTCCGGCTCTTTTGGGTGTGGCTTATTCGAAGTTGTAGGGAACCCCGGCCTGGTTGATGACCGAGTTGTAGTCGCGGAAGATGCCGATGATCTTTTCGTGCACCTCGCCCTCTTGCGCGACCTCGTTCCAGAACTCCTTGGCGGCGTTTTCCACCTCGGCCCATTCGCCCGGCGGCACCGAGCGCAGCTCCAGCTGGTCGCCATTGGCGCGCAGCGCGGCCTCGCCGCCCCAATACCACTGGTTGCGATAGGTGTGGCTGGCCTCGATCCCGGCCATCACCACGGATTTCAGGTGATCGGGCAGTTCGGCCCACCGTTCCTGGTTGGCGAACCAAGATCCGATCCATGCGCCCGAGATGTTGTTGGTCAGGAAGTAGTCGGTGACGTTCGCCCACCCCACGGTGTAATCCTCGGTGATGCCCGACCATGCCATGCCATCCAGTTCACCGGTCTGAACGGCGACCTCGGCATCCTCGTAGGGAATGTTCACCGGGATGACGCCGAACTTGGCAAGGAAACGTCCCGCGGTCGGGAAGGTATAGAGCTTGAGACCGTCCAGGTCGGCGACCGAGGTGATTTCCTTTTTGGTGTTGAAGTTGCACGGGTCCTGCCCGGCGGCCGAAAGCCATTGCACGCCGACCTTGGCGTATTCATCGCGCCAGATATCAGCCAGCCCGTACTGGTTGAACAGCACCGGCACATCCAGGATGTGCTTGGTGGCAAAGGGGAAATAACCGCCAAAGACCCGCAGCGGCGTGGGTGAGGCCATCGAGTCGTCGTCCGAGTGAACACCGTCGATCGTGCCGCGCTGAAGCGCCTGGAACAGCTCGCCTGTCGGTACGATCTGATCGGCATAAAACAGCTCGATCTCGAGTTCGCCATTGGCATTGGCGTTGATGTAGTCGATCGCAGGCTTGGTCACATGCTCGCCCAGCGCGCCGCCGGCATAGGTCTGAAAGCGCCACTTGATTGCGCTTTGCGCCTTGACGATGGCGGGACTGGCCAGGGTTGCGGCCCCGGCAACGCCGGCCGTTCTCAGAAAATTGCGTCGTGTCGTCATTTTCGTACCCTCTCTGTTAGGTTCGGATGCTCGACTGCCTTTTGACCGAGGTCTTTTTTTCTAGTTTCCATAGACATACCCCGGCAACCAAAGCGCGATCTCGGGGAAGACCATGATTATGGTCAACGCGACCACCATCACCAGCACGAAGGGCAGGATGGAGGTATAGATATCCCTCAGCGTAATCTCTGGCGGCGCCATGGCGCGCATCAGGAACAGGTTATAGCCGAAGGGCGGTGTCATGTAGGCAATCTGCGTGGTGATCGTGTAGAGCACACCATACCATATCAGGTCGAAACCCAGTGCCCCGACCAGAGGCACATAGAGCGGCGCCACGATGACCAGCATGGCTGTATCGTCCAGGAAGGTGCCCATGACGATAAAGGAAAGCTGCATCAGGATCAGGATGACCCAGGGGCTGAAACCCAGCTGTTCGGTGAACAGGCTTTCGATTGCCTTGACCGCGCCCAGCCCGTCGAACACCGCGCCAAAGGCGAGGGCGGCCAGGATGATCCACATGAACATGCACGATATGCCAAGCGTCTTGCGCACCGAGGCTTCGAACACCCGGCGTGTCATGCGCCCCTTGAAGACGGCAGCCAGGAATGCCGCGATCGCGCCGATGGACGACGATTCAACCAGCGATGTCCAGCCATTCACGAAGGGCACCATCATCGTAAAGAAGATGAACAGCGGCAAAAGCCCGGCGCGAAGCAGCCTGAGCTTTTCGGCCATCGGAATGTCGCGCTCTTCCTTGGGCAGGATCGGGCCGAGTTGCGGGTTCAGCCGGCAACGGATGACGATGTAGAGAACGAACAGCCCCGCCATCATCAGCCCCGGCAGCACCCCTGCCAGCCAGAGCTGGCCAACCGGCTGGCGGGCGATCATGGCGTAAAGCACCAGCACGACCGAGGGTGGAACCAGGATGCCAAGGGACGACCCGGCCTGTATCACGCCGGTGACCATTCGCTTGTCATAGCCCCGTTTCAAAAGCTCGGGCAACGCGATGGTCGCACCGATGGCCATGCCTGCGACCGACAGCCCGTTCATGGCTGAAATCAGCACCATCAGCCCGATCGTGCCGACGGCCAGCCCGCCGGACAGCCCGCCCATCCAGACATGGAACATGCGGTATAGATCGTCGGCGATGCGGCTTTCGGACAGGACATAGCCCATGAAGATGAACATCGGCAGCGTCAGCAGCGGATACCATTTCATCAGCTTGATCGCCGCCGCGAAGCCCAAGTCATAACCGCCCCGGTCCCCCCAGAGGAAAAAGGCCGCCATCACGGCCACAAAACCGATGGCGCCGAACACGCGTTGCCCGGTCAGCAGCATCAGCATCATTGATGCAAACATCAGCGCGGCGATAGCTTCATAAGGCATCAGGCGTCGTTCCCCGTGGTCTCGATTTCGCCGTGATCGACGTCCTTCGGCCCCATGTCATATCCCCTTATCCTGAGGATATCCTTGAAGAATTCGCTGACCGCCTGGAGGAGCATCAGGAAAATGCCGATGACCATGATCGTCTTGATCGGCCACAGATAGGGCCGCCAGACGCTTGAACTGCGCTCGCCGCCGTATTTGAAGGAATACATCAGGCTGTCCCAGCCGCCCCAGAGCAGAAAGAAGAGGTAAACGACCAGGAACAGAACGGTGATGGCATCGACCTGCGCCTTGCGCCGTTCGCTCCATTCGCCGTAAAGCAGGTCCATGCGCACGTTCGACCCCATCTGGATCGAATAGGGGCCGCCGAGAATGTAATAGGCGACCATCGCGAACTGCGCCATCTCCAGCGTCCAGAGTGAGGGGTTGATGCCAAAGCCCATGTCGCTGCCGACTTTGGTAAGGGACGACCAAAGCAGGATCGCCATCATCACGAAGATGCCGTACATCACGATGCGCCCGATCCATCGGTTGATGCGGTCGATCACCGCGACGTATTTCAGCATCAATCGGGTCATGCTGCCGTGGCTTCCAGGTCAAGTGATGTGACCAGCATTTCGGCGAGGAGCGAAGAGGTTTGCGTCACCTCGGCCTCGCTGCCAAGAAGGTCGTTGCGCACCTCGATCATCACGTTGTCCAGCCCACGGGCTATGGCATGACGTCTGAGGGTATGGGTCACCCCGTCGCTGGCCGAATAGGGTTCGTTCAGCTCGGTCAAGAGCGGGGTATCGGCATTCTCCAGCATTGCCTCGGCAAGGCGGGCGTCGGCATCGTGCAAAAGCCCGATCTGCGTCTTGCGGTCCTTTCCGTCCCAGACGGGCGTAAAGCTGTGAACCGTGACGAGGGTCGGCGGTGCATCGAACCCATCAAGCACGTCGGAAACCGTCGCATGAAACGGCTCATAGACCTCGGCCGTGCGTGCGGCCCTGTCGGATTCTGACAGATCGCGGTTTCCCGGCACCGGGATTTCGCCACTCTGGACGGGCATCGAACCGGGCGCTTCGGGCGGGCGGTTCAGGTCATAGACCAGCCGTGAGACCCTTGCGACGACAAGGGGGGCGTCCAGCCTTCGAGACAGGTCCCGGGCCAGCAACTCGGCCCCGATGTCCCACACGGCATGGGAAAACCGATGCTCTTCGGCCAGCCCGAGCGTGCCCAGAGAGGGCGGGATAAAGGCGCTGGCGTGTTCGCAGACAAGACAGATCGGAGCCCGGCCGCCGGCGTTGACGATTTCGGCGGGGTGTCCGTCTTCGGGCGTCAGAATCTGGCCTGCGTTTGCTTCGGTCATGACGTGACATTAGTGGCGTCCACCCAAAGGCTGTCAAGAATTTTTGGTAGATGTTTTTACGATGGCGATCTACTTTGTAGCAAATGCTTCAAAAAGGGGCGAATGTGAAACGCACCGTGGTCGTCAAGGACAGGCTCAAGGATCAGGCGGGCGCGCTGACACCCGCCGAGCGCCTGCTGTCGGACGTGCTGTTGCGCGACTATCCGATGTCGGGGTTGCAATCGATCACCAAACTGGCGGACGCGGCCAATGTTTCGACACCCACCGTTATCCGGCTGGCGCGCAAGCTGGGATTCGATGGTTTCCCCGAGATGCAGGAGGCCCTGCGCGAAGAGGCGTCGGCCCAGATCAAGAGACCGATCCTGAAGCGCGAAGGCTGGCCGCAGGGGCGCAAGGATTCCCCGGCGTTCCGCAGCTTTGCCGAAGCCGTGTTCGACAATCTCAACCAGACCATCGAACGCCTGGACCCCGCGACATTCGACGCCGTGGCCAGGATCCTGGCCGACACGAGGCGCAACCTGTTCCTGCTGGGCGGGCGTATCACGCGCTCGAACGCGGATTATTTCTTCAACCATCTTCAGATCGTCCGCCCCGGCGTGACGTTGTTGTCGCAATCTCCGAACGTCTGGCCGCAATACCTTATCGACATGGGGCCGCGTTCGGTTCTCGTGATTTTCGATATTCGCCGCTACGAGGCGGATCTGGCGCGGCTTGCGGGTCTGGCCAAGGAACGGGGCGTTGTCATCATCCTGTTCACCGATCAATGGGGGTCGCCGATCTCGAAAACGGCCGATCACGTGATCAATGCGCTGGTCGAGGTGCCGTCAAGCTGGGACTCGACCCTCGGGATCAACCTGATCGTGGAGGCGCTGATCGCCGCCATCCAGACAAAGCGTCTGGAAAAAGCGCGCGACCGGATCGAAGCGCTGGAAGACATGTTCCGCTCTACCCGGATATTCCGAAAGTGAACTTGCGGATGTTGCGCGCAGAGCCTGCGCGCACCCATGCCGCTATGCACTGGCAGGCATGATGCTCAGCGCAGCGCGGCAAGCGCCTCGTGATGGAGTTCGGCACTCGCCGCGGCGATCACATGGCCGTCGGATTGCAGGGTCAGGTCCTGCCCGTTCCAGTCGGTGATCACGCCCCCGGCGCCCTTGACCACCGGAACAAGCGCCATGAAGTCGTATGGGTAAAGGTCCATCTCGAACACGATGTCCACATGGCCCGACGCCAGCAGCCCGTAGGCGTAGCAGTCCCCCCCGAATCGGCGCATGCCGGCCTTGCGGGAAAGCAGCTCGAACCGGTCCAGCCCCGCCGCGTCGAAGATGTCGGGCGATGTCGTATACAGTATTGCCTCGTCCAGCCGGGTCTTGCCGCTGGTGCGGCAGGGTGCGCCGTTGAATGTGGACGGGTTGCCGCGCACCCCCATCCAGCGGTCGCCCGTCGCGGGTATCGATATGGTGCCAAGTTCGGGCACCCCGTCGGTCAGGCAGGCGATCAGCGTGCCGAATGTTGGCATCCCGGAAACGAAGCTCTTGGTGCCGTCGATCGGGTCGAGCACCCAGACATGCGAGGCATCCAGACGGGCGTTTTCGTATTCTTCCCCCAGAATGCCGTGGGTCGGAAATTGCCGGGTAATTCTTTCACGCATGGCCGTTTCGATGGCGCGATCGGCCTGCGTGACCGGCGACTGGTCCGCCTTGTGTTCGACGTTCAGCGGCTTGCGGAAATAGCTCATCGCCATGGCATCGGTCGCATCCGCCATCTCATCGGCAAATCGGGCCAGCATCGCGATGTCGTCTGACGTCGTGGGGCTCTGCATGATCATTCCTTATCTCGGGCGGCAGCGTGCCACGGCGATCTGTTCGAAAATTAATCGTAGACAAAACACACAAAAGTGCAAGACTACACAAATATCCCCATGCTGCGCCGCATGCGGCGTGGCAATGAGAGCGGGCCGTGCAAGGGCCGCACCCATCCGAGGCAGGCACTGATTCAGGAATACCTGGACCAACAAGGAGAGATGAAAATGAAAACATGGACCAAGTTTACAGCGGTTTCACTGGCCGCCCTTGGCGTGGCCGCGATGGCCAGCGCCGATGAGATCACCGTCTACACCGCGCTCGAGGAAGAAGAGATCGGCGCCTATATCGAGGCCGCGCAGCAGGCGATGCCCGATACTGAGATCAACGTGCTGCGCCTGTCCACCGGCAAGCTGGGCGCACGGCTGCTGGCCGAGGCGGGCAACCCGCAGGCCGACGTGATCTGGGGCTGGGCCGTCAGCGCCATGATGGATCCGCAAATCCTGGAAATGGTCGAACCCTACGAGGCCAAGGGTGTCGAGGTTCTTCCGGCCAAGTTCCGCGATGAGGACGGCAAGTGGTTTGCGCCCATCGGTTACATGGGCGCCTTCTGCGTGAACACCGCGCGGCTGGAGGAAAAGGGCCTTCCCATGCCCGCCAGTTGGAAGGACCTGGAAGACCCGGCATTCAAGGACGAGATCCTCATGCCCGATCCCAATTCCTCGGGCACCGGTTATCTGCATGTGAACGCCGTGCTGCAAAGCATGGGCGAAGAGGCCGGCTGGGCACAGCTTGCGGCTGTTGACCCCAACATGGCGCAGTATACCTCGTCGGGGTCCAAGCCGTGCAAGTCCGCGCGCGTCGGGGAATACACCGTCGGGATTTCGCTTGCCTTCACCGCGATGCAGTCCATCGAAGAAGGCTATCCGCTGGCGATGGTCTTTCCCGAGGGCGGCGTGGGGTATGAACTCGAAGCCTCTGCCCTGATGGCCAGCTCCGACGACAAGGAAGGGGCGAAAGCGTTCCTCGACTGGACGATGTCGGAAGAGGCGATCCAGCTTTACCAGCAGTACAAGGCGCTCATCACCGTGCCGGGCGTCGATGCCTCTGCCGCGGCCGAGGCCGCAGGGCTGCCGGCCGACATCTCGACCGTTCTGGCGGACATAGATTTCGTCGAGGCGGCCGAGAACCAGACCGCCGTCAAGGAAGCCTGGAAAGAAAAGTTCGGCCGCTGACAACGGCCCGGGCGGCGCCGGTGGCGCCGCCCTGTGCGTCTGGCCCTTCGCGGGCCGGCGCGACCATGACGGGAGATCTGAACGACATGTACCTGAGCGTCAGCAACGCCACCAAGACCTATGGTACCTTCAAGGCCCTCGACAGTGTGTCGATCGAAATTGAGCAGGGCGAATTCGTCTGCCTGCTGGGGCCTTCGGGATGTGGCAAGACAACGCTCTTGCGGCTGATTGCCGGGCTGTCAGAGCTGGATGGCGGCGATATCCTGCTGGAGGGCAGGGCGCTGTCGGACCAGCCGGCGCGCAAGCGCGGCTTTGGAATCGTGTTCCAGTCCTATTCTCTCTTTCCCAACATGACCGTGGCTGAAAACATCGGCTACGGGCTAAAGATACGCGGCACCCCCCGCGCGGAGGTGTCGAAACGGGTGGCGGAACTGCTGGCGCTGGTAAAGCTGCCGCATGTCGCCGACAGTTTTCCCGGCCAGCTTTCCGGCGGCCAGCAGCAGCGGATCGCGCTGGCGCGGGCCATTGCTGTCGATCCGCGCGTGCTGTTGCTGGACGAGCCGCTTTCGGCGCTGGATGCCAAGGTGCGTGCCGAACTGCGCAGCGAGATCCGTCATGTGCAAAGGACGCTGGGCATTCCCACGCTGATGGTGACCCACGACCAGGAAGAGGCGCTGGCCCTGGCGGACAAGATCATCTGCATGAACCACGGCGTTGTCGTTCAGTCCGGCACGCCCGAAGACCTGTATCACCGTCCGGCGACGCGTTTCGTGGCCGACTTCATGGGGATCAGCAACCTTGTCCCGGCCGAGCCCATCAGCCGCGAATACCCGGATCTGATGAACACCCGGCCGGCGGGGGCGGATGACAGCCACGTCGCCTGCATCCGGCCCGAACAGATCGGCATGACCCCGGACCCCGAGGGGAACGCCACCGTGCGCAGCATCAGCTTTCTGGGTAACCTGCGCCGGCTGGAGGTCGACAGCCCGATCGGGCCGCTGGTGGTCGAAACCCACGGGGGCAATCCCTGCCGCGAGGGCGAGCGGGTCAGCCTGAACATCGCGCCCGAGGCCTGTATCTGGGTCGAGGATGATATGCCCGGCAAACCGGTCGGGGCCGCGGCATGAGCGTGACGCAGACGACCACCACGCCCACGCGCCGGTGGGCGGATGCCGACCGCCTGCTGACGATCGTCTGCGTCGGGTTGCCGCTGCTTGGTCTTGTGCTGTTCTTCCTCTACCCGATGCTGATCGTCTTCATGCGGTCCGTGGCGGTCGGGGATGGCTACGGGCTGGGGAATTACAGCAAGGTCCTTGGCTCTGCCGGGTTCTGGCGCGCGACATGGCATTCGCTGTTCATGGGCAGCGCCACCACCGCCCTGAGCGTCTTTCTGGGCTTCATCATCGCGCACGGGCTTTATCGCTGCGCGTTCCCCGGCAAGTGGCTGATCCGCAGCGTGATCGTCCTGCCGCTGCTGGCGCCCTCGCTGGTGCAGGCGCTGGGGCTGATATTCCTGCTGGGGCGCAATGGCGTCATCAGCCGCGCGCTGGGCATCGAGATCGACATCTACGGGTTCTGGGGGCTGCTGATCGCCAACACGCTTTACGCACTGCCGCAGGCGGTGATGATCATCGGGGCGGCGCTGGTGCTGCTGGATGCGCGAACCTATGAGGCGGCAGAGGTCATGGGCGCCTCGCCGACGCGGCAGTTCCGCGACCTGACCCTGCCGGCGGCGCGCTTCGGCATCCTGAACGCGGCCTTTGTCTGTTTCACCATCACCATCACAGATTTCGGCAACGCGGCGGTGATCGGGGGTGACTATTCGGTGCTCGCGACCGAGATCTATTCCCAGGTGGTCGGGCAGCGGAATTTCAACATGGGGGCCGTGGTCGGCATCATGCTGTTGCTGCCCACCGTGGTGTCCTATGCCATCGAGCGTCAGGCGATGAAACGCCAGGAGACGGGGCAACAAGTCGGGCAGGTGCGTTTCCAGCCGGCATTCACGCCGGCACGCGACCTGCCGATGGCGCTGCTGTCGCTGCTGATCTGTGCCGGCATCGTCGCGGTGATCGGCATCGTGGTCTATGCCAGCTTCGTCACGCTCTGGCCCTACAACATGGCGCTGTCGGTCAAGCATTACGACATTACCCTGGCGGGGGGTTATTCCTCGCTCTGGATGACCATCGTGATCTCGCTCATGGCGGCGGCGGGCGGCACGCTGGCGGTGTTCCTGCTGGCGCTGGGGCTGCGGCGGCTTCCGCGGGCGGTGGCACAACCGATCCAGATCCTGGCTGCCATGCCGGCGGCGGTGCCGGGAATGGTGCTGGGCCTGGCCTATATCCTGACCTTCAACTCTACGGCGACGCCGCTTTATCTGCTTTACGGCACGGCCGCGCTGATCGCGATCGTGAACTTCTACCATTACCACACGCAGGCCTTCCTGACCCTGATGACGGGTTTCCGCCAGCTGCCCCGCGCATTCGAAGAGGCGGCCGGCTGTCTTGGCGCGGGGCTGGCGCGAACGGCGGTCGACATCGTCGCCCCGTTCGTCGCGCCAATGTTGATATCGGTGTTTTTCTTCCTGTTCATGCGCTCCATGGTCACGTTGTCGGCGGTCGTCTTTCTCACGACCCCGCATCTGAGCGTCGCTGCCGTCACGATCATGCGGCTGGATGACGCCGGGCTGACATCTCAGGCGGCGGCCTTTTCGACCTGCGTGATGGCGGTTGTCTGCCTCGCCCTGCTGGGGATGAAGGCGACACTGGCCATGATGGGGCGGCGCAACCGGATGAATGGCGCGTCATGATGTGGGCAAAGGAACGCCACCAACGGATACTGTCCATGCTGGCGGCGAACCGGCAGGTGCGTGCCAATGACCTTGCGGAACTGCTGAACGTCTCGCGGGAAACCATTCGGCGCGACTTGCTCGACCTTGAGAAGTCCGGCCAGGTCAACCGTGTTCACGGCGGCGCGGTCGTGCCCGAGCGCCGCACCGAAGAACCGTTTCGCCAGCGTATGACCGCCCGGTTGCGCGCCAAGTCCGAAATCGCGCGCAAGGCAGTCGGGCTGATCGAGCCGGGGCAGACGGTGCTGGTGGACGCGGGCACGACGACGACCATCTTTGCGCAAGAACTGGCGAAACTCACCGGTGTCTCGGTCGTCACCAATTCACTGGACATTGCGACGACGCTTCAGGGCGCAGGCAAGGAGGTGCTGTTGCTCGGCGGCAGGATGGCCACGGAGGTGCCGTCGACGGTGGGGGAGCTCACCTTGTCCGAGATCCGCCGGTTTCGCGCCGACATCTGCTTTTCGGCGCCGGTGGCGGTGCATCCGCGGATGGGCGTGTTCTTTTACGACCTGCAGGAGGCCGAGATCGCCGTGGCGATGGCGGCACAGGCCCCAAAAAGGGTGATCCTGGCCGACCACAGCAAGCTTGGCGAAACCAGCCGGGTGCGCTCATGGCTGATGGAGGAGATCGACACCCTGGTGACGAGCTCGGCCGCGCCGAAAGATCTGATCGCATCCTTCCGCGAGGCGGGCGTTGAGGTCCTGGTCTGATCAGGCGGGTGATCTCGGGCCTGGGTTTGGCGTGACCGGCCCCGCAAGGTTGATCAGGTTGAAGGCGGCAAACAATGCGTCAGAGACACGTTTCCGCTAAGCGCCACTTCATGACACTGGCTGTTCTTCGGTCTCGATCGGTGGGATTTCCGTGCGCTCCTCTTCGGCGCCGCCGCAAAGCATGTCCACTGCGCGGTCGGCGGCATCCTGGAACGGTTCAAGAACCAGATCAGCCCCCGAGGCGAACAATTCCTCGGTGTCGTGCTTGTGGTGCGAAGTGACCCCGATCCGGCCGCGGAAACCGGTGGAGTTGTGGGTCAGCTGGATAAGCGTCATGCGGGTATCCTCATAGCTGAGCCCGGTGGGATGGATCGGCACCGTCGAGACGATCCATTGCGCGTGCGACAAGGGCAGTTCGGCCAGAAACTCCGCGTCGGTTGCGTCACCATATTCTGCCTCGAGGCCGAGCTCGCCCCAGCGTCGCACGGCCAGCGGGTTGAAATCGACCCCGAGCACCCTGACACCGCGCTTTTGCAGGCGTATGCCGATGGCGGTGCCGAACCGCCCGAGGCCAAAGATGATCACCTTGTAGCCGTCGCCAGGATGCGTGCTGGCCTCGGAGGGCTCGCGCGGGGTGTCCTTGCGTTCGAAGATGCCGAGTACCGGCTCGAACAGCGCGTATAGCCGGTGTGAATAGGTGATCATGTAGGTCGAGGCGGCGATCGTCACCAGCCCGACCATGGTCACCAAGCCAAGCGTATCTTCCTGCACATGGCCGAGCGACACCCCCATGGCGACGAAAATAAGTGAGAATTCGCTGATCTGCGCGACGGTCAGCCCGGCAAGGAACCCGGTGCGTTTGCGAAAACCCAACGCCCCCATGATCACCAGCACGATCAGCGGGTTGCCAATCAGCACGAAGAGCGAGAAGAGAACCGCGCCAGTGACATGCGCACCCAGCAGCGACAGGTCGAGCGCGGAACCGAGCGCGATGAAAAAGAACAAGAGCAGGAAATCCCGCAGCGGGGCAAGACGGGCCGCTATGGTTTCGCGGTAGGGCGTCGAGGCCAGGGAAACGCTCGCCAGAAGGCCGCCCACCTCCTTGCCGAGACCGACGAAATCGGCGACGGCAGCGAATATCGCGGCCTGCGCAATGGCGAAGATCACCAGTAGTTCGGGCGCCCGCGCCAGCCGTTCGGTCAGCGGGTTGGCAACATAGCGCACGAACAGGATGACCAGTGTCACCATGGCCACGCCCGATGCGAGAACGGTCAGAACCGATCCGCCCCCATGCCCGGCGCCACCCTCGGTGGCGGCGCCGATGCCGATGGCCGACAGCACGATCATCGCCAGCACCACGACCAGATCCTGCACGATCAGAAACCCAAGCGCGATCTGCCCATGCAACGAGTCGATCTCGCGCTTGTCGGACAGCAGTTTCACGATGATGATGGTCGAGGAAAACGTCAGCGCAACAGCAACATAAAGGCTGGTGATATGCCCCAGGCCTAGGGCCAGACCAATCAGGTAGCCGAATATAGACGTAAAAGCGACCTGCCCGAGCCCCGTCAGCAATGACACCGCCCCGAGCGAGCGGATCAGTTTTACATCAAGCTTTATGCCGACAAGAAAGAGCAGCACGGCGATGCCGAGTTCCGACAAAAGGCTGATCTCGTCGGCCGAACGCACCACGTCCAGTACCGATGGCCCCGCGATCAGGCCGACGGCGATGAAGCTGACGATCAGCGGCTGACGCAGGATGATCCCAAGGAAGCCAATCATTGCAGCCATGACCAGCAGTGCGGCGATTTCGCCAAAGGCGGTGTGAAAGAATACGTCCATTAATCCCACTGTTTCCCGGTTATCTTCATGCCCCACTGGGCGGACCCGGTCTTCCCTACGGCATTGTCTGTTTCGGCGGCTTGTGCGCGATCCCTATCGGCAAGGGGGGCAGATCAGTTCTGATGATCTTGACGGTCCGACATTCATTACTCGACATTTCGACGTCTTTTCACAGGGTTTGCCTTGCTATAGCCTGATATAGTTTAGTTTGACGATTTCGGACATGCCTTGACGCGGTTTGGCGAGCATTTTCTTGCCCCGATGGGCTTGCCGCAAGGGAATGCAATGCAATGAAGAAAATCATGGTTGCCACGGATTTCTCGGAGCGGTCGGACCGATCCCTGATGCGTTCCAAGCTGTTGGCCAGACAGTTCGGGGCCACCATCACGCTTCTTCATGTTGTCGATGACGATCAGCCGCGCCGAATCGTCGAGACCGAGCGTGACGAGGCCGCAACGCTGCTGCGGCAGATCGCTCTGACATGCAGACAGAACGATGGCGTCAGTTGCGAGACGCGAGTCATTCTGGCGTCACCCTTCGCCGGTATCCTTCAGGGGGTCGAAGAGGCCGCCCCCGACCTGCTGGTGATCGGCCCGCACCGCCGACAGATGCTAGAGCGGGTTGCGTCTAATCGGTTTCATAGCCTGCAGCCTTGAAGAAGTTGTAGCATTCCTCGTCAGTGAAGAGATCACAGACGTGACCGACCGCGCGCCAGAGGTCATCGTAGGTCCGCGCGGC
>NZ_QITQ01000013.1 GCF_003260265.1 Roseovarius amoyensis
AAGAAACTGACAATCCGACAGCGCCGCTTGCAACATCAAAAACAGGCGGCATAATCAATCACACAAACGTGCCAGAGCCTCCAATCCGCAAACCGCTCTGATGTCCCATTTTATATGACGACGGACACCCGGTTTTATACCAAAGTGGCGGAGAGACAGGGATTCGAACCCTGGAGACGGTTTCCCGCCTACACACTTTCCAGGCGTGCGCCTTCGACCACTCGGCCACCTCTCCGGTGGCGCATGTTTAGCCGCGTGCATGCGGGCAGTTCAAGGTCTTTCTTGACCTCGCGCGGCGCCCCTCTGTCAGTCGTCCAGTCGCAGCGTCACGCGGCGGTTGCGGCGGCCCTTCTTTTCGATCTTGGCGATCCGCAGGTGTCCGATCTCGGCGGTGCGGGCGACATGGGTGCCGCCGCAGGGCTGCAGATCGACCTGTCGAGTGTCCTCGCCGATGCGGATCAGACGGATCCGCCCTGCCCCGCGCGGCGGCCTGACCGACAGGGTTTTCACCAGCCCCGGATTGGCGTCCAGTTCTGCCTCGTCGATCCAGTCCTCGCTCACGGCCAGGTCGAGATCGACAAACGCATTCAGCCGCGTCTCCAGCGCCTCCTTGTCGGCGGGTGGTTCCTCCATGTCGAAATCAAGCCGCCCGCGCCCGGCCCCGACCGATCCGCCGGTGACCGGCAGCGCCATCACCGCCGACAGCAGGTGCAGCGCGGTGTGCATGCGCATATGCGCGTACCGGCGGTCCCAGTCGAGCTGTTGCATGACCTCCGCCCCCACCGGCGGCAGCGTCACGGGTTCCGCCGGCACCAGGGCAATGGCGTCATCGGCCTTGACCGCAGTGGCGATTTCGACCTCGCCGCCGGCCCATGTCAGCCGCCCGCTGTCGCCCGGCTGGCCGCCGCCGGTGGGATAGAACAGCGTGGCATCCAGAACGATGCCGCCCTCTGGCGTGTGACCGGACACGTGCGCGGGCGCCTGCCCCCTGTAAGGGTCGTCACGAAACAGCATCCGTGTCATCGCCCGTCGGCCCCGCCATCTGCATCCTGGTCACCGGTGTTCGGCCCGATATCGTCTGCCGTCAGGTGGGCGCTGCTGTCCTCGCTGTGCTGGCCGCCGCCCTGCCCCTTGTCTTCTGCGGCCTTCGGTTTCGCGGCCGCCTGGTTCAGCGTCTCGGGATTGCGCAGCCACACGTCGCGCTGGGCAAAGGGTATCTCGATCCCCTCTTCGACAAAGCGGCGGGCGATTTCGTGATTCATGTCCGACTTCACGCTCAGCACATAGTTGACGTCGCGCAGGATGGCCCGGATTTCGAAATCCAGCGAATCCGCCCCGAACCCCTGGAACACGACATATGGCGGCGTCGACAACAGCACCATGGGATGCGCCTCGGCGATTTCCAGCAGGATCTTCTCGACCCTGTGGGTATCGGTGCCATAGGCCACGCCCACCGGCACGATCACTCGACCGATGGTGTTGCCGCGGGTATAATTAGTCACCCGCCCGCTGATCAGGTCCGAGTTGGGCACGATCACGTCAGACCGGTCGAAGGTCTGGATCACCGTCGCGCGAACCGAAATCTTGCCGACAGTGCCGTGTATGCCGCCGACCTCGATCCAGTCGCCCTCGGAAATCGGCCGCTCAACCAGCAGGATGATACCCGAGACGAAGTTGGAAACGATGGTCTGCAGGCCGAAACCGATACCAACCGACAGCGCACCGGCAACGATCGCAATCGACGACAAGTCCAGCCCGGCGCTGGTGATGGCGATGACCGCCGACAGGAAGATGCCGACATACCCCAGCCCCGCGATAATGGCGTTCTGCCCGCCCGGGTCGATCCGGGTCTTGGGCAGCACGGTATTGCGCAGCGCCCCCTGCACCAGCCGGGTCACGGTATAGCCGGCGACAAAGACAACGGCGAAGGTCAGGAACACCATGGGCGAGATGCGCACGCCGCCCACCTCGAAACCGGCCAGAACCTGTGACCAGAGTTCATTGAGATCGGCCGCCCGCGCGCCCCAGATCAGCGCCAGCCCCGGCAGCGCCAGCACCACCAGCAGGAACCCCAGCACCACCGGCACCAGCGATTCCGTCACCGCATCGCGGTTGTCGCTGACCAGCACGTACAGCTCGATCACCAGACGTTGCAGAACCGCAAGAGTGGCGATGACCATCAGCGTCAGCGCCGAGGGGAACAGCAGGTATTCCGCCAGTTTGACATAGCCTGCCGCCGCCAGCAGCGGCGCAACCACAGCCAGCACGATCAGCATTCTCGACAACAGCCGCGTGGTGCGCGTCCGGTGGTTCTTTTCACCCGACTGCTCGACATATGCGGCGACGTGACGGCTGAGCAGCTTGCCAAGCCGCCAGATCAGCAGGCTGGCCAGCAGCACCACGGGAAACAAGATGACGTTAAAGGCAGCGTCGGACCAGGCGAACGTCTCGGCCATCTGCTGCAGCAGGTAATAGACCGCGATGACCAGCCCCAGCGACGCGCCGTAGAACCTGCCGAGCCGGCGCGCGGTCTCATCCAGCTGCAGTTGCGGGCGCTTTGTATCGCCGGC
This sequence comes from Roseovarius amoyensis, assembly GCF_003260265.1. Taxonomy (GTDB): domain Bacteria; phylum Pseudomonadota; class Alphaproteobacteria; order Rhodobacterales; family Rhodobacteraceae; genus Roseovarius; species Roseovarius amoyensis. The sequence goes on from NZ_QITQ01000013.1 coordinate 2,571, forward strand.
GGGGAAAATCCGCGTCGCCAGCCAGCGCGCGACCAGGAACACCGCCGCCAGTCTTGGTAGCTCCAGCAGCAGCGCCTCGCTGCGCAGCCCCACCATCCCCGAGGCGAACGCCGCCTCGATCAACGCATAAAGCCCCGCCAGCGGCAGCACCAGGCTGCCCAGCGAGATAAAGAACGCCACCATCCAGCGCCCTGCGCTGTCGCGCCCGTTCATCACCCGGGCACTCAACTCGCGGCTCCAGATCCGTCCGCGCACCAGCAGCACCCCGCCGATCAGCACCAGCACCACGAACAGAGGCAGGTTTGCCTGGAACTCCTCTGCCTGCCGGGGGTTCTGCCAGCCCGACACCGCCTCGCCCTGCAGCGTTTCGGCGCTGCGTGACAAGGCCCTTGCCGCATCAGGCCAGTTCACCGGGTTGAGCGGCGAAGGCCCCAGTTGCACCAGTTCGTCGGCCTGCCGGCCGCGAATGATCGTGTCGATCGCGCGGATCAGGCCGTCAGCCCGGTTATAGGCCAGTTCCGCCTGCTTTGCCGGCGCTTCCAGCTCTCTCAGCCGGGTATTGAGGTTTTCGCGCTCGGCCGCGATCTCGGGCGCTTCGGCACCGTCCTCGGGCTTGGGCCCCAGCGCCTCGAGCTGACGGCGAACGGTCTCGATGGTGCTGGCATTGGCCGACTGCGCGCGTTGGAACACCGCCCGCCATGTCACCAGTTCCGAGCGCAGGGATTCGAACACCGCCGTCGAGGCGCGTGATGCCTCTACCGCCTCTTCGGCGCGGGCGGCGGTCTTTTCCCACAGGCCGTATTCGATGACCTGCTGTGGGGTCTGCTGCGCCGTTGCGGGCAGCGGGGCAAATCCGCCCAGCCCGGCGCCGAACACCAGCGCCAGAGCCAGACATAGGGCGCGGAGCTGTCGCGTCATTCGACAAACACCCCCGGGATGCTGCGCGGCGCGGAGGCCAGCCAACGCGGCGCCGGCAGGCCCTTTTCGCGCAGGAAATCGGGGTTGAACAGCTTGGACTGATAGCGCGTGCCATAGTCGCACAGTACGGTGACGATGGTGTGCCCCGGCCCCATCTCGCGCGCCATGCGGATCGCACCGGCGACGTTGATGCCCGACGAGCCGCCAAGGCACAGCCCCTCATGTTCAATCAGGTCAAAGATGATCGGCAGCGCCTCGTCATCGGGGATCTGCCAGGCCATATCGGGCCTGAACCCTTCGAGATTGGCAGTGATGCGCCCCTGCCCGATGCCCTCGGTGATCGAGCTGCCCTCGGCCGCGGCCTTTCCGTCGCGGAACAGGCTGAGCATCCCCGACCCCATCGGATCGGCCAGCGCCACCTTGACGCCGCGGGGCTGCAACGCCGCCGCCACGCCGGCGATCGTGCCGCCCGAACCGACGGCGCAAACGAAACCGTCCACGCGCCCAGCCGTCTGTTCCCATATCTCGGGGCCGGTGGTTTCGGCATGGGCCTGCCGGTTGGCGACATTGTCGAACTGGTTGGCCCAGACCGCGCCGGCGGGGTTTTCCTGCGCCAGTTGCTCGGCCAGGCGGCCCGAATAGCGGACATAGTTGTTGGGGTTCGAATAAGGCGCCGCCGGCACCTGCACCAGGTCGGCCCCCGCCAGGCGGATCATGTCCTTTTTTTCCTGGCTCTGGGTTTCGGGAATCACGATGACGGTGCGAAAGCCCATCGAGGCCCCCACCAGCGCCAGCCCGATACCGGTGTTGCCGGCCGTTCCCTCGACAATGGTGCCACCCGGTTTCAGCGTGCCGCGCGCCACCGCGTCGCGGATGATGAACAGTGCGGCGCGATCCTTGACCGACTGGCCGGGGTTGAGAAACTCGCATTTGCCCAGGATTTCACAGCCGGTTTCCTCGCTGGCCCGGCGCAGCCGGATCAACGGGGTGTTTCCGATCGCATCGGCCAGATCCTTTACCACACGCATCGCTTCCGATCCCCTTTCGCTACCGAGGCCCCAGCCATAAAACCCGCGCCCGGTGAACTCAACCCGCGGCCCTGAGGCGCGCGCGCTCGCGCTGCAGCCACAGCAGCATCAGCACCAGCGGCCCGATATTGATCTCGCCCGTTCCAATCAGCGCCATCGCCTGATCAAAGTCCAGCACATGCGTGCGGATATCCTCGTTTTCGTCCGCCAGACCGCCCCGGCCCTGCCCCGCCTGCGCCAGGTCGGCCAGACCAAGATAGCAGTGAAAGAACTCGGTCGAGCATCCGGGTGAGCAGTAATGGCTGGAGATGTGTTCAAGCGCGCGCAAGGTCAACCCCGCCTCTTCCTGCGCCTCGCGGCGGGCGGCATCCTCGGGTGTTTCGCCGGCATCGACATGCCCCGCCACCGGTTCCAGCACGAAAGGGCGTGGATCACCCCGCCCATAGGGGCCCATGCGGAACTGTTCAACCAGCAGCAGCCGGTCGCGCACCGGGTCATAGGGCAGCACTAGCGCGGCGTCGGTGGCGACGAATACCTCTCGCGTCAGCACCGGGCTCAGACCGCCGGCAAAGGTGGGGTGGCGCAGCTTGCACACCCGGGTCAGGTAAAAGCCGTCATGGGACGCGCGGCAGGATTTCGTTTCGACCTGCGCGCCGTCCATATCGCTGCGCACCTGCGCCGGCGCAGGTGCGGCGGCCGCTTTGGCGCGGGCCACGGCGCGCGACAGGATCATCGGCATGCGGGCGGTCAGGGCATAGGGGTCGGTCTTGTCGAAATGCTCCATGATCTCGGTGGCGGCGGCACAGGCGATGGCGCCCCAGCGCGCAGCCCACCCTTTGGCCTGCCATCCCGACTGGGGTGGGTGCGCTGCCCCTTCGGCCATAAAGGCCAGCGCCGCCATGCGCCCGGCGGCGGTTTCCACATGGCGCGGCACAGGGGACTGCCCAAGGGCCGAGGCAAAGAAACTCAGCCGCTCGAACGCATTCCCGGTGTCGTCCTCCAACAACAGCGCATCGGTCCGCGCGCCGGCCACCGGCACCAGCGGCGGAAAGCACAGATCATCCGCCGCGATGGCGGCATCGGGCACCGTTGCGGCGCTGCAATCATCCGCCGCGTCGCGCCCAAGGACCACCCGCATCAGCGGCGGCCACGCAAGCGGGCCGGTCAGGACGAGCGCGCGCATGGTCTCAACTGGTCCGCCGCGTGACCACCTCGGCCAGCAGCCCCACGAAGGCTGAGCCGCCGACCAGCAGCCAGATCAGCGGCCAGTAATAGACGTTGTTGGCGTATTCGAACGCGATCTGAAACATGCCGGTGATCGCCTCGACCGGGCCCTTGTAGCGTAAGTCCATCGAGCGTCCGATCATCTCGTAAAACGACAGCAGCAGGAACGCCCAGAAAAGCAGCGCAAAAAGCCCCGTCAGCCCGGCGCTGATCCCCTGCATATACCCCCGTCCCAGCCGGGTTCCTATCACCCACCAGCCGACCAGCAGCGCCAGACCGGCCGTGAACAGGCTGAAATGGCCGAAATCCATATCAACCGGCCAGCGGGCTTTTACGATGATGGTGGCGTACCAGGCCAGAGCCGCCAGCCCGATGGCCGCGATCAGCTTTCCGGCGGTGGGCATGCGTTCGGTGCTTTTCATGGCGGTTATCCGGGCCCTTGGGCGGTTTCTGGTGTCATCGCGCAGTTTCCGTCACGAAACGGCATGGCACAAGGGGTCTGATGGATTTTCCGCAGTGCCGGCCGCATGACTATCTTGGGCGGGCGTCATATGCCGCCAGCGCCCGTGCGCGCCCCTCTGCCAGGCCGACCATCGGCGCCGCCGGATAGGGTGCGTCGGGCCGCAACCCCCAGGCCGCGGGGGCCGCGTCGAAAAAGCCCAGCGCGGTTTGCGGCGGGGCGGTCTGCCCCTCGGCAATCCAGCGGCGGCGATAGGCGCCGCTGGAGTCGAACTTTGTCGCCTGGGTTTCGGGGTTGAAGATCCGGAAATAGGGCGACGCGTCGGGGCCGCAGCCGGCCACCCATTGCCAGCCCATGGCGTTGGCGGCCGGGTCCCAGTCGGTCAGGCATTGTGCGAACCAGTCCAGCCCTACTTTCCAGTGAACCAGCATGTGCTTGGTCAGGTAGGAAGCCGCGATCATGCGCGCCCGGTTGTGCATCTGGCCGGTCACGTACATCTGCCGCATGGCGGCATCGACCAGGGGCACGCCTGTGCGCCCCCGTTTCCAGCGCCGCACCGCCGCGCTGTCGGGGTCGGTCGACCAGGGGAATTCCTCCCACCCCTCGCGCCAGTTGCGGAGGTCGAGGCCGGGGAAATGATAGAGCAGGTGCCAGGCGAATTCGCGCCACGCCAATTGCCGCAGCCAGCTTTCGGCGCCCTGCGCGCCCTCGTTCAGCGCGCGCAGGGCCGCGTGCCAGCACTGGCGGGGCGATACCTCGCCCAGGCCCAGGTTCTGCGACAGGCCGGAACAGCCATCCTCGGCCATGCGATCACGGGCTTCGCCATAGCCCGCGATGGCCTCGTCCATGAACCAGTCCAGCCGCGCCCGCGCAGCCGCCTCGCCGACCCGCTGGTGGGGCAGACAGACTGCGGCCCCCGGCCCCATCGCCGCGCCCAGCCGCCAGTCGGACAGACTATCGCTGTCAGGCCAGTTGTCAGGGGGCGGGATGCCGCCCGGTTCCGCCATGGGCGCGGGCACATCGCGCCCCCGGATCGCCCGCCAGAAGGGGGAATAGACGCGGTAACAGCCACCGGCGCCGGTTTTGACCGTCCGTGGCTCGTGCAGCAGGTGGCCGGGGTGGCTGTCGGCCGCGATCCCGTCCGCACGCAGCATCGTCTTGACCGCCGTGCCGGCGGCAATGGCGCCGGGGTCATAGCCGCGCGTCCAGTGAACCGCGTCTGCGCCCGTTTCCCTGACCAGCGCGGCAAGAACGTCTTCCACCGGGCCGGAGCGCAGGATCAGCCGGCTGCCCCGCGCCTGCAACTGCCGTGACAGGTCGGCCAGGGATAGCCCCAGCCGCCACTTCGGCCCCGCCCCCAGCGTATCGACCTGCGCATCGCGGATAAAGACGAGGATGACCGGCCCGCCGCGCGCAATCGCGGCGCAAAGCGCGGGATGGTCCCCCAACCGAAGGTCGCGCCGGAACCAGACCAGCGTCGGGGGCGGTGCGGTCATCGCCCGGTCACCAGCCGGCCTGGCAAATCACAAGACCGCATCAAGCGCGTTCAGCAACTGGTCGATCTCGTCGCGCGTGGTGTAGTGGACAAAGCTCAGCCGCAGCACGCCCTTGTCGGGGTCGATCCCCATCGCTTTGAGCGGGCGTACACCGTAGAAATCGCCGCCCCCCGCCATGATGCCGTGCTCTGCCAGCCGCGCCGCCGCCTCTGCCCCCGGGCCTTGCAGTTCGACTGCGACGGTGGGCGCGCGCAGCGTCGCGTCACGCGGGCCGATCAGGCGCACATCGTTGCGTGCAGACAGGAAATCCAGCACCGGCTGCAAGAGGCTGATCTCATGCGCGCGAAACAGGTCATGCACGCCGCTTGTCCGCGTTGCGGCGTCCCCCGCTATGCGATGGTGTTCCGCAAGCGCATCGAAATAATCGGCAATCCCCGCACAGGCGGCCACCTGCGCATGGTCCGGCCCCGCCGGGGTGAATCGCTTGTAGAGCGTATCGGCGTTGAACCAGTGCGCCTGGTTGGGCAGCATCTGGCCCAGCTCGCGCCGGATGGTCATAATGCCCTGGTGCGGGCCATAGGTCTTGTAGGCGGAAAAGAGATAGATATCCGGTCCCATCTGGCCGGGGTTGGGAAAGCCGTGCGGCGCATAGGACACCCCGTCGACACAGACAAAGGCACCAGCGGCATGGGCGGCGGCGGTGATTCCGACCACCGGGTTGATCGCGCCGACGATGTTCGAGCAATGCGGGAAACACACCAGGCGCACACGCTCGTCCAGCAGGTTTTCCAGGTCCTCCAGCCGCAGCAGGCCGGTGTTGCGGTCGACGCGCCATTCGCGCACCTCGATGCCGCTGTCAGCCAGCCGCCGCCAGGGGCCTGAATTGGCCTCGTGGTCCTGGTCGGTGACGACAATGGCCTCGCCCGGGCTCATCCACTGGCGAAAGGCCTGCGCCAGCACATAGGTGTTCTGCGAGGTCGAGGGGCCAAAGCTCAGCTCATCGGTCGCCACCCCCAGCATCGCCGCCAGGCGCGTGCGGGCCTCGTCCATCTCTTCGCCGGCCAGGCGGCTGGCATCAAAGGGGCCATAGGGCTGCACCTTGCGCTGGCGGTAATACCGATCCAGCCGCGCGATCACCGGCGCGCAGGTATAGGACCCGCCGGCATTCTCAAAAAATGCCTGCCCCGCAAGCGATGGTTCGGAGAAGGCGGGAAACTGCCCCCGCACGAAATCGGTGTCCAGCGCCACGGTCATGTCATCCCCCATACCCGGTTTCAGCGATACAGAAACAGCAAAGCCCCCGGGCTGCAACACCCGGGGGCCGGATTGCCCCTCTCTGCCGCAGTGACAGCCTCTTTGTCCGCGCATCAGCCCCCGGGGTGCCCACGCTGCCACGTTCCTGCATCGTTCCGTGGCTTTACCCTTTGCAAACGCCTTTGCAGCCCCTATATTCGGCATGTTCCTTCGGGGACTATGGACATAAACGCGCTCGTAATAAGCGGATCGGACCCGGGGGCGGTACCCGGCGGCTCCACCAAACACCCGGTCGTTGGCGGGTCATGGGGCCGAAACAGGATCGACGAACGTCTAAAGGGGTTTGCTTTGTCTCGGTGAGGTACCACCGTTACCGGTCCGTTAAGCATAATTGCCAACGACAATCATGCTCCGGTCGCTGTTGCTGCGTAAGCAGTAACAAGACCGAAATCTGAAGCCCTTGCCTCTAGCCAGGTAAGGCGGGGTTCGCAGGCACCCGGCAACAGAAGCCTGCACTTTCCCCTCACCTGCCTGCATCCGCGCACCAGTTGCCGTGCCAACGGCGTTGTCGATGGTGATTCTCGGCCTGCCGGCCTGTTTTCCCCCGCACCGGCCGATCGCGCTTGCCATTTCGCACCGTTTCGGAAAAAAGTCATGCAGCCGGCCTGTTGCCCGAAATGGCCGTTCTTGCGGCCTTGGCGGGCACGCTGGCGCGCCTGCCGCGCCTTCGGGTGGCGTGGGCGCCGGCGCCGATGACCCTCGCCGCAGCCGCCGGGGCATTTTTGATTTGACGCCGCACCGGCGGCGGTCTTTGTTAGGGACTAGACCAGCAGGCCGGCCACACCGCTGCCGGAACCGGGGGAATTCATGGATCGAGAGATCGACTACGGAAAACTGATGCACAACGCCATGCGCGGCCTCATATCCGAGGTTCTGTCGCAGGTCCGCGATCACGGGCTGCCGGGGGCCCATCATTTCTTTATCACTTTCGACACCACCCACCCCGACGCCAGCCTCGCCGACTGGCTGAAAGACCGCTACCCGACCGAGATGACGGTGGTCATGCAGCACTGGTTCGACGATCTGGAGGTCGGCGCAGACGGCTTTGGCATCACGCTGAATTTCGGCGACGCGCCCGAGCGGCTGTATATCCCCTTTGACGCGATCAAGACCTTTGTCGATCCTTCGGTCGAATTCGGCCTGCGGTTCGAAAGCCATGACGAAGAAGACGAAGCCGGGATCGAAACCGAGGAAACCGCCGAACTCGCCGAAGATGTCGAGGAAGAGGCCGAAGAACCCCGCGACGCGGAAATCGTCAGCCTGGACAGTTTCCGCAAATAGGCCAAACCGGCCGTGTGGCCCGCGCGTCGCATTGAACTTTCCCGTTGAATGGCTATGACGGTGGCAAACCGATTTCAGGAGAGCCGCTGATGAGCCAGACCCGCACCGAAACCGACAGCTTCGGCCCCCTCGAGGTGCCCGCAGACAAGTACTGGGGCGCCCAGACGCAGCGTTCGCTGATCAACTTTCCCATCGGCTGGGAACGCCAGCCCGTCGCCATCGTGCGCGCGCTGGGGGTGATCAAGCAGGCCTGCGCCGAGGCCAACAAGGAACTGGGCAAGCTGGACGAACGGCGTGCCGACGCGATCACCGCCGCGGCGAGCGAGGTCGTGGCAGGCAAGTGGGACGACCACTTTCCGCTGGTGGTGTGGCAGACCGGGTCGGGCACCCAGTCGAACATGAACGCCAACGAGGTGATCGCCAACCGCGCCATCGAGATGCTGGGTGGCGAACTGGGCAGCAAGGACCCGGTGCACCCCAACGATCACGTCAACATGGGCCAGTCATCGAACGACACCTTCCCCACCGCGATGCATATCGCCACCGCCACCAGCGCCCGTGACGTGCTGCTGCCGGGGCTGGAAAAACTGCACGCTGCGCTGGTCGAAAAGGTCGCCGCCTTCGAGGGCATCATCAAGATCGGCCGGACCCACACCCAGGACGCCACGCCGCTGACGCTGAGCCAGGAGTTTTCCGGCTACGCGCATCAGGTCGCGATGGGCATCGAGCGGGTCAAGGGCGCGCTGGGGCGTATTTACGAATTGGCCCAAGGCGGCACCGCGGTGGGCACCGGGCTGAACACCGTCAACGGTTGGGATACGATGGTCGCGGCCAACATGGCGCGCATCACCAGCCTGCCCTTCGTTACCGCCCCCAACAAGTTCGAGGCGCTGGCCGCCCATGATGCCATGGTCGAGATGTCCGGCGCGCTGAAAACCGTCGCCGCGTCGCTGTTCAAGATCGCCAACGACATCCGTTTCCTGGGCTCCGGCCCCCGCTGCGGGCTGGGCGAACTGATCCTGCCGGAAAACGAACCCGGCTCGTCGATCATGCCGGGCAAGGTGAACCCTACCCAGTGCGAGGCGCTGACGCAGGTCTGCGCCCATGTCATGGGCAACGACGCCGCCGTGGGTTTCGCCGGCAGCCAGGGCCATTTCGAACTGAACGTCTACAAGCCGATGATGGCCTACAACGTGTTGCAATCCATGCAGCTGCTGGGCGATGCCGCGGGTGCCTTCACCGACAACCTTGTCACCGGGCTGGAGGCCAACAAGGAGCGGATCGAAAAGCTGATGCGCGAATCGCTGATGCTGGTGACGGCGCTGGCGCCCGAGATCGGCTATGACAACGCCACCAAGGTCGCCAAGACCGCGCACAAGAACGGCACCACCCTGCGGCAAGAGGCGGTCGCGCTTGGCTTTGTCGACGAGGAAACATTTGACCGCGTCGTGCGGCCCGAAAACATGATCGGGCCGAAATGAACGACAGGCCGGTCAACCTCAACCGTGTCCGCAAGGAAAAGGCGCGCACCGAGCGGCGCGCCCATGCCGACGAAAACGCGGTAAAGTTCGGCCGGACCAAGGCACAAAAGGCGCGCGAGGCGGCGGATGCCGCCCGCGCCGCCGCCCATCTGGACGGCTCGCGGCGCGAGCCATGACCACCCGCCCGGTCAAGCATTCGCTGACACTGCACGGCCACCGCACATCGGTATCGCTGGAACCCGCCTTTTGGGATGCCTTTCGCGAAATCGCCGCCGAGCGGGGCCAGCCGCTCAACGCGCTGGCCGCCGAGATCGACGAGGCGCGGGGGATGGACACAGGGCTTGCCTCGGCGATCCGTGTCTTTGTACTGGACCACTATCGCGCTCGCGCGCGCTGATCCCCGGCAACGGCTAGAGCCGGGCGAACTGCGCCTCTTGCCGGGCCGACCAGCGCACCGTCAGCACATACCCGTCTTCGCCCTGTTCCTCGGCCTCGACCAAGCCGTGATCGTATAGCCACGCCCGCCGCCGCCCATCGTCAAAGCCCAGCTTCACCTCGGCAAGACGGGTCGCGCCCGCAACGCCGTCGCGGATGGCGGCGGCCAGTGCCTCGATCCCCTCGCCGGTGGCGGCCGACAGCAGGCAGATAGTGGCGCCCTCCGCCCCGCGCGCGGCGCGGTTTTCCACCGCCTGCCGCGCCTCTGGCCCCAGCAGGTCGACCTTGTTCCACACCTCGATGCGCGGCACTGTCTGCGCCACGCCCAGGCTTTCGAGGATCGCCTCGACATCCGCCGCCTGTTCCTCTGTCTCGGGGTGCGAGATGTCACGCACATGCACGATCAGGTCGGCGGCTGTCACCTCTTCCAGCGTGGCGCGGAAGGCGGCGACCAGTTCTGTCGGCAGGTCGGTGATGAACCCCACCGTGTCGGACAGGATCACCTCTGTTCCCTGTTGGCCCGGCAGTTCGATCCGCCGCATCGTCGGGTCGAGCGTGGCGAATAGCATGTCCTTTGCCACCACCTCGGCCCCGGTCAGCCGGTTGAAGAGCGTCGACTTGCCGGCATTGGTATAGCCCACCAGCGCGACGATCGGGAACGGCACCTTGGCCCGCGCCGCCCGGTGCAGCGCGCGGGTCTTGACCACCTTGTCCAGCTGCCGGCGCAGGCGCACAAGCTGTTCGTCGATGGCGCGGCGGTCGGCCTCGATCTGGGTTTCGCCGGGGCCACCGACAAAGCCCAGCCCGCCACGCTGGCGTTCCAGGTGGGTCCAGGCCCGCACCAGCCGCGTGCGCTGATACGAAAGCGCCGCCATCTCTACCTGCAGCACGCCTTCGCGTGTCGCCGCCCGGTCGCTGAAGATTTCCAGGATCAGGCCGGTGCGGTCCAGCACCTTTAGCCCGAGCGCCTTTTCGAGGTTGCGTTGCTGAACCGGGCTGACAGCGCCGTCGATCAGCAGAAGGTCGATTTCATCGGCCTCGACGCGGGCGTGCATCTCTTCCAGCTTGCCCTTGCCGAAAAGCGTGCCGGGATGCGGGCGGGCAAGGCGCACCACATCGGCGCCGACGACCTCCAGCCCCGGCAAGGCGTGGGCCAGCGCCACCGCCTCGTCCAGGGCCAGCGCGGGGTCGCGGGCCGGGGTTCCGTTCTTGTCGGGTCTGCCGCGCGCGACATCCGGGTGCACCACCAGCGCGCGGGTGGTTTCCGGGCTATCGGCGTTCACACGGCCCCCGCGTCAGGTCGCCGCTTCATCCGCATCGTAAAGCGATACGGGCTGCGACGGCATGATGGTTGAAACCGCGTGCTTGTAGACCAGCTGGGACTGCCCGTCGCGACGCAGAAGAATGCAGAAATTGTCGAACCATGTGATCACGCCTTGCAGCTTGACCCCGTTGACCAGAAAGATCGTGACCGGGATCTTGGTCTTGCGGACCTGGTTGAGGAATGCATCCTGCAGGTTCTGTCTGTCTGTCGCCATCGTTCAAAAGCCTTTGTTCTTGCTGGCGCCGCGGGCCGGCGCACCCCTTTCGTTGTGTCAAGTATGGAGTGGCGCGGGCAGAGTTTCCAGCCCCAAAAATCCTAGCCGATTACAGGCTGCCGCCAGACGGTGGCGCGGCGGCAGGTAACGGATGCCTCAATCGCGCCACAGGGCCGGGTTCAGCAGCGCGATGATTGCCAGCGTCTCGAGCCGGCCAAGCACCATCGCGGCGCAAAACAGCAGCTTGGCCGGAACCCCGATCTCCAGCATGTTGATGGGGGTCTGCACCGCTGCCTGGGTCAGCGGCCCCGTCGTCGACAGCGCGGCGATGGCAAGGACCGTCGCCGATTCGATGTTTTGGCCGAACGAGGCGAACAGCACGGTCACCACCGCCAGCGACACCGCGAACAGCATGAAGAATATCCAGGCGACAAGCGCCCCCTCGCGGCGGATGCGACGGCCCGCCCGCCCTGCCCGGCCGACCGAAGAGGGATGCAGCAGGCGCTCCATCTCGCGCCGCCCGCCGAGATAGAGCGCATAGACCCTGAGCAGCTTGACCCCGCCGGCGGTGGTGGCGACGCCGCCACCGGTGACAGCCAGCCCCATCAGCACCAGCCCGGGCGTGCCCAGCCCCGACCAGTCGCGCGCGGCACCCCAGGCCGCGCTTTCGAACCCGGCAGTGGTCAGGAACGACAGCACCGTAAAGACCGTGCCCCACAGCGCCGCCGCTGCCTGGCCGACATTCTGCATCTCGTCGATATCGAAGGCGCCGATCCAGTGGCGCAGGAACAGGATCAACGCCACCCCCGCCACCATCCCCAGGCCAAAGCGCAGTTCAGGATCGTTTCGCAGCCCGGTCTGGGCAGCGGTCACCGTGTCGGACGAAAATGTCAGCCGCGACAGTGCAAAGACCAGGAACAGAAAGATCAGGCCCTCGCCCACCAGCCCGGCATTGGCATTCTGCAACCCGCCCACCGGGGAAATCCCGCTGGTCGCCAGCGTCGACATGGCATGGATGACGGCCACAAACGGGCGTTCCCCGCCGATCATCAGCAGCACCCACAACACACCTGTCAGCCCGGCATAGATCGGCACCAGCTGGGCGCTGGCGCGGCTGATGCGCCGGGCGGAACCGGCCCGGCGGAACTGGTCCAGACGCTGCGCGCTCTGCCCCGGTTCGGCCTTTGCCGTAACCTCGAAACCGCCCAGGTTGAGCGGTGCCAGAACCGCCATCGCCGACACCCATATGATCAGCCCGCCCAGCCAGCCCACGATCGCGCGCCACAGGTGCAGGCTGTCGGTCAGACGCCCCGGATCGGTAAACAGCGTCGCCCCGGTGGTGGTCAGCGCCGACACCATCTCGACATAGGCGTTCAGAAAGATCGTTGTCTCCAGCCCCTCGTAGAACGGCAGGGCCAGGAACAGGGGCAGCACGGTATAGCCCAGAAACAGGCCGGCCAGATTGCGCCCCCCCGATTCCACGCCGCGGCTGCCGTTGATGGCCAACCCCATCACCGTGATCACCACCAGCCCCAGCACCGAGGAATAAAAAAACGCGCGCGCAACGCTGTGGTCGTCATGGGCCAGCGCGTGCAGGGCCGGCACCAGCATTGCCAGCGAAAACAGCCCCGTAAGCAGAAGGCTGAGCGGCATGCTCAGGATGCGTGGGGCCATGATCATGCCACCTCAGAAAAAGTCTATCGAGACCTGCAGCAACTGCTCGACCCGGGCCACGTCCGCGGCCAGCGCAAAGATCACCACCACGTCGCCCGCCTCGATCTTCAACGAGCCGGCGGGCTTGATGATCTTGCTGCCCCTGCGGATGCTGGCAACCAGGACGCCCTCGGGAAAATCTATGTCGCGCAGCGCGCTGCCTGCGATGGTCGAGGTCGACAGCACCTCGGCCTCGATCACCTCGGCCTCGGCGTCGCCCAGCGAATAGACCGAATGCACCCGCCCGTGCCGGATGTGGCGCAGAATGGAACTGACGGTCATGGCGCGCGGGTTGATATAGGCGTCGATGCCCAGCGGGTCCATCAGCGGCAAAAGCGTCGGATCGTTGATCAGCGCGATGGCAAAGGGGCAGCCCTCGGCCTTGGCGCGCACCGCAGCCAGCATGTTGGTCTTGTCGTCGTCGGTCACGGTCAGGATCGCGTCGGCGCGGTCGATGCCGGCCTCGGCCAGCAGCGTCTCGTCCAGCCCGTCACCGTTCAGCACGATGGTGCGTTCCAGCGCCTCGGCGGCGATTTCGGCACGCTTGCGGTCGCGCTCGATCACCTTGGCGCGAACGTGGCGACCGCGCGTTTCCAGCGCCTGCGCCACGGCCAGCCCGATATTGCCGCCGCCGACGATGACCAGGCGTTCCTGCTTGTGGGTGGACTTTCCGAACACCTCCAGCGTGCGGGGGATGTCCTCGACCGGGGCAAAGAGATAGGCCTCGTCCCCGGCGAACAGCTGATCGCCCGCGTCGGGCGCGAAAAGCCGCCCCTCGCGCCGGATGCCGATCACGATCACCCGCAGGGTCGAAAACAGGTCGGTCAACTGCCTGAGCGGCGTGTTCAGCACCGGGCAGTCATCCTCCAGCCGCAGGCCCATCAGCTGTGCGTCGCCGTCCATGAATGTCTCGGTATCGAACGCCGCCGGCGCCGCCAGACGCTGCATCGCGGCCTCGGCGACCTCGCGTTCGGGGCTGATCACCACGTCGATGGGCATGTGATCGCGCCGGTAGAGGTCGGAATAGATCGCGTCGAGGTAGGATTGGCTGCGCAGGCGCGCGACCTTGCGCTGGATCGAAAACACCGAATGCGCCACCTGGCAGGTCACCATGTTGACCTCGTCCGAATAGGTGGCGGCGATGATCATGTCGGCGTCGCGCGCGCCCGCCCGGTCCAGCACGTCGGGGTAACTGGCAAAGCCCGCAATGCCCTGCACATCCAGCGTCTCGGCCGCACGCCGCACCAGATCGGCGTTGCTGTCGACCACGGTGACATCGTTCTTCTCGCCGCTCAGATGGCGGGCAATCTGCCAACCGACCTGGCCGGCGCCGCAGATGATGACCTTCATGGGTCTCGCCTCACAGCCTGTCCGGGACCGCTGCATGACAGAAGGGGCCGGACCGGTCAATTGAATTGTCGCCCTCGGCGTGTGGGGCTATCATTGCCGCCATGTGTTTCCATCGAGCAATCCTGCCGCTTTGCGCGGCGCTGGCGCTGACCGGGTGCCTGTCGATGCCGATCTATTACCGCGAGGGCGCCCAGGTGGCCCGGATCGAGCGCGACGACCTCGAATGCCGGATCGAGGCGCAGAATCGCGTGCCCCCACGTATGCGCAGCGACTACATCCCCCCGGTCTATGACGAACGTCTGGCCTGCAACGCGGCCGGGACCTGCACCATGGTCCGCTTCATGGTTTCGCCCGGCCACTGGGAACGATACGACGCCAACGAGGGGCTACGCACCGAGGCCGTGCAGCAATGCATGGCCGACAAGGGCTACGCCCGCATCAGCCTGCCGATCTGCACGGGCGATGTGGCGCGACAGGCCGACCGCACCCCAACCAGTGTTCAGCCCGCTATCACGCCCGACGCCTGCATCCTGAAACTGGGCTCGGGCCGCTATCAGATCGTCACCCCCTGACCCCGCGACACCGGATCCAGGGTTGATCGACAGGGCGGGCATGGGGTCTACTCGTCCTCGAAACAGGTGGCGGAGGAGCGAACAGATGACAGGATTTCGAACCGCACTCATCCTGTGTCTATGCCTCGCGGGGCCTGCCAGCGCGCAGGACGCCCCGTCGCGCTTTGGCGTGCAGGACCGCATCGGCGCATCGGTAATGATGACCGAATCGAACGCCATCCAGGCGGCCAACATCATCCAGCGCGGCCGGGTCGTCAGCCTCGGGCGCGACTATCGCTCCGACATGCCCCAGACGCCAGGGCAGGATCTGCGGCTGACGCAGATCCGGGTGCGCCACGGCGATACCGCCCGGATCGACAGCCAGATCGACGGGCTGACGGCGCATTCGGGTACCCGGCTGGTCGGGCTGGGGCATATCGGCGCGGCAGACGGCGATGGCGGGCCGATACGGTTCTACAACGGACTGACGGCCGAGGATGACATCCCTGGCGAGTTGGGGGTCGAGCGCGTCGCGCCCTTCTTTACCCGTGGCATCCTGATCGACATTGTCAGCCTGCGCGGCGGCCCGATGGCGGCGGGTGACGAGATCACCGTTGCCGATATCGAAACCGCGCTCGACTGGTTCGGCATCGACCCGCCCGGCAATGGCGACGCGGTGATCCTGCATACCGGTTGGGGGCAGCACTGGATCGCCGACAACGACACTTATCTGTCGGGCAGCCCCGGCTTGGGGCACGAGGCGGCGCAATGGCTGGTCGAGCAGGACGTGGCCCTGATCGGCATCGACAGCTGGAACGTCGAGGCCCTGACACCAGACGCCCCCGCCGGCGCGCAGCCGGTTCATGTGAGACTGATCACCGATTCCGGCGTCTTCGTGCACGAAAACCTGGAAACCGAGCGCCTGATCGACGCCGAGATCGCCGAATTCGCCTATATCTTTGCGCCGGTGCCGATTGTCGGCGCAACCGGTTCCATCGGTGCGCCGCTGGCAGTGTACTGAGCGGCGCGCCCTGCCCCGGTTCAGCCCGTGCTTTCCGCGTCGGCCTGGCGCGACCCCTTCTGTCCGGTCACGACCCCCAGCGATTTCAGCTTGCGGTGCAGCGCGCTGCGCTCCATCCCGACGAATTCGGCGGTGCGGCTGATATTGCCGCCGAAACGGTTGATCTGGGTGACGAGGTATTCGCGTTCGAACGCCTCGCGCGCCTCGCGCAGGGGCAGTGTCGCCACCGTGCCCGACAGCACCACGCGCCCATCCTCGGCCGGCGCCCCGGTTTCGCCCGGCAGTTCGCGCGCCTCGATCTCGCCGGTGGAGTCGCCCAGGATCAGCACCCGTTCGATGACGTTTCTCAACTGGCGCACATTCCCCGGCCAGTTCATCGTTTGCAGCAACGCCGCCGCCTCTTCGCTCAGCGGGCGCAGGGGCAGGCCCTGTTCGCGGTTGAGCTGCTCGATGAAATGTTCCGCCAGCGTGGGGATGTCCTCGCGCCGTTCCTCCAGGCCCGGCACGGCGATCGGCACCACGTTCAGGCGGTGAAACAGTTCGCGCCGGAAATTCCCGGCCCCGATCTCGGCCTCAAGGTCGCGGTTGGTGGACGAAATCACCCGCAGATCGACCTGCACCTTGTCGGCTCCGCCCACCCGCAGAAAGGTCTGATCCACCAGCACCCGCAAGATTTTCGACTGCGTGCCCGGCGGCATATCCGCCACCTCGTCGAAATAGATCACCCCGCCATTGGCCTCTTCCAGCAGGCCCGGCTCGACACCGCGTTCTTCGCTTTCGCGGCCGAACAGCACCTCTTCCATGCGGTCCGGCTCTATCGAGGCGCAGGCGACCGACACGAACGGCCCGTCGGCCCGGTTCGAACGGGCGTGGATGTACCGCGCCGCCAGTTCCTTGCCACAGCCCGACGCGCCGGTCAGCATCACCCGGCCGTTGGACTTGGTCACCTTGTCGAGCTGCCCCACCAGCATGCGAAAGGCGGGGCTTTCGCCCAGCATCTCGGCCGGCTCGGCGCCGCGCCGCTTGAGCGCGATGTTTTCGCGCCGCAGGCGGCTGGTTTCCATCGCCCGGCGGATGACCACCAGCAACTGGTCGATGTTGAAGGGCTTTTCGATAAAGTCATAGGCGCCCTGCTTGATCGCCGCGACGGCGATCTCGATGTTGCCATGCCCCGAGATGATGACGACCGGTACATCCGGGTAGTCGCGCTTGACGATCTTGAGGATGTCGATGCCATCCATGGTGCTGTCTTTCAGCCAGATATCGAGGATCAGCATCCCCGGTGGCTCGGCCGCGATGGCGGCCATGCATTCCTCCGAACTGCCCGCAAGGCGGGTGGTAAAGCCCTCGTCCTCCAGGATGTCCGAGATCAGTTCCCGGATGTCCCGTTCGTCGTCGACGATCAGAATATCGCTCATCTTAACCTCATACCGCCTGTTTATCCCTGTTTTCCGCCGCCGCCAGCGGCAGACGGATCACCGCCTGCGCACCGCGATGGTCACCCGCCGGCGTGCCGGGCGCAAAGGGCGGCGCGTCTTCCAACGCCAGTGTGCCGCCATGTTCCTCGATGATCTTCTTGACGATGGGCAGTCCCAGACCGGTGCCCTTTTCGCGCGTCGTCACGTATGGTTCGAACAGGCGCGAACGGTCCTCGGGCAATCCGATGCCGTTGTCGGCGATGGTGATCACCGCCTTGTCACCCTCGATCCGGCTGGCCACCCTCACACAGGGTTTCAGCCCCTCTGGTGCGCCTTTTTCCTGCAGACTTTCAATGGCTTCGCCTGCATTCTTCAACAAGTTCGTCAACGCCTGACTGATCATGGTCGCGTCGATATCGGCCAGGATTTCGGGCGCGCCATAGTCGGTCTCGAACCGCACATCGGGCTGGCCCGCCTCTTGCAGGGTCACCGCCTCGCGCAGCAGCGTGGCCAGGTCCTGCTGGCTTGTCTGCGGCTCGGGCATGCGGGCGAACTTGGAAAATTCGTCGACGATACGGCGCAGGTCATCGGTCTGGCGCACGATGACGCCGGTCAGCTGCTCCAGGTCGGCGGCCTGGGTTTCGTCCAGCACGCGGCCGAACTTGCGCGCGATGCGCTGCGCCGACAGCTTGATCGGGGTCAGCGGGTTCTTGATCTCATGCGCGATCCGGCGGGCCACGTCGCCCCAGGCGGCCATTCGCTGGGCCGACACCAGATCTGTGACGTCGTCAAAGGCAACGACATAGCCCTCGCGCCGGCCATCCTCGTTCATCCGGGTCGACATCCGCACCAGCAGATGTTCCATCCGGTCGCCGCGGCCGACCTTGATTTCCTCCTGCACGAAACCGCCGGAGCTGCCCCTGAGCCGCTCGAACAGCGGCCCGAACTCGGGCACCGCCAGGCTGAGCGACACCAGTTGCCGGTCGCCATGCCAGTCAAGCAGCCGCTCGGCGGCGCGGTTGACGAATGCGACCCGCCCGCCCGCATCGAGCCCCACAACCCCCGATGACACCGACCCCAGTACCGAATCGAACAGCCGCCGGCGCCGTTCGATCTGTTCGGTATTAGCCAGAAGGTGATCACGCTGGCGTTTAAGTTGCTTGGTCATCTGGTTGAAATAGCTGGACAACATGGCGATTTCATCGTCGCCACCTTCCTCGTGCACCCGCACGTCCAGGTCGCCTTCACCCACCCGCTGGGCGGCGCTGGTCAGCCGGCCCACGGGCCGCGACAGGCGTTCGGCAAACCACATTCCCAGCCAAACCGCCGCCAGGATCAGGATCACCGCGAAGCCGACATAGACCAGCCCGAATTCGAACAGCAGCCTGCCCCGCTCGCTTTCGCGCTGGTTATAGAATCGCGCCGTTTCCTGGGTTTCATCGAGCAGGTTCAGAATGGCGCCGTCGACCTCGCGGCTGACATAGAGAAAGCGATCGGGAATTTCCGCCAGCGGCAGCAGCGCGCGGAACTCGTTATTGTCCCAGTCGCGGATCACCAGCACGCCATCGGCGAGGGCCTGTTCGATCTGGGCGCGGCTGGGTTGCTCGTAGTCGAACAGGTAGGACCGTTCGCCGCGGGCACGGATGTCGCCAGTGCCGTCGATGACATAGGCCTCGCGCAGGCCACGCTGGATTTCGCGCTGGCCACGCGACAGGATCTGCCGGATCTGGCCGTCATCCAGAAAGACCGCCGCGCGCTTGGTCGCGTCGATCAGCGAGGCCAGCGCACGCGCATCCGTCACCAGGTCGCGGCGGTGTTCCTCTTCATAGGCCTGGGCGGCGCCGACCGAGTTGTCGACCACCCGCCCGACCCGGTCGGAAAACCACGCCTCGAGCCCCATGTTGACCGAGAGCGTGGCAAAGACCGCGACCGCGATGGTGGGCAACAGCGCCATACCGGCGAACACGCCCGTCAGGCGCAGGTGCAGGCGCGAGCCCGCTGAATGCCGCCGCCGCGCCGCGATCATCCGCATCAGTTGCTGCACCACCAGCGCGGCAACGATGATCACATAGACCAGATCGCTGAGCAGCACGATGCGCAGCACGTCCGATGACGACCCCTCGTCGAGGGGGCCCATGACGAGGTAGGTGAGCAATGCCAGGACCGGCCCCAGCACCACTAGGCCCAGGGTCGCCAGCGTCCGCACCCGGCGTTGCCGGCGCAACCGGCTCACGGTTTCCCATGAAAACTGCCGTGTCCCTGTAGCCACGGACACCCCCCATCAAATTGTATGCCGTGTGCGGTTGCCCGCTATATCTGCCCCTGCGCAGCGTATTGGCCCCATTCGGCCACAGGGTCTGTTGCAGTTTTACATCAACTTGCGGCGGCGTGTCACGCGAATATCCAGATCGGTGATCTTCTTGCGCAGGGTATTGCGGTTGATGCCCAGCAGGGCGGCGCATTTCGCCTGGTTTCCGCCGGTCGCATCCAACGCGATCTCGATCAGCGGCTGTTCGATTTCCCGCAGGATTCGGGCATGCAGACCCGGCGGCGGCAGGGTGTTGCCGTGCAGATCGAAATAGCGCCGCAGATGCCCCGCGACAGAGGCCGACAGGCTTTCACCGCCATTCGCCACGGCCAGCGGCGCGGCCCCCGGCTGACCGGATAGCGCCGCCTCGACCTCGGCGCGGGTGATTTCGTCCCCCCGCGCGGTCAGCCCGGCGCGGGCCACGAAATTCTGCAGCTGGCGCACGTTGCCGGGCCAGCCATAGGCGCGCATCAGCTCGATCGCCCCCTCGGACAGCGTTGTGGGCCGCTGGCCAGCGCGCTCTGCCTCGGCCAGGAAATGCGTCGCCAGCAGGGGGATGTCATCGATGCGGGCGCGCAGCGGCGGAACCTCGACCACCCCGCCCGACAGGCGATAATAGAGGTCGGGACGCAAACCCGCCTCATCCGCCGAGCCAACCTGCGCGCCCTGGCTGGTGGCCATGAAGCGCGGCGCGTGTTCGCCCGGCGCGTCGATCATCCACACCGCACGCGCCTGGAATTCGGGGGCGAAATCGCCGATCCCGTCAAAGACGATGCTGCCCCCGCGCGCCCGCGTCAGCAGCCGGGCCGGACCGTCCGCGTCGATCAGGTCCGCCGGCGCCACGACGACAAACGGCAAGGTGCGCCGATCCGACAGATCGTGAATGGCGCGCGCAATCAGCGATTTACCGGTGCCCGATTCGCCGCTGATCAGAACCGGCAGATCGCTGCTCAGCAATCTCGCCACCACCCGGAAAAGTGTCTGCATCGCCGGGGTGCGCCCGATCAGCGGCAGCTCCTCTGGTGGCATGTCGTCGGTGGCGGCGGCAGC
The DNA here is from genome assembly GCF_003260265.1 of Roseovarius amoyensis. GTDB lineage: Bacteria > Pseudomonadota > Alphaproteobacteria > Rhodobacterales > Rhodobacteraceae > Roseovarius > Roseovarius amoyensis. Next base: position 23,157 of record NZ_QITQ01000013.1, read on the forward strand.
ATCGGGCGTCGACCTGCGTTCGCGGGCCTCCAGCGCGCGGGCGGTGCGCTTCATCAGTTCGGGCAGGTCGAACGGCTTTGGCAGATAGTCGAAGGCGGCGGCCTCTTCGGCGCGGATCGCGGTCATGATCGTGTTCTGGGCCGAAATCACGATCACCGGCAGGCCGGGCCGGTCGGCGGCGATCCGGGGCAGCATTTCCAGCCCGTTGCCGTCAGGCATCCGCACATCGGTGATCACCGCGTCGCCGCGACCCTCGGCCACCCAGCGCATCAGGGTGGTCAGCGAACTGGTGGCGTGCACCCGACAGCCGGCCCGCGTCAGCGCCTGGGTCAGCACGGTGCGGATGGTGCGGTCGTCATCTGCGACCAGAACGGTTCCGTCCATCAGCCCTCCTCCGTCTTTGCGGCCAGCGGCAGCGAGACGCGGAACACCGTCCGCCCCGGCACCGACGAGACCGCGATCCAGCCATCATGATCCGAAACGATCCGGGCGGCCAGCGCCAGCCCCAGCCCGGTGCCGTTCTCGCGCCCGGAAACGAAGGGGTCGAAAACGTCCTCTGCGATGTCGGGCGGCAGGCCCGGACCATCGTCGATGACCTCAACCTGCAGCGGCAGCGACCTGCCCGGCCCCTCGCCGCCGCGCCGCCTGAGCGAGGGTTCGTAATAGCTGTGCAGGATGACGGTGCCGCCGCCCTCGCCCGCCGCCTCGGCGGCGTTGCGGATCAGGTTGGAAAACACCTGCAGCAACTGGTCCGCATCCCCGCAGGCGGGCGGCAGCGAGGGGTCGTAATTCTCAATGATGCGCATATGCGCCGCCACCCCCACTGCGGCCGAGCGCCGCGCGCGATCCAGCACGTCGTGGATGTTGATCGCCTCCATGCGCGGCTCGGTCATGTTGCCGAACTGCTCGACCTGTTCCAGCAGGGCCACGATGCGCCGGCTTTCGCTGACGATCAGGTCGGTCAGTTCGCGATCCCCGCCCGACAGCGACATCGACAGCAGTTGCGCCGCCCCGGTAATGCCGGCGAGCGGGTTCTTGATCTCGTGCGCCAGCATATCGGCCATGCCGATGGCGGAGCGCGCGGCGGCCCTGACCGACTGGCCCTGGCTGACGCGACCGGCCAGTTCGCGCGGGGAAATCAGCAGGATCATGTGACCGGCCTCACCCGTCAGCGGCGCGATCTGCAGATTGCACAAAAGCGGCGCGCGCTCACCCGTGCCGACATCGACATCGTTGACGAAAAGCGGCGCACCATCGCGGCGCGCGCGCGCCAGCGCGTCGTCCAGCGGTGCATCGACCGCCAGCCTGTCCCATATCGGCTGCCCTTTCAGCGTGCGGGCAGAGGCCATCATGAACCCTTCGGCAGCGGGGTTGATGCGCACGATGTGATCATCGGCATCCAGCACCAGCGTCGGCACCGGCAGCGAGGTCCAAACCGCGTCTTCGTCCTTGTTCACGCTGCCACCCTTTCGCTTTGGCCAAACACCTCGGGCAACAGCCGCAGCACCTGCGCCGGTGACGGGGCCGTCAACACCTGGCGGCGCAACCCCGCATCGGCACCGGCGGTATCCATGTACCATCCCAGGTGCTTTCGCGCGACGCGCCCGCCCAGGTCAGAGCCGTAAAAGCCCAGCATCGCCTCGTAATGATCGGCCACCATGTCGGCCAGTTCCGCGCCTTGGGGCACCCTTGGCGCCGGGGCACCGAACAGCACATGCGCCACCTCGGCCAGCAGCCAGGGCCGGCCCCGCGCCGCGCGCCCGATCATCACCCCGTCCGCGCCCGACTGCGCCCGCGCCCTGGCCGCGCTGACCGGCCCGGCGATGTCGCCATTGACGATCAGGGGGATGCGCACCGCCTCGCGCACGCTTGCAATCGCCGTCCAGTCGGCCTGTCCGGTATAGAACTGACAGCGCGTGCGGCCATGAACGGTGATCATCGCCACGCCTGCCGCCTCGGCCCGCTGCGCGATCAGGTGCGCGTTGTGGCTGTCGTCGTCCCAGCCCAGCCGGGTTTTCAGCGTCACCGGCACCGAGACCGCGCCCACCACCGCCTCTATCAGGCGCAGCGCATGGTCGGGGTCGCGCATCAGCGCCGAGCCGCTTGCGCCCGCTCCGGTCGCCGATGTCACCTTGCGCGCCGGACAGCCCATGTTGATGTCGATGATACGCGCGCCCATGTCCTGGGCCATGCGGGCGGCCTCGGCCATCCAGTAGGCTTCGCAACCGGCGATCTGCACCGCCGTACCGGCCGCGCCCGGCGCCAGTTCGGCCTTTTCGCGCGCACCAGGGCGGGCCTGAACCATCTCCTGGCTGGCAATCATCTCGCTCACGACCAGCCCGGCGCCAAAACGGGCCACCAAGCGGCGGAACGGCAGATCGGTGATGCCCGCCATCGGGGCCAGAAAAACGGCCGGGGCAAGCGCGGTATCGGCTAGCGTGACGGTCAAATGCCCAATCCTTGTGCAATCTTTTCTATCTATGCCCATGACAGGCAAAGAGCAACGGCCCGGCAGGGGGCATGGCAGGCATATTGCAACCGCCGGCCCGGCCAAGCTATCAGGGCGCATGAACATCGCCGCCATCATCGTCGCCGCCGGGCGCGGCAGCCGCGCCGGGCGCGAAACCCCCAAGCAGTGGCAATCGCTGGGCGGGCGCCGGGTGATCGACAGGACGCTGGCCGCCTTTGCCGCCGTGGGCGCGGTGGGCCGCGTGGTGGTGGTCGTTCACCCCGACGATAGGAACCGGATCACGCCCGAGACGGGCATCGAGGTGGTCGCGGGCGGCGCCACGCGCGCCGCATCGGTGCGCAACGGGCTGGAACACCTGGGCGGCTCGGGTATTACCCATGTCCTGATCCACGACGCCGCGCGCTGCTGTATCCACCCGGGGCTGATCGAGCGGGTGATCGCCGCGCTTCAGGCGGGCGCCCCCGCCGCCGCGCCGGCGCTGCCGGTTACCGATGCGCTCTGGCGGGGCGAGGATGGGTGCGTCACCGGCACCGCCGACCGCGACGGGCTCTTTGCCGCGCAGACGCCGCAGGGCTTTGCCTTCGACGCCATTCTTGCCGCCCACCGCAGCCATGGCGGCACGGCCGCCGACGATGTCGCCGTTGCCCGCGCCGCCGGTCTTGAAGTCGCCATCGTCGAGGGCGATACCGATAACATCAAGATCACCCACCCGGGCGATTTCGCCCGCGCCGAAAGGATCCTTTCCGTGACGGACATACGCATCGGCACCGGTTTCGACGTTCACCGTTTCGGCCCCGGCGATACGGTCACGCTGTGCGGCGTCGCTATCGCGCATGATCGCGGGTTGCAGGGGCATTCCGACGCCGATGTCGGGCTGCACGCGCTCACCGACGCGATCTATGGCGCGCTGGCCGAGGGCGATATCGGCCGCCACTTCCCCCCCTCCGACTCGCAGTGGAAAGGTGCCGACAGCGCGCTGTTCCTGCGCCACGCCGCCGGGCTGGCGCGCAAAAGGGGCTATCGCATCGGCAATATCGACATCACGCTGATCTGCGAGCGGCCAAAGATCGGCCCCCATGCCGACACCATGCGCACCCGCGTGGCCGAAATTGCCGGAACCGAGCTGAGCCGTGTCTCGGTCAAGGCCACCACGACCGAGCGCCTTGGCTTTACCGGCCGCGAAGAAGGCATCGCCGCGCAGGCGGCGGTGTCGCTGATCACGGCATGAGGACCGCACCATGAGGCTGAGCCATCTGATCGCCACTGTCGCCCATGTCGGCCACCTGCGCCCCGCCCCCGGCACATGGGGGTCGCTGGTGGCGCTGCCGATGGCCTGGGCGCTGCACGCGATTGCCGGGCCGTGGCTGCTGATCGTCGCCATTGTCGCCACGTTCTTCAAGGGCTGGTGGGCGACCGCGCGCGAAACCGCGGGCAAGGACGATCACGACCCATCAGAGATCGTGATTGACGAGGTGGTCGGCCAGTGGATCGCCTTTCTGCCCGTCTCGATCGGCGCGGCGCATGTGGGTGCGCCGCTGACCGCGCTGTGGCCCGGCTGGGTGACGGCGTTCCTGCTGTTTCGTCTCTTTGACATCCTCAAGCCCGGCTGGGTCGGCCGGGCCGACCGACGCGGTGACGCGCTGGGGGTGATGCTGGATGACGTGATCGCCGGCATCTTCGCGGCGCTGGGTGTCGTGGTTCTGGCGGCGATTTCACACGGGATCATGGCGCTATGACCGCCGCGGACCTGCTGCAACGGGCCCGCGCGGCGGGCGTGACCATCGTCACTGCCGAAAGCTGCACCGGCGGCATGGTGGCGGCGGCGCTGACCGATGTGGCCGGGTCATCCGACGTGTTCGAGCGCGGATATGTCACCTATTCCAACGACGCCAAGATGGAATGCCTCGACGTCTCGCCCCGTACCCTGCGCGAATTCGGCGCCGTGTCGGAAGAGGTGGCAAAAGAGATGGCCGAGGGCGCGCTGGCCAACTCCTATGCCGGGCTGGCGGTATCCGTGACGGGCATCGCCGGGCCAGGTGGGTCGGAAACAAAGCCCGAGGGGCGGGTTTGCTTTGGCCTCGCCATGACCGGCCGCCCCACCCGCACCGAGACACAGGAATTCGGCGCGCAAGGGCGCGACACGGTGCGCGCGCTGTCGCGCGATCATGCCTTGGGGCTGTTAGGTGCGGCGCTCAGCGGCTGAGGCGCGCACGCCCCTGCTGCTGCTGCTTCTTGGTTGAAAATACCCAAGGCACACACGGCGCATCCTGCCCCGCCGTCGGGCATGGGCCGGTTCCTGCGCCGGCTCAGCCTTGCCCGTACAGCTCTTTCGCGCGGGTCTCGAAGGCGCGAACCACCCGCTTCATCGCCTCGTGAAAAAAGAGCTCCGCCGCCGACTGCAGCAACCGGCTGCGCAGCGCGAAATCAACATCGAAATGCACGATGCAGCCGGTCTCAGACTCCTCGAAACGCCAATTCGATTTCATGTATTCGAACGGTCCGTCCAGATACTCGGTCTCGATCTTGCGCGCCTCGTCCCACAGCGTCACACGGCTGCCGAATCGTTCGCGGAAAACCTTGAAGCTGATCACCAGATCGGCCTCCATCACCCGCGCGCCGTCGTCGCGCGGGGTGATCTTGCGCACCCGCGCGGCGGCGGTCCAGGGCAGGAATTTGGGATAGGATTCCACATCCGCCACCAGGTCGTACATCTGCTGTGCCGTCCAGGACAGGTGGCGGGATTCGGAATGCGACGGCATCGGCGGCCCCGTTGATTTGGATTGCGCGGCATTTCCGCGTGACAGTGGGCCGGGTTTTCGTAGACTGGCCCCCGAAAATCAAGCGGATACCCCGGCACACCGATGACCGACGCCCCTTATGCGATCGACCGGCTGATCTCGGCCAAGGAAATCGCCGCCCGGATCGAGGCCCTGGCGGACGAGATCGAAACCGAGTTTGCCGGCACCGAAAAGCTGGTGGTGGTGGGGCTCTTGCGCGGCTCGTTCGTGTTCATCGCCGACCTGGTGCGCGAGCTGAATCTCAGTGTCGAGGTCGATTTCATCGAAACCTCGTCCTACGGCAACAGCACCCGGTCGAGCCGCGAAGTGCGCATCCTCAAGGACCTGCGCGGCGACATCGAGGGGCGCGACCTGCTGGTGGTCGAGGACATTGTTGATACCGGCCACACCCTGGCGCATGTGCTGACGCTGCTGCGCAGCCGCAAGCCGCGCAAGCTGCGCACGATCGCGCTGCTGGACAAGCCGTCGCGCCGCCAAACACCGGTGCGGGCCGACTGGATCGGGTTCGAGATCCCCGATGAATTCGTCGTCGGCTATGGCATTGATTACGCCCAACGCAACCGCAACCTGCCCTATATCGGCAAGATCCGGTTTTTGCAGCCATGAACCCGCGCTGGCTGTTTCGCATGGCGCGGTGGGCCCACCGGCCGCCCGGCATGCGGCGGGTGCTGCTGGTGCTGGGGATCGTGGCGGTCTGCCTGGTGATCCTGGGGATAGAGCGGTTCATCGGCTGGCCCGACTGGATGACGGTCACACCCGCGGTCCGGCGCGGCTGGGGCCTGTAGGTGCTTGCAGTTCACCGCACCGCCGGGTTAGGCCATTGCCGCACCACCGCCCCAAACACGAGGCCTGCCGCCGATGATCCCGTCGACTTATCCGCCCAAATCCGAAATCGCCCGCCTGACCGCGCGGATGCTGCTGGAAATCGGCGCGGTGCATTTCAATGCGCGCGAGCCCTTTACCCTGGCCAGCGGCCTGCCCTCGCCCACCTATATCGACTGCCGCAAGCTGATCTCGTATCCGCGCATCCGGTCCACGCTGATGGATTTTCTGGCCGTCACCGTCCTGCGCGAGGCCGGGTTCGAGGCATTCGACAACATCGCCGGGGGCGAAACCGCCGGCATCCCCTTTGCCGCGCTGGTGGCCGAGCGGCTGGCGCTGCCGATGACCTATGTCAGAAAAAAACCCAAGGGCTATGGCCGCAACGCGCGAATCGAGGGCGAGATGACCCCCGGCCAGCGCGTGCTGCTAGTCGAGGACCTGACCACCGATGGCGGCTCCAAGCTCAGCTTTGTTGACGCCATCCGCGAAACCGGGGCGACCTGCGGCCATACGGCGGTGATCTTCTACTACGGCATCTTTCCCGAGACCGTTAAGACACTGGGCGATCACGGGGTTGCCCTGCACCACCTGTGCACCTGGGCCGACGTGCTGGCCGAGGCGCGCGAGCAGGAGGCGTTCGATACCGAGACGCTGAACGGGGTGGCAGAGTTCCTGAACGATCCGCGCAGCTGGCAGGCGGCGCGGGGCTGACAGCGGTGTTGCTGGGCTGCATCACCGCCCGGCAGCGCCCAACCACAGGATATAGTGGCACATCACTGCGCCATTTCTAAATCCTGTGGAATCTGTTATCCACAGACGATCCACAGAAACATACAAGTTGCGTGGCCGCGCCCGGTCTCGATATGACAGGCGCATCTGCAAAAGGGGAACGGGATGACGAATGTTACCAGCTTCAACGCCACCGGCGCTGAGGCCAAGGGCGAAGTATCGCTGCCGCACTCCATCGAGGCTGAACAGCAGCTTCTGGGCGCCATCCTGACCAACAACGACATCTATGACCGGGTGTCGAACCTGATCGGGCCGCAGCATTTCTATGAACCGGTGCATGCCCGCATCTTCGAGGTCGCCGCGACGCGCATCGCCAAGGGCAACCTATCCTCGCCGGTGACGCTCAAGACCTTTTTCGAGGATGACGAGGGGCTCAAGGAACTGGGCGGGCCGGCCTATCTGGTGCGCCTTGCCGGCTCGGCCATCAGCGCCTTTGCCGCGCGTGACTATGCGCAGATGATCTATGACATGGCGATCCGCCGCGAACTGATCGAACTCGGCCACGAAATCGCCGACCGCGCCGCCCGCGCCGAAGTTTCGGTCGAACCGCGCGACCAGATCGTGGCGGCCGAGCAAAGCCTTTATTCCCTTGCCGAACAGGGCCAGTCTGAACGCGGATTTCAAAGCTTTCTCAGTGCCGTAAAGGACGCAGTTGATGTTGCAAACGCCGCCTATCGCCGCGACGGCGGGCTGGCGGGGCTGTCGACCGGACTGGTCGATATGGACCGCAAGCTGGGCGGGCTGCACCGCTCTGACCTGCTGATCCTTGCCGGGCGGCCGTCGATGGGCAAGACGTCGCTGGCGACCAACATCGCCTTCAACATCGCCAAGGCCTATCGCCGCGGTCCCCTGCCCGAGGGTGGCGAAGGCGCGATCGACGGCGGCGTGGTGGGCTTTTTCAGCCTCGAGATGAGCGCCGAACAGCTGGCCGCGCGGGTTCTGTCCGAGGCGGCCGAGATCCCGTCGGAACAGATCCGCCGCGGTGACATGACCGAGGCCGAATTCCGCCGCTTCGTCGAGGCCGCCAAGACGCTGGAGGCCTGCCCGCTCTACATCGACGACACCCCCGCCCTGCCGATCAGCCAGCTTTCGGCGCGGGCACGGCGGCTGAAACGCACCCACGGGCTGGATGTGCTGATCGTCGACTACCTGCAGCTTGTCCGCCCCGCCACCGCGCGCGACAGCCGCGTGAACGAGGTGTCGGAAATCACCCAGGGGCTAAAGGCCATCGCCAAGGAGTTGGATATCCCGGTGATCGCCCTGTCGCAGCTTTCGCGCCAGGTCGAATCGCGCGAGGACAAGCGCCCGCAACTGTCGGACCTGCGCGAATCGGGGTCGATCGAACAGGACGCCGATGTGGTGATGTTCGTCTTCCGCGAAGAATACTATGCCGAGCGCGAAAAGCCGTCCGAGGACAAGATCGACGAGATGGTCAAGTGGCAGGAACGGATGGAACGCCTGCACGGCCGCGCCGAGATCGTCATCGGCAAACAGCGCCACGGCCCCATCGGCACCATCGAGCTGAGCTTCGAGGGCCAGTTCACCCGCTTCGGCAACCTCGTCAAGCCGTGGCAGCAGCAAGGCGGCGAAGGGTACTGAGATGGATATCGACAACTTCATGGCCGCCTACAAGCGGGTTTGGAAGGCGCAGGATTCCGAAGGATTCGCCGCGCTCTTTACCCCGGACGGGCAGTACTGGAACACGCCCTTTCAGGTGCAGGACAGTTTCGACGCGCGCAAGACATACTGGGACCGGATCAAGCTGCAGGACCGGATTTCGCTGCGCTACGAGGTTCTGTCGCGCAACGACAATGGCGGCATCGCGCATTGGAACGTCACCTATCAGGTCGCGTCCGAAGAGCTGTTCCAGATCTGGGCCAAATCCGCCGGCACCGGCCTGCCCGACCGCAAGCCGGGCGACCCGCTGCCGTGGATGGAGCTGGACGGCATGCTGAGCGCCCAGTTCGACCGCGGCGGGCCGGATGGTGGGCTGGCACGCGAGGTGCGCATCTGGTGGCATTCTCTGCCCCGCCCTCAGGGCTGACCCGCCTTTCCGCTTGACCCGCGCCACGAGACTGTCAAAACCCCGCACATGGCTACTCCTATCCTGAATATCGGCCTCGACGACATCCGCGCCAACTGGCGCGCCCTTGCCGCCATGTCTGACGGCGAGACCGGCGCCGTGGTCAAGGCTGACGCCTATGGGCTGGGCGCCGGCAAGGTTGCCCGCGCCCTTGCCCGCGAAGGTGCGCGCAAGTTCTTTGTCGCCATCGCCGAAGAGGGCGCCGCCCTGCGGCAGGAACTGGGGCCCGGCCCCGCGATCCATGTCTTTTCCGGTCACATGCCCGGCGACGCCGACATGATCCGCGACACCGAACTGGTGCCGATGATCAATTCCATCGACCAGCTTATCCGCCATGTCGAGGCCCTGCCGGGCGCGCCCTTTGGCATCCAGCTTGACACCGGCATGAACCGGCTGGGGATGGAGCCCGCCGAATGGGGCGCCGTGGCCGAGGTGGCGCTGGAACAGCGCCCCGTGCTGGTAATGAGCCATCTCGCCTGCGCCGATGAACCCGACCACCCGATGAACGCGAAGCAACTGCGCGCCTTTCGCGAGATGACGGATGGCCTGGGCATTCCCCGCTCGCTGGCCAATACGGGCGGCGTGCTGCTGGGGGCCGACTATCATTTCGAGGTTTCCCGCCCCGGTATCGGCCTCTATGGCGGGCTGCCATTCGTAGATGCGCGCCCGGTCGTGTCGCTCGACCTGCCGGTGATCCAGTGCCGCACGCTCGCCCCCAGCGAAACGGTGGGATACGGCTGCGATTTCGCCGCCGTGCGCGAGACCCGCATCGCCACCGTCGCCGCCGGCTATGCCGACGGCATCCTGCGGGCGATGGGGCCGAAGACGCGTCTCTATGCCGACGACCTCGCCTGCCCGATCGCCGGGCGCATCTCGATGGACCTGATCTGCGTCGACATCACCGGGCTGGACGACGACCCGACATCGTTGGAGCTGCTTGGCCGGCACCAGTCGGTCGATACCCTGGCCGACAATGCCGGCACCATCGGTTATGAAATCCTCACCTCGCTTGGGTCGCGCTATCGCAGACGCTATCGCGGCCAATGAGGTGGGTTGCAGCCTTTCTCGCCGCTATCGGGCGCACGGTGCTGCAAACACTGGCCATGATCGGGCGGTTGACGCTCTATGCGCTGGACACGATCAGCCACATGGTGCGACCGCCCTTTTACCTTAAAGAACTGCTGCAAAGCCTTATGAACGTTGGCTATTTCAGCCTGCCAGTGGTGGGATTGACGGCAATCTTTACCGGCGGCGCACTGGCATTGCAGATCTATGCGGGCGGCGCGCGCTTCAACGCCGAGGCGGTGGTGCCCCAGATCGTGGCCATCGGCATGGTGCGTGAACTGGGGCCGGTGCTCGTGGGGCTGATGGTGGCGGCGCGCGTGACGTCGTCCATCGCCGCCGAGATCGCCACCATGAAGGTGACGGAACAGATCGATGCGCTGGTGACCCTGTCGACCCACCCGATGAAATACCTTACCGTGCCGCGTGTTCTGGCGGGGCTGCTGATGGTGCCGCTGCTGGTGGGCATCGGCGATATCATCGGGGTAATGGGCGGTTACATGGTTGCCACGCGCACGCTGGGCTTCAACCCCGGCACCTATCTGAAAAACACCGTCGATTTCATCGAAACCCTCGACGTGGTGTCGAGCCTGGTCAAGGGGGCGGCGTTCGGGTTCATCGCCACGCTGCTGGGCTGCTATTTCGGCATGCACACGGGCCGCGGCGCACAGGGCGTCGGCCGCGCCACCAAGTCGGCGGTCGAGGCGGCGGCGATCCTGATCCTTGCCACCAACTTCGTTCTCACCAGCCTGTTTTTCTCGATATGATCGAGCTCAGGGACGTTCATAAGGCGTTTGGCAGCAACAAGGTGCTGCGGGGGATCAACCTGTCGGTGGCGCGCGGCACCTCGCTGGTGATCATCGGCGGCTCGGGCACCGGCAAGTCGGTGGCGCTGAAATGCATCCTTGGCCTCATTCGCCCCGACAGCGGGCTGATCACGCTTGACGATATGGACGTAACCAAGGGCGACCGCGATGCGTTCCTGGCGCGGTTCGGGATGCTGTTTCAGGGCGGCGCGCTGTTTGATTCGCTGCCGGTATGGCAGAACGTGGCGTTTCGCCTGATGCGTGGCTCGCTCAAGCGGCCAAAGGCCGAGGCGCGCGAGATCGCCATCGAGAAACTGCGCCGCGTCGGGCTGAAGCCCGAACAGGCCGATCTGTTCCCCGCCGAGCTGTCTGGCGGCATGCAAAAGCGCGTCGGCCTTGCCCGCGCCATCGCCGCCGAGCCCGAGATCATATTCTTTGATGAGCCCACATCGGGCCTCGACCCGATCATGTCGGGGGTGATCAACGACCTGATCCGCGAAATCGTGACCGAGATGGGCGCCACCGCCATGACCATCACCCACGACATGACCAGCGTGCGCGCCATCGCCGACAACGTGGCGATGCTGCATGACGGGGTGATCAAGTGGACCGGGCCGGTATCGCAACTGGACAATTCGGGCGATCCCTATCTCGACCAGTTCATCCACGGCCGTGCCGAAGGGCCGATCGAGGCGGTGCGGTGAGAACAATTGTGCTAACACCTGAAGCTTTGGCGCCTTTGGGTGAAGCAAACAACGCATCTACGTTCCTAAGTGTCTCCAGAGATGTCTTTGAGAAAAACCGAAAACCTGACTACCCTTACATAGTTGACTTGGGTGTGGAAGCCGGTCCTTTGTTGCTGCTGTTAGGGCACAGTGCAGAATTGGTTTTTAAGTCATTTCTGAGAAGTATTGGCGTTGAGAATAACAGACTAAAGACATTCAAAGGTTTCAGTTACAAGATCGATGAAGACGGTCGTGTTAAGCGAACGAGCAAATCCGAATTCAAACGGCACGATCTTGTTTTTCTATTTCGAACGGTTCGGCAGATTTGCGCATCTCATGATCTTGCAGATGGAATAAACTCTGCGCTGAAGCACCATGTTTTTCACCGCGAGAAGCATGAGATTTTCATGGAAACTCCCGATAAACCAACATTCAATAATTTTTGTCAGCAGCTAAGGCTACTGAATGCGAGCTTCGACAAGCCGTTTCGTGCGCGCTACTTTCAATCTGGTATGTTTACCATACCAAATTGTGAAGTCGTCCTAGTGGCGCTGGAATCTCTCGAAAAGCGCTTGCGACGTGAGTTCTTTAGTAACTTTCGAACCGATTGAATTTTACCTGTTACAAATTGGAGACCAACGCTCTTGGAGTCATTGATGCGGCATTCCTAAAGCCCAACACTCCCTGAAGACTTCCAAGCAAAATCCATCGAATTGGCGACTTGGCACCCAGCCCACAAGCTGCAAAGCTGCCCCACATCTCGTACCCGATGGATTGTCCATGCTCAAATACGCCAACCTCTGCCTCCTGATCCTCTTTCCCGTCGCCTGGTTCGCGCCGATGCTGCGGGCGGGGGTGCTGCCGCTTTTCGGGTTGTCGGAAATCTCGGTCATCTCGGGGCTGGCGTCGCTTTGGGGAACGGATGTGTTTCTGGCGCTTGTCGTCACCTTCTTTGCCCTGTTCGCCCCCTACGTCAAAACGCTGGGGCTGGCGCTGTTGCATTTCGGGCTGCTCGATATCCGGGTGCTGCCGGCGCTGACCATCCTGGGAAAGCTGGCGATGGCCGACATATTCCTTGTCGCGCTCTACATCACCGTGTCCAAGGGCATCGGCGTGGGCCGAATTGAAACCGCCTGGGGGCTGTACCTTTTCACCTTCTGCATCCTCGCTTCCTTGGCGATCTCGATCCTTTCCGCCCGAGCAACGCGCCGGGGCTGACCTGACGGCTTGCCAGCGGTCGCGCCAGAGGGCAGGAAGGGACATGGCAAAATCCCCCGCCTTCACCTGCACCGCCTGCGGCGCGGTATACACCAAGTGGTCGGGCCGCTGCGAAGGCTGCGGCGCGTGGAACACCATTGTCGAAGAGGCGCCGCTGTCCTCGGGCCCGGGCAAGCAATCGCTGGGTAACAAGCGCGGCGCGGCGCTGACGCTGACCGATCTGTCGGCGAAAGAACCGCCGCCGCCGCGCACCGCCTCGGGCATGGCGGAATTCGACCGCGTGCTGGGCGGCGGGCTGGTGCCGGCCTCGGCCACGCTGGTGGGCGGCGACCCCGGCATCGGCAAATCCACCTTGCTGTTGCAGGCCGCCGCGCGGCTGGCCGAAGCGGGGCTGAAAACCCTCTACATCTCAGGCGAAGAGGCCACCGCGCAGATCCGCATGCGCGCGGCGCGGCTGGGGCTGGCCGAGGCGCCGGTCAGGCTGGCCTCTGCCACCAGCCTGCGCGACATCCTCACCACGCTCGAGGCAGAGCGTCCGGGCCTCGTGATCATCGATTCGATCCAGACCATGTGGGCCGACACCGTCGACAGCGCGCCGGGCTCGGTGGCGCAGGTGCGCGCCGCGGCGCACGAGCTGACCAGCTTTGCCAAGCGGCGCGGCGCGGCGGTGATCCTGGTCGGCCACGTCACCAAGGAGGGCCAGATCGCGGGCCCCCGCGTGGTGGAACACATGGTCGACACGGTGCTCTATTTCGAGGGCGAGCGCGGCCACCAGTTCCGCATCCTGCGCTCGGTCAAGAACCGGTTCGGCCCCGCCGACGAGATAGGCGTGTTCGAGATGACGGGTCGCGGGCTGGCCGAGGTCGCCAACCCGTCGCAGTTGTTCCTGGCCGGGCGCGGCGCGCCGGCGGCGGGATCGGTCGTCTTTGCCGGGATCGAGGGTACGCGCCCGGTGCTGGTGGAATTTCAGGCGCTGGTCGCGCCCACGTCGCTGGCGCAGCCCCGCCGCGCCGTGGTCGGCTGGGACAATGCCCGCCTGGCAATGGTGCTGGCCGTGCTCGAGGCGCGCTGCGCCATCCCGTTTGCCGGGCTCGATGTCTATCTCAACGTCGCCGGGGGGCTGCGCATCGCCGATCCGGCCGCCGACCTGGCCGCCGCGGCCGCGCTGCTGAGCGCGCGAGAAGACATCGCGCTGCCGCCCGAGGCCGTTGTTTTCGGGGAAATCAGCCTGTCGGGCGCCTTGCGACCGGTACCGCAGAGCGAAAACAGGTTGAAAGAGGCGCAAAAACTTGGTTTCACCACGGCAATCGTACCGTCCGGCGGCAAAGCCGGCGGCGGCAAGGACATGAAGCTGCGCGACTACGGCGATCTTGCCGCGCTCGTGGGCGAGATGTTCGGCGCCGGATAGGACCGGCAAGCGAAAGAGGCGGATTGCATGGAAGGCTTCACCATCATAGACGGCGGCGTCGCGCTGGTGATCGTGCTCTCGGCACTGCTCGCCTATTCGCGCGGGCTGGTGCGCGAGGCGCTGGCCATCGCCGGCTGGATCGTCGCGGGCGTTCTGGCCTTTGTCTTTGCGCCGCAGGTCGAACCGCTGGTGACGGAACTGCCGGTGGTGGGCGATTTCATCGCCGACAGTTGCGAATTGTCCATGATTACCGCCTTTACCGCCATCTTCGCGGTGGCGCTGATCGCCGCCTCGCTGATCACGCCGATGTTTTCGTCGCTGGTGCAGCGTTCGGCGCTGGGCAGCATCGACCAGGGGTTGGGTTTTCTCTTTGGCGTCGGGCGCGGCATCCTGCTGGTCGCCATCGCCTATTTCGTCTACGAGACCATCGTCACCGGCCAGAACATCCAGATGATCGACGACAGTCGCTCGGCCCGGGTCTTTGCCCGGCTGACCGAACAGGTCGAAGATCAGGACCCGGAGGCCGCGCTTGGCTGGATCACCCGCCAATACGAACAACTCGTCGGCGTCTGCGATCAGCGCTGATGACCCGACGCAGGAATATCATGGCGCAGCGCGTGCGAATTTAATCGTTATAGTTTCGTGACACCGAAGTTCTGACGCCCTATGAAGGGCGCAATCGGCAACCGTGAGAGTCGGAGCTGCCCTTGCCAAAGCAAATGCCCCCCAGCCACCCGTTCGATTTCAATGCCCTGCGCGCGCACGGCACCGATGATGACAAGCTGCACGAAGAGTGCGGCGTTTTCGGCGTCATCGGCGTGGACGAAGCGGCCAATTTCGTCGCCCTCGGCCTGCACGCCCTGCAACACCGCGGGCAAGAGGCTGGCGGAATCGTCTCGTACGCGCCCGAACAGGGTTTCAACTCGGCCCGCCGTTTCGGCTATGTGCGCGACAACTTTACCCGCGCCAGCCTGATGGAAACGCTGCCGGGTTCGATCTCGATCGGCCATGTCCGCTATTCCACCCACGGCGCCAAGGCGCCGGTGCTGCGTGATGTGCAACCCTTCTTTGGCGAATTTTCTCTGGGCGGCGCGGCCATAGCCCACAACGGCAACATCACCAATGCCGAGGCGCTGCGCCGCGAGTTGATCGAGCGCGGCTCGATCTTCCAGTCGAATTCCGACAGCGAATGCATCATCCACCTGATGGCGCGCTCGTTCCAGCGCACCATCCCCGACCGGATGGAAGACGCGCTGCGCCGGGTCGAGGGTGCGTTCTCGATCGTGGCAATGACGCGAACCAAGCTGATCGGCGTGCGCGACCCGCTGGGCGTGCGACCGCTGGTTCTGGGACGGGTCGGCGACGGCTGGGTGCTGAGCTCGGAAACCTGCGCGCTTGACATCATCGGCGCCGAACTGGTGCGCGAGGTCGAACCGGGCGAGGCGGTGATCATCAGCGGTCAGAGCATCGAAAGCCATCGCCCCTTCCGCCCTACTCACCCGCGCTTCTGCATTTTCGAGCATGTCTATTTCTCGCGCCCCGACAGCATCATCGGCGGCCGCTCTGTCTATGAAACCCGCCGCCAGATCGGCGTTGAACTGGCGCGCGAGGCGCCGGTCGATGCCGATCTCGTCTGCCCCGTGCCCGACAGCGGCACCCCGGCCGCGATCGGATTTTCGCAGGAATCGGGCATTCCCTACGCGATGGGGATCATACGCAACCAGTACATGGGCCGTACCTTCATCGAACCGACCGAGCAGATCCGCAACATGGGTGTGCGGCTCAAGCTCAACGTCAACCGCGCGCTGATCAAGGACAAGCGGGTGATCCTGGTCGATGACAGCGTCGTGCGCGGTACCACCTCGCGCAAGATCAAGGAAATGATCCTTGATGCCGGCGCGGCCGAGGTGCATTTCCGCATTGCCTCGCCGCCCACCGCGTGGCCCTGTTTTTATGGCGTCGACACCCCCAACCGCGACAAGCTGCTGGCCGCCACCATGTCCGAGGACGAGATGTGCGAATATCTCGCCGTCGACAGCCTCAGGTTCATCTCTCTCGACGGACTCTACCGCGCCGTGGGCGAGGCAAAAGGCCGAGACAAAAGCTGCCCGCAGTATTGCGACGCCTGTTTCTCGGGCGACTACCCGGTTGCGCCGTCGGACATGATCGAAAAGGGATTCGAGCTGAAAGCGGCCGAATAACGCCCCCCTACGGCGGCTTTCCGCCCAGGGCGCCGGTGCGACCGGGCCACCCCCTTTTCATGTCCGTCATTGCCGGATAGGGGCCGCAGCCGGCGCGCGATTTGCGCGCCCGCTGCTGTCCCGAAGGGATCCCGTCATGGCGCAGACCGCCGATACAACCGCACTTTCATCCGAAACCGCCGATCAGGCCACCCAACAGGACGTGCTGCCCAGCGATCAGCCGGTGCTGCTGGGCACCTTTCTGGCCGTTGCCGGAAACCGCGCGCTGATGCGCAGCGGCACCGGCGAGATCGTCACTCTCGGCGTCGGCGACCGGATCGAACCCTACCAGGTCGCCGCCATCGGCGAGGGCGAAATCATGCTCGTCGTCTACAACCAGGTCCACCGGCTGACCATTCCCGGCCGGCCTTGACCAGCCCCGCGACACCGCCCATCCTGCCCCGGCCATGACAGACACGCCGCCCGTCCGATACCGTCCGCATCACCTGCTCTGCTCGCTGGGGTTCCAGGGCAAAGGCTATTCGTCCGCCTTTGTCACCAATATGGCGGCTATCGTCGATGACAGGCTGCGCGCGCCGGGCGGTAATGACGTGGTGATCGAAATCACCGGCGAGACCGATGACATCTGCGCCCCCTGCCCCCGCCGCCGCGGCACGCTGTGCGAGGTGCAACCCCATATCGCCGCGCTCGACGCCCGCCATGCCCGCGCGCTGGGGCTGTTCGCGGGCGCACGCCTGACCTGGGGCGAGGCCAAGCGCCGCATCCAAAAGCGCGTGCCGCCTGGGGGGCTGCAACACCTGTGCGCAGGATGCCAGTGGCTGGAACTGGGCGTGTGCGAACGCGCGGTGGCGGCGCTGCACGACACGCAACCGTAATCATCCGGCTAAGACCGCGCGCCTCAGCCCTCCGCACGAGCGGCATATAGCGCCACCGCCGCCGCATTCGAGACGTTGAGCGATCCGAACGCGCCCGCAGCAGGGATCTTTACCAGCATGTCGGCGCATTCGCGGGTCTTGGGGCGCAGGCCCGGCCCCTCGGCCCCCAGCACCAGCGCCACGGGCCCATCGCGCCGGTCGACAAGCGCGGTCTCGACGTCCAGTTCAGCCTCGCCCGCCAGTCCCAGCACCAGGTACCCCATCGCCTGCAACTCGTCGATGGCGCGCGCCAGGTTGATCACCCGCAGATAGGGCTGACGTTCCAGCGCGCCGCTGGCCGCCTTGGCGAGGGCCCCGGTTTCGGGCGCCGAATGGTGCCGCGTCGCCACCACCGCCTGCGCGCCGAACACCTCGGACGAGCGCAGGATCGCACCGACATTATGCGGGTCGCTCACCCGGTCCAGCAGCACCACGCGCGGCGGGCGCCCCGGCCGGGGCGTGCAGCATTCCGACAGATTGCCCCAATCCAGCGGCCGCGCCTCCAGCGCCGCGCCCTGGTGCACCGATTGCGGGTCGAGCGGGGCGGTAAAGCGGCGCGCATCGACGATCTCGGGGGTCATTCCGGCCGCGTCTATCGCCTCGGCCAGCCGCTCGGCCGCGTTGCGCGTTACAATCAACCGCAGCCTGTCCCGCGCCGGGTTGAGCAGCGCATCGCGCACCGCGTGCAGCCCGAAAAGCCACACGGTTTCGGCGGCAGCGGCCTTTTTCGCCTGCTCCTTTTCGATTGCCCAACGCGGTTTCTTCGCAGCCATTCCTGCCCCCTTCGATAACGAGCCGCGACAATGCGCGCGACCGCCCCGACCCGCAAGCCATTTTCCGGTTGACGCCTATTGGCCGCGCTTCTAAATACCCCGTCACGTCCGGGGCCGCACGCGACCCGGGTCGGTGTGGGCGACAGGCCGCAAGGTGTGGCAGGGGACTGTAACTCCCTCGCGGAGACGCACGCCAGGTTCGATTCCTGGGTCGCCCACCATTTCCCCGACATTTACCCGGTCAAAAGATGGAACCGCCGTGCGCCCGGCGCGCGTGCCCTGCTTCTTTCTGGTTGAAAATACCCAATAGATATCTGGCCCCCAAAGGCAGCGCGCCGGCATTTCCGCGCCCGGCCAGCCAAAGCCATCCCGCAGCAAAAGATCAGCGGAAATTGGTCAGGTAGATGATCAGCGCCACCACCGCCACCGGCACGATGTAGACGCCCCAGATCAGCTTGCGCCTGAGCGATCCCTCATAGTCGCGCAGCCCCTCTTCGGTATAGGTGTCCAGTTCTCCGGGGCGGCCTTCTTCCTCCCACCACTCCTGCAGCTTGCGCCGGCGCACCGAGCGGGAATAGATCGACAGCGACACGTAGATCACCGTCAGAACCACGAATCCGATCACCAGTAGCCGCGCCAGTGCTGCCATCGCTTTTCCCTTCCCCTCGCGCCCCGTCGCCCGGTCAGAGCGGCATGCGCCCCTCGGCCACTTCGACCCACCAGCTGCACCCCACCGGGATCACCGCGTCGTTGAAGTCGTATTCCGGGTGGTGCACCATAGCCGTGTCGCCGTTGCCCATCAGGATATAGGCGCCGGGGCGTTCTTGCAGCATAAATGCGAAATCCTCGCCCCCCATCACCAGCGGTGCCTCGTCACACTGGCCGCTGACGGCGCGCGCCGCATCGGCGGCAAAACCCGTTTCCGTGGCGTGGTTGTCCATCACCGGATAGTTGCGTTCATAGTCCATCGTTATGCGCCCGCCAAAGGCCGCGCCGATGCCGTCGCAGATGGCCTGCATCCGCGTCTCGGCCAGGTCGCGCAGACCGGCGCTCATGGTGCGCACGGTGCCCGTCAGCCGCACCGAGGACGGGATCACGTTGAAGGTCTGGGATGTGCTTTCCATCCCCGTGATCGACACCACCAGCTGTTCGGTGGGGTCGGCGTTGCGGCTGACCACGGTCTGCAAGGCCCCGATCAGCTGCGCTGCGATCACGCAGGGGTCGATTGTGTCATGGGGCTTGGCGGCATGGCCGCCCTTGCCCTCGATCACGATCCCGATCTTGTCGGTGGCGGCAAAGAACGGCCCCGGCCGGATGGCGAACTGGCCGGCGGGAATGCCCGGCCAGTTGTGCATGCCGTAGACCTCCTGAATGCCGAAGCGGGTCATCAGCCCGTCGTCGCACATCACCTTTGCGCCGCCGCCGCCCTCTTCGGCGGGCTGAAAGATCACCACCACGGTGCCGTTGAAATTGCGCGTCTCGGCCAGGTATTTCGCCGCCCCCAGCAACATCGCGGTGTGGCCGTCATGGCCGCAGGCATGCATCAAACCGGGGTTCTTCGAGGCATAGGGCGCCCCGGTCCGTTCCTCGATCGGCAGCGCGTCCATGTCCGCGCGCAACCCCACAACACGCCCCGATCCCGTCTCGCGCCCGCGGACGACGCCGACGACGCCGGTGCGCCCGATGCCGGTCACCACCTCGTCGCAGCCGAATTCGCGCAGCTTGTCGTCCACCAGCGCGGCGGTGCGGTGGGTTTCAAACAGAAGCTCGGGATGTGCATGGATGTCGCGCCGCCATTCGGCGATCTTGTCATGCATCTCGGCAAAGCGGTTCTTCACGGGCATTGCCCACCTCCTGTTCCACATATCCGCAATCGGAAACGAGCACCCGGTGCCCCGGCCCGGCCTCTCGATAGACCGAAGGTCCCGACTCGTGCCCTCTGGGGTGTATAGGTGTCGCAACGGCGCTGGATTGCAACGCCTCGAATCCGCCCCTGCGGGCCGGGTCGGGCACCGGCACTGCCCGCATCAGCGCCCTGGTATAGGCGTGGCGCGGGTTTTCCAGCACCGCCGCACAGGGACCCATTTCGACGATCCGACCGCGATACATCACCGCCACGTCATGGCTGATCCGGGCCACCGCGCCGATGTCGTGGCTGATGAAGAGGCACGAAATCCCCAGATCGGCCTGCAACTGCGCCAGCAGGTCCAGCACCTGCGCCCGCACCCCGGCATCGAGCGCGCTGACCGCCTCGTCAGCGACAAGCAGCTTTGGCGACAGCGTCAGCGCACGGGCGATCGCCACCCGCTGGCGTTGCCCGCCCGACAGCGCGTGCGGATAGCGGGTCATCAGTGCGCGCGGCAGGCCGACGCGATCGAACAGCTGCGCCGCCATATCGGCCCGCTCGGCGGGATTGCCAATGCCAAAATTCAAAAGCGGTTCAATAACCTGTTTGCCACAGCTCATCCTCGGATCAAGGCTGTCGGACGGGTCCTGAAAGATCATCTGAACGCCCCGGCGGGCCTGCCGCAGCGCCCGCGCGTCAAGCCTCGTCAGGTCGCGCCCCGCCAGCAGAACCTGCCCGGCGTCGGGTTCAACCAGCCGCAGGATCGACCGCCCGACCGTGGTCTTGCCGCTGCCCGTCTCGCCCACCAGCGCCAGCGTCCGCCCGTGTCCGATGTCAAACGATAGGTCCTGAACCGCGTGCAGCCGCCCCTTTTCGCGCCGACCTGCCATGCCGCCCCGCATCGCATAGCGGGTAACAAGGCCGCGCACCGACAAGAGCGGTGCCTCGCCCCCTGCGCCGGGCCGGGCCGGCACCGGGCCGGTCCGCGACACCGCGGCCAGCAGTGCCCTTGTATGGGGGTGGGCAGGCGCGGAAAAGATGCGTGCAACAGGCCCCTCTTCGACCTTGCGCCCCTCGTGCATCACCACCACCCGGTCGGCGATCTGCGCCACCACAGCCATGTCATGGGTGATGAAGATCACCGCCGTTCCGGTCTCGCGCCGCAGCCGGTCGATCAGCGTCAGGATCTCGGCCTGCACCGTGACATCAAGCGCGGTGGTCGGCTCGTCCGCGATCAGCAGGCGGGGCCGGCAGGCCAGCGCCATCGCGATCATCACCCGCTGACGCTGCCCTCCCGACAGCTCGTGCGGGTATTGCCGCAACCGGCGCTCGGGATCGGGCAGGCGCACCTGGTGCAGCAGATCCGCCGCCCGCGCCCGCGCGGCGCGGCGCGACAGCCCTTCGTGCCGGCGCAATCCCTCGGCCAGTTGCCGGCCGATGGTGATGACGGGGTTCAGTGCGGTCGCCGGCTCCTGAAAGATCATGCCGATCTCGCGCCCCCGGATGGTGCGCATGGCCTTCTGATCCAGCCGGGTGAGGTCAGTCATGCCCCCTGCCCGCTCGAACAGCACCTTGCCGCCGGTGATGCGGCCGCCGTCGAATTCCACCAGCCGCATCATCGCCAGCGCTGCGGCGGACTTGCCCGAGCCGCTTTCGCCGACAAGGCACAGCACCTCGCCCGGGGCGAGCGTCAGCGACAGGTCCTCCACCGCCCTGACAGGCCCCTCGGCGGCCTCATAGGCCACCTGCAGCCCCTCGATACGGACAACGGCGCGGTCGTCTGGCATGGCCTCTCCTGCCGGGGGTGCATTCGCGGGCAGGCTAACGGCAGCACAGACCACGGTCAAACCGGCCCGCGCCCTCTCTATTGCGAAACGCGCGGCTCCAGCACCGTCACGCCGACCGCCGCCGCACGGGCAAGTTCGGGGTCAAGCGACATCGGGATATATTCCCCCCGCCGCCACAGTTGTGACAGGTCGTCGTAATGGCGGCTGAGGAAATGGCCCGACTGGCCGGTCGAGACGATGAAGACGCTGCTGTCAGGGTCGGCGAAATCATAGACCCCGCGATACCCCGCACCGTGCACGTTCAGGAACGGTTGCGGATCGGCGCCCGAGGTACGCCCGCGCATCAGCGTGTTGTCCCCGCCCGAGGTCGATTGCCGGATATTGACGAAATAACGCAGGATCGGCACCGAGCCCAGCACCGGATGGTCATGCGTGGCCTGGTGCGCGTCGCCCCAGCGCAGGCTTTCCAGCGCGGCGCCATAGCGTTCACCGACCCAGACCAGCGCATCATCCAGCGCCAGGCGCGCGATGTCGGTGCAGGTCTCGCGGTCGCTCGACTGGCGGATGTCGCACCATTCGGCGGCACCGTCGATGTCACGATAGACCCGTTCCAGGAACACCGGGTCGGGATGGCTGAACTCTTCTGCCAGCGGACCCAGATCGTCTTGGATCAGCCTTACCGTCAGCGCCCGCATCCAGGCCGCGTAAAGCAGCGGCTCGGGCAGGTGTTCGTTCATCTCGCCGTTCCAGGCCGACAGCAGTTCCAGCGCACGCTGGCGCTGGCGCTCGGGCGTGCCGGCAGGTGCGGCCTCGCCTGTGAACCACAGGTCCTTGCCGATCAGCGGCAGCAGCGCCCGCGCGGTAAAGCTGACGGTGTCGAGCTGCGCCTCGATGAAACTGTCACGCGTATGCACCCGGCGCGCCTGCATCAGCCGCTGCCAGCGGTGCACCCGCTGGGTGTCGCCCCAGGTAAAGCTGACATGCGCGGGAAACGGGCGGTCGACGATCTTGTTGTTGGTATTGCCCAGCAACCCGCCGCGGGGCGCTACGAATTCGGGGTTGGCGGCATAGGACGTCATCGCCGGCCAGCGATTTTGGGCAAGCCAGCCACGGCTGGGCATCCGGCCCTGGGTTTCGTGCTCGGCATCGCGGCGCGGCATGGCGCCGAGCATCTTCATGGCAATGGTTTCGCTGTCCGCCAGCACCAGGTTCTGCGAGGGGGCGACAAAGAAACGCCCCGCCTCCAGCGCCTCGGCCACCGATTGTGCCCGCATCAATGCCATGGCAGCGGTCATGGTGGTGTCATGCGCCGACAACGCCGTCCACGCGACCGAGGCAACATGCCCCGGCGGCGTCACACGCGCCAGGTCGAACCGGCTGCCGGGCAGGACGGGGCCGTTTTCCGTCCAGCGCAGGGTCAGGGTGACGGGGTCCTGATCCTTGATGCGGATGATGGTGTTCTCGGTACGGAACGGCTTGTAGCCATCAGGCGTCAGGTATTCCGCCGGGTTTTCCGGGTTCAACCGCTCGATATAGACATCTTGGTCGTCCATATAGGACGACGTCACCCCCCAGCCCAGGTTGGCGTTGCGCCCGCTGATCACCAGCGGGATGCCCGGAATGGTGCCGCCGATGACACCGCCATCGGGCAGTTCCATCCGCGCCAGATACCAGAACGACGGCGCGGTAAAGCTCAGATGCGGGTCGTTGGCCAACAGCGTGCCGCCGCTGGCCGAACGCGACGGCGCTGCCGCCCAGGCGTTCGAGGCGCCGGCGAGTTCCCGCTCGGCGAAGGGCCAGAACGGTGGCCGATCCGTATCAGCGCTTGCCAGCCGGGGCGACAACGCGTCGAGTTCGGGAAAGAGCGACGCGTAATCGGGCAGTGCGGCGATGCCGGTGCCCGGCGCCAGCGGCATGATGTCGGCCAGTCGCGCCGGGTCGTCCTGCGCCAGCGACGCGCGGGCATAAAGCACCTCTTCCTTCAGGTGGCCCGACATCTGCACCGCCATGAGTTTCAGCAGCGCGACTGAATCGGCCGGCTGCCAGGGCGCGATGGCGACATCGAACATGAACATCTCGGGCGCGCCGCGGCCCAGGGCATCCTCGTTGATCTCGGCCAGCCGGGCATTGACGCCGGCGGCATAGGCCCGCAGCGCCGCCTGGGTGCGCGCGTCCTGCACGCTGACCGAACTGCGCGCCTGCGCGTAAAAACCGAACCGGCGCATGATCTTGTCGGTTTCCAGCGTCTGGGTACCGAACACCTCTGACAGGCGGCCCTGCACGGTGCGCCGCATCGTTACCATCTGCCACAGCCGGTCCTGCGCATGGGCGTAGCCAAGGCCGAAAAAGCTGTCCAGGTCTGTGCCGCCAAAGATATGCGGCACATTGGCGTGGTCGCGCACGATTTCGACCGGGGCAGAGATGCCCTCGACCGTCAGCCGCTTGTCATAGTCGGGCAGCGAGCGCGACAGCAGGAAATAGATGGACGCCATCGCAAGCGTGGCCAGCACCACCATCGCGGCCGCGATCCGGAAGAGCCATTTCAGCACCGGTCCCATTCTCGCGCGCGTCCCGTTTCCCCTTGCATCCGGCGTCGGAATAGTCAGGAATCCGGCTCGATACAATGGCCGCGACGAGGGAGGGTACGTAACAATGGCGAAACTGGCATTTCTTGGCCTGGGCGTAATGGGCTTTCCGATGGCCGGGCACCTGCAGGCCGCGGGCCATGACGTCTGTGTCTACAACCGCACCGCGGCCAAGGCCCAAGCCTGGGTCGACCAGCATGGCGGGCGCAGCGCCCCCACCCCGCGCGAGGCCGCCGAGGGCGCCGATTTCGTGATGACCTGCGTCGGCAATGACGACGACCTGCGGGGTGTCTGCCTTGGCGATGATGGCGCATTCGCCGGGATGAAACCGGGGGCGATCCTGGTCGATCACACCACCGTTTCGGCCAAGGTCACGCAGGAACTGGCCGCCATCGCGCGCGAGGCGGGGCTGGGTTTCGTCGACGCCCCCATTTCCGGCGGGCAGGCCGGGGCCGAGAACGGCCAGCTTTCGGTCATGTGTGGTGGCACGCAGGCCGACTATGCCGCCGCCGAGCCGGTGATGAACACCTATGCCAAGCTCTGCCGCCGCATCGGCGACAGCGGCGCGGGCCAGATGACCAAGATGTGCAACCAGATCGCCATCGCCGGACTGGTGCAGGCCCTGTCCGAAGCGCTGCATTTCGCCGAAAAAGCAGGGCTAGACGGGCGCGCGGTGGTCGAAGTGATCAGCCAGGGTGCCGCCGGGTCGTGGCAGATGGCCAACCGGTACGAGACCATGCTCGACGATCATTTCGAGCACGGCTTTGCAGTCGACTGGATGCGCAAGGATCTGGGTATCTGCCTGGACACCGCCAATGAGAACGGCGCCTCGCTGCCGGTGACCGCGCTGGTGGACCAGTATTACAAGGACGTCCAAAAGATGGGCGGCGGGCGCTGGGACACGTCAAGCCTGTTCAAGCGGCTCAGAAAGCTGGGCTGAAGGCGACGCCGGGCGGGCGCGCCCAACCCGGGCAACACCAGACAGCGCGCCGCCGCCCCCAAGCCGGGGCATTTGCTCGGTGCCGGCTGAACGAGGCCCCGGACCAGGTTCGGGGCGCGGCGGGTGGTCAGAACCCCATCTTGTCACGCATGAAGGCCAGCGCCACCGACAGCCCATCAGGGTCAATGCCGTGGCCGGTGCCCTGCATCACATGGGCATAGACATCCGTCCACCCGGCCGCCTGCAGCGCCTCGGCGGCCTCGGGCATCGACGAGGGCGGCACCAGGTCGTCGGCGTCGCCATGTACCAACAGCACCGGCGGGCGGCTGACCACCTCGTCGCGCAACAACTCTGGCGACAGAAGGCGCCCGGAAAACGCCACCACGCCCGCAACCGCATCCTCGCGCCGGGGCGCGACGTGCAGGGCCAGCATGGTGCCCTGGCTGAATCCGAACAGAACCACCTGTTCGGGCAGCAGATCCTCGTCCACCATCAGCGCGTCGAGAAAGGCGTTGATGTCGTCCACCGCCGCCATCATCCCGCGCTCGGCCTCTTCCTGCGACGAGCCGTCGATCCAGGGGATCGGAAACCACTGCAGCCCGCCGGGCATCATCGGGATCGATTCGGGCGCATCAGGTGCGACGAACAGCGTATCGGGCAGATGGTCGGCCAGCACGTCCGCCAGCCCCAGCAGGTCGGCGCCATTCGCCCCGTAACCGTGCAAAAACACCACTGCCGACCTTGTCGTGCCCGATTTCGGCCCCTTGCGGCCGGCATTCAGAACCCGCGTCATCTGATCCCTTCCCTTTGTTTGGCGACCCGGTAGTAGGCCCACAGCAGCCGCGCCGCAACCGATCTCCACGGCGCCCAGGGCTCTGCCATCTGGCGCAGATCGCGTGGGCGCGGCCGCTCGGACAGATCGTAGAGCAGGCGCGCGGCCTCCTGCAACGCCAGGTCGCCGGGGGCAAAGACATCCGCCCGCCCGAGGCTGAACATCGCATAGATTTCCGCCGTCCACACGCCGATGCCCGGCAACTCGGTCAGCCGGGCCACGACATCCGCATCAGGAAGGGCGCGCAACACATTGAAATCCAGATCGCTTTCCGCAAGAGCGCGGATATAGCGGATCTTCTGCCGGCTCAGTCCCGCGGCGCGCAGATCGGCCTCGTCCGCGCGGCGGATCGGGTCCGGCGCATCCAGTCCCGCCGCCTGCATCCGGTTCCAGATCGCATCTGCCGCGCTGGTGCTGAGCTGCTGGCTGACGATGGCGCTGAGCAGTGCCGCAAACCCATCAGCGCGCCGGCGCAGCGGCACCGGGCCGCAAAGGTCGCGGGCATGGGCCATGCGCGGGCAGATCGCCGCCAGGTGCGCCATGCCTTCCTCGATATCCGCCTCGGTTTCGATGATGCGCCCGGTCACGGCGATGCCCCCGGTCCGGGCGTAGGCATCGGTCGCTGGAAAGAAAGATCGGTTTGGCGGGTCATCAGGGCGACTATAGGCAACCCGTCGGCGCGGGCCAATCGGCGATTTCATACGCCTGCGCCGGGCAGTACCGCCCTTTCCCGGCGGGCCGGATCAGGGCATACATAGGGCATGGGTGACTCGATCTCTCTTCCCGGTGGTGACTGGCCGGTGCTGGAACCCGGATGGGTGTGGCTTTGCGGCGCCGGGCCGGGCGATCCGGGACTGTTGACGCTGCACGCGCTCAACGCGCTCGGTCAGGCCGACAAGGTGATCTATGATGCGCTGGTGGACGAGGCGATCCTTGGCTGGGCGCCGCAGGCAGAGCTGATCTATGCCGGCAAGCGCGGCGGCAAGGCCTCGGCCAGCCAGCGCGACATATCGCTGAAACTGGTCGAACTGGCGCAGGCCGGACACAAGGTGCTGCGTCTCAAGGGCGGCGATCCCTTTGTATTTGGCCGTGGCGGTGAAGAGGCGCAGACGCTGGTGCAGCATGGCGTGCCGATCCGCGTCGTGCCCGGCATCACCGCCGGCATCGGCGGGCTGGCCTATGCCGGCATTCCCGCCACCCATCGCGACGTCAACCAGGCGATCACCTTTGTCACCGGGCATGACCAGTCGGGCAGGACACCGGCGACGCTGGACTGGCAGGCCATCGCGCGGGGCAGCCAGGTAATCGTGATCTACATGGGTATGCGACACGCCGCCGGCATCGCCGAGGCGCTGATGAATGCGGGCCGGGCGGCGGATGAACCCTGCGCAGTGATCACCTCCGCCACCACGCCCCGCCAGCAGGTGCTGGAAACCACGCTGGCCGCAATGGCCGCCGACATCGCCGCGGCAGGGCTGGAGCCGCCAGCGATCCTGTGCGTCGGGCGGGCGGTGCTGATGCGCCAGGCGCTCGACTGGCTGGGGATGGTCGCGGGCGTGGCCCCGCGCAACCCCGACCCGCTGGGCCGGGGCCGCCCCGCCGAGGCATCATGACCAGCGCTGCACACGCTTTTGTTCATGCGAAACATGTAGTTACACCGAATGATTTGAGTATGATTCAGACGAGGCACAGATCATGTGGGAGGCACTGAAAGCCGAGCGCGGCGCGCACATCGCCGATCTGCTGCGGGACGCAGGCCGCGCCGCCGATTTCTCGGTGCGCATGGACGGGATACTGTTCGACTATTCCAAGACCTCCATGACGGCGCAGGCACGCGCGGGCCTGCTGGCGCTTTTCGAGACGCGCGGCGTGGCCGAGCGGCGCGAGGCCATGTTCACCGGCGAGCCGATCAACGAAACCGAGGGCCGCGCGGTGCTGCATGTTGCGCTGCGCAACCTGTCGGGCGGGCCGATCGTGTCGGGCGGGCGCGACGTGATGCCCAAGGTTCGCCAGACGCTGGAACGGATGGAACAATTCGCCGACAAGGTGCGCTCGGGTGATTTCCGCTGCGCCGGGGGCGCGGTGCGCGACGTGGTGAATATCGGCATCGGCGGATCGCACCTGGGCCCGGAAATGGCGGTGCGCGCGCTGGCGCCCTGGCATGACGGGCCGCGTTGTCATTTCGTCTCGAACATCGACGGGGCGGATATTTCCGACACGCTCAAGGGGCTCGACCCGGCCACCACGCTGGTGATCGTCGCCTCGAAATCCTTTACCACGCAGGAAACCATGACCAACGCGCAGACGGCGCGCGACTGGATGGCGGCAGTGGTCGACGATCCGGCGGCGCAGTTCGTGGCGCTGTCCAGCGCCGTGGACAGGACGGCCGAATTCGGCATCGCCCCCTCGCGCGTCTTCGGGTTCGAGGATTGGGTCGGCGGGCGCTATTCGATCTGGGGGCCGATCGGGCTGTCGCTGATGATCGCCGTGGGGCCCGGGGCATTCCGCGACTTCCTGGCGGGGGGCGAGGCGATGGATACCCATTTCCGCACCGCGCCGGCGCAGCAGAACATGCCGGTGATGCTGGCGCTGACGGGACTGTGGCACAGCCATGTGTGCGGCTATCCCACCCGCGCGGTACTGCCCTACGACCAGCGGCTGGCGCGGCTGCCGGCCTATCTGCAGCAGCTGGAAATGGAATCGAACGGCAAGGGCGTCAGCATGGGCGGGCAGCCGCTTGACGGGCCGTCGGGGCCGGTGGTCTGGGGCGAACCCGGCACCAACGGCCAGCACGCGTTTTACCAGCTTCTGCACCAGGGCACGCAGGTGGTGCCGTGCGAATTCATGGTCGCCGCGCGGGGCAATGATCCGCATCTGGATCATCACCACCGGCTGCTGGTGGCCAACTGCCTGGCCCAGTCCAAGGCGCTGATGCGCGGGCGCAGCCGCGACGAGGCACGCGCGCTGGCCGAGGCGCAGGGTTTTTCCGCCGCGGAATTGGACCGACAGGCGGCGCACCGGACATTTCCGGGCAACCGCCCCTCGACCACGCTGATCCATGACCGGCTGACGCCGGGGCGGCTGGGCCAGATCATCGCGCTTTACGAACACCGCGTATTCGTCGAGGGGGTGATGCTGGGCATCAACTCGTTCGACCAATGGGGGGTGGAGCTGGGCAAGGAACTGGCGGGCGAGATCGCGCCGGTTCTGGATGGCAAGGCCGGCACCGAGGACATCCGCGACAGCTCGACCCGGCAGCTCATCGACTTTGTCAAAGGCGCAGACGGGGGCTGAGGCGGATCAGTTCTCTCGCGGGCGCAGTACCAGCCAGATCAGCGAGCCGCCCGCCAGCGTCAGGAACGGGATCATCGCCAGGTTGACCGCCGCCCAGCCCGCCTGCGGTGTCCCGCCCGAGCAGTTCATCAGCCCGCCCGAGGCGAGCGAGGCCATCGTCACCCCGCCAAAGACGATCAGGTCGTTGAGGCCCTGCATACGCCCGCGCTCATGCGGCTCATGCGCGCCGGCCAGCATCGTCGTCGCGCCGATAAAGCCGAAGTTCCACCCAAGCCCCAGTAGAATGAGGGCGATAAAGAAGTTCTCCAGTTCGACCCCCTGCAGGGCCACCACCCCGGCCCCGGCAAGGATAACCAGCCCGGTGCCGACGATCTTTTCGACCCCGAACCGCACGATCAGGTGGCCGGTAAAGAAGGATGGCACGTACATCGCCAGCACGTGACCGGTGACGATATCGGCGGCATTGCCGGCCTCGAACCCGCAGCCGACCACGGCCAGCGGGGTCGAGGTCATCACCAGGTTCATCAGCGCATAGGAAACGGTGGCGCAGATCACCGCCACGGCGATGCGCGGGGTGGTCAGCAACTGCCAGCGGCTGCGCCCCACCGGGGCGTCTTCGGCCGGGATCGGGGGTTTGGGGATGTCGAGAAAGAAAAACAGCAGCGCACCACCGGCGTTCAGCACGATCACCGCCAGATAGGTGCCCAGGAACGGCACCACCATGGATTCGGCCGTCACCTTGACCAGCTGCGGCCCGATCACGGCGCTGGCCAACCCCCCCGCCATGACATAGGAAATCGCCTTGGCGCAGAATTCATCGCTGGCGGTATCGGCGCCGGCAAAGCGGTAAAATCCCTGCGCCGACATGTAGGTGCCGGTAAACAGGCTGCCCAGCAGGTAGACCGGAAAGGACGCCGTCCACAGACCATAGGCGCAGATGGCCGCCCCCATCGCCCCGGCCCCCGCACCGATCAGAAAGCCCGCGCGCCGGCCCCACTGCTGCATCGTCCAGCTGAGCGGCGTCGCCGACAGCATCGAACCCAGAACGATCAGCGAGATCGGCAGCGTGGCAAAACAGATATTGGACGCCAGCGATTGCCCCGCCAGCCCCCCGACGACAAAGATCATCGGCATCTGCGATCCCAGGATCGCCTGAGCCAGCACCAGCACAGCAACATTGCGCCGGGCGCGGCGGTCGTCCTCAGGGGGAATAATTGTTTCAGTCATCCCGCCCTGCTAGCCCCGTTGCCCGGGGGGTGCAAGAGTGTCGCAGCATGCTCAGGGTGCCCAGTGCATGACGGCCTCATCCAGCACCGCCGCCACGGGCGCCTGGATCGGCTGCGACGCGCGGGCACGATCGAGCGCGGCCTTCTTGGCCGCGCCGGTGATGACGATATGCAAGGCCAGCGAGGCGCGCAGAACCCGGGCAGAAAGGCTGACCCGCGGCTCAGGCACATCCTTGGCGCGTATCGCCACCAATACCGGCGCATGCGGGTCGAGCGCGGCCTCTAGCGCGTCCGCCCCGGGAAAGAGCGAGGCGGTATGCATGTCCTCGCCCATGCCCAGCAGGCACACGTCGATGGGCAACAGCGGCACGATGCCGGCCTCGAGATCGGCCAGCACCTCTTCGGGTTCATGGCCCGGCGCGTAAAGCGGCAGCAGCCGCGCCCGCGCCGCGCGCCCCGTCAGCAGGCGCTTGCGCACCAGCCGGGCGTTCGAGCGCACATGCACCTCGGGCAGCCAGCGTTCGTCGCTCAGGCAGACATCCACCCTGCCCCAGTCGAGATCGGCATCGCAAAGGCAGTCGAAAACCGGCCCCGGCGTGCTGCCCCCGGGGACCACGAACAGCACCCGTTCCTTGTGTTCCAGCGCCGCGTTCAACTCGCCCGCCAGACGGTTGGCCAGATGCACCGCCATCAAATCGGCATCGGGATAGTCGATCCATTCCATGCTCATGCCTTTATCTCGCGCCAGCGCCGACCATCGCGCAGCATCAGCGTCAGCGCCTCCTGCGGGCCGGAACTGCCCGTTTCATAGGTCAGCGGCGGCTCGCCGCGCTCTTCCCATCCGCGAATCGCGGCGTCGGTCCAGGCCCAGGCCGCCTCGACCTCGTCGCCGCGCATGAAGAGCGTCTGGTTGCCGCGGATCACGTCCATGATCAGTCGCTCGTAGGCGTCGGGGAAATCGGCATCTTGGGGGCCCAGGGCCTCGGCAAAGGTCATGTCGAGCGGCACATCGATCAGCCGCATGCCGCCGGGGCCCGGCTCCTTGATGGTCACGCCCAGCTCTATCCCCTCGTTGGGCTGCAACTTGATGGTCAGGATATTGCGGTGCCGCCCGGCATCGTCGCCAAAGATCGAATGCGGCGCATCCTTGAACACCACCGCGATTTCGCTGGCGCGTTCGCGCAGCCGCTTGCCGGTGCGCAGGTAGAACGGCGTGCCGGCCCAGCGCCAGTTGCTGATCCGCGCCTTGAGCGCGACAAAGCTTTCGGTGGTGCTGTCGGGGTTTTCCACCTCTTCGTGATAACCGGGCCGTCCCTCGGCGGCGCGGTACTGGCCGCGCACCACGTCGCCAGCGCCCAGCGGGTCGAGCGCGCGGATCACCTTGAGCTTTTCGTCGCGCACCGCGTCGGGGTCGAATTTCGCCGGCGGTTCCATCGCGATCAGGCACAGAAGCTGCATCAGGTGGTTCTGCATCATGTCGCGCATCGCCCCGGCGCGGTCGTAGTAATCGCCGCGCCCGCCCACGCCGTGCTCTTCGGCTACGGTAATCTGGATGTGGTCGACATACTGGCTGTTCCAAAGCGGTTCGAACAGCATGTTGCCGAACCGGATCGCCATCAGGTTCTGAACCGTTTCCTTGCCCAGGTAATGGTCGATGCGATATATCTGGCACTCATTGAAATAGCCCGCCAGCACGCGGTTGAGATCTCGCGCGCTGGCCAGGTCACGGCCAAAGGGTTTTTCCACCACGATCCGCGCCGACGCATCGGCCAGCCCGTAAAGGTGCAGCCGCTCGGCCAGCGGCCCGAAGAACCGCGGCGCCACCGAAAAATAATAGGCTCGGATGCGTTCATTTCTTGTGCCGGCGCTCAGGCGGTCCCATCCGGCCTCTCCCAGCGCGTCGATGGTGACGTAGTCGAGCATTTTCAGAAATTCCGCCTGGCTGGCGGTGTCGGGGCGGCGCCCCTCGGCCATCTCGGCGCTGGCGATTGCCTCGGCCACGAAGGCGCGGTACCCGTCCGCGTCCATCTCGCGGCGTGCAGCGCCGGTGATCTGCACATCCGCCTCGATCTGGCCGGCACAGAAACGGCGATAGAGCGCCGGCAAGATCTTTCGCCGCGCCAGATCGCCAGTACCGCCAAAGATCACCAGGTCGAAAGGGTCGACCGGTATGACACGCGAAACCATCGCTTTCCTCCCGCCCGCTCCTATACCACGGCAACCTCACGCCAGACCATGCCCGGATCACAACCCTGTCATGCGGCCAGCGAATGGATTTTCCCGAGCATTGCGACAGGTTAGACCTGAAACGCGAACTAAATTGATATGGTGCCATGAAAGACGTATTGCAGCCCCCTGCCCCCGAGCCCAGGTTCCGCGATCCGCTGGTCACCGCCGACGGGCAGGCGCGTGCGCGCGTGGCGCTGACCCGGCCCGAAACCCTGTGGTTCAACACCGGGACGCTGTGCAACATCACCTGCGCCAACTGCTATATCGAAAGCTCGCCCGAAAATGACCGGCTGGTCTATATCACCGAGGCCGAGATGAACGATTACCTCGACCAGGCGCAAACGCGCGGCTGGCCGCTGCGCGAGGTGGGCTTTACCGGCGGCGAGCCGTTCATGAACCCCCAGATGCCGGCGATGGCACGCAGCGCGCTGGAACGCGGCCTTGAGGCGCTGATTCTCACCAACGCCATGCGCCCGATGATGCGCCCCAGGGTCAGAGACGCGCTGGCACAGCTCGGGGCCGAGTTCGGCGACCGAATGGTGCTGCGGGTGTCTCTCGATCACTGGTCGGAGGCGCACCACGACAGCGAACGCGGCAAGGGCAGCTTTGCCATCACGCTGGAGGGGATGCGCTGGCTGCGCGATGCGGGCATCCGCACCACCGTCGCCGGCCGCACCCTGTGGGGCGAGAGCGAGGCAGAGGCGCGCGCGGGCTATGCGAAGCTGTATGCCGAGCACGGCTTTGCCATCGACGCGAACGACCCCTCGCAAACGGTGCTCTTTCCCGAGATGGACGAGGCCGCCGACGTGCCGGAGATCACCAGCAGTTGCTGGGGCATCCTGGGCAAGTCGCCCGATGACGTGATGTGCGCCTCGTCGCGGATGGTGGTCAAGCGGCGCGGGGCAGACCGGCCAGCAGTGGTGGCCTGCACGCTGCTGCCTTATGAGCCCGAATTCGAGCTCGGGACCACCCTGGCCGAGGCCGAGGGTGAGGTGGCGCTCAACCATCCCCATTGCGCGCGGTTCTGCGTGCTGGGCGGGGCCAGCTGCGGGGGTTGAGCGAATCCCACCTCCGCTTCACGACCTGTTCGGCAACAAACCAGAAATATCAGGTCTTGTTACCTGTCTCCTCGTCGTCATTCCCAGGCACCGGGTCATAGCCGCACCCGCCCCAGGGGTTGCAGCGGGCAATGCGGCACAGCGCCATCCAGCCGCCGCGCAGCGCGCCGTGGCGTTCCAACGCGTCCAACGCATATTGGCTGCAGGTGGGCTGATACCGGCAGTTCCACCCCACCCAGGGTGAAAAGATCAGCCGATAGGCCCGCACCGGCAGGGCGACGATATGGGCAAGCGGGCTCATGTTTTTTTGTGCAGACGCTCCAGCGCGCGCAGCAGGTCGTCCGTGAGTGCGGCGAAATCCCGCTCGGCGGTCACGCCGGGGCGGCCGATCAGCGCATAGTCCCAGCCGGGCCGTCCGTGCTCGGAAAGCACCAGGCGGGCCACCTCGCGCAGGCGCCGCTTGGCGCGGTTGCGCGCCACCGCGTTGCCGACCTTCTTGGAACAGGTGAACCCCACCCGGATCGTCGCAGAACCGTCATCGCGCGAGCGCCCCTGCACCAGCATGCCGGGCATCGCCTGCCGCCGGGCGCGGTTGAGCGCCAGAAAATCGGCCCGTTTGCGCAAATGCTCCAGACATGAGGAAACCGCCGGGGGCGATTTCCCCGCCTGTTTCGCGAGGGCCTCCGGCGGTGTCATTCGATCGTTCCCGCGTGTCCGGTTTCCCGGAACGGAAATCAGGCGCTCAGAACCTTGCGGCCGCGTGCGCGACGGGCGTTGAGAATCTTGCGCCCTGCCTTGGTTGCCATGCGCGCGCGGAACCCGTGCCGGTGCTTGCGAACCAGGTTCGAAGGTTGAAAGGTACGTTTCATCGCTCAAGCTCTCCGGTCTTGCGGCCCGGCGCGCGAGTGATTGGGAATCGCACGCCCCGGCCGATAATGTCTCGAAGCCCGGTCTATAGATGCCGCGCGGGGGCAAGTCAAACGTCAAACCCGTGTTACGGCCCCGATCCGCGATGAATGCATCACGCGCTGGACGGTATCAGGCGCAAATGTTTCAAAACCGGACAGTTGCCCGCGCCTTAGGGCCGAAACCATGGCAGTTTCATCACCCCTCATCACCCCCACGTGAAACCCCTAGCCCGGCACGCCCTGATCGCGCATTTAGGATGGGCGACAAAGTATATGACATGAATCCGGATCAAGACATGAACCACGCGAACGCAACACCCAGGGCACGGTATGCCCGCCACCTGCCGCTGGCGGTGATCGCCTGCGTGGCCATCGCAGGCGCGATTTTGCTGGGCGACATGGTCAGCTTTGACACCCTACGCACACACCGCGAGGCGCTGATGGCGTTTCGAGATGGCCATCTGGGCGTGCTCACGCTGGCCTTTGTCGTGGTCTATTTCGGTATCGTCGCCTTTTCACTGCCCGGCGGCGCCGTGGCCTCTGTCACCGGCGGGTTCCTGTTCGGGCTGATGCTGGGCACGCTGCTTAACCTCGCGGGGGCGTCGCTGGGCGCAATTGCCATCTTTGCCGCCGCCCGCATGGGGCTGGGGCGAATGCTGGCCACGCGGATCGAGGCGTCGGACGGCACGCTCAAGCGCATCAAGGATGGTCTGCTCGAACACGAGGTCAGCGTTCTGCTGCTGATGCGCCTCATCCCTATCGTGCCGTTCTTCGTGGCCAATCTGCTGCCCGCGCTGGTTGGGGTGCGGTTCTTCAACTACGCATGGACCACGGTTCTGGGCATCGTTCCCGGCACGCTGGTCTATGCATGGGTTGGCGTCGGCCTGGGCGAGGTGTTCGATCGGGGTGAAGACCCCGATCTTTCCTTGCTGTGGGAGCCACAGATCATCGCCCCGATCCTGGGGCTTTGCGTGCTGGCCGCGTTGCCGATTCTGGTACGCAAGCTGCGCGCCAAAAAGGTCGCCTGAACATGGAAAGACTGAAAACCGACCTGCTGGTCATCGGCGCCGGCTCCGGCGGGCTGTCGGTTGCGGCGGGCGCGGTGCAGATGGGCGCACGGGTAGTGCTGCTTGAGGGCGGCAGGATGGGGGGCGATTGCCTCAATTACGGCTGCGTGCCCTCCAAGGCGCTGCTGGCGGCGGCGCATGCTGCCCACGCCCACACCCACGCCGCCCGTTTCGGCCTGACCGCCACAGCGCCAAAGGTGGATTTCGCGGCCGTCAAGGACCACGTCGCCGGCGTGGTGGCCCAGATCGCGCCCCATGACAGCGAAGAACGTTTTGCAGGGCTGGGCGTGCGGGTGATCCGCGAATATGGCCGCTTCGTCTCAAACACCGAGGTCGAGGCCGGCCAATATCGCATCACCGCCCGGCGTATCGTCATCGCCACCGGCTCGTCACCACTGATCCCGCCGATACCGGGGCTGGACACGGTACCCTTCCTGACCAACGAAACCCTGTTCGACCTGCGCGAGCGCCCCGAACACCTGCTGATCATCGGCGGCGGGCCCATCGGCATCGAGATGGCGCAGGCCCACAGGCGGCTGGGCTGCCGGGTGACGGTGATCGAGGGCGCGCGCGCCCTCGGCCAGGATGACCCGGAGATGGCCGCCGTGGTGCTGAAACGTCTGCGCAATGAGGGTGTCGAGATTGTCGAAGAGGCCCCGGCGGCGCAGGTCAGCGGCACCCCCGGCGCCATCAAGATCGATACCAAGGACGGGCGCAGCTTTGCTGGCACGCATCTGCTGGTCGCGGTGGGGCGGCGGGCCAATACCGACAAGCTGAACCTCGACGCCGCCGAGATAGAAACCACGAAAACCGGCATCCGGGTCGATGCCGGAATGCGCACCACCAACCGGCGGGTCTATGCCATCGGCGATGTCGCCGGGGGCGCGCAGTTCACCCACCTGGCCGGCTATCAGGCCGGGGTGATCCTGCGCCCGATGCTGTTCGGCCTGCCGGCAAAGACCAGCGGCGATCACATCCCCCGCGTTACCTATACCGACCCCGAACTGGCGCAGGTCGGCCTGACCGAACAGCAGGCGCGCGCCCGGTACGGCGACCGGCTGGAGGTGGTGCGCGTCGACCTCTCCGCCATCGACCGCGCCGTGGCCACGCATGAAACCGACGGATTCATCAAGGTGATGGTGGTGCGCGGCCGCCCGGTCGGGGCCTCGATCGTGGGTGCAGGCGCGGGCGAACAGATCGCGCTTTGGGCGCTGGCGATCGCGGCTGGACTGAAAATGCGTCACGTCGCCGGGATGGTCGCGCCCTACCCCACGGTCGGAGAAATTGGCAAACGTGCAGCAGGGGCCTATTTCTCGCCACGTCTGTTTGATAATCCTAGAGTCAGAAAAATCGTGGGGCTGGTGCAACGCTGGCTTCCGTAAGTGGGCGGCGAATGCGGTTTCTGAAATCTTTATCGGGACGGTTTCTGGTTCTGACGGCGGTTTTCGTGATGCTGGCCGAGGTGCTGATCTTTGTCCCCTCGGTCGCGCGTTTTCGCGAAGACTTCCTGATGTCGCGCCTCGAACGCGCGCAGATCGCGGCACTGGCGCTGCTGGCGAACGAGGATATCAGCGCCGAGCTGCAAGAGGAACTGCTGCTCAATGCCGGGGTCTTCAACATCGTGCTGCGGCGCGATGCGGCGCGCCAGCTGGTGCTGTCCTCGCCCCTGCCCCAGCCGGTCAGCGCCACCTTCGATCTGCGCAATGCCTCGGCGCTGGTGCTGATCCGCGACGCGCTGGCGCGCCTGACCGACCCCGAACCGCAGGTGATCCGCGTGATCGGCGTGCCCTCGCGCATGGCCGGGCTGCTGATCGAGATCACGCTGGAAACCGAACCGCTGCGCATGGCGATGCTGGATTACGGGTTTCGCATCCTGATGCTGTCGCTGGTGATTTCGGTAATCACCGCAGGGCTGCTGTATCTCGCGGTGCGCGCCCTGCTGGTGCGCCCGATCAGCCGCGTGGTCGGGCACATGCAATCCTATGCCGCCGCCCCCGAGGATGCGCGCCGGGTGATCGTGCCCTCGGCCGGCGTGACCGAACTGCGCGAGGCCGAAGAGGCGCTGAAATCGCTGCAGACCCAGTTGACCGGGGCGCTGAAACAACGCGAAAGGCTGGCCCAGCTTGGCGGCGCGGTGGCCAGGGTCAGCCATGATCTGCGCAACATCCTGACCACGGCGCAGCTTTTCACCGACCGGATCGAGACCAGCGACGACCCCAAGGTCCAACGCATGGCGCCCAAGCTGGTGGGTTCGATCAGCCGCGCGGTGCATCTGTGCGAAAGCACGCTGGCCTTCGGCCGGGCCGAGGAACCGGCTGCAAGGCTGGAACGCTTTGCTCTCGCCCCGTTGGTCGAAGAGGTGATCGAGAGCGAACGCATGGCAATCGAGGCCGAAGCCGATATCCAATTCGCCAGCGACATCCCCGATGGCCAGAACGTCCGCGCCGACCGCGAACAGCTATACCGGGTGCTGACCAACCTCTTGCGCAACGCCCGCCAGGCCATCGCCGACGCCGGCAAGAGCGGCGCCATCGACGTCAGCGCGCGGGAATCGAACGGTACCTGCATCATCACCGTCGCCGACACCGGCCCCGGCCTGCCGCCCAAGGCGCGCGAGAACCTCTTTCGCCCGTTCCAGGGCGCGGCC
This sequence comes from Roseovarius amoyensis, assembly GCF_003260265.1. Classification (GTDB taxonomy): domain Bacteria; phylum Pseudomonadota; class Alphaproteobacteria; order Rhodobacterales; family Rhodobacteraceae; genus Roseovarius; species Roseovarius amoyensis. Next base: position 61,645 of record NZ_QITQ01000013.1, read on the forward strand.
AGCCGCGGCGGCAGCGGGTTGGGCCTGTCGATCGCCCAAGAACTGGTGCGCGGCCACGGCGGCGACCTGACGCTGGAGCGCAGCAACGCCACCGGCACCGTGTTCTCGATCTGTCTGCCCGCCGGAGAGTGACAAATTAACGAAACCCCTCTTGCATCGCCCGACATCCGAGTCTAGATGATCGGCCTCACGGACCGATAGCTCAGCTGGATAGAGTACCTGACTACGAATCAGGGGGTCGGGGGTTCGAATCCTCCTCGGTCCGCCACCACCCAACGGGGCGGAATAAAGTTCATCCAGTAGAATCAGGCAGTACAGGCGTTGCGGCGCTATCCGCTGGTCCTGCCCCTTTATCCCGCCGCACATCTTGCCACACATTCATGGGTGTTTTCGGGCTATGGAATGCCGTGCGAAACCGGGCGGAGGATGACCCCACCCATCGGAAAACCCACGAGAAGACATAGGCTCTTCGCATGGCCCCTGCCACATTCTTGAATGACACCTCTCGCACCGGATCATGCCATATTGGCCCGGTGACCGATTCAGGAGGGCAACATGGCGGATTTGTCGGGGCTGTTCGTAGTCTCCATAGAACAGGCGGTGGCGGCTCCCTATCTCTCGTCCCGGCTGGCCGAAGCCGGTGCGCGCGTGATCAAGGTCGAGCGTCCCGAGGGGGACTTTGCGCGCGGTTACGATCAACTCGTACACGGCGAAAGTGCCTATTTCGTCTGGCTCAATCGGGGAAAGGAAAGCGTTCGCCTCGACCTGCGCACCCCCGAGGACAAGGCGCTGTTGTCCAGGCTGATCGCCCGTGCCGATGTGTTCATTCAAAACCTCGCGCCCGGCGCCATCGACCGGCTGGGGTTCGCGCCGGATCGGCTCAGGGCAGAAAACCCGCGGCTGATCACGGTTTCGATCAGCGGCTATGGCGAAGACGGGCCAATGGCGGATCGCAAGGCCTATGACCTGCTTGTGCAGGCGGAAAGCGGCCTGTCCGCGATTACCGGAAACGAAGCCGGTCCGGCGCGGGTCGGTGTGTCCGTCTGTGACATTGCTTGCGGCATGACCGCCTATCAGTCGGTGCTGGAGGCGCTTGTCGCGCGCAGCACGACCGGACGTGGCCGACATCTTTCCGTCAGCCTGTTTCACGCGCTCGCCGACTGGATGAACGTGCCCTACCTGCAATACGCCTATGGCGGCAAGATACCGGAACGCGCCGGGCTGTCGCATCCCACCATCGCGCCCTATGGCGTCTTTTCCTGTGCCGACGGCGGCGAAATCCTGCTGGCCATCCAGAACGAACGCGAATGGGCGCGGCTTTGCGCTGACGTTCTGGGCGATGCGGGCCTTGCCACGGATCCGCGGTTTTCCTCGAACGCCCGGCGGGTCGAAAACCGACAGGCGCTTGACACGCTGGTCTCTGCGGCTCTGGCCCGGCACGACCGGTCCGAGGTGGCGCGCCTGCTTACCGAGGCGGCAATCGCCTTTGGCCAGGTGTCGACGATGGCCGATCTGGCGGCGCATCCGCAAAACCGGTTTGTCGAGGTCGAAACCCCGACCGGCCCGGTGCGGCTGCTCGCGCCCGGCACGCGGATCGACGGGACAACCCGCACCTTCGGCCCGGTCCCTGCCCTGGGCGAACACACCGATGCCGTCCGGAGGGAGTTTTCCCAGACCGAAGAAGAAACACCCAAAGATTAACCCTTACACAAGAGAGACATATCCGTGACCCTGCCCACAAGTGCCTCGACCGACCACGACGACCTGCGCCAGGCCCTGCGCGCGCTCTGCGCCGGTTTCGGGCCCGAATATCACCGAACCCAGGCACAGAACGGCACCTATCCTGTCGAGTTCATCGATGCGCTGACCCATGACGGGTGGCTCGCGGCGATGATCCCCGAAAGCTATGGCGGGGCAGGACTTGGGCTGGCAGAAGCGTCGATCGTCATGGAAGAGATCAACCGCAGCGGCGGGAACGCGGGCCATTGTCATGGCCAGATGTACAACATGGGCACGCTGCTGCGCCACGGCTCGGACGCGCAAAAGGAACGGTATCTGCCGGGCATCGCGTCGGGCGAATTGCGGCTTCAATCCATGGCGGTGACGGAACCCACGACCGGGACCGATACCACCAAAATCAAGACGACGGCGCGCCGGAATGGCGACCGCTATGTCGTCAACGGGCAAAAGGTCTGGATCAGCCGGCTGGAACATTCCGACCTGATGATCCTGCTCGCCCGGACGACGCCTCTCGACCAGGTCAAGAAGAAGTCGCGCGGAATGAGCATCTTCATCGTCGATCTGGCCGATGCCTTGGGTCACGGGATGACGATCCAGCCGATCCGCAACATGGTCGGGCACGAAACCCACGAGGTGTTCTTTGACAACCTCGAAATCCCCGCCGAGAACCTCATCGGCGAGGAAGGCATGGGGTTTCGCTATATCCTCGACGGCCTGAACGCCGAGCGCACGCTTATCGCGGCCGAATGCATCGGCGACGGGTACTGGTTCCTTGAACGTGCGGTGGACTATGCTGGCGAACGCGTGGTTTTCGACCGCCCCATCGGCCAGAATCAGGGCGTCTCGTTTCCGCTCGCCCAAGCCTATGTGGATGTCGAGGCAGCCAACCTGATGCGGTTCGAGGCCTGCCGCCGGTTCGACGCGCAAGAAGACTGCGGCGCGCAGGCGAACATGGCGAAACTGCTGGCGGCTGACGCGTCATGGAAGGCGGCGAATGCCTGTCTGCAGACACATGGTGGTTTCGGATTCGCCGAGGAATACGACATAGAGCGCAAATTCCGCGAAACCCGGCTGTATCAGGTCGCGCCGATCTCGACCAACCTGATCCTGAGCTACGTGGCCGAGCATGTGCTTGGACTGCCACGTTCGTTCTGATCCGTGTCCGGCCTGATTGTCCATCTGTCGGCCCATGTGTCATGTACCCTCAGCCCCGGGGGCGATCAGGCGAACAACCTTGAGGTTCTCGGTGGTTTTCACGGCCCTAATCGCCTTTGATACCGCCGCAATGTGGGAGAGATTGTGATGAATAACGAGGATTGGATCGGACGCGTCAGCACAGCGACAGACGTAATGACGCCCAGGCTTGTCGCCCAGTTTCGCGCGACGCTTGGTCAGTTCGCCCACAAGGAAATGCCCGGCCTGCAGTGGCTTGTCTCCCCCGAAACCCGGCCATACGAAGACCTGGGGCGCGATGGCCATCCCCGCCCAGGTCTTGTCCTGCCCGACCTCGGCTTGCCGCGCCGGATGTGGGCCGGGGGCCAGGTCGTCTGGCATGGCCCGCTGGCCGAGGGCGACACCGTCACGCGGACGACCACCGTCGCGGACATTACCTACAAGACCGGCCGCAGCGGGCGGCTTGGGTTTCTCACGCTCGATCATAGCTACAGCGTCGCGGGCGAAAGCCGCATCGAGGAACGGCAGGATATCGTCTACCGCGACGATCCCGATGCAGATACCAAGCCGCCCGCGCCGCCGGCTGCAGACGACTGGCCTGACGCCACGGGGCAGGATGTCTCGCCCAGCCCGACCATGCTGTTTCGCTATTCCGCGATGACCTTCAACGGGCACCGCATTCATTATGATGCGGACTATGCGCGCGAGGTCGAAGGCTATGCCGGGCTGGTTGTTCATGGGCCGATGCAGGCAACGTGGATGCACACCCTGGCAGCGCAGATTGCAGGCACCGTGCCGCGCCGGTTCTCTTACCGGGGGCTGTCGCCCTTGACCTTGCCCAACACGGCCCGCGTCGAAGCGCGTGAAACCGAACCCGGGACATTGGCGCTCCGCGTTCTCGACGTGGTGCAAGACATCGTCACGATGAAGGCGGAGGCCGTGTTCTAGTCTTGGACGTCCTGCGCACCGTCATTCGGGCGTCCAGACCAGTTCCCCTTCCCAGATACCGCGCTTCACCATCTCGGCCGCGACATTCAGCGTCAGTTGTTCGACCGCCGTACAAGCGCGCGTCGGGGTGCGCGAGGGGTTCTTTACCAGATACACCGGGCGCGAGATCGTCGGCTCGCCGATCGGCGCCCTGAGCAGCTTGCCCTCGGTCACGAAGTCATGGCACGCCGCCGGGGCGAAGATGGAAAAACCCGACCCGCGCGCGACCAGTTCCTTTATCTGCGTCATCGCGTCGAGTTCGGTCACGACGTTCAGGTCCACGCCGTTTTCGGCGGCCGCCGCTTCGACAATCCGGCGAAGCCCGTGCGGTTCGCCCGGCAGGATCATCTCCAGCCCCTGCAGCGTCTTCAGCGGCACCGGCGTGCCCGGCGGGGTCTGCAACGGCCACGCATCGGGCGCCGAAAAGAAGTAGAGATGTTCATTCAGGACATGTGTCGCCTCGAAATGCTCGACCCCCTTGAGATCATAGAGAAATCCGATCTCGACGGTTTCATCATCGATCCAGGTCTTGATAAAGCCGCTCATCGTTTCGCTTACCCGCAGGCGAACCTGCTCAAGCTCGAACCTGACGGTTTCGGCAAGCGGAACCGACATGACCATGGACACCGAAGGCGGCATTCCGAAATGCACCTTCCCGATGATCTGCTGGCCCATATCGCGCACTTCGTCCATGCAGGTCCGGAGCGCCTCGCAAATCTTGCGGGCATGGCCGAGCAGCAGTTCGCCCTCTGCCGTCAGCGTGGACCCGCGCGGCGATCGCACGACGAGCTTGGCCTGCAACTCCTCCTCCATGTTGACAAGGTGTTGCGAAAGCGAAGGCTGCGCGATGTTCAGTCTGTGGGCCGCTGCGGACAAAGAGCCAGCCTCTGAAATCGCTATGAAATAGCGCAGCTGACGTATGTCCATGGGGCTCTTCCTCGCACGCGGCAAAGGGCAAGAATAATTCGCCCGCCGCCCCGGGTCAAACCTGCCTCAGCCCGGCGTAAACGGGTTTGCGGCACCGCGGCGGCAGCCCATTCCGACCGCCTTCTTTTCAAGACAATGGTGGGCCGCCCTGCCCGCCGCGCCCTTACCGCCCGATGACGATATCCGCCTGCAGCCCGCCCAGGCGCTCGCTCTGGCCCAGCCGCAGCGTACCGCCATGGGCGCGCGCGATGTCCAGCGCGATCGACAGGCCCAGCCCCACGCCGCTGCCGAGGTTCTGGTTGCGCGCCCGGTCCAGCCGCACGAAGGGCTTGAGCGCCTCTTCGCGGTCGGCCTCGGAAATGCCGGGGCCGTCATCCTCGACCCGGATGACCAGCGCGCCGTCGGTCAGGCGCACCGACACCTCGGCCCGGCTGCCATAGCGCACGGCGTTGGCGACCAGGTTTTCCAGCGCCCGGCGGATACCACCCGCGCGCAGCGGCACTTCGCCGGCGCCCGCGGTCCTGGCCAGGATCACCGGCTTGCCGGCGCGCTGAAAGTCCTCGACGATACCGCGCACCAGCGCCACCGGATCGACCGGTTCTGCCTCGTCTTCCTGCGCACCTCGGGCGAAGGCCAGGAATTCGTCGATCAGCCGTTCCATGTCGGCGACGTCGCGTTCCATCGCGGTGCGATCCTCGACATCGAGCATCGACAGCGCCAGCCTGAGCCGCGTAAGCGGCGTGCGCAGATCGTGGCTGACCCCCGACAGCATCAGCGTGCGCTGCTCGATCTGGCGCTCGATGCGGGCGCGCATGTCGACAAAGGCCTGCCCGGCGGCGCGCACCTCGATCGCGCCGGCGGGGCGATAGGTCATGTGCTGCCCCCTGCCGAACGCCTCTGCCGCGCGCGCCAGCCGGGTGATGGGCCGCAGCTGGTTGCGCAAATAGAGATAGGCGATCACCGTCATGATGACGGCGAAGAAGATCATGTTCACGAACAGCTGATGCGGATTCGAGGCTGATACAAGCCGGCGGTCGAAGCGCATCATTACCCGTCCCTGCGAGGTATCGAGATATAGCTCGACAACACTGTTGCGCGGCAGTTCCACCGCCCTCAGCGGGGGCAGCAATCGGTGCAGCTCGAGCACCACGTTTCTGCCGGTCAGGTCATACCAGCGCCAGTAGTCGGCGGTGGGAACGTCGGCCGCCCTCACCGGCTCGACGTCAATACGCAGGATGGTGGCCATGCGCGAACTTGCCAGCTGCTCGGGCGTCAGGCCGCTGTCCAGCAGGAGCTGAACCTCGCGGCTGAGCGAGTTGGTCATCTGCCGGGTCACGCCCTCGAAATGGCGCTGGATGAACACCACCGAAACCACCAGCATCACCGTCACCACCGGCAACAGCAGGATCAGGAAAGCACGCCCGTAAAGGCTGCGCGGCATGTAGGGTTTAAGCCAGCGAAAAGACATGCTTTAACCTAAGCGCGTAGCCGGCCGGAAGAAAGGGCGATGACGATGGATGATTTCAATCCCCAGCCGGGCCTGGCCGAGGATCTGGGCAATGGCGTGCGCCGGGTGCTGGCGCCCAACCCCTCGGCCATGACCTGGCGCGGCACCAACACCTACCTGGTGGGCACGCGCGAGGTGGCGGTGATCGACCCGGGGCCGGATGACCCCAGCCACCTGGCGGCAATCCTGGATGCGCTGACGCCGGCCCAACAGGTCACCCGGATCCTGGTCACCCATTCGCATATCGACCATTCGCCGCTGGCGGAACGGCTGGCGCGCGAAACCGGCGCGCAGGTGCTGGGCTTTGGCCCCTCGGGCAGCGGACGCAGCGAGGTGATGGCGCAGATGGCCGAAAGCGGGCTGGAAGAAGCCGGCGAAGGCATCGACCCCGGTTTTGCCCCTGACGCCGTGCTGGGCGATGGCGACGAGGTGCGAGGCGAAGGCTGGACGCTGCGCGCGCACCACACGCCGGGGCACCTGGGCAACCACCTGTGCTTTTCGTTGGGCGATATCGTCTTTTCCGGCGACCTGGTGATGGGCTGGGCCAGTTCGCTGGTCTCGCCCCCCGATGGCGACCTGACCGATTTCATGGACTCGTGCCGGCGGCTGCGCTCGATGGGGGCACAGGCGCTGCATTCAGGCCACGGCGCGCCGATTTCACGGCCGAACGAGCGGCTGGACTGGCTGATCGCCCACCGCGAGGGGCGCGAGGCGGCAATATTGCAGGCCCTGCGCGGCGGGCCGGCAACGGCACAGGCGATCGCGGCCGAGGTCTATACCGACATCCCCGCGCAGATGCTGCCCGCCGCCATGCGCAACGTGCTGGCCCACCTTATTGATCTTTACGGAAAATCCCTGGTCGAGCCGGTCGACGCCCTGTCCCAGCACGCCCGGTTCCGCCTGAGCTGAGCGCGCCACCGCAAGAGTGAAATTTCCGTCACAATCCCTCTGGACGACGCGCCGGCCTGTTGCTATATGGCCGCCTGTGTTCCGGCGTAGCTCAGCGGTAGAGCAGTTGACTGTTAATCAATTGGTCGTAGGTTCGATCCCTACCGCCGGAGCCAATCAACCACTTGGTTGCATAACAAAAATGGCGATCCTTCGGGGTCGCCTTTTTCGTTTACTTCCAACGATTTTGCAACGCACTTGGCGATTGGCCTGTGGAACATGCGTACACGCTCTTTGCGAAAAACTCTGCACAGCTTACCAGCTTGCATTCAGGTGGTGTCTTCATTTGGGGAACCCGCAAATCGGCTGCGGTTTGAGTCAAGATCGAAAACGGTGGCGATCTTGATCAGACGAACCCTGATCGACGCGCAATGGGGGCGGATTGAACCGCTTGTTCCCGGTATAGAGGGCGACCGTGGACGGACCGCGCGGCGGGTTGCGGCCCTTGTTCTGTACGCCCCTCACTTCAACTGGCTGTCCTTGCTGCCACGGCGGTTGATGCCGCCGCGCTGCATGGCGGCCCCGTCGCGTTCCTGCTGGCAGTCGATGCACAGCTTGACGCCGGGGATCGCCTGTCGGCGCGCCTCGGGGATCGGCTCATTGCATTCGGCGCAATGGGTCAGGCTTTCGCCCTTGGGGGCTGGTCGAGCCTTGAGGCGGGCCAGCTCGTCTTTGATCGCCGCTTCGATCTGTTCGTGAACCGCGCCGTCGCGCGCCCATCCGGTTGCCATGCCCTGCCTCCTTTCGCGTCAGTTAATCGAAACGAAGTTTCAGAAAGTTTCCGAAACCGTCGGTCTCCCGCCTGGGTTCGTCGATCATGCCGCGCAGCACCCTGATCGCCGCCGGCGAGGTCATTGGAACGGCGTGGCCAAGGCCCTTGCCACTATTCTCGGCCCCGAGCGCGGTGAAGTCGAGAACCTGCACCCCCTCCACGCCCTCAAGCTGCTCTGGCCCGTTGATCACGCCCAGCCGCGGCTTTCTGCCGAACAACAGGCCCGACAACGACAGCACCCGATCCTTCCGCGAAACGAAGATCACGAAGGGCTGCGGCAGCTTGCCGATTGCCGCAGCCTGACGGCGGAACAGGTCGGGGTCGATATCGGGCGCCATCAGCACCACGCCGCTGATCCGGTCGAGCACCCGCCTGTCGCCCCTCAGCGCCGCCTGGCGCAGCGTTTCCATCACCAGCTGCGCGCCCATCGAATGCGCCAGCAGCAGCACCCGTTCGCCCGGCGCGGCGGTCAGCGATTCGAGCACCTGTTGGAAATCGTCGCGCGAATAGAGCACGCTGTCGCGGTCATAGGCATAGCCGCGCGGATCGCCCGCCGAGGGCCAGGAATACAGCACCCCGGGCCCGGTAAAGTCGAAATCGGCGCGGATCTGGGCAAAGCGATAGACCGCGTCGGAAAAGGTATTGTTGTAGCCGTGCACGAAAACCAGCGTTTCCTTGCCCGAGCTGTGCTGCCGCATCGCCCGGACCATGCTGTTCGAGCCACGATAGACATGGCTGTCGGTAACGACGAAATCGGTGGCGGCGTCGGGCGTGCCCTTGGGCCATTCGATCTCGCCCAGCTGGTGCGTGGGCGGAATCGACACGTCCATGTGCAGATAGCGCAGGCCCTCGACGCGTTCATCGCCGAAACTGGGCCCCAGGTCGCCAAGGTCGCGCGCCGTGGCGACGTAAACGCGCTCGACACGCGCCTCGGGGTTGGGAGAGCTGAACTGAAACGCATTTCTCGGCGCGCAAGCGACCAGCACCGCCGCCATCAGCAGCACCAGCGCGACACGGGCCGGCCTGCGGGCAAGCCGTCGTGACGCCGGTGCCACGGCGACGGGGATAGAATCAACTGACATGGGCGCGTCTCCGGCTTTGCCGGACAAGGCTAGATCAAAGCGCGGCGCTCTCCAAGCCTTTCACGCGGCCGGCAGCCTGTTACGACGCCGGCAGCATGCCCTTTTCCTGCGCCAGCGCGCGCATGCGCTTTTGCAGCTTTTCAAATGCGCGCACCTCGATCTGGCGGATGCGTTCACGACTGACGTTGTACTGGCCCGACAGCTCTTCCAGCGTGACCGGGCGCTCGCTCAGCCGGCGCTGTGTAAGGATGTCGCGTTCGCGGTCGTTCAGCACGTCCATCGCCGCCGCCAGCATTTCACGCCGCGCCTCCAACTCGTCCTTGCGTTCATAGTCGGCGGCCTGGTCGGCGGTCTCGTCCTCCAGCCAGTCCTGCCACTGGGCCGCGCCCTCGTCGCCACTGCCCACCGTGGCATTCAGCGACGCATCCCCGCCCGACATCCGCCGGTTCATCGAGATGACTTCGGTCTCGGTCACGCCCAGGTCGTGGGCGATGCGGGCGACGTTGTCGGGGTGCATGTCCCCCTCTTCCAGCGCGCCGATGCGGGCCTTGGCCTTGCGCAGGTTGAAAAACAGCTTTTTCTGCGCGCTGGTGGTGCCCAGCTTGACCATCGACCAGCTGCGCAGGATGTATTCCTGGATGCTGGCGCGGATCCACCACATGGCATAGGTGGCCAGGCGGAAGCCCTTTTCGGGATCGAACCGCTTGACCGCCTGCATCAGCCCGACATTGGCCTCGGAAATCACCTCGGCCTGGGGCAGACCATAGCCGCGATAGCCCATGGCGATCTTGGCCGCCAGCCGCAGGTGGCTGGTGACCATGCGATGCGCGGCCTCGGTATCCTGCTGCTCGACCCAGCGCTTGGCCAACATGTATTCCTCTTCCGGTTCCAGCAGCGGGAACTTGCGGATTTCCTGCATGTAACGGTTCAGCCCGCCTTCAGGGGTCGGGGCGGGGAGATTTGCGTAGTTGCCCAAGTTTCTATCCCTCCAAGCGTTTCAGCCCTAATGTATATCGAATTAACATTGATTTAGGCAGCGTATCCGGCCATTTCAAGTGGGCCGGACCGCATAGTTGAGGCAAATGATGGGATATTGTGCCGGTTTCTGCCAGCCCCCCCGCCTGCCCGCTCACGCAGTCGTGCGAATGATGTCAGCCCTGCAACGCCGCCAGCAGTGTGGCAAAGTCCGCTGGCGGCGGGGCCTCGAACCGCAGGTTTTCTGCCGTCACCGGATGTTCAAAGCCCAGCGTGGCGGCATGCAGCGCCTGACGGGGAAATTCCGCCACTGCCTCGCGCGCGGCATCAGGCAGCGCCCGGGCGGGAACGCGGCGGCGGCCGCCATAAACCGGATCGCCGATCAGCCCGTGCCCGGCATGGGCCATATGCACCCGGATCTGGTGCGTGCGCCCGGTTTCCAGCCGGCATTCCACCAGCGACACCACGCAGGGCGCACCGAACCGTTCCAGCACCCGCACCCGCGTCACCGCGCGGCGGCCCGACCCGAACACCACCGCCTGGCGCTGACGGTCGGTGCGGTGGCGCGCCAGCCCGGTGGTGATGGTCAGAACCCCGTCGGGGCCAAAACTGGTGCCGCGCAGCCCGCGCAGGCGTGGATCGGCCGCATCGGGGCAGCCATGGGCGATGGCCAGATAGGCCCGCTCGGCGCTGTGCCGTTCGAACTGGGCAGCCAGCCCGTGATGGGCGCGGTCGGTCTTGGCCACCACCAGCAGGCCGGATGTATCCTTGTCGATCCGGTGCACGATGCCTGGGCGACGCTCGCCCCCGACCCCCGACAACGACGCGCCGCAATGGGCCAGCAGGGCGTTGACCAGCGTGCCATCCGGGCTGCCCGGTGCGGGGTGAACAACCATGCCTGCGGGCTTGTTCACGACGATCAGGTCTTCGTCCTCGTACAGGATATCCAGGGGAATATCCTGCGCGACGGTTGCGACCTCGGCCACCTCCGGCACGTCGATCTCGACCACGTCGCCCTCGGCCACCCGCGCCTTGGCGTCGGTGACAACCGCCCCGTTCACCCGCACGCAGCCATCGGCGATCAGCCGCGCCAGCCGCGTACGCGACAGCGCCGCACTGTCTGGCACATCCCGCGAAAGCGCCTTATCAAGGCGGGGCGGCGGCGCTGCCGCGATGCGAAAGGAAAGAGGGGCAGAGCCCATGACGCAAGACCCCGCGCCTCAGCCGGCGGATGCCGGCACGTTGAAATATCTGCGCATCCTGGTGACGGTGCTGACAGTGACGATGGTTCTTGGCTTCATAATCATCGTGGTACTGTTTGTCATCCGCTTCTCCGATGCCTTCGGCGCCAATCCCGACCCGCTGTCCCTGCCCGCCGCCATCACCCTGCCCGAGGGCGCGACCGCCACCGCCTTTACCCGCGGGCCGGACTGGTACGCGGTGGTGACGCAGACAGGCCGGATCCTGATCTATGACGCCGAAACCGGCACGCTGCGCCAGGAAATCGCGGTGGAGTGAGGCACAAGGGCCGTCGCAGTAAAGCCGCGTGTGACGAGACAGCGAACAAGGTGATGATGGTACCGCCTCCCCGACTTGAACGGGGGACCTCTTGATCCACGATCAAAAATAGGGCCATAACGGACCCAAACTATACAAAACGATCCAATCAACTATTTCGCTTATTTTGCCGGAGCTTCCTTGCAATGTTAGGCGCCGTTGCTAACTTGGGGTAACAACCCGAAACGCTGGATTCTGTTACCCCAGCGTTACCCCAGAGGACCTTTTGACTATGGCAAGGGCACTGACGACGAAGGCGGTAGAGGCTCTGAAGCCGGACTCCAGCCGCCGCGAAATCCCCGACCCCGCGCTATCCGGGCTTTACCTGGTGGTACAGCCGAGCGGCGCTAAATCATGGGCACTGCGGTATCGCTACGCGGGCAAGCCCAAGAAGCTGACTTTGGGGAAGTGGCCGATCATGGGTGTTGCCGCTGCGCGCGCCGCTGCATCAGAGGCAATCGAAGCCGTAGAACACGGCAACGATCCCGGCGCGGCCAAGAGAAAGGCCAAGGCCGCGCGGATTGAGGCGCATCTTTCCGAGCGCGACAAGATCAAGACGCTGGTGGAGCAATACACCGACCGGCACCTGTCCAAGCTAAAATCCGGCGCTGATGTGCAGGCACAGCTTGCGCGCCACGTCCTGCCCTCTTGGGGAGATCGCAAAATTCAGGACATAGGCAAGCGCGACGTGATCGACCTGCTGGACGGGATTGCGGACAGCGGCCGGGTTGTGACTGCCAACCGGGTGCGCGCCTATCTATCGAGTTTCTTCAACTGGTGTGTTGAACGCGACGTGATCGCGGCATCCCCGCTTTCCAGCGTAAAGCCGGTTGCTAAGGAAGCCAGCCGGGACCGTGTATTGAGCGACGACGAAATCAGGTGGTTGTGGCAGGCCGGTGACGACCTTGGGCAACCTTGGGGCCAGATCGCCAAGTTGCTACTGCTGACGGGACAGCGCCGCGCCGAGGTGGTGGGCATGACCGATGCCGAGATCAATGGCGATGTATGGCACCTTGAAGCGGAGCGAACGAAGAATGGCCGGGCGCATGACGTGCCCCTGTCCAAGGCCGCACAGGACATCTTGGCCGGCGTAGAGCGCATCAAAGGCCCGAATGGGTATGTATTCACCACCACGGGCGAAAGCCCTGTCAGCGGCTTTACAAAGGGCCGTGATCGCCTGCATCGCCGCATGATCGAGATTGCCAGCGAAGAAGCGGGCAAGCCGGTGGAAATCCCGCATTGGACTTTTCACGATCTGCGCCGCACGGCGGCAACCGGCATGGCGCGGCTGGGCATCCCGGTTCGCGTCCCCGAGGCCGTATTGAACCATTCCAGCGGCACGGGTGGCGGGATCGTAGCTGTGTATCAGCGACACGACTATGCCGACGAAAAACGGACCGCGCTGGACGCATGGGCAAGGTTGGTGGCCGATCTGGTGGAAGGCCCGGCGGAAAACGTGGTGAGGATCACGGAGGCGGGCAATGGGTGAACTCAAAGCATCGGGTCAAACGGCCATTCGTGCGCGTAAGATGCGGCAGGAGGTGCGGAAGCTGGAGGCAGAAGCGCGATCAGCAGCCGATAACACCGAATACCGCAACATCATGGAGCAAGCAGCACAACTGAAAGATCAGGCGCTGGACCTAGAGAGGGCGAGCCGGTGGTTCGCATATCTTGACCGCAAGGAGACCGTAGGCAGAAACCAAGGAATGCAACGCGGGACCAAGGACAAGATTGATTTCTTGCGCGCCGTCTCGGACAGCATTGGCGGCGCAAGCCGTGAAGCAATAGCCGCTGAATGCTTGGAAAATCATCCTGGAACGGTGCGAAGGCTCTGGCGGAAGGAGGGCGAGAAAGCACGGTCTATCCTACTGAAATTTATGAAAAATAACAAGGCTCCCTAAGGGTCAATTTTTCAAAAAGAAGCCCCTAAGGGGTGTTCCACAACGTTAAAAAATGTTGATGTTGTCTAGCCACGACCTGAGCAAGAGGAAGTGGCAAATGACGAATGAATGCAATCCGCACCGCCGCATCACCGCCACCACGGTGCGCGAGATGTGCGGCGGTGTTTCCGATATGACGCTTTGGCGTTGGCTGGGAAACGACACCTTGGATTTTCCACGGCCCATCTACATCGGAAATCGCCGCTATTGGCGTGAGGCCGATGTGATCGAGTGGCTCGAAGCCCAAAGCACCGAAGCAGCATAAGAAAAACCCCCGACCGACGGCACGGCGGGGGCTTTCCGGAGGTTTGAAGTTTTCAGCAGCTTCGCCCGGAAAGATACCATGCCGCGCCATCTCGGGCAACCGATGAGGCATAGAGTAATGGCAGAAAAGCCGACCGGGCCGACCAGGCAACAGAAATGGCGCAAGCGCCACCCCAAGCGCTATCTCGCGCATCTCGCAACCCAGAATGCCTTGCGCCTTGGCGTGATCAAGCGCGGCCCATGCGAGGTGTGCGGCAACCCTAAGACCGACGCCCATCACGACGACTATGACCGCCCGTTTGATGTGCGGTTTCTGTGCCGCCGCCATCATAAGGCGCACCATGCGAGGGACCGTCGCAATGGGGCGTGATAAGCGCAACGAGAAGCGTCAACAGCAATTCACCAAGTGGATATACGCGCACCGGCTTCTGCCCGCGTGGCAGGCGCTCAGCTTCCCTGCGCGCGATGCCTACTTTCACCTCCAGGTCAGGTGCTATGCCGACACAAAAGCGGCGCGCAACAATAACGGCGAGGTCTTTCGCAGTCTGCGCGACCTATCGTCGGACATGGGGTGCAGCGTCAAGACGGCGGGCGCAGCCCTCGCAGACCTACAGGCGAAAGGCTGGATCGTCGCAACGAACCCCTGGCAGCGGGGTACAGACGGCACCGGGAAGACCGCGACATTCCGGCTGACCATGTTGCCGACCGAAAAACGCGCCGCGACAAATGAGCCTGAGCGATGGGAAGACGGGCATGATTATCCCGTCACCGTCTATGCGTCCTATCGGCCCAAGCCTCGCACGGGTCGCAAACGCAATCTGAAAATTCAGAACCCACCCCCCCCATTCGGGCACACCACCGTGCCCGAATAGGACACACTTGCGCGCGGTGACGCCATGAAGTGTGCCCGAATGGGATACGGATATCGGCTATTTGGGCCGTCTGAGTGTGCCCGAATAGGACACATATCTAATAGCCATCCCCTACAGGCTGAGAGGGGGAGCAGGAACCCAAGGGGGCCTTGATTGGCCAGGATTGCACGGACGACCCAATCAAACCCAAGAGGAAACGACAATGAACGAACTACAGAAGCACCTAATGGTGGAATGCGCGCAAGGCGTAGTGGACTTCACATTGAAGCAGGCTCGCCAGAGCGGCACCTGTCAGATGGAGGCATTGGACTGCCTGATATTGCAATCCCGCGAAACAATCCACTGGGCCAAGGACGCCCGCAAATCTCTGGCAAGGGAGCAAGGGAAATGAGAACGAGAATTAAACGACACCCCGAGTTCAGCCGCGCGAATACGGCAATCGAAGAGGCCATTGCGCAAACGCACATCGAGGGCGGTGATATGCGCTCACTGGCGTCTTGCCTGTTGTCGTTGTCGGCAGCCTTCTATCGCAGCATTCACGGCAGTGAAGGCCCGGATGGTTTGTCCGTTGCCCTGGCAAAGATGGTGGCCGCCGATGCTCAGCGCGAGGCCGAGGGCTTCGAGGCGAAGAGATACGGCAAGGCGGGGCGCGCGTGACCCGGCGTGGTGACAAGAGACAGCGGCGGCGCAATTTCAGCGCCGCCCGCACCCGGAAAAAGCTGCGAATGCGGCAGGCAATCCTTGACAGAAGGTTACGTTATACCATATCATATATTCAGTGTGATTTGCCCCTGACCGGGCACGCCGTCGCAAACTCGACCGGCCACCCTTCGCCAGAGGCGCAGGAGAAAGCACAACCCCCATCAACCGGGGCGGCTTTCTCGCGTGCGCGCCCCTTAGACGAAGGACACGAAAATGAATCTGCAACAGTTGAAAGCGCAGCACCGCGCGAAAGCGAGGGAAGCCCGCGCACTGTATCACAAGATCACGGACGACACACCCGAGGCGGAAGCCCGGAAGATCGAACGGGATTTTAATGCGATCATGCTCGACGTTGACGAACTGCGCGACCGGATCGAAGATGTCGAAGATCGCGCAGCCGGAGACAGGCCCGATCCCCGCCGCCCGAACGAGGACGCCGAAGGGCGTGGCGTTGACCTGGGCGGGAACAGCGAACACCGCGCCGCCTTCTGCAACTGGCTTCGCGCCCCCAAGAGCGACCGCACCCGGCAAGAACTCATGGAGGCAGAGAGGCGCACCGCGTCCAGCCTGACGGATGCGGCTGGCGGCTACCTTGTGCCCGAAGTCATCATGCAGCCGATCTTTGCGCGGGCACGGGACGTTAACCCGTTTCGCAGCGTGGTCCGGGTTGTCGATGTTCAAAGCGGCGATGTGCGGTTTCCCCTAAGCGAATCCGACGCTGATTCCGGCTGGGTTGGCGAAACCGACACACGCACCGCCACTGATGAGCCGACGCTGGTCAGCAAAACCCCGACCTTCGGTGTCTGCTACAGCTATGTGAAGATGACCGAGGAACTGGCCCAGGATGCGCTGATCGACGTGGGCGCATGGTTCCAGACTGAGGCAGGGCGCGCGCTTGGTGAAGCGGAGATGAACGCAATCATTTCCGGCAACGGCACGGACAAGCCCAGCGGTTTCCTGAACGTGGCACCGGAAAGCGGTGATGACGGAAGCCGCACGGCGGATGCGCTCAAGTATATCCCCACGGGCGATGCATCCGCTCTAGGCTCCGACGCGGGCGACAAGCTTCTTGATCTCTACTACGACCTCAAGAGCCAATACCGCGCCAATGCAACTTGGCTCATGAACTCGTCCACTGCGGCAGCCGTGCGCAAGCTCAAGAACGGTTCCGGGGATTATCTCTGGGCCGATAGTTTGCAGAGCGGTCAACCCCCTCGGCTTCTGGGGCACCCCGTCGCCATTGCAGAGGGTATGCCGGATATCGGCGCGGATGAGCATCCCATCGCCTTCGGTGACTGGAACCAGGGTTACATCCTCGCCAAGCGCGGCGACCTGTTTGTTACCGTGGACAACAACATCACCACGCCGGGCTTGATCAAGCTCTACATCCGGCACCGCATTGGCGGCTGTGTGTACGACGAGAACGCCGTGCGCGTGCTGAAGTGTGCGGTGTCGTAAATGAATAACCGCGCCGAGGGCCAAAATATCGGCGCGGCGGTCGGTGGGTCTTCTCCAGCCCACCGGCCACCTTTTCCAGGTGCAAAAAAGGGGGGGGGGCGAAATCTCTGGGGCCGTGGCGCTGGAAACCGACGCCCCCGCCTCTTTTACGCATCCACGTTTAGAATTTCGATGAGGCAGGCAATGGGACGAAACAGGACACCGCTTGAGAAGGCCAAGTTGACGGGCGCGGATCGAAAGAACCCGCAGCGGTTTCGGGACCGTTCCGAGCCTGATTCCGGCGGGCCTCTGGGCAATGCGCCTAAGTATTTCACCGCAGAGCAGCGCAAGGCCTGGGATATGTTCAAGATCGAGTTGGAATGGCTGAGGTCTGCGGACCGGGCAATAGTTGAGTTGGCCTGCATTACGCGGGCCGAGATCATGGCCGGGGGTGCGAACGTCACGGCGGCACTGTTGCGCGAACACCGCCAACAGCTTTCGAGCCTTGGCGCATCGCCAACGTCGCGGTCAAACGTGGCCCTCCCCGGTGAGGCGGATGAACCCGACCCGTTCGCACGCTTCGATTCATGATGCCTTGTTGTGCGCATCCAGAGGTGGTGCAGCGCGCCGGGGCCGTGCGGCGTTGCCCAAGCCCTCTAACTAGATTCGGGCATTCGCCCGCAGAACGAAACCGGGTGACAGCGGGCAAGCTTGCCCAGAAAACCCTCTTGGCAGAATTGGATTCCTGACATGGCCCGCGTTGTCGGTGATATCGCCGTAGAAGTCTCCGCAGATATCGGCCCGCTACAGCGGGAAATGCAGAAAGGCACGAGGTCCACCCAGCAATTCGGGAAGGACTTCGAGACCACTGCGCAGCGCATGGCGAAGATGGCCGGAAAGGTTACGCTCGCCATTGGCGCGATATCGGTTGCGGCTGGCGCGTTGGGGTCTGTCGCGCAGATGGTGACGCAGCAGGCGCGCGAGATTGAAACGCTCTCGCAAACGGCTGGCGTCGGCGTCGAGCGGTTCCAGTCGCTTTCGTTTGCGGTGCGCGAATACGGGATCGAAAGCGAGAAGCTGTCTGACATCCTCAAGGACGTGAACGACAAGTTCGGTGATTTCTTTGCCAATGGCGGCGGGCCGCTCAAAGATTTTTTCGATAACATCGCGCCGAAAGTCGGGGTTACAGCCGATCAGTTTAAGAGGCTCAGCAGCGCCGATGCTCTTGGGCTGTACGTCCAGACGCTTGAGGCCGCGAACGTCTCGCAATCCGAAATGACGTTTTACATGGAGGCGCTGGCGAACGATGCCACGCGCCTTGTGCCCCTGCTTTCAAACAACGCCGATGAAATGAAGCGGCTTGAGCAGAACGCGCGTGACCTCGGCATTGTTCTAAGCGAAGACCTTGTGGAGCGCACGTCACGCATGGCGACGATCTGGAACAAACTCGTTGACAGTATGCGCGCGAAGTTCGTTTCCTTCGCCTCGACGGTTCTTGTCGGCCTGGATAATATTTTTGGTCTGACTGACGCGGGCCAGCTTGCGAACATGCGCGACGAGATGTTCGATCTCGCCGACCAGCGTATGAAGCTACTTAGGCAAATCGAGGATGAAGAGTCCCGTGCCGGTCGGTCGTCATTCGGCACGTCCGACAACACTGAAATCCAGCGCCTCCGGATGTCGGTAGAGGCCACCGAAGAAGAAATGAATCTCATCAATGATGGGATGCGGTCCATTCAGGAAGCGGCGGAAGAGCGCGAGCGCGCCAAGGCCGATCTTGAGGAAGCCCTTTCCGGCGGTGGCGCTGGTGGCGGCGAAGAGTCTGGCGGCGGGAAGGGCAGCAAGGATCGGTTTTCGGAAACCGACTTGGAACGGCTCAAGGATCAGTTCGCCAGCGAGCGCGAGCTTCTCCAGGAGGACTATTCCGAAAAGCTGACGATGCTTAACGAGTTCCTTGAGGCCAAGAAGATCAGCCAAGAGGAATACAACGAATACGTCGAGAAGCTGCAGCGCGACCACAACAACCGCATGACGCAATTGGAAATGGCCCGCCAGGCCGCAACGCTAAACGAGGTGCTGAGCGGGGGGCAGATGATCTTGCAGGGGATCGGGGCATTCAACAAGAAGGCGCTGAAGCTGGCCCAGGCAACCGCCGCCGCGCAAGCCCTTGTCAGCACGTATCAGGGCGCGGCGAAAGAACTTGAGAAAGGCACACTCGGCTTTGCCACGGCTGCGGCAGTGTTTGCAAAGGGGCTGAGCTTTGTTGCAGCCATTAATAACATCTCGGCATCTTCTTATGGCGGCGTAGCTGCCGGCGGGGGTGGCGGTGCGGCTGGCGCGGGCACTACGGCCCCGACTGCACCGGCAGAGCCTGCAATCTCTCAGCAGGTGGCGATCAGTGTCACCGGGGAAATCTTCTCGCAAAACCAAGTCCTGGCGCTGATCGAGCAGATCAACGAGGCGGTGGGCGACGGCGCAACGGTGAGGCTGGCATGACTTCAATCGGCGCAAGTTGCGCCGGTTAAAAGCAAGCGAGGCGCGAAATCTAGGTGGGACAACTTGTCCCACCAAGAAAGCGCAGCACCAGAGGCAATTCTCACGCGCGTGGGGCTACCACGCCTCACAGGCAGAGAAGAAATCACGCTGCTGGAAATCGCCAGCAACCACAACGCCACCGAACATATTGAACCCGACATAGCCGCCCAGTTGGTTCTTGCCATTAACTTCGCCGCACACACGGCGCTCTCTGGTCCCGTCTGCAAGGGACACATCAACAGCCCTGACATTGCGGAACTGTACTGATGCCGGGTCGAAGAAGTCCCGCGTCACCTCTGCTTTGATCTCGGCCATTAACGGGGCGCTGATCGGCACGGGCTTGGAGTTTTCAATCGCGGTCATCTGCACACAGGCAGACAGGGCAACGGTGGCTGTGATGGCAATGGCGCGCATGGGTGAACCTCTTGGCAAAGGATATCTCGCAGCATAACCCGTTCGCTCTCAAATGCGCAATTTCCACGATACCGACCAAGCCGACAAGACAGGCGTCGATACTCGCGCCGTTCGCCGCAATGCCAAGATCGGCGAGAAGATCACGCCCGCCAAGATCGGCGGCAGTGGCTTGGCAACCGTTGGGGCTAACAGCGGTAAGGTTGCCGCCCTACGCGCGCTCAACTGTTGCTTTACTTCTTTAGCCTCACCCCCGGCCCGCCGCCATTTTCCTTGATGAATTCTACCCCGGCAGCCTCTAGGGCAGCGCGAACTTTCGCCACGTTTTCGGGGTTCATGTCGTAACGACCGGTCTCGAAGTTCGATATCGTGTTGCGATGAACGCCAGAAGCTTTTGCCAGATCGGCAAGAGACCAATTCAAAGCTCCACGCGCCATTCTAACTTGTGCAGACTTCACAACTAAGTTATCCTTGTGCTGTTGTCACAGGTGACAATATCACAACCGGAGGCTCACGCAATGAAAGATACAGACCTGAATACATTGGAAGATCGGATCGCTTGGTTTTGCGAACACTTCGAAGTTTCGCCGCCGAAAATCGAATATGACGAAGACGAACCTGGCGCGGTTCTTCTGACCGACGAGCTTTTAAAGTGGTGTCGCGTCGAGGGCATTTCTATCGACTGGCTTTTTGCGGGCGGCGTCGGCAGCATGGCGGCAGTTTTCCGCGACAAATACAAAATAGACCCGGAAGTCCGCGAGGCCGTGGACCTCATCAGCCAACTGAGCGAGGAAGAGCAGGGGATCATCTTGGATGCTTTGAAGTCTGAAGCGCCCTTTGAGGATGCGTTGCAAATGGCCCACAAGCAGATTGAGGCGCTGCGCGCTGCTTAACCAATCGCGAATCCAACCACGAAGCCGGGGCCTCTGTGCCCCGGTTTTTTATTAGAGCGATCCCGCTCACACGAAGCGATGCCAATAGCTGGTGACACACCCCGCGCGCAGATCGGAAGAAGGGATTCGGGTTTTTTCTTGTGGTGATTTTCGGGGCAGAACCGTTACCCCACCCGTTACCCCGGACCGATTTCAGCTAGGCCGGATCACTCAATTACCATCTAACTCACTGATTTTATGGTACCGCCTCCCCGACTTGAACGGGGGACCTCTTGATCCACAATCAAGCGCTCTAACCTACTGAGCTAAGGCGGCACTGACGCGCGATTTAGCTTCAGACGATCACGAGCGCAAGAGGTTTGGGCGCGATGTTTGCCGGTTTGATGGCCCGTCTTGCCAAAGCCGCGCGAACCCGATAGCAGCAGATCGCTTTTGCCAGGAGGGCATCATGGGCATGAACACAGAACGAGATGTCGAGGCCAATCTTCGCATCGGCCCGACCGACCGCGGCATGGTCCGCCTCTTCATCGACGCCGATGGCGTGGAAATCCCGATGGATTTCGAACCCGACGAGGCACGCGAGATCGCCGAAGAGATCCTTGCCGCCATCCGCATCGCCGAGGCACGCGGTTCCTGATCACCTGTCCAATGGCCGTCACGGTTGTGGATCGCGCAGCGCCTGCAGCCGCCGCGCCGCGTAGCGCGCCAGCCGCCGTGTCAGCGCCGCCCGGCGCGCCGGGACCAGGCGCGTCTCGGGCGCCATGCGGATGATTTCGGCGCCATAGGCATCGGCAAGAATCAGCCCGGTTTCATCCGGCAGCAGCTCGGTCGGAAATTCCGCATCCACCGCCCAGAAATAGCGGTCGCACCAGTCCAGGTAGCCCTGCCATTTCGCGTCCCGGGTGAAATCGGCGCGCGAGGATTTGCATTCGACCACCCAGATTTCCCCCTTTGGCCCCAGCGCGATGACATCCACCCGGCGGCCGCGTTCGGGGGTGAATTCCTCGACGCAGGCGAAATCGAACCCGGCCAAGTGGCGGCACACCCCGCGCGCCAGCAACTGGCCGGGGGAAAGCGGGGGATCGGGCCGTTCGGTCATGAGGTGATTATGAACAAACCGGGAACACATGCAACCCCTTGCCGGGTGCCCCCGCAACGCCTAGGTAAAGAGCGTGGCGGGTGCTGCCCTTCTCGTGAACGGTTGCATTCCGGTGGCCTTAAGCAATTCCGAGGGAGCTGGCTCTGTCCGGGCCGTGGTCTGGTTATCCGGCGCCCACCTGTACATACAGGTCCTCGGGAATGAGAGAACCAAACGGTTGCGGTGGGCCCGTCACACACCCTGCCCCGACTGCCTGCCGCCGGGAAACGCTGCTGCTTGCGGCATAGCGCCTCAGAACTGGCGGCGGGTGTCTTCGACCGGTACGGGAATTGTCGCGTGCTCGGGCCGCATGACGTGCTGACGCAGACCGCCGTGGTGGTCATCGTCATCCTTCATCCGCATCACCGCGATGGCGAACTGGACGCCGGCAAAGACGATGCCGTTGGCGAACCAGAGCACCAGCAGCGCCAGCCACCCCTTGTCGGAGGTCGCAATCAGGTGGCGCAGATGTGCCACGTCAAACCACAGCAGCATTGCCACGAACAGCCCGGCAATCGCAAATCCGATCAGGACGTTGACGATGTAAAGGCGGATGAGCTTGGGCATGGTGCGGGCCTCCCTGCGGCGCTATTCATTAATATCTAACACATGATCCGTCAGTCTCAAGACGGCAGGCGTAATCGTCGCACGATCCGGCCGCCGGCGCCGCGATCGCGGGCAATATCGCTCTGGCCATCACCCGGCCCCTGCGCTAGATGGCAGGTCGCAGCCGCGCATTGGAAGGGATCATGTCGGAAACCCAGGCTTTTGAAAAACCCGGTCCGGTCGAATCGTCGCTGGCCAGCGCGATTTCCCCGATAGAGGACATCATCGCCGCCGCCAGGGCGGGCGAGATGTTCATCCTTGTCGATCACGAGGACCGCGAGAACGAAGGCGACCTTGTGATCGCCGCCGAGTTTGCCGACGCGCAGGCGATCAACTTCATGGCCGTGCACGGGCGCGGCCTGATCTGCCTGCCGATGACGGCCGAACGGATCGACCGGCTGGGTCTGCCGATGATGGCGGTCAACAACTCGTCCCGCCACGAGACCGCGTTCACCGTGTCGATAGAGGCGCGCGAGGGCGTCACCACCGGCATCTCGGCCGCCGACCGCGCGCATACCGTCGCGGTGGCGATCAACGAACAGAACACCGCCGCCCACCTGGCCACGCCCGGCCATGTCTTTCCGCTGCGCGCGCGTCGCGGCGGCGTTTTGGTGCGCGCGGGCCATACCGAGGCCGCCGTCGACATTGCCCGACTGGCGGGGCTAAACCCGTCCGGCGTGATCTGTGAGATCATGAAGGACGACGGCACCATGGCGCGCCTGCCCGATCTGGTGGAATTCGCCGCCACGCACGGGCTGAAGATCGGCACCATATCCGATCTCATCGCCTATCGTCACAAGCACGACAACCTGGTGCGCGAAGTGCGGCGCGCAACGGTGGCATCGTCGCATGGCGGCGAATGGCAGATGCAGATCTATGCCGACATGATCACCGGCACCGAACACGTCGTCCTGGTCAAGGGCGACATCACCGATGGTCGGCCGGTCCTGGCGCGCACGCATGCGCTCAACGCGCTGGAGGATGTGCTTGGCATCGGTCTTTCCGCCGATGACGCTGGCCCCGCCGGCAAGCTGCCCCGCGCGATGGAGATCATTGCAAGAGAAGGGCGCGGCGCGGTGTTCCTGTTCCGCCAGCCACGCCCGACCCTCGCCAGCGAGATCGACGAGGATGACAGCCCCCGCACCATCAAGCAGACCGGACTGGGCGCACAGATCATATCGACCATGGGCCTGCACGAGCTGATCCTGCTGACCGACAGCCCCGACACCCGGTATCTCGGGCTTGATGCCTATGGCATCTCGATTGTCGGCACCCGCTCGCTGAACGCGGAGACCTAGATCATGGCCGGAACCGAATACACCCTGCCCCGCGCGGAATTCGACGCCCCGGTCAAGCTGTTGATCGTGGTCGCCCCCTTTTACCGCGACATCGCCGACATGCTGATCAAGGGCGCCACGGCCGAGATCGAGGCCGCCGGCGGCACGCACGAGATCGTCGAGGTACCGGGCGCGCTGGAAATTCCCACCGCCATTGCCCTGGCCGACCGGATGCGCCGGTATGACGGCTTTGTCGCGCTGGGCTGCGTGATCCGGGGCGAGACCACGCATTACGAGACCGTCTGCAACGACAGCTCCCGCGCGCTTACGCTGCTGGGGCTCGAGGGCACCTTGATCGGCAACGGCATCCTGACGGTCGAGAACCGCGAACAGGCCATTGCCCGCGCTGATCCCAATGAGATGAACAAGGGCGCCGGCGCTGCGGCTGCGGCGCTTCACCTAGTGGCGCTGTCGCGCCGGTGGGGCGGAGAGCGCAGCGAGGTGGGCTTTATGCCCGGCCCCGGCACCACCCCGCCCGAGGATGACGGGACGACCCCGCGGGCATGAGCATCGAGATGAGCGAAGAAAAACCGAAATTGTCCGGCAACGCGCGCCGCAAGATGCGTTCAGCGGCGCGGCTCTATGCCGTGCAGGCGCTCTTTCAGATGGAGCATTCCGGCCAGGACGCGCGCGCCGTGGCGCGAGAATTCCTCGACCACCGCTTTGGCGCCGAAATCGACGAGGGCGTCGAGATGGCCGAGGGCGACATAGACCTTTTCCGCCAGATCATCGACGAGACGGTGAACTGGCAGGCAAAAGTCGACCAGATGACTGACCGCGCCATCGTCGCCAAGTGGAAGATCGACCGCATCGACCCAACCTTGCGCGCGCTCTTTCGCGCCGCCGGGGCCGAAATGGTGGCCACCGACACCCCGCCCAAGGTGGTGATCGTGGAATATGTCGACATCGCCCGCAGCTTCTATCCCGAGGGGCGCGAGGCGAAATTCGTCAATGCCGTCCTTGACCACATGGCGCGCGAGGCCCGGCCAGAGGCGTTCTGATCAGGGCTGTTCATCTGGCCCCGCCATCCGTCACAAGCCGCGCCGCGCCTTGCTCTGCCCACAGGCGCAGACAGGAAAATCTGTGTGGGTCGGGTGGACAGAAACCGGTTGCGGACCGCGCCCTTACCCGTCCTTGCGGATGGCCTCGTTTTTCGGGTCATAGGGGCTGTCGCAGGTCACGGTGGCATCCCACAGCTTGTCCAGCATCCTGACCTTCAGCCTGGTTCCTTCGACCGCCAGGTCGGGGCGCACATAGCCCATGCCGATGGATTTCCCGAAGGCCACCGAATAGCCGCCCGAGGTCAGCCGCCCGACACGGGTACCGTCCGGGGCATAAAGCGCCTCGCGCCCCCACGGGTCGGCATCATCGGGGCCGTCGATCAGCATGGTGCAGCATTTCTCGCGCACGCCGGTCTCGATCAGCTTGTCCTTGCCGTGGAAATCCTTTTCCAGGTCGACAAAGCGCGGCAGGTCAGCCTCCAGCGGGGTGGCGTCGCGGCCCAGCTCGTTGCCGAAGGCGCGATAGCTTTTCTCCTGGCGGAGCCAGTTCTGCGCCCGTGCGCCGACCAGCTTCATCCCGTGTTTTTCACCCGCGCCCTCCAGCAGATCGAACAGATAGGTCTGCATCTCCATCGGGTGGTGCAGTTCCCACCCCAACTCGCCGGTATAGGCGACGCGGATGGCGTTCACGGGGCACATGCCCAGCTCGACCTGTCTGGCCGACAGCCACGGGAAACGCTTGTTAGACAGCACAGTGGCCGGGTCGGCGTCCTTGATCACCTCGTTCAGCAGGGCGCGCGATTTCGGACCGGCAATGGCGAATACGCCCCATTGCGTGGTCACGTCCTGGATCTCGACATAGCCGAAATCATCCATCCGGGCCTCGGCTGCCTTGCGCAGGTAGTCGGCATCGTATTCCGACCATGCCCCGGCCGAGACGAGGTAATATTCGTGCTCCTTCAGCCGCACGATGGTGTATTCGGTGCGGGTGGTGCCGTGGTCGGTCAGCGCGTAGGTCAGGTTGATGCGCCCCACCCGAGGCAGCTTGTTACAGGTGAACCAATCGAGGAACGCGGTCGCGCCCGGCCCCCTGACGATGTGCTTGGCAAAGGCGGTGGCGTCGATCAGGCCCACGCCTTCGCGGATCGCCTTTGCCTCTTCCACGGCATATTGCCACCAGCCCCCGCGGCGAAAGCTGAGCGCGTCGTGGTCAAAGTTTTCCGGCGCGTCGAGCGGGCCGAAATAATTCGGCCGTTCCCAGCCGTTGACCCAGCCGAATTGCGCGCCGCGTGCCTTTTGCCGGTCATAGGCCGGCGCGGTGCGCAGCGGGCGGCAGGCCGGGCGTTCCTCGTCGGGGTGGTGCAGGATGAAAACGTGCTCGTAGCATTCCTCGTTCTTGCGGGCCGCGAATTCGGTCGTCATCCAGGATTGCGCGTACCGCTTGGAGTCGAGGCTGGCCATGTCGATCTCGGCCTCGCCCTCGACCATCAACTGCGCGAGGTAATAGCCGGTACCGCCTGCTGCGGTGATGCCAAAGCTGAACCCCTCGGCCAGCCACATGTTGCGCAGCCCCGGTGCGGGACCCACCAGCGGGTTGCCGTCGGGGGTATAGCAGATCGGGCCGTTGAAATCGTCCTTGAGCCCCACGGTTTCCGAACTGGGAATCCGGTGGATCATGCTCATGTATTCCTCTTCGATCCGCTCCAGGTCCAGCGGGAAGAGATCGGCGCGGAAGCTGTCGGGCACGCCATAGGCAAAGCGCGCCGGGGCGCCCCGCTCGTAGGGGCCGAGTATCCAGCCGCCGCGTTCCTCGCGCACGTACCACTTGGCGTCTGCGTCGCGCAGCACCGGGTGCTCGCCATGAGTCTTGCGGAATTCCACCAGCGCCGGGTCGGGCTCGGTCACGATATACTGGTGCTCTACCGGGATCGCGGGCATCTTGATGCCCAACAGGCGTGCAGTACGCTGGGCGTGGTTGCCGCTTGCCGTCACCACGTGTTCGGCGCTGACGATGACCTGTTCGTCCGAAGGGGTCAGGTTGCCGCCCTTCTCGACCATCTTGGTCAGCGTCACGTCCCAGTGGTCACCCTTCCACTCGAACCCGTCCACCTGCCATTTGCGCTCGATCGTCACGCCGCGCTGGCGCGCGCCCTTGGCCATGGCCATGGTCACGTCGGCAGGGTTTATGTAGCCGTCGGTGGGATGATAGATCGCGCCCTTCAGATCGTCGGTGCGCACCAGCGGCCAGCGTTCCTTGATCTGCCCGGGGGTCAGCCATTCATAAGGCACGTCGCAGGATTCGGCCGTTGAGGCATAGAGCATGTACTCGTCCATGCGTTCCTGGCTTTGGGCCATGCGCAGGTTACCGACCACCGAGAACCCGGCGTTAAGGCCGGTCTCATCCTCGAGCGTCTTGTAGAAATCGACCGAATACTTGTGGATATGGGTGGTGGCGTAGGACATGTTGAAAAGCGGCAGCAAACCAGCCGCATGCCAGGTGCTGCCCGAGGTCAGCTCGTCACGTTCCACCAGCATCACGTCGTCCCAGCCCGCCCGGGCCAGGTGATAGGCAATCGAGGTTCCGACGGCACCGCCGCCGACGACAAGGGCTTTGACCTGGGTTTTCATCTGCTGCGTCTCCCTGCGCGCGTCCTTCTGGCGGGTTTTACCATCTCAGCACGGCGATGGGTGGTCCAGCCGACGCAAAGTCGTGCAAAACCGACCTCGCGGTTGTCACGGCGATGCAGGGAGGGTGTTCAGCAGATGTTCAGTTGCACAGACGGCCCGAAGATGAATCCAGGCAGGACCGGCCACCCGAAAGCGTCAGCCGCTTGGGCCCGCCATCCCCGCCCTGGCCCGCCTGCCCTGCCTTGCCGGGCGTCAGGCGCGACACCTCGGCCCCGCCCTGCAGGGCCTGTCCGCCCTGGGGCGCGGGCGCGGGGGACGCATCCGCGCCCGACGCCTGCGGCTCTTCGGGGTCGGACATGTAGGCCGCCGCCGCCATTTCCAGGAATTCCGCCTTCTGATCCTCGGGCACATGCGGGGCGTTGCTACCGACATGGGGGACGGGTTGGTCCAGCATGGCGTTCAGCGAGTCATAGTCGATGCCGTTCAGCAGTGATGCCAGATCATCAACCGGGTGGTCGGCATAGACCCCGATGGCAACGCCATCGCCGATATAGGCCTGCAACATCACCGGACCCGCCGGGTCGCTGCCAAGACCGGTCTTGGGGTCGATCAGGCGGAAAAAGAACACACCCTGGATGATGTCGAACCCCTCCAGCCAGGCGCCTTCCGGGTCGATGCGTGGATCGACAAAGGCGGTCACCCGGCTGGCCCGTGCGCGCCCATCGGGCTGCGGCTCGAAACGGGCCGACAGGCGCACCCGGTCGGATCCGCGGACATACTCATAGACCTCATTGCGGGCGGCCTTTTGCGACGCCTTGATCCGGTCCTTCAGGGCGCGCTGTTCCAGCAAACCGAGGCCGCGCATGGCCTCTTCGTCGCCCGAGGCATCGCGCACCCATTTGCCGCGTTCCCACCCGGCGACGGTTTCGGGCAGGTGTTCGCGCGCATCCTGCGACTGGCGGCGGGTCTTGTCGATGGCGCCCAGCGTGCCGCTGACGCGGCTGGTGACGCTGTCGGCATAGGCGGAAAGGCCAAAGTCGGTGGGGCCGGCACCGGCCTGGCGCGCCTGCGTCACGAAGTCGACCCCCACCGCTGCGGTGACGGCGACACAGACGAAACCGGCGGTATAAACGTTGAACATGATCGCACTCCTGAATTCTGCCGGCTGGAAAATGGCCGTGAATTCGGGCGGAAATCGGGTATGCGAGCGGCGATTTCCCGGCTTGCACGGCTGGTCCGGGTTGAACTGGCGGGCAAAGCCATCAACTCTGTGCCACAGTCCGAGGAATCGCTTTATGCCCTATGCCCATTCCGACACCCAGCCGCCGCTGCAGCACGCCGCCCCGGGGGATGTGCGCGAGCGCCCCAAGCTGGAAGGCGGTAAGCGTTTCCGCATGGTGACCGATTTCTCGCCGGCGGGCGATCAGCCGCATGCCATCGCCGAGCTGGCCGAGGGCATAAACGAAGGCGAACGCAACCAGGTGCTGCTGGGCGCCACCGGCACCGGCAAGACCTACACCATGGCCAAGGTGATCGAGAAAACCCAGCGCCCAGCCATCATCCTGGCCCCCAACAAGACGCTGGCGGCCCAGCTTTACGGCGAATTCAAGGGCTACTTTCCCGACAACGCGGTGGAATACTTCGTCAGCTACTACGACTACTACCAGCCCGAGGCCTATGTGGCGCGCTCGGACACCTATATCGAGAAGGAAAGCCAGATCAACGAACAGATCGACCGCATGCGCCACTCGGCCACGCGGGCGCTGCTGGAACGCGACGACGTGATCATCGTCGCCTCGGTCAGCTGCATCTACGGCATCGGCAGCGTCGAAACCTACGGCGCCATGACGCAGGACCTGCAGGTGGGCCACGACTATGACCAGCGCAGTATCATGGCCGACCTGGTGGCGCAGCAATACCGCCGCAACGACCAGGCGTTTCAGCGCGGCAGCTTCCGTGTGCGCGGCGACAGCCTGGAAGTCTGGCCCGCCCACCTGGAGGACCGCGCCTGGAAGCTGAGCTTTTTCGGGGAAGAGATTGAATCTATTACCGAATTCGATCCTCTCACCGGCGAAAAGACGGTGACGATGGAGCGCATCCGCATCTATGCCAATTCGCACTACGTCACGCCCAAGCCGACGATGCAGCAGGCCATCATCAACATCCGCAAGGAGCTGCGCCAGCGGCTTGACCAACTGGTCGGCGAGGGCAAGCTGCTCGAGGCGCAGAGGCTGGAACAGCGCACCAGTTTCGACCTAGAGATGCTCGAGGCCACGGGCGTCTGTTCGGGCATCGAGAACTATTCGCGCTACCTGACCGGCCGCGCCCCGGGCGAGCCGCCCCCCACCCTGTTCGAATTCATCCCCGACAACGCCATCGTCTTTGCCGACGAAAGCCATGTCAGCGTGCCCCAGATCGGCGGCATGTACAGGGGCGACTTTCGGCGCAAGTCCACCCTGGCCGAACACGGGTTCCGCCTGCCGTCCTGCATGGACAACCGCCCGCTCAAGTTCGAGGAATGGGACGCCATGCGCCCGCGATCGGTGTTCGTCTCGGCCACCCCAGCGGCGTGGGAGATGGAACAGACCGGCGGCGTCTTTACCGAACAGGTGATCCGCCCCACCGGCCTGCTGGACCCGATGGTGGAAATCCGCCCCGTTGAAACCCAGGTCGACGACCTGCTGGACGAGGTGCGCAAGGTGTCGGCACGCGGCATGCGCACGCTGGTCACCACCCTGACCAAGCGCATGGCCGAGGACCTGACCGAATACCTGCACGAACAGGGCATTCGCGTGCGCTACATGCATTCGGACATCGACACGCTGGAACGGATCGAAATCCTGCGCGACCTGCGGCTGGGGGCGTTTGACGTGCTGGTGGGCATCAACCTGCTGCGCGAGGGGCTGGATATTCCCGAATGCGGGCTGGTGGCCATTCTGGATGCCGACAAGGAGGGCTTCTTGCGGTCGGAAACATCGCTGATCCAGACCATCGGGCGCGCGGCCCGCAACGCCGAGGGTCGGGTGATCATGTATGCCGACCGCATCACCGGCAGCATGGAACGCGCCATCGGCGAAACCGACCGCCGCCGCGCCAAGCAGATGGCCTATAACGAGGAACACGGCATCACCCCCGAAACGGTGAAAAAGAACGTCGACGACATTCTTTCCGGACTCTACCAAGGCGATGTGGACATGAACCGCGTCACCGCCACGATCGAAAAGCCGATGGTCGGCGCCAACCTGCAGGCCCACCTGGAAAGCCTGCGCAACGATATGCTCAAGGCCGCCGAGAACCTGGAGTTCGAAGAGGCCGCGCGCCTGCGCGATGAAATCAAGCGGCTTGAGGCCGTGGATCTGGCCGTTCACGACGACCCGCTGGCACGCCAGCAGGCCGTCGAAAAGGCCGCCGATGATGCCGTTGGGGCGCGGGGCCGCTCGACCGCCGGGCGCCCGGGCCAGCGCGGCGGAAACGTGAAAAGGAGGAAATCGAAATGAAACGCGCCCTGCTCGCCCTTCTGGCCCTCACGCCCCTGCCGGCCTTCGCCGATAACATCGCCATTTGCATGGACGCGGGCAAAAGCGAAGAGATCTGCGCCTGCGCGGCCGAGGCCTTGGCGAAAGAGACCACCGCCGAAGATCTTGCCCAGTACGACGCGATCTCGGCGGTTTTCGTGGAACAGCGCGCCGAGGGTCTGGGCTGGGTCGAAGCCTGGGATAAGGCTGTAACCACGGTGGCCGGTGAAACCGGCATGAACGCCAGCACATTACAGACCGCAATGAACCCGGTCGGCACGGCACATCGAAAGGCGATGAAGGGCTGTGAGTGAGTGGCGGTGAGGGGAAAGCACGCGTAGGGTGGGCTTCCAGCCCACCATGCCGGAACGTGCTTCATCTCGGTGGGGTGAAACCCCACCCTACGGGTCGCATGACAAACACATGAATTCATTGAGCTACCCCCCGAAATTCGGACAGTGACGTAAGCTACGATTTGCAGTCTGCTGATCTTCGACGAGAAGGAGATCAGAGATGTCGAAACGCAAACAACATGCGCCCGAGTTCAAGGCGAAGGTCGC
>NZ_QITQ01000014.1 GCF_003260265.1 Roseovarius amoyensis
ATACGCCTTGAACTCACCAAACTGCTTGGTGATCGCCGCCGTCAGCGTCGTCTTGCCGTGGTCAACATGCCCGATCGTGCCGATGTTCACGTGCGGTTTCGAGCGGTCAAACTTTTCCTTTGCCATGTCTCAAGGCGCCCTGTGCTGTTGGAGGGGCCATGACGGCCCGCGTGAATACTAAAAGACTGCGCGCGCACATATTGGGTTGCGGCGGGGAAATCAAGCCTTGGTGGCTGTTACGGGGCGCGTCGCGTTCAGCCGTCCGCCGGCGCATCCCCGGCCGGGCCGGCATCATCGGGCGCGACATCACCGGCAGGGGCGGCGGGTGCGGGGGCGCGCGCTGTTGCCTGCGTGCCCTCGAACCAGCCCTGGGTGCGCTTTTGCGTCACCAGCCAGGCCTCGATCTGCCGAACGGCATTGCGCACCAGCGTTTCCATCTGCTCTTCGCGGGTCCGGGTATGGCCCGACCCGACCACGGTGTCACCCGAGAGTTCCTCAAGCACGGTAAATCGCTTGGGCTTGGGGTTCAGCTTGCGCGCCTTCGCATCGTCCCAGACGGTGACCTGCACCAGCAGCACCGATTTCGGCGCCGCCACCACCGGCACGCCGGGCAGGGCCAGGACATAGCCGTCGACGCTGACGCCGAGGTGATAGAGCCGCGTGCCCTCGTATCCCGAAAAACGCCGGTCGATGGCCGTGCTCATCGCCTCTATCCATTCTTCGGCGCCGGCCTCGCGCGAGAATGGGCCCTGCACGAGGTTGGGCGCGACGACGATATTGTGCCCCAGCCGGAAATCGCCCAGGTCGGGGCGCGGCGCATTCTCGCCACCGGTGCTCGCGCAGGCCGCGAGCACCATCAGGACAAGGCAGAGACACAGGCGGCGCAGCATTGACAGTCCTCCCCAGGGCGGTCGGTTCAACCCCGATAGCGCAGCCGCGCCCGCATCGCAATCTTGCCACTGCTCGTCCGGCAGGTTTGCCGCCCGCCGCACGCCCGCTATATCATGGGCACCGGGAAAGGGAGCCCCGCCATGACCGTGCAGACAGCCCACGACGCAGTGCCGGCAAAGGTGCCGCTGGTGACCGAACCGATGGGCATCCTCGGCAGCCTCGGCGCGGTGCGGCGCAACGTGCTGTCGATCATCCCCGACATCGCCACCCGCCAGCCGATGGTTTCGGGCCGCACGGCCAAGCGTTGGCACATGGTGATGGACCCCGGCGCGATCCGCCGCATCCTGCTGGAAAACCTGGACAACTACCCGAAATCGCTGGTCACCAAGAACCTGCTCAAACCCGCCATCGGCGAATCGCTTTTTATTGCCGAAGGGGCGCATTGGCGCTGGCAGCGGCGCACCGCTGCGCCGGCCTTTTCCCATCGCAACGTGATGAACCTGGCCCCGGTGATGACGGCCGCCGTCGTACGCAGCGCCGAACGCATCGAAGGCACGCAGGGCCGCGCCGTGGACGTGGCCGCCGACATGGTGCGCACCACCTTTGACGTGATCGCCGAGGTGACGTTTTCGGGTGACGGCAGCTTCGACGCCGATGGCGTGCATCGCGGCATCGACGCCTATATCGCCGAGGCGGGGCGTGTTTCGCTGCTCGACATCCTTGGCGCGCCCAACTGGGTGCCGCGCCCGGGGCGGCTGTTGTCGTCGCGCGGGGCGGTGCGCGAGATGCACCGCGTGGCGGATGAGGCGATCGAGGCAAGGCGCATCCGCGGACCCGGCCCGGTGCCCGACCTGCTGGACCTGCTGCTGGCGGGCGAAGACCCGGAAACGAAACGCCGGATGAACACCGCCGAGCTGCGCGACAACCTGCTGACCTTCATCGTCGCGGGGCACGAAACCACGGCGCTGACGCTGGGCTGGGCGCTCTATCTCTGCGCCTTCGACCCGCAGGTGCAGGATGCCGCCCGCGCCGAAGTGATGAACGTGCTGGGCGCTCGCCGTTCGGTGACGGGCGAGGATGTCGAGCATCTGCCGCTCATTCGCCGGATCATCAACGAGGCGCTGCGCCTCTACCCGCCGGCGGGCATGATTTCACGCACCGCGATGGCCGCCGACACGCTGTGCGGGCGCGAAATCCGCCCCGGCGACACGATCATCATCCCGATCTACGCGCTGCACCGAAACCGGCTGTTGTGGGAGGACGCGGATGCTTTCCGCCCCGACCGTTTCACCGATCGCAAGCGCATCGAACGTTATGCCTATCTGCCCTTTGGCGACGGGCCGCGCATCTGCATCGGCGCCTCTTTCGCCCTGCAAGAGGCGGTGATCGTGCTCGGCACGCTGCTGCGGCGGTTCCGTTTCACGCCGGTCGCGGGCAAGGCACCCGCACCGGTGATGATCCTGACCCTGCGCCCCGAAGGCGGCGTTTGGCTGGAGGCTGAGGCGGTTTGAAAGGCCGCCCGAACAGCGCCGAATACGGCGGGCTGGCGCTTTGCCTACGCGAACAGGTCATCTGCGGCTGCACGTGCCTTGGCACTCTTCGCGCCATCCCATGAAAGATGACCCGTGACCGTAGTGACTGGTTCTACTATCGTAGACGCCGAGAGTGACGAGCCGACTGATGCCGAGAGTACTGCCAGCTGCGATGTGCATGGCGGCGACGACGGGATCGCGTTCTGAATCTGTCTTGAAGGGACCGCCTGTTGCGTTTAAACGGGCGGTCGCGTGCCCCATTAGCTCAGCTGGTAGAGCAGGTCCTTCGTAAGGACAAGGTCGGCGGTTCGAGTCCGTCATGGGGCACCACTTTCCTCCTTGCCAAATCACCCAGATACCCTGCATCATACACTCGAACAAAATAGGATCACGAAGCCGCGAGAATGAGGCGATGACCGCATACGCATCCGCGCCGCTGACGAAGACTTCGCAGACGTGCGCCTTGATATTGTTCGGTTTGCTGATCCCGATGGCGACCGCCGCGCGCCCGTTTGTTCACTGACGAGAATGTTGAACTCTGTTCGCTGGAAGAACTCGAACTGATGATAGCATCTACCTACGAGACGTGGCGTGAGGTGCTTGAGGAGCGGGAACGTGCAGAACGTGGTCGGGCGACCGGCACCGGGCCGCTGATCTAAGCCGCACCTGCAAATTCTCGAAACACCTAAAGTTTTGATAATTTTGTAGAAAACGTCAAGCAGAGCACTCATTACGAATGGCGTGCCCTGCCGACCGCCACGGGAAAACACCTATTTTCTATCTTCGGTGTCCGTTTCCTCAGGCGGATCGCTCACGAGTTCGGCGTCGGTGACTGTTGTCTCGTCGGTCGTGTCTGGCGTGTCCGCGTCGTCGCTCGCCTCGCCCTGGTCCTCGATTGCGCCGACGATCAGCGGCAGCATCTCGATGCCCGTGGCGCTGCCGGTGGCGGCGGCGGGCGGGGTGCGCCAGCTGAGCGTGTCGAAGGCGTGGCAGTTCTCGCAGGCGGGCACCCATTCGGCGTGGATGTGGTGGCACTTGTCGCAGACCCACTGCGGCCCGCGGGGGGCGGCCAGGGCGCGGGCCAGCCAGCCCTTGACCACCGCGTCGGGCGCGCCTTCGCCGCGTTCGATGGCGGCCATCAGCGTCAGCACGCGGGCGTCGGGGTCTTCCTCGGCCAGGTTGCCCAGCGCACGGCGGGCGGCGGGAAAATCCTCGGCCGCGAGTTGCAGCTCGGCCTCGATCAGCCGGGTTTCACGGTGATCGGGATGCGCCGACAGCAGCTTGCCGAACCGTTTCAGCCTTTGTTGCGGGCTCTCGTCCGGCTCGATCTCGGCAAATACGGCCGCCAGGTCGGGGTGGGGCTGGGCGGCCCAGGCCTTGCGGACGATCCGCGTGGCATGGCGCTTGGAGCCGTCGCGCAGATAGGCCCGCGCCGCCATCGCCGCCGCCGGCACCAGGTCGGGCGACAGGCGGTTGGCCTCGATCGCCTGTTCGCGGGCCTCGATATCCTTGCCCTCGTCCAGGACGTCGCGCGCCTCGGTCAGGGCCAGCACCGCATCGCGGCGCTTGTGCACGTCGCGGGGCAGAGCGCCGTATTTGAGCTTGGCGCGCAGCGTCTCGCGCGCACCGGACCAGTCGCCGGTTTCGGCCTGAAGTTCCAGCAGCGTATCCTGCACTTCCTGGTGGCGGGGCTTGAGCGCAAAGGCGGTCTGCGCCAGTTTCAGCGCGGTCTCGGTGTCGCCGTCGGCCAGCTTTTGCCGCAGGATGCCACGCACGCCGACAAAGCGGGTCTTTTCGTTGGTCAATAGCTGCTTGTAGACCTCTTCGGCCTTCTTGCGGTCGTCGGTCATTTCGGCCGCCTGTGCGATCAGCAGATTGGTCAGCGCAGGTTTCTTGAGATAGCGTTCGGCGCGGCTGGCCTTGGCCATCGCAACCTGCCCCTCGCCCGAGGCGAGCGCCATCATCCCCTCGGACAGGGCGCGATAGCCCTTTTCCTGGCGATTGCGGTCAAAATAGCGCGAGATCGCGGTTTCATCCCCGTTGATGAAGCGCAGGACCGCGACCAGCAGCGCGACCAGCTTCAGCAGCAGCCAGACCGCCAGGATCAGAACGATCAGCGCCACGACCGCGGTGAGCGGGGTCAGGTTGAACTCTTGCCCGGCGATGACGATGCGCACGCCGCCCTCGAGTTCGAGCAGATAGATCGCGGCAAAACTTGCCACCGCGACGAGGGCGATGAATACCGCGATCTTGATGATGGACCAAAGCATAGGCGTGCGCCTTTTCTATGTCGTCAGTTCAGCTCTTCGCTCAGTTTCTGAGCCGCAGCCACCACCGCCATCCGGCTTCGGGCGTCTGTGGCCCAGTCGGCCAGCTCAGTGCGGGCGGCATCCGGCAGGGCGTCGATCTCGGCCAGCGCGTCGGTCAGCCGGCCATCGCGCATTGCCGCCTCGGCGCGTGACAGGATCGCGTCGGGGTCGCCCCCCTCTCGCGGCTCCAGCGAGCGAACCCCCAGTACGTTGCGCAGAAAGGCAGTGGCGCCACCTGTTTCGCCGGTCTCGACGGCGGCGGCGCGGCCAGCCGCCAGCGCGGCGCGCGCGGCATCGGGAAACCGTGCCTGCAGATCGGCCAGGGTGGCCACGCCATCGGCAGCGCCGTGCGTCAGGGGGTC
Source organism: Roseovarius amoyensis (assembly GCF_003260265.1). GTDB lineage: Bacteria > Pseudomonadota > Alphaproteobacteria > Rhodobacterales > Rhodobacteraceae > Roseovarius > Roseovarius amoyensis. The sequence continues at coordinate 5,095 of NZ_QITQ01000014.1, forward strand.
GGGTATGGTGACACCCGCCGCCTGCAGATCGGCCAATGCGGAGGCATAGCTGCTGCCGGTATCCAGCGCCGTCAGGATGCGCGCCAGCGCCGCCCGGCGCATGGTGGCCTGAGCGGTTTCCTCGGCGTTCTCTTCCTTTTCCTCTGCCTGCGCGATCATCCCGGCGATTTCTGCACGCTGGGCTGCCATCGCCTGTTGCAGCTTTTCCAGCTCTGCCTCGTAGGCGGCGACGGCGGCGTCTGATGCACCTTCGGTCAGCGATTGCGATGACAGGCCCTCGACCCGGTCGGCCAGCTCGCCAAGGCGGTTTTCGGTATCGGTGATGCGGGCCGACAGCGCGCCGAGGGCATCGCGCAGCTCTGCCTGCCCGGCCTCCAGCCCCGATGTGTCAGGGGCCTCGGTGGCGGCGAGTTGCGCCGACAGCGCGTCGATGCGCTCGGCCTGGGCCTGCAGTCCTTGCGAGGTTTCGGTTTTCAGCGCCTCGATATCGGCCTTGCCGGGCAGGATGCCTTCGGAGCTGAGGTAATAGCCCGCACCCAGCCCGATCGCGCCGGCGACCACCCCACCCAGCAGCAACGGAAAGAAACCGCCCTTGCGGATCACGACCTGTTCGGGCGCTGCCGGGGGTGGGGGCGCGTCGCTGACGGAATCAGGCGTTTCATCCGTCGTTTCCGTGTCGGTGATGTCGGTCTCGGCTGCGTCCGGTTCGGCGTTGACGCCATCGTCCGGCTCTGCCGGTGTTGCATCGGGTTCGGCGCCGTCGTCCCCTTCGGTGACGGGGGCGTCGGTTTGCGGCGCGCCGGCCTCGACCGGGGGGGAATCGCCGCCTTCGGTCTTGGCCGGATCACGACCCTCTGAAGACGGGTTCGACGACGTTGTTTCTTTCGCCAATGTCCTGACCTTTGTGGAACCGCTCTCGCGTGATATGCCGATCAAGTCTACTTGGACCCGGTGCCAGTCTCAACCCGCTTCACCGCGTCGACAAGCGCCAGGGTCGCGGCCAGCATCGCCTCGGCAGTGGGGGCGTCGGTCACGATCAGTTGCGCGGCGCGGTCCGGCGGCACGCGGTCGGCGGCGTTGCGGCTGATCGCGGCGATATGGAGCGGGGCGCCATGCGACGCGGCCTCGAACAACAGCGCCGCGCTGCGGGGCGAAAACAGCGGCAGGATCACGGGCGCATCGCCGGAAAGCAGGGCTTTGGCCTTGGCATTCAGTGGTTGTTGCCGCTGCCGGTAGACCACGGTTTCGTCCGTCTCGTACCCGGCGGCGGACAGCTCCGCCACCAGGTTGGCGGCGACGTGTTCACCGCGCAGGTAATGGATGGGGCCGTGGGGGCGATCGGCAAGAATACGCGCAAGCAGCGCCCGCGCGTCCCCGCCGCCATCCACGGCCGCAAACCCGGCGGCGCGCGCGGCGGCGGCGGTGGTGGCACCGACGCAATAGCAGACAGGCCGCATCACCTGTGGCAGATCAGCCAGGGCGGAAACCGCGTGAACCGAGGTCAACACCAGCGTGCCGGTGCGTGACAGGTCGGGCAGCGCGCCCGCCACCCGTTCGATCCGCAGGATGGGCGATGTCACGATCTGCACCCCGGCCCCCAGCCGCGCGCGCAGTTTCGCGGCAAAATCGACGGCCGCCGGTTCGGGCCGGGTAATCAGGATCGAAAACGCCATCAACGCCGCCACAGTTGTTTGTGCCCCCCCGCGGTGTTACCTGCCAGAGAGAGAGGGCGCAACGGACGGCGCGATGACCACACCGCTGACAATCCTGGGGCTGGAAAGCAGCTGCGACGATACCGCCGCGGCGGTGCTGCGCATGGCGCGGCCGGGGCAGGCAGAGGTGCTGTCGTCAGTGGTGCACGGTCAGGGCGACCTGCACGCCGCCTTTGGCGGGGTGGTGCCCGAGATTGCCGCGCGCGCCCATGCCGAAAAGCTGGATCATGCGGTGCGAGAGGCTCTGACACAGGCGGATATTGGGCTGGATTGCATCGACGCCATCGCGGTGACGGCGGGGCCGGGGCTGATCGGCGGGGTGCTGGCCGGGGTGATGTGCGCCAAGGGACTGGCCGCCGGTGCCGGGCTGCCGCTGGTCGGCGTCAACCATTTGGCCGGTCACGCGCTGACGCCGCGGCTGACCGATGGTGTTCCCTATCCCTATCTCGCGCTGCTGGTTTCCGGCGGGCATTGCCAGCTCTTGCAGGTGCGCGGCCCGGACAATTTCACCCGCCTCGGCGGCACCATCGACGACGCCCCCGGCGAAGCGTTCGACAAGGTGGCGCGCCTCTTGGGCCTGCCCCAGCCCGGCGGGCCCGAGGTCGAACGCGCGGCAAAGGCAGGACATGCGGGGCGGTTTGCCTTTCCGCGCCCGCTGCTGGACCGGCCGGGGTGCGACATGTCCTTTTCCGGGCTCAAGACAGCGGTGCTGCGCGCGCGCGACCGGATCGTGGCCGAAAAGGGCGGGCTGACCCGCACTGACAGGGCCGACATCTGCGCCGGGTTCCAGGCGGCGGTGGCCGATGTGCTGGCCGAAAAGACCCGCCGCGCGCTGGCAATCCATACCGAGGGGCTGTGCGGGCGTACCGTGCTGGCCGTCGCGGGCGGGGTTGCGGCGAACACCGCGATTCGGGCCGGGTTAGAGACTGTTTCAGCCGAATTCGGGGCCGATTTCGTTGCGCCGCCCTTGGCGCTCTGCACCGACAACGCGGCGATGATCGCCTATGCGGGGGCAGAGCTATACGCTGCCGGGCGGCGCGATGACATGACGCTTGCCGCGCGGCCGCGCTGGCCGCTGGATGCGGGGCAGCCGGCCTTGCTGGGCGGCGGACGCAAAGGGGCCAAGGCATGATCAGGGTGATGGGTGCGGGTGCATTCGGCACGGCGCTGGCGGTGTCGCTGGCCGAACGCGGGCCGGTGACGCTGTGGGCGCGCGATGTGGGCCACGCGCAGGAAATGGCGCGCGCCCGGCGCAACGACCGCCGCCTGCCGGGGATCGACCTGCCCGACGCGGTGACAGTGGTTTCGGGTCCGATAGAGCCGAGCAAGGCAGAGGCAACCCTGCTGGCGGTTCCGGCGCAAACCCTGCGCAGCTTTTGCACCGAACATGCCGGCGGCCTGGCCAATGGCGCGCCGCTTGTCACCTGTTGCAAGGGGGTTGAGCTGGCCACCGGCCTGCGCCCAAGCCAGGTGATTGCCGAGGTGCTGCCGGGTGCGGCCTGCGCGGTGCTGACGGGGCCGTCATTCGCCGGGGATATCGCCCGTGGTCTGCCCACCGCGCTGACGCTGGCCTGCGCCGATGCGGCGGTGGGGCAGCGGCTGCAGGCGGGGCTTTCAACCTCGGTCTTGCGGCTCTATCGCAGTTCGGATGTGATCGGCGCCGAACTGGGCGGCGCGCTCAAGAACGTGATCGCCATCGCCAGCGGCGCGGCGATGGGTGCCGGGCTGGGCGACAGTGCCCGCGCCGCGCTGATGACCCGTGGCTTTGCCGAGATAGTGCGCGCGGCAGAGGCGATGGGCGCCGCGCGCGACACGCTGTCGGGGCTGTCGGGGTTCGGCGACCTGGTGCTGACATGCACCTCGGAACAGTCCCGAAACTATCGTTTTGGCCTGAGTTTGGGTCGAAACGAGGCATTCGACCCCGGCGTCACGGTCGAAGGCGCCGCCACCGCGCAGGCAGTCTGCGACCTGGCCGCGCGCGAGGGGCTGGACCTGCCGATCACGCAGGCCGTGATGATGCTGGTTTCGGGCCGATTGCGGGTCGAGCAGGCGATGGATATGCTGCTGAAAAGACCATTGAAGGAAGAATGAATGCTCGTCGCTCTTATCGCCCGTGACAAGCCGGGCGCGCTGCAGACCCGGCTGGACAATCGCGAGGCGCACCTTGCCTATATCAAGCAGACCGGCGTCGTCGCCCAGGCCGGCCCGTTCCTGGACGGGGATGGCGCGATGTGCGGCTCGCTGGTGGTGCTGGACGTACCCGACATGGCCGCGGCTGAACGCTGGGCCGAAGACGACCCCTATGCCAAGGCCGGGCTGTTCACATCGGTCGAGCTGATCCGCTGGAACAAGGTGATCTGACAATGCGCTATTGGCTGTTCAAATCCGAACCGTCGACCTGGGGCTGGGATGACCAGTTGGCCAAGGGTGATGTGGGCGAGGAATGGGACGGCGTGCGCAACTATCAGGCCCGCAATTTCATGCGTGAGATGAAAGTGGGCGATCTGGGTTTCTTCTATCACAGCCAAAAGGAAAAGGCCGTGGTCGGCACCGTCGAGGTGATCGCCGAGGCCCACCCCGACAGCACCACCGACAATCCGCGCTGGGAATGCGTCGATATCCGGGCGGTGGAAACGGCCCCCAATCCGGTGACGCTGGAGACAATCAAGGCCGATCCGCGCCTGTCGGAAATGGTCCTGGTCCGCAATTCGCGCCTGTCGGTGCAGCCGGTGACGCCAGAGGAATGGCGCATCGTCTGCGATCTTGCCGGGCTTTCCGCGACCAAATGACGCCTGCCCGCCTGGGGCCGTGACTGGCACCCTTGCCGAGCCGTCAGGTTCTGACGATGCCGGAGTGCGAAACCATGACTAAGAAACCCGATGAGACCCTGCCGCTGGTCTATGCCTGCTCGGGTTGTTCCAGCGCGGCGCAGATGGCCAACGACCTGGCGCTGAGGCTCGACCGTTCCGGCCTGGCCGAGATGTCGTGCATCGCCGGGGTGGGCGGGGACGTCAAACCGCTGGTGCGCACCGCGCAATCCGGCAGGCCGATCCTGGCGCTGGATGGGTGCCGGCTGAATTGCGTCAAATCCACCCTGGCCCGACATGGGGTGGAACCCGCGCGCCATGTCATGCTGGCTGAACACGGCGTGCGCAAGACACTGCACGCCGATTACGACATGGAAGAGGCCGACCGCGTCTATCAGGGTCTTGCGCGCGACCTGGCGGTGCAGCCCCTGATGGCGGATGCGGATTGACGGTCTGAAAACAGTAAACGAAATCAACGGAGGATGCCGGACAGACGACCGGCACCCCCCGTTCCCCACGTGCTCCCTACACACCACACGCGAAACTGAATTGAGGTTGCGGCCGTCCTGGCCCTTGCCGGTATTCTAGCTCATCGGCCTGCGTCGGCCAAACCCTCGATATCTGCAATTCGCCTAAAATCAGTCCGAACCGCGCCGCCGCGCGTTAGCAACAAGTTGAAATGTTAAGCCATTGCTAATGCTCGCCATGCTAGCCCGGTTCCGGGTGGTGAAATGGTGGTGAACATGACTGCGCCGGGTGACAACGCTGCGCCGATCATCATCAGACGGAGAAAGGTCATCAAGGCTGGCGGCCATCATGGCGGCGCCTGGAAGGTGGCATACGCCGACTTTGTGACCGCGATGATGGCATTTTTCCTGCTGATGTGGCTGTTGAACGCAACGACGGAAAAACAACGCAAGGGGATCGCGGACTATTTCAGTCCGACCATTCCGATCAACCGCATTTCCGGCGGTGGTGACGGGGATTTCGGCGGTGACAGCCTGTTTTCGGAAAACAGCCTTGCGTATAATGGCGTCGGCGGCAGCCGGCGCGCGGTCAGCGAGGAAGAACGCAACCGCGGCGACCTGGGCCTGAGCGGCGAGGGTGCCGAGGGTGCGCCCGAACCGAACCGCCCGAGCGCCGAACCAGCCGGAGAATTCGCCGCTGTCAGCGAACACCTGCAGGGCCGCAGCGGCGAAAGCGAGGTCTCTGCCCAGATGCTGCGCCACATGCGCACCCGCGTCACCGACGAGGGACTGATCATCGAGCTTTTCGATCTGGACGGCGCGCCACTTTTCGACCCTGACACCGCCGAAACGACACCGCTGCTGCGCGATCTGGCCGCGCTGGTGGCGTCGGCCGCTGGGTTGGTCACAAACGGTGTCGCGGTCGAGGCGCATACCCGCGCACGCCCGATCGTCGCCGCCGAAAACCCGGCCTGGAATCTGTCAGCCGCACGCGCGAATGCCATGCGTGCGCTGCTGGAAGAACAGAAGCTGGAGACCGGGCGCCTGCGCCGCGTGACCGGCCACGCCGACCGCGAACCGGCGATCACGAACCCGCTGGCGATCCGCAACAACCGGATAGAGGTGATCCTGCTGCGGTCGGATACGCCGCGCGAATGATGCGGATTTTAGCTGTTAGCCTGCTGTTAAATCATCGCCCCTAGCCTGTGTCGTGAACGTATCCGATACAGCAGAAAGGTGTATCCATGACGATTTCCTCTTCGCTGAACGCCGGCGTCTCCGGGCTCAACTCCAACGCGATCCGCCTGGCGGCCATTTCCGATAACATCGCCAACTCCGGCACCTACGGCTACAAGCGGGTCGAGGCCGATTTCGGCTCGCTCGTGCCATCGACTTCGGGCGGCGCCTATTCGGCCGGCGGCGTACGGGCCACGACCCAGCGCCTGATCGACGACTGGGGCTCGCTGATCACAACCGACAACGCCACAGACCTGGCGGTGAACGGGCGCGGGATGCTGCCGGTGGCCATGCTGAGCGAGGTCAATGTTTCCGGCAGCGACGCACAGATGCTGCTGACGACGACCGGATCGTTCCGCACCGATGCCCAGGGGCGGCTGGTCACCGAATCGGGGCTGGTGCTGCTAGGATGGCCGGCCAATCCTGACGGTTCCGTTCCCGAATTTCCGCGCGATACCGACAACGGGCTGGAACCGGTCCGCATCAACGCCAGCCAGCTCAGCGGTGAACCCACCACGCGGATCGGCCTTGGCGTCAACCTGCCGGCGACCGCCACTCAGTCGGATTCCACCGGCGCCAGCCAGACCCTGTCGGTGGAATATTTCGACAATATCGGCATATCGCAGAGCCTGGATTTCGAATTCACGCCGACAGTGCCAGCCAGCGGGTCGTCGAACGAATGGACGATGGTGCTCACCGATTCGGCGCAGGGCGGCGCGGTGGTCGGCGAATATGTCCTGACCTTCGACGATGCGCGCACCTCTGGCGGCACACTGTTGTCGGTGACCGCCACCACCGGCGGCGCATATGACGCGAACACCGGTTCGGTCATCATCAATGTCGATGGTGGCCCGATGGAACTGTCTCTCGGCATGCTGGGGTCCGCCGACGGTCTGAGCCAGCTATCCGACAGTTTCGCGCCGCTCTCGATCGACAAGGATGGCACGCCGGTCGGCACGATGGTGTCGGCAGAAGTCGACCAGAACGGCTATGTTCATGCCTATTTCGACACTGGCGCGTCCCGGATCATCTATCAGGTTCCGCTGGTGGACGTGCCCAACCCCAACGGGATGGTGGCGATGGGGCACCAGACCTATCTGCCCTCGCCCGATAGCGGGCCGTTCTTCCTGTGGGATGCAGGCGGTGGTCCGACCGGCGAGGTTGCCGGCTATGCGCGAGAGGAATCAGCCACCGACATCGCCGGCGAACTGACTGCGATGATCCAGACCCAGCGCGCCTATTCGTCGAACGCCAAGGTCATCCAGACCGTCGACGAAATGCTGCAGGAAACCACCAATATCAAACGCTGATCGGCGGGTATGGCGGACTAACCAAAAGGATAACCGATGAGTATTTCAAGCGCCCTGACCAACGCGCTGAGCGGGCTGACCGCCAATTCGGGGCAGGCGCAGGTCGTCTCGGCCAACATCGCCAACGCCCTGACCCCCGGATACGCGGCGCGCTCGATGGAACTGTCGGCGCGGGCGGTGGGCGGTTCCGGCGGGGTGGCAATGCAGGGGGTCGTGCGCAGGGTGGACCCCGGATTGCTGAGCGCCCGGCGCGGCGCCGATGCCGAGCTGGCGGATATCGCGGTCAGGGCCGGGTTTCAGGCCGATCTGGAACAGTTGGCGGGCGGCCCCGACCAGCCCGATTCGCTGACCGGCCGGCTGGCCGCGTTGCAGGCGGACCTTGTCACCGCTGCCGCCGCACCCGAGGACGAGACCCGCCTGCAGGCAGTGGTGCAACAGGCCGGCACCCTGGCCGACAAGCTCAACGACATGTCGCAGAGCATCCAGCAATGGCGCAGCGATGCCGAAGCCGGGATCGAACAGGCGGTCTCGAGCGCCAACGTGCACCTGCACGAGGTTCACGCGCTCAACCTGCGCATTTCCGAAGCGGCCAGCACTGGCCGGCCCACCGCGGGTTTCGAGGATCAGCGCCGCGTCGCGCTTGACCAGCTGGCGGAACTGGTCCCGTTCCGTCTGGCCACACGCGACCATGGCGCCGTTGCCATCTATACCACCGATGGCGCGGTGCTGCTCGACAGCCGCCCGGCCGAACTGGGCTTTCAGGCCGTCAACGCGATTGTGCCCCACATGACCGTCGAAAACGGGCTGTTGAACGGCCTGACGCTGAACGGCCGGGCAATTGCGCCGCCATCCGGTGGCGGCCGGATCGCCGGGCTGTTCGAGTTGCGTGACGAAATGGCGACCGATGCGCAGGCGCAGCTGGATGCGCTGGCGCGCGACCTCGTCGAACGGATGCAGGACCCCGCGCTCGACCCCACCCGCGCGCCCGGCGATGCCGGGCTGTTCACCGATGCGGGCGCGACCTTTGATCCGGCCGATGAAACCGGTCTGGCGCAGCGCATATCGCTGAATGCCCAGGTCGATCCAGATGCGGGCGGGGCCGTGTGGCGTCTGCGCGACAGACTTTACGCCAGCGCACCGGGCGATTCCGGGCAGGCATCGCTGTTGCACGACCTTTCCGCCGCGCTTGACGGGCGGGGCGCACTGGCGTCAGGCGAACTCGGCGCGACCGAACGCAGCTTTTCTGGCCATGCCGCGACACTGGTGTCGCGTATCGGCCAGGACCGTCTCTCGCTTGACCAGAACATGGCATCGACGGCGGCGCAACAGGCTGGCCTGCTTGAGGCCGAGCAGGCGATGGGCGTCGATACCGATGCCGAGATGCAGCATCTGCTGCTGATCGAACAGGCCTACACCGCAAACGCACGGGTGATCGAGGTGATCGGAGGGCTGATAGATGAACTGCTGGGGATCTGAGACATGACACTGACCTCGATTGGCGATCTGTCGCGCGGCTTTGCCCTGAAACGCCAGAGCGTGGCGCTGAAACAGGCCCTGACACGGCTGGGCACCGAGGTCTCGACCGGACACGCCGCCGACCCGGTTGCGCAACTGGGCGGCAACACCGCCCGGCTGTCACGGATCGAACATGACCTTGCTCTTGCCTCCAGCTATCGCGACACCGTCTCGGCGGCCCGGACTACCGCCGAGACGATGCAGACCGCGCTGCAGCGCATCGGGGACGATACCGATGCGCTGGTCGATACCCTGGTGCTGGCCGGAGCGGATGCACGCCCATCGGGAATCACTCTAGCCACGGCCGAGGCCGGTGCGACGCTCGAAGGCATGGTTTCGGCGCTTAATACCGGGGTAGCCGATCGGCAGCTCTTTTCCGGCGCCGCCGTGGACACCGCCCCGCTGATCCCGGCCGGTGATATCCTGGCGCAGCTGCGCATCACGATGGCCGCCGCCAGTACCCCTGCCGATGTAGAGGCGGCCGCCGATGCCTTTTTCGACACCTCCGGCGGCGCCTTCGAGACACTTGTCTATCGCGGCGCGGCGAACGATCTGGCCCCTGTCGACCTGGGCGCCGGCGAAACCGCAACTTTGGACCTGCGCGCCGATGACGCTGCGTTCCGCGACACGCTGAAATATACCGCGCTCGCCGCGCTTGCCGGTGATAGCGGGCTGACCTTGACCGAGGATGCACGCCGCGGCGTGCTGGACCGGGCCCTTGACGGCCTGCTGGGTGCCAGGGATGCGCTATCGGGCAGGCAGGCCACGCTGGGGCTGGCCGAAAACCGCATCGCGCAGGCCGACGCGCGGATCGGGGCAGAGACCGCAGCGCTTGAAATAGCGCGCAACACACTGTTGTCGGTCGACTCCTACCAAGCCGCAACCGAGTTGGAGGCCGTGCGCCTGCAGCTCGAAACCGTCTATTCCGTCACCGCCCGTCTTTCCCGTCTCAGTCTGGTGAATTTCCTGTCATGATCCGCATCCTTCTGTCCGCTGTCATCCTCTGCTTCGTGGCGCTTTCGGGCGGCCCGGCCCCCGCCACCGCGATCAGGATCAAGGACCTGGTCGATTTCGACGGCGTGCGCAGCAACGACCTTGTCGGTTACGGGCTGGTGGTGGGGCTGAACGGCACCGGCGATGGCCTGCGCAACGCGCCCTTCACCGAAGAGATCATGTCGAACATCCTCGAACGGCTTGGCGTCAACGTCACCGGCGAACAGTTCCGGCCCAAAAATGTCGCGGCCGTGCTGGTGACCGCCAGCATGCCACCCTTTGCGCGCGCGGGCTCGCAGATCGACGTCACCGTTTCGGCCATCGGCGATGCCGACAGCCTGCTGGGCGGCACACTGGTGATGACCCCGCTCAACGCCGCCGATGGCGATATCTATGCCGTTGCGCAGGGGGCGATCATCGCCGGCGGCGCATCGGCCCGGGGCGAAGGTGGCAGCGTGGTCGAAGGTGTGCCCACCGCCGGAATGATCCCGTCCGGCGCACGGATCGAGCGCGAGATCGACTTCGAACTATCGAGCCTGGACCAGATCAGGCTGGGCCTGCGCGAGCCGGATTTCACCACAGCAGCCCGGATCGAGACCGTGATCAACAGGGCGTTTGGACGCCGGGTTGCCTTGATGCTTGATCCGGGAACGGTGCGGCTGGATATCGACGCAACAGGCAGCCGCTCGACGGCGCATGCGCTGCGCCAGGTCGAAAACCTGCTGGTCGAGCCCGAGCGCAAGGCGCGCGTTGTCGTCGACCAGCGGTCAGGCACCATCGTCATGGGCGAGGATGTGCGCATCTCTCGGGTCGCGGTCGCCCAGGGAAACCTGACACTCAGGGTCGAAGAGGCGCCGCTGGTGTCGCAGCCGAACCCGTTTTCCGAGGGCGAAACCGTCATCGTGCCGCGCACCCGGGCCGAACTGGAGGAAGATCCGGGGATCGGTCTGGCCGAGGTCGCCGAAGGCACCAGCCTGTCGCAGGTGATCGCCGGGCTGAACGCGCTGGGCACCTCGCCACGCGACATGATCGACATCCTCAAGAGCATCAACGCCGCCGGGGCGCTGCACGCGGAATTCGTGGTTCGCTGAGCGCGGCACCGGGCTGCCGCAGGGCCGGGCACCAGCGTGCCGCACGCGCGTTGCGGTTCAGGCTTGTTATCGTGCCTAGCGTCGGGTCTTGGCTGCCCGCTGATGTGCGTGTCTTGCTGGCCTGTCGCCGGGGTTCACCATCACAAAGCCGAGGCATGGAGGGATATTTCAGGAGAGGCCCGGACTGGCGACGCGCGGTTTCGAACGCGTCAGGTCAGCGGTTGCGTAGGTATCCCTTGGGCAACGGCCTCAGAAATAGCCCCGTACCAGCGCGTCGGCGATCAGCGTCCAGCCATCGGCGACGACGAAAAACGCCAGCTTGAAGGGCAAAGAGACCACCACCGGCGGCACCATCATCATCCCCATCGACATCAGGATTGCAGCCACCACCAGGTCGATGATCAGGAATGGCAGGAACACCAGGAAACCGATCTGAAAGGCGCGCGCGATCTCGGACAGGAGGAAGCTGGGCACCAGCACTGACAGCGGCGCGTCGGCGGCGGGCACGGGCGTGCCGCCCTGCGGCCTGAGCGCGCTGAGGGTGGCAAGGGTGTCAGGGTCGACGCGGCCGGCCATGAAGGTGCGGAACGGTTCCAGCACCAGCGGGATCGCGGTTTCGGTGTCCGTCCGGCCATCCAACAGCGGGTCGATGCCCGCCGTCCAGGCCTGCGTGAACACCGGTTCCATCACGAAATAGGTCAGGAACAGCGCCAGGCTGACTATCAGCATGTTGGGCGGCGATTGCTGCAGGCCAATACCCTGCCGCAGGATCGCCAGCACCGTGACGATGAAGGGAAAGCAGGTGATCATGATCGCCAGCCCCGGCGCCAGGCTGAGCACGGTGATCAGCACGATCAGCTGGATCGTGCGCAGCGAAAGCGATTCGCCATCGCCCAGCGACAAGGTGATGTCCTGCGCCATCGCCGGCGACGACACCAACAGCACCAGGCCCGCCGCCAGCATGAGGGGGATGATCCGCCTCATTCGATGCCGTCATGCAGGTCGGCGACCTCGGTCAGCCGCACCGCCAGTTGCCCCGCGGCGTCGCCATCCATCTCTTCCAGCTCGCCTCGGGCAATCAGGCGATTGCCGACATAGAGCTCGACCGGGTCATTCACGCGCCGGTCAAGCGGCAGCACCGCGTTCCGTTCCATCCGCAGCAGTTCGCGGATCAGCGGCCGTGTCTTGCCCACCGAGATGGTGATCTCGATCGGAACCGTCGAAAAGGGGCTGCGCAGATCGGGTCCAGGGGCCGGTTTGGGGGTGTCTGCATCGTCCATCAGGCGGTCTCCTTTGCGGTGGGGGCGGTTTCCTGAAAAAAGCTGTCGGTGGCATCGCGAATCCCGTCCAGGACTCCTTGCAGGTCAATCTCGCGTTCGGTGGCGTCGCCGATGCGCAGTTGCACCTGCCCTTCGGCCAGCGTGTCATCCTGCCGGATCGCGATCGGAAATCCGGCATCCTGTGGCAGCACGGCCTGCAGGGCCGCGGCGCTGGCCGGGGCGGTCGTCAGGATCACCGGCTGCGGGCCACAGGCGGCGATCTCTTTCTCGATCAGGGCGGCCACGCGCATGCCAAGCGTAGCGTGGGCCAGTTCAGGCAGGACGACGTTCACCGTCTGGCCGATCAACGGCCGCATGGCGGCGACTAAGCCGGCATAGGCCTCGTCATAGGTAAAGGACAGGTCGCGGATGTTGCGGGCGAAATCCTCTGACAGGTGGGTGCTGCTGTCCTGCTGGGCCTTGGCGGAATCGTCCCACCCGGCCTGATAGCCCCGTTCGAAGGCCTCGAGCTTCAGCTCCTCGACCTTCACATCCGACAACACCGCGCCGGTGTTGCCGCCGCTCTCGGTAAAGTCCTCCAACAGGTCAGAGAGGGGCATCAGGCGTGTTCCTCCTCTCCTTCGAGCCAGGTGCGCAGGATCTCAACGGTTTCTTCGCGCCGCTCACCGATCAGCCCCCGCAGCCGTTCGGCCGGGTCCGTGCCGGATCTGTCCGCACCCGGCAGGCGAATGTCGGTCCCATGGGGCGCCGCTGCGCCTTGCGTGCAGGAAATGAGCGCCATTCCCGCCAGATCGCCCTCGCTCGTGTCAATCTCGCCGGTCAGCGCCATGGGGGCCTCATCCGACCCCGGCGGCGTGTCGGTGGCCGGGTCGGGCGCCGCCAGCCGCTGAACGGCCCCGCCCGCTGGACGCGCCAGCAGAGGCCGGACGACAAAAAGCCCGAGAACCAGCACGACGACCGCCAGCACCACCAGTTGCACCAGCGTCATCGCATCCATACCAGACCCCGAAAAAATACTGTCGTCAGCAAGGGTTCCGGCGGACTGCGCCTGTTCGAACTGCATCGACTTGATGGTGATCGCATCCCCGCGGGCCGGATCGAACCCCACGGCAGAGGCGACGAGTTGTTCCAGGGCGGCAAGCTCTTCCTCGGGGCGGGGGGTGACGACCGGCTCGCCGTTCTGATCCGGCGTGGCCATGCCGTTGACCAGAACCGCGACGGTCAGCCGCTTGATTGCGCCCGGCACCTCGACGATCTGTCTTTCGGTCTCGGACACCTCGTAATTGACCCGCTCGCGGGTTTCGCTTGCCTGGCTGGTGGTGCTTTCGGCACCGGCGTCGCCCTCGGGCAGGTTGGAGGCGACGGTAACCCCGCCGCCATCGCCCGAAGATGCATCCTCCCGCTCTTCGGTGTCGGTGCTGATGGCGACGCGGCTCTCGGGGTCGATCACCCGCTCGCGCAGCGATTCCTGCCGCGTCACCGTCTCGACGCTGACCTCAACCACCGCGTTGCCGGGCCCGACCCGGGCGGCCAGCAGCCTTTCGACCCTGTTCCTGAGCGTTTCGGCAAGCCCGTCAGTGGCGCCGGCGGGCGACCGGTCGGTATCGCCGACCAGTTCGCCATTGCCGTCGATGACAGAAACATCGTCTGGCGACATGCCGGCCACGGCCGAGGCGACGAGGTATTTCAGCGCCCGCGCATGCGCCGCCGTGATCTGGCCCGAGCTGGCCGACACCGCGACCGAGGCCGTGGGCCGCAGGTCGCGCCGGAACGGGCTGGTGCCGGTCTGGGCGATATGCACCCGCGCCGAGGCCACCGCCGGATGCGACACGATGGTGCGGGCAAGCTCCCCCTCCTTGGCGCGCCAGTAGGCGGCGTTGAACATCTGCGAGGTGGTGCCAAAGCCCGACAGCCCGTCCAGCAGCTCGTACCCCTGGGCAGAGTTGCGCGGCAGCCCCTCGCTGGCCAGGGTCATGCGCAGTTCGTCCCGGCGCCCGGCATCGACGAATATCGCCCCGCCGCGCACCTCGTAGGTGACGCCGCGCTGTTCCAGCGCGCTGACAACCTCGCCCGCGGGCCCGGCCTCCAACCCGGCGTAGAGCAGGGCCATTCCGGGCGTCGAAGCCATCCGGGCCATCGCCAGAACGGCGGCGAACATGGCAAGGGTGGCAATGCCCACGATGACCCGGCGGCGGGGATCGAGCGCATTCCACAGGGTCACGATCTGCTGCAAGATCAGGTTCCTCCTTCACGGCGTTCTGCACGTGCGTTGCGGTCATTCTTTGCCGATCAGGCTTAACAATCGGTTAGTTCCTGCCGGCCTATAGTCCGCCTGCAACCAGCAACGGGATGTGGCGATGGCCGATACGGACGAAACCGATGGCGAGAACGTCAAGAAAAGGTCGAAAGGGCCGGTAATTCTGGCTCTTGTGCTGGCGCTGGCCGGGGCCGGCGGGGGGTTCCTGGCGGCCTATTCAGGGTATCTGCCCTGGGGCGAATCGGCGGGGGCGGAGGGCGCGCACGCCTCCGCCCTCTCCGACGCTACGCCCGTCGTGCCGGACGATGTTGATTTCGTGGCGATCGAGCCGCTGGTCGTCTCGCTGGATGCCGGCAGCGGGTTACACTTGCGGTTTCGCGCCCAGCTGGAAGTTCGCAGAGCATACAAGTCCGAGGTCGAGCACCTTCTGCCGCGGGTGGTGGATGTGCTGAACGGCTATCTGCGCGCGGTCGATATCGCCGATCTGCGCAACAATTCCGCATTGGTTCGGTTGCGCGCGCAGATGCTGCGCCGGGTGCAGATGGTCACCGGCGCCAATCGGGTCAGCGACCTGCTGATCATGGAATTCGTCGTGAATTGAGGGGGTGCAAGGATGGAACTCATTGCCGATATTCTGCTGATCGCCGGCGCGCTGGGCGCCGGGGCCTATTGTTATGTCCTGTCGCAGCGGCTGCGCCGGTTCAACGATCTGGAAAAGGGGGTTGGCGGCGCGGTCGCGGTGCTGTCGGCGCAGGTCGACGACCTGACCCGCACTCTGGGCGCAGCCCGCAGCGTTGCCGGCGATTCGACCAGGTCGCTCGAAGGGCTGACCGACCGGGCCGAAACGGTGGCTCGGCGGCTGGAACTGCTGGTTGCCTCGATGCACGATATTCCCCAGCCTGCGCAGGAGGAGGGGGCGCGCGAACCGGCGCGCCCGATCCTGCGCCGGCATGAACAGCAGGCGACCCCGGCAGAGGGGCAGGACGATGGCCCGACAGTGGCAAACGACCACCCCGATTCGGATCCGCCCGATGATGAGGCGCCCGCCCCTGCCCCGGTTTTCCTGCGCCACACCTATGCCCCCACCGACGAGGCCGCGGAATGAGCCGGCGACGCCGAAGGGTCGGGCGCGGCACGCTGTTCGTCATCGCCGGTCTGCTGGTCGGATCGGCGCTGATTCGCATCGGTGACGGGGCGGGGCAGGCGCTGGCCCTCGTGCCGGCCGAAACAGGTGTTGCGGCCGATCATTTGGCGGCGGCGGGCCCGGCCTGCAAGACGCCCGAGGATCTGCGCGCGATGCTGGCCGCCTTTGCCGAGCGCGACGCCCGCCTGGCCGCGCAGGAGGCGGCGCTGGAAAACCGGATGCAGGCGCTGCGCGTGGCCGACACCGAAACTGCAGAGCGGCTGGCAAAGCTGGAGGCGGCAGAGGCATCGCTGCGCGAGATGATCGCCCTGGCCGACAGCGCGGCGGAGACCGATCTGGACCGTCTGACAAGGGTTTACGAGGCGATGAAACCCAAACAGGCCGCCGCCCTGTTCGAGCAGATGGACCCGGTCTTTGCCGCCGGTTTCCTTGGCCGGATGCGCCCCGAAGCCGCGGCCCAGGTCATGGCCGGACTCAGCCCCGAGGCGGCGCATCTCTTCAGCGTGGTGCTGGCCGGCCGCAACGCGGAGGCGCCGCGCGAATGATGGTCTCGGGAATGGATTGCCGGGTCAAGGGATGGAGGGAACGATGATCGTGATCATCGGTATCGTGGTGATCTTCGTGATGGTTTTTGGCGGTTACATGGCCGCCGGAGGCAAGCTGGGAATCATCCTGCATTCGCTGCCTTTCGAGATGATGATAATCGTCGGCGCGGCCACCGGCGCCTTTCTGATCGGAAACGAGATGAGCGCGATCATGCACACCGTGCGGGACATGGCGAGGGTCATCAAGGGCCCGAGGTGGAAGCCCGACGATTATCGCGACCTGCTGTGCCTGCTCTTTGAACTGATCCGCCTCGCGCGGCAAAACCCGGTTGCGGTCGAGGAACATATCGAGGCCCCCGCACAATCGGCCATATTCGGCCGCTACCCCCGGATATTGGCGGATGGCGAGGCTGTTGCACTGATCAGCGACACCATGCGCGCGGCGTCGATGAATTACGATGACCCCCACCAGGTCGAAGAGGTGCTGGACAAGCGGATGGAGGCGTACATGCAGCGTGCCCTGCATTCCAGCCACGCGCTTCAGATAATGGCCGATGGGTTGCCGGCGCTGGGCATCGTCGCCGCCGTGCTGGGCGTGATCAAGACCATGGCCGCCATCGATCAACCGCCCGAGATCCTGGGAAAGATGATTGGCGGCGCGTTGGTTGGCACCTTTCTGGGCGTGTTCCTGTCCTACGGGCTGGTCGGACCCTTCGCCGGCAAGGTGCGCGCCTCGGTCGAGGAGGACGCGCATTTCTATCACCTGATACGCGAGGTGCTGGTTGCCAACCTGCACAACCACGCTACCAATATCTGCATCGAGGTCGGCCGCCAGAATACGCCGGCGCCAAATCGCCCCAGCTTTGACGACCTTGAACAGGCGATCAAGGCCGTCAAGCAGGATGCCGCCTGATGCGGGGGTGGTTGCTTGCCGTCATTCTGGCCTGCTGGTCCGGGGCCGCGTCTGGGCAGACGGTTTCGGTGCGTTCGGGGGAGCACGCGGATTTTACCCGCCTGGTGATCAAGCTGCCCGAACGGGCGCCCTATACCCTGACCGGGTCCGGGGTGCAGACCGACCTGGTGATCGACGGGCAGGATTATGAGATCGACACCTCCGCCGTCTTTGACCGCGTGCCGAAAACCCGCCTGACCGGGATCACGGCATTGCCCGGGCACACCGGGCTGCGCCTGTCCCTCGCCCCCCGTTACGAGGTCAAAAGCTTCTGGTTCGGCGATGCCTCGCTGGTCCTCGATATCAGGGAGGGGGAGCAACCGGCAAAGCCCGTCCGACTGCGGCCTTTGCCGGTGCCGCCGCCGCGGCCAGGACATGCCTTGCGGCTCTTGCAGCGTGATCTTGACAGACGGTTGCCGATGAAAGGGCCGCCCGCGTCCCCCAATGGCCCGGATCTGGGGATCAGCCGCGATCTGCTGCTCCGCCAGGTCGGTCGGGCGGCCTCGCAGGGTCTGCTGACACCAATGGCCAGGCGCATCCCGCCCCCCGCGGCGCCGCAGGCCACACCAGAGCCTGTGCCGCAGAAAACCGCCGCCCGGGCCAGGCCATTACCGCCCGGCATGCATCTGCACGCGCAAACAGCTATCGACCGGGACATGGGCGCGGTGCTGGCAAGACTGGGGGCCGCAGGCGCGCAAACCTGTCTCGATCCCGAGCGGGTCGACGTTGCGGTCTGGGGGGGTAATGCTTCGTTTCGACAGCAGATCGGCCCGCTGCGAGCGCGGCTGTTGGGCGAATTCGACAAACCCGACAAGGCGGCGGTGCTGCGGCTGACGCGGCTCTATGTTCATTTCGGCTTTGGCGCCGAGGCCCGGCAACTGCTGGCCGAGGTCGGCGGGTCTGCCGCCGCCGATCCCGTTCTGGAGGCAATGGCGGCGATACTTGAGGATGGACATGCCGGGGCGGATTCGGCCCTGTCGGGACAGACGGACTGCGGGCCGATGGTGGCGCTGTGGTCGGTGCTGTCCTACCGGGAAATGCCGGCTGGTATTTCGCTGAACGGCGACGCGGTGCTACAGGGGCTGACCGCCCTGCCGGTGCATCTGCGGGCCTATCTCGGCCCGGTGCTGGCCAGACGACTGCACGAAGCCGGCTATAAGAGAGAAAGCGCGCGCGTGCGCCGCATCCTCAACCGTGTCGAGGCAACGACCACTGCCGAGGTCCGGCTGATGGATGCCGAAATTGCCCTTTCCCAAGGCCTTGACGCCCCCGCAGAGGCCACGCTTGGCACAGTTGTGGCCGGCAATGATGCCCCGTCTGCGCAGGCGCTCTTGCGTCTGATCGACGCGCGGCTGCGACGCGGGGCGGAAATCTCTTACGAGACCGCCCAACTGGCCGGGGCCTATGCGGTGGAATACAGGGGGCAGCCGCTGGGCACCGATCTGGCAGAGGCACACCTTGCGGCGCTGGCGTCCTCCGGCGCCTTTGACGAGGCGTTCGCGGTGCTGGATCAGGTTCCTGACGCAGATGCTGCCGGGCGGGCAGCAAGTCGTGCGCGTCTCAGCGGTATCCTGGCCAGCAAGGCATCGGACTATGATTTCCTGCATCACACCCTGTCCGGGTCGGCAGCACCGCCCGATGGGCTGGACGCTGAAATTGCCAATGTCATGGCTGACAGGTTGATATCACTGGGCTTCCCGACCGAGGCGGCCCGGTACGTTGCCCCCCCCGCGACCGGCCCGGAGGAAGATCTGCGCAAGCGTCTGCGGGCGCGTGTCGCATTGGCCCAGGGCCGCCCCCGGCAGGCCGAGGCAAAGCTGTTGGGCCTGTCTGACAAGGCAGCGACCCGCCTGCGCGCCGAGGCCCGCGCCAGGGCTGGCGATCACCAGGCTGCGCAGGAACTGTTCGACGCCGTGGGTGAACCGGACGCGGCGCAAGCCCAGGCCTGGCTGGCCCGTGACTGGGTAGCCCTGCTTGATTCGAAAGACACCACGCACGCCGCCATCGCGCGGCTGAAACTAACCCATGCCGAGGCGGAGCAGGACGGCAACAGCCAGGGTGTTCTGGCCCGAAACGCGGCCATGATCGAGGGCAGCCAGGCCGCGCGCGCCGCATTAGCGGCCCTACTGTCGGCCCATCCGCCGCCGCAGTGAAGCGGCAAAAGGCCGGCCGCAAAACCTGCATCGCGGTTACCGGATGGTAACCCAGGCGCGCGTAACCTTTCGCCACGGGGCAGAACGCCCGCGACACCACCGATGCCGGAGAACCCGCCTTGACCCGATTGCATGCCCAGCATTCGTTCCGTTTCAGGCCGGCCGCGTGGGTGGCCGCATGTCTGTGCGCGCTGTGCCTCACCGGCCCGGCGGCGGCCTCGGTTTCCGGCCTCTGCGATGCCGCCGCCCGGCGTGCTGCGCGCGAAACAGGCGTGCCGGCAACGGTGATGCTGGCGATTACCCGTACCGAGACCGGGCGCGCCCGCGCCGGCCGACTGGAACCGTGGCCATGGACGGTGAACATCGCAGGTATCGGGCACTGGTTCGACACGCGTAAGGCGGCGCAGGATTTCATCGACCGCAAGCTGGCGGAAGGGGCGCAGAGCTTTGATATCGGCTGCTTTCAGATCAATCATAAATGGCACGGCGCCGCGTTTGATTCGGCCGCGCAGATGTTCGACCCGATCACCGGCGCCCGCTACGCGGCAACATTTCTGAGCCGCCTGCATGGCGAGCTGGGCGACTGGTCCCTGGCTGCGGGGGCTTATCATTCCCGCACCGAAACCCATGCCCGCCGCTATCGCGTCCAGTTCGACCGAATTCTCTCCGCGGTGTCAAAGGACGCACCCGAAAGCACGCCCGCCACCCCGGCGCAGCGTCGTGTCGCCCTGCTGGCACAGCGCACCACGCTGCCGCTGGTATCGAAACCTGGCGGGCGCGGGCGCAATGGCTCCCTAGTGCCCATCGGGGGCGGGCGCGCGGCCTTCATTCCGCTGGCCGGCAGGTTCTGAGCGATGCCGGCGGTGACCATACGCAACATCTTTCAACCAACCGTGCTGCTGGCGCTGGCGCTGATGGCGGTGATCGTGATGATGATCCTGCCGATGCCCGCCTGGGTGCTGGATGTGGGGCTCGCCGGGTCCTTCGCGCTGGCGATCCTGATTTTCACCCTCACGCTGTTCATCGAGCGCCCGCTTGATTTCTCGGCCTTTCCGACGGTCTTGCTGGCATCGCTCATGCTGCGGCTGTCGCTCAACGTGTCCTCGACCAAGCTGATCATCGGGCAAGGGCACACCGGCACCGATGCCGTCGGCGAGGTGATCGAAGGGTTCGCCGATTTCATCATGGGTGGCAGCGTGTTCCTGGGGCTGGTGGTCTTTGGTGTGCTGCTGATCGTCAATTTCATGGTCATCACCAAGGGGGCGGCGCGCATGGCGGAGGTCGGCGCGCGCTTTGCCCTCGACGGCATGCCGGGCAAGCAACTCGCCATCGACAGCGACATGTCCGCCGGCGCCATCGACCATGCCGAGGCCAAGGAACGCCGCGAACGCGAGCAGCAGGAGACCACCTTCTTTGGCTCGCTCGACGGCGCGTCGAAATTCGTCAAGGGCGATGCCGTCGCGGGCTTGCTGATCACGCTGCTCAACCTGGTGATGGGGCTGATCATGGGGACGGTGGTACACGGCATGCCGCTTTCCACCGCGTTCGAGACCTATGCCATCCTCACCGTTGGCGACGGGTTGGTGACGCAGATCCCGGCGGTTGTGATCTCGATCGCATCGGCGCTGTTGTTGGCGCGCGGCGGCACCCATGGCGCGACAGACCTGGCGCTTGCCACGCAGCTGGGCCGTCATCCGGCGGCGCTGGCAACGGTGGCGGTGCTGATGGCGCTGTTCGCTCTGGTGCCGGGGTTGCCCTTTGTGCCCTTCATCCTGGGCGGGGCCGGGCTGGGGGCGGTGGCGGCGTGGATGTACCGCCGCGACCGTGCCGCACAAGCCGCCCCGGCAGAGATGCCGCCGTCCGCCCCGGCAGAGCGGTCGATGGGCGAGATACTGGATCTCGACGATGTGCATGTCGAATTCGCACCGGACCTGGTGCATATGGTGCTCGATCCCGGTACCGGGCTGGATGCGCGCATCTTGAACATGCGCCGCTTCGTCGCCACGAAATACGGCCTGATCCTGCCAGAAATCCGCCTGACCGACGACCCCTCGCTGGGCAACGGGGTCTATGTGATCCGCATCCAGGGGGTCGAACAGGCCCGCGCCCGGCTGATGCCCGCCCGGGTGCTGGCGCTCGATCCCGATGCCAACCCCGACCTGCCGCCGGGCGAGGCGGTGGCAGAACCTGTCTATGGCGCCCCCGCCCGCTGGATCGACGCCGGGGCCGAGGACGACGCCGCCCTTGCCGGCACCACTTTGGTGCGCCCGGCCGAGGTGCTGGCGACCCACCTTCTTGAGGTGATAAAGCGCAACCTCAGCCGCCTTCTGACGATGAAATCCATGCGCCGGCTGCTGGACGAGATGGTCAACCTGCCCGACCCCGCGCGTGCAGAGGCCAACCGCAAGCTGCTGGAGGAACTGATCCCCGACCGGGTGCCCAGTGACCTGTTGCATTCGATCCTGCGGCTGCTGCTGGCCGAACAGGTGTCGATCCGCAACCTGCCCCTGATACTGGAGGCCACGGCCGAGGGCCGCCAGCGCCACACCCAGCCAGAGGCCATCTGCGAGCAGGTGCGCCAGCGGCTGGGTTTCCAGATCGTCGGCGGGTTGCGGCGCGAGGATGGCACGCTGCCGCTGATCCAGCTGGCACCGGATTGGGAAGCGCGGTTTTCGACCTACCAGATGGAGGGCGAGGGCGGACGCCCCGATGTCGCCCTGCCGCCCGAATTGTTCAATGCGCTCGCCCAGGGCGTACGCGAACAGGTGACGAAGGCGGGCGAAGAGGGCGCCTTTCCCGCCATCGTCTCATCCGCGCTGAGGCGGCGGTTCCTGCGTACCGTGCTGGCCGCCAAGGGCATCACCAACCCCGTCCTGTCGTTCGAGGAAATCGGCATTGATGCGCAGCCGGCGCTTATGGGTGTGGTGCCGGGATGACGGCGCTGGCCGAGTTGGGGGGCATCGCCGGGCAGGTGCTGTGGCTGCATGCCATCGTTTTCCTGCGGGTCGGGCCGGTGATGTCGCTCTTTCCTGGTTTCGGCGACCAAAGCGTGCCGGTGCGTATCCGCCTGATGCTGGCGCTGATGCTGACCGCCGTTACCGCGCCTGCGGTCGCACCGGGGCTGGGGGCCCTGGCCGAGGCGCCACCGCCAGTACGGCTCATGCTGACGGAAACGGGTATCGGTCTGCTGCTCGGGATCGGGCTGCGGCTGTTCATCATCGCGCTGCAGACGGCAGGTGCGATGGCGGCGCAGGCGATGTCGCTGTCGCAGATCGTCGGCAGCGCCGGGGCCGAGCCAATGCCGGCGATGGGGCATCTGCTGGTCATGGGCGGGCTGGCGCTGGCCTTTACGCTGGGGCTGCATGTGCGCGCGGCGCAGATGATGATCCTGAGTTATGACCTCCTGCCGCCCAGCCTGGCGCCCGCCGCGTCGGCGGTCGTGGAATGGGGCGTGGCGCAGGTGGCCCATGCCTTTGGCCTCGCCTTCACCCTGGCGGCGCCCTTCGTCATCGTTTCGGTGCTCTACAACCTGACGCTCGGCATCATAAACCGGGCGATGCCGCAGCTGATGGTGGTTTTTGTCGGCGCGCCCTTCATCACCGGGGCCGGGTTGGTGATGCTGATGCTGCTGGCGCCATTGATGCTGACCCTGTGGATGGAGGCGCTGTCAGCCTTTGTCGCCAATCCTCTGGGAGGCGGCTGATGTCCGGGGCCGACGACGATACCGAAAAGTCGCACGAACCCACCGAGCACAAGCTGCTTGAGGCGCGCAAGAAGGGCGATATCGCGCGTTCGGCTGACCTGACCACCGCCGCCGCCTATGGCGGGCTGCTGTTGGCGCTGCTGTCGGCCGGGCCTGCGTCGGTAACGCGGCTGGGCGATGTCCTGGCCGGGCTGATCGGGCGCGCCGACCCGCTGGCGCGGCTTGTCTTCGACGGGCCCGCCGCGGCGCCGGTCGGTGGGCTGTTGATCGCCGTGGCGGGGGCGCTTACGACAGTGCTGCTGATGCCGCCCGCCTTTGCGCTGTTGTCGGTGATCGGCCAGCGCGGCCTTGTGATGGCGCCCGACAAGCTGCGTCCGCGCCTGTCGCGCATCGACCCGATCCAGAACGCGCGCAAGAAATACGGGCCATCCGGCCTGTTCGAATTCGCCAAGAGCCTGGCCAAGCTGCTGCTTTACTCGGTGGTGCTCGGTGTCTTCCTGGCCGCACGGATGTCGGACACGGCCGGTGCCCTGCATGCCGAGCCGCACCTGATCGGCGCGCTGATGACGCGGATGGTAGTGGAATTTCTGGGCATAGTGCTGCCCGTCGCGCTGGCCATAGGCGCGGTTGATCTGATCTGGCAGAACTTCGACCATCGCCGCCGTCTGCGCATGTCGCACAAGGAATTGCGCGACGAGCACAAGAACCACGAGGGCGATCCCCATTTCAAGCAGGAACGCCGCCAGCGCGGCCAGCGCATTGCTGCCGGCCAGATGATGCGCGATGTGCCGCAGGCAGATGTGGTGATCGTGAACCCGACGCATTTCGCCGTGGCGCTGAAATGGTCGCGCCTGCCCGGTTCGGCGCCGGTCTGCGTCGCCAAGGGCGTGGACCACGTGGCGCACGCCATCCGCGACCTGGCGCAGGAATCGGGCGTGCCCATTCGCAACGACCCGCCGACGGCGCGGGCCCTCTATGCCACCACCGCGATCGGGGAAGAGATCGAGTCGGAGCATTACCGTGCCGTCGCCGCCGCGATCCGCTTTGCCGAACGCATGCGCGCACGCGCAAGGACCTTTGGGTGACGCGCGATCCGACAGCGGAACTGGCCCGTCTGACGGCCCTGGTCCGAGATGCCGAAGCGGCGCGGATGCGTCGGCTGACGGAGGAAGAGACACGCATCAGGGCGGATCTGGCCGCGCTGGATGCCGTCCGCCGCGAGGCGCAGGCGCTGCCTGCAGACGCGCTCGCCGCGCCGCGCAGTGTCGGTGCGGACATGCTTTGGCAGGCCTGGATCGGCCGCAGGCGCGAAGATCTGCAGATACGCCTGGCCCGTATTCTGGCGCGCAAAGGGGCGGCCATGCGGGGGCTGCAGGTAGCGCATGGCCGCTGCGAAGCGGCCGAAAGCCTGCACGAGCGGGCGCGGAGCGCGCGCACCGAAGGGCAGGAAAAAGCACAAATTGCACAGCAACAGAGCCTGTTTTCCCTATTGCGGGGCAGTGCCGCCGCGCGTCTGCCAGACGACGGGTGCTGAGCCCGTTCTGCTAGAAATCCTGCCGCGCGATGTCGACGATCAGCACGTTGCGCACCACGTCGCCCAGAACATCGTGCGCGGTTTCGGTCAGCGCCATCCGCAGCACGTCAAGCGTGTTGCCATCGGTGAACATGCCCGCGAACCCACCCATGTTGGCGTGATCGAACAGCACCTGCAGCAGGGCATCGCGCAGCTTGGGTTCGCGCGCATAGACAGTGTCGCGCTCGCCCTGCTCAATCTCGATGCTGAACGACATCACCACCAGTGAATTGACCTGCGCATCCTTGACCACCGGCACGACGAACTGGTTGTTGAGCTTGACATACTCCGCCCCGCCGATGGTTTCGGGGCTGTCGTGTTCCGGCTCTGGCGGGGCGGTGTGCCCGGCCTCCAACTGTTCTGCCTGAGGTCGCAGGGCCAGGCCGCCGCCGATGCCGCCGGCCGCGCCAAGCAGGCAAAGGACCAGGGGAAGGATCAGGTTTCGCATTTCGTCCCCCTCAGAACGGCAGGATCATGTCCAGAACCTGCTGGCCATAGCGCGGCTGCTGAACATCGGTGATCTGGCCGCGCCCGCCGTACGAGATTCGTGCCGAGGCGATCTTGTCATAGGTGATTTCGTTACGGCGCGAGATGTCGGCGGGGCGCACATAGCCCTGCACCATCAGTTCGCGCAGCTCGAAATTGACCCGCACCTCTTGCGTTCCGGCGATTTCAAGCACCCCGTTGGGCAGCACGTTCGTCACCGTCGCGGCGATGCGCAGGGTCAGTTCCTCTTGCCGGCGCACGGTTCCGTCACCGCCCGAAGATCCGGACGAGTCGAGCGAGACCGCCTCGCCCATGCTGGCGCCATCGGGCAGATCTTCGTCGATGCGCTGCGGCAACCCGAAAAGATGGGGAATTTTCAGCGTTTCCGCTCCGTTGCGCGACCGCGACGTGCGGTTTGAAATCGACGCCTCGTCGTCAATCTCGATCACCACGGTCAGGATGTCGCCACGGCGCATTGCGCGACGATCGCCCAGCAGCGAATGCTGGCCGCCGCTCCAGGTCGAGGCGCGGTCGACCCGGGCATCGGGCTCGGCGCTGAGCGGCAGACCGGGATAGAGCATGGCGGCGTGTTCGTCGCCCTCGCGCGCCTCGGAAAGGCTGGGCGGCCGGCCGAGGTGATCCATCCGCCCGCAGGCGGCGGGCAGAAATAGCAGCATGACCAGGAAACGGATGAGAAATGGCAAGCCAGACCTCCTATGGTGAGACATGAATGCGGCCGTCCGCGCCGACGCGGCCCGACACGGTGTTGCGCGACGCGAGGTTCATCGCCCGCACCGGTTCGCCCACACCGGCGCGCGACAGCGAACGCCCCTCGGCCAGGATCAGCAGCCCGCCGTGGTTGAAAACCAGGGTGACGATCTGGTTGCGCTCGACCAGCGCCGGCGCCCCGACATCCGCCAGCCGGATCGGTCGCCCGGCGTAAAGCGCAACGCGCGCCTCCTTGCCGACCAGATCGGCCGGGTGCGCCGCGACGCCGGGCATTTCGCCCGCCTTCAGGGTGATGTCCTGTTTGCCGATCACCTCTTGCGCCCGGATCGTGCGGACCGAGACGATCATGTCGGCGGCGGCGCCCCCGGGCGGGAGGGCGAGCAGGGCTATGGCGCAGGCGACCCGCAGCATCAGCGCACCTGCGTCGTCGCGCCGAGCATCTGGTCGGCGGCCGAGATCACCTTGGCGTTTAGCTCATAGCCGCGCTGGGCCTCGATCAGTTCCGTCACCTCGCGCACGGCATCGACGGAGCTGTCCTCGAGATAACCCTGGCGGAGCGTGCCCAGCCCGTCACGCCCCGGCGTGCCGGCAAGCGGCTGTCCTGACGCCTCCGTTTCCAGGAAAAGGTTGCCGCCCATCGCCTCCAGCCCCTTGGGGTTGGTGAAACCGACCAAGTCGAACTGGCCCAGCAGCTCTGCCTCGGGCGTGTCGGTGAAATAGGCGTAAACCTCGCCATCGGCGTTGATCGACAGGCTGCGGGCATCCGTGGGAATGGTGATTTCAGGCGCGACAGCGAAACCGTCGGAGGTGACGATCAGCCCGTCGCCCGAACGTTTCAGCGCCCCGTCGCGGGTAAAGGCCCCCTGGCCCGAGGGCAGCGTTACCTCGAAAAAACCGTTGCCGTCTATGGCGATGTCCAGGTCGCCGCCTGTCTGTGACAGCGCCCCTTGGGCCAGCTGTACCGTCACCGCCGCCGGGCGCACGCCAAGGCCAAGCTGAACACCAGTGGGCAGAACCGTGCCGCCAAGCGCGTTGATGGTGCCGGCGCGGCTTTGCTGTTGATAGTGCAGATCGGCAAATTCCGCGCGGCGGGTGTTGTAGCCGGTGGTCGACATGTTGGCGAGGTTGTTGGAAATGGTCTCCACCCGCATCTGCTGGGCGGCCATGCCGGTGGCGGCGATTTTCAGGGCGCGCATGGGCGGTCTCCTTTATCCGGTGGTTTAGCGGCGGGTCAGGGCCTGCATGGCCTCGCGCAGGCGTTCATTGTCGGCGTCGAGAAAGCTCTGCCCCAGCTCATAGGCGCGCTGGACCTCGATCATGCGGGCGACCTGCAGGATCGGGTCGACATTGGAGCTTTCGAGCGAGCCTTGCAGGATGCGGCCACCCTCGACCGGCTCGACCCCGCTTTCGGTGCGAAACAGCGCGCCGCCCTCGCGTACCAGGTCGGTCGGGTCGGTGGGACGCACCAGCCCGATCTGGCCCAGCGGCCGGCCCGCCGCACTGATGATGCCGTCGGTGGCGATGCTGAAATCCGTCGTGTCTGGCGGCACGAAAATCGGCGCACCGCCATTGTCCAACACCCGGTGGCCGGCTGGTGTGACCAGATCGCCCTCGGCCGAGGCGGCAAAGCTGCCCGCCCGGGTCAACCGCTCGCCGGCGTCGGTTTCGACCAGGAAAAACCCGGGCCCCTCGATCGCCATGTCGAATTGGCCGCCGGTTTGGGTCAGCGCGCCCTGCTGAAGCGATATGTTGCGTGCCGAGGCGTGCGCCATCGACAATGACGGCCCACCACGGGCGTTGTGGACGTATTCCGCGAAAATGACCCCTTCCTGCCGGTATCCGGTGGTCGAGGCATTGGCGATGTTGTTCGCCACGACCTGCATTTCCGACAACAGGCCGGTCTGGCGGGTCAGCGTGGTATAGGACAAGGTGCTCATGTCAGCCCCCGATGATCAGCGGGACAAGCCGCGTCTGGAAAAAGCCGACCAGGGTTTCGGTCATGAACCCCATGGTCAGCCAGAACACCGCGACGATGGCGGCGAGCTTTGGCACGAAGGTCAGCGACATTTCCTGGATCGACGTCAGCGCCTGGAAGAGCCCGACCACGAGGCCGACCAGCAGTGCAACGCCGAGAATCGGCAGCGAGATGGCGGTGGCCACCCACAGCCCCTGACGCATCGAATCGAAAAGGATCGCCTCTTCCTGCATGGCTCAGACCGGCATCCGCAGGATTTCCTGGTAGGCCTCGACGACCTTGTCGCGCACCGTAACCACGGTTTCGACCGCCAGTTCCGACTGCGCCAGCGCTTGGACCAGGGCGTGCGGATCGGCCTCGCCGGTCATCGCCGCCCTGGCCAACGCCTCGCCCCGTTCGAGGGTTGCGGCGAAATCGAGGGCGGCGTCTTTTGCCGCCTCGTCCGGGCCGGGCGTCGTGTTTTCAGGCTCTGTTGCCGGGCGGGCCGCGGTGTATCTCTGTGCGGCTCCGATTGTGCCGATATCCATTCTGGATCTCCTTGATGTCTGATTTTCTATCTGCGCAGCAGATCGAACAGGTTTTTCGACATGGTTCGCGCCTGTTCGAACATCTTGAGATTGGCCTCGTAACTGCGCTGTGCCTCACGTGCGTCGGCCAGCTCGATCACCAGATTGACGTTTGAGCCGGTGTAATAGCCATCGTCATTGGCCAGCGGGTGGGACGGGTCGTAGATGCGCTGTGGTTCCGTCGGGTCGAGGCGCACGCGCCCGGCCTCGACCCGCCCGACTGCCCCGCCGGCGTCGTGAACCGATTGAAACGGCACCGTCTTACGCCGATAGCCGGGCGTGTCGGCATTGGCGATGTTCTCCGACAGGTGCCGCAGGCGTTGCGACTGGGCCCTGAGGCCGCTGGCGGTAATCGAAAGCGCATCTGAAAATTCGGCCATGTCGCGCGCCCCCTACCGGCGGCCCAGGGCGCTGCGCAGGATGCCCAGCGACGAGCGATAGATGGCCAGGGCACGGTCATGCTGGCGCATGGTGTCGGCGGCATGGACCATCTCGGTTTCGAGCGAGACGGAATTTCCGTTCGGGTCGGGCATGGCATCGCGCCGCTCGTCCACGGTGAACGGCTGTGCATCGGCGGCACCGAGATGGGTGGAGCGGGTGGCACGCAGGCCGAAACCGGCGCTGTCCGCCTCTATCACCGCCTGAAAGGACGGAATGTCCCGGGCGGCATAGCCCGGCGTGTCGGCATTGGCGATGTTGCGCGCGAGCACGGTCTGCCGGGTGCCGGCATGTTCCGCCATCGCATGGGCCATGCGAAAGACCGCAAGATTTTCAAACATCAGGGCTTCTCCCTCGATTGGCTTCAATCAAGGCTTAACCGCGATTCGTTTAGAAACGGTTGTCGGAACATGACCGGAGCGAACGATGCCCAAACCTGCCCTGGCGGCCCTTCAGGCCGAAATTGCCGCACTTTGCCCCCAGCATGCTGTCGGGCGGGTGGCGGCCATCGACGGCAACCTGCTGCGGCTGACCGGCCTGTCGGACAAGGCCCGGCTGGGCGACCTGCTGCGCCTGCCGCGCAAGGGCGCGCCGCCGCTTTGGGGCGAGGTGCTGACGCTGACAGCCGAGTATGTGACCATGCTGCCGGAAGAGCCGCCAACAGGCATCTCGCTGGCTCAGCGGGTGCTGCTGGAACGGGCGGGCGAGATCGCGCCGGACGATGGTTGGATCGGGCGAATCATCGACCCGTCCGGCCAGGCGCTGGATGGACGGCCAATCATGCGCGGGCTGGTGCCGCGGTCCTACCTGGCGCCACCGCCCGCCCCGGCGGGGCGCCGTGCGCTGGGCAAGCGGATCGAAACCGGAATGGCGGTATTCAACACGCTCCTGCCCATCGTGCGCGGGCAGCGCGTGGGGCTGTTCGCGGGGTCGGGCGTGGGAAAAAGCAGTCTGCTGGGGCATCTGGGCCGGCACATGCAGGCCGACGTGGTGGTGTTCGCGCTGATCGGCGAGCGCGGGCGCGAGCTGCGCGAATTCACCGAGACCGTGCTGGGGCCCGAGGGGATGCGCCGCTCTGTCGTCGTCGCCGCCACCTCTGATCGCTCACCCCTGGTGCGACGGCGCTGTGCCTGGACCGCGATGACGGTGGCCGAGCATTTTCGCGATCAGGGGGCGCATGTGCTGCTGCTGGCCGATTCGGTGACTCGTTTCGCCGAGGCCCACCGCGAGATCGCGATCGCGGCAGGTGAATTGCCGGCGCTGCGCGGCTATCCCGCCTCGACCGCGCACCAGATCATGTCACTGGCCGAACGGGCCGGGCCGGGGGCCGGGGGCACGGGCGACATCACCGCGTTGTTCAGCGTGCTGGTCGCCGGGTCTGACATGGATGAACCGGTGGCCGACATCCTGCGCGGGGTGCTGGATGGGCATGTGGTGCTTGACCGCAGCATCGCCGAGCGCGGGCGTTATCCGGCCATCGACCTGTTGCGTTCGGTCTCGCGCAGCCTGCCGCGCGCGGCAACCGAAGAGGAAAACACGCTGATCCGGCGCGCCCGTTCCCTGTTGGGCGCCTACGCGCGCTCGGAAACCATGATCCGGGCCGGGCTCTATGCTGAGGGCAGCGACCCCGAACTGGACATGGCGATGCGGGTTCAGGCCGAGTTGGACGCGTTCTTGGCTGAAACAGAAACTGTTTCGGCCAAGAACAGCTTTGATCGGCTGGCGCTGATCCTGCGGCGGGCGGGGGCGCCGGCCCGGTCGGGCGATGCCCGGCCAATGGCCGAGAGCCTGGGGCCGAAGGCCGCCGCCGGCAGGGGGGTCGCAGCGATCGCGCCGGCGGGATAGGCCTAGTGGCGGTGCGAAATGCCGCTATCGCGCATCATGCCGGGTATTTCCGATTGATACGGGGTGCCTTAACCGCGTCCGGCCTGCAGCAGCGTCAGGGCAATGCTGTGCGATGACATCGAGGCGCCGGCCTTGATCTGGTCGCGCTGCAGGTAGGTTTCGACCAGCTTTTCGCGGGTTTCGGCCTCGGCAAAGGCGTCGAGGCTGTCGATACCCAGCTTGTCCCGCGCGGCCTGTTTGAAGATATCGAGCTGACGATCGAGATCCATCTGCACGATCCCGTCCGGCAGGCCGAGCGCGGTTTCGAACACGCTGCGCAGCGGCGGCGTGCCCAGGATGCGAAACCAGCGCGTGTCATTGGTGGCGTCGTCGGTGCCGATATCGGCCATTTCGCGGGCCGCGTTCATCGCCAGGCGCAGGCTTTCATCCTGTTCGCCCACGGCCACCTCGAACGCGCGCTCCCGAAACAGGGCGGTGATTTCGGCGCCAAAGCCTGCCTCGTTCCTGCGTGGGCCAGCCGTGTCGCCAAAGCCGAAAGCCGCGCTGAACTGGCGATAGCGATCATCCGACAGCTGGTTGGCCAGCGCGTCGGGGTTTTCTGCCCCGCCTTCCAGCACCTTGCGGATCAGATAGCGGCCGTCGATTTCGTCCTGCAGGCCGAAGGCACCCAGCGCCACGCGCAAGAGGCGGCGGTCAGCGACCAGCTCTTCAGCGGTCTGCACGGTGGCGATCCGGGCCTCGAAGTAATCGGTGTCGCGCATGGTTTGTGGGGCGGTATCAAAGGCCACGCGCTGGGTATCCATGGTGCGGTTCAGCATGTTCCAGCCGGGTAGACCGGCAAGCGGCAGGACCGGGCGGAACATCAGCCGACCCGATGCGCCAGCAGGCGGTCCTCGCGCGGCAGGAGCGCGCGCAGCGATTTCAGCGACTGGTAATGATTTCCCTGCAAAAGCGCGCCGCTGGCGCGGGCCAGGGTCGCACGGCTGTCGGGATCGGTGAAAACCTGACTCAGTTCCTCGATCCGGCGCAGCAGTTGCAGGTGGGCGTCTTCGGGCTTGAGATCGCCCGAGAGTACCAGCTGGGTGGCATAGCAGGCGCGCCGAACGGGGGTATTGGCCTGTTCCGGGTGAATGGCGTCCCGCAGGCGCAGGACATTGGCATTGGACGTCACGATCGACACCCGCGACCGGCGCCCGCCGTTCTCAAGCACCGCGCCGTTGATCAGGACCCTTTCTCGCGGTCCCAGTTTCAGGACCAGCCCGCTCATGTCGTGCCATCCCTGCCGGCAAGGCCGCGCATCACCGCAGTATTGATCTCGATCAGCGGCTCGACCGCCGCGCCGGCGCGCAGCACCCGCCCGCTGTGAACCCGGGTGAATTCGGCCAGATAGAGGATACGGGCCCGCAGTTCAGGCGGCAGCAAGTTGCCATCGCCGACCGCATCGGTAGCGAGAATTGTCCAGAGCCTGCGGTTGTCGTGGATGGCCGCGGCAATGTCGCGGAACCCGGCGGGTGACCGAGACACGGCGCGCAGCCGGCCGGTGATACGGGCGAAGGCGTCGTATTCGGCCCCGCGCGGCGTTCTGATCGGATTTGCGGCCGTGCGATAGGCCGCCTGTGCTTGCTGCATCGCGTTCACCTGGGGCTCCTTTCAGATATGGCTCGGAATTGAGCGTTGGACGGGGACGGGGACGCCAGATTGACGTCCCCGCACATGAATGGTTCCGATCAGCCGCGGAACAGCGACAAGAGCGACTGTGGCGCCTGGTTGGCGATCGACAGCGATTGCGTCGCCAGCTGCTGCTGCACCTGAAGGGCCTGCAGGCGCGCGGATGCCTCTTCCATGTTGGCGTCGACCAGCGCACCGATCCCCGTGGTCAGCGAGTCGGTGAGGCTCGAGATGAAGTTGTTCTGGGTCTCGATACGTCCTTCGGCCGAACCGAACGCCGCCGCCGCATCGATGGCGGTGCCGATCAGTGTCTCGATGGTGCCCAATGCTGCGGTCGCACCCACGCCGGTCGACACGTCGATCCCGGCAAGCGCGCCCAGCCCGCCAGAACCGGCATTGGTGAACTGGCCGGAAACGAAAAGCGAATCGCTGCCGTTGTTGGTGATGGTCAGCGTGCCTGCGCTGGCGATGTTGTAGTCCACCGTCACATCCGCGCCCGATTGCTCGATCTGGGTCTTGAGATTGACGGCAACAATATCCTCGACCGAGGTGCTGGCGATATCCTCCGCGGAGATGGTATAGGACACCTCCGTTTCGCCCAGGCGCATGGTGATCCGGTCGCCCGCGTCATAGGTCGGATTGACGATCACCACAGTGCCGGCATCGTCTGTGCCACCATTGCCGTCGAGTGCGAAACCAAAGCTGTCGGCACTGTCGGCGGCAAGCCCGTCGGAGCCGGTAAAGGCGGCCTTGGCGGTATATCCGCCGGTGGCGAGGTCCTGCCCGCTGACGGAGATCGACGAGGCGGTGACGTTGCCGGAACCGTCGCGGTCGAGCGAGGCCAGGATGCTGGCGCTGGCGGTGTTGCCGTCGATCAGGTTCAGGCCGTTGAATTGCGCCGCCGAGACAACCGAACTGATCTGGTTCTTCAGCTCGGTCACGTCGTCGTTGATCTTGGAGCGGTCGACGTTGTCTTCCTGCGCGGCGACGATCTTGGTTTTCATCTCGGTCAGCAGGTCGGTCACGGTTTCGGCGGCGTTGCGGGCCACGGAAACGGTGGCTTCACCCAAGGCCAGGCTTTCGGAGACGGCCTTGAACCCGGCGACGTCGGATTCCATGACCTTGGACACCGCAAAGATGGCGGCGTTGTCCTTGGCACTGGCCACCTTCTTGCCGGTCGAGATCATGTCCTGGGTGCTGGCCAGGTTGGAGTTGATCGACTTGAGGGTTTGCAGCGCCACCATGGCGCCGTTGTTCGTCAGAATGCTGGACATTGCATTTTCCTTTATCGGTATCGGCACTTTGTGCCACTTGAATATCCGCCGCCATAAAAGACGGCCTCGAACAGTCGTTCTGATCTTTGCGGTCGGCCGCTGGGCCGCCGCGCCACCCGTTGCGAATGCCGTGTCAGGATGGCGGCCCAGATGCTAACGGAGTGCTAAGTGCAGCCGACCATATCCAGCGAATTTGAGACAAATCGTGTCAGACGCGTTTCTCCATCCTTCCGGACGTTTCGCCACCGATCAGGCGGCGCCGGCCCGTCTCGTCATAGGTTTCGAACGCATGATGCAGCTGGCGAAGGCCGGTGATGCGGTCGCTCGCGCGGCGGACACCCTGTAACGCGCCATCGAACAGGGCCTGATTGCGGATGGCCTTGTGCCTAAGCCCGTCAAGCGTGGCGCGCTCGTCCACACCGGACGCATTCAGCCGGTCGATGAGACGGGCCTTTTCATCGAGCAGCGGTGCAAGATGGTCGAACCGGCCTGACAACAGTGCCGCGCGCTCGCGCTCCAGCAGGTCGTCAAGGGCGGGCAGGACGGCGGAATCAATGCTCATGCGAGGCCTCCATCATGGCGTTGAAGAAATGCTCGGCCAACCCCAGCCCGCCGGCCCGGACCATCTGCATCGCGATCGCATCGCGCTGGAATGAGGCGAACTGCGCCTCTCCGGTGCCGCCGGAAAAATCGCCCTGGCGTTCACCTAGGCCGGCGGCCTTGAGCATTTCCGACAGAAAGCTCGCCTCGAGCTTCAGCGCCGCCTCTCGTGCGGCGCGGGCATTGGGCGGGCTGGCCGCATCCGGTGCGGAGTGCAGCAGGGAGGGAGGTGAAATTCCGATCACGGCGATATCTCCAATTCAAGACATTTCGGCGCCATGGGACCGCAAAGCAGTAAAGAAACCGGTAACCGGCTTTTGCGATGCTCACCCCATCGCGGAAGAATCCCGGAGAAGGCGCATGATCATTCATTCCAACGGCCCGGATGCGGCCCCGGCAAACGGTGCCGGTACAGCCCCCGTCGATGACGTGGGGCCGGAAACGGGCGCGCGCATCGGTGATGCGCTGCCGGCGCATGGCTTTGCCGATGTTTTCGCGGGGCTGATGCGAGGGGCGCTTTCGCCGGAATCGAAAGAGGCCGACACCGATGCCACGGCTGAAACTCCTGGCGTTGAAACGCCTGAAGACACGGAGGACGCCACAGAGATCGCCGGGAACGTGGCTGTGCCGCCGCCGGAACTGGCTGGGTCGGTCCAACGGTCGATGCCGGCGGCGTTGGACAGCGCTTCGGAAACGCCAGCCCCGACGGTGTGGGGGCATAATCAACACCCCGCTGCCGGGGTGGAAATGGGCGCGCCCGGCAAGAAAGACAGGCAGGGCGCGCGCGCGACTGCCCAGACCAATCCGGGCCTTGTTGTCGATGGGCGCGCGCGTGGCGATTCAAATGGGCTGAACAGAACCGACAGTGCGCCGCAATCGGCGATGGCAGAGGGCAGGCCGATGGCGCTGCAGGGCGGCCCGACATCCGCAGGGCCTGTACCGCCAATTCAGGCGGCAGCAATACACACTGGCCAGAATGCGGGCAACATCCCGGATACGACAAGCGGGGCAAGCGTGCTGGCCGAAGCGACGCGGCATACGCAGGCCTCGCCCACGCCTGCCGACCCCGCGACCGCTGTCACCAGGGCGGGGCCGCAGGAGCGGCCCGTGATGCAGCCAACCGAATCGGCGTGGGTGACGGAGGGCGCGCAGGATATGTCCGAACCTGCGCCTGCGCCCCCCGCACCTGCCGTTGGAAATCCCGCCGCGAATCGCGCGGTCCTTGCCTCCAGTCCGGCAGTGACGCCGGAAAACCCTGCGCAAGCCGCATTTGATCCGGTCGGGGCGGATGCTCTGCAAGCGGCGGATGTTGCGCGCGCTGACCGCCCCGGCGCCGCACCCGTCACTGGCCAGACGGCTCATGGCGCGCCCAACCCGCCCGCGCGGGCCATTACCCCCCAGATCGCCGCCGCGGTTCAGGCCAGCGGCGACCGCTCGGTCGAGATCGTGCTCAGCCCCGTCGAACTGGGCAAGGTGCGGATCACGCTCAGCCCGGGCGAGGCCGGGATGGCGGTCAACATCCTGGCCGACCGGCCCGAAACGCTGGACCTGCTGCGCCGTCATGCCGACCTGCTGGCGCAGGATTTCCGCGAGCTGGGGTATGGGGGAACCGAGTTTTCGTTCGGCTCCGACAGCCGGTCGACGGGGCAGGAGCGCGGTGCGGTGCCCGGTGCCGCCGCCGCCCAGGGCGATTCGGGGCTGCCTGTAACCGCGCAGGATGACACCCCCCGACAGCTGGCGGGTCGGTTGGCCCCGGACGGCCGCATGGACATCCGGCTTTAGACACCCAATTCGCTGAAAGGAGAGATCATGGATATCGCCCAGACCAACGCTGCCCAGTCGGCAGGTGCCACCCTAAATCGGGCCAGCACCCCGGCATCCGACAAGGCGGTGCTGAGTTCCGATTTCGAGACGTTCCTGACCATGCTGACCGCACAGATCCAGAACCAGGACCCGCTTAACCCGATCGATTCGACCGATTTCGCCACCCAGCTTGCCACTTTTTCCAGCGTCGAACAGCAGGTGCGCAGCAATGACCTGCTGGCGGTGCTGGGCGAACAGATGCAAGCGATCGGCGTTTCGCAACTGTCGAACTGGGTGGGCATGACCGCCCGCGCCACGATGCCGGTCATCTTTGACGGCAGCCCTGTCACAATCACCACTGCGGGCCAGGCGCAGGCCGATACGGCAGAGCTGGTGGTGCGCGACAGCTCCGGCACGGTGGTTCAGCGCCTGCCTGTCAGCCCCGCAAGGCAAGAGATGGAATGGGCCGGCGTCACCGATGTGGGCAGCCCGCTGTCCGCCGGCACCTACGATCTGAGCGTGGAATCATTCGTTCAGGGCGATCTTGTCGCAACCGCGCCGGCCTATGTTCACGGCCGCATCATCGAGGCGCGAAACGAGGATGGCTTGCCATTGCTGGTGATGGCGGGCGGGCAGGTGGTGACCCCGAACGACGTGGTCGGTCTGCGCGAGGGAGATTGAGAGTACTCTCGGACCCGGGTGATCAGCCCAGCATCACCGCCGCCAGCACCGCCGCACAGCCGGCCACAAAGCCAGCCGCGGCCCATGTGGGGCCGGTCAGGCGAGAGGGTTTCGGCGCCTCGGGCGCGGGTTGGGATTGGCGGATCAGCGCCGCCTCGACCAGTTGCGGCAGGCGGGGCCCATATCGGCCCAGTACCGCCAGCGTGCGGCCGATGTCGCGCAGTGCCGCGCGCGGGCCGATGTTCTTGCGGATGTAATCCTCGACCACGGGATGCGCGACTTGCCAGATGTTGATCTGCGGATTGAGCGAACGCGCCACCCCCTCCACCACGACCATCGTGCGCTGCAGCAGGATCAGCTCGGTCCGGGTTTCCATGCCAAAGCGTTCGGTCACCTCGAACAGGTAGCTCAGCAGGTTGCCCATCGAGATACGGGTCGCGTCCATGCCGAAAATGGGCTCGCCCACCGCGCGCAGAGCGCGGGCGAATTCGGTCACGTCGCGGTCGGCGGGTACGTATCCGGCCTCAAAATGCACCTCGGCCACGCGGGTGTAATCGCGGCGGATAAAGCCATACAGGATCTCGGCATAGACCTTGCGGGTGTATTCGTCGATATGGCCCATGATGCCGAAATCATAGGCGATGATGTCGCCGTTCGCGCTGACCTTGAGGTTGCCCTGGTGCATGTCGGCGTGAAAAAACCCGTCGCGCAGCGCGTGACTGAGGAACAGCTGCAACACCCGTTCACCCAGCTGCACCCGGTCATGCCCGGCGGCATCCAGCGCGTCGTTGTCGCCCAGCGGAACGCCCTCGGCCCAGCCCATCGTCATCACGCGCCGACCGGAATATTCCCATTTCATCTCGGGCAGGACGAAACCGTCATCGCCGGCGGTATTGGCGGCGAATTCCGAGGCGGAAGAGCTTTCGAGCCGCAGGTCAAGCTCGCCCATCACCACGCCCTCGAAATGCGCGATCACGTCCGACGGCCGCAACCGGCGCGAGGCGGGCGAGAGGAACTCGATCATTGAGGCGGCGAAATAGAAGGCGTCGATATCCTTGCGAAAGGCGCGTTCGATCCGCGGGCGCAGCACCTTGACGGCGACCGCTTCGCCGGTGCTGCGCAGCCGCGCCTTGTGAACCTGCGCGATCGAGGCGGCGGCGACGGGTTCGCTCAAATCCTCGAACATCTCGTCGACGGGGCGGCCCAGCTCGTGCTCGATGCTGCGGCGCGCGGTTTCCAGCGGAAAGGGCGGCAGCTTGTCCTGAAGGATACGCAACTCGTTCGCCAGGTCCTCGCCGACGATGTCGGGCCGGGTCGAAAATACCTGCCCGAACTTGATATAGGCCGGGCCCAGCGCCGTCAGCGCGCGCAGCGCCGGCGGCGTGGCCGGGTCGCCGCGATAGCCCAGCCACTGAAACGGCCAGGCCAACAGCCGTAGCGCGACCCGCACCTGCGGCGGCGCGTCCATCGCATCAAGAAACACCCGCATCGCGCCGGTGCGTTCCAGCGTCGCGCCGGTGCGGATGAGGCGCATGATATTGTGCGGTCCGCGCATGGGTCTATATCTTCCAGCCGGAATGCAGGCAGGCAACGCCGAAGGTCAGGTTGCGATAGGCGGTGTTTTCGAAACCGGCCTTGCGCACCATGCCTAGGAACGTTTCCTGGTCAGGAAAGCGGCGGATCGATTCCACCAGGTATTGATAACTGTCGCGGTCCTGCGCGATGACCTGCCCCAGCCGCGGAATGATGTGAAAGGAATAGAGATCATAGACCTTGCGCAGCAATTCGTTGGGCACCTGGCTGAATTCCAGCACCATCAGCCGCCCGCCCGGCCGCAGCACGCGAAACGCCTCGTGCAGCACCTGTTGCGGGTCGGTCATGTTGCGGATGCCGAAACTGACGGTGTAGACGTCAAAGCTGTTGTCGGCAAAGGGCAGCGCCATCGCGTCGCCCACCACCCAGTCCAGCTGACCCGCCATCTGTTCGGCCTCGGCCCGCTGGCGCCCGGCGATCAGCATTTCCTCGGTCAGGTCCAGCACTGTGGCATTGCCTTCGCCGGCACGTTTTAGAAACCTGAACGAGATGTCGCCGGTGCCGCCGGCCACGTCCAGCAGGCGCTGGCCCGGGCGCGGTGCCAGCCAGTCCATCATCGCGTCCTTCCAGACGCGATGGATGCCCATCGACATGGCGTCGTTCATGACGTCGTACCTGGAGGCGACCGAGCCAAAGACACCGCGCACGCGGCCGGCCTTTTCCTCTTCGGGGATTTCCTGGAATCCGAAATGGGTGGTCTTGCGGGTCATCCGGGTTATCGGGCCTTGCCGTTTGCGATCGTCGCCCTTCTTATAGGCTGGCCGGAGCGGGTTACAATCCGCGCCGTCACGGGCGGAAAGGGAAACATGCCTGAATTGCCGGAGGTTGAGACGGTTCGTCGCGGGCTGGACCCGGTCCTGACCGGTCACCGGATCGTGCGCGCGCAGGTCAACCGCCCTGATCTGCGCTGGCCGTTCCCGCCGAACATGGCCGGGCGGCTGACCGGGCGGCGGGTGCAGGCGCTGCGGCGGCGGTCGAAATACATCTTGGCCGATCTCGACGGCGGCGAGTCGCTGCTGGTGCATCTGGGCATGTCGGGCCGCATCCTGGTGTCGGGCGATCCGCTGGGCGCATTCGTGCACGACCACCCCGCGCCAGAGCGCCACGACCACGTGGTGTTGGACATCGACAGCGGCGCGCGCATCACCTTCAACGACCCGCGGCGTTTCGGCGCGATGGACCTGCTTGCCACCGCGACGGCCGACTCGCACCCGCTGCTGGCCCGGCTGGGGCCCGAGCCGCTGGGAAACACGTTTCACGAGGCGCACCTAGTGGCTGCGATGAAGGGTCGCAGGACGCCGGTCAAATCGGCGCTGCTGGATCAGCGCATCGTGGCCGGGCTGGGCAATATCTATGTGTGCGAGGCGCTTTACCGCTCCCGCATCTCGCCGCTGCGGGGCGCCGGCGCGATATCAGAGGCGCGGCTTGGCACGCTGACCGGGGCGATACGCGAGGTCCTGCAAGATGCTATCGTGGCGGGCGGATCGTCGTTGCGCGATTTTCGCCGCGCCGATGGCGAGCTGGGCTATTTTCAGCACAGTTTCGACGTCTATGGCCGCGAGGGAAAACCCTGCCGCACCCCCGGCTGTGCCGGCACCATCCGGCGCGTGGTGCAGGCGGGTCGGTCGACCTTTTACTGCACGGCCTGTCAAAGATAAGGTTGAACCAGTTCGCCAAATGACTATGGAATCGCCCCTGACTGAAACAAGCGAAAGCGGAATTCATGGCCTATGAGACGATCATCGTCGAGATAGAGGATCACGTCGCCCTTATTACGCTGAACCGTACCGATGCGCTCAATGCGCTGAACGATCAGCTGATGAGCGAATTGGTCACCGCGCTGCAGGACGCGCAGGCAAACGACAAGGTGCGCTGCATCGTGATCACCGGCTCGGAAAAGGCATTCGCCGCCGGCGCCGACATCAAGATGATGGGCGAAAAGGGGTTCGTCGATGTCTTTATCGGCGATCTGTTCACCCCCGAATCGGATGCCATCATGCGCATCCGCAAGCCGATCATCGCTGCCGTTTCGGGCTATGCGCTGGGCGGAGGGTGCGAGCTGGCAATGATGTGCGATTTCATCATCGCCGCCGACACAGCCAAGTTCGGCCAGCCCGAGATCAACCTGGGTGTCATCGCCGGGCTGGGGGGCACGCAGCGGCTGACCCGCGCCATCGGCAAGTCGAAGGCGATGGACATGAACCTGACCGGCCGCTTCATGGACGCCGAAGAGGCCGAACGCGCCGGGCTGGTCAGCCGCGTCGTGCCAGCCAAGAAGCTGAAGGAAGAGGCGTTGACCGCCGCCGGCAAGATCGCTGAAAAGTCTATGATCGCGGTCATGACGGCAAAGGAATCAGTGAACCGCTCTTTCGAGGTGCCGCTGCGCGAGGGGCTGTTGTTCGAACGCCGCGTGTTCCATTCGCTCTTTGCCACCGAGGACCAGAAAGAAGGCATGGCCGCCTTTTCTGAAAAGCGCGAGCCGCAGTTCCGCGACAAGTGACGCGAAAGACTTACCCAGGGATGCCGGCCCCCGCCAATGGCGGGGGTTTGCCGTTCTGGGGATGGCATGTCGCCGGGCGGGCCGTGCCGCCCCGGAGCGCGGCACGGGTGAGTCGCAGGCCTTGTGTCGATTGCGTCACATCCGGATGAAAATGAGGCTTTGCCGACCGGGCCGAGACAGGCAGCGCAAACATTCAAGAATCACCTGCTGCCCAGCGGATTTGGCCCTTTGCATTCGCGGCAATCTCGGCTATATGCGGCGGTCATATATGCGCGTGGGGCCCGCTCTGGCCAGATTCAGCCCGGTTAAAGACCTGCCGGTTCGGGAATGCCTGCGTGCGACACGAAACGCAAAGACCCGAACAAAGGTTTGAAAATAAATGGCTAACTCGCCCCAGTCCAAGAAACGCGCCCGCCAGAACACTCGCCGTCTGGCCGTCAACAAGACCCGGCGTTCGCGAATCCGTACCTATCTGCGCAAGGTCGAAGAGGCGATCGCCTCGGGTGACAAGGATGCCGCAAAGACCGCGCTGCAGGCCGCTCAGCCCGAGCTGATGCGCGGTGTGACCAAAGGCGTCTTTCACAAGAACACCGCATCGCGCAAAATGTCGCGCCTCTCGGCCCGCGTAAAGGCGCTTGGCTGAAAATCTCGTGCTAAACGTTTGATCCTGAAAGGCGCCCCGTGACGGGCGCCTTTTTGGTTTATGTTGGACCCATCAATTTCATGTAGATTCTTTTCCGGCAACCGCCCTGTCAAGGACGAAGATAAGTTGCCGCCGCCGCCGGGCTGTTGCTACGGTCACAGGGCGATTCCGCCAGGGGGGACAGGCTGCCACTGTCGCTGGGACGGACGTGAGCGGCCTTGAACGTACCGCCACGTGACGTTGCCCAAGCGTTCAGGTTTTTACGTCGGTTCTCTTTTCAGAGACGACAGGCCAGGTCCGATCACAGGCGCGCGCACCTGATAGTTCAGGCCCACTCCGCACATTTGGGGCTGCGGAAATGTTGGGTCGAAAAAATGTCGGGGCGCGGCGTCTGGCAGGTCCGAAAGGAACTCGGATACTCGCTGCATCCGGCAGCGGGTATCTGGCCTGTGACTGATCCCTCATGCGTGGAACGCACCGGTGCGAGTAAGGGGCGTCGCACTGGTG
This sequence comes from Roseovarius amoyensis, assembly GCF_003260265.1. GTDB lineage: Bacteria > Pseudomonadota > Alphaproteobacteria > Rhodobacterales > Rhodobacteraceae > Roseovarius > Roseovarius amoyensis. The sequence continues at coordinate 47,141 of NZ_QITQ01000014.1, forward strand.
AATGGATGCACAGTCGCGGAATGGGGACAGATGACACAAGAACAATGGGGCCAGCTGAAGCAGGAACTGCTGAGCACAGTCGGAACGCATAATTTCAACAACTGGATCGAACCTCTGGAGCTGGTAGAGGTCCGGGACGGGGTCGCCACCTTCACAGTGCCGACCAGCTTTCAGGGGAATTACGTTTCGCGCAATTTCGGTGATCTGATCCTGTTTCAGTTGAACACCGTCGCGCCGGATGTCCGCCGCGTGCATTTCCGGGCGTCCGCAAATGCCGGTGCCAACGGCGGTGCGCAACAGCCCGCCGCCGCCAGGCCAGAGCGGGCCCCGGCACAGGCGTCAGCCCATGCCGACGCGCAGGTGCCCGCCGCGCCGCTGGACGAGCGGTTTACCTTTGATACCTTCGTCGTCGGCAAGCCCAACGAACTGGCCCACGCCGCCGCCCGCCGCGTGTCCGAGGGCGGGCCGGTCACCTTCAACCCGCTGTTCCTTTACGGCGGGGTCGGGCTGGGCAAGACCCACCTGATGCACGCCATCGCGTGGGAATTGCAGGCCCGCCGGCCCGAGCTGAACGTCGTCTACCTGTCGGCTGAACAGTTCATGTACCGCTTTGTGCAGGCGCTGCGCGACCGCCGGATGATGGATTTCAAGCAGATGTTCCGCTCGGTCGACGTGCTGATGGTCGATGATGTGCAGTTCATCGCCGGCAAGGACAGCACGCAGGAAGAGTTCTTTCACACCTTCAACGCGCTGGTTGACCAGAATCGGCAGATCATCATCTCGGCTGACCGCGCGCCGGGCGAGATTGCGCAGCTTGAGGACCGCATCAAGTCGCGCCTGCAATGCGGGCTGGTGGTCGACTTGCACCCGACCGATTACGAACTGCGGCTCGGCATCCTGCAGTCCAAGGCCGAACGCTATCGCAACGACTATCCCGGCCTGCAGATGGCGAATGGCGTGCTGGAATTCCTGGCCCACCGCATCAGCACCAATGTTCGGGTGCTCGAAGGCGCGCTGACGCGGCTGTTCGCCTTTGCCTCGCTGGTGGGGCACGAGATCACGCTGGAACTGGCGCAGGACTGTCTGGCCGACATCCTGCGCGCGTCCGAGCGCAAGATCTCGATCGAGGAGATTCAGCGCCGAGTGGCGGAACACTACAACATTCGCATTTCCGACATGATCGGCCCCAAGCGGGTGCGCAACTTTGCCCGCCCGCGGCAGGTGGCGATGTATCTGTGCAAGCAGATGACCAGCCGGTCGCTGCCGGAAATCGGCCGCCGCTTTGGCGGGCGTGACCATACCACGGTGATGCATGGCGTGCGCCGGATCGACGATCTGCGTCAGCAGGACGCCCAGATCGCCGAAGACCTGGAGCTGTTGCGCCGCACGCTGGAGGGGTAGGAACAGCCGCGCCGACGCCGCGGACCCGGCCACCCCCGGGAACCGCGACGCGGCGCGCCCTTGACCCCGTTCCCGAATGCACTGAAAACCGCATGAAAAGGCTTGAGCGCGCAGGGGAGTTTGCTACGGTGCGCTTCCCCACCGTCTGGACACAGGGAGCGAGGGCATGAAACTCAGCATCGAACGCGGGGCACTGCTGAAAGCGGTGTCACAGGCCCAGTCGGTGGTCGAACGGCGCAATACGATCCCGATACTTGCCAACGTCCTGATCGAGGCCGAGGGCGACCAGGCCCAGTTCCGAGCCACCGACCTGGATATCGAGGTGGTCGACAAGGCCCCGGCCAAGGTGGAACGCGCCGGCGCGACCACGGTATCGGCGGTAACCCTGCACGAGATCGTGCGCAAGCTGCCCGAGGGGGCGCTGGTGACGCTGGTCGACGATGGCACCTCGGGGCGGCTGACGGTGGCGGCGGGGCGGTCGAACTTTGCCCTTGCGACCCTGCCGAAAGAGGATTTCCCGGTGATGGCGACGGCGGAATACGCCTGCAACTTCGCCGCCCGCGCGCCCGAGCTGCGGCGCCTGTTCGACAAGTCAAAATTCGCCATCTCGACCGAGGAAACGCGCTATTACCTCAATGGCGTCTACATGCACGTCTCCGAAAGCGATGGCGGCAAGGTGCTGCGCTGCGTGGCCACCGATGGCCACCGCCTGGCCCGTGTCGATGCCGACCTGCCCGAGGGCGCGGCCGACATGCCCGGTGTGATCGTCCCGCGCAAGACCGTGGGCGAGCTGCGCAAGCTGCTGGATGACGACGAGGCGCAGATCGCGGTTTCGGTTTCGGAAACCAAGGTGCGCTTCGCCACCCCCGAGATCGTACTGACGTCAAAGGTGATCGACGGCACGTTCCCCGACTACACCCGCGTCATTCCCACCGGCAACACCCGCAAGCTGGAGGTGGACGCGAGTGATTTCGCCCGCGCCGTCGACCGGGTGGCGACAGTCAGCTCGGAACGATCGCGCGCGGTCAAGCTGACGCTGGACGAGGACCGCCTTGTGCTGTCCGTGAACGCCCCCGACAGCGGCAACGCCGAAGAGGAACTGGCCGTGGCCTATGGCGACGAGCGGCTGGAGATCGGGTTCAACGCCAAGTACCTGCTGGAAATCGCCAACCAGATCGACCGCGAGAACGCGACATTCCTGTTCAACTCGGCTGGCGACCCGACGCTGGTGCGCGAAGGCAACGACACCAGCGCCATTTATGTCGTGATGCCGATGCGCGTCTGAATCGGCGGCGCCGATGCCTGTGGCGCACGTGTCTTCGGTAAGATGAAAGGGCGGCAATGCCCGATCTGTATCTGTCGCGCCTGACCCTGTCGCATTTCCGGTCCCATCAGGCTGCGGCGCTGGCGTTCGATGCGCGACCTGTGGCGCTTTATGGGCCCAACGGCGCGGGCAAGACCAACATCCTCGAGGCGGTATCGCTGTTTTCGCCGGGTCGCGGCCTGCGGCGGGCGGCGGCGCAGGACATGGTGCGCCAACCTGACGGTCCGGGCTGGAAAGTGACCGGCGTGCTGCATTCGCTCGAGCAGGTGCACGAGATCGAAATCTGGTCCGAGGGCGGCCAGCCCCGACAGTTGCGCATCGACGGCAAGACGGCGGCGCAGGCGGCGCTGGGGCGCATCGCGCGGGTGCTGTGGCTGGTGCCCAGCATGGATCGGCTGTGGATCGAAGGGGCCGAGGGGCGGCGGCGCTTTCTCGACCGCATGACGATGAGCTTTGTTCCCGACCACGCCGAGGCCACGCTGGCCTATGAAAAGGCCATGCGCGAACGCAACCGCCTGCTCAAGGACCAGGTGCGCGACGGCCATTGGTATGTGGCGCTGGAACGACAGATGGCCGAGGCGGGCCTTGCCATCCACCGCAACCGGCAGGTGGCGCTGGAACGCCTGAAGGCGGCGCAGGATGCGGCCGAAACCGCCTTTCCCGCCGCCGGGCTGGAACTGCTGCCGGGAGAGGGCGGAATGCCGGAGACGGAACCCGACCTGCGCGATGCCCTGCATACTGGCCGCGCGCGCGACATCGCCGCCGGGCGCACGCTGATCGGGCCGCACCGCGCCGACCTGGGGGCTGTCTATACCGCCAAGGGGGTGCCGGCGGCGGCCTGTTCGACGGGCGAGCAAAAGGCGCTGCTGATCTCGCTGATCCTTGCCAACGCCCGCGCTTTGGCGCAGGAATTCGGCGCGCCGCCCCTGCTGCTGCTGGACGAGGTCGCGGCCCATCTCGACGCCGCCCGCCGCGCCGCGCTTTATGACGAGGTCTGCACCCTGGGTGTGCAAGCTTGGATGACGGGCACCGGGCCGGAACTGTTTACGGACCTGGGCGCACGCGCGCAGTATGTCGAAGTGACAGAGACCGGCTGTGAAAGCCGCGCCGAACAGGAGGTATCGACACCATGACCCACAATGCCGACATCAGGACCGGCGGTTGCCTTTGCGGGGCGGTGCGGTTCACGACCAAGGGCCCCGTGCGAGAGGTCGTCGCCTGCCATTGCGGCCAGTGCCGGCGTCAGACCGGGCTGTATCATGCCGCCACCAGCATCCCCAATGACCGCCTTTCGGTCGAGGGGGGCGAGGCGATCAGATGGTATCGCACCTCGGATCACGCCCGGCGCGGGTTCTGTTCGCCCTGCGGCTCGGCCCTGTTCTGGTCGCCCGATGAGGGGGATTTCACCTCGGTCCTCGCCGGGGCATTTGACGAGCCCTCGGGCCTGAAACTGACAGCGCATATCTTTTGCGCCGACAAAGGCGATTTCTACGAGATCACCGACAGCCTGCCGCTATATCCGGGCTCGCGTGGCGGTCCGCCAGCGGCCAGCAAGCCATGAGCGCGGCAAAGACCCCCCTGCCCGCCCAGCGCGTAACCCTGATCACCCTTGGCGTGGCCGACCTGGACCGCGCCAAGACGTTTTACGCGTCGCTCGGCTGGTCCCCGGCCGAGGAACAGGATGGCGTGGCGTTCTACCAGTTGCAGGGCCTTGTTCTGGGCCTGTTCGGGAAAGCAGCCTTGGCCGCCGATCAGGGCCGGGCGGGCGCGGCACTGGGCACCGGGGCGATGACACTGGCGCAGAACTTTGGCACCGAGGCAGAGGTCGACAACGCGTATCAGGCGGCGCTCGATGCCGGCGCAACACCGCTCAAGCGCCCCGAAAAGGTGTTCTGGGGTGGTTACTCGGGCTATTTCGCCGACCCTGACGGACATGTCTGGGAACTGGCAATGAACCCGTTCTGGCCGCTATCGGATGATGGCACGTTGACCCTGCCGGACGCCGAATGACCCTCTCGCCTGTCGATCTGGCGCTTTATGCCGGGACGCTTTTCATCCTGTTCATCACGCCGGGGCCGGTCTGGCTGGCGGTGATGGCGCGCACGCTTTCGGGGGGTGCGCGGGCGACGGTGCCGCTGGCGCTGGGCGTGGTGGCGGGCGATGTGATGTGGTCGTTTCTGGCGGTCCTGGGCGTCAGCTGGGTAGTGTCGGCATTCGGCGGAGTCATGGCCGCGCTTAAGCTGGTGGCGGTGGTGCTGTTTGCCGGGATGGGCGTGATGCTGATCCGCCACGCCGACCGGACCATCGCCGCCGACAGCCGCCTGACACGGCCGGGCGCCTGGGCCGGGTTCATGGCCGGGCTGGCGGCGATCCTGGGCAACCCCAAGGCGATATTGTTCTACATGGGAGTGCTGCCGGGGTTTTTCGACCTGACGCGCGTCACCCCGGCCGATATTGCCGCGATCGTGGTGCTGTCGGCGCTGGTGCCGTTCTTGGGCAATGTCGGACTGGCGATGTCTCTTTCGCGGCTGCGCCGGCTGATGACGTCACCCAAGGCATTGAGACGCACCAACATCGCGGCGGGGTGCCTGCTGATTGCGGTGGGCGTCGCGATCGCCATGACATGAATGCATGACCGGCCCGCGACACAAAATATTGTGGTCCCGGACGTGACATTGCCTGTGGGAAATCGTATAAAATCACAGCTTACACAAGGGTGGCTTGAATGGCAGAAGCAGTACCGGCGCAAGAAGAATATGGCGCCGATTCCATCAAGGTTCTCAGAGGGTTGGAGGCGGTTCGCAAACGCCCCGGCATGTATATCGGCGACACCGACGATGGTTCGGGTCTGCACCACATGGTCTATGAGGTGGTGGACAACGGCATTGACGAGGCGCTGGCAGGTCATGCCGACGTCGTGACCGTCACGATCAATGCCGATTCCAGCGTCTCTGTCACCGATAACGGCCGTGGCATTCCCGTGGAAATGCACGAGGAAGAGGGCGTTTCGGCGGCCGAAGTGATCATGACCCAGCTCCATGCCGGGGGCAAGTTCGACAGCAACTCCTACAAGGTGTCGGGGGGGTTGCACGGGGTCGGGGTGTCGGTGGTCAACGCGCTTAGCGACTGGCTGGAACTGCGCATCTGGCGCAACGGCAAGGAACACCTGGCCCGGTTCGAGGGGGGCTTTACGGTCGATCATCTGCGCGTCGTGGGCGACGCCAATGGCAAGCGCGGCACCGAGGTGCGATTCCTGGCCTCGACCAAGACCTTTTCGAACCTCGATTACAGTTTCGAGACGCTGGAACGGCGCCTGCGCGAGCTGGCGTTCCTCAATTCCGGGGTACGTATCGTGTTGCGCGACGAACGCCCGGCCGAACCGCTCGAATCCGTCCTGCATTACGAGGGCGGCGTGCGCGAATTCGTCCGCTACCTGGACCGCCACAAGTCGCCGATGCTGCCCGAGCCGATCTTCATGACCGGCGAACGCGACGACATCGGCGTCGAGGTGGCGATGTGGTGGAACGACAGCTATCACGAAACGGTGCTGCCCTTTACCAACAACATCCCCCAGCGCGACGGCGGCACCCACCTGGCCGGGTTCCGCGGGGCGCTGACGCGGGTGCTGCAGCGTTATGCCGCCGAAAGCGGGATCGCCAAGCGGGAAAAGATCACCTTTACCGGCGATGACGCCCGCGAGGGGCTGACCTGCGTCCTGTCCGTCAAGGTGCCTGACCCGAAATTCTCCAGCCAGACCAAGGACAAACTGGTCAGTTCCGAGGTCCGCCCCGCGGTCGAGGGGCTGGTCGGCGAAAAGCTGAGCGAATGGTTGGAGGAAAACCCGAACGAGGCCAAGATGATCGTCGGCAAGATCGTCGAGGCCGCGATGGCGCGCGAGGCCGCGCGCAAGGCGCGGGAACTGACACGACGCAAGACGGCGATGGATGTGAACTTCCTTGCCGGCAAGCTGAAGGACTGTTCCGAAAAGGACCCCACCAAGACCGAGCTTTTTCTGGTCGAGGGTGACAGCGCCGGCGGCTCGGCCCAGACCGGGCGCGACAGGGGCACCCAGGCGGTCCTGCCGCTCAGGGGCAAGATCCTCAACGTCGAGCGCGCGCGCTTTGACCGGATGCTGTCGAGCCAGGAAATCGGCAACCTGGTGATGGCGCTGGGCACCGGTATCGGGCGGGACGAGTTCGACCTGTCAAAGCTGCGCTACCACAAGATCGTCATCATGACCGACGCCGATGTCGATGGCGCACATATCCGCACGCTGCTGCTGACCTTCTTTTACCGGCAGATGCCCGAGCTGATCGAACACGGGCACCTCTATATCGCGCAGCCGCCGCTTTACAAAGTGGCGCGCGGCAAGTCCGAGGTCTATCTCAAGGACCAGGCGGCGCTGGAGGATTACCTGATCCAACAGGGGACGGAGGATGCGATCCTGCGCCTCGGCACGGGCGAAAACATCTCTGGCCCCGACCTGGTGCGTGTAGTCGAAGAGGCCCGCCAGGTGCGCCGCATCGTCGATGCCTTTCCCACCCATTACCCACGCCACATCCTTGAACAGGCGACGATTGCCGGGGCATTCCAGCCAGGTGCCGCTGATGCCGACCTGCCGGGCGTCGCCACGGCGGTGGCCGAACGGCTGGACCTGATCGCGCAGGAATACGAGCGCGGCTGGCAGGGCCGACCGACGCAGGATCACGGCATCCGCCTGACGCGCACGGTGCGCGGGGTCGAGGAAATGCGCACGCTCGACGGCCCGATCCTGCGCGGCGGCGAGGCGCGCCGCCTGGGCCAACTGACGAAGTCGCTGCAAGAGGTCTATTCAAAGCCTGCGCAACTGGTGCGCAAGGACCGCACGCAGGCGGTCTATGGCCCGCTCGACCTGCTCGACGCGGTGCTGAAAGAGGGCGAAAAGGGCCTGTCGCTGCAACGCTACAAGGGCTTGGGCGAGATGAACCCGAGCCAGCTGTGGGAAACCACGCTGGACCCCGAGGCGCGCACGCTGCTGCAGGTGCGGATCGACGACGTGGCCGAGGCCGACGATTTGTTCACCAAGCTGATGGGCGATGTGGTTGAACCCCGGCGCGAGTTCATCCAGGAAAACGCCCTGAACGTCGAGAACCTGGATTTCTGAGGCTGTTGTTCAGAATACGCCTAATATTCGGGCATCTGCGCTAAAATCGCCCTGATAATCCGGCATTTTGAATAACCTGCCAAGTCTGTTGGTGACTCTCCATTGCACTTACGCTGCAATGCAGCATTCTGGTGTTAGACAGATCGCATGCACCTCCTCCTCCCTGTGCATGTGATCATGGTCAGAAGACGACGGGCCGTATGCAACTCCTCCTCCCTTTGCATGCGGTCGCGGTCGAGCCAACGGACGCAGGTTCCATTCGCCTGCGTGCGAAGAAAAAGTCCAACAGGGCGTGGCTGGGCACAACGTTGCCCAGCCACATTTCCTTGGGGGCTCGCCCTCAGCCCGCCGCGCGACGCTGGATGTGGCGATAGCCGGCCTCGCCGTAGAAGAACCCGTTGCTGAAGCTCACGTCGGGGCAGCCCTGGCCAAGCTGCGCGCGCGCCTCTGCCGGTGCGATGCGCCCCGACAACACGGCGTCAAAGGCGTTGGCGACGGCGACCATGTCGACATCTTGCGGCAGCAGGCGGGCGTGGGTCACGCCCATGCCGCGCAACTCGTCCAGTTCGGCCAGCAGCTCGATATAGCTTTCGGACTGGGTCTGGATGCCGTTCACCCGCAGGATCGCAGTGCCGTCGCGGGTGGCCAGCGGCATGCCGTCGGGGTCGTCCTCGCAGACGAACTGGCAGTTGTCCTTGGTGCGGTTGTGGGCGCGGGCGTGATAGCAGCGCGCCGACACCGCCAGCGGCGCGCGGCCGAACACCTGCACCTCGACCCCCAGCCCCAATCCCTGCGCGGCCTTTGCCGCCAGTGCCACGGCGGTCGCCGGCATCTCGGTCGGCAGGCAGACATGCGTTGCGCCCTGGCCGGCCATCCAGGCGATGGTGGTCTCGTTATAGGCGTTCAGAAAGGGGCCAACCCGGTGCGGGCGCTTGCCCCGGGCATAAAGCCCGGCGGCATTGTTGATCTCGACCTCGAAATCATTGCTGTCGGCCAGGTCGGCGGTGGCCTGGCGTTCGCGGTTCAGCATCACCTCGGCCAGCGATGACACCACAACGCGCTTGCCGCCGCGCTGCAGGCGCTCGATCGCCTGCGGCATCTCGCGTTCAAAGAACGGCGCGCGCTTGGAACAGATCACCTCGCCCAGGTAGACGGTCGAAACCGGCGCCTCGTCTGCGATACGGGCGTAGAAATCGAGCTTTTTCATCGCGCTCCAGTGATAGGCCACCGGGCCAAGGGTCAGCTCCATTGCCTTACCTCCATTTCTTGGTCTTGAAGGCGCCCTGGGTTTCCTTTTGCCCTTCGGTCAGCGCCACGAGGTCACCGATATCGGGCGCCTGGCCCTCGCGGATGTCGTCGACGGCGCGGCGAAAGGCCGACACCACCTGCCGGACATAGCTTTTCGAGCGCTGCCGCCCCTCGATCTTGAAGGCGTGCACGCCGGCGGCCATCAGATCGGGCAAGAGCCGCCCGAGGTTGAGGCTGATCGGCTCTTCAAAGGCGTAATAACCATCGGGGCGATGCGGGGCATTGTAGCGACCCTTGCAGATGGTGGGATAGCCGGCGGTTTCCTCGGGCGCAAAGCGGTCGATGGTAAACCCGGCCAGGCGGCTGCTCATGCTGCCGTCGGCCTCGCGGTCATAGGTGACGTCGGCAGCGGGCGAACAGACCCCGTCCATGTTGGTCGACAGCCCGGTCATCCAGTTGGTCAGGCTGCACCGCCCCTCGACCATCAGGCCGTGATTGCCGAAAATGAAGGTCTCGATCTCGCAGGGGATGTCGCGCTTGATCTGCTTGATTTCGGGGATGGTCAGGATCCGCGGCAGCACCACCCGGCGCACGCCGAAATTTTCGCAGTAATAGCGGATCGCCTCGGGGCTGGAGGCCGCCGCCTGCACCGACAGGTGCAACCGCGCGCCGGGATGGGTGGTGGCGATGTGCTGCGCCACGCCCATGTCGGCAACGATGAAGGCATCGACGCCCGCGCGCATCCCGTGTTCGGCCGCCTCGCGCCACAGATCGACCTTGCCGGCGGGCGGATAGGTGTTGAGCGCCAGCAGCACCTTTGATCCGCGTTCATGCGCATAGGCGACCGAGGCCTGCAATTCCTCGGGGGTAAAGTTCAGCCCCGGAAAGTTGCGCGCGTTGGTGGCGTTGCGAAAGCCGCAATAGATCGAATCGGCGCCCGCATCGACAGCGGTGCGCAGCGCGGCGGGGGTGCCGGCGGGGCAGACCAGTTCGCCCGCCTTGGAGAAATCCTCTGCCGTCATGCCGCGGCCCCCCGCCGGCGCAGCAGGCCCAGCACGGCGCGGCCCGGCGGGCCGAACAGATCGGCGGTTTCCTGCGCAATGGAGCTGTCGACATCGTCCAGCGCGTTGCGCAGGCTGACGACGGCCTCGGTATTGCCCGAAATCGTCAGGTCGCGCGAAAAGAACGCGGCGTCGCCGTCGCTCTCGCCATCGACGAGGTTCAAGAGCAGCATGAACGGCCCCTCGATGTGGGCATCGCAGGGCGGCAGCGGCGATTTGGGCACCGCCCGCATCACCGGCGCATCCGGGTCGGGGCGCAAATGCAGGGCAAAGGGCAATTCCTTGGCAACAATCAGGAAATCGGCCTTTTGATAGGGCGCGATCCGCGCGAACATTTCGGGGTGGCGGGCGGCGATCCGGCGGACCACGCGCCGCAGAACCGGTTGCAGCGCCATGCGCAGGGCGGTACTAGGAAGCCCCGCACCGCGAGGCACGGGGCGAAGGGTTTGCATGGTCGTCATCGCAGCACTGATCCTTCTGCGGAATTGGGTTTGGGGGGGCCGGTACTGTACGGATGGTGCGCTGCTTCTATTGCTGCGCAGGCCCTTGATGCTTGTGCAATCGTATGCCTGCGAATAAATATTGTAAATGCTGATTAAAAGCCGGAGCGACTATGCGTCTCACCCATTTCACCGATTATGGCATGCGAATGCTGATGCGCATGGCCAGCGCACCCGATCAGCCCTTTTCAACGGCCGATCTGGCCGCGGAATTGCAGCTTTCACGCAACCACCTGGCCAAGATCATGCAGCGCCTGGCGCAGGCGGGCATCGTCAAGACCCGCCGCGGCGGTGGCGGCGGCGCGATGCTGGCGCGTCCGCCTTCGGAGATCAGGCTCGGTACGCTGGTGGAGCTGCTGGAGGATCGTCAGCCGATCGTCGAATGCTTCAGCGACAAGAACAACTGCACCCTGGTTGGCTGCTGCTCGCTACGTAATCGTCTGCAGCGGGCCGAGGCGGCGTTTCTGAAGGAACTCGATGATTCGACCCTGGCCGATATCGCCCTGCCGTCACCGCCGCAGTTCAATTGAGGGTCGAACTCAGCCCCTCGGGGCGGCCCACCACGACAAAGGTCAGCTTGTCGGGGTCGAGCAGCTCACGCGCCACCCGGTTCACATCTTCCAGCGTCACCGCGTTCATCCGGTCGTTGCGCGTGGCGATATAATCCTTGGGAAACCCGTCAATCTGCATCCCCACCGCGATGTTTGCGATGGGGCCATTGCCGTCGAAACGCAGCGGGTAGGCGCCGGTGATATAGGTCTTGGCGTCGGCCAGTTCCCTGGCGCTGACGCCCTCATTGCGGATGCGCGCCCATTGTTCGCGGATCACCTCGATCGTCTCGGCCACCCGGTCATTGGCGGACGAGACCGAGCCGACCCAAATCTCGCCGTTATCCTTGTCCGACAGGTAGGTGTAGACACCATAGGTCAACCCGCGCTTTTCGCGCACCTCGGTCATCAGCCGGCTTTCGAACCCGCCGCCGCCGATGATGTGGTTGAGGATGTAGGCGGCAAAGAAGTCCGGGTCTTCGCGGTCGATCCCCGGCTGGCCGAAGATCACGGATGATTGCGGCGTGTCGAAATCGATCACCTCGATCCCGCCGGGCAGGTTCTGGTCCGCCCGGCCAGGCAGCGGCGCGCCGGTTTCGGGCAGGTCGCCCAGCAAACGGTCAAGCAGTGCTGACAGCTCGTCCGCGGTGATGTCGCCCACCGCGCTGATATAGACCCTGTCACGCGCGAAAACCGCCTTGTGCGCCGCCAGCAGATCGTCGCGCGTCAATGCCGAGACGCTTTCGATGGTGCCGTCGGAGGGGCTACCATAGGGGTGATCGCCAAAGACCAGGCTGGCAAAGGTGTTGCGGGCGATGGTTCCGGGGTCCTTGAGGCTGGAATTCAGCCCCGCGATCACCTGTGCGCGCACCCTTTCGATGGCCTCGGGCGTCAGGCTGGGCGCTGTGATGCTGGCGCGCAGCAACTCGATCGCCTCATCGCGGGTTTCGGTGAGGAATCGCGCAGAGACGCTGACTGCGTCGTCGCTGGCGCCATAGCTGAATTCGGCTGCGATTTCCTCGGTCGCGCGGGCAAAGTCGCGCGCATCCATGTCGCCGGTGCCTTCTTCCAGCAGCCCGGTCATCAGGTTGACCGCGCCGCGCCTGTCCGGCGCATCCAGCGACGTGCCGCCGCGAAAGCGCAGTTCCAGCGCCACGAAGGGGATCGAATGTTCCTCGACCAGCCAGGCGTCGATGCCGCCCGGCGTGGTGATTTCCTGGATATCCACACCGGCCCGTGCGGGCAGGGCCGCAAGCATGGCCACTAGGGCAAGGGCGGGGATCAGGACAGAACGAAAGAGCCTCATTGCGTCACCTCCGGGGCCAAAAGCCAGCCTGTCACGGATCGGTCGCGGTCAAGCAGGATGCGCGCGGCCTCGCGCACCTCTTCGGCGGTGACCGATTGCAGGACCTCGGGCCAGGCCTGCACGTCGGCGACGGTTAGCCCCTGCGTCAGCGCCCGGCCATAGCGATTGGCAAGCCGCCCGACATCGTCGCGGGCATAGATTTCATGCGCCTGCACCTGCATCTTGATACGGCTCAGCTGATCGGGGTCGATGCCGGTTTCGGCAGCCTCGGTCAGCACCGCGTCCATCGCCGCCTCGGCCTGTTCCAAGGTCACGCCGGGCGCGGGGGCCACGGTGATGCCGAAAGTGGTATCGTCCAGCGAGGTGCCGCCGTAATAGGCCCCGGTATAGACCGCCAGCCGTTCGTCGAATTGCAGCTTTTCGGTCAGGATCGAGGTATTGCCGCCGCCCAGGGCCTCGGCCAGCACGGTCAGGGCCGCAGGCTGCCGCTGTTGGCCGCTGTCGCGCTCGGGTACCAGGTAGCTGCGGCTGACATAGGGCTGGCCGACGCGCGCATCCTTCAGCACCAGCCGGCGTTCGGCGATCTGCGGCGGCTCTTCGGGGCGCAGGCGTTGGGGCAGGTCCGGGTTGGCCGGGATCGCGCCATAGTATGTTTCCGCCAGGCCGCGCACCTCGTCCGGCTCGACATCGCCGGCGACCACAAGCACGGCGTTGTTGGGGGCGTAATAGGTGCGGTAAAAGCTTAGCGCGTCATCCAGCCCCAGCGCCCGCATCTCGTGCATCCAGCCGATGATTGGCTGGCCGTAGCGGTGGTTGAGATACTGCGCCGCGTTCATCTGTTCGCGAAACAGGCTGCCGGGGCTGGTTTCGACCCGCTGGTTGCGTTCCTCGATGATGACGTCGCGTTCGGTGGCGACAGCGGCCTCGTCCAGTTGCAGGTTGACCATGCGGTCGCTTTCCATCCGCATCATCAGTTCCAGCCGGTCGGCGGCGATGCGCTGGTAATAGGCGGTGTAATCATAGCTGGTAAAGGCGTTGTCACGCCCGCCATTGAGCGCCACCGTGGCCGAGAATTCACCCGGCTCCAGCGTGTCGGTGCCCTTGAACATAAGGTGTTCCAGGAAATGCGCCACACCCGAGACGCCGGGCGTTTCATCGGCCGAACCGGTCTTGTACCAGACCATGTGCACCACCACCGGCGCGCGGTGATCCTCGATCACCACCACCTGCATGCCATTGTCGAGATCGAAGGTGGTGACGGCATCCTCTGCCAGGGCCGGCGGCGCCACTGCCGCGAACAGTATCGCGCAGAGCGCCGCGAGATAATTGCGCATGAACTGCCTCCTTGCCGCCCCTCTGGCGGGGTGTCGGGTCATCATCGGGGGACAAGATACGTCGCGTGCGCCCCAGTTCAAGGCGGCGGCTGCGCGCGTCAGCGTGAGGCCGGCGGCGGTGCGGACGGCGTCACGATGCCGGCGCGGCGCAGGCGTTCGCGTTCGGCCTGCTCGTTCAGCCACTGGCGCTTGTAGGCGTCGGTGTAGTCATCCCTCGGCCCGATGCGCAGCAGGTTCCTGCGGCCGTACCTGCGTCGGATCTCGTCGTCCTCGGCCCGCAAGGTCTGACGAATCGCCGGATCGGTGCCGTGGCGCCCGGCGTGACGCACAAGCCCGGCGTCGCTGGGCGAGATGGCGGTGCTGGTAATCACGCTGGGGTTACCGCCCAGCGCGGCGATGCCATCCTCGATAGGGGTCTGGTCGGTGCGGTTGCCCGCGCCGGGTTGGGGCGGGGGCAGTTCGGCATAGCTTTCGGGTTCCTGCAGCGGCTTGCCGGGAACGATTGCGAACTCGTCCGGTCCGTCACCCTCGGTCTGGAACCGTGTCAGCGTGATGTCGCGGTCGCGTGAACACGCGGCCAGAACCAGCACCAGCCCAATCATGATGATCTTGCGCGGCAACGTCATCCGCCAGTCTCCCGTCGTCATTCGCGCAGCCTTAGCGCATCATGTGCCAAAGGTCACGCGGCCTTTTTCCCCGACCCGAATACTACCATGCCGATGGCCCCGGCGAAAACCGCGATATCGGCGACGTTGAAGGCATAAGGGTTGTCGATGCCGCAGCACGACATGTTGAGAAAATCCGCCACCGCACCATAAAGCACCCGGTCGATGACATTTCCCAGCGCCCCGCCGACCAGCACGCCGGCGGCGATTTCCTGCCATGGGCCGCCCTGTTCGCGCCTCAGCCACCACAGCACCGCCGCCGATATCACCAGCGCCAGCGCGATCAGCACCCAGCGCGTGGCCGGTGCATCGCCCGCGAACAGGCCGAAATTGATGCCGTAGTTCCACGCCATGCGCAGGTTCAGATAGGGCGGCCACAGCTCGATCCGGCCAAGGCGGTCGAGATCGAGCATGTGGACGACCCAGTATTTCGTCACCTGATCGAGCAGCAGAATGGCCAATCCGGCCCATAACACACGGCGCATGGCGGGTTTTCCCTTTCTGCCGGGGCTAGTGCCGGAAATGGCGCATCGAGGTAAAGACCATCGCCAGCCCGGCCTCGTCAGCCGCCTTGATCACCTCTTCGTCGCGCATTGAGCCGCCGGGCTGGATCACCGCTGTCGCGCCAGCCTCTGCCGCGGTCAACAGCCCGTCGGCAAAGGGAAAGAACGCGTCAGAGGCCACCACGCTGCCCTGTGTGAGCGGCGCATCCAGGCCCAGCTCGCCCGCCATGTCCTGCGATTTGCGGGCGGCGATGCGGCAGCTGTCGACACGGCTCATCTGGCCGGCGCCAATGCCGACGGTGGCGCCGTCACGGACATAGACGATGGCATTCGATTTCACATGCTTGGCGACTGACCAGGCAAACAGCATGTCGGCAAGTTCCCGCTGATCCGGGGCGCGTTTGGTGACGACCTTCAGCGCATCGGCCGCGATCCGGCCATTGTCGCGGTCCTGCACCAGGAAACCGCCCGCAACCTGCCGGAACACCCGCCCGGGCGACGCCGGGTCGGCCAGCCCGCCGGTGGTCAGCAGGCGCAGGTTCTTCTTGCGGGCAAATACCTCGCGCGCGCCCTCGTCAGCCTCGGGCGCGATCACCACCTCGGTAAAGATGTTGGTTATTTCCTCGGCCGTTTCAGCGTCGAGCGGGCTGTTGAGCGCGACAATCCCGCCAAAGGCGCTGGTGCGGTCACAGTCGAACGCCCGGCGATAGGCGTCTTTCAGGCTGTCGCCCCTTGCCACGCCGCTGGGGTTGGCGTGCTTGATAATGGCGCAGGCCGGGCCATTGGCCGGGTCGAATTCACTGACCAGTTCAAAGGCTGCGTCGGTGTCGTTGATGTTGTTGTAGCTCAGCTCCTTGCCCTGGTGCTGAACGGCCGTCGAAACGCCCGGCCGGGCACTGCCATCGGTGTAGAAGGCAGCGTTCTGGTGGGGGTTTTCGCCATAGCGCAGGCTTTGTGCCAGGGTGCCGGCAAAGGCGCGGCGGCGCGGTTCCGCCACGCCGATGGCGTCGGCCATCCAGGTGCTGACCGCGGCATCATAGGCGGCGGTGCGAGCATAGGCCTTTTGCGCCAGCTTGCGGCGGAATTTCGGGCATGTGGCGCCCTGGTGCTGGTCCATGTCGCCCAGCAGCTTGTCGTAGTCCTCGACATCCACAACCACGGTGACAAAGGCGTGGTTCTTGGCGGCAGCGCGAATCATCGCCGGGCCGCCGATGTCGATGTTCTCGACACAGGTGTCATAATCGGCGCCGCGGGCCACGGTTTCCTCGAACGGGTAGAGGTTGACCACCAGCAGGTCGATGGGGCCGATCCCGTGTTCGTCCATCGCGCCGGTGTGGGCGGGGTTGTCGCGCAGCGCCAGCAGCCCGCCATGCACCACCGGGTGCAGGGTCTTGACGCGGCCATCCATCATCTCGGGAAAGCCGGTCAGCTCGGCGACGTCGCGCACCTTCAGTCCGGCCTCGCGCAGCGCTGCGGCCGTGCCGCCGGTCGAAACCAGTTCGACCCCACGTTCGGCCAGCGCCTGCCCCAGGGGGATCAGGCCGGTCTTGTCGGAAACGGAAATCAGGGCGCGGCGCAGCGGCGCATTGTCGGTCATCTGTGGAAATTCCTTGCTCGTTCCAGTCAGGGTTCGGTCACCGGGTCCAGCCCGTCGCGGGCCAGGTCGCGGATGCCGACAGGCGACTCCTGCGGTTTGGCCAGTGACCAACGTGTGCGGGTCGCATACTCCATCGCGCGGCCGGATAGAACGATTTGTTTGGTCGCACGCGGTTTCAGCCGGGTCTTTTCCAGATAAACGCTGGGTTCCAGCGCCATGGTGGTACTGCCGTCGCAGCGCAGGATCCAGATTTCACCGCTCATCAGTGCCATCGAGGCGGCATGCCCGCCCATGTCCAGCGACACATCCACATCCGGGTGCAGGTGAAAGCGGATCTCGAACGGGATACCATCGAGGCCGGTGGCATCCAGCGCGGCGTCGAAACGCGGGCGGTCATCGTCATCGAGCGTCAGCAGCATGTCCTCGCCCACCAGCCCGCGACCGTCGAATGTCAGTTCCAGCCGGCGCACATGGGTCAGCCCAAATTCGGCGACATAGCCGTCATGCCCGCCCTCGAATCGCGACCCGTCCTGCGCCTGGCTAAGCTCGACAGGTACCTTGCGCGGGGCGGTGACCAGGTATTCGCGCCCGTCGCGCACCGGACCCAGCCGTGCGCTGGATTTCTCCGCCAGCACCAGGGTGGAATGCGATGGCGTGGCCCGCCCGGCGCGCCGCCAGTCGGGCCCGAAATTCGCGCCCGAGCCGCAATTGACGATCAGCGGCCTGCGGCCCGAGGTCAGTTCGAACGCCAGAGTCGAGGCATGCGCATCGGCCGAGGCGCGGCCCTGCGGCGGTGGCGCGGCGTCGATGATGATGCTGGTGCGCCCGGCGCTGTGCCGGGCAAACCCCATCGCCAGCCCGCCCGGCGCGCGCCCCTTGACCCCGCTGTCGGCCAGCGCGTGGTCAAGTCGCCCCTCCAGCCCGCGGCCGCCGCCGTGAAACCGCGCCAGCCCGCCATCGGCGTGGCGCAGGGTGCGCAGCGTTGGCGCGATCCGTTCGATTGCCGCCCAATGGGTTTCGCTGGCGCCACGCCCGGCCTCGCCCAGCGCCACCGCTGCCCAGGTCAGCAAGCTGAAGACATCAAGCAGTTCCTCGGGGTTGCGGGTGGGCAAGCCGCCCTGATCGTCGATCTGGCTGCGGCATTCGCGGTCGAGCGCCGTCACCGCCGGGGCAAGGTGGCGCTCCATCCCCTCGAGCGAGATAGAGGCATAGATCAGCCCGGTCAGCGCCTCGAATCGCGGCAGGCCCGGTGCCGATGCCTTCCACCGGCGGCCAAGAAAATTGGTCTGCGCCGCGAGCGAGCGGTAGAACGCCTGCGAGGCCTCGCTTTCCTGCCCGCTGAGCAGGAAAAAGGCGTGGCTGATCCAGCGCATCAGCCGCCGGCCGGTCAGGTCGGGCGTCCAGCCGGGGCCGCGCCCGCGCCCGAAACGTTCGATCCAGCCCCACAGCCAGGCCTGCGCGCAGGCCCGTGCCGGGCCATCACCCACCGCCGCCAGGTCATCCAGCCAGCCAAACCCGTGCAGCGCCTCGGCAAAGCCGCGGTCAGGCGGGGCGATATCCCACATGTTGGTGTCGGGGGCCTGTACCAGCTGACCGGCGAACAGGAAATTGCCGGCAATCAGTTGCCGACCACGGGCAAAGCTGCCGATGCTGCGCGGTTCCGGCTGCGATCTGAAGGCGGTAGCAGGCCGACCCAGCACCGCCCGTCGCGCCGCCAGCCGGTTTTGCAGCCGTGTCCAGCGCAGGGTCAGGTTTTGGGGATTCGCCATGCCTTTTGCCTCTGCGCGCTCTTGCCGGCGCCGACGGTGCCACTATAGCGCCCCGGCTCGGTCAAGTCACGGCAGATCGGGCCAAGACACGCGGCCTGCGGCGCCGCGGTATCGGCTCAGCCGTTGATGATGGCGATAACGATCAGGGCGAAGGCGCTGACGCCTGCGGTCCAGGCGCTGACCTTGATGAAGCCCTCAAAGGTCTTCTCATGCGCCGTGATGTCCATTTCGCCGTGCTTGTGCTTGCTCATCGGTCCGGTTTCCCTGTCATGCGGTTGCCGCTCTGGCGGCTGGATATCCCATTCGCGGGGCGCTGTCACCACCCGGATGCGACTGTAGTCAGGGCATTTTCGTGCCTGCGTCGCCTTATTCCCCGGCGTGCCAGAGCCAGGCGCCATCCTCGCGCCGCCAGCGCGTCACCTCGCCTGCCTGGTGCAGGTGGTTGAGATGCGCCACCGACTCGGCCAGCGCCAGGCCGAAGATGCCTTCGTCGATGGATCGCTTGAAAAGCGGCGCAAAGCACTCGGCCGCGGTGTGCGGGGTGCGAAGATGCTCTCGCAGCCGGCCCAGCGCGCCGTGGTGGTTCTCAATCAGTTGTCGCATCCGCACCGGCAGCCCGGAAAACGGCAGTTTGTGCCCGCTCAGCACCAAATGCTGTTCATGCGCCAGCCCCGCCAGCCGGCCGCAGGATTCCAGCCACTCGGCCACCGGGTCGGCATCGGGTTCGGTCGGATAGACGCCGATATTGGGGCTGATCGAGGAAATGATCTGGTCGCCCGCGATCACCAGGTTGTCGGACCTGCTCCACATCGTCAGGTGTTCGGGGGCGTGGCCGTTACCGATATGCACATCCCAGTCGCGCCCGCCAGCGTGCAGCACGTCGTCCTGCTTGACGCGAGTATAGCCCACCGGAAGCGGATAGCTGGTATCGGCGAAATTGTAGGGGCGCTGCGCCTTGCGGGCCTCGTATATCTCGGGCGGGGAGCCAGCGCCGCGCAGGAACTCCAGCGATTGTTCGCTCGCCTTGTCCTCGACATCAAGGATCAGCATCCGCGCGAACAGCCATGCGGTGCGGGTTGTTACCAGCTCGGCACCGAAGCGTTCCATCAGCCAGCCGACCATGCCGACGTGGTCGGGGTGGTGGTGGGTCAGGATCACCCGCCCCACCGGCCGCCCGGCCAGAGGCCCGGCAAGCACCTTTTCCCACAACTCGACCGAGTGTTTCGAGTGGAAGCCGGCATCCACCACCGTCCAGCTGTCGCCATCGTCGAGCGCGTAGATGTTGACGTGATTCAGTGCCATCGGCAGTGGCAGGCGAATCCACAGCACGCCCTCGGCTATCTCGACCGCTTCACCCCAGTCTTGCGGCTCGGCGTGCGGGTAATGCAGTATGCCTGTGCTGCCGTCCATCATGCTGTCAGATCCTCTGGTGTGAGCGTGTAAAGATCGTCCGTTCCGGCGGTCGCCTGGGTCAGCAGCGTGCCGTGTTCCGGCAGAAGCCGGGTGATATAGAACCGCGCCAGCCGCTTGCGATGCCCCGCGCTGCCGGTCTTGTCTTCGGCCAGCGCCGCGGCCAGGTGGAAATGTCCGCCCAGCACCCGCGCCCAGCCCAGCAGAAAGGGCATCGCGCCGGCGAAACGTTCGTTCATGTCGGTCTGCGCCAGCGCCCATTCGGTTGCCTCGCGCAGCAATTCGGCGGCCTGCCAGACCGGGCTGGCCAGGTCGGGCAGGCGGTCACGGGCAGCCTCGGCCCGGTTCTGAATCTCGTCGATCAGGGCAAAGGCTGCCTCGCCGCCATCCATCAACTTGCGTCCGGCCAGGTCCATCGCCTGGATGCCGTTGGTGCCTTCGTAGATCGCCGTCACCCGTACGTCGCGCAGGTACTGCGCGGCGCCGGTTTCCTCGATATACCCCATGCCGCCATGCACCTGCACACCCAGGTCGGCAACAGCGACGCCGGTACGGGTGCCGAACGCCTTGGTAATCGGGGTGAGGAAGGCGGCGCGCGCGGCCCAGCCCGCGTCGCCAGTGGCACGGGCCATGTCGATCGCAACCGCGTTGGCCAGCGCGATGGCGCGCGCGGCGCTGGTCTCGGCCTTCATCGTCGCCAGCATCCGCCGCACGTCGGCATGGTCGATGATGGCGCCGGTGGCGGCATCTCCGGACAGCGGGCTGCTGCCCTGGCGGCGGTCCATCGCATAGGTCAGGGCGTGCTGACAGGCGGCCTCGGCCACACCGATGCCCTGCACGCCGACGCCCAGCCGGGCGTTGTTCATCATCGTGAACATCGCCCGCATGCCGTCATGTTCCTCGCCCACCAGCCAGCCGGTGGCGTTGTCGTATTCCATCACCGCGGTGGGGCTGCCATGCAGGCCCATCTTGTGTTCAAGGCTGACCACGCGAAGACTGTTGGCCTTCCCCGGCGCGCCGCTCTCGTCGGGCAGGTGCCGGGGCACCAGAAACAGGCTGATCCCCTTGGTGCCCGCCACCGCGCCGGGCAGACGCGCCAGCACCAAATGACAGACGTTTTCGGTGAAATCATTGTCGGCCCAGCTGATGAATATCTTTTGCCCGCTGATGGAATAGCTGCCGTCGCAATTGGGTTCGGCCCGGGTGCGCAGCGCACCCACGTCGCTGCCCGCCTGCGGTTCGGTCAGGTTCATGGTGCCGGCCCATTCGCCCGAGATCATCTTGGGCAGATATCTATTCAGGATCTCCTCGCTGGCGTGGTTTTCCAGCGCATCAATCTGGCCCTGGGTCATCAGCGGCGAGAGTTGCAGGCTCAGGCAGGCGCTGCTCATCATCTCGTTGACGGCGGTGGTCAGCACCATTGGCAGGCCCATTCCGCCGTATTCGGACGGCGCGGCAATCGCCACCCAGCCGCCCTCGGCGATGGCGCGGTACCCTTCGGCAAAGCCGGGGCTGGTGCGCACCACGCCGTTTTCCAGCCGCGCGGGGTGCAGGTCGCCTTGCCGTTGCAGCGGCGCCAGCACATCCTCGCACATGCGGCCGGCCTCGGTCAGGATCGCCTGCACGGTGTCCTCAGTGGCGTCGGCAAAGCGGTCGGTTGCCGCGACCTGATCGAAATCCACGACATGGCGCAGAAGAAAGCGGAACTCGTCAGCCGGGGCGCGATAGGGCATTTGGTACTCTCCTGGTCCGTGCCGCGGGCGCGGTGCCTTTGTCCGGCTTGGCATTGCCCGCAGGCGTCTTTATGCATCGCAGAAGCCGCCGGTTCTAGCCCTGGTGTGTGTTAATCAACGGAAACGCAGCGTCAGAGATCATGAGCGCCGACACAGTCATGCTTGCCGCCGATCAGGCCGGATGCGACCGCGCCGCGGAAATCCTGCGCGCCGGCGGGCTGGTGGCGTTCCCGACCGAGACCGTCTATGGGCTGGGCGCCGATGCGTGCAGCGACCATGCCGTCGCGCGTATCTTCGAGGCCAAGGACAGACCCCGTTTCAACCCGCTGATCGCCCATGTCGAAGGGGCGGAAATGGCCGCGCGCCTTGTGCGCTGGACGGACACGGCCGACGCCCTTGCCGGGGCGTTCTGGCCCGGGCCGCTGACACTGGTGCTGCCGCTGGCCGAGGGGGCGGGCGTGTCGTCGCTGGTCACTGCCGGGCTTTCGTCGCTGGCGGTGCGGGCGCCGGCGCACCCGGTGGCGCAGGCGGTGCTGGGGGCCTTTGGCGGGCCGGTGGCGGCGCCTTCGGCCAACCGCTCGGGCCGGATCAGTCCGACCACGGCAGCGCATGTGCGCGCAGGGTTGTGGGGGCGGATCGAGGCCATCGTGGATGGCGGCGCCTGCGGGGTCGGCGTCGAATCGACCATCATCGATCTGACTGACAGGCCCACGCTGCTGCGCCCCGGCGGCCTGCCGGCAGAGGCGATAGATGCCGCGCTGGGCCAGCCGCTGGCGCGCCATCGGTCGGACGGGACGCTGACCGCGCCGGGGCAGATGCAATCGCATTATGCCCCCGGTGCTGCGGTGCGGCTGAATGCTAGCGCGCCGCGCCCGGGCGAGGTGATGCTGGGTTTCGGGCGGGTAGACTGCGATCTGAACCTGTCGCCCTCGGGCGATCTGACAGAGGCCGCGGCCAACCTGTTTTCCCACCTTCACAGCCTCGACGCGACTGGCCGACAGATTGCCGTGTCGCCTATCCCGGAAACCGGCCTTGGCCGCGCGATCAACGACCGGCTGAGGCGGGCCGCGGCGCCACGAGGCTAGGCCGCACCGGCTCCCTAGCCAGAACCTTGCGGATCAGCGGTGTGAGGCCCCGGTTCGGGCCCGGGGCGGAAAAGGTCATGATGTCCGCAGTTGAACGGGGCGACGCGCCGTCACTTGCAGCGTTTTTCGGCCTCTTCCACGGCGGCGGTAAAGCCCAGCAGCGAAAACGTGTCCTTGGTCTGGGTCCCGCGCGACGATCGCGCCGTCAGCACCGCTTCGGTGCCGCGCTTCATCGCCGCGATGATCTTGGAGTCATCGGCGGTGCTGGCGGGCCAGGCCCATTCGCCCTCGGTAAACAGCTCGAACGTTTCGTCGCCGACTTCCGCCTCGACTGTCGACCCGTCCGCAAAGGGATAGCCGCCGGTAAAGGTGATCTGTCCCGCAACCTCGGCATCGGGGCGATAGAACGCCATCAGCAGGATGTCACCGCGCCGCACGGCGACGACCCGCCCGTCACGGGTGTTGACGGTTTCGGTGGGCGATGAGACCGCCCAGCATTCGCGCGGGTCGCTATCCTCGAAAACGCTCCAGGCGGTTTGCGTGGCAACCTGATTGGTGCTTTCGTCCTGCGCCCGGGCAATCGTTCCGGTTGCGGTGATCGCCAGAATGGCGCCCAGAATCATGCGCCGCGTGGCCGAACGTGCAATCGGTGATCCCATATCTAGAGCCTCCAAGCCGTATTCTGCCTCAATAATCACCTGCCGGCGGCAGCGTTCTGACAACGCTCTTGCACGCCAGAGGGTTTCCCTCGACATTGCAACAATAGCCTGAAAGAGGCGAGACATGAAAGGATCAATCGGCGGGTTTTCGCGCCCAAGCCGTTGATTTCAGAACCCGGAATAGGCCCGACCATGACCGTCCCTGCCCTGTTGACCGAGATATGGCGCGGCCCCCTGGCCGAAAGCCGGCACCACGGCCATGCCGTCATCTGCGATGCAGGGGGCGATATCGTGTCTGCCTGGGGCAATCCGCGCGAACAGGTCTATCCGCGCAGTTCGGCCAAGATGATCCAGGCGCTGCCGCTGGTGGAAAGCGGTGCCGCGGATGCCTGCGGGCTGACGACCGAGCAACTGGCGCTGTCCTGCGCATCCCATAACGGCGCCGAGATCCACACCAGCCGCGTGCGCGACTGGCTGGCCGGGCTGGGGTTGGGCGAGGGCGATTTGCGCTGTGGCACACAGGTGCCTGATGACGAAGAGGCACGCAACGCCCTGATCCGCGCCTACGAAGAGCCCTGCCAGCTGCACAACAACTGTTCAGGCAAACATGCGGGCTTTCTGACGCTGGCGAGGCATCTGGCGGCGGGGCCTGAATACATCGACCCCGACCACCCGGTGCAAAAGGCCGTGCTGGCAGCGTTCCAAGAGGTGACGGGCGAGGAAAGCCCTGGCTATGGCATCGACGGCTGTTCGGCGCCCAATTTCATCACCACGGTTCACGGCATGGCGCGCGCGATGGCCGCCTATGCCGACGCGCGCGAGGGCGCGGATGCACGCCAGACGGCGATGATGCAGCTGCGAGAGGCGATGATGGCCCATCCCGCGCTGGTCGCGGGTGAGGGGCGCGCCTGCACCGAGTTGATGCGCGCCTGCTCTGAGCCCGTAGCGCTAAAGACCGGGGCAGAGGGATTCTTTGTCGCCATCCTGCCCGAGCGCGGCCTTGGTATCGCGCTCAAGGTTGCCGACGGTGCCACGCGCGCGGCGGAATGCACCATTGCAGCGCTGCTGGTGCGGCTGGGGGCGCTGGATACCGATCACCCGGCGACGCGACGCTTTTACAACGCGCCCGTCCTGTCGCGCCGCGGGATTGAGGCGGGCCGAATCGCCCCAGCCGGCGGGCTTGCCTGACCGGTTCGGCGGCAATCCGCCACGGCCGGGCGCGGCCCTGACCTGACGTGTTTCCGCGCAAACCGGGGTTGCGCCTGTGCGGGTTCCCGCCACCTGAACGCGCACCGGTTTGACGCGGCGGAGCCCCGCTTATGCCAAAGGCCGGTTTGGGCTCTTTCCCGCGCTTTTTCACGCTTTTCGGACGGATCAAAAGACATCGCGCCGGCCCGCCCTCATCTTGTGTGACGAGAGCACATCGCTTTCGCAACAAACGACAAGAGGAGTGAATTTCATGTTCAAGAAACTGACCGCAGCAAGCCTTGCGCTGACCTTTGCCATGCCCGCCGCCGTTCTGGCCGCGACGGCGCTGGACGCCGATGGCGACGGCGCCGTGTCGATGGAAGAATTCAGCGCCGCCATGCCGGACGCCGGCGAGGTGGTCTTTACCGAGGCCGACACCGATGGCGACGGCATGCTGAGCGCCGATGAAGTCGCCGCCGCGCGCGAAATCGGTGTGCTGCCGCCCGCCTCGGAAGGCTGAACCCCCTTCCGGGCCGCAGGCGGTCAGGTCAGCGGGGTTCCCCAAGCCCGAACGCAGACCGTCCCCATGGCCCGGAAGCCGCTGCGAACCGCCCCCCAAGCGGTTCGCGGCTTTTTCTTGCGTGGCGCCTGTCTCAGCCCTGGCCGAGATAGGCGCGCAGCGCCGCCGGCGGGTTGGCGAACAGATCGGCGGTTTTTACCGGCGGTTGGGCGCGGCCGTCGCTGACGAAGATCACCTCGTCGGCGACGCTGCGGGCGTCTTCGGGTGCGTGGCTGACCATCAGCACCGTGGCGCCGCTTTCGCGCGCCAGCTCGGCTACCAGCGCCAGCATCTCGGCCTTGAGCGCAGGGCCGAGCGCGGCAAAAGGTTCGTCCAGGGCCAGGATGTCGCGCCGCTGCACCATCAGCCGCGCCAGCGCCACCCGCGCCCGTTGCCCGCCCGACAGCGCGGCGGGTTTGCGCCCCCCCATCCCGGCCAGCCCGACTCGCGTCAGCGCGGCCTCGACCGTCTGCCATTCTGCGGGCGTCAGCCGCAGGTTGGGGCGCAACCCCAGCGCCACGTTGCGCGCCGCCGTGAGGTGGGGAAACAGGTTGCCATCCTGGAACAGCATCGCCACCGGCCGCGCGCCGGGGTCGAGCGCGGTGATCTCTGGCCCCCGCCAGCTGATCGTGCCCCGGATCACCGGCTGAAAGCCGGCGATGGCCTCCAGCAGCGTGGTCTTGCCCTCGCCCGAGGGGCCAAGCACGGCAATGATGCGGCCACGCTCGACCGTAAAATCGGCGGCAAGGCGAAAGCCGCCATTGTCGATGACACAGTTCTCAAGCTTCAGCATGCCAGCGCCCGCCCCTGTCCAATACCCAGAAACAGCCCACCGAAAGCACCAGCAGCAACAGCGCCCCGCCTGCCGCCGCGTCCATCCGGTAGGCCCCCATCAGCCGGTAGATTTCCAACGGCAGGGTTGCCGTCTCGGCCCCGGCGAACAGCGCGATCACGCCCAGGTCGCCCATCGACAGCGCCATCGCCAGCCCGGCGGCAAAACTGATCTGCGCCCGCATGGCCGGCAGGAACACCAGCCGCAAGAACGCCCAGCGCCCCATGCCCAGCGACAGCGCCAGCCGGCCGTGGCGTTCTACCACCTCGCGCGCGCGGGGCACGAGGATGCGCAGGGCAAAGGGCAGCGCCATCACCGCGTTGACCAGCGCCGTGACCGGCAGCGCCATCGCGGCGGGGTCGGCAAAGGGGCGCAGCAGGATGAACAGCCCGGTGCCAATCACCAGCGGCGAGGCGGCAAGGCCCAGCATCCCCGCCACCTCGATCAGCCCGTGCCGGCCAAGTGCCACGGCCCCGGCCATCGGCAGCGCGATCATCAGCGACAGCACCATGCTGACCCCGGCCACCGCCAGCGACACCGCCGCCGCCCGCCAAACCAGTTGCGGCAGCCCCGGCAGATGCGCCAACCCCGAGGTGGCGATTGCCGCCAGCGGCAGGATCAGAAAGGCGGCCGCCAGCCCGATCCAGGCCGCGTCGATGGCCCTTGCCGTTGCGCTGCGCCCGTCCCAGCGCTGCAACGGGCGGTCCATCCCGCCGTCAAAGCCGGTGCCGCGCGCCAGCCTCAGCGCCACCATCGCGGCCGTCGCCGTCAGCGCGATCTGCATCCCCGATAACAACGCCGCGCGGCCAAGGTTGAACTCGAAGCGGAAGGATTGATAGATCGCCAGCTCGATGGTGGTGGCGCGCGGCCCCCCGCCCAGCGTCAGCGCCACGGCAAAGCTGGACAGGCAGATGGCAAAAACCACCGCCAGCGCCCCCGGCACCACCTGCCGCAGCATCGGCGCCTCGATAAGGCGGAACATTGCCCAGGGGCCGAAACGCAGCTGCGCCGCCAGGCGGAACCGTTCGGCGGGCACCTCCTGCCAGCCCTGCAGGATCAGCCGCGTGGCCAACGGCAGGTTCAGAAAGACATGCGCCAGAACCACCCCGTGCAGACCGTAGATGCGCACCGGCGGCAGGCCCCAAAGGCCCAACAGGTCGCTGATCCAGCCGCCCCGGCCAAAGACCTGCAACAGCCCCAGCACCGCCACGATCACCGGCAGGATAAAGGGCACGCCCAATAGCGCGATCAACGCCCGCCGCCCGGCAAAACGCAGGCGCGCCAGCGCGCGGGCGACGAACACCGCCAACCCGACGCTGAGCAGGGCCGACAGCCCCGCCTGCACAACGGTGAATCGCAGCGCCGCCCAGTCGGCCACGGTCAGCCCGACGCCGGCCTCGGCCCGCCAGGCGACGGTGGCCAGCGTGCCCAGGATCAGCGCGGCAAGAAACCCTGCCGCGCCGATCCCCGGCGCGGCCGTCAGTGGCTGAGCGCGGCGCGCCACTCTGCCAATGCCTGATCCCGCAATGCCGCCGCCTCTTCGGACGTCAGCAACAGGGATTTGCCGAGTTTTGCCAGCGTGTCGAAACCGTCGGGCAACCCGCCCTCGGGCATCACCGCCGGGTACATCCAGTTGGTGGTCGGAATGATCGCCTGAAAGCGGTCCGAGATCATGAAGCGCAGGAACGCATCCGCCAGTTCGGGCTGGTCGGTGGTGGCCAGCTTGGCGGCCACCTCGATCTGCAGGTAATGCCCTTCGTCGAATACCGCCGTGGTCTTGCTGTCATCCGCTTCGGCGATCAGGTGATAGGCCGGCGAGGTGGTGTAGGACAGCACCATGTCGGCCTCGCCTTCAAGGAACAGGCCATAGGCCTCTGACCAGCCCTTGGTGACCGTGACGATGTTGTCGGCCAGCCCTTCCCAGATCGCGGGGGCGTCATCGCCATAGGCGGCCCTGACCCACATCAGCAGGCCCAGACCGGGGGTGGACGACCGTGGATCCTGGATCAGGATCGTGGCGTCGCTGTCTGCGAGTGCCTTCAGGCTGGTGGGCGCGTCGAACGTCTTGTCATGGACAAAGGCGAACCAGCCCCAGTCATAGGGCAGGAAAACCGGATCGTCCCACGCCACCGGCAGATCCAGATCGGCGGTCACGCCATGCGGGACAAAAAGCCCGGTTTCGCCCGCCGCGGCGGTGAGGTTGTTGTCGAGCCCCAGCACCACGTCGGCATTGGTGTGTTCGCCCTCCAGCCGCACGCGGGCCAGCAGGGCGGCGCCGTCCTCGACCCCCACCAGTTTCAGGTCGCAGCCGCATTCCTCTTCAAAGGCGGCCTCTACCTGCGGGCCGGGGCCCCATTCGGCGACAAAGCTGTCGTAGGTGTAAACGGTCAACTCCGGTGCCTGGCCAAAGGCGGCCGTGGCACCGAAAATTCCCGCTGCAAATGCAAGATGTTTCATACATCCTCCGTTGCGGCGCGAGGGCAAAGGTTGGATGACTATCCGGGCCTTCCCTCCGCCGGTTCTAACCGGTTCAGGTTCAACGGGTTCGCTTGCGCATCTCAGTCCCGGATCATGGATCCGGGACACCCCGAGGTAGGGCGGACACTAGGAGGCACGGACAGGGAAGACAAGCACGCCGTGGCGCGGCGTGGGGTCACGCCACGAAGTCGTCGCGCCGGTAGCCTTGCAGGAACAGAAGGGCGGTCAGATCGCCGTGGTTGATGCGGATGTCGCATTCGGCGGCCACGGCGGGCTTGGCGTGCAGGGCGACGCCGGTACCGGCGCGGCCCAGCATGCCCAGATCGTTGGCGCCGTCGCCCACGGCGATCGCGTCAGCGGGGGCGATGCCGCGGCGGGCGGCGACCTCGATCAGCGTGGCGACCTTGGCGTCGCGTCCCAGGATCGGGCGGGCGACATCGCCGGTCAGCCGGCCGTTTTCGGCCAGCAGCGTGTTGGCGCGGTTCTCGTCAAAGCCCAGATCGGCCGCCACGCGGGCGGTGAATGCGGTGAACCCGCCCGAGACCAGCACCGTGTAGGCGCCGTTCGCCTTCATCGTCGCCACCAGTTCGCGCCCGCCGGGGGCGAGCGTGATGCGCGTATCCAGCACCTTGGCGATCACCGATTCGGGCAGGTCCTTGAGCAGGGCCACCCGTTCCAGCAGCGCACCCTCGAAATCCAGCTCGCCGTTCATGGCCCGGGCGGTGATGTCGCGCACATGGGCGCCGACACCGGCCTCTTCGGCCAGCTCGTCGATGCATTCCTGCCCGATCATGGTGCTGTCCATGTCCGCCAGCAGCAGGGCCTTGCGCCTGCCCGCGCTGGGCTGCACCGCAAGGTCGGTCTTCAGTGCCTGAAGGTCGTCCCAAACCTGCCACAGGTTCTCGGGCATCGCCGGCATTTCGAACTCGGCCGCCTCGTCGGGCGAAAGCCAGTCCGCCGCACCGCCGCCCCAGGCGTTGCGCAGGTTTTCGACAAGGGCAGGCTCCAGCGCGCCGGGGCGGGCGATCAGCGTGGCGGTGTACATGGGGTCGGCATCTCCTTTTGGCGCCCCCTATAAGCACAGATCGCGCGGGTGGTGAACAGGCTGACGGGCATGCGGTGGCGATTCGCATTTCCCGCATGGTGCGACGCTTTGGGCGTTGGAATTTTGCCTATAGGAAACCTGCGTTCCGCTTTGGTGCCGATTTCGCGTGCGTTTTTTGCACCTGCGGCAAAAGACCTGTTGCCGAATGCCCGCGCCCGGCATATCCCCGTCAGTGGGACACCCCTCCCCAACGAGGGGCGAATATCTGTAAGGATAACACCGATGTCTATCGACCAACCGGCAACGCGGCCGGCTAATCCGCGTTTTTCCTCTGGCCCCTGCGCCAAACCCCCCACATTTTCGCTCGACAAGTTCGACACCTCTGCCTTGGGCCGCAGCCACCGCGCCGCCATCGGCAAGGCGCGTCTCAAGGCCGCCATTGAGGGCACGCGCGAAATCCTGGGCATTCCCGACGATTATCGCATCGGCATCGTGCCCGCCTCTGACACCGGGGCGGTCGAGATGGCAATGTGGAACCTGCTCGGCGCCCGCAAGGTCGAGATGCTGGCCTGGGAAAGCTTTGGCGCCGGCTGGGTGACCGACGTGGTCAAGCAGCTCAAGCTGGACGCCGAGGTGAAAGAGGCCCCCTATGGCGAGATCGTCGATCTCGCCTCGGTCGATACCGACAACGATGTCGTCTTTACCTGGAACGGCACCACAAGCGGCGTGCGCGTGCCCAACGGCGACTGGATCAAGCCCGACCGCCAGGGGCTGACGATCTGCGATGCCACCTCTGCCGCCTTTGCCCAGCGCCTGCCCTGGGACAAGCTCGATGTGACCACCTTTTCCTGGCAAAAGGTTCTGGGCGGTGAGGCCGCGCACGGGATGCTGGTGCTGTCGCCCCGCGCGGTGGGGCGGCTGGAAAGCTATACCCCGCCCTGGCCGCTGCCCAAGATTTTCCGCCTGACCAAGGGCGGCAAGCTGATCGAGGGCATCTTCGAGGGGGCGACGATCAACACCCCGTCGATGCTGGCGGTCGAGGATTACCTGCAGGCGCTCGACTGGGCGCGCTCGGTCGGCGGGCTGGAAGGAATGCGCGAACGCGCCTATGCCAACCTCGCCGTGGTGCAGGGTTTCGTGGCCGAACACGACTGGATCGCGTTTCTGGCCGCCGACCCGGCGGTGCGTTCGAACACGTCCGTCTGCCTGACCTTCGCCGATCCGCGCATCACCGATGGCGCCGCCTTTGCCAAGGCCGTGGCCAAGCGGCTGGAGGCCGAGGGCGTGGCATTCGACATCGGCGCCTACCGCGACGCGCCGCCGGGGCTGCGCATCTGGTGCGGCGCCACGGTCGAGGCGGCGGATGTGGCCGCGCTGATGCCCTGGATCGACTGGGCATTCCAGGCCGAGATCGAAGCGATTTCCGAGGCCGCGTGATCCGTGCCGGGCTGAAGCCCGGCCTACGGAACCGCGAGATTGCTGTGTAGGCCGGGCTTCAGCCCGGCACACGCTCCGACAAATCCATTCAAAGGACCAATGAACATGGCTCCCAAGGTACTCGTATCCGACAAGCTTTCTGAGACCGCAGTGCAGATCTTCCGCGACCGCGGTATCGAGGTCGATTTCCGCCCCGAGCTGGGCAAGGACAAGGAAAAGCTGGCCGAGGTGATCGGCGATTATGACGGCCTCGCCATCCGCTCTGCCACCAAGGTGACAGCCAAGCTGCTGGAACGCGCTGACCGGCTCAAGGTCATCGGCCGCGCCGGGATCGGCACCGACAACGTCGACAAGGAGGCCGCGTCGCGCAAGGGCGTGATCGTGATGAACACGCCCTTCGGCAACATGATCACCACCGCCGAGCACGCCATCGCGATGATGTTCGCGGTGGCCCGCCAACTGCCCGAGGCCAGCGCCTCGACCCATGCCGGCAAATGGGAGAAATCCCGCTTCATGGGGGTCGAACTGACCGGCAAGACGCTGGGCGTGATCGGCGCCGGCAATATCGGCGGCATCGTCTGCGACCGGGCCCGCGGGCTGAAGATGAAGGTCATCGCCTACGATCCCTTCCTGTCCGAGGAAAAGGCCGACAGGATGGGCGTGGAAAAGGTCGAGCTGGACGACCTGCTTGCGCGGGCCGATTTCATCACCCTGCACGTTCCGCTGACCGACCAGACCCGCAACATCCTGTCGGCCGAGAACCTGGCCAAGACCAAGAAGGGCGTGCGCATCATCAACTGCGCCCGCGGCGGCCTGGTGGACGAAGAGGCGCTGGCCGAACTGCTGAAATCCGGCCATGTGGCGGGCGCGGGTTTCGACGTCTTCAGCGTCGAGCCGGCCACCGAAAACGTGCTGTTCGGTCTGCCCAACGTGGTCTGCACCCCGCATCTGGGCGCAGCCACCACCGAGGCGCAGGAAAACGTCGCCCTGCAGGTGGCCGAACAGATGTCGGATTACCTGCTGACCGGGGCCGTGACGAACGCGCTGAACATGCCCTCGGTGACCGCAGAAGAGGCCAAGGTGATGGGCCCCTGGATCAAGCTGGCTGACCATCTGGGCAGCTTCATCGGCCAGATGACGGATGAGCCGGTCAAGGCCATCAACATCCTTTACGACGGTGTCGTCAGCGAGATGAACCTCGATGCACTGACCTGTGCCGCCGTCGCCGGCATCATGAAATCGGTCAACCCCGAGGTGAACCTGGTCTCGGCCCCGGTGATGGCCAAGGAGCGGGGCGTCAAGATCTCGACCACCAAGCAGGACAAGTCCGGCGCCTTTGAGGGGTATATCAAGCTGACCGTCGTTACCGGCAAGCGCGAGCGCTCGATCGGGGGGACGGTGTTCAGCGACGGCAAGCCGCGGTTCATCCAGATCAAGGGCATCAACATCGACGCCGAGATCGGGCGGCACATGCTGTATACCACCAACCGCGATGAACCCGGCATCATCGGCATGTTGGGTGAGACGATGGGCAAGCATGGCGTGAACATCGCCAACTTTACCCTTGGCCGGGCCGGTCCGGGGGGCGAGGCGATAGCGCTGCTTTACGTCGACGCACCGGTCGCGCCCGAGGTGATCGCAGAGCTGGAGTCGTCGGACATGTTCCAGCAGGTCCGCCCGCTGGCATTCGACGTCGCCTGACTTGCAAAAACCCGTATGACGGACACGCCGCCGCCCCGTTCGGGGCGGCGGTTCTTGTCTGATGGGATGCGTTCAAAAACGACATAATGGCGCAAACAGGCGCTTTGAAAACGACTATGGCGGTCGCAGTCGGAAAATCGGGGATCAATAGAATCACCTAGCATCGTGGAAATTCCTGTCCTGCCCCCGGTTCGGGAGAGAACGATGCACGACCACACCCGCCGTCTGCTGGCCGAAATAGCGGCCGTATTTCGGGCCGAGAACCGCACCTGTGCCGATGAGACCGCCGACGCCCTGGCGGCGTTTGCGGGGCTGGAGGCAGCGCCGGAACTGGCCGAGGATGACAGCGACGCCATCCGTGCGCTCTTGGCGACATCACCGCTGGAGGTGGCGCATGCGGCGCTGGCGGCCCATGACGCGCTGCCTTGGGGGCGCAACCCCGTCGCCGCGCGCATCTCGCCCAAGGACAACAGCCTTTACCGCGTTGCCGACCTCTTGGGTCCTGACGGCCCGCTGGTCTGCCCCACCCTGCGCGCCGGGCTCTACTATCAGCGGCCCGAGACGCGCTATGGCCTGCATTCCCATGCGGCGGTGGAAACCTATGTGATCATCGCCGGCCGGGCGCTCTGGACGGCGGGGGATGCGCAGCGCGAGATGACGCCGGGGCATTCGGTACATCATTCCACCTATCTGCCCCATGCCTGCGAGACCGGGCCCGAGGGTGTCGTCGCGCTGTGGCGCTGGTCTGGCGATATCGGGATCGACAGCTACCGCATCCATCACGGACACGATGCCTTTGGGGTTGCCGCCTGACAGGAATGACCCCGTGCCACCGCGATCAGCAGCGCGATCACGCCGCACAGCATGAACCGGGGTGCCAGCCCCCTCATCGTCGAGATCTCCGGTTTTGTGAACGCCGCGAAAACGAAGCGGCAGAACGCCGCAATTTGCAACGGATATATCGCTGTCGGTTTCACCGCATGGCTGCTTGCACCGGTGCGGTGGTGTGTGCATGATGCCGACGCCGCGTTTCGATTTGCATCCGCGTCGCGCGGCGTTATTTCCAGACGACCCTGACCGAAAGGAACTCCGCCATGACCAATATCGTTATTCTCGATGGCGCCCGCACCGCCATCGGCACCTTTGGCGGGGCGCTGGCGGGAACGCCGCCCACCGCGCTGGGCGCCCATGTCGCCCGCGCGGCGATGGAACGTTCGGGTGTCGAACCCGGCCGGATCGGGCATGTGGTGTTCGGTACCGTGATCAACACCGAACCGCGCGACATGTACCTGTCGCGCGTCGCCGCGATAGAGGCGGGCATCCCCGAAACCACCCCGGCGATGAACGTCAACCGACTGTGCGGGTCAGGCGCGCAGGCGGTGGTGTCGTCGATGCAGGCGCTTTTGCTGAACGATGCCGATTTCGCCGTTGCCGGCGGCGCCGAGGTGATGAGCCGCGCGCCGTTTATCGTCCCCGATCAGCGCTGGGGCGCCAAGATGGGCGATGTGCGCACGCTCGACATGATGCTGGGCACGCTGAACTGCCCCTTCGGGTCGGGCCATATGGGGGTGACGGCGGAAAACGTCGCCGCCCGCCACGGGATCAGCCGCGAAGACCAGGACGCCTTTGCGCTGGAAAGCCAGCGCCGGGCCGCCCGCGCCATCGCCGAGGGGCATTTCCGTTCGCAGATCGAGCCGGTCGAGGTGCGGGTGCGGCGCGACACCGTCGCCTTTGATACCGACGAGCACCCCAAGACGACCACGGCAGAGGCGCTGGCCGGCCTGCGCCCCGCCTTTCAGAAGGACGGCACCGTGACCGCCGGCAGCGCCAGCGGCATCAACGACGGCGCGGCGGCGGTGGTGCTGGCGCGGGCCGAGGCGGCAGAGGCGGCGGGCCTGACCCCGCGCGCGCGGATCGTGGGCTATGCCCATGCCGGCGTAGCGCCCGACGAGATGGGCATCGGCCCGGTGCCGGCGGTGCAGAAGTTGCTGGAACGGACCGGCCTGAAGGCGGACGATTTCGACGTGATCGAATCGAACGAGGCGTTTGCCGCCCAGGCCATCGCCGTCAGTCGCGCCCTTGACCTGGACCCTGAAAAGGTCAACCCCAATGGCGGCGCCATCGCGCTGGGCCATCCGGTGGGGGCGACCGGGGTGATCCTGACCGTCAAGGCGCTATACGAACTGGAACGCACGCGCGGCAAGCGGGCGCTGGTGACCATGTGCATCGGCGGCGGCCAGGGCATCGCGCTGGCGCTGGAACGTCTCTGACGGCGCTGCTGCTCAGATCACCAGCCGCATCAGCCGCAGCGCGCCGCGCTTCCACGGGACGCGGTGGGTGACGCCGGTCTGCGCCGCGATCCGGTCGCGGTTGGCAAGGTACCAGTCATAGTTGCGCAGCAGCGCCTCTTCGTTGGAAAAGCGCGGTTGCCATCCCAGGCGGTCGGCAATCTTGTCGGTGCTGACGAAACTGTCCTTGCCGGCGGTCTCGTAGATCCACTTGTATAGCGGCGAGAGGCCCACCGCCTCCAACCCCCGCAGGGTCCAGATGGCGGGCGTCGCCGGCAGGCCAATCACCTGCTTGCTGTGGCCAGCCCGGTCGAGCACGGCCTGAAAGCTCTCGCGCAGCGACCCGAAACGCACCGCGCCGACGTTGTAGGTGTCGTTCGCCAACTCCGCCTCGGCGGTGGCGGCCAGCAGCACCGCGGCGTTCAGATCGTCCACGTCCAACAGCTGATACCGGTTCCGCCCCGACCCAAGCACAGGAAAATTGTGCCCGTCGGCGGCGAAATCGTAAAGCAGCTCGAACGCACCCAACCGCTCTGGCCCGACAAAGGACTTCGGCCGCAGCACCGTCAGGTACAGGCCCTTGGTGCGGGCCTCTTCGCATTCGCGTTCGGCCAACACCTTGGATTCGCCATAGGGGCCGACCCCCACCAGGCGGTCATCCTCGACCAGCGGGTGATGGTCGGGGATGCCGTAGACGGCGGTGCTGGAGACATGGACGAACCGCCCGATCCCCCGCGCGGATGCCGTGTGCAACAGCATGCGCGTGCCCTCGACATTGGTCGACATGATCTCGCCTCGGTCGCACAGCGGCAGCGCGGCAGCGCAATGCACCACCACGTCGATCCCGTCAAAGGCGTGCTCGTGCAGGCTCTCGTCGCGGATGTCGCCCTGCAGCACCTCGATGCGGTCGACCTCGGGATAGGTAAAGGGCGCGATGTCCCAGCTGCGTACCTCGTGCCCGCGTTCCAGCAGGAAACGCACCAGGTTGATGCCCATGAACCCGGCGCCGCCGGTGACCAGAAATTTCACGATCTGTCCCTTTCGATTGTGCCTGTCTGCCTTGCCCCGATCATGCCGTACCGCCGATCTGAAATATCCTTTTTTACGCCCCCGGCGGGCCACGGCCAAATGACATGAATCAAGAGCCGCCTTGCCAGCCCCCGCTCCCTTTGCTTTAACCTGACCGGCATTGCCCATCGGAGCCCGTTCATGGTCGACATCGCCACCCGCGTCTGGAACCACAAGTGGAAGATCGACCCCATCGTGCGGTCGCTCATCGACACCGATTTCTACAAGCTGCTGATGTGCCAGTCGGTGTTTCGCAGCAAGCCCGACACCCAGGTCACCTTTCAGCTGATCAACCGCAATCCGCAATTCCGCCTGGCAGAGCTGGTGGATGAGGGCGAATTGCGCGAGCAGCTCGACCATATTCGCACGCTCTCGCTTACCCGCGGCGAAAGCACCTGGATGCGCGGTAACACCTTCTACGGCAAGCGGCAGATGTTCACGCCCGAATTCATGGACTGGTTCGAGGGGCTGCGCCTGCCGCCCTATACGCTGGAAACCCGCGACGGTCAGTACGAGCTGACGTTCGAGGGGTCCTGGCCCGAGGTGATGCTGTGGGAAATTCCCGCGCTGGCCGTGCTGATGGAATTGCGTGGCCGTGCCGTGCTGCACGATATGCGCCGGTTCGAGTTGCAGGTGCTTTATGCCCGCGCCATGACCAAGCTGTGGGAAAAGGTCGAGCGCCTGCGAGAGGTCGAGAGACTGCGCATCGCCGATTTCGGCACCCGCCGCCGGCATTCGTTCCTGTGGCAGGACTGGTGCGTTCGGGCGATGTACGAGGGGCTGGGCGAAAAGTTCGTCGGAACCTCGAACTGTCTGATCGCCAAGAACCGCGATCTAGAGGCGATCGGCACAAACGCCCATGAAATGCCGATGATCTATGCCGCGCTGGCCGACACCGACGAGGAACTGCGCGAAGCGCCCTACAAGGTGCTTGCCGACTGGCACGAAGAGCATTCCGGCAACCTGCGTATCATCCTGCCTGACACCTATGGCACCAAAGGGTTTTTGGAAAATGCCCCCGACTGGCTGGCGGGCTGGACCGGCATCCGCATCGATTCCGGCGACCCGGCAGCAGGGGCCGAGACCGCCATCGAATGGTGGAAATCGCGGGGCGAGGACCCGAGCAAGAAGATGATCATCTTTTCCGACGGGCTGGACGTGGACAAGATCATCGAGCTGCAGACCCGCTTTGCCGGGCGCTGCCGGCCGTCGTTCGGCTGGGGAACGCTGCTGACCAACGATTTCCGCGGCCTGACCAAGGATGACAGCCTGGCCCCCTTCAGCCTGGTCTGCAAGGCAGTGGCGGCCGAGGGGCGGCCCACGGTCAAGCTGTCGGACAACCCGAGAAAGGCGATGGGCCCGGCGGACGAGATCGCCCGCTACAAGCGCGTCTTCGGCGTCGGCGAGCAGGAGGCGCTGGAGGTGGTTGTTTGACAGGCGCCGTCGCCCTGACATTCGACGACCTTTTCGCAGGCAACTGGCACGCGGCGCGGCCGCTTTTTGCCGAGTTCGGCGCGCGCGTCACCTTTTGCGTCTGCAAGCTGCACCAGGCCCGCCCACGCCAGGTGGCAAAGCTGCGCGCGCTGCAGGATGACGGGCACGAGATTGCCTGCCATTCCCGCACGCACCCCCGGCTGGGGCCGTATCTGCGCCGGCACGGCCTTGCCCACTGGCTGGAACACGAGATCGACGCCGATATTGCCACGCATCGGGCGCTGGGCTTTCCGGCGGCGAGTTTCGCCAGCCCCTATCATGCCTCGACGCCGGAAACCCGGGCCGAGACCGCCCGCCGCTTTGCCGTTACCCGTGCCGCCGGGCCGCGCAGCCTGAACCCCGACGATCCGGGCGCGCGCATCTATCAGGGCATCGGCCCCGACAAGACGGTCGATTGCATCGGCTTTTGCGATTTCAGCCACGCCGCCCTTCCCGGCTGGGACCACCAGATACGCCTGCTGGACACCATCGCGCATGCAGGCGGCACCGGGGTATTCGCCGGCCACGACATCCGCGCAGATGCGGGCGGGCCGGGATACTATTCCACGCCCGACGACCTGCACCGGTTCCTGACGGCGGTAAAGGAACGGGAGCTGGGGTTCGTGACGCTGGGGGAGGTGGGATGATAGTGCTTTATCGGGGCCGTTTCGACCACCGCTAACATCAATCAGATTTTTCGATCTTAGCTCATGTTGACAAATGACGGAGCCAAAGGCGGATAGAGGTGATGTCGATGAAGCCCAAGAAGCTTTCGGCCGTCTTGTCGTAGCGTGTTGCGACGCGTCGGGCGTTCTTGAGCTTGTTGAAGCACCGCTCGACCAGGTTGCGCAGGCGATAGAGCGAACGGTCCACACCGACGCGTTTTTTTCGTGACTTGCGCATCGGGATGACCGGCAGGACATCGCGCTCTTCCATACCCGCCCTGATGCTGTTGGCGTCATATCCGCGATCTGCCAGCAGCACTTTTGGACTGGGCAGGTTATCGGCCA
>NZ_QITQ01000015.1 GCF_003260265.1 Roseovarius amoyensis
TCAGCGCCGTGTTGTACGAAGGCCAGTTCCTGGTCTTGTACTTCGTAGGTGACCAACTGCTCATGACAGCCAGCTATCACGCTGGATTCAAACAGTGAATCCCTCAGCCAATTTGTGCAACAAAGCCGTGACAAGGGCCGCTTTCTGGCGCTGATCGCGGCGGGGCACACCCCGGCGGGAACGGTTCCCCATGCGGGAACCGGAAAACCTGTGCCGTACGTGACGCCGGGCGACATTGCAGCGTTTCGCCGGCGTTTCATGACATCCAGCATGATGGAGAGGGAGTTTGGTCTTCACAAGCGAACCTGTCTCGCCCGGCTGAGAGCGGCCGGTGTTACCCCCTTTTCCCCCGACGGTCAGGATTACGGCTTTCTGTACGAGCGTCAGGACGTGGAGAAGGTGCTACGCTCCGTCGATTCGTGACCCCGGATGTCCCAAGAGCATTCGTGACTGCGCCTGACCGCCCTTCAATGGGACGTGTCGTCCGAGCAAGATCAGGCCCCCGAGCCTGCCGGCCGAAATCGCAGAAAGCAACTATTGTCGAAAGTCGCGGTGTCATGGCCGAATGATACTGACTTCGCCGCCCCCCCTAACTGTGTGAAGTGGTCAAGAAGGCCCCAGAAAAAAGCGTTCGTAAGAACTTAACGCAGATTCCATGAAGGTAGAACTTCCAGGAAGAATATCTCTTGACAGCCTATGCGCATGCTTATGCTTTCGTTTGCGCACTCATCTGCTTATTTTGACTCCATATTTTTCAGGTGGTTTTGGCGACCCCGGCAGGATTCGAACCTGCAACCTGCCCCTTAGGAGGGGGCTG
This sequence comes from Roseovarius amoyensis, assembly GCF_003260265.1. GTDB lineage: Bacteria > Pseudomonadota > Alphaproteobacteria > Rhodobacterales > Rhodobacteraceae > Roseovarius > Roseovarius amoyensis. The sequence goes on from NZ_QITQ01000015.1 coordinate 818, forward strand.
CTCTATCCAGTTGAGCCACGGGGCCGCGTGCGCCCCTCTTTAGCGGCAGTGTTGCGGCTTGTCATCGCCGAGTTCCGCTTTGACGTCAGGAAATTCGCAACGCTTGAACTGGTATCGGTGTTTGCGATAACGCTTGATCATATTCGCTGAAGGACGATCCCGCCTTGGCCAAACCTGTCAACCGCCCCCTGACCCTGCGCGATGTCTCCGAGGCGTCAGGCGTTTCCGAAATGACCGTCAGCCGGGTGCTGCGCAATCGCGGCGACGTTTCGCAGGCTACGCGGGAGAAGGTGCTCGAGGCCGCAAGGGCGCTGGGCTATGTGCCCAACAAGATCGCCGGCGCGCTGGCGTCGAACCGGGTGAACCTGGTGGCGGTGGTGATTCCGTCGATTTCCAACATGGTCTTTCCCGAGGTGATGAGCGGGATCAGCGACGCGCTGGAGGAAACCGCCCTGCAGCCGGTGGTGGGGATCACGGGTTATAGCCCGGAAAAAGAGGAAAAGGTTCTCTACGAGATGCTGTCGTGGCGGCCTTCGGGGGTGATCGTGGCCGGGCTCGAACATTCCGAGGGCAGCCGGGCGATGTTGCAGGCTGCTGGTATCCCGGTGGTCGAGATCATGGATGTGGACGGCACGCCGATCGATTCGGTGGTCGGCATCTCGCACCGGCGCGCGGGTCGAAAGATGGCGCAGGCGATCCTCAAGGACGGTTACGAACATATCGCCTTTCTCGGCACGAAGATGGCGCAGGACCACCGGGCGCGCAAACGCTTCGAGGGGTTTACCGAGGCGCTGGCCAAGGCCGGGGTCGAGATCGAGGACCGCGAATTCTATTCCGGCGGTTCGGCGCTGGCCAAGGGGCGCGAGATGACCAAGGCCGTTCTTGAGCGTTCGCCCGACCTGGATTTCTTCTATTATTCCAATGACCTGATCGGCGCGGGTGGGCTGCTTTACCTGCTTGAGGCGGGCTATGACATCCCCGGCCGGATGGGGCTGGCCGGGTTCAACGGGCTGGACCTGTGCAAGGGGCTGCCGCGCGAACTGGCGAGCATGGATTCGTGCCGCTACGAGATCGGGCGCAAGGCGGCCGAGATCATCGCCGGCCGGGTCGACGAGGACGACGGCGAAGCCGAGCCAGAGCGTATCGTTCTGGAGCCGACGATCAGCCACGGGGATACGCTGCGGCGAAGGTAGCCGCAAAGACGCCATTTCTGTCGCAGATGGAACAGACCCTCTCGCCGGTTTCTGACCGGTTTCGGGAAATGGCGCCATGCCTCGCAACACCCAGGGAGAGGGACAGGGAATGAAGGTCGGATTCATAGGTCTGGGAAATGTCGGCGGCAAGCTGGCCGGCTCGCTGCTGCGCAACGGTATCGACTTGTCGGTGCACGATCTTGACGCGGGGCTGGTCGGCAGTTTTGTCGAACGCGGGGCCAAGGTGGGCGACAGCCCTGCCGAGATGATGCGCGCGTGCGATACGGTGATCACGTGCCTGCCGCCGTGCTGGACGAGATGCTGCCCGAGGTCGGGCCGGACAAGATCTGGCTGGAAATGTCCACTACGGAAGAGGCCGAGGTGCGCCGCCTGGGCGCCGAGGTGATCGCGCGCGGTGGCACGGCGGCCGATTGCCCGGTTTCGGGCGGGTGCCACCGCGCCGATACCGGCAACATCTCGATCTTTGCGGGCTGCGATCGCGCCAGTTTCGAGCGTGTGTTGCCGCTGTTGACGGTGATGGGGCGGCGCGTGCTGCATACCGGCGATCTTGGCACCGCCTCGACCCTGAAGGTGATGACCAACTACCTGGCCACCGCCAACCTGCTGACCTGCTGCGAGGCGCTGGTGACGATGAAGGCCGCCGGTATCGACCTGGCCACGACCTATGACGCCATCGCCATCAGTTCCGGCACCTCCTTCGTGCATGAGACCGAAAGCCAGGTGATCCTGAACGGCAGCCGCAACATCAATTTCACCATGGACCTGGTGAAAAAGGATATCGGCCTCTTCCAGGAGATTGCCGATCGCGCCGGCGTGCCGCTGGAAATATCGCCGCTGATGATCGAGATATTCAGGGACGGCATCAGCCGCTATGGCGAACGGGCGCAGTCCGACGATATCATCCGCCGGCTGGAAGAGGCGACAGGGCTGAACATCACTGCGCCCGGCTTTCCTGCCGAGATGACGGATGACGAACCCGAAGAGCCGGGATACGAGGTCATCCCCCACGGGCGCACCGCGTCGTAGGCCTGCCCGCCGCAACTGTATGTTAACCCTGCCGCCCCGATTCTGTTGATTTCGGGAGTGCGGTCCTGCCAAAATCCGACTGGGGAATTGTGGGATCGGTGCGATGCTTATGCTGGTGGGCATGATGGGTATGTTGGCCGTCGGGGCCGTCGCCTTTATGGGTGCGGATGACGAAGATGAAGCTCTTGCCCGCGGTTCGGTCGAGGGCGAAGCCGGCAATGGCGCGGATGCGGCCGGTGGCGGGATGACCGATGTCGGCGCGTTGCTGGACGGCGGGCCGGAAATGCCCGCGGCAGGCATGGATCAGACCGCGGACGGACCCGCCGCCGGCCCTGACCAGGGTGACGACACGCAAGGCGCCGTCGGGGACGGGGACATTGATGCCACGGACGATGCCGGCCAGGATGCGGACCCCGAAACATCCGTTGACTGGGGCATCACCACCGGCGGCGATGAGGACGACACCCTGACTGGCACCGGGAGCAATGATTTCCTGGTCGCCTATGGCGGTGACGACATGGCGTCCGGCGGTGAAGGCACCGACCAGATCGAGGGCGGCGAAGGTGACGACAGCCTGTTCGGCGAGGCCGGCGACGACACTCTGCACGGACAGGAGGGCGATGACCTGGCCGAGGGCGGCAGCGGCGATGATGACCTATACGGCCATGGCGGCGACGATACCCTGCTGGGGGGCGAAGGCGATGACAGCCTTGCCGGCGGCATGGGCGATGACATGGCGGATGGCGGTGCGGGCGATGACGCGGTACATGGCTATTACGGCAACGACACGCTGACTGGCGGTGACGGGGCGGATACGCTATTCGGCGGGTATGGCGACGATCTGGTGAACGGGCTTGGCCCCGACGGAGAGGATGACGGCATGACTGATTACCTGAACGGTGGCGACGGGGCAGATAACATCATCGCCGGGGCGGCGGATGTCGTGACCGGCGGCGCCGGGGCCGACACCATGCTGCTGGGCGGCGATACCGGCACCGGCCCGGTGATCGAAATCATGGATTTCGTTTCCGAAGAGGACAGCCTGCTGATCGAGTATGACCACAATGGCGAGATGCCCGAGGTCGATCTTGTCCGCGACGAGGATCAAGAGGGGCTGTTTCGGGTTCTGCTCGACGGGGCAGAGGTGGCATTGGTGCACAGCGCCGGAGGAATGGGCCTTGACGATATCGCGCTGGTACCGCGCGGCGTGATCTGACGCACCGGGCGCGGGATTTTCCCTTTCCATTTCGTGCGATTCCTCCTATACGCGCCCATCTGCCGCAGAGTCGGCTGATATCTCCCACAGGACCTTGCTGGACGACATCCCGGCTTGTGCCCTTCACATCTGTTCCGAAAAGGAGACCCCGATGTCGATCACTGCCGAAGAAAAGGCCCGCGTCATCAAGGAATACGGCACCAAGGAAGGCGACACCGGTTCGCCCGAGGTGCAGGTTGCGATCCTGACGTCGCGGATCACCACGCTGACCGAGCATTTCAAGATCCACAAGAAAGACAACCACGGTCGCCGTGGTCTGCTGATGCTGGTGGCCCAGCGCCGCAAGCTGCTGGATTACCTGAAGGGCAAGGATGAGGGCCGTTACCAGGACCTGATCAAGCGCCTCGGCATCCGCCGCTAGGAATTTCGATCCGGATGGATCGGGAAGCGCCCGCCTCGGACAGAGGCGGGCGTTTTGTTGTTGGGGGGATCGGCCTGGAACCTTTCGCCCACGACCGCATCGTTCCTTGTGGGCGCGGGGGCGATATGGCGGTATCATTGCTATCATGACCGTTGAACCGAGGCTGGATATCATTGGCGCGGCGCTGGCCGATCCCAGCCGCACGCGCATATTGTGCGAGCTGATGGGCGGGCGGGCGTTCACCAACAAGGAACTGGCCTGCGCCGCCGGTATCGCGCCGCAGACCGCAACCGCGCATCTGAAGCAGCTTGAAGCGGCCGGCCTGACGGTATCGTTGCGCAGCGGGCGGCATGTCTATCACCGGATTGCCGGCGCGGAGGTCGCTGCCGTGCTGGAACGGCTGGCCAGCCTGTCACTCACAGATCACCTGGCCCGGCCGGGGAGCGCTGGCGCGGACACACGCCTGGCGCGCAGCTGTTACAACCACATCGCCGGGCGACTTGGTGTCCTGATGTCAGACCGCTTGATTGCCACGGGGGTATTGAGCGTTACGGGCGATGCCGTAACGCCCGGGCCGCGGTATGGAGAATTCCTCGGCGATATCGGGATAGAGCCCATTCGCGGGGCAAAATCCCCGGCGAAACTCTGCCTCGACTGGACGGAACGGCGGCATCATATCGCCGGCCCGCTGGCCACGGCAATTCTGCAAAGGGCGCTGGAGGCCGGGTGGCTGGAACGCCGCACCGGCAGCCGTGCCCTGACCGTCACCGACAGCGGTTTCGCGGCGCTCGATCGCTGGTTCGGTATTGCTGGCGACGAACTCGGCTCCGTTCACGCCGTGTGAGTTCGACCGATAGCGAACCGTCTTTCCCCTCGGGAGGGAGTTTCCGCGCTAGTGATGGCGGGCAACCAGACGGGGGATGCCATGCCGCTGCCACAGCTGAAGAACGACAGGTTCATTCCCGAAGGAGGGCTGAGGATCGTCGTGCAGGTACCGGATGCGCATGTTCAACGGATCATCGACGCAGTTCTCACTGCCGCCCCGCTTCGATATGGCGGCTATGACCGCGTGATTTTCAGGACAGCACCGGGCATCCAGCAATTCAGGTCATTGGGCACCGGGCGCAACGTGGCGACCGAAACAGCGGTCGAGGTGCCCTGCGCAGAGCTTTCGTTCTTTATCGCCCGCGATGACGCCGCGACGGTGCAGGTTCTCAAGGCGGTCTATGCGGCCCATCCCTATGAGGAGCCGCTGATCCATGTCATCCCGTGCCTGCGCACGCTGCACATCCACGGACTGGACGAGGACAACCCCAACCGGTTCTGGAACCGGGAACCAGAGGACTGGGTGCCTGAACCGCACCGTTAGCCGTCCGGTCCTATCCGTGAGCCGCGCGACTGCGAAACATCGCCGCTTTCAATTGTGGCCAATCTCCTCTATAGGGGCGCATCCGAGACGTGATGCCCCTGACCCCGGGCGCATGAACAGGATAAGGGGTCGGCGGCAATGGGGCCGCCATTGAAACGGAGGACTTGGGATACGCCCAAGAGTGCCTCCAGACAGGAAACGACATATGTTCAACGAAGTTAAGAAGACCATGCAGTGGGGCGAAGAGACGCTCACACTGGAAAGCGGGCGTGTCGCCCGACAGGCCGATGGTTCGGTCATCGCCACCCTGGGTGAAACCACGGTCATGGCAGCCGTGACCTTTGCCAAGGAACCCAAGGAGGGGCAGAGCTTTTTCCCCCTCACTGTCCACTACCAGGAAAAATACTATGCTGCGGGCAAGGTGCCCGGCGGCTTTTTCAAGCGCGAGGCGCGTCCGACCGAGAAAGAGACGCTGACCGCGCGCCTGATCGACCGGCCGATCCGGCCGCTGTTCGCACCCGGTTTCAAGAACGAAGTGCTGGTGATGTGCACCGTGCTGAGCCACGACCTGGTCAACGACCCGGATATTGTGGCGATGATCGCGGCCAGCGCCGCGCTGACCATCTCGGGCGTGCCTTTCATGGGGCCGATCGCCGGCTGCCGTGTCGGGTACTCGGATGGCGAATACATCCTCAACCCCGAGGTCGAGGACATGCACCAGCTGCGCCTCAATCCCGATCAGCGGCTCGACCTGGTGGTCGCCGGTACGCGGGATGCGGTGATGATGGTCGAATCCGAGGCTTACGAGCTGTCCGAGGAAGAGATGCTGGGCGCCGTCACCTTTGCGCATGAGCAGATCCAGCCGGTGATCGACCTGATCGTGTCGCTGGCAGAGGAATGCGCGAAGGAACCCTTTGACTATTCCCCGCCGGATTACAGCGAGCTGTTCGAAGCGGTCCGCGCAGCGGGCGAAGAGGGGATGCGCGCGGCTTATGCAATCCTCGACAAGCAGGAACGCCAGACCGCCGTTGCCAACGTCAAGGCCAAGGTCATCGAGGCGCTGAGCGAAGAGCAGCAGGCAGACGCCAACCTGTCGGCGGCGCTGAAAAAGCTCGAGTCGACGGTTCTGCGCGGTGACGTGGTCAAGTCGGGCAAGCGGATCGACGGCCGCGCACTGGACGAGGTTCGCCCGATCGTGTCGGAAACCGGCCTGCTGCCGCGGACCCACGGTTCGGCCCTGTTCACCCGTGGCGAGACGCAAAGCCTGGTGGTGACCACGCTGGGCACTGGCGACGATGAACAGATCATCGACGCGCTGCACGGTAATTTCCGCTCGAACTTCCTGCTGCACTACAACTTCCCGCCCTACTCGGTGGGTGAGGCGGGGCGCGTTGGCCCTCCGGGCCGGCGTGAGGTTGGGCATGGCAAACTGGCCTGGCGTGCGTTGCAGGCGGTTCTGCCGGCGCCGACCGATTTCCCCTATACCATCCGTGTGGTCAGCGAGATCACCGAATCGAATGGCTCATCCTCGATGGCCTCGGTTTGCGGCGGTTCGCTGTCGATGATGGATGCGGGCGTGCCGCTCAAGGCGCCGGTTGCCGGCGTTGCGATGGGCCTGGTTCTGGAAGAGGATGGCTCCTACGGTATCCTGACCGACATCCTGGGCGACGAGGATCACCTCGGCGACATGGATTTCAAGGTTGCGGGCACCGAAAATGGCATCACCTCGCTGCAGATGGACATCAAGGTCGCGGGCATTACCCCCGAGATCATGAAGAACGCTCTGGCGCAGGCCCGCAATGGCCGCTTGCACATCCTGGGCGAGATGGCCAAGGCGCTGACCGAGGCTGGTGATTTCTCGGTTCACGCACCGCGCATCGAGACGATGACCGTTCCGACCGACAAGATCCGTGAAGTGATCGGTTCGGGCGGCAAGGTGATCCGCGAGATCGTCGAGGTTTCGGGCGCCAAGGTCGACATCAACGACGATGGCGTCATCAAGATTGCATCGCCCAACGGCGACGCGATCCAGAAGGCGTATGACATGATCCACGCCATCGTGGCTGAGCCCGAAGAGGGGCACATCTACAAGGGCACCGTGGTCAAGATCGTCGATTTCGGCGCCTTCGTGAACTTCTTCGGCAAGCGCGACGGGCTGGTGCATGTCAGCCAGATCGAGAACCGCCGCCTGAACCACCCCTCGGACGTTCTGAAAGAGGGCCAGGAGGTCTGGGTCAAGCTGCTGGGCTTTGACGACCGCGGCAAGGTGCGCCTGTCGATGAAAATGGTCGACCAGGAAACCGGCGAAGAGATGAAGAAGGAAGACGCAGAGGACTGAGTTTGTGGTCAGTCCTGACGCTATTTGGCCCCGGCGGAAACGCCGGGGCCTTTTTCATGCCCGGTTGCGCGCGTCCTCCAAAATCATGTCGGCGGCCTTTTCCGCGATCATGATCGTGGGCGCGTTGGTGTTGCCGCTGGTGATGGTCGGCATAACCGAGGCATCGACCACGCGCAGGCCGTCGACCCCGCGCAGGCGCAGGCGCGCATCAAGCGGGGTGTTGTCCTCTGCCCCCATTCGGACGGTGCTGACCGGGTGAAAGATGGTGGTGCCGATGTCGCCCGCGGCGCGGACAAGCTCCGCATCCGACCGGGCGTCTGAACCCGGCATGATCTCGGTGGGCGCGAAGTGCTGCATCGGCTCTTGTTCGATGATCCGGCGGGCAAGGCGGATCGACGCCGCGGCAACCTGTCTGTCCCCTTCGGTTGACAGGTAGTTGGGGGCGATGACCGGCGCGGTCTGCGGGTCGGGTGATGCGATGGAGACATGCCCGCGCGCCTCGGGGCGCAGGTTGCAGACGCTGGCGGTGATTGCAGGGAAATTGTGCAGCGGCTCGCCAAAGGCGTCGAGCGAAAGCGGCTGAACATGGAACTCCAGGTCGGGCGTGGCCAGTTCCGGCCGTGACTTGGCAAAGGCGCCCAACTGGCTGGGTGCCATCGCCATGGGGCCGGAACGCTTGAATGCGTATTCCAGTGCGATGGCCATCTTCCCCCAAAGCGAGTTGGCCATGGTGTTGAGCGTCTTGGCGCCCGACAGCCGCCACGCGCAGCGCAGTTGCAGGTGGTCCTGCAGGTTGCGGCCGATGCCGGGAATGTCGCGCACGACGTTGATGCCGTGTTCGTGCAGCAGCTCACCGGGTCCCAGCCCCGACAGTTGCAACAGTTGCGGGCTGCTGATCGCCCCGGCGGACAGGATCACCTCAGCCCGGGCGCGTGCGGTCCGGCGTTCGCCGTTATGCGAATACTCGACCCCCACGGCGCGGCCAGCCTCAACAATGATGCGCTGTGTATGGGCATGGGTTTCCACCTTCAGGCCCGGCCCGGTGCCCGCGCGCAGGAACGCCTTGGCGGTGGTCATGCGCCAGCCGTTGCGCTGGTTGACCTTGAAATAGCCGACGCCCTCGTTGTTGCCGGTGTTGAAGTCCGTTGTCGCGGGCAGCCCGGCGGCCACGGCGGCATCGCGCCAGTGGTCGAGCACGTTCCAGTGCAGGCGCATGTTTTCCACCCGCCATTCACCGCCTTCGCCGTGATGTTCTGACGCGCCGTCGACGTAATCCTCTGATCGCTTGAAATAGGGCAGAACGTCATCCCAGCCCCAGCCGGGCAGGCCCATCTGACGCCAGCCGTCATAATCGGCGGCCTGGCCCCGCATGTAGATCATGCCGTTGATGGCGCTGCACCCGCCCAGCACCTTGCCACGGGGGTATAGCAGCGAGCGGCCGTTCAGGCCGGGTTCTTCGGCGGTGCGAAAACACCAGTCAGTGCGCGGGTTGCCGATGCAGTAGAGATACCCGACAGGGATATGCACCCAGTGATAATTGTCGCGCCCGCCGGCCTCTAGCAGCAGCACGGAATGCCCCGCCCGGCTAAGGCGGTTGGCCAGAACGCAACCGGCGCTGCCGGCACCTACGATGATGTAATCTGTTTCCATGACGGCAATTTGACCGCAGCCGGATGGGTTGGCAAGTGGATCGGTGTTGTCCGCCGCTCAGAGAGGCAGGGCAGTGGTGCTGGAAACGGTGCGCAGTGAAAAGCTGGACTGCATCTTGGCCACGCCGGGCAGGCGGGCAAGGTGCTGGCGGTGGATGCGGGCGAAATCCTCGGTGCTGTCGGCCACGACCTTGAGGATGTAATCCGCCGCGCCGGCGGTGTGGTGGCATTCCAGCACGTCGGGGATGCGGCGCACAGCCTTCTCGAACGCTTCGAGCACGTCATCGGCCTGGGTCGAAAGGGTGATCTCGACAAAGATCGTCGCCGAAACCCCCAGCTTGTGCGAATCGAGCAGGGCGACGTAGCCGCGGATGTAGCCGTCTTTTTCCAGCCGGCCGACACGGCGGTGGCAGGCGCTGGCGGACAGGTTCACCGCCTCGGCCAGGTCGGCGTTGGAAATCCGGCCGTTGCGCTGAAGCACCGACAGCAGGCGACGGTCTGTTGCATCGAGTGTCATATTCGCAATAATCTTCGATAACTACAGTAGTACCTCGAAGAACCCGCGCAGATTTGTCAAGGAGAGGGAGAATATTTCAACCCAATTCCGTTCGGGTTGGGGCATTCTGGCCCAATGATTATGACAACATGCCACAGGGAGGAACGGCGCATGAAGATCGGATGCCCGACAGAAATCAAACCGCAGGAATATCGTGTCGGCCTGACGCCCAACGCCGTGCGCGAAGCGGTGGCGCATGGTCATCAGGTGATGATGCAGGCCGGCGCGGGCGAAGGTGCCGGCTTCACGGATGCGACCTATGAGGCCGCCGGTGCCCGGATTGCCGAGACCGCCGAAGAGGTATTCGCCGAGGTAGATATGATCGTGAAGGTCAAGGAACCGCAGGCGGTCGAACGCAAGATGCTGCGCGAGGGGCAGGTTCTGTTCACCTACCTGCACCTGGCCCCCGACCCCGAACAGACCAAAGACCTGCTTGCGTCGGGCTGTACCGCCATCGCCTATGAAACCGTGACCGACGCGCGCGGCGGGCTGCCGCTGCTGGCGCCGATGTCAGAGGTGGCGGGCCGGCTGGCGCCGCAAAGCGGGGCCTGGGCGCTGCAAAAGGCCAATGGCGGCAGCGGTGTGCTGATGGGCGGTGTGCCCGGTGTGCGCCCGGCCAACGTGGCGATCATCGGCGGCGGCGTCGTCGGGGCGGCGGCGGCGCGGGTGGCTGTCGGCATGGGGGCCAATGTCACCGTGCTGGACCGGTCGGTGCCGCGGCTTTCCTATCTCGATGACGTGTTCATGGGGCGGCTGACGACGCAGTATTCCGACGCCGCCGCGCTGGAGGAGCTGATCCCGCGGATGGACATGGTGATCGGCGCGGTGCTGATCCCGGGGGCGGCGGCGCCCAAGCTGATTCGCCGCAACCAGCTGACGCAGATGAAGCCGGGATCGGTGCTGGTCGACGTGGCCATCGACCAGGGCGGCTGTTTTGAAACCTCGCGCCCGACCACCCATGCCGAGCCGATATTCGAGATCGACGGCGTGGTGCATTACTGCGTGGCGAACATGCCGGGCGCGGTGGCGCGGACCTCGACCCAGGCGCTGGGCAACGCGACGATGCCGTTCATGCTGGCGCTGGCGGACAAGGGCTGGAAACAGGCCTGTGCTGACGATCCGCATTTGTTGGATGGCCTCAACGTGCATGCCGGGCAGCTGACCTATTACGCGGTGGGCAAGGCGCTGGGCATCGACGTGATTTCACCCCAAATGGCGATCAGGGCTTAGCCCGGCATACCGGTGCGGGCGGGCTGAGACTTCCCTCCCGTCTATGTGCGCCCGGCGCCGGGTTTTGGCCGCTCCCTTCGGGGGCGGTCTTTTTTTGTCGCGACGTTGGCGGGCATCTTGCCTTGGTTGATATTATGTGCATACATAATAATCAGTAAGGGACCGATCGAAAGGCGCTGCCGATGCTGTTGCGGAATGCAAGTGTTGCCACCATGGCCGGGGATGCGCCCTATGGGCTGATCGAGGGCGCGGCGGTTTCGATCGACGTCGGCAAGGTGCGCTGGGTCGGGGCCGAGTGTGACCTGCCCCCCGCGCTGGCCGAGGCCGGCGAGGACATGGAGGGCCGGCTGATCACCCCGGCGCTGATCGATTGCCATACGCATGTTGTCTTTGGCGGCGACCGCGCGGGCGAGTTCGAGATGCGCCTCGAAGGGGCGAGCTATGAAGAGGTGGCGCGCGCCGGTGGCGGCATCGTGTCGACCGTGCGGGCCACGCGCGCCGCGTCCGAGGATGCGTTGCTGACTGACGCATTGCGGCGGGTCGATGCGCTGATCGCCGAGGGCGTGAGCGTGATCGAGGTCAAGTCCGGCTATGGGCTGGATATCGAGACCGAGCTCAAGATGCTGCGCGTCGCGCGAAGAATTGCCACCGTGCGCGATATCTGGGTCAGGACCACCTTTCTGGGCGCCCATGCCGTGCCCGAGGAATATAAAGGCCGCAACGCCGCCTATATCGCCGAGGTCTGCCTGCCCGCGCTAGAGGCCGCGGCCAAGGCCGGGCTGGCCGATGCGGTCGACGCCTTTTGCGAGGGCATCGCCTTTTCGGTCGAAGAGATCGCCCCGGTCTTTGATCGCGCCAGAAAGCTGGGCCTGCCCGTCAAACTGCATGCCGAACAGCTCAGCAATATCGGCGGCACCCGGATGGCGGCGGAATACGGCGCGCTGTCGGCGGATCACGTCGAATACGCTGATGCGGGTGACGCGGCTGCGCTGGCGAAATCGGGTAGCGTGGCGGTGTTGCTGCCGGGGGCCTTCTATACCCTGCACGAAACGCAGGTGCCGCCGGTTGCGGCATTCCGCGAACATGGCGTGCCGATGGCGCTGGCCACCGATTGCAATCCCGGATCGTCGCCCATGACATCACTGCTGCTGGCCATGAACATGGGCTGCACGCTGTTCCGCCTGACCCCCGAAGAGGCGCTGGCAGGCGTCACGCGCAACGCGGCAAAGGCGCTGGGGCTGGACGATTGCGGGGTGATCGCGCCGGGCAAACGCGCCGACCTGGCGATATGGGATGCGGAACGCCCAGCAGAACTGGCCTATCGCATCGGCTTCACCCCGCTGCATCGGCGGATTTTCGGAGGTGTGGAATGACCGAGGTTCTGACGCCCGGCTGCGCGACGCTCGACCAGCTGGAACGTATCTGGCGCGAGGGGCGCGCGGCGACGCTTGATCGTTCGGTGCAGCCGGATGTCGAGGCGGCGGCCCAACTGGTGGCGTGCGCAGCGGCGGGTGAAGAGGCCGTCTACGGCGTCAACACCGGTTTCGGCAAGCTGGCCAGCGTCAAGATCCCGCCCGAGCAGACCGAGGCGCTGCAACGCAACCTGATCCTCAGCCATTGCTGCGGGGTGGGCGAGCCGCTGGCCGAGGACGCGGTGCGACTGATGATGGTGCTCAAGCTCTTGTCGCTGGGGCGCGGGGCCTCTGGCGTGCGCTGGCAGACGGTGCGCCTGATCGAAGAGATGCTGGCGCGCGGGGTAATCCCGGTGGTGCCCGAACAGGGGTCGGTCGGCGCCTCGGGCGACCTGGCGCCGCTGGCGCATCTGGCGGCGGTCATGATCGGCGCGGGCGAGGCAATGATCGGCGGCCAACGGATGGACGGTGCGGCGGCGTTGGCGCAGGCGGGGTTGGAGCCTGTCGTCCTGGGCCCCAAGGAGGGGCTGGCGCTGATCAACGGCACCCAGTTTTCCACCGCCCTGGCGCTGATCGGGTTCTGGCAGGCATGGCGCAACGCCACCGCCTGTATCGTGACCTCGGCGCTGTCGACGGATGCGATCATGGGGTCCACCGCGCCCTTGGTGGATACCATCCATACCCTGCGCGGCCATCCCGGCCAGATCGAGGCCGCCCGCGCGCAGCGCGCGCTGATGGAGGGCAGCGAGATCCGCGAAAGCCACCGCGAAGGCGACAGCCGCGTGCAGGACCCTTATTGCATCCGCTGCCAGGCGCAGGTCAGCGGCGCGGCCATCGACCTGTTGCGCCAGGCCGGCAGGACGCTGGAAATCGAGGCCAACGCCGTCACCGACAACCCGCTGGTGTTGGTGGCCGAGGGGCGCATCGTGTCGGGCGGGAATTTCCATGCCGAACCGGTCGGCTTTGCCGCCGACCAGATCGCCGTGGCGCTGGCCGAGATCGGCGCCATCGCCCAGCGGCGCGTGGCGCTGATGGTCGATCCGACGCTGAGCTTTGATTTGCCGCCGTTCCTGACGCCCGAGCCGGGGCTGAATTCCGGCCTGATGATCGCCGAGGTGACGACCGCCGCCCTGATGAGCGAGAACAAGCACCTGGCCAATCCCTGCACCACCGATTCGACGCCGACATCCGCCAACCAGGAGGACCATGTCAGCATGGCGGCCCATGCCGCCCGGCGGCTGGGGCGGATGAACGCCAATCTCAACACCATCCTGGGGGTCGAGGCGATCTGCGCCGCGCAGGGCATCGGATTCCGTGCGCCGCTGGCGACCAGTGCTGCCCTGCAACGCGCGGTGGCGCGGTTGCGCGAGGCGGTGCCGGCGCTGGCCGAGGATCGCTATCTCGCCCCCGACCTGGCGGCGGCGGCGGCACTGGTGCGTGATGGAGCCTTGGCCGGCGCGGCTGGGCTCGAGATGAAGCTGGGAGAAGTGTGATGGATCAGCCTTGCTCAATGACGAAACAGGTGCGCCCATGACCCCCGTCGAGGTGATCCGCGGCGACGGGCCGGTGGTGCTGGGCATGCCGCATACCGGGCTGCATGTTCCCGACGACATCCGGGCGCGGCTGAACCCGCGCGGGCGCGGGCTGGACGATACCGACTGGAATATCCACAAGCTTTATGAGGGGTTGCTGCCCGGCGTCACCGTGGTGCGCGCCACCTTTCACCGCTACGTCATCGACGCCAACCGCGACCCGTCGGGCGTTTCGCTTTATCCGGGGCAGAACACCACCGGGCTGGTGCCGCTGACCGATTTCGACGGCGAACCGATCTGGGAGACCCCGCCGACTGAGGCCGACATCATCGCCCGGCGGCAGGCGTTTCATGCCCCCTATCACGCCGCGCTGGAGGCCGAACTTGCCCGTGTGCAGGCACTCCACGGGGTGGTGGTGCTGTACGATTGCCACTCGATCCGCTCGCATATCCCGTTCCTGTTCGACGGCACGTTGCCCGATTTCAACATCGGTACCAATGACGGGACGACCTGCGCGCCAAAGGTGGCCGAGGCAGTGGCCGGGATCGCAGGGGCAGCCGAAGGGTTCAGCAGCATCCTGAACGGGCGCTTCAAGGGCGGCTGGACCACCCGCCATTACGGCCGACCCGCCGAGGGACGCCACGCGATCCAGATGGAACTGGCGCAATCGACCTACATGCACGAGGCGGCGCCGTGGGAATACGACCACGATCGCGCCGACCGCCTGCGCCCGCATCTGCGCACGATACTGGAAAGCCTGGACAGGCTGGCCCGCCAAGGAGAGCTGACATGACCAACCCCCGCCACAACACGCGTGACATCTATCCAGATACCGGCCCCGAGATCTCGGCCAAGTCCTGGCTGACCGAGGCGCCGATGCGGATGCTGATGAATAACCTGCACCCCGACGTGGCCGAGAACCCGCATGAGCTGGTGGTCTATGGCGGCATCGGTCGCGCCGCCCGCACATGGGAGGATTTCGACCGCATCGTCGACACGCTCAAGGGGCTTGAAGATGACGAGACCTTGCTGGTGCAGTCGGGCAAGCCGGTGGGCGTGTTCCGCACCCATGCGGATGCGCCGCGGGTGCTGATCGCCAACTCCAACCTGGTGCCGCACTGGGCGACCTGGGACCATTTCAGCGAACTCGACCGCAAGGGGCTGATGATGTACGGCCAGATGACGGCCGGCAGCTGGATCTATATCGGCAGCCAGGGCATCGTGCAGGGCACCTTCGAGACCTTCGCCGAGGCCGGGCGACAGCACTATGACGGCAACCTCAAGGGGCGCTGGATCCTGACCGGCGGGCTGGGCGGCATGGGCGGCGCGCAGCCGCTGGCGGCGGTCTTTGCCGGGGCGTGCTGCCTGGCGGTTGAATGCGACGAAACCCGCGCCGAATTCCGCAAGCGCACCCGTTATGTCGACGAGATAACTCATTCGCTGGACGAGGCGCTGGGGATGATCGACCGCTGGACCAAGGCGGGCGAGGCCAGGTCGGTCGCGCTGATCGGCAACGCCGCGGATGTCTTTCCCGAGTTGGTCAGGCGCGGGGTCAAGCCGGACATCGTGACCGACCAGACCAGCGCCCATGACCCGGTGCATGGCTACCTGCCGCAGGGCTGGACCGTGGCGGAATGGCGGGCGAAGCAGGAAACCGACCCCAAGGCGGTGGAAAAGGTCGCCCGCGCCAGCATGAAGGTGCATGTGCAGGCAATGGTCGATTTCTGGAACGCCGGCGTGCCGACGCTGGATTACGGCAACAACATCCGGCAGGTGGCGCTGGAAGAGGGGCTGGAAAACGCATTCGCCTTTCCCGGCTTCGTACCGGCCTATATCCGCCCGCTTTTCTGCCGCGGGGTGGGGCCGTTCCGCTGGTGCGCGTTGTCGGGTGATCCCGAAGATATTTACCGCACCGACCAGAAGATGAAGGAGCTGTTCCCCAACGACACCCACCTGCACCAGTGGCTGGATATGGCGCGTGACCGCATCGCCTTTCAGGGCCTGCCGGCGCGGATCTGCTGGATCGGCCTGGGCGAGCGGCACAAGGCCGGGCTTGCGTTTAACGAGATGGTGCGCAAGGGCGAGCTGAAGGCGCCGGTGGTGATCGGGCGCGATCACCTCGACAGCGGATCGGTGGCCAGCCCCAACCGCGAGACAGAGGCGATGAAGGACGGATCGGACGCGGTCAGCGACTGGCCGCTTTTGAATGCGCTGCTCAACACCGCCAGCGGGGCGACCTGGGTCAGCCTGCATCACGGCGGCGGCGTCGGCATGGGCTTTTCGCAGCATTCCGGCATGGTGATCTGTTGCGACGGCACCGAAGACGCCGACCGCCGCATCGGGCGGGTGCTGTGGAACGACCCGGCAACCGGGGTCATGCGCCACGCCGATGCCGGCTATGAGATCGCCATCGACTGCGCGCGCAAGCACGGGTTGAACCTGCCGGGGATCCTTGGGTGATCCGCAAAGTCATCATACCCGTCCGGGGCCTGACCCGGGACCCCGCTGCTGGACAGGAGGCCCCGGATCAGGTCCGGGGCGTGATGTGAGCCTTGAGCGGTTCATAGAGGCGCAGGCGCGCATCTGGCCCGCCCCGCTGGAAGAAATCCGCCGCGGGCAGAAGGTCAGCCACTGGATGTGGTACGTCTTTCCGCAGTTGCGCGGGCTGGGGCGGTCGGGAACGGCGCAACACTATGGCATTGCTGATCTGGACGAGGCGCGCGCCTTTCTGGCCCATCCGGTGCTGGGGCCGCGCCTGCTGGAGATCGGGCGGGCGATGTTGGCGCATGCCGACCGGCCAGCCGAGGATATCCTTGGCCCCGTGGATGCGCTCAAGCTGCGATCCTGCGCCACGCTCTTTCGTGCCGCGGGCGGCGCAGAGGACGTGTTTGGCGCGCTGATTGATGCGTTTTTTTCTGGCACGGAATGTCGATTGACGAAAGACTTGCTGCATCAGGGCGGCAAGGCATCCGGTGTGGACGCCGGATGACCAAAAAGACTCAAACACCCAAAGGAGGTAGACCAAACGAAACGACGTGATTTCATCAGGGCCGGGGCGCCTGCAACGCAGCGATGCCGGGGCTGCCGACTGGGATGCCCTCGGCGGTGTTCTGACCGGCGCGCATGCGTTGACTTTCGCCGCCCTGTCGACAACGCTTTGACGGCAGGGACCAGGAAGGGCGAGCAATGCCGCAGGAAAGATCGGGGCAGGTGGTCGGGGTGGATGTGGGCGGCACCTTTACCGACCTGTTGCAGCTCGATCAGACGACCGGCGCGGTGCGGCTGGCCAAGGTGCCCAGCACCCCGGAAAACCAGGCCCACGGCGTGCTGGATGCGCTGCGGGCGGCCGAATGCGAACTGGCCGCGCTCGACCTGATCGTGCATGGCACCACCACCACCACAAACGCGATGCTGGAACGCAAGCTCAGCCGCACCGGGCTGATCACCACGGAGGGGTTCCGCGACGTGCTGGAACTGGGCCGGCGCACGCGGCCGCAGGCCTATGGCATGACCGGGCATTTCGAGCCGATCATCCCGCGCGACCTGCGCGTCGAGGTGCCAGAGCGGATGGACGCCGCCGGGCGCGTGGTGGAAGCGCTCGATGAAAAGGCAGTGCTGGCCGCTGCGCAGGAGTTGCTGGCGCAGGGTTGCGAATCGGTGGTGGTGCATTTCCTGCACGCCTATGCGAACCCCGCGCACGAGCTGCGCGCGGGCGAGGTGCTGGCGGATGCCTGGCCAAACGGCCATGTCACGCTTGGCCATGCCATCCTGCAGGAAAGCCGCGAGTTCGAGCGCGGTGTGACCGCGGCGATCAACGCATCGGTGCAGCCGATCCTGGAACGCTACCTTTCGCGGCTGGCCGACCGGCTGGCCGAGGGGGGGTATGAGCGCGACGTTCTGGTGATGAACGGCAATGGCGGCATGGTGTCTTCGCGCTTTGTCGCGCGCGAGGCCGCCAAGACGGTGATGTCGGGGCCGGCCTCGGGCGTGATGGCGGCGGCCTATACCGGCCGGGTGGCGGGCATGCCCGACCTGCTGACCTATGACATGGGCGGCACCTCGACCGATGTGGCGCTGGTGCGCGGGGCCGAGCCGGCGGTGTCGAACGAGATCGAGATCGAATACGCCATGCCGATCCATGTGCCGATGGTCGATGTGCGCACGGTGGGCGCCGGCGGCGGGTCGATCGCGCGGGTGAACTCTGCCGGGCTGTTGCAGGTGGGGCCGGAAAGCGCCGGCGCTGACCCCGGGCCGGTCTGCTATGGCCGGGGCGGGACAGAGCCGACGATATCGGACGCCAACCTGCTGCTGGGCCGGCTTGATCCGGGGCGGTTGGCGGTTCGGGGCGGGGTGACGCTGAAGACGGTCGAAGAGGTCTTTGCCGAGCGGCTGGGCCAACCCCTGGGCCTGTCGGCGGTTGATGCGGCGCAGGCGGTGATCGAGGTGGCCAACACGCGCATGGCGGGCGCAATCCGCATGGTGTCGCTGTCGCTGGGCGCCGATCCGCGCGACTTTGCGCTCTTTGCTTTTGGCGGCGCCGGGCCGCTGCACGCCGCCGCGCTGGCGCGGGAACTGGGCGTGCCAAGGGTACTGGTGCCCAGCCGGCCGGGGATCACCAACGCCATTGGCTGCGTGGTGGCCGATCTGCGCCACGACTATGTGCAGACGATCAACACCCCGCTCGATGTGCTGGCAGAGGGGCGGCTGGCCGAAATCTATGCCGCGCAGCGGGCCGAGGGCGAACGCCAGATCGCGCGGGAGCGTGTGGAAATCCGCGGGGTTCGCCACCTTTACAGCGTCGACATGCAGTTCGCCGGGCAGACGCACCTGCTGCGGGTGGATCTCGACAGCCCCGATGTGGACAACGCCACCCTGCGCGCGCAATTCGAGGCGGCGTATTTCGCGCGCTTCCGGGTGCGGCTGGATGATATCCGCGCGCAGGTGGTCAACGTCAATTGTTCGGTCATCGGGGCGCGGGTGCCGCTGGACCTGTCGACGCTGATCGACCCGGAGGGGCGCAGGGCAACGATTGATGAGGCCCGCACCGGAACGCGCGCGGTACGGTTCGGGGCCGGAACGCTGGAAACCCCGGTCTATTGGCGCGATCACCTGCCGCTGGATTTCACGCTGCAAGGCCCGGCCATTGTCGAGCAGATGGACACCACCGTGCTGATCGGGCCGGACGATCAAGCGACCGGTGACGCGCATGGCAATATCGTCATTCATGTGGGGGGCGCGACATGAGCCTTGACCCCGTCACCCTGTCGGTCATCCAGGCCGGGCTGCAACAAGTCTGTGACGAGATGGACCTGGCGTTTTCTCGGGCGGCCTTTTCGCCGGTGATCGCCGAGGCGAATGATCGGTCCGACGGTATCTACAGCGCGCAGGACGGGGCGTTGATCGCGCAGGGCGCGGGCGGGCTGCCGGTCTTTGTCGGGACGATGCAGTATTCCACTGCGACGCTGATCTCCATGATTGCCGAGGGGCGCGCCGGCGCGCCGGAGCCAGGCGACATCTATATCGTCAATGACCCCTATTTGGGCGGCACGCACCTGATGGACGTGCGCTTTGCCCGGCCTTATTTCCGCGCCGGGCGGTTGTGGTGCTGGCTGTCCAATACCGGCCATTGGCCAGATACCGGCGGCGCCGTGCCGGGCGGGTTTTCGGCCTCGGCCACGGCGGTCGAGCAAGAGGGGCTGCGCCTGCCGCCGGTCAAGCTGTTCAAGCGCGGCGAGATGGACCGCGAGATCTATGCTATCATCTGTTCCAACATCCGCGTGGCCGACCAGCGCATCGGCGACGTCAAGGCGCAGGCGGCGGCGCTGGAACTGGGGGCAGGCCGACTGGATGCGCTGCTGGACCGCTACGGCGATGACACCGTGGAAGAAGCCATAGACGAGCTGCGCCACCGCGCGGCGGCGCAGATGACGGGTTTCGTCGCCACCATTCCGCCCGGCCCGCACCAGGCGGTGGCCTGGGTCGACAGCGACGGCGTGGTGAACGAGCCGCTGGCGATCCGGCTGGTGGTGACGCGCAACGGCGACGTGCTGGAGTTCGATTTCACCGGTTCCAGCCCGCCTTGCGCGGGGCCGATGAACTCGGTCCGGGCGACGACGCTCAGCTCGGTCTACCTGGCCATGCGGCACATCTTTCCCGAGGTGCCGATCAGCGCCGGTGCCTTCGAGCCGCTGAAGGTGACGGGGATCGAGGGCACATTCCTGGATGCGCAGTATCCGCGCCCGGTGTCGGGCTGCGCCGCCGAGGTCAGCCAGCGCATTGCCGAGGCGGTTTTCGCCGCGCTGGTTGATGCGATCCCGGATCGCGTCACTGCCGCGCCGGCGGGTACCTCGGGCAATTTTGCGCTGGGCGGGCACGACCCGGAACGCGGGCGCGATTTCGTCATGTACCAGCTTTCAGGTGGCGGCTATGGCGGCTGGGCGGGGGGTGATGGCATCTCCAACGGCTGTTCCACCATAGGCATTTCCAAGGCACCGCCGGTCGAGATCATGGAACAGGCCTTTCCGGTGCTCTACCGCCGCTACGCGCTGCGCGAGGGGTCGGGCGGGGCCGGGCAGCATCGCGGCGGTTTCGGCCTCGATTACGAGGTGGAGCTGCGGCGCGGCGATGCCAAGGCCAGCTTCGTGATGGATCACGGCCGCTTTGGGCCACAGGGCGTACTGGGCGGTGGCGATGGCGCCGTCAACGAGGTCACGGTATGGCGCGGGGGCAAGCCCTATACCCCGGCGCACCTGTCCAAGGAACAGGACATCCCCCTTGCCCCCGGCGACAGGGTGCGGGTGAAGACCCCCGGTGGCGGCGGCTATGGCGACCCGTTGCAGCGCGATCCGGCGCTGGTGGCGCGCGACGTCGCGCTGGGGCGCTACGGCGCGGCGCAGGCCGAGGACCTGTTCGGCGTGGTGCTGGGCGCTGGTGGTGCGGTTGATGCATCCGCGACGACGCGGCGGCGGGCGCGCTGAGGCACCGCAACGCACGCCGGTGTCAGTCATCGGTAACGTATTGCCCCCTAGACCCGTGCGGCCATTTGCCCACGGGAGTCGTCAACAATGTCCGAAGTTTCCGCCCGCCTCGATCTGCCGCTGATCCAGCCCTCGCAGGCCCAGAAACACGTCACCCACAACGAGGCGCTGCAGATGCTCGACGGATTGGTGCAGGCGGTGCTGGAGGAAACCGGCGCAAATACCCCGCCGTTTGAGCCTGTCACCGGCCAGCTGTTCGCGCTGGGCGCCAACCCCAGCGGTGACTGGGCCGGGCAGGCGGGGCGGCTGGCGCTGCGCATCGCGGATGCCTGGCTGTTCATCGCGCCACAGGACGGCTGGCGCGCCTGGGACAAGGCATCGGCGCAATACAAGGTCTGGCAGGGCGGGTCATGGGCCGAGATCGTGCCGGACCTGGCCAACCTCGCCGGGGTTGGGGTCGGCACCGGCTGGGACGCCACCAACCGGCTGGCCGTGGCCGCCGAGGCGAGCCTTTTCACCCATGCCGGCGCCGGTCATCAGATGAAGGTCAACAAGGGCGCGGCGGGCGATACCGCCTCGGTTCTCTTTCAGTCGAACTGGACGGGGCACGCCGAGATGGGGTTGGCGGGCGATACCGTCTTTTCGATCAAGGTCAGCGCGGATGGTTCTGCCTGGCACGAGGCTCTGCGTGCCGACGCTGCCGCGCAAAGCCTGACGATCCCGTTCCAGGTGGACGGCACGGCGGTGCAACAAGGCCGCGGGGATACCACGCCGGGGCGGCTGATGCGCGCCGATTACGGCTATGGCCCCGGCAACCTGCTGGGCACGGTCGGCCAGTCGGGGGGCGTGCCCACCGGCGCGGTGATCGAGCGCGGAACCGGCGTGAATGGCGATTATGTCCGCTTTGCCGACGGTACGCAGATCTGCACCCATGTTCTGGATATTCCCGCCACCAACACCGCGCAGGGGGCGATGTACGTCTCGGCCTCCGACGCGGTCTGGACCTTTCCGACCGCGTTTGCCGCCGCGCCCTGCGTCAGCGGCGTGCCGGCGGGCGCGATGGCGACGGCGGCGTTCCTGACCGCCCCGGCCACCGCGCCGGGCGATCCGGCAACCGGCTATCGCTGCCGCGCCTGCGCCACGGCCAGCGACACGACCGCGCGCAGCTATTCCCTGTTGGCGGTGGGGCGCTGGTTCTAAGCACGCCATCCTTGCAAGTTCGCTTCAACTTGATGGGTTTTTTCACCTTCCCGCCGTAATGAGCGCCCGCCCGGCACCGGTTTTGCATACCATACTCGCCCCCGGAGTATTCGAGGGGGGTGAAAGATGCGGTTTCAGGGGCGGGGTCGAATCACAGCCGGGCAGGAAACGCTGAATTTCGGCATAAGCGATCTGGAGGTCGTCGATGGCCCTTCCCGGCCGGTGCTGGTGTCGGTTTCGGGGCCGGAGGGCGGGCTTGCCTCTTTCTCGCTTCAGGCTGGCGGGCTGCCGCGGCTGCAAGACCAGGTGTTCTTTGCCGGCAACCAGGTGACGGGCACGGGGCATGATCTGATCGTTTCCCACCACGGCGACACGGTTGAACTGATGGTCACCGGGCTGCAGACGGGCGGGCTTGCCTGTTACGGGCTGAACAGCAACGGCAATTTCGGCGCGACCTTTGCCATGCAGGGCGCTTTGCTGGGTGCCGCGCCGGCGGTGGCGGCGACGACGCAGGGTGGGCAGGTGGTGCTGGCCGATCCCGAACTGCCCGGGTTCTGGTTGTATGGAACGGGGCAGGAAAACAGCCTGTCCGGGGGCCTCCATGTCGCCGACAGCGCCCAGACCCATGCCGACGCGGTGGGCGCGATGGCGGCGCTGCGGGTGGACGGGACGGATATCGTGGTGGTGGCCAGCACATCCGAACACGGCGTCACCGCCTATGCGCTGGGGGACGCGTCGCCGGCTGCGGGCGGCAGCGTCGGGCCGGATGATGGGCTGGGCATCATGGTGCCGACCGACATCGCCGTGGCCGAGATGGCGCAGGGCAGCTATGTCATCGTCGCCTCGGCGGCGGCGCAGGGGGCGTCCGGCGCGCTGAGCGTCATGGCGGTGGATGCGCTGGGCGGGCTGACGCCGACCGATCATGTGCTCGATACCCGCGAGTCGCGCTTTGGCGATGCGACGCATGTCGAGGCCCTGACACATGACGGCCATACCTATATTGTTGCCGCCGGCGGCGATGGCGGTGTGACGCTGCTGCAGCTGATGCCGGGGGGGCGGCTGGTGCATCTCGATAGTATCGCCGGCAGCATGGATGCGGGGCTGGACGATGCGACCGCGCTGGAAATCGCGGTGGTCGGCGAGGTGCTGCAGGTCTTTGTCGCGGTCGAGGGCGAGGCCGGCATTTTCATGCTGAGCGTTGATCTGGCCGGGCGCGGCGCGGCGCTGGCGGCGGGCGACGGCGGCGACACGCTGACCGGAACGGCGGCTGACGACATCCTGATGGATGGCGCCGGCACCGACCGGCTGGACGGGAGCGCAGGCGCCGACCGCTATGTGCTGATCGGCGACGGACAGGCTGACACCATCGCCGGTTTCGACCCGGATGAGGACGTGCTCGACCTGTCCGGTTTGCCGTTTCTCTATGATCCGGATGCGCTGAACATCGTTGCCACCGACACCGGCGCGGTGATCACCCACCGGGACGAGACGATTGTGCTGCTCAGCGCGACAGGCGGCCCGCTGGACGTCGATGCCGTGCGCGCGACGGTGGAGGTGCGGATCAACCATGCCGTTTCCCCGCCTTCCACGCTCCCTCCGGAAGAACCAGATGATGACGGGGTTGGCACCGAAGGGGCCGACCTGATCGAGGGCACGGATGGCGCTGATACGCTGACCGGGCTTGGCGGCGGCGACACGCTGATCGGGCTCTGGGGCGATGACATGCTGCTGGGCGGGGCGGGAAATGATGACCTCAACGCCGGTCGCGGCGACGACACGGTCGACGGCGACGACGGCGATGACGACCTGCGCGGTGGCGATGGCGCCGATACGCTGGTGGGCGAATGGGGTGACGACCTGTTGGACGGGGGTGCGGGGGACGACGACCTGAACGCCGGACGCGGGAACGATACCGTTCACGGCGGGGCCGGCCATGACAGCATCTTTGGGGCCGGCGGGGCGGATCTGTTGCTGGGCGAGGATGGCGACGACCTGATCTATGGGCAGGGTGAAAACGATACCGTTGATGGCGGGGCGGGCCACGATACGCTGAACGGCGACCTAGGCGATGATGCCCTGTCCGGCGGGGAAGGCGACGATTTCATCTTTGGCGGCGACGGCAATGATGTGCTCGACGGTCAGGACAACAACGACCGGCTATATGGCGATGGCGGTAGCGACACGCTGGCCGGTGGCGGTGGGGCGGACTGGCTGGATGGCGGCGACGGTGACGACTGGCTGGATGGCGGGGCAGGGGCCGACACGGTGCTGGGTGGTGCGGGCGATGACGTGCTGGTCGCCGGTGGTGCCAATGACTGGCTGAACGGAGGCGCGGGCGAGGATACGCTGACCGGCGGCGACGGGCGCGATACCTTCGTGTTCCTGTCCGGTGACGGGGTCGACCACTACACTCATTTCGGCACCGCCATCGACCGTATCCTGATCGACCCGGACTGGATCATCCCCGGCGCCAGGTTCAGCGATTACGTCAAGGCCTATATCCGCCTGACCGATGACGGCGCGATCATCGATTTCGGCAATGGCGATGTGGTCGTCATCGACGACCTGACCCTGTCGGGAAACGCCGCCGGCGCGTTCGGGGTCTTCTGGTAGGGGCGCGTGCCGGGTTCAGCTTTCCGCGCGCACCGCCGCCACCACGGATGACAGCACATCGTCCAGCAGCTTGGGCTCAATCGCCTCGGCCATGACCCGGATCAACGGCTCGGTGCCCGATTTGCGGATCAGCAGACGCCCGTCGCTGCCCAGCCGGGTTTCGCCTGCCGCGATGGCCTCTTGCACGGTATCGGCGGCAAGCGGTTTCTTGCCCGCCTCGTAGCGGACATTGACCAGCTTTTGCGGCACGGGCCGAAACACCCGCGCCAGCTGGCTGGCCTTTTGCCCGGTTTCCACCATGCAGGCCAGAAACTGCAGCGCGCCGATCAGCCCGTCGCCGGTGGTGGCATAGTCGGTCATCACGATATGGCCCGACTGTTCACCGCCCAGGTTGTAGCCGCCCGCGCGCATCGCCTCGACGACATAGCGGTCGCCGACCTTGGTGCGGCAAAGCGCGATGTCCTTGTTCGCGAGGTGCCGTTCCAACCCGAGATTGGACATAACCGTCGCCACCAGCGTGTTGCCGGAAAGGCGGCCCTCTTCGGCCCAGCGGGTCGCGATCAGCGCCATGATCTGGTCGCCGTCGGCAACCTGGCCCCGCTCGTCGACCAGCACCACGCGGTCGGCGTCGCCATCAAGACATATGCCGATATCAGCGCGGGTCTCGACCACCTTCTGCGCCACTGTCTCGGGGTGGGTCGAGCCGCAGCCCCGGTTGATGTTGTGCCCATCGGGCGACACGCCGATGCTGATTACCTCTGCGCCCAGTTCCCACAGCACGTCCGGCGCGCAGCGATAGGCGGCGCCATTGGCGCAATCCACCACGATGCGCAGCCCATCCAGCTGCCGGCGCGAGGGAAAGGTGCTTTTTGCGTATTCCACATAGCGCCCGCGCGCGTCGTCGAACCGCTTGGCGCGGCCGATCCGTTCGGGCGCCGCCGGTTCGATACCGTTCTTCATCAGCGCCTCGATGCCGGCCTCGTCCTCGTCCGACAGCTTGAAACCGTCGGGGCCGAACAGCTTGATCCCGTTGTCGTGGGCCGGGTTGTGGCTGGCCGAGATCATCACGCCGACATCGGCGCGCAGGCCGTGGGTCAGATAGCCAACCGCCGGCGTCGGCACCGGCCCCAGCAGGAACACGTCCATTCCGGTCGAGGTGAACCCGGCGGTCAGCGCGTTTTCGATCATATAGCCCGACAGCCGCGTATCCTTGCCGATGACCACCCGGTGTTCGTGATGGTCGCGGCGGAAATAGCGCCCCGCCGCAGCCCCCAGCCGCAGTGCCGTTTCGGCCGTCATCGGCCAACTGTTGGCGCGGCCGCGAACGCCATCGGTTCCAAATAACTTTTCGGACATGAAAGTTGCCTTTTGCTGGTCCAACGACATGTTGAAGCCCGTTGCCACATTGATTATCGGCTGCGCCTGTGCGTGTCCATCGCGGCGCCGCCGGCTTGCGTGGGATTTCGCCGATTCGCACCCGCCCGCCGTGCTGGACAGCGGCTGTGGCCCCGGATAGGAAGCGCCGATGGCAAAGGCAAAGGACAATCCGAACTACAAGGTCGTGGCCGAGAACCGGCGCGCGCGGTTCGACTATGCCATCGAGGACGATATCGAATGCGGCATCATCCTGATGGGGTCAGAGGTCAAGTCCCTGCGCCAGGGGTCATCCAATATCGCCGAAAGCTATGCCGCCGTCGAGAATGGCGAACTGTGGCTCGTCAATTCCTATATCGCGCCCTACGAACAGGCTAGGACATTCGGCCACGAGGAACGCCGCC
This sequence comes from Roseovarius amoyensis, assembly GCF_003260265.1. GTDB lineage: Bacteria > Pseudomonadota > Alphaproteobacteria > Rhodobacterales > Rhodobacteraceae > Roseovarius > Roseovarius amoyensis. Next base: position 27,349 of record NZ_QITQ01000015.1, read on the forward strand.
GGCGTAAGCTGCTGGTGTCGAAAAAGGAACTGGCGCGGCTGTGGAACGAAACCCAGCGCAAGGGCATGACGCTGGTGCCGCTGGTGCTGTATTTCAACCATCGCGGCATCGCCAAGATCAAGATCGGCATCGCCAAGGGCAAGAAAACCCACGACAAGCGTGAAACCCAGGCCAAACGCGACTGGAGCCGCCAGAAACAGCGCTTGCTCAAGGAACATGGCTGACCGCGTGTGTGGCCTATCCGGCCAGGTAAAGCCCCAGGTAAAGCGCCGCCCCGCCGGTAATGACCGAGATCAGAACGTTGCGCGTAAGGAACCCCGCGGCGATGGTTACCATCGCCGCGGCCATGCGCGGCGCATCGAAGCTGCCGCCGGTCGCGGCGGGCCACAGCACCAGCGGCGCTACCAGCCCCGGCAGTACCGCCACGGCGGTATAGCGCAGGTGTCTGAGCAGCCATTCGGGCAACGGCCGGTTGCCGATCAGCCCGATAAAGACAAACCGCAATCCATAGCTGCCCAGTGCCAGCAGCACGATCACCAGCCACAATTCCGCGCGGTCTATCATGGTGACCCTCCCGTGCGGCGTTCGACTTCGGCACCCGTGGCCATGGCCAGGATGCCGGCGACGAGCAGGCCAAGGTTGTAGGGCAGGAACGCAAACGCCAGTGCGACCGTGATCGACACCAGCGCCGCCGCCAGGTGTGCCGGGGTGCGCACCATCGGCGTGATCAGTGCCAGGAACGTGATCGGCACGGCAAAATCGAGCGCAAAACTGTCCGGGATCGACCCGCCCAGCAGCGCGCCGACCAGCGTGCAGAGATACCACATCGGGATCACCGGGGCGACCGTGCCGAAGTAATAGGTCAGGCGCTGCGCGAGGTTCCAGTGCCTGTTCTGTTCGTATCGCAGCACCGACAGCGCATAGCTTTGATCGACGATGAAATAGGCCACCAGCGCCCGCTGCCACAGCGGCGCGGCCCCCAGGTATGGCGTGATGGAGGCCGAATACATCGCCATGCGCAGGTTCACCGCCAGCGCCGAGACCAGCACGATCACCGTCGGCGCCTGATCGACCAGCAGTTGCAGCGCGGTCAGCTGCGCCGCCCCGGCGATGACGAAGATGGAAAAGCTCATCGTTGCCGCGATTTCGAGCCCGGCTTCGGTCGCCACCACGCCGAACAGCAACGCGAAGGGCCCGATAACGAGAATGAAGGGCGCCGCATCACGCGCCCCTTTCCAGAAGATGGAATTGGTGGTTTCCGTCGCCATGCAGAGCCCCTAGATTGGCGGCACCGCGTTCCCCTATCGCGCCGCGGGAGGAGTTGCAATTGACGAAACCCGATGACATCCCCGCCTATATCATCGCCCCCGACCCGGACGCGCCGCGCCTGACCCGCGCGCTGACCGGGGTCGATCATGAGGGCCGCGCCTGCGACATCAGCGTTGTCGAGGAACGCCCGCTGACGATCTTTCTCAACGGGCACGAGATCGTCACCGCGATGACCATCGGCGATTATCCCGAATATCTGGCGCTGGGGTTTCTGCGCAACCAGGGCATGCTGGCGGCAGACGAGACGGTGACCGGCGTCGACTATGACGAGGATCTCGAAACCGTCGTGGTGCGCACCCAAAGCCAGACCACCTATGAGGAAAAGCTGAAGAAAAAGACCCGCACCAGCGGTTGCGCCGTGGGCACGGTCTTCGGCGACATGATGGAGGGGCTGGACAAGGTCAGCCTGCCGCCGCTGGAGGTGCGCAGCTCCGACCTTTACCGCCTTGCCTCGGTCATCAACCGGACGCCGTCGCTTTACCTGCAGGCCGGGGCGATTCATGGCACCGTGCTGTGCCAGGGCGACCGCCCGCTGGTCTACATGGAGGATGTCGGCCGCCACAACGCCGTCGACAAGATCGCCGGCTGGATGTTTTCCGAACGTGTCGGGGCGGATGACAAGCTGCTGTACACCACCGGGCGGCTGACCTCGGAAATGGTGATCAAGACCGCACTGATGGGCATTCCCGCGCTGGCCTCTCGGTCGGGCTTTACCGCCTGGGGGGTCGAGATCGCGCGTCAAGTGGGGCTGACGCTGATCGGGCGGATGCGCGGGCGGCGCTTCGTCTGCCTGTCAGGGGATGAACGCCTCGTGCGCGACGTCGACCCTGACAGCATCCCTGAAGAGGATAAGAAACACCGCCGCAAGGGGGCCCCGGGATGAGCGCGCCGCTGGGTGTCATCCTGGCCGGTGGGCGGGCCACGCGGATGGGCGGTGGCGACAAGGGGTTGCTGGCGCTGGGCGACAGCACTGTCCTTGATCATGTGATCGACCGGCTGACGCCGCAGGTGGCGGCGATGGCGCTCAGCGCCAATGGCGACCCGGCGCGCTTTGCCCGGTTCGGCCTGCCGGTACTGCCCGACCCGCTGCCCGATTTCCCCGGCCCGCTGGCTGGTGTCCTGGCCGGGCTCGACTGGGCGGCGGCCGAAGGGGCGGAAACGATCGTGACCGTGGCCGCGGATACACCGTTTTTTCCCCGCGACCTGGTTGCCCGCCTGCAAGGCGCGGCAGAGGGGCAGACGCATCCGCTGGTGCTGGCCGCCACCCCGCGCGGCGAGGGTGAGCGCACCAAATCCATGCGCGGCGGCAGGCTGATCCGTCACCCGACCTTTGGCCTGTGGCCCGTCGCGCTGCGCGACGACCTGCGCGCCGCGCTGACAGACGGCCTGCGCAAGGTGGTCATGTGGACCGAGCCGCATGGCGGGCGCGAGGCGGTGTTCGACGACCCCGGCGAGCCCTTCTTCAACGTCAACACGCCTGCCGATCTGGATGCGGCGCGCGCCAGGCTGGAGCGCGCGGAATGAAGGTTTTCGGCGTCGTCGGCTGGAAGAACTCCGGCAAGACCGGGCTGGTGGAACGCCTGGTGACAGAGATCGCCGGGCGCGGCATTTCCGTCTCGACCGTCAAGCACGCGCATGTGGCGTTCGACATCGACCAGCCCGGTACCGACAGCGACCGTCACCGCCGCGCCGGCGCGCGCGAGGTGCTGATCTCGTCGCCGCGCCGCTATGCCCTGATGCACGAGGTGCGGGGCGAGGCCGAATTGCCGCTGGCACAATTGCTGGAACGCCTCGCCCCGGTCGACCTGGTGCTGGTCGAGGGCTACAAGCGCGAACCGCACCCCAAGGTCGAGGCGCACCGCGCCGTCACCGGCAACCCGCTGATCGCGCCGGATGACCCAACCGTGCGGGCGGTGGCCAGTGACATGGCGCTGACGCTCGACCGGCCGGTTTTCAACCTCGACGCCACCGCCGAGATCGCGGATTTCATCCTGCGCGAGGTCGGGCTCTGACCCACCTCTGCGGATGGCCGGACGATTGAACCTGGCGACCAGCGATGCCATGCTGCCCGCGACAGACCCAAAGGAAGGCCGATGACCGAACCAGCAGACCGGAAACAGCCCGAACGCCTGCGCCCGCCGCCCCTGCGTGACGACTGCTTCGCGCTGCCCGCCGGGGTCGACTGGACGCCGGTCGATACCGCGCTGGCAATGCTGCGCGAGCGGCTGTCGGTGGTCGCGGGGTCAGAGGTTCTGCCGCTGGGGCAGGCGCAGGGCCGGGTTCTGGCCGAACCGGTGGTGGCGCGTCGCGCCAACCCGCCCCAGCCCAATTCCGCCGTCGATGGCTATGGTTTTGCCCATACCGCGCTGGGCGCGGGCGACCAGGTGCTGCCGCTGATCAAGGGGCGGTCGGCGGCAGGCGTGCCCTTTGCCGGCACCGTGCCCGAGGGCTATGCGCTGCGCATCCTGACCGGCGCGGCGCTGCCCGAAGGTGTCGATACCGTGATCATGGAAGAGGATGTGAGCCTGGGCGATGGCGAAATCGCCTTTCGCGGCGGGCTGAAACCCGGCGCCAACACCCGACGCGCCGGCGAGGATGTCGAGGCGGGCGAAACCGTGCTGCATCCGGGCCGGGTGCTGACGCCCGCCGATCTGGCGCTGTGCGCAGCGGTGGGGGTAGCCGAGCTGTCGGTGCGCCAGCCGCTGAGGGTGGCGGTGATTTCGACCGGGGATGAGCTGGTCGAACCCGGACAGCCGGCGCGCGAGGGCCAGATATTTGATGCCAACCGGCCAATGCTGATCGCGCTGCTGCGCGACTTGGGCTTTCACCCGATTGACCTGGGGCGGGTCGCCGATGACCGCGACAGCCTGCGCGCGGCGTTCGACCGGGGCGCGACAGAGGCGGATGCGATCCTGACCTCGGGCGGCGCATCGGCGGGGGACGAGGACCATGTTTCGGCCCTGCTCAACGAGGCGGGCGCGATGGCGGAATGGCGCATCGCGCTGAAACCGGGGCGCCCGCTGGCGCTGGGGGTGTGGAACGGCACCCCGGTCTTTGGCCTGCCCGGCAACCCGGTGGCAGCGATGGTGTGCACGCTGATATTCGCGCGCCCGGCGCTGGGGCTGCTGGCCGGTGAGGGCTGGCGAGAGCCGCAAGCGTTCGAGGTGCCGGCAGCGTTTTCCAAGTCCAAGAAGCCGGGGCGGCGGGAATACCTGCGTGCACGGATCAGGGACGGGCGGGCAGAGGTGTTCCACTCCGAAGGGTCGGGGCGCATCAGCGGGTTAAGCTGGGCCGAGGGGCTGGTCGAGCTGCCCGACGGCGCGGCCGTGATCGGGCCGGGCGACCCGGTGCGCTATATCCCTTACGGGAGTTTTCGCTAGGGCGCAGCGCGCCTGAACGATGGGGTCATTCGACCGGCCCGCTAGCGGGCCGGGCATGCGCCCGCCCGCCCCACGGCGGGCGCATTCGCGCCCACCCGGTCGGCCGCATGCAGCCGCATCACGGCCCGATAAACCCTAACCGGCTATCAGCCCGGCAGCCGCAGCACCGCCATGTAAAACCCGTCCATGCCGCCCGCATCGGGCCAGTAATCGGGGCGCAGGCGTAATCCGCCCTCTTCGGTGATCCAGGCAGGGTCTACCCCGGGCAGGTCCAGCGCGGCGGGGTCGGCCACAAGCCCCGGATGGCGGGCAAGCGCGGCCTCGACCTGGCATTCGCCCTCGTCCGGCAGCAGCGAACAGGTGCAGAAAACCAGCCGCCCGCCGGGCCGCAGCAGCGTAAGCGCGTGGTCGATCATCCGTTCCTGCAACGCGAAGAGCGTGGTGAACTCGGACCCGTCGCGCGCATGGGGCAGGTCGGGGTGGCGGCGGATGGTGCCGGTGGCCGAACAGGGCGCATCGACAAGGATGGCGTCATAGGGGCCGTCGTCGTGGGTCAGCGCATCGGCGGTGATGCAGGTGGCGTTCAGCCCCGTGCGCGCGAGGTTCTCGCGCACCCGGTGCATCCGCTTGTCGGAAATGTCGAGCGCCATCACCTCGGCCCCCGCGGCGGCGAGTTGCAGCGTCTTGCCCCCCGGCGCGGCGCACAGGTCCAGCACACGCTCACCGGGCTGGGGCGCCAGCAGGCGCGCGGGCAGCGCGGCGGCGGCATCCTGCACCCACCAGGCGCCCTCGTCATAGCCCGGCAGGGCCGACACCTGCCCCGCATCCGACAGCCGCACAGACCTCGTGGGCAACAGCACCCCGCCCAGTCGTTCGGCCAGGGCGGCGGGATCGTCGCGCGCGGTCAGGTCCAGCGGCGCGCCGGCGAAATGGGCCTTTTCCATCGCGCTTACCGCGCCCTTGCCCCAAGCGGCGACCAGCGGGTCACGCAGCCATCCCGGCAGGCGTGGAATGCGCAGGTCGTTCCAGCGGCGCAGGTCCTCGTCCGCGACCTTTCGCAGGACCGCGTTGACCATCGCCCGCCGCTTGGGCTGGGAAACCATCTCCACCAGGTCATCGACCACCCCGTGCGCCGCGCCGCCGGTGCACAGCTCGACCGTGCCCAGGCGCAAGAGGTTCAGCAGCGGCAGCGGCGGGCGTTTGCGCAGGTGGCGCAACAGGATGCGGTCGGCGCGGTCGATCCCGCGCAGCGTGTCCAGCGCCAGCCGGCGCGCGGTGGCGCGCTCTGACGGGGGCATGTCGGCAAAGGCGGGTCGGGCGGTGAGATCGGACAATAGTTCGCCGCGTTCCACCACGCCGGCGATCAGGCGCAGGGCCGCGCGTCTTGCGGGGCGTTTCTCTGATGACATGGGGCGCGGGTCCTTGGCCTTGGCTCGGGCGAGGGCTATATCAGGAGCCGAAGCTGGAAGGAAGCCGAGCCATGGATAGCGATAAGAAAGATCTGCCGCCCGCCGCCCTGCGGGCACTCGCCGAGGCCGAGGAACGGCGCCGGAATGCGCCCCAGCCCGATTTGCCGCCCGAGTTGGGCGGGCGCGAGGGGCCAGAGCCCGTGCGCTATGGCGATTGGGAGAAAAAGGGCATCGCGGTCGATTTCTGACCGCCTGCCGCCGCACCCGGCCGCGCTGGCGGATCGGGTATTTTCAACCAGAAAGAAGCCTGCCCCGGTCAGGCGCCGGTCAGGCCCAGAACGTCGAGCATGTCGTATTCGCCGGGCTTTTTGCCCTGGCCCCACAGCGCGGCCTTGAGCGCGCCACGGGCAAAGATCGCCCTGTCCGTGGCGACATGGCGCAACACGATCCGTTCGCCCTGGCCGGCAAAGAGCACGTCATGTTCGCCCACGATGTCGCCACCCCGGATGGCGTGAAAGCCGATAGGTCCACGCTCGCGCTTGCCGGTGATGCCTTCGCGGGCGCGGTCGGAAACCCTGTCTAGCGCCACGCCGCGCCCCTCGGCCGCGGCCTCGCCCAGCATCAGCGCGGTGCCGGAGGGGGCGTCGACCTTTTGGTTGTGGTGGGCCTCGATCACCTCGATGTCGAAATCCTCGTCCAGTGCGGCGGCGACTTGCCGCGTGATCTGCACCAGCAGGTTGACGCCAAGGCTCATGTTGCCGGCGCGCACGATGGTGGCGTGACGCGCGGCGGCGCTGATGCGGGCCAGGTCGGCCTCGGTCAGCCCGGTGGTGCCGATAACGTGCACGCAGCGCGCCTGCGCCGCCAGCGCGGCGAATTCGACCGTTGCCGCCGGCGCGGTAAAGTCGATCACCGCATGCGCGTGGGCGATCGCGTCAAGCGCGTCGTCGGTGACCGCCACGCCAAGCGGCGCGCCGCCCATGGCGGTGCCCACGTCCTGCCCGATCCAGTCATGCCCGGGCCGTTCGATCACGCCGGCCAGCCGCGCGCGGCCGCTGTCGCAGATCGCCCGTATCAGCATTTGCCCCATCCGGCCCGAGGCCCCTGTCACCACAATGCCCGGCAGATCGCTCATTTCCCGTTGCTCCCGCTTTGTTCGCCCCTTCCCTAGCGCAGCCATCGCCGCTTGGCAAAACCCTGTCGAAGGCTTAGATGCAGGGGCATGGCGAAACGCAATTTCCATGACGGCCCCGGCCCCTCGCAACGGCAGCTTCGCGTTGGCGAACTGATCCGGCGCACATTGTCGGAAATCCTGGCGCGTGGTGACATCCACGACCCCGAGCTGAACCGGCTGTCGGTAACGGTGGGCGAGGTGCGCACATCGCCCGATCTGAAGGTCGCCACCGCCTATGTTCTGCCGTTGGGCGGAACCGGGCGCGAGGACGTAATCGCCTTGCTGGCGCGCAACCAGGGGCCGCTGCGGCGAAGCATCGGCCGCAAGCTGTCGCTGAAATACGCGCCCGAGCTGCGCTTTCGCATCGACGAGACCTTTGACAAGCTGGACGAAACCCGCCGCCTGTTTTCGCAGGAAACCGTGCGTCGGGATATCGAGGACTAGCGCGATGCGCGCCCTGGTCCTGCTGCTGTTGTGGGCGTTACCGGCGCTGCCGGCGGCGGCGATGGAGTGCGGGGCGGTGACGCATGAGGGCGCGGATTTCACCGTTTGCCGGGCGGATACCGCGCAGACCGACCTGCGCCTGTTCCTCAACGATCCCGAAACCGGGGCGCCGGTGGGCAGTTTCACCAACCTGCGTTCGATGCTGGCGCGCGACGGGCTGGTGCTGGGCTTTGCCATGAATGCCGGCATGTATCACCAGGATCGCCGCCCGGTGGGGTACTATATCGAAGATGGGGTCGAGCTTGCGCCGCTGATCCGTTCGGCCGGGCCGGGGAATTTCGGGATGCTGCCCAACGGCGTCTTTTGCATCGGCGACGGCTGGGCGCGGGTGTTCGAGACCGAACGCCTGGTGCGTGAACGCCCCGCCTGCCACTTTGCCAGCCAGTCGGGGCCGATGCTGGTGATCGACGGGAAACTGCACCCGCGTTTTCTGCCCGACAGCGACAGCCGCTATGTGCGCAACGGTGTCGGCACGTCGGAGGATGGCAGCACCGTGTGGTTCGCGATCTCGCTCGCGCCGGTCACGTTCCACCGCTTTGCCACGCTCTTTCGCGATGCGCTGGGTGCGCCGCAGGCGCTCTATTTCGATGGCAATATCTCGCGTCTCTATGCGCCGGGCATCGGGCGGCACGATGGCGGCTTTCCGATGGGGCCGATGGTCGGCGTGGTCGAGAAGGCGGGCGATTGACGCGCCGCTCCGGTCTTGCTAGCTCGCAGACTTCATTCCAAACCCGAGGGCACCAAGAGGTATGGCACGCAAACGCAAGGGCCGCGACATTTCCGGCTGGCTGGTCGTTGACAAGCCCGCGGGCATGACCTCGACCGCGGTGGTGAACAAGGTGCGCTGGGCGCTGCAGGCGAAAAAGGCGGGCCATGCCGGCACGCTCGACCCCGAGGCGACGGGTGTCCTGGCGGTGGCGCTGGGCGAGGCGACCAAGACCGTGCCCTACATCACCGACGCGCTGAAGGCGTATGAATTCGGGGTGCGGCTGGGTCAGGCCACCAACACTGACGACGCCGAGGGCGAGGTGATCGCCACATCTGACCAACGCCCTACCGACGACGAGATCAAGGAGGCGCTGAGCGCCTTCGTCGGTGAGATCATGCAGGTTCCGCCGAAATATTCGGCGGTCAAGATTGATGGTCAGCGCGCCTACAAGCTGGCGCGCGCGGGCGAAGTGGTCGAGATCGCGGCGCGCCCGCTATGGGTCGAGGAACTGGTGATGACCGACCGGCCCGACGCCGACCATGTCACGCTGGAAATGACCTGCGGCAAGGGCGGGTATGTGCGCGCCATCGCTCGCGATCTGGGGCAGGCGCTGGGGTGCTACGGCCATGTCGTCTGGCTGCGGCGGGTCTGGTCGGGGCCGTTCGACGCCGAAGAGGGGCTGAGCATCGACCAGATCGACAGTCTGGCGCAGACGCCCGAACTGGACGCGCATCTGCGCCCGCTCGAGGACGGGCTTGTCGACCTGCCCCGCGTCGTGGCCACGGACGAGGGTGCGGCGCGGCTGCGCAACGGCAACCCCGGCATGGTGATCGCGAAGGACGTGGAATACGGCGACGAGTGCTGGGCCGCCCACAAGGGCCGCGCCGTGGCGGTCGGCCGCTTCAAGGCGGGCGAGCTGCACCCGGCGCGCGTCTTTGTCACCAGCCCGGCGGAGGGCTGAGATGGCCGCGCCCGAGGACCGTCATGACCCCGGCGGCAAGGTTCGCCTGCGCCTGCCCGAGGGCGTGAGCGGCGAGGCGGCGTTTTCCCCCTGTGGGCGGTATCGCCAGACGCTGATCCGTGATTGGACGCAGCCGGGTGCGGCATCCCGCGCGGTGCTGTTCGTCGGCATGAACCCGTCGGTTGCGGCGGCAGAGGTGTCTGACCCGACCTGCCATCGCGAGCTGACCTTTGCCCGTGGCTGGGGGTTTACCCGGTATCTGAAGGGGAACGTTCTGGACTGGCGGGCGACATCACCGGGCGACATCCCGCACGACCCGGATGAGGCCCGCAGCCCGGCCAACATCCCGGCGCTGCTGGCGATGGCGGATGAGGCCGAGATCGTGGTGATGGCGTTTGGTAAGCTGCACAAGCGATTCGCGCCGCTGGTGGCGGAAACGGTCGCCGCGCTGGCGGCCAGCGGCAGGCCGCTCAGGTGTTTCGGGCTGAACCAGGACGGCTCTGCCAAGCATCCGCTTTACCTGCGCAAGGACACGCCGCTGCGCGATTTTCCGTATTCGGGCTGAATGGCGCGCCTTGACTGACTTTTGGCAGCCTCCGGCATGTGCCCGCCCGCCCCATGGCGGGCGCATTCGCGCCCACCCGGTCGGCGGCATGCCTCTGTCACTCAAGCAGCCGGGAATTGCGACTATCTGAATAGGCGTGCCTCAGCCAGGCGGTTCGATCAGGATGGCGCGGAAATCATTGACGTTGGTCAGTGTCGGGCCGGTGACGACCTGCGCGCCGATACGCCCGAAATAGCCATGCGCATCGTTGTCGGCCAACGCGGCGGCGGCATCCGCGCCAAGCGACAGCGTGTCGGGCCCGATCATCGCGCCGGCCACCTCTGCCGCGCCGTCCACGCCGTCGGTGTCGCAGGCGATGGCGTGGATGCCCGGTGCGCCCTTTAGTGCCGATGCCAGCGCCAGCGCGTATTCGGCATTTGGCCCGCCGATGCCGTCGCCGCGGCGCGTCACTGTCAGCTCGCCCCCCGACAACAGCAGCACCGGGGCGTCGCCGGGGGCCAGCCCGGCCTGCACATTGCGCGCCAGTTCGGCGTGGGTGGCGGTGACCTCTCGTGCCTCGCCTTCCAACGCATCGCCCAGGATGCGCACGCTGCAGCCCGCCTCGCGTCCCAGTTCCGCCGCCGCGTCCAGCGATTGTGCCGGTGCGGCTATGACGCGGTTTTCCACCCGTGACAGCCGCCTGTCGCCCGGCTGGACCACGCCCGAGGGCGCATCCAGCACCGCCCGCACCGAGGCCGGCATGGCGATGGCGTGGCGGTACAGGATGGTGCGCGCCTCTGTGGGGGTGCTTGTCTCGCCCACGGTCGGGCCGGAGCCGATATCGCCGGCGTTGTCGCCCGGCACGTCCGAGATCATCAGCGCCAGCATCCGCGCGGGCCAGGCAGCGGCGGCCAGTTGCCCGCCCTTTACCCGGCTGAGATGCTTGCGCACGGTGTTGATCTGTCCGATCGGTGCGCCCGAGGCCAGCAGCGCCGCATTGATCGCGCGCTTCTCATTCAGTGTGATCGCGCCCGCCGGCTGGACCAGTAGTGCAGAGGCGCCGCCGGATATCAGCGCCAGCACGAAATCCCCTTCGCCCAGCCCGTCGAGCAACGCCAGCATCCGCCGGGTCGCGACCAGACCGGCCTCGTCCGGGACCGGGTGCGCGGCCTCGACGATTTCGACACCCCGGCAGGGGCGGGCATGGCCGTAGCGGGTGATCACCAGCCCCTCGCAGGGGCCCCAGGCGGCCTCGACCGCTTCGGCCATGCGCGCACTGGCCTTGCCCGCGCCCACGACCACCACCTGCCCCGATGGCCGATCAGGCAGGTGGCGGGCGAGGCTGCGCATCGGGTCGGCCACCGCGACGGCGCGATCGAAGAGGCTGCGCAACAGGCGCGGCGGGTTCAGCATGTTCCGGCGCTCCGGTTTGTTCTGGGCGACACTAGCGCGCCAACGGGCGGGTCAGAAGCCCCGATCCCACGGCCAGCTTGACAAGTCGGGGGCGGCGCGCGACAGACGCGGCCATGCTGACGAACTTAACCCAGGTCGCCATTGGCGGCGCGATCGGCGCTTCGGCGCGATATCTGACGTCGGTTGCGACGATGCGGCTTTTGGGCCCCGGCTTTCCCTGGGCGACGCTGACGGTGAATGTTGTGGGGTCTTTCCTGATGGGGGTGCTGGTGGTGACGCTGGCCCATAGCGGGGGCACCCGGCTGGCGCCGCTGCTGATGACCGGCCTTTTGGGCGGGTTCACGACCTTTTCGGCGTTCTCGCTTGATGCGATGACGCTGTGGGAACGCGGGCAGGCGGCGCAGGCGGGGCTTTATGTCGTGGCCTCGGTCGGGGTGTCGCTGGCGGCGATCGTGCTGGGCATGGCGCTGATGCGGGCGGTGGTGCAATGAGCGGTGTCGAAACCCTTACCATTGCCGAAGACGACGCCGACCAGAGGCTGGATCGCTGGTTGCGGCGGCGCTATCCGCACCTGTCGCAGGGGCGGATCGAAAAGATGTGCCGCAAGGGCGAGCTGCGGGTGAACGGCGGGCGCGTCAAGGCGTCGACGCGGCTGGAGACCGGCCAGCAGGTGCGCATCCCGCCGCTGCCCCCTGCCGGTGCCGCGCCGGCCGTGCGCACGACCCCGCAGGTGTCGCAGGCGGATGCCGACATGATCCGCGCGGCGGTAATCTATCGTGACGACCACATCATCGCGCTGGACAAGCCGCCGGGCCTGCCGGTGCAGGGCGGAAGCGGCCAGCTGCGCCATGTCGACGGGATGGCCGATGCGCTGCGGTTCGGCGCGGACGAGCCGCCGCGCCTTGTGCACCGGCTGGACAAGGACACCTCGGGCGTGCTGCTGATGGCGCGATCGCGCGCTGTGGCGGCGCGGCTGACTGCCGCCTTTCGCGCCCGCGACACGCGCAAGATCTACTGGGCGGCGGTGGCCGGCGTGCCGGCGCCGCGCATGGGCACGGTGCGGTTCGGGCTGGTCAAGGCGCCCGGCCACGGGGCCCAGGGCGAGGGCGAAAAGATGCGCTGCCTGCACCCGAACGAGGTGCAATCGACCCCCGGCGCCAAGCACGCCACCACCGATTACGCGGTGATCGAGGCGGCGGGCCGACGCGCGGCCTGGGTTGCGCTGGTGCCGGTCACCGGGCGCACCCACCAGTTACGCGCGCACATGGCCGAGATCGGTCATCCCATTGTCGGTGACGGCAAGTATGGCGGATCGGGCCAGGAAAACCTGGGCGACGGCTGGGGCGCGCAGCTGGGCGGCGAGGTCAGCCGCAAGCTGCACCTGCACGCCCGTGCGCTGACGCTGACCCATCCGGTGACCGGCGCGCGCCTGCGCCTGGTGGCGCCGTTGCCCGCCCACATGGTGCGCACCTGGGACCTGTTCCAGTGGCAGCCGTCAGAGGCGCCCGAGGACCCGTTCGAGGATCTGTCATGACCGGCGCACTCAGGCTGGTGGTGTTCGATGTCGATGGCACGCTGGTCGACAGCCAGGCCGACATCGTCGCGGCGATGACCCACGCCTTTGACTGTGCCGGGCATCCGCCGCCCGCGACCGAGGCGGTGCTGGGCATCGTCGGGCTGTCGCTGGACGTGGTGATGGCGCGGCTGGCGCCGGCGCTGACCCCGGCGGACCATGCGGCGATGGTGGACTGGTACAAGGAGGCCTATATGGGCCTGCGTGCACGGGCGGGTGCGGCGGAGTCTTCGCCGCTATACCCCTATGCGACCGAGGTGCTGACGGCGCTGCACAGCCGGCCCGAAACTCTGCTGGGGGTGGCTACGGGCAAGTCGCGGCGCGGGCTGGACAAGTTGTTGCAGGGGCATGATCTGGGGCATTATTTCGTGACGCAGCAGGTCAGCGATCATCACCCGTCGAAACCGCACCCGTCGATGCTGGAGGCGGCGCTGTCGGATGTCGGACTGGACACCGACGCCGCGGTAATGGTGGGCGATACCACCTATGACATGGAAATGGCGGCGGCGGCCGGGCTGCCCTTTATCGGGGTGGCGTGGGGCTATCACGAACCGTCCCGGCTGACCAATGCGGCCGCCATACTGGAGGATTTCCGCGAGTTGCCGGATATCCTCGACCGTATGTGGGGAGAGGCGCCATGAGCGGCCTGAAGGCCAAGAGGTTCTGGAAAGAGGCGAGCGTCGTTTCCGATGGCACCGGCTATACGGTCGAACTGGACGGCCGCCCCGTGCGCACCCCGGCCAAGGCGGCGCTGAGCATGCCCACCCGCGCCCTGGCCGATGCGGTGGCGGCGGAATGGGACGCGCAGGAGGACGAGGTGCGCCCGGCCTCCATGCCGGTGACCCGCGCCGCCAACGCCGCCATCGACAAGGTGCGCGTGCAGTTCGACGAGGTCGCCGCGATGATCGCGGACTATGGCGACAGCGACCTGTTGTGTTACCGCGCCGAGGCTCCGCAGGAACTGGTGCGCCGTCAGGCCGAGGCCTGGGATCCGCTGCTGGAATGGGCCGAGCGGCGCCACGGTGCGCGGCTGGTGCCGGTGACCGGGGTCATGCACGTCCCGCAGGATGCACAGGCGCTGCGTGCCCTGGCACGGCAGGTCGAGGCGATGGACCCCTTTCGCCTTACCGCGCTGCATGACCTGGTGGCGCTGTCGGGGTCGCTGGTGATCGGGCTGGCGGCGGTTGAGGATTTCGCTGACATGGAGACACTATGGCGACTGTCGCGGATCGACGAGACCTGGCAGGAAGAGCAGTGGGGCATCGACGAAGAGGCCAGCGCACGCGCGGCCACGAAAGAAAAAGAGTTTCGCAACGCGAAACGGTTTCACGATCTTGCGCGGCCCATCAACTAGGCAGCTACAGGTGGGGTAAAGGTCAGGAAACTCTGTGATTTGCCCATGCGTTTTCGTGATCGGGGGGTTGACTGGGCGTGATGAATGAACACAAACTCGACGACACTGGAGGGGGCCGCCCCGGTCTTTGAAGGGCGGTTTTCCGGGAATAACGCTATTTGCAGGGCGACAGGCGCTGCACCAAACCGCCCTGTAATGGGTGGATAATCAGGAAGAGGTAAACATGAAACGATCCGTATTCATTGGCGCGCTGAGCCTGGCCGGTCTGGCGGCGGGGGCCGCTGCTGCGGGCACGCTGGACGACGTCAAGGCGCGCGGCAAGCTCAACTGCGGCGTGACCACGGGCCTTGTGGGCTTTGCTGCACCCGATGCCAACGGTGTCTGGGGCGGCTTCGACGTTGCCGTGTGCCGGGCTGTCGCTGCGGCGGTCCTGGGCGACGCCACGGCGGTGGAATTCGTTCCCACCACCGGCAAGACGCGCTTTACGGCGCTTGCCTCGGGTGAGATCGACATGCTGGCGCGCAACACCACCTGGACGTTCTCGCGCGATGTTGATCTCAAGTTCGAATTCATTGGCGTCAACTATTATGACGGTCAGGGCTTCATGGTTCCCGCCTCGCTTGGTGTGACCTCGGCCAAGGAACTCGACGGTGCCACCGTCTGCATCCAGACCGGCACCACGACCGAGCTCAACCTCGCGGACTTCTTCCGCAAGAACAACATGAGCTACGAGCCGGTTCCGATCGAGACCAACGCCGAAGGCCAGCAACAGTACCTTGCCGGCGCCTGCGACACCTACACTACCGACCGTTCGGGCCTGGCCTCGACGCGCGCCGCCTTTGAAAACCCGAAGGATCATGTGATCCTGCCTGAAACCGTCTCGAAAGAGCCGCTGGGGCCGCTCGTGCGTCATGGCGACAATGAATGGGGCGACGTGGTGCGCTGGACGCTCAATGCGTTGATTGCGGCCGAGGAATATGGCGTGACCAGCGCCAACATCGCCGACATGGCCGCAGCTGCGGGTGACAACCCCGAGGTCAACCGGATGCTGGGCACCGAGGGCAACCTTGGCGAGATGCTGGGCCTTGACGGCCAGTGGGCCGTTCGCGCCATCTCTGCCGGTGGCAACTACGGTGAGATCTTTGAAAAGAACATCGGCGAGAATACCCCGATCGGTCTGGCGCGCGGGTTGAACGCGCAATACACCGATGGCGGGCTGCTTTACTCGCCGCCGTTCCGCTAAGATAAAACAGACGAAGGGGCGCGGAGAATTTCGCGCCCCTTCGGGTTCCGCGCTGGCGGGACAAATTGCATCGGCCCAAGGCGCCAAAACGAGCGCCACGAATAATCAAAACGGGCTGAACAACGGGGACCATCAGATGACATCAATGACCGACCCTCGGGACGAGTCGTTCCGGCTGTCGATGCTGATCTACGATACCCGGTATCGTGCGGCCACCATCCAGGTAATCGCGCTGATCAGCTTCCTGATCCTGATCGGCTGGATCATTTCCAACACAGCGCAAAACCTAAAGGACCTGGGCAAGGAGCCATCCTTTTCCTTTCTGTTCGAGCCGGCAGGTTATGACATCAACCAGCGCCTGATCGACTATCACTCGCAAAGCCCGCATCTGCGCGCCGCTCTGGTCGGTCTGCTGAACACGCTGCTGATCGCGGTGATGGGATGCGCCGCCGCGACGATAGTCGGTGTCCTGGTCGGTGTGCTGAGGCTGTCGCGCAACTGGTTAGTCGCCAAGATCATGACATTCTATGTCGAGATGTTCCGCAATGTGCCGGTACTGTTGTGGATCGTCCTTTTCATGGCGATCCTGATCGAGTCGCTTCCGTCGCCGCGCGATTTTCGCGGCGAGACACCCGAAGCAACGATGCAGGTCTTCGATTCGGTCGCCATCACCAACCGCGGCGTCTATATTCCCGAACCGCTATTCTCGCGCAGCCTGGGCGATCTGCACATGTTCGGCAATGGGGCGCTGAGTTTTGATATCAGTCTCGATTTTCTGGCTGTCATCGCGGTGCTGGTCGCGGGGTTCTTTGTTTCGGGGCGGATCAAGTCACGCGCCGATGCGATACAGAACAAGACCGGCGTGCGCCCGACCACCTGGTATCTGCGGCTGGGCGTGGTGGTGATACCGCTGGTCGTTCTGCTGGTGGCGCTGGGCTTTCACCTTGGTTACCCGGCGCTCAAGGGTTTCAACTTCCAGGGCGGGACGTATATGCGCAACTCGCTCATCGCGTTGTGGCTGGCGTTGTCGCTTTATACCGCTGCCTTCATTGCCGAGATCGTTCGCGGGGGTATCCTGGCCATCAGCCACGGCCAGACCGAAGCCGCCGCCGCGCTGGGCCTGCGCCAGCGCCGAATCATGAGCCTTGTCATCCTGCCGCAGGCGCTGCGGGTGATCATTCCGCCGCTCATCTCGCAGTATCTCAACCTTACCAAGAACTCTTCGCTGGCCATCGCTGTCGGGTACATGGACCTTACTGGCACGCTGATGGGGATCACTCTCAACCAGACCGGGCGAGAGCTGGAAACAGTGATGATGGGCATGCTGATCTATCTGGCGATCTCGCTCAGCATCTCGCTGGTGATGAACTGGTACAACAAGCGCGTCAAACTGGTGGAGCGGTGACATGAGCGACACACATGCCCAAACCGTGCGCTTCGTGCGCGATACCATGCTGCCCGAACAGGCGCCGCCCGCCACAGCGGTCGGTGTCATAGGCTGGCTGCGGGCCAACCTGTTCTCGGGCTGGTTCAACAGCATCCTCACCATCATCGCGCTTGGGTTCATCTATCTGGTGCTCAGCATCGTGGTGCCCTGGCTGGTATCGCCCACATGGGACGCTGCGTCGCTGACCGAATGCCGGGGAATCCTGAAAGAGATGGGCAGCGAGGGCCATTTCGGCGGCGCCTGCTGGGGTGTGATCCGCGACCGCTGGGTTCAGCTGTTGTTCGGGTTCTATCCCAGCCATCTTTACTGGCGCCCGATCCTGGCACTGGTGCTGCTGGCGGTGGCGTTGGCGCCGGTGCTGTTCGGTGAACACGTGCCCAAGCGGCTGATCTGGTTCAGCGCGATCTACCCCTTCATCATGCCATGGCTGCTGTGGGGCGGTTCGGTCTGGACGCCGATCATGGTAGCTGCCGGTCTGGCCGTCGGATACGTCGCCTATCGGCTGATTGCGGTCACGGGGGGCACGCTGTTGGCCCTCGTCGCCGGGGTCGTCGCGGCGATGGTCTGGTGGCTCTTTCTGCTCGGGCCGGTGTCGGGTGGTTTCGACTCGATCATCCCGCTGGGGCTGGAGGGGGTCGAAAGCCGTGACTTCGGCGGCTTCATGCTGTCGCTGACCATCGGCATCGTCGCCATCGCCATATCGCTGCCGCTGGGCATCGTGCTGGCGCTGGGGCGGCAGTCTGACCTGCTGATCCTCAAGTCAATCTGCGTCGGCTTCATCGAGTTCATCCGCGGGGTGCCGCTGATCACGCTGCTGTTCGTGGCTTCGACGCTCTTGAACATCTTCATGCCGCCGGGGACGAATTTCGACATCATCCTGCGGGTGATCATCATGGCGACGCTGTTTGCCTCTGCCTACATGGCCGAGGTCATTCGCGGCGGCCTGGCGGCGCTGCCACGTGGCCAGTACGAAGGCGCCGACAGCCTGGGGCTGAACTATTGGCAGGCGCAGCGGCTGATCATCATGCCGCAGGCGCTGAAGATCTCGATCCCCGGTATCGTCAGTACCTTCATCGGGCTGTTCAAGGACACCACGCTGGTGTCGATCATCGGCCTGCTGGACCCGTTGGGTCTGTCGACCGCGATCCGCGCCGACTCGGCCTGGAACGGCATTGTGTGGGAGCTTTACGGCTTTATCGCGCTGCTGTTCTTCATCTGCTGCTTCAGCATGTCCCGTTATTCGATGTACCTGGAGCGCAAGCTCCGGACAGGCCACAGGTAGGAAAGGACTGCTTCCATGTCTGAACTGATGACAGAACGCAAGGTCGACCGCTCGCAGCTCAAGGTCTCTGACGAGGTCGCGATCGAGATCACCGGCATGAACAAGTGGTTCGGGACTTTTCACGTGCTGCGCGACATCGACCTGACGGTGAACCAGGGCGAACGCATCGTCATCGCCGGCCCGTCCGGGTCCGGCAAGTCGACGCTGATCCGGTGCATCAACGCGCTGGAGGAACACCAGAAGGGCAAGATCGTCGTTGATGGGACAGAACTGACCTCGGACCTCAAGAACATTGACAAGATCCGCCGCGAGGTGGGGATGGTGTTCCAGCACTTCAACCTGTTCCCGCACCTGACGATCCTGGAAAACTGCACGCTGGCGCCGATCTGGGTGCGCAAGGTCCCGCGCCGCGAAGCGGTCGAGACGGCGATGCATTTCCTGGAAAAGGTCAAGATCCCCGAACAGGCCGACAAGTACCCCGGGCAGTTGTCGGGCGGTCAGCAGCAGCGGGTGGCAATCGCGCGCAGCCTGTGCATGAAGCCGCGGATCATGCTCTTTGACGAGCCCACATCGGCGCTCGACCCCGAGATGATCAAGGAGGTGCTCGATACCATGATCGAGCTGGCCGAAGAGGGCATGACCATGCTCTGCGTCACCCACGAAATGGGTTTCGCCCGGCAGGTCGCCAACCGGGTCATCTTTATGGACCAGGGTCAGATCGTCGAGCAGAACGAGCCCGAAGAGTTCTTTAACAACCCGCAGAGCGAACGCACCAAGCTGTTCCTCAGCCAGATCCTGGGGCACTAGAGCGGGGCAAACCATCTTGGCGTTGCCCGGCCCGCTTGCGGGCCGGGCATGCGCCCAACCCGGTGCGATACGCTCCCGTTACCCGGTCAGCTCTCGCGGGATGATGAACTCTATCGCCCGGCCTTTGCCGGTGCCGATCCCGGACCAATCCACAACATCGAATTCGGCCACCAGCGTGGCCCCGGTGGGATAGTCGAAGAACCGCGGATGCGGCGGTGCGTCGGCGACGAGGTTTTGCGCCAGCCAGCCGATGCCGGGGTTGTGGCCGATCATCAACACGGTCTCCCCCTGTGCGCGGTGCAGGATGGCCCACATCTGTTCTGGCCCGGCTTCGTAGAGCGCGGGCAGCAAGCGCCCGGCGCAGTCGAGTTTCAGCCGCTCGAAGGTCTCGCGCGTGCGGGCGGCGTCCGACACCAGCGCGACATCGGGCAACAGGTCATGGGCGCGCAGCCAGTCCCCCAGCATCCGCGCGGATGACCGCCCCCGGCCATTGAGCACGCGGTCGTGGTCGTCGAGCGTGGGATCGTCCCAGCCCGACTTGGCGTGCCGCATCAGGACCAGCCGTTTCATCGAAAGGCCCGCATGTGAAAGGCGGATTGTGCCTCGACCCGGCCATGGCGCTGCCCGACCGGACAGGCCCGCCGCACCGGGCAGCCCCGCGTCAGGCAGTCGTTGCCGGGGCGGTCCAGGTCGGTCTTGCAGCCGGCTACGTCATAGGTGCCGGTGGCAAAGGCATCGACCGGGCAGGCGGTCAGGCAGGGCTTGTCGTCGCAACTGTCGCACGGGCTGGGCGAGGGGGGTGGCACGTCGATCCGTTCAGCCAGTCCCAGCGCCCCGCGATAGGACAGCCAAAGCCCGGCTTCGTCATGCACGAACAGCCCCACGGGCGACGAATGCGCCCGCCCGCTGGCCACCGCCCAGCGGGTAAAGGGCTGATACGGCGGGCTGCCAAAGGGAAAGAACGCCTGCACGCCCAGCTCTGTGGACAGGTCGCCCACCACCCGCGCCGACCAGCGGTCCAGCGGGTCGGGTTGCCCGTCGCCATATTCCGGCGCGGCGGTGAAGGTGTCCCAGAAACCGGGTTCCAGCGGCCCAAGCAGCACCAGCGACGCCACGCCCTGAGGTAATTCGTCGTGAACCACGCCCATCACCGCAAGCTGCCTGGCAGCGGCGGCATGGCGGATCGCCTCCAGTGTCATCCGGCCCGGATCAGCGAGCCGGCGCCGTGCTCGGTAAAGAGTTCCAGCAGCACCGCGTTGGGGGCGCGCCCGTCGATGATGACCACCGCGCGCACGCCGCCTTCGATCGCGGCCAGTGCGGTTTCGGTTTTGGGGATCATGCCGCCGGCAATCACGCCGTCGCGGATCATGGCGTGTATCGTGGTCGAGGACAGTTCCGTCAGCAGCCGGCCCTCGGCGTCCTTGACCCCCTCGACATCGGTCAGCAGCAACAGCCGGTCGGCCTTTAGCGCGGCAGCCACGGCGCCGGCGGCGGTGTCGCCGTTGATGTTGTAGGTCTCGCCATTCCGCCCCGCACCCAACGGCGCGATGACGGGGATTGCATCGTCGGCAAAGAGCGTGTGCAGGATCGCGGGGTCGACCTCTGACGGCTCACCCACCAGCCCCAGCGTCGGGTCGGCGGGATCGCAGATGATGAGGTTGGCGTCCTTGCCCGACAGCCCCACCGCGCGCCCGCCCTCGCGGTTGATGGCCTGCACGATGCGCTTGTTGACGCGGCCCGAAAGGACCATCTCGACCACTTCGATTGTGGCCTCGTCCGTCACCCGCTTGCCGTTCACGAAATCCGACTTGATCTGCAGCCGGTCGAGCATCTGGTTGATCATCGGTCCGCCGCCATGGACGATCACCGGGTTAACACCGACCTGGCGCATCAGCACCACGTCGCGGGCAAAGCTTTCCATGCCGGCGTCGCTGCCCATCGCGTGCCCGCCCAGCTTGATCACCACAACGGCACCGTCATAGCGCTGCAGATAGGGCAGCGCCTCGTTCAGTGTCCGGGCGGTGGTGATCCAGTCGCGGTTCATCTTTCTGGTCTTCATCCCTGGTCCCTCGCTGGGGATCGCTTATCCCCGCTAACGGCGGCCGCATCAAGGGGCTTGGCGGTCGCCCCCTTCCGGGCGCAGATGCGGCAGAAAGGCCTCCAGCACCTGTTCGTAAAGCGCGCGCTTGAACGGAACGATGGAGGCGATCAGCTCTTCGGGCGGCAGCCAGCGCCATTCAGAGAACTCGGGATGATCAGTGCTGATGTCGATATCGCCATCCCGGCCCATGAACCGGGCCAGGAACCATTTCTGTTCCTGCCCGCGAAAACGCCCGTTCCAGACCCGCGGCACGATGTCGGCGGGCAGGTCATAGGCGATCCAGCCCTCGGTTTCGGCCTCGATGCGCACCAGGTTGGCGGTGACGCCTGTTTCCTCGCACAGCTCGCGCAGGGCGGCGTCGCGGGGGGATTCGCCCTTGTCGATGCCCCCTTGCGGCATTTGCCAGGCGGGCATTTCGGTGTCGATGCGCTGGCCGACGAACACGTCGCCATCGGTATTGGCCAGCATCACCCCCACGCCCCGGCGATAGGGCAGCGCCCTGGTGTCGCCGCTCATGCCGCCAGCCCCCGGCCCCTGAGCAGCGCCTCGACCCCCGGCAGCCGCCCGCGGAACGCGCGGTAAAGCGTATCCGCCTCGGCCGTGCCGCCGACTGAGAGGATGTGTTTTTCCAGCGCGCTGGCCATTTCCGGGTCAAAGGCACTGCCTGCCTCGCCAAAGGCGGCAAAGGCGTCGGCGTCCATCACCTCGGACCACATGTAGCTGTAATAGCCGCTGGAATAGCCATCACCGGAAAAGACATGGGCAAAGTGCGGCGTGGCGTGGCGCATGGTGATGGCGTGCGGCATGCCGATTTCGGCCAGCACCTCTGCCTGCCGCGCCATCGGGTCGGCGGGTGCGGGGCCGTCGTGGAAATCGAGGTCCACCAGCGCCGAAGCGACGTATTCGACCGTTTCGAACCCGGCATCGAAATTGGCTGCGCCCAGCACCTTTTGCAGCATCTCGCGGGGCATGGGTTGCCCGGTTTCGGCGTGGGTGGCGAAGCGTTCCAGCACCTCGGGCACCTCCAGCCAGTGTTCGTAAAGCTGGCTGGGTAGTTCCACGAAATCGCGCGCCACGTTGGTGCCCGACAGCGATTCATACGTCACGTCCGACAGCATCTGGTGCAGTGCGTGGCCGAATTCGTGAAAGAGCGTGCGCGCCTCGTCATAGCTTAGCAGCGCGGGGGTGCCCTTGTTGAAGTTGCAGACATTCAGCACCACCGGGCGCACCGTTTCCGGTGTCCGGGCCTGGCCCTGCAGCGTGGTGCACCACGCGCCAGAGCGTTTCGAGGCGCGCGCGAACCAGTCGCCGATGAAGACCGCCATGTGGCGGCCCTCGCGCGTGACCTCCCACGCGCGGCAGTCGGGATGGTAGAGCGGCACGTCTATGGGCCGGAATTCCAGCCCGAACAGGCGGTTAGCACAGTCAAACGCCGCCTCGATCATCCGGTCGAGTTGCAGGTAGGGTTTGAGCGCGGCCTCGTCGAAATCATGCTCTTCCTGGCGGCGCTTTTCGGCATAATAGCGCCAGTCCCAGGGTTCCAGCGGGCCGTTGATGCCATCGGCCTGCATCATCTGTGTCAGCGCCTGCGCGTCGGCCTCGGCCCGGGCGCGGGCGGGTTTCCAGACGGCCATCAGCAATTCGCGCACCTTGCCGGGGGTCTTGGCCATTTCGGTTTCCAGCTTGTAGGCGGCAAAGCTGTCATAACCCAGCAGCCTGGCGCGCTCTTCGCGCAGGGCCAGGATCTCGGCCGCGATCGCGCGGTTGTCGTGCTCGCCGCCGCCAGCGCCGCGCGAGACAAAGGCGTTGAAGGCCCGTTCACGCAGGTCGCGGCGTGGCGAGAATTGCAGGAACGGCACCACCAGCGACCGCGACAGGGTGATGGCCGGGCCATCCAGCCCCAGTTCCTGCCCCGCTTGCCGTGCGGCGGTGATCAGGAAATCGGGCAGGCCGTCCAGGTCGTTCTCGCCCAGTTCCATGTGCCAGCCGGCCTCGTCCGCCAGCAGGTTCTGGGTGAAGGCGGTGCCAAGCTCGGCCAGCCGCGCCATGATCTCCTTCATCCGCGCCTCGGCCTGGCCGGTCAGTGCCGCGCCGGCACGCAGGAACCGCCGCCGGGTGAGCATCAGCAGGCGGGCCTGCTCGGCGGTCAGGTCAAGGGTGTCGCGCGCCTGCCAAAGCGCCTCAATCCGCGCGAACAGCGCCTTGTCGGCGTGGATGTCGGAGCTGAAGGCGGCCAGTTTCGGGCTGACCTCGCGTTGCAGGCGCTGGCGGTCGGGGTTGGAATCCGCGCTTGCCACCACGAAGAACACCGACAGCACCCGGTCAAGCGTCTTTCCCGCCGTCTCGAACGCGGCGATGGTGTTGGCAAAGCTCGCCGGTTCGGGGTTTGCGGAAATCGCCGCCACCTCGGCCCGCGCCTGCGTCAGCGCCGCGTCGATGGCGGGGGCGAAATGGGCGTCTTTGATGCGGTCGAACGGGGCGATGGCAAAGTCGCCCGACCAGGGCTCAAGCAGCGGGTTGGTCACGTTGGAAATCTCCTTATTCCTGTGCGGGCATGGTGGTGTCGGGTCTTGGTGGTCAACCCTGCCCGCCACAGATGGGGCAATCGGGGCGGCGTGCCAAGGCGATCTTGCGGGTTTCACCGTACAGCGCGTCGTGGATCAGCATCTCGCCCCGCAGCGGCGCTCCCGCCCCGGTCAGAACCTTGATCGCCTCGGCCGCCATCATCGCGCCCAGCACGCCCGGCAGCGGCCCCAGCACCCCGGCCTCGGCGCAGGATGGCGCCAGCCCCGGCGCGGGGGCCTCGGGGAATATGCACTGGTAACAGGGCGAGCCCTTGGCGGTGTCAAAGACGCTGAGCTGCCCCTCCCACTGCGACATGGCGCCAGAGATCAGCGGCAGCCCGGTGGCGTGGGCGGCGGCGTTGACCAGGTAGCGGGTTTCGAAATTGTCGGTGCCGTCCAGCACGAGGTCATATTCGGAAAACAGCGTCTCGGCGATATCCGGCGTCAGGCGGCGGCGATAGGGGCGCACCACGACGGCGGGGTTTTGTGCCACCATCGCGTCGGCAGCGGATTCCACCTTGGGCCGGCCGATATCGGCGGCGCGGTGGATGACCTGCCGCTGCAGGTTCGAGTTCTCGACAATGTCGTCGTCGATCACGCCGATGGTGCCCACCCCCCCCGCCGCAAGGTAGAGCAGCGCAGGCGACCCCAGCCCGCCAGCGCCGATCACCAGCACGCGGGCCTTTTTGAGTGCCTTTTGCCCCGGTCCGCCGATTTCGCGCAGGACGATGTGGCGGGCATAGCGTTCCAACTCGGCATCGCCGAACAGCCGATCGGGCGTCTTTGCCGTTTCGGTTTTTGCGCCGGTCTGCCGCGCCTTTTGTCTGAGCACGCGCAGCACCGCGCCATAGGCTATCGCGAGTGCGGCAAAGCCACCCACCATCAACCACAGTGCCGGGCTATCGCCCGTGGCCTGGCGCAGCGCATGGCCATCGGGCAGCGTCAGTTGCAGCACCACGACACCGGCCCACAACAGCCCGACCATGCCCCAGCGCAGCCCGCGCGGCGCACCCAACAGCGCGCCTGCGCCCCAAAGCAGCGCCGCCAGCCCCAGAACGAGCAGCATCAGCTCGTTCCCGTCGAGCCAAAGCCGCCGCTGCCGCGCGCGGTGTGGTCCAGCGCCTCGGCAGCCTCGAACGTCGCCTGCACCACCGGCGCAACGACCATCTGGGCGATGCGCATGCCGTGTTCGATACGAAAGGGGGCATCGCCCGCGTTCATCACGATCACCCCCAGCGGGCCGCGATAGTCGCTGTCGATGGTGCCGGGGCTGTTGGGCAGGGTGATGCCGTGTTTCAGCGCCAGCCCAGACCGCGGGCGAATCTGCACCTCAAAGCCGGCGGGAATTTCCAGCCGCAGCCCGGTGGACACCAGCATCCGCGCACCCGGCGCCAGGTCAACGCCGCCCCGGTCGGGAAAGTTGGCGCGCAGGTCGGCGCCCGCGGCGCCGGCTGTCGCATAGGCCGGCAGGCCCAGCGCGCGGTCTGCGTCATCCTCCCACAGGATGCGGACGCTCACCATGCCGTGGCCTTCCGCGCTGCTCTGCCTGCCTGCATCCGGGGTGGCCTGCCGGTCATGCCAGTGCCCCGGCGATGCGGTCGGCCAGCCGTCGGGCGACCTCGTCCTTGGTCATGCGCGGCCAGTCCTCTGCCCCCTCGGCGGTGATCAGGGTTACGGCGTTTTCCGCCCCGCCCATGATGCCGGTGCCGGGGCTGACATCGTTGGCCAGTATCCAGTCGCAACCCTTGCGCGCGCGCTTGGCGTTGGCGTTGGCGATCACGTCGTCGGTCTCGGCGGCAAAGCCCACGACCAGCGCCGGGCGCCCGGCCTTAAGCGCTGAAACCGTGGCCAGGATGTCGGGGTTCTCGGCAAAGTCCAGCGCCGGCGCGCCGCCGCCGGGGCTTTTCTTGATCTTGCTGTCAGAGGCGCCTGTGACCCGCCAGTCGGCCACGGCAGCGGCAAAGACGGCAGCGTCGGCGGGTAGTGCCGCGTTCACCGCGTCCAGCATCTGTTGCGCGGTTTCCACCTGCACCGCCTCGACGCCCTCGGGCGGGGGAACGCTTGCCGGGCCGGTAACGAACACCACCTGCGCGCCCAGCGCCGCCAGTGCCCGCGCGATGGCCGTGCCCTGCGCGCCCGAGGACCGGTTGGCGATATAGCGCACCGGGTCGATGGGTTCGTGCGTGGGGCCGGAGGTGACGATCACCCGCCGCCCGGCCAGCGGCCCGGCGCCCAGCGCGGCCTCGATCGCGGTGACGATTTCCAGCGGCTCGGCCATCCGGCCGGGACCATGTTCGCCGCAGGCCATGTCGCCCTCGTTCGGGCCGACGGTGCGGATGCCGTCACCGGCCAGCGTGGCGAGGTTGCGTTGGGTGGCGGGGTGCTGCCACATGCGCACGTTCATCGCCGGGGCCAGCAGCACCTGCGTATCGGTGGCGAGCAGCAGCGTCGACGCCAGGTCGTTCGCCAGCCCGGTGGCCATCTTGGCCATCAGGTCGGCGGTGGCGGGGGCCACGACGACCAGGTCGGCGCTCCGGCTGAGCTCGATATGGCCCATCTCTGCCTCGTCGGTCAGGTCGAAGAGGTCGGAAAATACCTTTTGCCCGGCCAGCGCCGAGACCGACAGCGGCGTGACGAACTGCGCCCCGGCGCGGGTCAGCACCGGCGTGACCGCCGCGCCGCGTTCGCGCAGGCGGCGGATGAGGTCAAGCGCCTTGAAGGCGGCGATGCCGCCGCCGATGATCAGAAGAATGCGTTTTTCTGCCAGCATCTTGGCCCCGCTTCGCCCCGGTTTCGCCGGGGCAGAGACTAGGCCCAGCCCGCAGGCGTGACAAGGCCGGTCAGTTGAACGCCTCGCACGGGTCGTCGCGCGCGGGGGCGGGTGCGGAGATCACCTCGTCAAAGCTGCCGGGCAGGGGGTGGCCATCCTCGGCCTGGCCGATGGCGATGACGTCCAGTCCCGGGGCGGCACGCGCCAGCAAGGCCGGTACGCCCCAGTCGCGCCGCGCATGGCCGTTGCCGGTGATCACCACCACCGGCCCGCCGGTGGCGTCATGGGCGGTGATGGCGGCGCGGACCAGCATCGCATCGCGCAGGCGTTGCACCCGCACCATGCCGGGCAACAGGGTTTCGGGCAGGGCGTCGCAATGGGCGCGCATCTGCAGCGCTTCGCGCGCCGCCTGCTGATCGGGCGGCGGGGGCGCGTCCAGGCTGAACCGGGCGGTGTCTTCCTGGCCGATCAGGGTGTCAAAGCCCTGCTCCATAGCCACGCGCGCGGTTTCGCGCGTCACCCCAGCGCCGAAAATGCGCGCCTGCGGTGCGGCGGCGAAAATGGGGAAATACATCGAAAAATCGGGCCAGCCGGTATCGTCCCACCCCAATGCGGCGCGCAGCGTGTTTTCGGCCGCCCGGTTGGCGGGCGTTATGGCGGCGGCCTGTTCGGGCGTCAGCATCTCGAACACCAGCGCCGCGGGCGCGATGGCGGCCACGCGCGCGGCCTGTTCGGCGTGGTGGGCGGGGTTGTCGTGGATTTCGCCGATGATCACCACATCCTGCGCCGCGACAGAGCGGGCAAGGCAGATCAGGCAGGCGGTCAGGGATAGCAGGGCCTTCATGCGAGAAGGTTCTGCACCTCCGCGCCGTGACGTTCAAGGTGACTGCGCAACTTGACGAACGCCGCCGCCTCGATCTGGCGCACGCGTTCCTTGCTGAGGTTCAGCTCCTTGCCCAGGCTTTCCAGCGTGCGCGGCTCGTCGCGCAGCTTGCGTTCGCGCACGATGAAGCGTTCGCGCTTGTTCAGCCGCGCCATCGCCTGGCTCAGCCAGCCGCGCAGCGCGTCGAGGTCGTGATCCTTTTCGAACAGCTCTTCGGCGCGCGCGCTCTCGTCCTCGATCGTGTCGATCCATTCGCGGCCTTCGTCCTCTGACGACTGCGTGGCGTTGAGCGAGAAATCAGAACCCGACAGCCGGCCCGACATCATCTCGACATCACGCAGGGGCACACCCACCTCGTGCGCGATCATTTCGCGCAGCTGGTGGCCATCCAGCTCTTCGCCCCGCGCCATCGCCTCTCGCTCGATGCGGGCCTGGACGCGGCGCAGGTTGAAGAACAGCGATTTCTGGCTTGAGGTCGAACCGGTACGCACCATCGACCAGTTGCGCATCACGTGGTCCTGCACCGACGCCTTGATCCACCACACCGCATAGGTGGAAAAGCGCACGCCGCGGTCGGGGTCGAACTTGTCGGCGGCCTTCATCAGGCCCAGCCCGGCCTCTTGTATCAGGTCGTTCATCGGAGCGCCGTAGCGTTTGTATTTGGACGCGACCGAGATCGCCAGCCGCATGTAGGCGTTGATCAGCCGGTGCAGCGCCGCCTCGTCGCGCCGGTCGCGCCACGCATAGGCGAGTTCGCGTTCGGTTTCAGCGTCGAGAAGCTCGGCCTTCATCGCGGTGCGTCGCATGTCCGTGGTCTGAAAGGCGTCTAGCGGCATATCCTACCCCCGTCTTTCATCCGGCTGGCCGGGCGGGCGGCTGCCCGCTCTTTATCTCGACCGTCACAGGATGATACGGACTTGGGGTGTGTGCGGACGCACTCTAACTGGAGATGACGCGAATGTTACCGGCTGTGAGCCTGGTTTTGGGTGGCGCTGCGTCGGGCAAGTCGGCGTTTGCCGAGGCGCTGGTGACCGGCAGCGGGCGCAAATGCGTCTATCTGGCCACCGCGCAGGCATGGGATGACGAGATGCGCGAAAAGGTCGCCCGCCACCGGCAGATGCGCGGCGAGGGCTGGCGCAACGTCGAGGAACCGCTGGAGCCGGGAAAGGCGCTGGCGATGGTCACGGCGCATGAGGCGGTGCTGCTGGACTGCGTCACGATGTGGCTGAGCAATCACTTGCTGGCCGATAACGACATCGCCAAGGCGCAGGAGCGGCTGTTCGCGGCACTGGCGGCGTGTGCCGTGCCGGTGGTGGTGGTGTCGAACGAGGTGGGCATGTCGGTGGTGCCAGAAAACGCGCTGGCGCGCCGGTTCCGCGATGCGCAAGGGCGGCTGAATCAGGCGCTGGCGGTGCAGGCGGGGCTGGTGGTGAACGTGGTCGCCGGGTTGCCGCAGGTGTTGAAGGGCACCCTGCCATGAGCCGGTTTTTCTGGGTGCGTCACGGGCCGACCCATGCCCGCGCGATGCTGGGCTGGACGGACCTGCCCGCCGACCTGACCGACACGGGGCGGGTTTCGCGGCTGGCTGCGCATCTGCCCGGCGATGCGGTGGTGGTGTCATCCGACCTGATCCGCGCCGTGGCCACCGCCGATGCGATTGCTGCGGATCGCCCGCGCCTGCCCCATGACCGCGACCTGCGCGAGATCAATTTCGGCGAGTGGGAGATGCAGCGCGTCGATACCATCGCCGACCAGGCCGCGCTGCGCGCGTTCTGGGACAATCCCGGCAGTGTCCGCACGCCGGGTGGCGAAAGCTGGGATGATCTGCGCATGCGCACCGACCGGGCGGTGGCACGGCTGATGGCGGCGCATCCGGGCCGCGATATCGTGGCGGTTGCGCATATGGGCACGATCATGGGTCAGCTGCAAAGGGCGCTGGGCGTTCCGGCGTATGAGGCATTCGGCCACCGCATCGACCCGCTGTCGGTGACAGAACTGAAATTCCGGGGCGGGGGCTGGCAGGTCGAGGCGATCAACCATTGTCCGTGAGGGTGAAAACGGCGCGGTGAAAACTGTGCGATGAAAAAATTGTTGATAATTTCACGGAATCGATACAGCGTGAAATTCGAGAGCCAATTTTCACCGAGCGCCGGCCTTGGAACAGTCCGATCCCCTTCGCAGCCGCACCCTGGGTGCCGACCTGCGCGCCCTGCGCAAGGCGCGCGGCATGACGCTGAGCGATCTGGCCGCGGCGCTGGGCCGGTCGGTCGGCTGGCTCAGCCAGGTTGAGCGTGACATCTCGGAACCTTCGATTTCCGACTTGCGCCAGATCGCGGGGGCGCTGGGCGTGCCGATGTCGCTGCTGTTCGGCCATGCCAGCGCACCGGCAGACGAACAGGGTTATATCGTGCGCGCCGGTGCGCGCAGGCCGATGGGATCGGGCGAAGAGGGGCTGATCGAGGAACTGCTTTCGCCCGACCTGACCGACGATTTCGAAGTGACCCATTCCACCTTTCGCCCCGGGGCACGCATGGAAAAACCCGCGCGCCGCCCGACGCAGGAGGTGGGGTACATCATCTCGGGCAAGCTGGACCTGACGCTGGGCGGGCGCGAATTCACCGTCGGCCCCGGCGACAGCTTTCGTTTTCGCGGCGAGGAATACCGCTGGGCCAATCCATACACCGAACCGGCCGTCGCGATCTGGGTGATCGCGCCGCCGGTCTATTGAAACACCCCCGCGCGGCATGGGGACATGCGCGCGGGCACCAGGAAAGGGAGGCACGACATGAGCGATTTTCCAACCATGGCACGGGTGGTCATCATCGGCGGCGGCGCGATCGGGGCATCCAGCCTCTATCACCTGGCGCGCGCCGGCTGGACAGACTGTGTGCTGCTGGAAAAGAACGAGCTGACTGCCGGCAGCACCTGGCACGCCGCCGGCAACGTGCCGACCTTTTCGACCTCGTGGTCGATCATGAACATGCAGCGCTATTCGACCGAGCTCTATGCGCGGCTGGGCGAAGAGGTCGGATACCCGATGAACTATCACCAGACCGGGTCGATCCGGCTGGCGCATTCGGACGAGCGGATGCAGGAATTTCAGCGCGCGCGGGGCATGGGCCTTTATCAGGGGATGGACCTTGAGATCCTGCCCCCGGACGAGATCAAGGCGCGCTATCCTTTCATCGAAACCCACGACCTGAAAGGCGCGCTTTATGATCCCAATGACGGCGATATCGACCCGGCGCAGCTGACCCAGGCGCTGGCCGCCGGTGCACGCCAGATGGGGGCGCGGGTGATGCGCTTCTGCCCGGCCACCGGCATCGACCGGGACGGGGACGAGTGGATCGTGCACACCGAAAAGAACGATATCCGCTGTGAATACGTGGTCAACGCCGCCGGCTACTATGCTCAGCGGGTGGGTGAATGGTTCCGCCCCTTCGGCGGGCGCCGGGTGCCGATGATGGTGATGAGCCACCAGTACATGCTGACCGACGAAATCCCCGAGCTGGAGGCCTGGAGCCGCGAAGTGGGGCACAAGCTGCCGCTTCTGCGCGATGTCGACAGCTCCTATTACCTGCGGCAGGAAAAATACGGGCTGAACCTTGGGCCCTATGAACGCAACTGCCGCGCGCACTGGGCCGATCCGTCTGACCCGATGCCCGAGGATTTCAGCTTTCAGCTTTATCCCGACGACCTGGATCGCCTGGAATGGTATATCGAGGACGCGATGGCGCGGGTGCCGGTGCTGGGCACGGCGGGGGTGAACAAGGTCATCAACGGCCCGATCCCCTATGCCCCCGACGGGCTACCGCTGATCGGGCCGATGCCCGGCGTCAGGAACGCGTTTGAGGCCTGCGTCTTTACCTTCGGCATCGCCCAGGCGGGCGGCGCGGGCAAGGTGCTGGCCGAATGGATAACCGAGGGCGCCACCGAATGGGACATGTGGTCGGTCGATCCGCGCCGCTACACCGACTACACCGATCACGATTACTGCGTTGCCAAGGGGAAAGAGGTCTATGGCCACGAATACGCCATGCACTTTCCGTGGCACGAATGGCCTGCCGGGCGTGACCGCAAGCTCAGCCCCGTGCATGACCGGGTCAAGGCGCTGGGCGGCGTGATGGACGCCTATAACGGCTGGGAACGCGCCAACTGGTTCGCGCAGGACGGCGATGACACCAGCGAGGAAGCGACACAGACCTGGAACCGTACCGGCCCGTGGGAGCCACGCATCCGCGAGGAATGCGAGACCGTGCGCGACGGCTGCGGCGTGCTGGACCTGCCCGGTTTCACCCGGCTGCATGTCTCGGGCCCCGGCACCGATGACTGGCTGCGCGGGCTGGTCACCGGCGGGTTGCCGCGCGTGGGGCGGATGAACCTGGTCTACGTGGCCGATGCGCGCGGCCGGGTCCTGACCGAGTTTTCCTGCATCCGCATGGCCGAGGACGACCTGATCCTGATCACCGCCGCTGCCGCGCAATGGCATGATGGCGAACTGGTGCGCAATTCGGTCCCCGAGGGGGTCGAGGTGCGCGAAACCACCACCGAGCGCGACGCGCTGCTGGTTGCCGGGCCGAAATCGCGCGAGGTGCTGGCCGGGCTGACCGATGCCGACCTGTCGCTGCCGTGGCTCAGCCATCAGGCTTGCGCCGTGGCCGGGCAAAAAGCGCACCTGATCCGCGTCAGCTTTACCGGCGAACTGGGCTGGGAGGTGCACGCCGACAACGCCGCCACCCCCGCGATCCACGACGCGATCCTGGCCGCCGGCGCCAAGCCGTTCGGGATGTATGCGCTCAACAGCTTGCGGATCGAAAAGGGCTATCGCGCGTGGAAGGGCGACCTGTCTACCGACTATACGCTGCTTGAGGCCGGGCTGGGCCGGTTCGTCAAGCTCGACAAGCCGCAGGATTTCCCCGGCAAGGCGGCGCTGCTGGCCGAGCGGCAGCAAGGGTCGAAAAAGGCGTTCGTGACGCTGCTGGTCGATGCGGGCGAGGCTGATGCGCCCTACATGTCGACAATCTGGCATGACGGCAAGATCGTGGGTGAAACCACCTCGGGCGCATGGGGATATCGGGTGAATGCCTCGGTCGCGCTGGCGATGGTGCGCGCCGATCTGGCCACGCCCGACCAGGTGCTTGAGGTCGAGATTTACGGTGAACGCCGCAAGGCAACGGTACAGCCCGCCGGCCCGCTGTGGGACCCCGGGAACGAAAGGCTGCGTGCGTGACCCTGCCCGCCGTCATGTCCGGCGTCTGCCTTACCCGCCACGGCGGGCCGGAGGCCGCCGCGGGTGTTCGAGGCGCTGATCGGCATGGTCAATGCGGGGCAGGTCAGGCCGCTGGTCTCGCGCACCTATCCGCTGC
Organism: Roseovarius amoyensis; assembly: GCF_003260265.1. Lineage (GTDB taxonomy): Bacteria > Pseudomonadota > Alphaproteobacteria > Rhodobacterales > Rhodobacteraceae > Roseovarius > Roseovarius amoyensis. The sequence goes on from NZ_QITQ01000015.1 coordinate 60,162, forward strand.
ACCAGATCGGCCGCGCGCAGGCCGATTTCCAGTCAAAGACGCTGCCGGGAAAGCTGGTGCTGGTGCCGCCGGGGGTGGGCGGTGGCGACAACGAATCCGAGAGCGGGAATGCCTGAAACCCTGCCGCGCTGCGGCCCACTGTCCGTGATCCAGAAACGAGGTCCGAAATGAACGATCTTCCCCAAAAGGCGCGCGTGGTTATCATCGGCGGCGGTGTCGTCGGCTGTTCCGTCGCCTATCACCTGACGAAACTCGGCTGGCGCGACGTGGTGCTGCTGGAACGCAAGCAACTGACATCCGGCACCACCTGGCATGCCGCCGGCCTGATCGGCCAGTTGCGGGCAACGGCCAACATGACGCGGCTGGCGCGCTATTCGGCCGAGCTGTATCTCGGGCTTGAGAAAGAGACCGGCGTTGCGACCGGCATGCGCCAGGTCGGGTCCATTTCGGTGGCGCTGACCAATGAGCGGCGCGAAGAACTCTATCGCAACGCCGCCATGGCGCGCGCCTTTGGCGTCCCGGTCGAAGAACTGAGCCCGGCCGAGGTCAAGGACCGTTACCCCCACATCAACCTGGACGGGGTGACCGGGGGTGTCTGGCTGCCCACCGACGGGCAGGCGGACCCGGCCAACATCGCGCTGGCGCTGGCGCGCGGGGCGCGCGACCGGGGGGCGATCGTGCGCGAACGGGTCAGGGTAAGCGGCATGACCCGCAGCGGACGCCGGGTGACCGGTGTCGACTGGATCAGCGATGACGGCAGTGCCCAGGGGCATATCGAAACCGATCTCGTGGTGAACTGCGCTGGCATGTGGGGGCGCGAGGTGGGCGCGATGGCCGGCACCAACGTGCCGTTGCAGGCCTGCGAGCATTTCTACATCGTCACCGAGGGCATCGACGGGCTGGACCGGATGCCGGTGCTGCGCGTGCCCGACGAATGCGCCTATTACAAGGAGGACGCCGGCAAGATTTTGCTGGGCGCGTTTGAGCCCAGGTCGAAACCCTGGGGGATGGACGGCATCCCGTCGGATTTCGAGTTCGACCAGCTGCCCGAGGATTTTGACCATTTCGAACCGATCCTCGAGGCCGCCTGCAACCGGATGCCGATGCTGGCCGAGGCGGGTATTCACACCTTTTTCAACGGGCCCGAAAGCTTTACCCCCGATGATGCCTATCACCTTGGCCTGTGCCCCGAGATGGACAATGTCTGGGTCGCTGCCGGTTTCAACTCGATCGGGATTCAGAGCGCGGGCGGCGCCGGCATGGCGCTGGCGCAGTGGATGGAGGATGGCGAAAAGCCCTTTGACCTGGGCGATGTGGATATCACCCGGATGCAGCCCTTTCAGGGCAACCGCCGCTATCTGGTCGACCGCGCGACCGAGGCGCTGGGCCTGCTTTACGCTGACCACTTCCCCTATCGGCAAAAGGCCACCGCGCGCGGGGTCCGGCGCACGCCGTTTCATGCCCAGTTGCTGAAACATGGCGCGGTGATGGGCGAAATCGCCGGGTGGGAGCGTGCCAACTGGTTCGCGAACGAGGGGCAGGATGCCGAGTACCACTATTCATGGGGGCGGCAGAACTGGTTCGACTACGCCGCCGCGGAACATCGCGCCGTGCGTGAACGGGTGGGCATGTACGACATGTCGAGCTTTGGCAAGCTGCGCGTCGAGGGCGAGGGCGCCGAGGCGTTCCTCAACCGGGTCTGCGGCGCCGGCATGTCGGTGCCGGTGGGCAAGATCGTCTATACCCAGTTTCTCAATTCCCGAGGCGGTATCGAGGCCGATGTCACCGTCACCCGCCTGAGCGAAACCGCCTATCTGGTGGTCACGCCCGCCGCGACGCGGCTGGCGGACGAAACACACCTGCGCCGCCATGTGGGTGACAGTCGCGTGGTGATCACCGACGTCACACCCGCCGAGGGCGTTTTGGCGGTGATGGGCCCGGATGCGCGCAAGCTGATGCAGGCGGTATCGCCCGACGATTTCTCGCCCGAGTCGCATCCCTTTGGCATCGCGCGCGAGATCGAGATCGGCATGGGGCTGGCGCGGGCGCACCGGGTTTCCTATGTCGGCGAACTAGGCTGGGAAATCTACATTTCCGCCGACATGGCGGGCCACGTGTTCGAGACGCTGTGGCAGGCGGGGCAGGATGTCGGGCTGAAGCTGTGCGGCATGCACATGATGGACAGCTGCCGCATCGAAAAGGCGTTCCGCCATTTCGGCCACGACATCACCTGCGAGGATCATGTCGTCGATGCCGGGCTGGGCTTTGCCGTCGATCTGTCCAAGCCCGATTTCATCGGCAAGGCGGCGGTCGAGGCGCGCAAGGCGACCGGGCCCGAACGGCGCATGGTCCAGTTCCTGCTGCAGGATCCCGGGCCGCTGCTCTATCACAACGAGCCGCTTTTGCGCGATGGTGATATTGTCGGCCACCTGACCTCGGGCGCCTATGGCCACACCTTGGGCGGTGCGGTCGGCATGGGCTATGTGCCCTGCAAGGGCGAAAGCGCGGCAGAGGTGCTGGCCTCGACCTATGAGGTCGATGTCATGGGGACAAAGGTGCGCGCCACGGCCAGCATCAGGCCGCTCTATGACCCCAAGGCAGAGCGGATGAAGGCCTGAGAGGGCGGGCGCCACGGCAGGCTCCTGGCCCCAGCCGGTCACAGACCGGCCACGCGCCGACCGCCCCCCAGGGCGGCGCGTTTCGCGCCACCCGCGGTCGGCTTGGCCCCCGGCACGGGCGGGCGCAAAGAGGCGCGCCCGGCTGGCGCACCGGCGTGGGAATGGTATAGAGCGCGCCCATGTCTGACGAATACACCCCGCCACAGGACCCTCTGAATGTCCTGCACGCCGATCATGAGATCGTCGTGGTGGACAAGCCCGCTGGCCTGTTGTCGGTGCCGGGGCGGGGCGCGCACCTGGCCGACTGCCTGCTGGCGCGGGTGGTCGAGGTGTTTCCGACCGCGCTGCTGGTGCACCGGCTCGACCGGGATACGTCCGGCGTGATCGTCTTTGCGCTCAGCCCCCATGCGCAGCGCCATCTCGGGCTGCAGTTTGAAAAGCGCCAGACCAGAAAGACCTATGTCGCCCGCGTCGCCGGGCGGCTGGAACCCAGAAAAGGCACGGTCGATCTGCCGCTGATCGTCGACTGGCCCAACCGGCCACGGCAGAAGGTCTGCCACGAGACCGGCAGGCAGGCGGTGACCGACTGGCGGGTGCTGCGCGCCAGCGATGAAGAAAGCCGCGTGCGGCTGATGCCGAAAACCGGGCGCAGTCACCAACTCAGGGTGCACATGCTGGCGCTGGGGCATCCGATTCTGGGCGACCCGTTCTATGCCGAGGGCGCGGCGCGTGAGCATCCGCGCCTGATGCTGCATTCCGAGGAACTGCGCCTGCGCCACCCCGATGGCGGGGCGGGGATGCGGTTTCGCGCGGGCGCGCCGTTTTAAGGACATCCCGCCTTTTGCTCTGTGCGCCCCGGGCCTGACCCGGGGCCTCGTCATCCTGGCAAGGGCTCCCGGCTCGGAGGCCGGGACGTGTATCGCTCAGATCGGATGTGGCGTCTTAGCGGCTGCGGTCGGTCAGGTTTAGTCGCCCGGCAATGATCGGTTCCAGCGTTTCGGCCAGTTCCGGCTCTGCCTGTTCCAGCGCCGCCAATTCGTCCAGCCGGTTGGTGGCCACCAGTTGCAGCACGTCCAGCCGCACGCGGCCGCCCGCATCGCGCGGCACGCGGGCGACGGGCTGGATTAGCTCCGGCCCCGGCGCGGGCACGAGGGCGCGCAGCGCGCCCTCACCCATTCCGGTTTCCACAAAGGCGTAAAGCCCCACCCCCTTGGCCGGCAGCGCAAAGGTACAAAGTGCCACCTCGGCAACGCGCGCATCCGTCAACAGCGCGGCGCGGATGGCGGGGCCTTCGCGTTCGATCCGGTCCTCGGTGCCCTCGCCGTCCGACCAGTTCATCAGCCGCCGGGTGACAAAGTTGTAAAGCCGCTTGCCGGTGGCCATCCATATTCGCGCCGGCAGCGCCTTTTGCGCCAGCATCCTGCGTTCGGAAGGGGTCAGCAGGCCGGGCGCATAGGCGCGTTTCTGTTTCAGCAGGTGGCGCAGATCCTCGCGCGCCATGACGCGGAACAGCAGCCCGCGCCGGCGATGGACCCGGGCCAGTTGAAAGTCGATCACCGCCGCGCGCCCGTCGGGCGTCATCAACCAGTTCTGCGGCTTGGCGATGTCGTTATGGGTGACGCCCGCGCGCCGCATCTGCCGCAACAGCCGGCGGGCATCGCGATACCAGGCGGCGTCTGCCGGGCGTGCCAGGTGCAGCGGCGTGCCCGCTGTCCAGCTGCGCAGGATGGCCGAGCGGTCGGCTCGGATCAGCGCCGGGCATCCCTCGATCCCCTGTACCGCGCGCAGAGCGCGCACCTCGCGTCGCGCCAGCCAGCGCGCCAGCGGCCGGGCCCATAGCGGGCCGGCGTCGATGCGCCGCATGGCCACCGGAAAGTCGGGCACCCCCCGCAGATGCCCAGAGACGGTTTCCGAGAACACGTCGCGTTTCAGCACGGTGCCCGCCTCGAACGGGGCCGAGGAAATATCCCTTTCAGGTGTCATGGCGACCCTCTTAGCGGCATTCCCCGTGCCGGGAAAGCCGCGCTCAGAGCCGCAGCCAGTCAGGCGGGCACAGATCGGGGTTGTCTGGCTTGCCGGGGCCGAACCATGCCTTTGGCGCAATGACGATCTTGTCCGGGGCGTCGTTCAGCCAGGCCCCCCACCAGGAAAAGGTGGAATTGGCGATGATGTGGTGATCGCACAGTGATTGCAGGTGCATGTCGAAATGGCCTGCATCCTCGTCATTGATGTCGACGACCACGGTTTCATGGCCCAGTTCCAGGTTGTCGCGCGCCCAGGCGGGATCGTTGGAAAAGACGAAACATGTCAGCGGTTGGCTGACGCGCCCGGCGATGTGATCGACCGCAGCACGGTAATAGGCGGGGGTGCAGGCGGCAAAGGCACCGTCGCCGACATAATCGCCGCGGCGGACATGCACCGACAGCGCCACCGGCGCGGCGGTTATGCGCGCCGCCATTGCGGCATTGGCAGCATCCAGCGAGGTGGTCATCGCCAGGTCGCGGCGCAGCTGCGCCTCGGAGCCGCCGAAATAGCGGGGCGATTGCCAGTAGCCGTGCAGATAGGTGTTGTCGGGCAGGTCGAAAAACCCGGGGTTGAAACCCAACCCGCCCTCGCGGTGAAAACGCGGGTTGCGGCCAAAATACCGCCACAGCCCATAACGCAGCATCCCGTCCATCTTGGCCGGGGGCAGGTTGCGGGCCTCGGTGAACCGGGCGCCCGTGAAATGGGCAAAGGCGTCGGCGCGGGGCTGTCCGGTCAGGCCCACATAGCGGCGGTCGAGCACCAGATCTGTTCCCAACCGGTCGGCCAGCGCCCGGCCCGCGGCGTATTGGAACAGCTGGTTCCCGGCACCGCCGAACAGCCGCGAGATGATCATTGGCGTGCCTCCTGCCGCGGTGCAGGGCTTTGCCGGGAAAAGCGCGCAAGGCGATAGCGGTAGATGGATCGCGCCCATTCACGCCATATCCGTTCCAGCATCGGCTTGCGCCCGATCTGGATGGTGCTGCCTTCCAACTGGTCCGAGATGGTCCGTACCCCAGCCGGAAAGACCACGCCCGGCCGCAGGCCGGTGAACCAGTGGCTTTGCACATAGGTATCGACGGGTCGGTCGAAGTGGGTCGATTTCTCCAGCAGCAGTTGCGCGCCGCTGCGACTGATGAGCTGCGCCGAGGCGCGCACCGGCGTGACGACCGGCTGCGTCAGCCGACAGCGGCGGTCCTGATCCAGCAACATCGCCGGTCTGCGCGGCGGGCGGGTCTGCAACTGGATATATCCCAGCGCCCCGATATTGCGTTTGGCCAACCGCAGGGCCTGCGGAAAAACCGACGGATCAAGCGCCACGTCATCCTCGAGCACCAGCGCGCAATCCAGGTTGCGACGGATGATTTCGGCCCAGATCTGGCGGTGGCTGAGGAAACAGCCCACCTCGCCCGGGCGCAGCGAAAAGGGATAAGCGGGCGCAAAGATTTCCGCGCCCACCTGCGCTGTCAGATCATCCATCGACAGCGCGGCGCCATCGACGGCCGGCCAGATTTCGCCCGGCACGCCGCAATCCGCCAGCAGCGCCTGCGCGTTCTCGCGCCGGGCCTGCGCACGCGCCAGGTGCAGGACGAAGGCGTGCGCCGTCATCGCCTCAGTCGTCCGTACCCCAGCCCGAGACGGCCTTGACCTCGAGGAAGTCTTCGAGCCCCCATTTGCCGCCCTCGCGGCCATGACCGGACTGCTTCATGCCGCCAAAGGGGGAACCCATGGCGCGGTTTTCACCGTTCATCTCGACCATGCCGGACCGCAGCGCCAGCGCACAGCGGCGGGCGCGCCCGGTGTCCTGGGTCTGGACGTAGTTGGTCAGCCCGTAGGGCGTGTCGTTGGCGATCGTCAGCGCCTCTTCCTCGGTGTCGAACGGGATGATCGACAGGACTGGGCCAAAGATTTCCTCGCGCGCGATGGTCATGTCAGGGGTGACGTCGGCGAATATTGTCGGTTTCACATAGAACCCGCGGTTGAAGCCCTCGGGCCGGCCGGTGCCGCCGGCGACTAGGCGCCCGCCCTCGTCGATGCCTTTCTGGATCAGACCCTGGATCTTGTCGAACTGGGCCGCGTTCACCACCGGGCCGATATGGCGGCCTTCGTCGCTGGGCGCGCCGACGGTGATCTTGGAGGCGACTTCGGCCGCCGTTTCGACCGCCTGATCATAGATCGAACGCTCGACCAGCATCCGCGTGGGTGCGTTGCAGGATTGGCCGGAATTGTTCATGCAATATAGCACGCCGCGCTTGACCGCCTTGTCATCCGCATCGGCAAAGATCAGGTTTGCACCCTTTCCGCCCAACTCGAGGCTGACGCGCTTGAGCGTGTCGGCGGCGGATTTTGAGATCAGCTTGCCGGCCCGGGTCGAACCGGTGAAGGAAATCATGTCGACATCCAGGTGCGCCGACAACTGGCTACCCACGCCGGCACCATCGCCGTTCACCAGGTTGAAAACCCCCGGCGGCAGGCCGGCGGCATCGACGATTTCGGCGAAAAGCAGGGCCGAGAGCGGCGATTCCTCGGACGGTTTCAGCACCATGGTGCAACCGGCGAGCAGCCCGGCGGCAACCTTGAGCGTGACCTGGTTCATCGGCCAGTTCCACGGCGTGATCATGCCGACGACGCCCACCGCTTCGTGCACGATGCGGTCGTTCGGGGCGTGATCGCCCAGCGGTTCGATAAAGGCAAAGTTCTTGGCCGCCGCGATCAGGCCCTTGGTGGTGCCGATGCCCGCAGGCGCCTGTTGCTGGCGCGACATCTCGATCGGGGCGCCCATTTCCAGGCTGATCGCCTGGGCCATGTCCTCAAGCCGGGACTTGTAGACATCGTACAGCTTTTCGACCATGGCGATGCGCGCCTCGGGCGCGGTCGTCATCCAGCCCGGCAGCGCCGCGCGGGCGGCGGCGACGGCGGCGTCGGTGTCGGCCTGGCCGCCCAGGCTGATGATGGCGCAGGGTTCTTCGGTCGCGGGGTTGATCACCTGATGGTCGCGACCGTCCCGGGCATCGACCCAGGCTCCGTTGATATAGAATTTGCGGTTCTCGATCATGGTCAGCTCCGTTCTGGCTGGATTGCGTCCGCCGGGGCCATCCCCCGCCGCGGCCGGATTCGCGCCACCTTGTCACCGGGGCGGGATAGCTGCAAGCAGGAGGGGTTTAAATCGCCAGTCCAAGGCGTATGTTTCGGGCAGGCACGTATCAACCGAAAAAAGGAGAATCGCCGTGGGCCTGCGCATCAACGACACTATTCCGAATCTGACCGTCGAGACCGATCAGGGCACCCTCTCGCTGCATGACTGGGTCGGCGACAGCTGGGCGATCCTGTTTTCGCACCCCAAGGATTTCACCCCCGTCTGCACCACCGAATTCGGCGCCGTGGCGCGGCTGGCCTCGGAATGGGAAAAGCGGGGCTGCAAGGTGATGGGCGTCAGCGTCGACGGCGTCGAAGATCACCGCAAGTGGAAAGATGACATCGAAAAGGCCGGCGGCGCCGCGGCCGGTTTCCCCATCGTTGCCGACGAGGGGCTGGAAGTGTCGAAAGCCTTTGACATGCTGCCGGCCGAGTCGGTGCTGCCCGACGGGCGCACCCCCGCCGACAGCGCCACGGTGCGCAGCGTGTTCATCATCGGGCCGGACAAGAAGGTAAAGCTGATGATGACCTACCCGATGTCGGTGGGCCGCAACTTTGCCGAGATCGTGCGCGCGCTCGATGCTCTGCAGACCACCGAAACCAAGGGTGTTGCAACGCCGGCCGACTGGACCGTGGGCCAGGACGTGATCATCCCGACCTCGGTCAACGACGAGGACGCCAAGGCCAAGTTCGGTGAGTTCGAAACCGTTCTGCCCTATCTGCGCAAGGCCCGTCTGCCGGGCTGACGCCCAAATCCCATACCCCGGCCCGGTGGTAACGCCGGGCGGGGGTATTTTTGACCAGAAAGAAGCAGGGGTCAGAGCCCGACAAGCCCTCGGCGTACCAGGTTCAGACCGGCCAGCAGCAGCACCAGCAGGGTCAGGCGGCGAAATGTCGCATGATTGATCCGATCCTGGATGCGGAACCCCGCCCACATCCCCAACAGCGCCGGCACCGTCAGCGCCGCCGAGACCGGCAGCGTGTCTGTGTTGAGTGCGCCCGAGCCCAGATGCGCCCCCACCAGGACCAGCGCGCCGGTGCCATAGACCACCCCCTGCACCCTGACATGTTCGGTCTTTTCGATGTCGAGCGCCGTCAGCAGCGCCACGGTGGGTGGGCCCCAGATGCCCGAGATGCCGCCGAAGAACCCCGCCACCACGCCCATACCGGTTTCGATCCCCGGGCCGGGCGGCTGTGGCAGGCGCAGCGGGCGGCCGGCCAGCGTGGCGGCGGCATAGGCGGTCATTGGCACGCCGATGATCAGCAGCATCGAGTTGCCGGGCAGGAACTGCACCAGCTGGGCGGCAAGAAGCATCACCGCAAAGGTCGCCAGCAGGAAGCGGCGGAAACGCCAGAGCGAGGCCACCGCCGCACCCGTGCCCTGGCGCAGGGCCTGCCACAGGTTGCCGATCAGCGTCGGAATGATCAACCAGGCCAGCGCCACGTCCGGCGGCACGACCGAGCCCAGCCCCGAGATCAGCACCATCGGCAGGGCAAAACCCACCACCCCCTTTACGAGGCCCGCAAAGGCCGCAACCGCAAAGGCAAAGGCGGCGATACTGAGCGTAAGCGTATCCATTCCCCCCGATTATCATTTTCCGCGACGAGGGCACGGGCTTTTTGCGCGTGGTGGCGCGGTGTCGTCAGTGCTGCGGTTGCGCCGCGCGCGCAAGAATAGAACTCTGGCAGGTCGTATGCGGCATAATAGTTGCGCTGCACCTGCAAAATGGCTAGGACGGGGCGACCTCGCAAGGGAAGCGATTCATGGCTCATGACGGACAGGCCCCGATGACAGATGCACCGATTATTTCCGACGACCTGCTGGCCCTGACCGGTGCCGCGCTGGAACCGGCCGAAGAGATGTTGCAGACGGCGACCGACCGCGTGCGCGAGATGGTCACCGCCGATGGCCGGGTGTCGGCCGCGGCGGTCGATGCGCATCAGGGGGCCACGCACGGGCTGGCCTGGCTGGCCACCTCTGTCGAGGCGCTGCGCCAGATGCAAGGCTGGGCCGGGCGCCTGATCGAACAGGGCAGCATGGGCGAGGTCGAGAAACTGATCCTGCAGATCGCGTTCGGCGAATACCTCAACCAGATCGCCGGCGGCATCCCCATGAACCAGGGCGAACAGGCGCGGCCGCAGGATATGGGGCTGGGTTGGGACGAAATCGCCAGGTTCGACACCGATGCGGTGCGCGAATTGCGCGCGCGCGGCAACAGCCAGGCAGCGCGTGAGCGGCTGGTGCGGCTGATGCAGGAACGCAATGCCGACGTCACTGTGGGCGCCACGGGCCTTGATGACGAGCTGGAGATGATCCGCGAGCAGTTCCGCCGCTTTGCGGTGGAAAAGGTCGAACCGCACGCCCATGAGTGGCACCTCAAGGACGAGCTGATCCCGATGGAGATCATCGAGGAGCTGGCCGAGATGGGGGTGTTCGGCCTGACCATCCCCGAGGAACACGGCGGTTTCGGCCTGTCCAAGGCGTCGATGGTCGTGGTGTCGGAGGAGCTGTCGCGCGGCTATATTGGTGTCGGCTCACTCGGTACCCGCAGCGAGATCGCGGCAGAGCTGATCATTTGCGGCGGTACAGAGGAGCAGAAACGCACCTGGCTGCCCAAGATCGCCAACGGCGAGATCCTGCCAACGGCCGTCTTTACCGAACCCAACACCGGGTCGGACCTGGGCAGCCTGCGCACCCGTGCCGTTAAAGACGAGAGCGGAAATTACGTTGTAACCGGCAACAAGACCTGGATCACCCATGCCGCGCGCGCGCATGTGATGACGCTGCTGGCGCGGACCGACCCGGACAGCACCAATCACCGCGGGCTGTCGATGTTCCTGGCCGAAAAGCTGCCCGGGACGGAGGGTGACCTCTTCCCCAGCGAGGGTATGACCGGCACCGAGATCGAGGTGCTGGGCTATCGCGGCATGAAGGAATACGAGCTGGCATTTGACGGGTTCCGCGTCCAGGGCGAAAACCTGCTGGGCGGCGAGGAAGGCCGCGGTTTCAAGCAGCTGATGGAGACATTCGAAAGCGCCCGCATCCAGACCGCTGCGCGCGCCATCGGCGTGGCGCAATCGGCGCTGGATATCGCCATGCGCTATGCGCAGGAGCGCAAGCAGTTCGGCCGCGCCCTGATAGAGTTTCCGCGCGTGTCGGCCAAGCTGGCGATGATGGCGGTCGAGATCATGGTGGCGCGGCAGCTAACCTATTTCAGCGCCTGGGAAAAGGACCACGGCCGCCGCTGCGACCTTGAGGCCGGGATGGCCAAGCTGCTGGGGGCGCGGGTGGCCTGGGCCGCGGCCGATAACGGGCTGCAAATCCACGGCGGCAACGGGTTCGCCACCGAATACCCGATCAGCCGGGTGCTGTGCGATGCGCGTATCCTCAACATCTTCGAGGGTGCCGCCGAGATCCAGGCGCAGGTGATCGCGCGCAGACTGCTGGGGTAAGGTGCGTTCAGGGCGTTAGCAGGCGCCGGTAAAGGGTGTCGAGAAAGGCGGACGCGCCATCAAGGCCGTCGCCGCCATCCATCAGGACCTGAACCTGCGCGCCGAAGTCGGCATAGTGCTGGGTGGTGGCCCAGATCGAGAAAATCAGGTGGCGCGGATCGACCCGCGCCAGCCGCCCCTGGGCGATCCAGGTTTCGATCAGGGCCGCGGTATCATCGACCAGCGGTTTCAGCCCGGTCTGCAGGTGCGGGCCCATGCGGGGCGCGCCCTGCAATATCTCGTTCGCGAACAGGCGGCTTTCGCGCGGGAATTCGCGGCTCATCTCCAGCTTGCGTTGGACATAGCGCAGAATTTCATTCATCGGATCACCCTGCGGGTCGATCTGGCGCATCGGGGCGAGCCAGGTATCCATCAGGTCGTTGAGCAGGGTGACGTGGATGTCTTCCTTGCCGGCAAAATAGTACAGGATATTGGGCTTTGACAGCCCCGCCTCGGTCGCGATCTGATCGAGCGTGGCGCCGCGATAGCCGTGCTGCGAAAACACCTCGAGGGCGGCGTCGAGGATGCGCTTGCGGTTGCGCCGCTGGATGCGGCTGGCCCGCGGCTGCGGGGTGTCCGAGGGGGCGGGGATGGACGATGTCGGCATTCCCTTGGTCCTTTCGGTCGTCTGCCCGGCGCGGCGGCCTGCGCGCCCCGCCCATGCCCGGATCGGCCTCAGTGCTGATTCGTGCTCTTGACAGAGGCGATTCGCTCCGCAATCGTATCTTTACCAATTGGTAAAAAGCCAGAACAACGACGGCAAGGCCGGCGGGCCGGGCACGGGGCGCCGGGCACGGGCGTTGCATCAAGCAAAGGAGGGGCGCGCAATGGCGGCACCGGGCGAGAATCTCAAGATCAATGGCGAGCGGCTTTGGGAAAGCCTGATGGAGATGGCCAAGATCGGCCCCGGCATCGCCGGTGGCAACAACCGCCAGACCCTGACCGACGCCGATGCCGAGGGGCGAGCGCTGTTCAAGAAATGGTGCGAGGACGCCGGGATGACCATGGGCGTCGACGAGATGGGCACCATGTTCGCCCGGCGTGAGGGCACTGACCCAAAGGCGCTGCCGGTCTATGTCGGCTCTCACCTCGATACCCAGCCCACAGGTGGCAAGTATGACGGCGTGCTGGGGGTTCTGGCCGGGCTGGAAATCATCCGCACCCTCAATGATCTGGACATCAAGACCCGCCATCCGATCGTGGTGACCAACTGGACCAACGAGGAAGGCACGCGCTTTGCCCCGGCGATGCTGGCCTCGGGCGTGTTCGCTGGTGTGCTGGAACAGGACTGGGCCTATGATCGGGTCGATGCCGAAGGCAAGCGGTTCGGCGACGAGCTGCAGCGGATTGGCTGGAAGGGCGATGAAAAGGTCGGTGCGCGCAAGATGCACGCTTTTTTCGAACTGCACATCGAACAGGGCCCGATACTGGAGGCCGAAGGCAAGGATATCGGCGTCGTTACCCACGGGCAGGGGCTGCGCTGGATAGAATGCACAGTGACGGGCAAGGGCCAGCACACCGGCTCGACGCCCATGTACATGCGCCGCAATGCCGGGCGCGCGCTGGCCCGCGTGACCGAGCTGGTGCACGAGATCGCGCTGCAGTACCAGCCCAACGCGGTGGGCGCGATCGGGCATATCGACGTCTATCCCAACAGCCGCAACATCATCCCCGAAAAGGTGGTGTTCACGGTAGATTTCCGCAGCCATATCCTTGAAACGCTGAATGCGATGGTCGAGGAGTTGAACGACACCGCGCCGGGACTGTGCGCCGATGTCGGCGTCAAGTTCTCGTCCGAGGTGGTGGGTTTCTTCGATCCGCCGGCCTTTGACGAAACGCTGGTGGGACGCGTGCGCGACGCCGCCGAGCGGCTGGGCTACAGCCACATGGATATCGTGTCGGGCGCGGGGCACGACGCCTGCTGGGTCAACCGGGTCTATCCCACCACGATGGTGATGTGCCCCTGCAAGGACGGGCTGAGCCACAACGAGGCCGAAGAGATCACCCCCGACTGGGCCCGCGCCGGCGCCGATGTGCTGATGCATGCGGTGGTGGAAACGGCGGAGATCGTGGAGTGATCGGGGGCGTGAGATGCTCAGGGAAAGTATAGAAAAATGTTGTTCGACCGGGTAGTTGCAGTCACGGCACTCTTGATTGCTTTGACCGGTGGCATACCAACTTTGTTGAGTGTTCTGGGTGATCGAAATTTCTTCGAAATCTCAAGCGGAGGCCTTCCCTTGTTTGATGTACGGGAAGGAAAATTCCTCGTTGAGATACCCTTAGTAGTGTTCAACGCTTCCGGCAAACCTACCACGGTTTTTGCGGTATATCCGGTCGCTGAGGACTTGGAGGGGAGGGCTGTGGATAGCGCTGGAGTTTCGTTCTGGAGTAACACGCTTTATCAGGACGTAGAACTTCCGGTGAGGCTGCAACCCGGTGAAAAGTTAGAGGTCTTGATTGGGCTTTTTATTCCTGTGGTTGCTGAAAAAGAGCAGCTAAGGTCCGCCGTTGAAGGTGCGATGGGGGCATTGGAAGGTGGAATAGAGGAATTGGCATCTATTTACTCTCTTGGAGAGGAAAAGGGACTTTCTCAGGATGTAATGAAAGCGATTTTTCGGAATACTTTTTTTCCTCAATCCGAGCAGATGAACATTCAAATGAGAGGGAATTGTGACAGGATCGGAATGGAAATCGGTCTATTGTCACACTGTGTAACTATGTTTGTTCACGTGGAAGATCAGCAGTTAACCAAAGCTGGAAAATTCGCCATTTCGTTTTTTCCAATAGGGGAGACATGACATGACCAAAGTCATCAAGAACGGCACCGTTGTCACCGCCGACCGCACCTGGAAGGCCGACGTGATGATCGAGGGCGAGACGATCAAGCAGATCGGCGAGGATCTGAAGGGTGATGAATACATCGACGCCGAAGGCGCCTATGTCATCCCCGGCGGCATCGACCCGCATACGCACCTCGAGATGCCCTTTATGGGCACCACGGCGGCCGAGACGTTCGAGACCGGCACCTGGGCGGCGGCCTGTGGCGGCACCACCATGCTGGTGGATTTCTGCCTGCCGGGCGAGGATGGCAGCATCAAGAACGCCATCCAGGAATGGCACCGCAAGTCGGCACCGCAGATCTGTTCCGATATCGGCTATCACATGGCCATCACCGGCTGGAACGAGCGCGTCTTTGAGGAAATGAAGGACGCGGTCGACATGGGCGTGAACAGCTTCAAACATTTCATGGCCTACAAGGGCGCGCTGATGGTCGAGGATGACGAGATGTTCGCCTCGTTCAAGCGCTGCAAGGAGCTGGGCGCGCTGCCGATGGTGCATGCCGAGAACGGCGATATCGTCGCTGATCTGCAGCAGGAGATGCTGGCCAAGGGCATCACCGGGCCAGAAGGGCACGCCTATTCCCGCCCGCCCGAGGTCGAGGGCGAAGCCGCTAACCGCGCCATCATGATCGCCGATGCCGCCGGTGTGCCGCTTTATATCGTGCATGTCAGCTGCGAGCAGTCGCACGAGGCCATTCGCCGTGCCCGTCAGAAGGGCATGCGCGTCTATGGCGAGCCGCTGATCCAGTTCCTGACGCTTGATGAAAGCGAGTATTTCAACAAGGACTGGGACCATGCCGCGCGGCGGGTGATGTCGCCGCCGTTCCGTTCCAAGGACCACCAGGACAGCCTGTGGCACGGGCTTCAGGCCGGCAGCCTGCAGGTGGTGGCGACCGACCACGCCGCCTTTTCCACCGAGCAAAAGCGCTTGGGGGTGGATGATTTTACCCGGATTCCCAACGGCTCGAACGGGTTGGAGGAACGGCTGGCCGTGCTGTGGACGCGCGGGGTGGAAACCGGCCGGTTGACCCCGAACGAATTCGTCGCCGCGACCTCGACCAATATCGCCAAGATCCTGAACATCTATCCCAGGAAGGGGGCGATCGTCGAAGGGGCGGATGCCGACATCACGGTGTGGGATCCGAAGATTTCCAAGACCATCAGCGCCGGCAATCACCATTCGATCCTCGATTACAACGTCTTCGAGGGTTTCGAGACAACGGCAAATGCCCGCTATACCATCAGCCGGGGCGAGGTGATCTGGGCCTGGGGGCAGAATTCGCAGCCCCAGCCGGGGCGGGGCCGTTTCGTGCCGCGTCCGGCCTTCCCGTCGGCGCATGCGGCGCTGTCGAAATGGAAGGAACTGACCGCGCCCAAGCAGATCGTGCGCGATCCGATGAATATTCCGGCAGGTATCTGACAAAAACCGGCTTTGCCCGCCATCCGGCGGGCAGGCCCATTGACAATAATGACTGCCGCGTGCGCAATCGGACGCGGACAACGGGGGATGATACGTGACGGGCGATACCGTAATCAGCGCAAAGGATCTGTCGCTGACCTTTCAGACCAATGACGGGCCGGTGCATGCGCTCAAGGATGTAAGTCTTGACGTCGTCAAGGGTGATTTCGTGTCTTTCATCGGGCCTTCGGGTTGCGGCAAGACCACCTTTCTGCGCTGCATGGCCGATCTTGAACACCCCACCGGCGGGACCATCACCGTCAACGGCGTCAGCGCCGAAGAGGCCCGCCGCGCACGCGCCTATGGCTATGTCTTTCAGGCGGCGGGGCTATACCCGTGGCGGACTATTGGCGGCAATATCCGCCTGCCGCTGGAGATCATGGGCTCCGGCAAGGCCGACCAGGACGCGCGGGTGAAGCGGGTGCTGGAACTGGTCGATCTGGCCGGGTTCGAGAACAAGTTTCCGTGGCAGCTGTCGGGCGGAATGCAGCAGCGCGCCTCGATCGCGCGGGCGCTGGCATTCGACGCCGATATCCTGCTGATGGACGAGCCATTTGGCGCGCTGGACGAGATCGTGCGCGACCACCTGAACGAGCAGCTCCTGCAGCTGTGGGACCGCACCGGCAAGACCATCTGTTTTGTCACCCACTCGATTCCCGAGGCGGTGTATCTGTCCACCCGTATCGTGGTGATGTCGCCGCGTCCGGGGCGGATCACCGACGTGATCGACAGCCCGCTGCCGCGTGAGCGCCCACTGAATATCCGCGAGACGCCGGAATTCCTGGAGGTTGCCCACCGTGTCCGCGAGGGGCTGCGCGCGGGGCACGGGGAATGATGATGAACTGTGATTACCGAATGACGGCCTTGGCCGGGCTGATCGGGGGGAAGGCCTGCGTCGATTTACTTCGCCCGGCGCGCTTGCGTGCCGGGCATGCGCCCGCCCGCCCCATGACGGGCGCATTCGCGCCCACCCGGGCGCGCGCATGCCCTCTGATGGTGGGGGGGGGGACTCTGCTCGATCCACTGAGGGAAATCCCTTCGTCGACGCACGAACACCCATCACAGACGTATCCGGGGGGCATGGCTGATGCGTAGCGTCTTTCCTGTCCTGACCGTCGTGGTCGTCATCTTCATCGCCTGGTACGCCGGGGCGATAGCGCTGAATGCGCGCTGGGCCGATGACAAGGCCGAGCGCGCGGGCGTGGAGTTGAGCCTGACCGAGCTGGTCGCCGACACCTGGAGCCAGGACAAGCCAAAGCTGCCCGCGCCGCATCAGGTGGCGGCAGAGATATGGAAGACAACCGGCGCGATGGTGGCCAAGGGGCGGGGCTTTTCCAAGCGGTCGCTCTTTTACCATAGCTGGGTGACGTTCTCGTCGACGACGCTGGGCTTTCTGATGGGCACGGTGCTGGGGGTCGGCCTGGCCGTCGGCATCGTCTACAACCGCACCATGGACATGAGCGTGATGCCCTGGGTGATCGCCAGCCAGACCATCCCCATCATCGCCATCGCGCCGATGATCATCGTGGTGCTCAATGCCGTGGGCATATCGGGGCTGCTGCCCAAGGCGATGATATCGATGTATCTCAGCTTTTTCCCGGTGGTTGTGGGCATGGTCAAGGGCCTGCGCAGCCCGCAGGTGATGCAGCTTGACCAGATGCGCACCTGGAATGCTTCGCCCTCGCAGACCTTCTGGAAGCTGCGTTTGCCGGCGTCGATGCCCTATCTCTTTACCTCGCTCAAGATCGCCATGGCGGCCAGCCTTGTGGGCGCCATCATCGGTGAGCTGCCTACCGGGGCGGTGGCCGGGCTGGGGGCGCGCCTCTTGACCGGCAGCTATTACGGCCAGACCATCCAGATCTGGAGCGCGCTGGTCATGGCGGCGACGCTGGCGGCGGTGCTGGTGGGGCTGATCGGGCTGGTTCAGCGTATCACGCTCAAACGCATGGGGATGGCGCAATGACCTGGCTTGTTGCAGGATTGGCCGCATGGGCGCTGGGCTGGTGGATCAATACCACCCTTGCGCGGCGCCCCCGCACCCGGATCACGCGGACTGTCGTGCCGGTGGTATTCGGGTTGACGGTGATCGTGATCTGGGAATGCGTGGTGCGGGGGCTGGCGATACCTTCGGTACTGTTGCCGGCGCCGACGATGATCGCCGTGCGCTTTATCCACGCCACCGCGATCCTGTGGGAGGATTTCGTTCAGACCGCCATCAAGGGGGCGCTGAGCGGTTATGTAATGGGTTGCGGCGCCGCCGTGCTGGTGGCGATCGCGGTCGACCGTTCGCCGTTCTTGCAGCGCGGGCTGTTGCCGGTGGGCAATTTCGTGGCCGCCCTGCCGATCGTCGGCATCGCGCCCATCCTGGTGATGTGGTTCGGGTTCGACTGGCAGTCCAAGGCGGCGGTGGTCGTGGTGATGGTGTTCTTTCCGATGCTGGTGAACACTGTGCAGGGGCTGCAGGAAACTGACGCGATGCAGCGCGACCTGATGCGAACCTATGCCGCCGGTTACTGGCAGGCGCTGTTCAAACTGCGGCTGCCGGCAGCGATGCCGTTCATCTTCAACGGGCTCAAGATCGCCACCACGCTGGCGCTGATCGGCGCCATCGTGGCCGAGTTCTTTGGCTCGCCCATCAGGGGTATGGGGTTCCGTATCTCGACTTCGGTCGGGCAATTGGCGACCGATCTGGTCTGGGCGGAAATCGTGGTCGCGGCGCTGGCCGGGTCGGGCTTTTACGGCGCGGTTGCACTGATCGAGCGGGCCGTGACATTCTGGCACCCGTCACAGCGGGGCCGGGGATAAGGACAAACACAGACTGCAACAATGGAGACGATCATGAAAACATATCTCAAGACGATCGGTGTGGCCGCAGCCGGGCTATGGGCTGGGATGGCCGCGACTTCGGCACTGGCCGCCGACGAGGTCACGCTGCAACTCAAATGGGTGACCCAGGCACAGTTCGCGGGCTACTACGTGGCCGAGGACATGGGCTTTTACGACGAAGAGGGGCTTGACGTGACGATCAAGCCCGGCGGGCCCGACATCGCACCGCCGCAGGTGATTGCGGGCGGCGGGGCCGATGTGATGATCGACTGGATGCCGGCGGCGTTGTCGAGCCGCGAAAAGGGGCTGCCGCTGGTCAACATCGCCCAGCCGTTCAAAAGCTCTGGCATGATGCTGACCTGTCTCAAGGATACCGGCATCACCTCGCCCGAGGATTTTCGCGGCAAGACGCTGGGCGTCTGGTTCTTCGGCAACGAGTACCCGTTCCTGAGCTGGATGAGCCATCTGGGCATTCCGACGACCGGGGGCGATGACGGGGTGACCGTTCTCAAGCAGGGTTTCAACGTCGATCCGCTGCTGCAACGCCAGGCGGCCTGCATCTCGACCATGACCTATAACGAATATGGACAGGTCCTGGATGCCGGCATCAGCCCCGACGACCTGATCGTGTTCAAGTACGAAGATCAGGGCGTGGCGACGCTGGAAGACGGGCTTTACGTGCTTGAGGACCGGCTGGATGACCCGGCATTCGTCGACAAGATGGTGCGCTTCGTGCGGGCCTCGATGAAGGGCTGGAAATGGGCCGAGGAAAACCCCGAAGAGGCGGCGATGATCGTGCTCGACAACGATGCCACCGGTGCCCAGACCGAGGCGCACCAGGTGCGGATGATGCGCGAAGTTGCCAAGCTGACCGCCGGTTCCAACGGCGCGCTTGACCCCGCCGATTTCGAGCGCACGGTTGAATCGCTGCTGGCGGGCGGGTCTGATCCGGTGATCACCAAGCACCCCGGCGAGGGCGCGTGGACGCATATGATCACCGACCAGGCGCTGAACTGATATTGACGGGCGGGCGCTACAGCCTGCCCGTCATGCGCGAAGCTGCTCGCCCCGGTTCTGCCGGGGCGAGTTTCGTTTTGCCGCGATGACGTGAATCGCGCAACATCCGGACAACCCAACTTCGACAGTTCGCGGCTGATTTTTCCGGATTTCGTTTGGCGCAGGTCAACAAAACAAGGCGTTTTGTATCGCGAAGCGGTAGATTTCGTGGGATCGTTGTTGTGGCACGTGGTGTGATTTT
>NZ_QITQ01000016.1 GCF_003260265.1 Roseovarius amoyensis
AATGGGTCGACTGGTATAATAACACGCGCCTGCACAACGCCATCGGTTACGTCACGCCGAACGAAGCAGAGGAGACCTTCTACGCAAGCTTGAACGCAGATGAAAAAGCAGCCTAACTATTGAACCAAACCCTCTCCGGTAAACCCGGGGCGGTTCAGTCACGACCTCATTCGGATCGCGGGTTGGCGGGGATGGCGTCGATCCGGCGCGCGGCGCCCGGGCATAGCGCAGAACTGCGCTGCCATGGGGCACCCTGCGCCACGCCCACCCCGCCAGCCCGTGATCGGTCCATCGCGCGGGGGTCTGACACATCTGCCCCCTACCCCGCCACGCGAACCCTTGCTAACGTCTTTCCATGCGCTGGCTGGTTCCCCTTCTTTGCATGTTGCTGCTCGCTTGCGGCCGTCCGCTGACCCCGGCCGAGCAGAGCTTTGCCACCCAGATGCACGGACCCAGCCTTGATGTCAGCCGCATCCGGGTGCATGACGGCGCGCTGATCGGCAAGATGACCTATACCAGGCCCCGCCGCCCGCGCCTGACCTGCCGCGAACGCATCCTGCCCGAACCGACATCGAAAACGGTCACCGTGTCGCCCGCCGCGGCGGTGCTGTTCAACCACATCTACTTTGCCCGCGACTGGTACGCGGATGACTATCTGCCCGCCTATCCCGACCGGATCAGCCTGGTACACGCCATGCTGCTGGCGCATGAGATCACCCATGTCTGGCAATGGCAGAACCGCCACCAGACGGGTTATACCCCGTGGCGGTCGATGACCGAACACAGCCACAGCGCCGACCCCTATCTTTTCGACATAGACAGCAGCGCGGACCTGCTGGATTTCGGCTATGAACAGCAGGCTTCGATCGTCGAGGAATATGTCTGCTGCGCCGCGCTCGACCCGCAGGCGCCACGCACGAAGCGGCTGAAACAGATGCTGCACGGGGCCTTTCCCATGCAGCAGATCACCATCCCCGACAAGGTGGTCCTGCCCTGGTCGGGGGCGCAGCGGCGCGGCATCTGCCGCTAGGTCGGGCGGTTATTCCGCCTGGATGCTTTCGAGATAGGCCAGCAGTGCAGCCAGCGGGCGCGGCGTCGGCGTCAGCACCCCGTCACCCACATCCACCGGCACGGTGGGCCCTTCCAGCAGCAGGCCGAATTCCGGCATCTCCTTGCCCGGCAGGCCGGTGCGGTCATAGCCGTCGATCACGCTCAGCACCTCGGCGCGCGGGAACACGCCATTGTGCGACAGCCGGGTCAGGTCGGCCGGCGCCGGGTCGTATGACCCCGCCCAGGGCCCGTCGCCCCGCCCCGCGGGACCGTGACACTGGGCGCAGTCGGCCTCATAGATCGCCCGGCCCTCGGATGGTTCGGGCATCGAACGCACGGCACAGGCCGCCGCCGCGATCGTCACGCCCGCCAATAGCATCGCCGTCTTGCCCTGCATGCCTAGCACTCCCTTTTCAAACCACCCTAACAAGGGCCGAGCGGCGCAGCAACGGCGCCGAACCGCCCCGCCGGATCAGAGCAGTTCGCCCGCCAGCGCGCTGTCGATCAGCGCCACGGTTTCCTCGACCCCGTAAAGCGCGATGAAGCCGCCGAAACGCGGGCCCTGGCTGGCGCCCAGCAGCACCTCGTAAAGCGCGCGGAACCAGTCGCGCAGCGGGTCGAACCGGTCGCGCCCGATGGCATAGACCAGCGTCTGCAGCGCCTCGTCCTCGACCGGGCCGTCATAGGCGGCCAGCGCATCGCGCAGTTCCACCAGCGCCGCGCGCTCGGTCTCGGTGGGGGCGCGGTAGGTCTTGGCGGGCGCGACGAAGTCCTCGTAATACTTCACCGCGAAACCGGCGGCGGCGTCCAGATCGGGATGCGTTTCGGGGCTGGCATCGGGCGCATAGCGGCGGATAAAGCCCCAAAGCTGGTCCTTGTCATGGGCATGCGCCACCGAGGCAAGGTTCAGCAGCATCGCGAACGGCACCACCATGCGGCTTTCGGGCACGTCGCCGCCGTGGATGTGCCACACCGGGTTGGTCAGCCGCTGGGCCGTGTCCTGCCCGGCATAGGCGCGCAGCTGCTGGTGGTATTCGTCCACCGCCTTGGGGATCACGTCGAAATACAGCCGCTTGGCGGTCTTGGGCTTGAGATACATAAAATAGCTCAGGCTTTCGGACGAGGCATAGCTCAGCCATTCGTCGATCGAGATGCCGTTGCCCGAGGATTTCGAGATCTTCTGCCCGTTCTCGTCGAGAAACAGCTCATAGGTGAAATGCTCGGGCGCCTTGTGGCCCAGGATCTGGCAGATGCGGTCATAGATCGGCGTGTTGGTGGAATGGTCCTTGCCGTACATCTCGAAATCAACGCCCAGCGCGGCCCAGCGGGCGCCGAAATCGGGCTTCCACTGCAGTTTGACGTTGCCGCCCGTCACCGGCAGCGTCCATTCGCGCCCGTCCTCGTCGTCAAAGGTGACGGTGTGATCGCGCGCGTTCACCTCCTTCATCGGAACGTAAAGGACACGGGCGGTTTCGGGGTGGATGGGCAGGAAGATGGAATAGCTCTGGCGGCGCTCGTCACGCAGGCTTTTCAGCATCACCTTCATGATGTCGTCATAGCGTTCGACCGCGCGGCACAGCACCTCGTCGAACTGGCCGGAGCGATAGAAATCGGTGGCCGAAATGAATTCATAGTCGAATCCGAAGGTATCGAGGAACCGGCGCAGCATGGCGTTGTTGTGATGGCCGAAACTTTCATGCGTGCCGAACGGGTCGGGCACCGATGTCAGCGGCTTTTGCAGATGTTCCTGCAACATCTCCTGGTCGGGCACGTTGCCGGGCACCTTGCGCATCCCGTCGAGATCGTCGGAAAAGCAGATCAGCCGCGTCGGGATGTCCGAGATCACCTCAAACGCGCGACGGATCATGGTGGTGCGCAGAACCTCGCCGAAGGTGCCGATATGCGGCAGGCCCGAGGGGCCATAGCCCGTCTCGAACAGCACATGGCCCTTTTCGGGCGGCGCTGCCTCGTAACGTTTGAGCACCCGGCGGGCCTCTTCGAATGGCCAGGCTTTCGACGTCATGGCAGCTTTGCGCAGCTCGGTCATGGGGGCTCTCCGCTAATTTGTCATTCGCGCAAACCATTACGCGAAAGTCGCAGGGGTTGCTATTGCCGCGCGACGTGACAGTCAATATGCTGCACCGCAACAAACCGCAGGTAAGGAAAGCCCGCATGACCGAACAGATTCCGCACCCGCTCAGCCCGCAGGACTGCCTTGTCACGGTGATGATCGCGGTATCGGCCTCGGACGAGACGATCCGCACATCCGAACTGGTCAAGATCGAGAACCTGATCAACCACCTGCCGATCTTCGCCACTTACGACCTCGACCGGATGCGGCTGATGGCGCAGACCGTGTTCGACCTGTTCAGCGTCGAGGACGGGCTTGATGCGCTGTTCGGTCTGGTGCGCGACAACCTGCCCGATCATCTGTTCGAAACCGCCTATGCGCTGGCCTGTGACGTGGCGGCGGCGGATGGCACGCTGACCGATGCCGAGCTGCGCCTGCTGGAAGAAATCCGCTTTGAGCTGGACATCGACCGGCTGCACGCCGCCGCCATCGAACGCGCCGCGCGGGCACGGCACCTGACGGTATAGTTAAATCGGCGGTTTCCATCGCGCCGGTTTTGGCGTTTAAATGCGCCCGACGGATCAAGGGGGTGACCACATGCGCTGCGTTTTCGTCAATATCCGCTGCCGGCCCGGCACGTCCTACCGCGTGGCCGAAGAGATCGCGCTGCGGGAAATCCATTCCGAGCTCTATTCCACCTCGGGCCCGTTCGACCTGTTGATGAAGATCTACATCCCCGAGGACGCGGATGTCGGCCACTACATCAACGAGAACCTGCTCGACATCGACGGGATCGAGCGCACCGAGACGACGCTGACCTTCAAGGCGTTCTGATCCGAGGGGCCACCTCGCCTGGCGGGGCAAAGGCGGCTTTCTTGCGCCCCCGGCGCATGCTAAGGTCGCCCGAACGAGGGCAATCCGGGCAAGACCCCAGCATGACGGCAAAAGACAGGCGCGACGACACGGCGGTCCTGGTAGTGGACCTCGACGGCACTCTCATTCGCTCAGACACGCTTTATGAAACCTTCTGGGCCGGCATGGCCGAGGACTGGCGCACCCTGTTCACCGCGCTGTCGGCGCTGGGCCAGGGGCGTGCCGCGCTGAAACGGCGGCTGGCGCTGCGTGCCCGGCTCGACCCCGAACGCCTGCCCTACAACCAGGCGGTGCTGGACCATATCCAAGCCTGGCGGAAAAATGGCGGGCGCACGGTTCTTGTCACGGCGGCGGATGAAAGCCTGGCCCAAGCCATCGCCGACCATCTGGAACTTTTTGACGAGGTTCACGGATCGGACGGGCGGCACAACCTCAAGGGTCCGGTCAAGGCGCGTTTCCTCGTCGAACGCTATGGCGAGGGCGGTTATGTATACATGGGCGACAGCGCCGCCGACCTGCCGGTCTGGCGGGGCGCGCGCAAGGCGGTCACCGTTGACGCCCGGGCCGGGCTGCGCCGCCGGGTGGCCGCGCTGGGCGTGGAAACCGATGACATCGCCTCTGAACGGGGATGGGCCTGGCTGACCCAGCTGCGCCCGCATCAGTGGCTCAAGAACGTGCTGGTTTTCGTGCCGCTGCTGGCGGCGCATACGATGAACGCACAGCTTCTTCTGTCCGCGCTGCTGGCTTTCGCCGCTTTCAGCCTGGTCAGTTCCAGTGGCTACGTCCTCAACGACCTGATGGACCTGGCCGCCGACCGCGCCCACCCGCGCAAGCGCAATCGCCCGCTTGCCTCGGGGCGGCTGCCGATAACGGTCGGCACGGCAATGATGCCGATGCTGCTGGGCGCCGGGCTGGTGCTGGCGGCGCTGGGTGGGGGTCTGTTGCTGGCCGTCATCGCCGCCTACTTCGTACTGACCACCACCTATTCCATGGTGCTCAAGCAGCACGCCATCGCCGATATCGGTACGCTGGCCGCGCTCTATACCCTGCGCATCATCGCCGGCGGCATGGCGACCGGGATCGCGCCGTCGGTCTGGCTGCTGGCGTTCTCGATGTTCTTCTTCTTCGCGCTGGCCGCGGTCAAGCGGCTGGCCGAACTGGTTGACCTCTCCAAACGCGGCGGCGGGGCGGCCAAGCGGCGCGGCTATCTGGTGGAGGACCTGCCGCTGGTGTCGCAGATGACCACCGCATCGGGCTATATCTCGGTTCTGGTGCTGGCGCTCTATCTCAATTCGCCCGGCGTGCAGGACCTATACAGCGCGCCCTGGCTGTTGTGGGGCATCTGCCTGGTGCTGATGTACTGGATCAGCCGGGTCGTGCTGGTGGCCCATCGTGGGTTGATGGACGATGACCCCGTGATCTATGCGGTGCGCGAACCCAAGAGCCTGGTCTGCATCGTCCTGGCCGGGCTTTTTGCCGTCGGGGCGGCGGTGTTGTGAGTCGCTCCGCGCTGATCCTGCGATACGGCGCTTTCGCGGTGATCGCGGTGCTGGTCAATCTGGCCACGCAGCGGCTGGTGCTGGCCTTTCCCTGGCCTGTACCGGGTACCGGGCTTGCCGCTGCCATCGCCGCCGGCACGCTGACCGGGCTGGTGGTAAAATACCTGCTCGACAAGCGCTGGATATTCCTTGATGCTGAGGGCGGACTGGCCGCGCATGGGCGCAAGTTCACGCTCTATACCGTCATGGGGCTGGTCACGACCGCCATCTTCTGGGGCAGCGAAACGGCGTTCTGGCTGATCTGGAAAACCGACACCATGCGCGAGGTGGGCGCGGTGCTGGGGCTGACGGTGGGCTATGTCACCAAATATCAGCTGGACAAGCGGTTCGTCTTTGCCCCCCCGCCTGCAAGCGCGAGGGCGGCACAATGAAACTCTCCGGTTGGGGGCGCTATCCGGTGGCCGACTGCGCGCTCAGCGCGCCCCGCGATGACGCCGCGCTGGCCGCCCTGCTGGCCGAGGGCACACCGCTGATCGCGCGCGGCAACGGGCGGGCCTATGGTGACAGCGCCCTGAACCGGCAGCGCACCGTCTCGACGCGGCATTTCAACCGGATGCTGGATTTCGACACGAAAACCGGCGTGCTGACGGCCGAGGCCGGCGTTCTGCTGGGCGACGTCATCGCCGCGTTCCTGCCGCATGGCTGGTTTCCCGCCGTCACCCCGGGCACCAGGTTCGTCAGCCTGGGCGGCATGGCGGCGGCCAATGTGCACGGCAAGAACCACCATCTTGACGGTGGCTTTCGCAACTTCGTCGACTGGGTCGAGGTGATGGGCGAAGACGGCACCGTCACCCGCGCATCACGCGACGAAAACCCCGACCTCTTTGACTGGACGCTGGGCGGTATGGGGCTGACCGGCGTCATCCTGCGGCTGGCGATGCGCCTGCGCCGGGTGGAAACCGGCTGGATCCGCCAGCGGGCCATCGCCGCGCCTGACCTTTCCGCCGCGATGGCGGCGTTCGAGGCGGGCCACGACGCGCCCTATTCGGTGGCTTGGATCGACTGCCTGAGCAGCGGCGCCCGGCTGGGCCGCTCGGTGGTGATGCTGGGCGAACACGCGCCGCTCGACCATCTGCCGACACGGTTTCGCCGCCTGCCCTATGGCCCGCCGCCCAAACGCGGGCGCAGCATGCCTTTCAACGCGCCCGGATTTGCCCTGAACCGCTGGACCGTCTCGGCCTTCAACGCGCTCTACTATCGCATGGGCGCGCGCAAGGCCGGCACCACCTATGTGCCGTGGGACAGCTATTTTTATCCGCTCGACAGCGTGCTGGGCTGGAACCGCATCTATGGCCGGCGTGGTTTCATACAGTTCCAGTGTGTGCTGCCCGAAGGCGCCGCGCGCGAGGGGCTGACCGCGCTGCTGAAAACCATCGCCGCCGCCGGACAGGGCTCTTTCCTGGCGGTGCTGAAAAAGATGGGCGCGGATGGCGGGCGGTTTTCCTTTCCCATGCCGGGCTATACGCTGGCGCTCGATTTTCCCGTTACCGACAAGGTGCTTACGCTCATGGATGAACTCGACCGCATCACGCTCGACCACGAGGGGCGTTTCTACCTGGCCAAAGATGCCCGGCTCCGGCCCGAAACCCTGCACACCGCCGACCCGCGCGCGGGCGAATTCGCGTCAATGCGGCGCCAGACCGGCGCGGCGCCGGCGTTTGCCTCGCTGCAATCCGAAAGGCTGGGGCTATGAGCGGCGGCGCGGTGCTGATCCTCGGGGCGCGCTCGGATATCGGGCTTGCCATCGCGCAGGCCTTCGCCGCCGAGGGGCACGCCATCCAACTGGCCGCGCGCGACCCGGACACGCTGGAAGCGGCGCGAAACGACCTGGCCTTGCGCCACGGCGTCGACGTGTCGCTGCACGCCTTTGACGCGCTCGATTATGACAGCCACGAGGCGTTTCTCGACGCCCTGCCGGTACTGCCCGAAATCGCCGTCTGCACCGTCGGTTTCATGGGCGAGCAGACCGAAAGCGAGACCGACATGAACGCCGCACGGCTGGTCATGCGTTCGAATTTCGAGGGGCCAGCCAGCATCCTGGGCCTGATCGCCAACCGGTTCGAGGCGCGCGGCAACGGCATCATCGTCGGCATCAGCTCGGTCGCGGGCGATCGCGGGCGGGCGACGAACTATGTCTACGGTTCGGCCAAGGCCGGCTTTACCGCCTGGCTGGCGGGGCTGCGCAACCGGCTGGCGGGCAGCGGCGTGCATGTGCTGACGGTCAAGCCCGGTTTTGTCGCCACCGCGATGACCGAGGGCATGGACCTGCCCGAACGCCTGACCGCCCAGCCACAGGCGGTGGGCCGCGCGGTACTGCGTGCGGTGAACGCCCGGCGCAACGTCATCTATGTCAAGCCGGTCTGGTGGCTGGTGATGCTGGTGATCCGGTCGATCCCTGAGGCGATCTTCAAGAAGATGCGTATCTGACCGGCGCTATTCCCCCTGCGCCAGCCGCTGTGCCGCGCCCAGTGTTCCGGGACCGACCATGGCGTCAAGCGCGCCGTTGTAATAGCCCAGATACTGCAGGATGTTCTGGAAATTGATCGCGGTCTCGCGGTCCCACCGGACCTGGCGGCCGTTGACCGTGCCGCGCAGCTGCGACACCGGCAGATCGCCGGTCTTGAGAGCCTCGATATACAGCTCGGCGGCGCGGACCGGGTCGTATTCGACCCCGTTGCCCTGTTCGTACATGAAGCCGAGCGCGTTCATCGCCTGGGCATTGCCGTTTTGCGCGCCGTGGCGCAGCCATTTCATCTGCACCTCGGGGTCGTCGAAACCGGTGCCGCCTTCATAGAATTTTTTCAGCGCCGCCTCGGCCTCGGCACTGCCCTGCGCCGCCGCCAGTTCATACAGCTCCGCCGCCTTGATCGGGTCGGGCAGGTCCATGCTCTGCGCCATCCGCTGGGGGATCGCGCCGGGGTTCATGTAAAGCTCGGCCAGGCGGAACTGGGCAAAGTGATAGCCCGCATCGGCGGACTCTTTCAGCAACTCGATCAGGCGGTCGAAATCCTGCGGCACGCCGCGACCGATCTGGTACATGATCGCCAGCGTCGATTTGGCCGGCGCATCCCCCGCCGCGGCGGCCTTTTGGTATTCCGCCACCGCGCGGGTGTGATCCTCGGGCACGGGGCCGATGCCGAAGTTGTAGTAATCCCCCAGCTTGGTATGCGCCGTTGCCAGCCCGGCCTCTGCCGCCATGCTAAAGACCTCGAGCGCGCGTTCATGCACGCCCTCGCGCTGCATGATGACGGCCAGGTGAAACAGGGACACGGTATCCGGGTCGGGGCCGATCACCGCCGCCTCGCAATGCGCGCGCGCCTCGCCCAGGCGACCGAAATGCGCGGCCAGCGCGTCGCGGCTGACGGGGGCGCCGCTGTCGGGCACGCCGGCAATGTCCTGACACCGCTGCGCCGCCGCACCGGACTGTGCCAGCCCCTGCCCCGCCGTCATCGAAATGGCTGCCCCCAAGACCGCCGCAACACCGCTGATATACCGCATTCCCAGTTCCCTCGTTAAATTCCGCTGCCGCATTCGCGGGCACATGTCCCCTGTCGGGCCAAATTGCCAGCACCGCGCCAAAAAAGCTACCGGTCTTTCCCTTCAACCAAGCGACAGGTGCCCCCGACAATGCACCTGCAGCATGGCGGGTATGTGCGCCAGGCCGGGCGCCACAGGCCGATACCCGCGCAACTTGTGGCCAATGGGCGGTTTCCCGCCGTTTGCCCCCCTGCTTAAAGGCCGGCGTTGACCGTGTTGTTGAAGCATCAAACATTCACTTCTAAGGGACAGCTGATGAAAAACGATTTACCTCTCTCACTGACGCAAGGCGCGAAACGCGTTCTGCCGAAGAATGCCGCACCAAAGGGTGCGGCCATCATCTGTACCTATCTGCTTGGCATGACCGCTATCGGCGCCGGTGCATTTGCCATGCGCCACCAGGTTTTCACCCCCCCGGCAATCGCGGCCGTGGTAACCACCACCCTGCCCCGTCTGGCGGCCGAAACCGACCAGGCGCCGCGTCTGGGTGCGGACAAGTCCGACACCAAGCCCGCCACCACCGCCCCGCGACTGTCGTCGCTGGCGCCATCGGGCACGCGCCTGCGCAACAATCTGGCCTCGCCGCTGTCGCGGGTCTTTCTGGGCCAGCCGGCCGCCGTTCCGCCGGCCCGTCCCGGCACACGC
The DNA here is from genome assembly GCF_003260265.1 of Roseovarius amoyensis. Classification (GTDB taxonomy): domain Bacteria; phylum Pseudomonadota; class Alphaproteobacteria; order Rhodobacterales; family Rhodobacteraceae; genus Roseovarius; species Roseovarius amoyensis. The sequence goes on from NZ_QITQ01000016.1 coordinate 9,736, forward strand.
GCGGCCAAAGAGGCCGAAGCGGCACGCATCGCCAGCCTGCGCCCGCGTCTGCGACCGGCAGGGCTGAACACCACGCCGGCCCCAGCCGAGGCCGAACCGGTGATCGAGAATATCCAGCTTGCCAGCCTCGCCGTGCCCGACACCGTGGCCGAGGCTGCGCCGCAACGGCCCGAGGCTACGGCCCTGCCCGCCACGCCGCGCATCGCCCCCGCCAGCGGCAGCTGCCCCAGCCGCCTGAGCCGCGCCATGCCGCGCCGCCCCGGCAGCGCGCCCGGCGCGCAGGCGGTTCTGGCCTCTGTTCAGGGCCTTGACGGCGTCAAGCGCGACGCCGTGGTGTTGCGCGAGATCCTGCGCGGCAACATGCCCGGCTTTCTGCAGAACCTCGCACCGGTCACCGTCAGGGGCCTTGCCAGCGACGGCAGCGCGGCGGAAATCACGCTGTGCGTGACGCCCGATTACCTGGCGGTGGGCAGCGACCGCGACTATGTGCGCGTGCCTCTGGGGCTGCGCGCGGCCACCCGCATCAGCGACGAATTCAACATGATCCTGCCGACGCCACGCATGGTTGACATGATCTATCGCGCCGCCGCGCTGCGGCTGGCGCCGCAGCCGATGCCGCCGGGGCCGCAGATGACCTCAACCGCCTATTTCGTGCGCCACAACGCCACCGTCGAGGCCCAGCGCCGCCGCGCCGGCGCGGCGCCCGGCACGCTGATCTCGGGCCAGAAAAAGGACGTGGTGCTGACCACGCGGCTGGCCTCGAACCGCGGACGCGTCGCGATCTATGGCTGGCACCGCACCAACGGCCAGCCTATCCAGCCGCTCAGCACCGTGCATGGCGCGGGCTATGCCGACTACAGCCACGGCGTGCGCCTTGTCAGCCGCACGGCATTCCTGAACGGCAAGCCGGTCGATCTGCGCAGCCTGATGGCTGATCCGCGCTATGCCGGCCTGCTAAGCAAGGAAGGCCCGGTTGGCGGCCCCGCCCTGCGGATGGCGGCGCTGGCGGCGAACTGATCACTCTGAACAACAAGATCGGAAATGGCGGCCACTGGCCGCCATTTTCTTGCGTCGGGCACGACAGCCGGAGCTGGCAAAGATCAACGCCGCGCCGAAGAAATGCGCCCAGCCCGGAATCAAGGAGCGTAGCGACGCCGGGCAATACCCGACCGCCCCCCTGGCGGGCGCTTTTGCACCGATGCATTGCATTCATGACTCGGACGTGGGTGGCACCATGAAGCGCCACAATTCAACGTGGATGCGCCCACCCGCGGTCGGGCACTGCCCGGCTGAGCCAAACAACAGCGGATCGCCCCCTACTTCACATCCTTGAAGCAGCGGAAACCGAGGTGATAGTTGTGGTGGCTGCCCGCCGCCATCACCCGGCTGCCGTGCCAGTAGGGCGCGCGCCAGCGGCTCCAATGGGTGTGGGCGCGCACGGTGTCCCAGATGAACCAGCTTCCCTTCATCTCGGTCACGCCCAGCTTGCGGCTGCCGCGGCTTGCCATCTGGTCGGGGGCCAGGGGAAGGTTCATATGCTCGGCGGCGTTGCCGTCAAGGTCATAAACCCCAAGCGGGCTCTTGCACGCCGGAAAGCTGCCGGCGGGATAGGTGTTCGACCCGCAGCCGGTAAAGCTGCCGCCGTTGCAACTGCCATTCTTGAAACTGCCGGTGGCGCAGACGCCCGACCGCCATTGCGGCCCGATCGAATAGCGTGCGGTCGACTGGTACTTGGCATTATGCGCTGCGCGAGCGGCCTGCACGCTCATGCCAAAGAAATAGTCCGGCGGCGTCAGTGCGCCGTGCGACGCACCTTCCCATTCATGGGCATCGCCGATGCGCTTGCCCTCGGCCCAGCACAGCTCGGCCGCCTCCTTGGCGCGCACCCAGGTCACCGGGTACATGCCCGGCACGTCGGGATATTCGAACATGTCGGCGCAAACCCTGGCATCTGCGGGCGTCTCGGTCGCCGGGTCATAGAGCGGGGCCATATAGGGTTCTCCGCAGATACGCTCGAACGCCGCGTTGCGGTAATAGACCTTGGGGTCGGCGCCCAGTTTGGCTGCCAGCTGTTCGGGCGTCATGGGATGACGCGTCACCGCCGGGTTGCCCTGGCCGATATAGCTGGACCCGGCAAAGATGGCGCGGATGCGTTGCATCTCGGCATTGCTCAGCCCGCGCGCCGCCTGCATTTCGCGGAACATGCGTTCGTTGTTTTGCTGCAGCGTCTGCGCACCTGCCGGCAGCGCCAGCACCAGCGCCGCCACCGCGCCCATCCACCTTGTACAGCGTCCCATGTTCTCTCTCCGTCGTGTCATTTGCGAAGAAGGTAAAAGAAGTCGCGATTGTCAGCAAAGCTGACAAAACGGGGAATCGGCGTGCCGTCCCGGCCGCGCGAATCGGTCTCGGCCATGCCGCGGACCAGGTGATGCGGGATCACGTTGCGGTCTTCGCGGGTGTAAAGCGCCATGTAGGTAAGATCCTGCGAATTCATGTCCAGCAGCATGGCGTGATCGCAGCCATAGGCCTGGAACGTCCGCGCCATCGCCGACGGCGTCGCGGTGGAGAAATAGGCATAGATCAGGAACTGCCGGCCGTTCACCGTCTTCATGCAGGCGCCGCCACGCAGGGTGCGCAGATCGGCCTCGGCAGAGCCCGACCAGTTGCCGCCCAGCCAGCTGACGACCTGGTCGCCCGGCACGCCATCGTTGATCAGCGGCACGCCGTTCTGGCGCGCAAAGCGCACCCGCTCCAGCAGCGCGTTGTCGGCCTCACGCCATTTGCGCATCTGGATCGACCCGTCATCGAGAACAAACAGCGTCGATAGCCCCGGATAAAGCCTTGAAAAGATGACGCCCTTGGACAAGAAGCCATAGTGATGGCCCTTGTTGCTATAGGCCATGTCGCCCGCGCGCCATGCGCCGTGATCGCGCTTGTAGCCGCCGGTAAAGGCGGCGGCGACACGCTCGGTCAGCGAGGGGCTGAGCATGCCGGTGCGCACGATCGGGTCAGAGGTATTGAACCCGTCCGGCCCGGACAGACCGCGCACACGCGCCGCCCCCGGCGGGCGCGACGACCAGCCAAGGCGCGGGTGATCTGTGCCCGCCTCGTAGCCCACTTCGAACTGGGTCAGATCGAACGCCACCAGATAGACATCGGCGCGCCGTTCGACCCCGTCCAGGCCGTGGGTCTCGCCCCGGCGATTAAGGATATCCGGTGAAATCATTCCCGGCTGCATGGCGCTGGCATAGACGCCCGGCGCATCCTTGACCGCGTACCAGCTTCCGGCCTGCACACCGCCCTCGGCGCCTTCCAGTTCGAACCCGAAATAGGTTCGAATCACCGGATGGCTCGACAGGTTCGCCTTGCCCAGCGCGGCGGCCACCTCGCCGGCATCGCCCCCGGCGATGACCTCTCCCGAACTCATGTAGGCGTCTTCGTAGAACGACCCCTTGATGAGGTTCACGATATCGTCGCCGAACACCACATTGTCGCGCAGAAACTGCGATACCGCCTCGCGGCTGGACCGCGCGCCGCGGGTGGCGTTGCGTACGAATGCCCGGTTGTCGCATATCGGCGCATAGGGCAGGTCCGAACCCGCCGCGCGCGCCAGCTCCGGGGTTCGCCCCTGCCACGGCGTGCAGCGCGCCACGATGCCGTCGCTTTCAAAGACCAGCGCCGGGTCATCGCCCCGCGCCAGCGTCAGAACGGTCTTTTCGGGGTCGGCCAGTTCCAGGTGATAGGTGACGGTCTGCCGGCTGCGGGACGGGTCAAGGACATCGACCAGAAACCATGTGTTGGCCTTGGGGTTGAGCGAGGTCAGCGTCACCTCGGCGCCGTCTGCCGATACCGCCTGCACCGAGGTGCGGAACGGCTGAAACTCCCGCATGGATCTGGACCGGTCAGTCAGGAAATCCTGCCATTGCTTGTCGCGCACCGCATCGTCGGTGACCAACAGGTCCGTTGCCTGCGCATTGGGCGCCGATGCCACCCCGGCGACAACCGCTAATGCGCCCGCCAGGTTCTTCAAACAATAACTGAAACGAAACACGATACCCCCTATTTTCACTCACCCCAAACACGGGATGGTCCCGTCAGCCCGAAAGAGGCGTCATTGCACAGGCTGCGCCCCCCAGGGTTTGCCCTTTGCGACATGCTATTGTGTGGTCGGGAAGTTCACAAGCATTGATGACTCGCAGGCGGCCGAGCCGCCTGCCCCCTCTTTGCCCCCCCGAGAACGGAAAAACGGGCCCCGAAAGGGCCCGCTTTTTCGGGTGATGGTGCGGTCGAGAAGACTCGAACTTCCACGGGTGTTACCCCACAGCGACCTCAACGCTGCGCGTCTACCAATTCCGCCACGACCGCATGATCCGGGCAGGTGGGGCGGCGTATACGCAATCGCTGCGCGCTTGTGAAGGGGCAAATCGCGCCTGCCTGCCCCGGAAATGCAAACCGCCGCGACACCATCGGCGCCGCGGCGGTGCATGACCGGTGTGATCGCTCAGTCGGTGGTGCTGAAGGTCGGCAGGGTCGCTGCCGGCTTGACGCTCTCCGTACCCTGCTGCGCCCCCGACGACTGTTCGGTAAAGACCGCCTTGCGGATCAGGTCGGTACGTTCCGGGCTGCCCGGGGCAAAGACCGGCTCGCCGCTGCGCTCGACCGAGGTGATGCCCGCCTCGTACCAGGCCATGGCCAGGTCGGGCCGGCGAGTGGTGCCGAAGCCCTCGTTCAGGTGGTGGCCGATCAGCTCGCTATAGGCGTCCTCGCCCAGACCGGTCAGCAGCAGGGCCGAGCCCAGCGCCACATCCATGTTGTCGGTGCGATACCCGACCGACAGGCAGATCTTGGCGGTGCCGGACAGCTGCGCCGGCGACTGCCCCGATTCGAGCACGAACCCACGCACGTCGTCGAGCACCGCGTCGCGCGGTTCCAGCGACAGGGCCGCGACGTGATCACGCATCGCCGGGCCGATGGCGCCGCACTGTTCTTCGAGCTGGGCGTTGTTGACGCCCGACAGGTTGGCCGCAGCCGCCTCGCCCGACGAGATCGCATAGGTCCGCGCCAGGCAGAACTGTTCATTCAGCGCAAAGCGCGGATCGCCCATCGACGCGGCGGTGACAAAGCCGCCGTTGGAGCTGGTCACCAGGCTGACCTGGTTGCAATGCGACGCCAGCGACGGGCCGTCGCTGCCATCGCCCATCAGGTTGGGCAACGCGGCCATGGTCGCGCCGGTGCCGGCATCCGCGCCCTGGGTGGGTTTCGAAACCATCACCGACCCGCCGCCGGTCGCGCCCGGGGTCATCATGCCCGCAGCCTCGTCCCGATAGGCGTGCAACAGGCCCCGCTGCCCCATGCCACGCTGGGCGACAAGCTGTGCGGTAAGGGTCGGGTTGGTCTGGGCGCGAAAGTAGGAAGAGACCAGGAACTGGCGCTCATACTCGGTCATGTTGCCGGTGGCGGGATAGCCCATATGCGCCTGAAACTGCGCCGCGGCGTTGCGGGTATTGCGCCCCCGCACGCCATCCGGCGTTCCGGCGGGAAAGCCGAAATAGTTCAGCGCTGTCTGTTCCTCGATCACCTGCTGGCGCGCCACGGTGTTGACCGGCGCCCGGTATACCCGCCGCGGCGCAGTCCGGCGTTCGCGCGCCTTGGCGCTTTCATTGACAATGATTCCGCTGACCGCGCCACCAACAAGCCCGCCGACGAGCCCGTCCGCAAGATCCGCCGCCGCCCGCGTCGCAGGCGTGGCCGCGATGGCCGCCGCCAGCATGCTTAATGCAATTCTTTTTGAAAACATCTGACATCTCCCCTAGTGAGTCCCGACCAACCTTACTTGATATTACCATGAATCCCATATCCTACATATCCGGATCGCCCATATGAGCCAGAAACCCCTCAGTAGTGCCCCGTTGCCGGGCGTGGAATGGTACCGATCCGAGGCGCCGGTGCCCTATCCCGACGCCATTGCCGAGATGGAGGCCAGGGTTGGCCGAATCGCTGCCGGAACAGCGCGCGAGGCGATCTGGCTGCTCGAACACCCGCCGCTTTACACCGCCGGTCCAGCGGCAGACCCTGCTGATCTGTGCGATCCTGACCGATTTCCTGTCTACCAGACCCGGCGTGGCGGACAGTACACCTATCACGGCCCCGGCCAGCGGGTGGTCTATGTCATGCTGGATGTCGGCCGGCGCGGGCGCGATGTGCGCCGCTTTGTATCGGCGCTTGAAAACTGGGTGATCGCCACGCTCGACCGCTTCAACGTGCGCGGAGAAATCCGCCCCGGACGCGTCGGCGTGTGGGTGGTGCGCGACGACAAGCCCCTGATGCCCACGGGCGAACGGCAAGAGGACAAGATCGCCGCCATCGGCATTCGGATGCGCAAATGGATCAGCTTTCATGGGCTGTCGATCAATGTCGAACCGGATCTCGGCCATTTTTCCGGCATCGTGCCCTGCGGCATCAACGAACACGGCGTGACCAGCCTTGTCGATCTGGGTCTGCCGGTCGAGATGGGCGATCTGGACGTGGCGCTGAAACAGACCTTTGCGCAGGCATTCCCGCCGCCTGCAAACTGATCTGCTACCGGCCATTGCGGGCGCGGCACGGTTCGCGAATTTTTGATCTGCGTCAAATTCTCGGATTGCCCTGCCCCCCGACACATTCTAGAAACACCACAATCTGACGCGGCCCGGGCGACCGGCGGCGCGCTTGTCTATAACCTGCAGGAGGCAACCAATGGCGGACGCAGCCATTCACGGCCACGGACACGACGACACGCGCGGTTTCTTTACCCGCTGGTTCATGTCCACCAACCACAAGGACATCGGGATCCTCTACCTGGTCACCGCGGCTGCGGCCGGGTTGGTCGCGGTTCTCTTCACCGTCTACATGCGGATGGAACTGATGCATCCCGGCGTGCAGTACATGTGTCTCGAAGGGGCGCGCCTGACGGCCGCCGCGGCGGGCGAATGCACGCCCAACGGGCACCTGTGGAACGTGATGATCACCTATCACGGCGTGCTGATGATGTTCTTCGTGGTCATCCCGGCGCTGTTCGGCGGCTTTGGCAACTTCCTGATGCCGCTGCAGATCGGCGCGCCGGACATGGCGTTCCCGCGGATGAACAACCTCAGCTACTGGATGTACGTTGCCGGTGTCGGGCTGGGGGTTGCCTCGCTTCTCAGCCCAGGCGGCAACAGCCAGTTGGGTTCGGGCGTGGGCTGGGTGCTCTACCCGCCGCTTTCGACCTCCGAGGCGGGCATGTCGATGGACCTGGCGATCTTTGCCGTGCACCTGTCGGGCGCGTCGTCGATCCTGGGCGCGATCAACATGATCACCACCTTCCTGAACATGCGCGCGCCGGGCATGACCCTGTTCAAGGTGCCGCTGTTTTCGTGGTCGATCTTTGTCACCGCCTGGATGATCCTGCTGGCGCTGCCGGTGCTGGCCGGTGCCATCACCATGCTGCTGACCGACCGCAATTTCGGCACCACCTTCTTTGATCCCGCCGGTGGCGGCGACCCGGTGCTGTACCAGCACATCCTGTGGTTCTTCGGGCATCCCGAGGTCTATATCATCATCATCCCCGGCTTCGGCATCATCAGCCACGTCATCTCCACCTTCTCGCGCAAGCCGATCTTCGGCTACCTGCCGATGGTCTGGGCGATGATCGCGATCGGGGTTCTGGGCTTTATCGTCTGGGCGCACCACATGTACACGGTGGGGCTGTCGGTCAGCCAGCAGAGCTATTTCATGCTGGCCACGATGGTGATCGCGGTGCCCACGGGCATCAAGGTGTTCTCCTGGATCGCCACCATGTGGGGCGGCTCGATCGAACTGAAGGCGCCGATGCTGTGGGCCTTCGGGTTCCTGTTTCTCTTCACCGTGGGCGGCGTCACGGGCATCGTCCTGTCGCAGGCCGGCGTCGACCGGGCCTATCACGACACCTATTATGTCGTGGCGCACTTCCACTATGTGATGAGCCTTGGCGCCGTCTTTGCCATCTTTGCCGGGGTCTATTTCTACTTCGGCAAGTTCACCGGACGGCAATACCCCGAATGGGCGGCCAAGCTGCATTTCTGGATGATGTTCATCGGCTCGAACCTGACCTTCTTCCCGCAGCACTTTCTGGGACGGCAGGGCATGCCGCGGCGCTATATCGACTACCCCGAGGCGTTCGCCTACTGGAACTGGTGGTCGTCGCTGGGCGCCTTCATCGCCTTCGCGTCGTTCGTGTTCTTCCTCGGTGTGGTGTTCTACTCGCTCTTCCGCGGGGCGCGGGTGACGCAGGCGAATTACTGGAACGAATACGCCGACACGCTGGAATGGACGGTGTCCTCGCCCCCGCCCGAGCACACCTTTGAAATCCTGCCCAAGCAGGAAGACTGGGACAAGGGCCACGCACACTAGGTGCAGCGGCTCATGACAATCGGACAGGCCCCGGATCATTCCGGGGCCTGTTTTCGTTACGGACCCCGGGATGCCGGAAACAGCGCACGACCTGGCGGGCCCCTATCCTCAATCCTGCCGCGTCCGGCTGCGCAGCCGTCGCATTCGTCCTTTCCCCGCCGGGACAGCGCATGCTATCCCCCGCGGCACTGCCCCCCGGGAAAGGACAAGGAAATGTCCAACGAGATCCGCCTCGCATTCGAGCACCCCGACGCGCGGGCCGACGCCACCGCGCCCGATGGCCCGCTCGACCGTATCTCGGTGCGCGATCATATCGTCGAGGTCGAGATCGGCGCCTTTCAGGCAGAGCGCGGCACCACACAGCGTGTCAGTTTCAACGTGGTGGTCGAGGTGCGCCCGCAGGGCGACCCCATCGACGACGATGTCGACCGCATCCTGAGCTACGACAAGGTGACCGAGGCGATCGAGGCGGCGCTGGCCGAAGAGCGGCTCAACCTGCTCGAAACACTGGCCGAACGCATCGCCGAACGCATCCTGCTGGAACCACGCGCGGTGCGCACCTTCGTGCGTATCGAAAAGCTCGACCGCGGCCCCGGCGCGCTGGGGGTCGAGATCGTGCGCTCGATCGCCGACCTGCGCACCCGCCCGATCAGCCCGCAGCCCGACAGCGCGCCCCGCCCGCATGTCGTCTTTCTGGGCAACGACGCGATCGCCTCGCCCAATCTCGGCAACTGGCTCGACCAGCTCGAGGCCCGCGCCGAACCGGTGATCCTGTGCGTCGGGTCCGCCGACACGCCCATACCCCGGACCGGCCACAAGATGACCCAGCGGCGCATTGACCTGCTGGCGCTGGAACAGAACGCCTGGATGCTGGCCGCCCGCGACCACCGCTGCGTGGTGGTGGGCACGCGCACCGAACTGGACTGGTCGATGAAACACGGCCAGATCAGCGTCTGGGCGCCGTCCAAGATCGTGCTGGACGCGGTCGACGGCCCCGCGTCCGGCCCCGACGACCCGGTGGCGCTGTCAGCCTGGTTCGCCGGCCATATCGGCGCATCCGACCTGCTGGTGATCGGCGCCGCGCCGCCAAAGGCCTGTGCCGTGCCGGTGCTGTTGCAGGACATTGCGCAATCGGGGCTGTAGGAACTGGCCGCTGCCCCGATCACCACCACAGCGGACATGATGCCATGACCTATTTCCGTCCCATCCCCCGCACCGACCATGCCCGCCCCGAGGGGGCGCAGCGGCTTGCCGGGGGCTGGTGCTGGTTCGACACCGTCGAAGTGTTGCAACGCGATGCCCCGTCACGGCTGGTGCCGGCGCGGGATATTCCCGCCGATGTTCTGGCGCGCCTCACCGCCCCGCGCGCGGCCATTGCCGGGCTGAACCTGGGCATGCCGCGCCTGATGGGCATCCTGAACGTCACGCCCGACAGCTTTTCCGATGGCGGACGGCACAACGCACCTGACACCGCACTGGCCCATGCCCGCGCCATGCTGGCGGATGGGGCCGACCTCATCGACGTGGGTGGCGAATCGACCCGTCCGGGCGCGGCGCTGGTGCCGGTGGCGGACGAGATCAGCCGCACCGCCCCGGTCATTGCCGCCATTCGCGCCGGCTGTGACGCGCCTATTTCCATCGACACGCGCAAGGCCTCCGTGGCCCGCACCGCGCATCAGGCCGGCGCGAATTTCGTCAACGATGTCGCCGGGCTGACCTTTGATCCCGAACTTGCCCCCTTTTGCGCCGAAACCGGCCTGCCGGTCTGCGTCATGCACGCCCAGGGCACGCCCGAGGTGATGCAGAAAGACCCGCGCTATGACGACGTGGTGCTGGATGTCTATGACTGGCTGGAAGGGCGCATAAAGGCGTTGGAGGCAGCGGGCATCCCCCGCGCGCGCATCGTGGTCGACCCCGGCATCGGTTTTGGCAAGACGCTGGAACACAACCTAGACCTGCTGCGCAATCTCGCACTCTTTCACGCGCTGGGGTGTGCGGTGCTGCTGGGGGTGTCGCGCAAGCGGTTCATCGGCACGCTGGGCGGGGCGGAAAACGCAGCCGACCGCACACCGGGCTCAATCGCGGTGGCGCTGGCGGGGGTGGCACAGGGGGTGCAGATGCTGCGGGTCCACGACGTGGCCGAAACCGCGCAGGCGCTGCGGCTGTGGCAGGCGGTGATGCCGGGGATAACAGGCTGATCCGGCGACACCCGCCGCCCTATCCCCGCCGAAAGAGCCGCGACAACGCGCCAAGCTGGCTCAGCACCACGCCGGACAGGATCAGCACCATCGCCAGCAGCAGGCTGGGCGGCAGCGGCTCGGCCAGCAACGTCACGCCGAAGATGACCGACCACACCGGCACCTGGTAATTGACAAGGCTCATGAAGACCGGACCGGCATCGCGGATGACATGCACCAGCAGCACCTGCGCTGCACCTGTCGGAAAGAGCCCCAGAAACAACAGCGCCAGAGCACTCTTCAACGGCATCGCCTGCGGCAGACCCTCGACATAAAGTGCATAGGGCGTGAACACCACAGCCGCCACCAGCAGCACCGCCGCCGCCAGTGCCAGCAGATCGACGGCCGGGCACAGGCGTGTCAGGATCGCCCCCACGGCATAGCCGCACGCCGCGCCGATACAGGCCAGCCGGGCCAGCAGTTCCAGGTCATCGCCGGTCGAGCGGAACGCGCCGGCGCCGATCAGCACCACCACCCCGACCGTGCCGATCAATAGGCCCGCCAGCCGCCGCAGGCTCAGCCGTTCGCCGGGAACGAGGACATGCGCCAGCGGCAGGATCAGCAGCGGCACCGCCGCCATGCAAACCCCGGCAAAGCCCGAGGCAACGACCTGCTGCCCCCAACTGAGCAGCGCAAAGGGGATGGCATTGGAACAAAGCGCCAGCGCCAGAACAGATATCCAGATCCGCCCCGCCGTGCGACCCCGCAAGGGAGGCAGGCCGTGACCGGTGGCATAGGCGATCGACACCAGCAGCGCCGCCCCCAGGCACAGCCGTATCGCCACCACCATCAGCGGTCCCGTCCCCTGCAAGGCTACGGTCGTGGACATGAAGGACGCCCCCCAGATGATACCGAGGGCGGTGATGCGCAGCCAGTTGACGGGGCGGATGTCCTGCATCGTGGTGGTCCAGTTGAAACGCCAAGAAAAAGGGGCAGCCGCAGCCGGCCGCCCCTCGCATCGGTTGTCAGATGACAGCCATCAGTTCTTTTCCCGGTCGACCATCTTGCCGGCCGAAATCCACGGCATCATGGCGCGCAGCTTTTCGCCGACCTGTTCGATCTGGTGGGCGTCGTTCATCCGGCGCGTGCCTTTGAAGAAGGGCTGGCCGACGGCGTTTTCCTGCATGAAGTCACGCACGAAGGCACCGGTCTGGATGTCGTGCAGAATGGCCTTCATCTCGGCCTTGGTGCGCTCGCGCGGCAGAACGCGAGGGCCCGAGACGTATTCGCCGTACTCGGCGGTGTTCGAGATCGAGTAGTTCATGTTGGCAATGCCGCCTTCATAGATCAGATCGACGATCAGCTTGACCTCGTGCAGGCACTCGAAATAGGCCATTTCCGGGGCATAACCGGCCTCGACCAGGGTTTCAAAGCCCATGCGGATCAGCTCGACCAAACCGCCGCACAGAACCGCCTGTTCACCGAAGAGGTCGGTCTCGCATTCTTCGCGGAAGGTGGTCTCGATGACGCCCGAGCGCCCGCCGCCGATGGCCGAGCAATAGGATAGGCCCAGTTCCAGCGCCCGGCCCGAGGCATCGGTGTCGACCGCCACCAGGCAGGGCACGCCGCCGCCCTTGACGTATTCGCCGCGCACGGTGTGGCCGGGCCCCTTGGGCGCCATCATGATGACGTCGATGCCCTCTTTCGGCTCGATCAGGCCGAAATGGATGTTCAGCCCGTGGGCAAATGCAATCGCCGCGCCGGGGCGGATGTTGTCGTGGACGTATTTGCGATAGGTCTCTGCCTGCAGCTCGTCAGGCATGGTGAACATCATCAGGTCGCACCAGGCGGCGGCCTCGGCAATGCCCATCACCTTGAGGCCTTCGCCCTCGGCCTTCTTGGCGCTGGCAGAGCCCTCGCGCAGGGCAACGACGAGATTTTTCGCGCCCGAATCGCGCAGGTTCAGCGCGTGGGCATGGCCCTGGCTGCCATAGCCCAGAATGGCGACCTTCTTGTCCTTGATGAGATTGATATCGCAGTCGCGATCGTAATAGACGCGCATTTCGCATGCTCCTCTGGTGCGGGTTTCCTCGCGGCGCAGAATACCGGGCGCACACGGAAACATGAATGCGATTAAGGGTGTTTCCCGTTATATTTTTGGGTATTTATAACCAGAAAGAAACATTTTTGAGAAAATCATGCTTGACGACACCGACCGATGGATTTTGCGCCACTACCAGCACGACCCCGGGCTGGCCAATGCCGACCTGGCCGCGCGCGCCGGGCTGACACCCGCCACCTGCGCGCGCAGGCTGGAACGGCTGCGCGCCGACGGCATCCTGCGCGGGGTGCGCGCGGTGATCGACTGGCGGGCGCTGGGTTACGAGGTCGAGGTGTCGCTGCGCGTGTCGCTGGAGAAATCCGACCCGCGCGCCTTCGACGAATTCCTGGAAGCGGCGCGGCAGGTGCCCGAGGTGATCGAGATACAGACCTTCCTGGGCCGGGTGGACCTGCGGCTGGCGGTCGTCGCCCGCGACATGGGGCATTATCAGCAGATCTATCGCAGCGCCATCCTGGGGCTGCCGCATATCGCCGATGTCGAGGCGCTGATGCATGTCGCGCAGATCAAGACGCAGGAGGTGCTGCCGCTGTGATCGAGCTGGACACCACCGACCGGCAGCTCTTGCGCGAGCTGGAGCGCGACGCCACCCAGAGCGCCAGCGCGCTGGGGCGCAAGCTGGGCCTGTCGCAGCCCGCCGCCTGGCGGCGCATCCACCGCCTGCACGAAAGCGGCGCGATCAAGGGGTTGCGGCTGGACCTGGACACCGAAAGGCTGGGTTTCGGCGTGTCGGTGTTCCTGGGCGTCAAGCTGGCGACCAAGGGCCGCGTCGGCATCGCCGAGTTCGAACGCGCGGTCACGGCCATCCCCGAGGTACAGACAATCGAACATATCCTGGGGCTGTTCGACTATCGCCTGCGGGTGGTGGCGCGCGACATCCCCGATTTCGAACGTGTCCTGCGGCGGCGCATCATGATGCTGCCCGGCGTGGGCGAGGTCGAGGCCAACGTGCTGCTGAGCGAGGAACGCCGCCCCGGCCCGATTGGCTGAGGGCGAGGCGGAACAATCGCTTTGCCTCCGGCCATCAGGCGCGCTAGCACTGGCATGACATACCAGGGAGACAGGCCCATGACCGCGCTGCGTGATGACATCGACCCGGACGGGTTGCTTGAGTATTCCGTCGTTTTCACCGACCGATCCCTCAATCACATGAGCAAGGCGTTTCAGCAGGTGATGCGCGACATCGCGGACATGCTGAAAGAGGTCTACAGCGCCGATGGCGTGGCCATCGTTCCCGGCGGCGGCACCTACGGGATGGAGTCTGTGGCGCGCCAGTTCGGCAACGATGCGCATGCGCTGATCGTGCGCAACGGCTGGTTCTCCTATCGCTGGTCGCAGATATTCGAGACCGGCGGCTTTGCCGGCAAGACCACCGTCTGCATGGCCCGGCAGACCGGCAATGGCCCGCAGGCGCCCTTTGCCCCCGCCCCGATCGAAGAGGTCGAGGCGCAGATCCGCGACGCCCGGCCGGATGTGGTGTTCGCCCCGCATGTGGAAACCTCTGCCGGGATCATCCTGCCCGACGACTATATCACCCGGCTGGCCACGGCCGCGCACGAGGTCGGCGCGCTGATGGTGCTGGACTGCATCGCCTCGGGCTGCGCCTGGGTCGACATGGGCCGGACCGGCGTCGACGTGCTGATTTCGGCGCCGCAAAAGGGCTGGTCGGCCTCGCCCTCGGCCGGGTTGGTGATGATGTCCGAGCGCGCGCTGACACGGCTGGAGGCGACCGAGTCGGACAGCTTTGCGCTGGATCTGAAAAAGTGGCGCGCGATCATGCGCGCCTACGAGGATGGCGGCCACGCCTATCACGCCACCATGCCTACCGATGCGCTGCGTGCGTTCCGGGACACCATGGCCGAGACCCGCGAATACGGGTTCGAGGCGCTGCGCCAGGCACAATGGGCGCTGGGCGACGGCGTGCGCGAGATGCTAGCGCAACGGGGCGTCGTTTCGGTCGCAGCCAAGGGATTCGGCGCGCCGGGGGTGGTGGTCAGCTATACCACCGATCCGGAGATCCAGAACGGCAGCAAGTTCGCCGCAGAAGGGATGCAGATCGCGGCCGGTGTGCCGCTGGCCTGTGACGAGCCAGAGGGCTTCATGACCTTCCGGCTGGGGCTTTTCGGTCTCGACAAGCTTTATGACGTCGAAGGCGCCAAGGCACGGCTTGCGGCGGTGTTCGACAAGGTGCTCTGAGGGTAGCGGGGCGTCAGCCCCGCATCCGAACGCCCAGCCCGAGGCGCATCAGCGTCCGGCGCACCGGCTTGATCGAGTGCAGCATATCCAGACCAAAGGCGCGCGCGTCGCGCAGCGGCTGCGCGTGGGCCATCGACGCACGGTCAAGCAGGTCGATCCCCGCGACCCGCGCCGCGATGTCGGGATGGCGGCGGCGGTGATAGGCCTGCAGCATCTCCGCCTCGCCCAGCCGGTCGGGGGCGGCGCGCGCCAGGTCCAGCAGCGCCGCCATGTCGGCCAGGCTCATGTTCAGGCCCTGCGCGCCGATGGGCGGCACCACATGCGCAGCCTCGGCCACCAGCGCCATACGCTCGGCCCACATGCGAGAGGCGATGCGCCCGATGATCGGCCAGACCGTCCGGCGCGAGGCCAGCGAAAGCGGGCCAAGGACATGGCAGGAACGTTCGTTCATCGCCGCCTCGAACTCTGCCTCGGGCAGCGCGGCAAGGCGCAGCGCCTCTGGCCCCGTTTCCATCCACACGACAGCCGATGACGGGCGGCCCTGGTAGTCGGGCAGCGGGACCAGCGTGAACGGCCCGCCTGAGCGGTGAATTTCGGTCGAGACATTGTCATGCGGCACCGGGTGCGTGACGGCAAAGGCCAGCGCCTTTTGTCCATAGCGCAGCGTCTTTGCGCTGATCCCCGCCGCCCGGCGCAGGGCCGAATCGCGCCCGTCCGCTGCGATCACCAGCCGGCAGCGCAACCGCGTGCCATCGCTGAGCGATACCACCGCCCCGCTCTGGCGGGTAAAGACCGATTTGACGCCGGTGCCGGGGCGGAATTCTGCCCCCTCCAGCGTTTCCAGATGGGACACCATCTCGCGCCGTAACAGCCAGTTGGGCAGGTTCCAGCCGAACGGCAGGTCTGAAATGTCGGCGGCGTTGAATTCCTTGATCAGCCGCGCCTCGGGCTCTGGCCCGCCGGCATCGACGATGCGCATCACCTGCAGCGGCGCGGCATGTTCGGCCAGCCGTTGCCACAGCCCGGCCTCATCCAGCAGTTCGCGGGCGGGCTGCAGAAAGGCGGTGGTGCGCAAGTCGGCGCCCTCGGCATCGCGTTCGGTCACCGGCGGGGCGGGATCGACACAGATCACGCTGAACCCGGCCTTGCCAAAGACACTGGCCGCCGTCAGCCCGGCGACGCCGCCGCCCGCCACAACGATATCGCAATCAAACCCGGTCATCGCACCGCCCTCCGTCAGCCGATACATAGGCGGCAGCGGCGGCGGGGGCCAGCCCCCGGGGCCGGGCCGCGCGAAATCGCGTCTCGCGCTCCTCCCAGATCGCCGTACGCCATCCTGCACAACCCGGCCCGGCGCGAGGACAGGGCTTTCACCCCTTAGGTGCGCGAAATCGCGAGCAGCGTCAGCCAGACCACAGGCACCAGCGCCACTGCCGGCAGGTACAGCCCCGGCACACCCCACAATACCACCGCGCCCGCCCAAAGGGCGACAAGGGCAAGGACCACCGCCACGATCAGAACCTCCTGCCGCGACATGCGCCAGTCGTGAACCTCGTGGTCGTGATCGGCCTTGGTTTCGGATTCGGGGGCAATGCTGTGGGGGGCGTTCATCGATGGCTCTCCGTTAAGATGATTCTAGGAATCATCTAGTCGAACCACCCCGACATGGAACCCGCACTGGCCGCTGCATTTCGCCGCAGACAGGTGGCTCAGACCAGCTGCGCCAGGAACCCACCCAGGTCGTCGGTGTGGTGGTGGATATGCGCGCCCGCCGCGCGCTGTGGCGCCACGTGCACGGTGCGCATTCCCATCGCGTGCGGCTCAGCCAGGTTGCGCGGGTCGTCCTCGAAAATCGCCGCGCGCATGGGCGCCACCCCGCCCCTTGTGAAAACCGCGTCAAACGCCGCGCGCTCTGGCTTGGGCCGATAGCCCGCGTGCTCGACGCCGAAAACCGCGTCGAATATCCCGTCCAGCCCACGCCGCG
The DNA here is from genome assembly GCF_003260265.1 of Roseovarius amoyensis. Lineage (GTDB taxonomy): Bacteria > Pseudomonadota > Alphaproteobacteria > Rhodobacterales > Rhodobacteraceae > Roseovarius > Roseovarius amoyensis. Next base: position 26,621 of record NZ_QITQ01000016.1, read on the forward strand.
CCAGCACCCGTTCGGCATAGGGCGCGCAGCCATTGGTATAGACGATCTTGCGCCCCGGCAGCGCACGGATGCGCGCGGCCAGCCCGGCATCGGGTTCCAGCCGGTCAAGCGGGATGTCGTGGACATGGTCCAGATAGGGGCCGGGGTCGAGGTCATGCTCGCGCATAAGCCCGGCCAATGTGGTGCCATGCTCGACCCAGTAGTGATGGCGCAGGCGGTCAGCCTCGGCCCGGTCCACCCCCAGCGCAGTCATGACATAATCGGTCATCCGCCGTTCGATCAGGTCGAAGAGACGCGCCTGCGGCGGGTAGAGCGTGTTGTCGAGGTCGAAGACCCACGCCTCGACATGAGTGAAATGCGATTTCGGCATGTGGGCAGGATAGGCCCGCGCGTGCCCGGCGGCAATGGCACCTTGCCCGAGGACGAACTGTACGCGGCAAGGGTTGATCGCCACCTTGCCGGGCGCATATGCTCCGGGAATTGACGTCACGCCACCGCAGGAACAAGGCCGGGAAATGAAAGCTCCGATAAAGGACGCCTATTCGCTCATCCTCGAAGCGATCGACACCGGCATCTACAAGCCCGGCGACCGGCTGGTCGAAAGCGATCTTGCCGAACGCTTCGGCGTGTCACGCACCCCCATCCGCGAAGCATTGCAACGGTTGGAGACGCAATCGCTGCTGACGCGCGACGGGCGCAGCCTGATCGTGGCCTCGCTCGATCACAACGAACTGGCCGAGCTATACGTCGTCCGCGCCGAGCTGGAAGGACTGGCCGCTGGCCTGGCCGCCCGTCACGCCACCGCCGAAGAGGTGCGCGTTCTGCGCGACATGGTCGAGCACGACCGCAAGCTGATCGGCGACCCAAAGGCGCTGTCGCGCGCCAACCGGCGCTTTCACAAGCAGATCCACCTGGCATCGCATAACCGGTTCCTGGTTCAGCAGCTCGACCTTGTGCATCGCTCGATGGCCTTGCTGGCGACGACGTCGCTCGCGGCGGCAGGCCGGGACGAGGACACGCTGAACGAACACGAAGCCATCGTTTCCGGGATCGAGGCGCACGACGCCAACACCGCCAGCAAGGCGCTGCGCGAACACATTTCCAAGGCGTTCGTGACCCGGCTCAAGCTCGATTCAGGAGAGATCGACAGCCTGGCGTAACTGTGCCTCGGGCGGGCGGCGCAGGATCGGTTCTTCGGTTGCGACCGGGACTTCCGGTTTTGATGTCCCCCCCAGCGACAGGCCATGCTTGGTCTTGTCCCAGAAGAACGGCTTTCGCACCAGTTCATACAGCGCCTTGTATCCCGCCACCGCCGCCAGCGGCATGTAGAAATGCATGGTGGGCGTCCACGGCAGCAGGTGCCGGTGCATCCGCCCACTGACGGCAGTCGCGTGGATCGCCAGGTTGATCACCTCAACCGCCAGGAACAGTGCGCCGAGGCCAAGCATCACCCCATGCGGCAGGTAGGCGTCCAGCGGGTGCGGCAGCCCCAGCAGCACCAGCCAGAACGACCACAAGAGCGGCGCAAGCAGCACCTGCGACAGTGCGGTAACGAAATGCGCCTGAAAGCCCAAGAACGCCCAGGTGCCTAACTGCCGGCGCAACAGGCGGGGGCGGCGCATGTGCACCAGGTAGGTGGTCATGTACCCCTTCAGCCAGCGCGACCGCTGCTTGATCCACGGCCAGGGCAGGCAGTTGGCCTCTTCGCGGGTCACCGTCTCGACCATCTCGGTGCGCATCCCGTGCCGGGCCAGGCGAAAGCCCAGGTCGGCGTCCTCGGTGACGTTGTGGGCGTCCCAGCCGCCCAGCGCCTCCAGCGCGTCGCGGCGGAAAAACAGCGTTGTACCCCCCAGCGGAATGGCAAAACCCAGCCGCGCCAGCCCCGGCAGGACAAGCCGGAACCAGGCCGCATATTCGATGGTAAAACAGCGCGCCAGCCAGTTCTGGCGCGGGTTGTAATAGTCGAGGATGCCCTGCAGGCACACCACGTCGGGCGGCGCGGCCTGAAACCGGCGCGCCACCTGGGTGATCTGGTCGGGGTCGGGCGCGTCCTCGGCGTCGAAGATGCCGATGATGTCGCCCTCGCAGAAATCGAGCGCGTAATTCATCGCCCGCGGCTTGGTGCGCGGCGTGCCGTCGGGCACCACCACCGGGCGCATCCAGGACGGCAGGTCGATCACCGCCAGAGCATCGCGGGTCCGGGTGTCGGTTTCCTCCAGCACGAGGATCACCTCGAGCAGGCATTTGGGATAGGTCAGGCAGCTGAGCCGCGTGACCAGCGCATTTACGATCTCTGTTTCCTTGAATAGCGGCACCAGCACAGACACGCGCGGCAGCGGCGCATCGCCAGCCGCACGGTCGGCAACCGGCACCTGCGGCCCCGTTGCCAGTCGCGCCACGAAGGCGGCCGTCTTGAACAGAATCGCCACCACGAGCGTGACTACCGCCCAGCCGGCCAGCATCGCCAGCACCACGCCCGGCCACATTACAGAAACCACCGTGGCGGCGGCCAGCATGCCCAGCACGGCCGCAAGCCGCAAGCGCCGCCCCCTGCCCCATCTGCGACAGCTTTCCGCCTCGGGCACGCGGGTGACCATCGCCGCGCTCAACGCCGGGCGAAAGGCCTGGGCGATCCGGTCCTGGATGATGTCGCGCGTCGCCCACAACGTGTGGGCATCGCGCATTTCGAGCGGAAGATGGGGCCGGATCGCCGCGCGCCCCTCGGGCGTGTGGCAGACCAGCGCCGCGCGCCCGTCACGGTCATAAACCGGCAGCACCCCGTGGCGCAGCAACAGGGCCGGCGCAATCCCGGCAGGCGCCACCGGCATCTGCGCCAGCGCCAGCGCGCCCACCCGGCGCGAGCGGAAATGTCGGGCGTGCGCCTCCAGCAATTCCTCGCCCTGCGCCAGCCCCTCGGCCGTCAGGATACGGTCGAGCGTGGCGTCGCAGACCTGCCCCACACGCCGCGCCAGCCGCATGTCGCCATCGCTGACGGTGCCGCGCGACACCAGGTCGCGTTCCAGCGGCGTGCGCCCCGCCGGAGACAGGCCCGGCGGCATTTCCAGCCGGCGCAGCTCGGATATTCCCATGCCCTTCGGCCCCTTCTGACCCGAAACCGGGCCAGAATGCGAAGAGTTGGTTAATGAACGGTAAACAAATGCTTAACCATGTTGCCCGGCACGTCGAGGCACCGGGCATAGCCGGTCAGTCGGCCATCGACGCCGCGAAACGCTCGAACAGGTAAAAACTGTCCTGGGGGCCGGGGCTGGCCTCGGGGTGGTGCTGCACGGAAAAGACCGGCCGCCCCTCTAGCCGGATGCCGCAGTTCGACCCGTCGAAAAGCGACACATGCGTTTCCACCACCCCCTTGGGCAGGGTCTGGCTGTCGACCGCAAAGCCGTGGTTCATCGAGGTGATCTCGACCTTGCCGGTATCGATTTCCTTGACCGGGTGGTTGGCGCCGTGGTGGCCGTGGTTCATCTTGACCGTCCGCGCGCCCACCGCCAGCGCCAGCATCTGGTGACCAAGGCAGATGCCGAACACCGGCAGACCCGCATCCAGTATGCCGCGAATCACCGGCACCGCATATTCGCCGGTCGCCGCCGGGTCGCCCGGGCCGTTCGACAGGAACACCCCGTCAGGGTTTTGCGCCAGCACGTCCTCGGCCGTGGCGGTGGCGGGCATCACGGTCACCGCGCATCCCGCGCTGGCCAGGCAGCGCAGGATGTTGCGCTTGGCGCCATAGTCGATGGCGACGACCTTGTGGCGGGGTTCGGTCTGGCGGACATAGCCCTCGGGCCAGGCCCAGCGCATTTCGTCCCAGCGATAGGACTGGGCGCAGGTCACCTTGCGCGCCAGGTCCATCCCTTCGAGCCCGGCAAAGCCGCGCGCCGCCGCGACCAGCGCATCGGTGTCGAAATTGCCCTGCGCATCATGGGCCAGCGCCACGTGCGGCGCACCCTGCTGGCGGATCGCGCGGGTCAGCCGCCTTGTGTCCAGCCCGCCGATCGCCACCCGCCCGCGCCGCGCCAGCCAGTCCGACAGACGTTCGGTCGCGCGCCAGTTGCTGGGCTCGGTCGGGTCCCACTTGACCACCATGCCCGCGGCCACCGGTTCGGCGGTCTCGTCATCCTCGGGGTTGACCCCGACGTTACCCACATGGGGAAAGGTAAAGGTGACGACCTGCCCGGCATAGGACGGGTCGGTCATGATTTCCTGATAGCCGGTCATCGCGGTGTTGAAACACAGCTCGGCGGTGACCTGCCCCTCGGCGCCGAAACCACGCCCGTAAAAGAGCGATCCGTCAGCAAGGGCAAGACATGCGGTCGGGCGGTTCTGGGGGGCGTGCGCCATTGGCGGGGATTCTCCGGGGTGTGAAGCCGGCGCGACCCTATGTGCGTGGCCCGCAAGGGTCAAGCACGATAGCCCTTTCGCGGCGTTTCGCGCTGTTGTCTCTGCCTGCGCGCTCCGGTAGGGTCGGAGACTTGCAATCGGTCAAGGGGATGGGCCACCGATGGAACTGAGACAGCAGGTAACAGCCGCGCTGAAACAGGCGATGAAAGACAAGGACAGCGCCCGACTGGCAACGCTGCGCCTGATCAATGCCGCCATCAAGGATCAGGATATCGCCCGGCGCGGCGCAGGCGGTGACACCGATACGGAGCTAAGCGATGCCGACATCCGGGCGATCATGGCCCGGATGATCAAGCAGCGCCAGGAAAGCGTGCGCGCCTACGAAGAAGGCGGGCGGCTGGACCTGGCCGAACGCGAAAGCCGCGAGATCAAGGTGATTTCCGAATTCCTGCCCAAGCAGCTGACCGAGGACGAGATCGCCCAAGCCATCGACAAGGCGATTACCGAAACCGGCGCCAGCTCGATCCGCGATATGGGGCGGATCATGGGCCTGCTCAAGGAACGCCATGCCGGGCAGATGGATTTCGGTATCGTCGGCCCCATGGTCAAGGACAAGCTGGGCTGAGGCATTGAACCTGTCAGCTCTTGCCGCGTGACAGGGGTCATCCCCTCGTGCCACGGCCGGGGCCGGGGCCAGGGCAAGGACATCCTTGCCGAATTCGGCGTTCCGCTGCCGGGAACCGGGCAGCGGGCGCTGCATAATCAAGGCGCAGGTCCGTCCCGGCGGCCACAGCGCGGCGGGCTGAACATCCGCCTATCGGAACGCAGAGGGCGGTTTGCCGAAATGGCGGGTAAACAGGCGCGAAAAATGCGACGAGCTGGAAAACCCGGTCGCAAGCGCGATCTCGGTCAGTGACAGCGGCGAATTCGTTATCAGGTTCATGGCCTTTTCAAGCCGGAGCTCGATATAGACCAGCATCGTCGACCGCCCCAGCACACCGTGAAACAGGCGGTTGAGCTGGCGCTCGGAAACCCCCGCAGCCGCGGCAAGATTGCCCAGCGGAACCGGATCGGCGACATGGCTTTCCATCGCTGCGACCGCCTGCAGGACAGCGGCATTGGTGGTGCCGATCCGGCTGGCCATCCCGCCGCGCTGCGGCCCCACGGGGGGGCGGATTTCGGTGTGCAGGAACCAGTCGCTGACACGATGGGCAAAACGCGCGCCGTGATGCCCCGCGATCAGCGCGTGCATCATGTCGACCGGCGCCGTTCCCCCGGCACAGGTCACGCGATCGCGGTCGATGACATAGAGCGTGCGCTCCAGCACCAGGTCGGGATGCATCTCGGCCAGCGCGGCGGCATGTTCCCAGTGCACCGTCATCCGCCGGCCGGCCATCAGCCCCGCCCGCGCCAGGATCACCGGCCCGCCCGACACGCCACCCAGCCGCACCCCCGAGCGCGCCATCCGGGTCAGCCAGCGAAACACCCGCGCATCCGAGAACTCCATCGGATTTCCGCCGGCGACGACGAAAAGGTAATCGAGCACCAGTTCATCCCCCACCACGGCCGAAGGCGCCACCTGGGCGGCGCCCGAGCTGGGGATCGGGCGGTCGTCGATGCCGATATTGACGACGTCATAATACGGCACCCCGCCCAGCAGGTTGGCCGCCCGCAACGGTTCGACGGTCGAGGCATAGGACATCAGCGCGAACCCCTTGATCGGCAGAACGCCGATCCGGTAGCGGGAAAATTCTGCACCAATTTGGTCCATATTATGCATTAAATCGACCATTTCATGAAAGTCAACGACTCGAAACGCGTCCAGCCTGATTGGCAAGCCTGACTCGAGGGGGTACCCAAATGCGATATTCCGCCTTCAGGATTCTGACCGAGGCCTTGCGCGGCAACCGGGGCTGGACACCGGCCTGGCGCGAACCCGATCCCAAGCCCGAATACGATGTCGTCATCATCGGCGGCGGCGGACACGGGCTGGCGACCGCCTATTACCTGGCCAGGGAATTCGGCATCCGCAATGTCGCGGTGCTGGAAAAGAGCTGGCTGGGGTCGGGCAATATCGGGCGCAACACCACCATCATCCGCTCGAACTACATGCTGCCGGGGAATGAGCCGTTCTACGAGTTCTCGATGAAGCTGTGGGAGGGGCTGGAGCAGGATTTCAACTACAACGCGATGGTGTCACAGCGCTCGATCCTGAACCTGTTCCATTCCGACCCGCAGCGCGATGCCTTCGTGCGCCGGGGCAACGCGATGATCCTGGCGGGCGCCGACGCCGAACTGGCCGATCAGGCACAGCTGCGCCACGAACTGCCGTTCCTCGATTTCGACAACGCGCGCTTTCCCATCAAGGGCGGGCTTTACCAGCGCCGCGGCGGCACCGTGCGCCATGACGCGGTGGCCTGGGGCTATGCCCGCGGCGCCGACAGCCGTGGCGTCGACATCATCCAGAACTGCGAGGTGACGGGTTTTGACATCAAGGATGGCAAATGCCTGGGCGTCCAGACCACGCGCGGCGCGATCCGCGCGGGCAAGGTGGGTGTCTGCGTTGCCGGGTCGTCGGGCCGGGTGATGGCAAAGGCAGGCATGCGCCTGCCGATCGAAAGCCACGTCTTGCAGGCCTTCGTCACCGAGGGGCTGAAGCCGGTCCTGCCCGGCGTCATCACCTTCGGCGCGGGACATTTCTATGTCAGCCAGTCCGACAAGGGCGGGCTGGTCTTTGGCGGCGATATCGACGGCTACAACACCTATGCCCAGCGCGGCAACATGCCGGTGATCGAGGACGTGGCCGAGGGCGGCATGGCGATCATGCCGATGATCGGGCGCGCGCGCCTGCTGCGGTCATGGGGCGGGCTGATGGACATGTCGATGGACGGCTCGCCCTTCATCGACCGCACCCATATCGACGGGCTCTATTTCAACGGCGGCTGGTGCTACGGCGGTTTCAAGGCAACGCCGGCGTCGGGCTATTGCTATGCCCATCTGCTGGCCCGCGACGAGCCCCACCCCACCGCCATCCAGATGCGCCTTGACCGGTTCCGGCGGGGCAACCTGATCGACGAAAAGGGCCAGGGCGCCCAGCCGAACCTGCACTGAGGAGAAAGCAGTCATGATCATCCCGCATCCGCTGCTTGGCCCCCGCGACGCCGCCGAGTTCGTCTATCTCGGCGACGCCATGCTGATAGACCGGCCCGACCCCGATGCGCCGGACGCGGCCGAGGCGTTTCACGACTATATGTATCTGCGCGACAACCCCGCCGGGCCGCACCGCGAGCTGTGGTATCACGAACAGGGCGACCGGTCGTGGCTGGTGGTCACGCGCGACACCACCACGCATGAAATCCTGTCGGCGGAACTGGCGCGCGATGTCGCCCTGGCACAGGGGCGTGACCGATGAGCGGCCCCTGGCGTTTGCCGTCGGGCGGTCTGATCGACCGTGACACGACGCTTGGTTTCCGCTTTGACGGGCGCGGCATGCGGGGGCATGCAGGCGATACGCTGGCCTCGGCGCTGCTGGCAAACGGTCGGCGGCTGGTGGGACGCAGCTTCAAGTATCACCGCCCGCGCGGCATATTTACCACCGGGTCGGAGGAACCCAACGCGCTGGTGCAGCTGCGCAGCGGCGCCCATCAGGAGCCCAACACCCGCGCCACCGTGGCAGAGCTTTTCGACGGGTTGACCGCCACCAGCCAGAACCATCGCGGTTCGCTCGAACACGACCTCATGGCGGTGACCGACCTGTTTTCGCCACTGCTGTCGGCGGGTTTTTATTACAAGACCTTCATGTGGCCCCAAAGCTTTTGGGAAAAGGTCTACGAGCCGATGATCCGGTCATCGGCGGGCCTCGGGCGGCTGTCGATGCAGGACGACCCCGACCGCTATGACAAGGGCTATCTGCATTGCGACCTGCTGGTGATCGGCGCAGGCCCCGCGGGGCTGGCGGCGGCGCGGGCGGCGGGGCGCGCGGGCGCGAGGGTGATCATTGCCGACGAGGATTTCCTGCCCGGCGGGCGGCTCAATTCCGAAACCTTCGAGGTCGATGACACCTCCGGCGTAGACTGGGCGGCGCAGGCGGCGGGCGAACTGGCGACGATGGACAATGTACGCCTGATGACCCGCACCACCGTTTGGGGCGCCTTCGATCACGGCAGCTATGGCGCGCTGGAACGCTGCACCGACCACTTGGCCGACGCTGGCGAACGCCCGCGCCAGATCCTGTGGCGGGTCACCGCGCGGCGGGCGATCCTGGCCGCTGGCGCCACCGAACGCCCGATCGCGTTCGGCAACAACGACCGTCCCGGCGTGATGCTGGCCGGCGCGGTGCGCACCTATCTCAACCGTTACGGCGTGGCCGCCGGCCAGCGCGTGGCGGTGTTCACCAACAATGACGACGGCTGGCGCACGGCGGCCGGCCTGGCCGCGCGCGGTGTCGGCGTCAGCGCGGTGATCGACCCCCGCGACGGCCCTGCCCCGGCCGAGGTGCCCGGCGCGCGCATCCTGCGCGGCGCACAGGTCGTCGACACGCGCGGCCGCAAGGGCCTGCGCGATCTGCAACTGAGCGACGGCAGCCGGATCGAGGCCGATTGCCTGGCCGTGTCGGGCGGCTGGAACCCCAATGTCCACCTGACCTGCCACCAGCGCGGCCGCCCCGCGTGGAACGAGGATATTGCCGCCTTCGTCCCCGGTGACACCCTGCCCCCTGGCATGACCGTGGCGGGCGCCGCGCGCGGGCAACTGACGCTGGCCGCCGCGCTGAAGGATGGGCACGATCTGGCCAACAGCATCGTGGCCGATATCGGCCTTGCCCCCAGCAAGGCGCCCCTGCCCCGCGCCTCGGACGAACGCAGCGACATCGCCCCCCTGTGGCATGTCGGCGCCAGCCGCAAGCGGGCCTGGGTCGACATGCAGAACGATGTCACCGCCAAGGACATCCACCTTGCCCGGCGCGAGGGGTTCCGCTCGGTCGAGCTGCTCAAACGCTATACAACGCTGGGCATGGCCACCGACCAGGGCAAGACGGCGAATGTCAACGCGCTGGCCATCCTCGCCGATGCCAGCGGCAAGAGCATCCCCGAAACCGGCACGACGATCTTCCGCCCCCCCTATACGCCGGTGGCGCTGGGCGCGCTGGCAGGCCGGTCGCGCGGGCAGAATTTCCGCCCTGTCCGGCTGACCCCGTCGCATGAATGGGCCAGCAAGAACGGCGCGACCTTTGTCGAAACCGGCAACTGGCTGCGCGCGCAATGGTATGCCCGCCCGGGCGAGAAAGGCTGGCGCGACAGCGTCGACCGCGAGGTCGAGATGACCCGCAAATCCGTGGGCATCTGCGACGTCACCACGTTGGGCAAGATCGACATCCAGGGCAAGGACGCGGCCGAGTTCCTTAACCATGTCTATACCAACGCCTGGCTTAAGCTGCCGATCGGCAAGGTGCGTTACGGGCTGATGCTGCGCGAGGACGGGATTGCCTATGACGACGGCACCACCGCGCGGCTAGATGAAAACCACTATGTCATGACCACCACGACCGCCAACGCGGTGCTGGTGTTCCGGCGGCTGGAATTCGCGCGGCAATGCCTGTGGCCGAGGCTGGACGTTCACCTGATCTCGGCCACCGATGGCTGGGCGCAATTCGCCGTCGCCGGCCCCAACGCGCGCAACCTGCTGCGCAAGGTGGTGGACAGCGAACACGACCTCTCGAACGAGGCGTTTCCGTTCATGGCTTGCGGCTCCGTCACCGTCTGCGGCGGCACGCCGGCGCGGTTGTTCCGGATCTCGTTCTCGGGTGAGCTGGCCTATGAAATCGCGGTGCCCACGCGCTATGGCAACGCGATGATGGGCGTGCTGATGGAGGCCGGGCGCGAATTCGACGCCGTGCCCTATGGGACCGAGGCTCTGGGCGTCATGCGCATCGAAAAGGGCCACGCCGCCGGGAACGAGCTGAACGGCCAGACCACGGCGCTGAACCTCGGGCTGGACGGGCTGATCAGCAAGAGCAAGGACTGCATCGGCAAGGTGCTGTCGCAGCGCCCGGAAATGTCCGACCCGGACGGGCTGCGCCTGGTGGGCTTCGTGCCGGTGGACCCCTCGCAACCGCTGCAGGCGGGGGCGCATTTCATCGACACCGACGCCGAGGCGACGATGGACAACGACCAGGGCTGGATGACCTCTGTCGCCTATTCGCCCTCGCTGGGCCACCACATCGGCCTTGGCTTCATCCGCCGCGGCAAGGACCGCATGGGTGACGTGGTACGCGCCACCAACCCTGTCCGCGGCAACGAGGTGAAGGTCAAGATCGTCTCGCCCCATTTCGTCGACCCCGCAGGAGAGCGTCTGCGTGCCTGATTTCGTCCTGACACCCTCATCCCCGCTGGGCGGGTTCTCCCGCGACTTCGGCCCGGTCAGACTGCGCGAGCTGACCGACCTTGCCATCGTGTCCGCCGCCCTGCCCCTGGGGGCCGAGGACGCCGCCGGGGCGGCGCTGAAGAAAGCCTTTGGCTGCGCCGTGCCCGAGCCGGGCACATCAGCCCAATCGAAGGACAGGCGCGAACGCCTGCTGCGGCTTGCGCCAGATCAGCTGTTTATCCTGTTCGACCATGCCACCCCCGATGCCGAGGCAGCAATCGCCGCGCGGCTGGACGGGGCGGCCTATACCACCGACCAGACCGATGGCTGGGTCGCGCTGGAAATCACCGGCCCCGGCTGCTGCGCGGCGCTGGAACGGATCTGCCCCATCGACCTGCACCCAAAGGCATTCGCGGTCGGGCAGTTCGTGCGCACCTCGATGGAACACCTGGGCAGCATCATCCTGCGCAGCGACGAGGACACATTTGTGCTGCTCTCGGCCAGTTCATCGGCCGGGTCGTTCCTGCACGCGGTCGAAACCTCGATCCGGAACACCTGCTGATAATGCCCGGCCACATCGAAGAGGTGTTGACCGTGACCGAAATCGCAGAAATCATCGGCATATCGCCCCGGCAGCTGGAACGCCGTTTTCGCACCACGCGGGACAGCTCGCCCCCGCAGATCTACCGCATCCTGCGGCTGGAACGCGCCCGGTCGTTGCTGGTGCAGACCGGGCTGCCGATCAGGGAAATCGCGCTCGCCAGCGGTTTCGGCTCAACCTCGGCGCTCAGTCGCTGGTATCGCGAACATTTCGGCGAACCGCCTGGCCGGGCGCGATCAAAGGCATTCGACGGCACCTGCGGCTGACGCGCGCACCCTTTGACAGACACGCCCGACGAGGATATTTGAACATGTGTTCATTTCCTCGAAAGGATGCCCCACATGCGTATCGAAGACACCGCCGCCATCATCACTGGCGGGGCCTCGGGCCTGGGCGAGGCGACCGCGCGCCAGTTCCGCAAACGCGGCGCGCAGGTTACGATTCTCGACCGTGACGCCAAACGCGGCGCCGCCATCGCCGATGAAATCGGCGCCACCTTTGCCGAAACCGATGTCACCGACGAGGCATCGGTCGCCGCCGCGATCCAGACTGCGACCAAGGCGATGGGGCAGCTGACCTGCGCCGTCAACTGCGCCGGCATCGCTATCGGCGAAAAGACCCTGGGCAAGTCCGGCCCGCACCCGCTGGACAGTTTCCGCCGGGTCATCGACATCAACCTCGCCGGCAGTTTCAACGTCGCCCGCCTTGCCGCGGCCGAGATCGTCCGCACCACGCCGCAGCAGGACGGGCTGCGCGGGGTGATCGTCAACACCGCCTCGGTCGCCGCCTTCGACGGACAAAAGGGCCAGGCTGCCTATGCCGCGTCCAAGGGCGCGATCGCGTCGCTGTCGCTGCCGATGGCGCGCGACCTGGCGCGCGACGGCATCCGCGTGATGGCCATCGCGCCGGGGATCATCCGCACGCCGATGCTGGCCGGGCTGCCGGCCGAGGTGCAAGATGAACTGGCCGCCGACGTCACCTGCCCCAAACGGCTGGGCGACCCGGCCGAATACGCCGCGCTGGCGCAGTTCATCGTTGAATGCGATTACCTGAACGGCGAAGTGATCCGCCTTGACGGCGCGCTGCGGATGCGCTGAGGCGCACCCCGGCCCGCGGGCCGGGGCCTGATCAGACGGTTTCGTCCTCTGCCGGGGCGCCGGTTTCGCCGTCGCTCTCGATCTGGTCGGCCAGCGCCTCGGCCCGGGCGGCCAGTTCGGCCAGGGTGTCGGCCATGCCCTCGGGCAGCACCGGCACCTCGACCGTCTTGGTCTCGGTCGGGGCGTTGCGCAGCTGGTCCAGCTCGGCCTCTTTTTCCAGCAGCTTGTCCTCGGCCTCGCGCAGCTTGTCCTGCAGGCCGGCGGTCTTGTCGGCCAGCATCAGCCCGGCCATCAGCAACATCCGCCCCTCGGGCACGCGCCCGATCTGGGCGGTCAGCGCCGAGGTTTCCTCGTCCAGCATCCTTGCGGCGCTCTTGAGATAGTGCTCTTCGCCCTCCTGGCAGGCGACCTCGAAACTGCGTCCGCCGATCTCGATCTCGACTTCCGGCATCACGACCCCTCCGGTTGTTCGTCAACTGTCCCCTGGTCCGTCTCGATGCCCGCGATCGCCGCTGCCAGCGCGTCATAGACCGCGCCGGCCTCCGCGCGGTCGGCGACCCGGGCGGCGCGCACGCCGTCCAGTTCCGCCAGCATGGCGGTGTTGATCAGGTCGGGTTCCGCCACGCCGGCGGCGTTGGCCTCGCGCAGACGGGTGTTGATATCGCGCAGCTTTTCGTTTGCCTCGCGCAGGCCCTGCAGCTCGGAATCAAGCTGGGCGACGGTGCGCGCGGCCTCCTGCACGGTGGTCAGTTCGGTCTCCAGCGCCTCGCGGCGCGACTTCAGAACCTTGATGCGCTCTTTCAACTGCTCGTTGGCGATGCGTTCGTCTTCCAGATCCCGGCGCAGCGTCTCCAGCTCTTCGGGGTCGGCCGCGGCGGCCCGCCCCCTCAGGTCGATGCCCTGCCCGATCCGGTCGAGCGCGGCGGCGATACGGCCCTGCAGCTCGTCGATATCGCTCATCTCCCGATCCCTTTCTCGTCTTTTTGTTGTCTTTACCCACCCCAGACAGCCGCGCCGCGCGGTGGCGCGGCGAATCGCCCGGTGGGAACTTGCCCCTCAAGCTTATCGAAAACATGAGGAAAGTGCGCCCCCCTTCGCCCGCGCCGGGCATGGCCGCTTGAACTTTGGGGCGGGGCTGGTATTCAGCCGCCATGCCTGCAGCCATCAAGGACACCTGCACCGTGGATATTGCCGCCCTCCGCACCGCCCATCCCGACCACTGGTCCCGCGCCACGGCGATCCGCGCGCTGACGCTGGATGCCGTCGCCGCCGCCAATTCCGGCCATTCCGGCATGCCGATGGGCATGGCAGATGTTGCGACCGTGCTGTTTGAAAAACACCTCCGCTTCGACGCCGCCAACCCCGAATGGCCCGACCGCGACCGCTTTATCCTGTCGGCCGGGCATGGCTCAATGCTGCTCTATTCGCTGCTCTACCTGACGGGGTACGAGGGCATGACGCTGGAGCAGGTCCGCAATTTCCGTCAATGGGGCGCGCTGACGGCCGGACACCCGGAAAACTTCCTCCATCCCGGGATCGAGACCACAACCGGCCCGCTGGGACAGGGGATTTCCAACGCCGTCGGCTTTGCCATCGCCGAAGAGGCGCTGCGCGCCCGTTTCGGCCGCAAGCGGGTGGATCACCACACCTGGGTCATTGCCGGCGACGGCTGCCTGATGGAAGGCATCAGCCACGAGGCCATCGCCCTGGCCGGGCGCCAGCGGCTGGGCCGGCTGATCGTGCTGTGGGACAACAACGACATCACCATCGACGGCCATGTCGGCCTTGCCGACATCACCGACCAGCCGGCACGTTTCCGCGCCGCGGGCTGGCAGGTGATCGAGATCGACGGCCACGACCCCGAGGCCATCGACGCCGCCATGACCCGCGCCAAGGCAGCGCGCAAGCCCTCGCTGATTGCCTGCAAGACGCATATCGCGCTGGGCCACGCCGCGCAGGACACCTCCAAGGGTCACGGCGCACTGACCGACCCCGATCAGCTTGCCGCCGCCAAAGAGGCCTATGGCTGGCCCTACGGCCCCTTCGAGGTACCCGCCGACGTCAAGGCGCAATGGGAAGAGATCGGCCGCCGCGGCGCCGCCGAACGCACCGCCTGGGAACAGCGGCTGGCCGAAACCGGCTCTCGTCAGAGGGCCGAGTTCGAGCGCGTCATCGCCGGCGAGGCGCCCAGGCAACTGTCGGCCCGCATCAAGGCGCTGAAGAAACAGATCAGCGAAGAGGCGCCCAAGGTCGCCACCCGCAAGTCCAGCGAAATGGTGCTGGAGGTGGTCAACCCGATCATGCCCGAAACGATGGGCGGCTCGGCCGACCTGACCGGGTCGAACAACACCCTGACCGCCGGTCTGGGGGTGTTCGACACCGGCAACCGCAAGGGCCGCTATATCCATTACGGCATCCGCGAACACGGCATGGCCGCGGCGATGAACGGCATGGCCCTGCATGGCGGCATCCGCCCCTATGGCGGCACCTTCATGTGCTTTACCGACTACGCCCGCCCGGCGATGCGGCTGGCGGCGCTGATGCGGGTGCCGACGGTATTCGTCATGACCCATGACAGCATCGGCCTGGGCGAGGACGGCCCGACCCACCAGCCGGTCGAGCATCTGGCGATCAGCCGCGCCACGCCCAACACGCTCGTCTTCCGCCCCTGCGACACGGTCGAGACGGCCGAGGCGTGGGAACTGGCGTTGCGCTCAACCACGACGCCGTCGGTGCTGTCGCTGACCCGTCAGGGCGTGCCAACACTGCGGCGTGAGCATACCACCAGGAACCTCACCGCCCAGGGCGCCTATGTCCTGGCCGAGGCCGAGGGCAAGCGGCAGGCGATCCTGCTGGCCACCGGGTCAGAGGTGCAACTGGCGATGGAAGCGCGCGAGATGCTGCAGGCCGAGGGGATCGGCACGCGCGTCGTCTCGATGCCCTGTTTTGAGCTGTTCGCGGCGCAAGACGAAAGCGTGCGCCGCCGGGTTCTGCCCGCCGGACCGGTGCGCGTGGGCGTCGAGGCCGCGGTGCGCCAAGGCTGGGACCGCTGGCTTTGCGGCGAACGCGGCCGCGACAAGAAAGCCGGTTTCGTCGGCATGGACAGCTTTGGCGCCTCTGCCCCGGCGGGTGAGCTTTACGAAAAGTTCGGCATCACCGCCCAGGCCGTCGCGGACGAGGTGCGCCGCCTGCTGGGCTGACGCCGGGGTACTGTTTCGCCCGGCGGCAACGCCGGGCGCGCGCCCATCACAATCCAGAATATCAAGCCGCCAGTCCGGGCCTCAGTGCCCGCTGCTCTTGCGCCCCCGCAGCTTTGCCCAGACCGGGCCGACCACGCGCGTGGCCACCGGGATCAGTACCAGCCCCAGCAGCAGGCCGAACACCCCGTCCAGCACCGCCGTCACCACCCATGTCACCGCACCTGCGGCCTGCGGCACGGCGGCCCCAGCCGCCTGGGCCATCACCTCTATCGTATGGCCCGGCTCGGCGATGTGGAAGGTGTGAAACCCGTGCAGGATGATCGAGCCGCCGACCCACAGCATCGCCGCCGTGCCGACGATTGTCAGCAGCTTCAGCAACACCGGCATGAACTTGACCAGCCCGTGCCCGAACCCGCGAACCGCCCCGGTATAGGCGTTGCGGGCCATATAAAGGCCGACATCGTCCATCTTTACGATCAGCCCGACCGCGCCATAGACCGCGACCGTCACCATCAGCCCCACCACCGCCAGCGTCGCGGCCTGCATCCAGACATTGGGGACCTCTATCGCCGACAGCGCGATGGTCATGATCTCGGCCGACAGGATGAAATCGGTCTTGATGGCGCCGCGCACCTTTTCCTCTTCCAGCCGGCCGGGGTCGCGCACCGACATGTCGGCCTCGACCCGCGCATCGGCATGGGGAAGGATGGCGTGAAAGATCTTTTCCGCCCCCTCGAAACACAGGTAACACCCGCCCATCATCAGCAGCGGCGTGATCATCCAGGGCGCGAACGCCGCCAGCAGCATCGCCACCGGCAGCAGGATCACCAGCTTGTTGAAGACAGACCCGCGGGCGATCCGCCAGACGACCGGCAATTCGCGCGCGGGCGCAAATCCCTGCAGATAACGGGGGGTCACGGCGGCGTCGTCGATCAGCACGCCGGCCGTCTTGGTCCCGGCCTTGCCGGCGGCGGCGGCAATGTCGTCAACACTGGTCGCGGCCACCTTGGCGATGGCCGCCACATCATCGAGAAGCGCCAGTAATCCGCTCATTGTTCCGCCCGTTTCAGCCTCGTCTCATGGATGGCTTAGCACAGCCGGGCGGCGATGGCAGGGTGAAATTGCCCCTTCGGACCCCGGTCAGATGACAGCCATGCGCCCGCTGGTGGCCTCGATCACCGCCCGTTCGCCGGCCGTGACAATGGCGGCGATCTCGCGCTGCTGGTCGGCATCCAGGTAGCCGCCTTCCGGGGCCTCGGCGATCAGCGCCAGCGCGCGGTCGCGCGCGGCGTCAAAGGCGGTGCAACGGCCGGTCTTTTCATAGTCGTCACGCCCCATCCGCTGGAACACGCCGGGGCGGTGCTGTTCACGGCACAGCGCCAGCGTCTGCGCGCTGTCCAGGAAATGCCCGCCGGTGCGGATGCCCAAAACCTCGTCCCAGTTCATCGCCGCCTCGTCCACCCTGGGCGGGGTCAGCTGCCGGCGCAGCATCGCGCCGATCTCGTCATCCAGCACCGCCTGCACGGGCGAAAACACCGTCGCCGTTTCCAACTGGCCGACGCCGCCCATTATGTCGGCCCCCGCCCCCGCCACAGCCTGCCCCAGCAGCGCGCGTTCGGCCATCGACTGGCCATCGGCGTCGGGCGTGTCCGACCCCATGCCATAGCTGTGGGCGACAAGGCCGAAGCCCTCTTTCATCAGCTGGATCGCCACCGCCGCCATGCGGATGCTTTCGGGGCAGGATTGCAGCGCCCGTCCGGTTGCCATGTCCAGCGCGAACATCAGCGGCGTGGCGATCACCGGCGTGCCCGGCGCCAGCACATGCGCCAGCACCACCATCGCCACGATCTCGGCCGCCGACATCAGCACCATGCCGGCCGCCGTCAGCGGCGCCGAGCCCCCCGCAGATGGTAGCGAACAGGCATGCAGCGGCAGGCCATAGCGCCCGGCCTGGATGATGCACTCGGTATCCATGTACTTGAATTCGAGCGGGGTAAAGGAACAGGTGATGCAACTCGCCAGCGGGCGGGCGCGCAGTTCCGCCTCGCCGCCCGCCGCCACCGCCGCGATGCGCATCAGGTATTCGACGTTGTCCTTGCCATAGGGCTGGATCCAGCAATGCTTGGTCGTGCGCCGCACCATCTGGGCAAAGGAATGGATGTCGGCACAGACCTCGGGCACACCGTGAACAAAGGGATGGGCGACGAACCCGACCTGGTCCAGCCCCTCGGCCACCGCCGCCATCTCGGCCACTGCCGCGAGGTCGGTGTTGCGATAGGCGGTGTCCTGCGGTGCCACATAGCCATGCGCGCCGGTGCCGGTGCGCATCACGAATTGCCCGTCGGCGCGCGGCAGGATCAAATCGCGCGCGGCAGTCTTGCCGCACAACCGCACCGATTTCGGGGTGGCGGCAAGCGCCGCCTCGACCATGCCGCGCGGCAGGCGCAGCCGGTCGGCGCCGGCCCCTTCAACCGCGCCGGCGGCCCGCAAGGCGCGATATGCCTGCGGGTGGATCACCACCACGCCATAGTCAGACAGCAGCGCCAGCGCGCGGTCGCGCAGCTCGGCCACCTGTGCATCCGTCAGCACCCTGGCATGGGTGCGCCCGGGCGTGGCGGCCTGGTGAAAGGCATCGGCAATCTGCGGGCCGGTGCGCTTTACCCCCCGTCCCCGCCGTTTCGGTGTCGCTCTGGTCATGATACCCTCAAGTGTTCCGATTTCAGTGGCGGGCCCCACCGTTTCGACTCACTGCGACCCCACTTGAGCAAGGAAACGCTAGCGGGGGTGCGCGCACCGGTCAAGCGCGGCGCCGGGGCGGCGGCATCCCGCCCGTTAGCGCAACCTGGCCGAAGTTATCGCTATCAGCCTGAAAACGCGAACCTTCCCCCCTTTCCGCCCGGCGCGGTTGGCACTATGAGACAGCCAACTCAGCCCAGTCAGGAGACCGCGAATGACCATCACCGTCGGCATCAATGGCTTTGGCCGTATCGGCCGCTGCACCCTGGCGCATATTGCCACCTCCGGGCGCGAGGATATCCGCGTCGTCAAGCTCAACGCCACCGGCCCGCTGGAAACGGCGGCGCACCTGCTGAAATACGACAGCGTTCACGGCCGCCTGCCGGCCGAGATCACGCTGGGCGACGGCACCATGGACCTCGGGACCGGCCCGATCCAGATGTTCTCGACCTATGACATGGACGAACTGGACTGGTCGGACGTTGACGTGGTGCTGGAATGCACCGGCAAGTTCAACGACGGCACCAAGGCAGGCAAGCACCTGGAACGCGGCGCCGGCAAGGTGTTGCTGTCCGCCCCCGGCAAGAACGTGGACCGCACTGTCGTGATGGGCGTCAACCACGAGGACCTGCAGGCGGGCGAGCGGATGATCTCGAACGGGTCGTGCACCACCAACTGCCTCGCCCCTGTGGCCAAGGTGCTGCACAACGCCTTTGGCATCGACAGCGGCATCATGACCACGATCCACGCCTATACGGGCGATCAGCCGACGCTGGACCGCCGTCACAAGGACCTTTACCGCGCCCGCGCTGCGGCGATGTCGATGATCCCCACCTCGACCGGCGCCGCCAAGGCCCTGGGCGAGGTCCTGCCCGACCTCAAGGGCCGGCTGGACGGCTCTGCCATCCGCGTGCCCACGCCCAATGTCTCGGCCGTGGACCTGACCTTTGTCGCACAGCGCGACGTCACCGCCCAAAACGTCAACGAGGTGGTGGCCGAGGCCGCCGCCGGGCCGCTCAAGGGTATTCTGGGCTATGACCCCGAACCCAAGGTCAGCGTCGATTTCAACCATACCGAGGAAAGCGCCATCTTTGCCCCCGACCAGACCCGCGTGACCGGCAAACGGCTGGTGCGGGTGCTGGCATGGTATGACAACGAATGGGGCTTTTCGTGCCGCATGGCCGACGTTGCAGCCCTAATGGGCCGGCTAGGCTAAGCAAACCCTTCCCATTTTGTCCCCGGTGCCCGGACGGCACTGGGGAAAGCAGACCGCCTGACCGAACCGGGCATGAACTTTGGTCATAAACGGGCGGTTCTGCATCCCTCCTCCGATAGCGAAATCGACGTGCCGATGGCAGATCGGTGTCACCGCGCGGCACCGTGCCGCCCGGGCTATCGCAAAGGAGACACCCCATGACCCGTATCATCGTCACCCTTCTGGCCATTGCCGCCGGCACCGCCGCCGTGGCCTCCGACAGCTGGCGCGCCCTCGACGACGCGACCCGCGACGGCATCCGCTCCAAGCTGGAGCAGGCCGGTTATGAAGTGCGCAAGATCGAGATCGAGGATGACCTCTTCGAGGCCTACGCGCTGAAGGACAACCAGCGCTACGAGATCTATCTCGACCGCGAGCTGAACATCGTGAAGACCAAGCTCGACGACTGATGCAACGGCGCGAGGCCGCCTGCATTGCCCCGGCCTCGCCGCTCCTGCGAAAGGCATGAAAATGACCGTCTACAAGGTATGGGATCCGTTTATCCGCCTGTTTCACTGGTCGCTGGTGGTCGGGTTCGCCGCCAACGCGCTCATCGTCGATGACGACAGCAAGCTGCACGAATGGATCGGCTATGCTGTCCTGGCGCTGGTGGCGCTGCGCCTCGTCTGGGGCTTTGTTGGCCCCGCCACCGCGCGGTTTGCCAGCTTTTTCCCCGCGCGGGGCGACGTCACCCAGCAGATCACCGAGATCGCCACCCATCGCCGCCACGCCCACCTGGGCCATTCCCCGCTGGGTGCGCTGATGATCTTCAACCTGTTGGCCACGATCATCGCCATCGGGGTAACTGGCCACATGATGACAACGACCGCGTTCTGGGGGGCCGAATGGGTCGAGGAGGCGCATGAAATCCTCGTAATCTGGGCCGAGGTTTCGATACTTCTGCACATCGCCGCCGTGATCTGGGAAAGCCGCCGCACCGGCGTCAACCTGGCGCGGGCGATGGTTACGGGTCGCAAATCGATTCCCGAGGACGTAAGACTTTCGCAATGACACACCCGGATTCCGGCCGCCCCGGCATTCTGATCGGGCTGATCGTGGTGCAGACGCTCTGCGCCGCGTTCTTTCTGTGGGACGTCTTTATCGACATCCAGTTTCTGGGCGCCGATGCAGCGTTCAACCTGCATATCGCGATCGAGTCGATGGCCGTGCTGGCGCTGACATCGGCGATCATCGTCGAAGCACGGTTTCTGTTACGGTTGCTGGCGCGCAAGGCGCACCTGGAAAGCCAGGTATCGATCGCGGCGGGTGCGTTTCACGACATCATGCTGGCCCATTTCGACGCCTGGGGCCTTACACCGTCGGAACGCGACGTCGCGCTGTTTGTCATCAAGGGGCTTTCCATAGCCGAAGCGGCGGCATTGCGCGGTTCGGCCGAGGGTACGGTCAAATCGCAGCTCAACGCGGTGTATCGCAAGGCCGGTGTCTCTGGGCGCAGCGCACTGCTGGGGCTGCTGATCGACGATCTGGTCAGCGCGCCCCTGATCGCGCCCGCATCATCCGCACACGCCCCGCGCTGAGCACCCTTGCACCGGACCGTCCCGCCGGGCACAGTCGGCGGGACCTGAACCACGGACAGCCCAACCATGACCAACCAGCTTGCCATACTTCTCGGCGCCGCCATCGTGATCGGGCTTGGCGTCGACTGGCAGTATTTCGACTGGGCGAACACGATCTTTCTGACGCGAAAGCTGGTCGATCTGATCGAATGGATGCAGTTCTGGCGCTAAGGCTCAGCCCTTGTTCAGCTTGCGCAGCAGCGCGTCTTTGACCGCCGGCCTGACGAACTTGGTGACATCGCCGCCAAGGCGGGCGACCTCCTTGACCAGCTTGGACGCAATCGCCTGATGATGCGCGTCGGCCATCAGGAACACCGTCTCGACCGAGCTGTCCAGCGTCCTGTTCATCCCCACCATCTGGAATTCGTACTCGAAATCCGCCACCGCCCGCAGACCTCGGATGATCAGCGTGGCGTCGACGTCGTGGGCGCAGTGAATGAGCAGGTTTTCGAACGGATGCACCACCATCTCGGTGCCGGTCAGTTCCGACAGCTTGGCGCATTCGGCCTCGATCATCGCCACCCGTTCCTCAAGATCGAACAGCGGGCCTTTGTCGCGGTTGATCGCCACCCCGATCACCAGCCTGTCGACCAGCACGGCGGCGCGGCGGATGATGTCGATATGCCCCAACGTGATCGGATCGAAGGTTCCGGGGTATAGTCCGATACGCATGTGCCGCTGCTCCTCTTTCCTGGCCGGGCCAAGCAACAATACGGAACGCGGGATTGCAAGCAGGAATTGGCGCCCGGGCGAGCCCGACCCGGCTAGACGGCGATGCGTTCACAGGTCGGCGTTGAATTCCTCGATCAGGTGGCGCACCACCGCCTGCAGCGCGCGCGGCCTGTCGTCGCCCGCCTCCAGCGCCTCGACCATGACCCGGCGCTGACGGGTGGCGCTGGTGCCCCCTGCCACGATGTCGCGCGCTGCCTCGACCTCGGCCAGGGCGCCCAGGCACTGCGCGTCCTCGGCCACCAGTTCGATGATTTCCTCCATCAGGTCGGCTATCGGCACCACTTCGCCGCGGCCAAAATCTATCAGCCCTTCGCGGATGCCGTATCGCTGGGCGCGCCAGCGGTTTTCGGCCAGCAGGAACCCGTCATAGATGCGCCAGCGCTGGTTGCGGGTGGCCAGGCGCCACAGCATCCGCGTGATTGCCTGCGTCAGCGCCGCCAGTGTCAGCGCATGTTCCAGCCGGGGCTGCACGTCGCAGATGCGCGACTCGATGGTGGGAAACCGCGACGAGGGACGCAGGTCCCACCAGATCTTGGACGCGTCCTCGATCACGTCGAGGTCAGTCAGCACCCTGACCGAGCGTTCGAACTCGCCAAAGCTTTCCATTCGTGGCGGCAGCCCGGTGCGCGGCAGGTTGTCGAACACCGTCAGCCGGTAACTGTCCAGCCCGGTATCGCGCCCCTGCCAGAAAGGCGACGAGGTGGACAGCGCCAGCAGATGCGGCAGAAAATAGGAAAGCTGGTTCATCAGGTCGATGCGCCGGTCGGGCGGATCTATGCCGACATGCACATGCATCCCGCAGATCAGCAGCCGCTGCACCACCCCCGCCAGGTCGTCATGCAGCGCGTTATAGCGATCCTTGTCGGTGTGGCTCTGCTCGCGCCAGTCGGAAAACGGATGGCACGAGGCGGCGATCGGCGCCAGGTTGAACCCGGCGGCATTGCGCGCAACGCAGGCGCGCAGCCGGCGCAGGTCTTCGCGCGCCTCGGCCACGGTCGCGCAGGGCTTGGTGCCGATCTCGATCTGGCAGCGCAGGAATTCGGGTGCGACCTGGCCCTCCAGTTCGACCTCGCAGGCCTCCATCAACCCTGGCGGCGCCTCGGCCAACTCCAAGCTGTCACGGTCAACGAGCAGGTATTCCTCCTCGATGCCGATGGTGAAGGCGGGTTCTGCTATGGCCATGCGCGGCCCTCCTGGCATTTCTGCCAGAAAAGCGTGTCACAGGCTGCAGGGCAACAAAAAAGCCCCACCCTGTCGGATGGGGCCAAGGCCGCAAGCGGCAAAATCTCGTGTCAGTCCATCGCCTTGAAGTGGAATTCTCCGCCTTCCTTCAGGCCCGAGGGCCAGCGCGACGTCACGGTCTTGGTGCGCGTGTAGAACTTGAACGCATCCGGCCCGTGCTGGTTCAGGTCGCCGAACATCGACTTCTTCCAGCCGCCGAAGGTGTGATAGGCAAGCGGCACCGGGATGGGCACGTTGATGCCGATCATGCCGACATTGACGCGGCTGGCAAAATCGCGCGCGGTGTCGCCGTCGCGGGTAAAGATCGCGGTGCCGTTGCCCATCTCGTGGTCCATCGTCAGGCCCAGCGCCTCTTCATAGCTGCCGGCGCGTACGGTCGACAGGACCGGGCCAAAGATTTCCTGCTTGTAGATATCCATGTCCGGCGTGACCTTGTCGAACAGGTGTGCACCGACGAAAAAGCCGTCCTCGTAGCCCTGCAGCGCGAAACCACGGCCATCGACCACCAGTTCGGCGCCCTGCTTGACGCCGGATTCGACCAGCCCCAGCACGCGCTTCTTGGCCTCGGCCGTCACCAGCGGGCCGTAGTCCACATCGTCGCCGGCGGTCCACGGACCGACCTTCAGCTTTTCGATGCGTGGCACCAGCTTTTCGATCAGCCGGTCGGCGGTCTCGTCTCCCACGGGCACCGCGACCGAAATCGCCATGCAGCGTTCGCCGGCCGCGCCATAGCCCGCTCCCACCAGCGCGTCGGCGGCCTGATCCATGTCGGCGTCGGGCATGATGATCATGTGGTTCTTGGCGCCGCCAAAGCACTGCACCCGCTTGCCGTTGGAACAGCCGCGGCCATAGATGTATTCGGCCACCGGGGTCGAGCCGACAAAGCCCACCGACTGGATCACCGGGTTATCCAGCATCGCGTCGACCGCTTCCTTGTCGCCATGCACGACCTGCAGGATCCCCTTGGGCAGGCCGGCCTCTTCCATCAGTTCGGCCAGCATCACCGGAACCGAGGGGTCACGCTCGGACGGCTTGAGGATAAAGGCGTTGCCGCAGGCGATCGCCGGGGCGAACATCCACAGCGGGATCATGGCCGGAAAGTTGAACGGCGTGATGCCGCCGCAGACGCCCAGCGCCTGGCGCATCGAGTACATGTCGATGCCGGGGCCGGCACCGTCGGTGTATTCACCCTTCAGCAGTTGCGGCGCGCCGATGCAGTATTCTACCACTTCCAGCCCGCGCTGCACGTCGCCCTTGGCGTCGGGAAAGGTCTTGCCGTGTTCCGAGCTCAGAACCTCGGCCAGCTTGTCCATGTCGCGGTTCAGCAGGCGGACATATTCCATCATCACCCGCGCGCGACGCTGCGGGTTGGTGGCAGCCCAGGCCGGCTGAGCCTCTTGCGCGATCTCGACCGCGCGGGCGAATTCCTCGGTGCTGGCCAGCGGGCAGCGCGCCTGCACTTCGCCGGTGGCGGGGTTGAAAACGTCCGAAAACCGGCCCGAGGTGCCTTTGACACGCTCGCCGCCGATGAAATGGGTTACTTCTTTCATGGGATCCTCCATCCTGATCGCGCGAACCCTAGCATTGCAAAAATAGGTGGAATAGAGGCAATATCCCAAAGACGTATTGCATTTTTGCAAAGGACAGACAATGGCACTCGACTGGGATGACCTGAGGGTCTTTCTCGCCGTCGCCCGCGCCGAAAGCCTGTCGCGCGCCGGCCGCATGCTGAAACTCGACCCCGCCACCGCCGGGCGCCGGGTTGCGCGGCTCGAGGCGGCGCTGGGCACGCCGCTTTTCGCCAAATCGCCCACCGGCTATGCGCTGACCGATGCCGGGCAGCGGCTGATGGCGCATGCGGTGCGCGCCGAACACGCGGTCGAGGACGCCGCCGACGACATGGCCGGCCAGGCCGCCGGCATCACCGGCCAGATCCGCATCGGCGCCCCCGACGGGGTGGCCAATTTCCTGCTGCCGCAGGTTTGCCGGCAGATCGGGCAGGACAACCCCGGGCTGGAGCTGCAGATCGTGGCGCTGCCACGGGTGTTCAACCTGACCCGGCGCGAGGCCGACATGGTCATCGCCGTCAGCCCCCCCACCGCCGGGCGGCTGACAGTGCAAAAGATCGCGGACTATCGCCTGCACATGGCCGCGGCGCAAAGCTATCTCGACGCCCACCCGCCGATCCGCACGCTGGAAGACCTGCGCGAACACCGCATCGTCGGTTATATCCAGGACATGATATTCGACCCCGAACTCGATTACCTGGCCGAGGTCGGGCTATCGCATGTCGACCTGGCGTCGAACTCGGTGGCGGTGCAGATGAACCTGATCCGCCAGGGCGCGGGGCTGGGCGTGATCCACGATTTCGCGCTGCCGTTCTTTCCCGGCATGGTGCGGGTGCTGCCCGAGGGTCTGTCGCTCAGCCGCAGTTTCTATCTGGTGCGGCACGCCGACGACCGCCGCCTTGACCGGCACAACCGCTTTGCCCAAAGTCTGTGCGACGGCATCCGCGCAGAGCTGCCCCGGCTGGAGGCGGAGGCTTGACAGATCATGCGCGATCTCTGACGCTTGAACCGGCAAAGCAATCAGGCGGGAGGGCCGGGCATGCTGGTACACCAGATACTCAAGTCAAAGGGCGACGACGCGGTAATCACCGTCACGCCGGACACCAGGGTCTCTGACGCCGCAGGTGTTCTGGCCGAACGGCGTATCGGCGGATTGGTGGTATCACAGGATGGGACCACAGCCGATGGCATCGTATCTGAACGCGATATCGTGCGCTCGCTGGCGCTGCGCGGAAATTCCTGCCTGACCGAAACCGTCGAACAAATCATGACCCGAAACCCGGTCTGCTGTTCGCGCGAGGACAGCTCCGACGCGGTTCTGTCGCGGATGACCGATGGCCGCTTTCGCCACATGCCCGTGGTCGAGGACGGCAAGCTGGTCGGCATCGTCACCATCGGCGACATGGTCAAGGCCCGGCTGATGGAACTGTCGATGGAAAAGGACGCGCTCGAAGGCATGATCATGGGGCACTGAACGGGCACGCCCCCTTCCGAACAAGGTTTCTTTCTGGTTGAAAATACCCCGGGGAGGCGCTGCCCCCCCCCCCCCGGGGGCCGCGACGGGGGCAGCGCCCCCTGACCTAACCTGCCAATGCCTGGTCCAGGTCGGCGATCAGGTCGTCCGCATCCTCGATCCCCACCGACAGCCTGAGCAGGTTTTCCGGGATGCCCGACTGCGGCTCGATGGTGGCGCGGTGTTCGACCAGGGTTTCGATGCCCCCCAGCGACGTCGCCCGCTCGATCAGTTGCAGCCGGCCGACCGCCGCCAGCGCCTCGGCCGCGCCGCCCCTGACCAGCACCGACATCAGATAACCCGCCCCGCCCTGCATCTGCCGCACGGCCAGGTCGTGCCCGGGATGCCCCGGCAGGCCCGGATACCACACCGCCTCGACCGCATCATGGGCGGCCAGCCATTCGGCCAGCCGCTGCGCATTGGCGCACATCCGTTCCAACCGCAGGGGCAGCGTGCGCATCCCCCGCATCAAGAGCCACGCCTCGAACGGGCCGATGATCGCGCCGGCCTCAACCCGATCGGCACAGATCGCCGCCCAGGCGGCACTGTCGGCATCGCGGCACGACAGCACCCCGGCCAGTACATCGGTATGCCCGTTGATCGCCTTGGTGGCCGAGTGCATGGAAATATCCGCGCCCAGCTCCAGCACGCGCGTCAGAACCGGCGTCGCCGCCGTACCATCGACCGCCAGCAGCGCCCCGGCCCCATGCGCCAGCCGCGCCACGGCGGCGATATCGGCCAATTTCATCCACGGGTTCGAGGGAACCTCGATCCAGACCAGATCGGCCGGCGTGCCCAGCGCCGCCGCAATCAGGGCCGGGTCGGCGGCGTCGACTTCGTCCAGTGTGATGCCACGGCGCACGCAGAAATTCCGCGCGAACGAGGTCACGCCGTAATAGATGCCCGATTGCAGCACCACCCGCGCACCCGCCGGCAAGGTCCGGAATACCGCCGCCGCCGCCGCCATGCCCGACGGGAAAAGCCGCGTCGCGGCCGCGCCTTCAAGCTGGCGCAACACCTCTTCGGCGGCCGTCACGGTGTCGTTGTGGTCACGTCCATAGGTGCCCGGCGCCATCAGTTCATAGCTCGCATCGCGCCGATAGGTGGTCGAGACGTTCACCCCCGGCACCACGGCACCGCCCGCGCCATGTGCCCCAGCGGCATGGGCCGTCACGCTGGCGGGTTTCAGGCTTTTCCCGCTCATTGCGGCACCTCCCTTTCCAGAACCGATGCAATGGCCTGCTGCAGCACCTCGTTCCCCAGCGGGCCAAGGTGCACATTGTCGATGAAAAGCGGCACACCGTCG
Source organism: Roseovarius amoyensis (assembly GCF_003260265.1). Taxonomy (GTDB): domain Bacteria; phylum Pseudomonadota; class Alphaproteobacteria; order Rhodobacterales; family Rhodobacteraceae; genus Roseovarius; species Roseovarius amoyensis. The sequence continues at coordinate 54,161 of NZ_QITQ01000016.1, forward strand.
ATCTGATAGTTGCACTGATCTGCGTCGCAGAACCAGTCCTGCGCCGCAACATGCAGCGCGCCATTGGCCTCGGTTACGCGGCGCACCTCGGCCACCGCGCGACCCGAGCGGCGCTCGAACTCACCCCGCGTGACACGCAGCGGCTCGGTTCCGAACCGCAGGATGCGCAACATGGATTTGGGCACCGAGGCCGGGAAATCGGGGATGTTGTTGACCACGATCACCCGGTGACGTTCAGACAGGTGTGCGATGGTTGCCTCCAGCGCCTCGGCAAACAGGGCAAAATTGTCCTCGGGCCGCGTGCCGTCAGTGCGCAGAAGCGGCTTTTGCCCCGGCGTGTTGCCGATATTGCCGTAGCCCTCGGAATAGAACGACCAGCGCGCGACCAGAAAGACATCCATCGGCGGGGCGGCGTCGAGATAGGCCAGGATCTTGCGGTTGTACTCGATGCAATCGACGCGAAAACCGGCGTCCAGCAACGGCGCGCAGGCCGGCGCCGTGGCCAGGAAACCGCTTTCGCCATGGGCGCGGCCATAGGCGTCAAAGGCGGCAAGGGCCGAATTGGCCATGCTGTCGCCCCAGACAAAGAAATCCGCGCCCGCGCCCGGCACCGCATCGGCCCCCAGTTGGCAGAACGTCTCGGGGCTGGTGTTGCCCCAGCAATCGTCCCAGCGGGGATGAACGTTCATCACCTCGGCCTTGAGCGTCTCAAGCTGCGCGTCCTCGCCCGGGTCGGCCCGGCCCGGCTGGTCCAGCAGCCAGACCGCCACCGCCAGCAAGACCGCGAACTGCACGGCGAACAACGCATAGAGATGCCGCTTGCGCCCCACCACCGGGATACGCCGCACCGGCATTTCGACCAGGTGATAGGACAGCGCCCCCAACCCCAGCGAAATCAGCAGCAGCACCGCGCGCAGTTCGTCCGACATGTGCTTGCCGTAATAAAGCACCCCCACGATCAGCGGCCAGTGCCACAGGTAGGTGCCGTAGGATATGCGCCCGATATAGGCCATTGGCCGGCTGGCCAGGAATCGCGCAACGCGGCTGTGCCCCGGGCGCGCAAAGGCGATCAGGATCAGCGTGCCCGCAACCGGCAGAACCGTCCCCCAGCCGGGATAGAGCCACGAGGCATCCAGCAGGTAGACCGGTGCCAGAACCAGACCCAGCCCCGCCAGCGGCGCCAGCGGCACCCGTTCGGGCAAGAGCCGGTGATGCAGCGCCAAAAACACCAGCCCGCCCGAGGCCAGCTCCCACACCCGGAAAAAGGACGAAAAGAACCGCGCCTCGCGGTCATGGACGATGTCGCCGGAAAACAGTGTCAGCCCCAGCGACAGCACGAACAGCCCCGCCAGCAGTCCGGCAAAGACACGCGGCTTGCGCCGGGTCAGCAGGATCAGCATCGGCAGGACGATATAGAACTGTTCCTCGATCGACAGCGACCAGGTGTGCAGGAACGGATTTTCATGCGCGGGCCCCGAGAAATAGCCCATCGACGTCATCAGGTTCCAGTTGTTGGTGAATGTGATCGACCCCAGGAACCCGTCCGCCACCACCTGCATCTCGGAGCGCAGGAAATAGGCATTGGCCAGCAGCGCGGTCACCAGGAAACAGGCGAAATAGGCGGTCGACAGGCGCCGGATACGGCGGGCAAAGAACTCGGTCGCGGAATAGTTGCCCGCCTGCAGTCGCAGATAGGTCTGCCCGCAGATCAGGTACCCCGACAGTACAAAAAACACGTCGACCCCGACAAAACCGCCGCTCATGTCGGGATAGCCGACATGAAACAGCACCACCGCCAGCACGGCAATGGCGCGCACGCCGTCCAGTTCATGGCGATAGGTGACGTCGCTCATCTTGTGCCGCTCATGTCGCCGAAGGGGAAAACAGACGGCCCGGCCCGCGCACCGCCTGCGCCCGATCCGCGATCTGCGCCAAGTGCCACATCAGCGCCGCGGTGACCGTGGCCACATTGGGGCTGACCAGCACGACCAGCCGCAGCCCCGCACCTGCGCCCTCGTCAAGCTTGTAGTTCATCCCGCCTCCCCTGGCTGGCTGATCTGGCCGCCGCTGACCGCGGCGCGCACGCCGGTCGTGCCAGGACAGGATGTCGGCAAGCCCCGCGCCACCCGCACGGCGAGATAGGCAAACGCCTGCGCCTCCAGCATATCGCCGTCAAGGCCGGCCGCCTCGACCGGCACCACCGGGCAGCCAAGCGCCGCGCGCAGCATCTTCATCAGCACCGGGTTCCGGCGCCCGCCCCCCGTGACCAGCACCCGTTCCGGCGGGGTTGGGCAATGCTCCATCCCCTGCATGACCGCCGCGGCGCTGATCGCCGTCAGGGTCGCGGCGGCGTCGGCGTCATCCAGCCCGGCCACCATTCCCGTCAGGCCGGCGAATTCGTCCCGGTCCAGCGATTTGGGCGGCATGCGCGCGAAATAGCGGTGCTGCAGGAATTGCTCTGGCACGCCATCGGCGACACGGCCCTGCCGCGCCAGCCCGCCGTCCTCGTCGAAAGGCAGCCCAAGGCGGGCCTGCATCAGGTCGTTGATCGGTGCATTCGCCGGACCGGTATCAAAAGCCAGCAAAGCACCCTCGTCCTGTGGCGCCGCCTTTCTCGGGTCGATCCAGGTCAGGTTGCCCACCCCGCCGAGATTCAGAAACGCCAAAGGCCGCTCTGCCCTCATCCAGCGCGCGCAGGCAAAGTGATAGAACGGCGCCAGCGGCGCCCCCTGCCCGCCCAGCCGTATGTCGGCGCTGCGAAAATCCCACACCACCGGCAGGCCCAGCGCCCGGGCCAGCGCCGCGCCGTCGCCCAGCTGATGGGTGCCGCGCCCGGCCGGGTCATGCGCCAGCGTCTGGCCGTGAAAGCCCACTAGGTCGACATCCTCGAACTGCGACAGCAGGTCCGCATGCGCGGCCTGAACCACCGCGCCGGCGGCGGCGACGTCGTCATCCGGCCAGCACCCCAGTGCCGCGCGCAGCACCCCGCGTTCGGCATCGGTATAGGGGCGGTAGCGCACCGGCCCGAACCCGAAAATCCGTTCGCCATCGGTGTCGATGACTGCCGCATCGACCCCGTCCAGCGACGTGCCCGACATCGCCCCAAGCGCCTGCACCCGGCCCGCCTTCAACATGCCCTTTTCCTTCCTGTCCGCGGTGCCTATACATGCCCCGCGCGCTGAGCCGGGACAAGCCATATGACCTATACTCCGAAATCAGAGTTCCTGAACGTGATGATCGAGCGCGGCTTTATGGCCGACTGCACCGATCTGCAGGGCCTGGACGAGGCGCTGATGGCCGGCGTCGTGCCGGCCTATATCGGCTATGACGCGACCGCCAGATCGCTGCATGTCGGGCATCTGCTGAACATCATGATGCTGCGCTGGCTGCAGCGGACGGGGCACAAGCCGATCACGCTGATGGGCGGGGGCACCACCAAGGTGGGTGACCCGTCGTTTCGCTCTGACGAACGCCCACTGCTGTCGCCCGGGCAGATCGACGAGAACATCGACGGCATGCAGCGGGTCTTTGCGCGCTACCTGGACTATGGCCAAGGTTCGGCCGACGCCTTGATGCTGAACAACGCCGAATGGCTGGACAACCTCAACTACCTCGAATTCCTGCGCGATATCGGGCGGCATTTCAGTGTCAACCGGATGCTGAGCTTTGAAAGCGTCAAGTCGCGGCTCGACCGCGAGCAATCGCTCAGCTTTCTCGAATTCAACTACATGATCCTGCAGGCCTATGATTTCCTGGAGCTGAACCGCCGCTATGGCTGTCGGTTGCAGATGGGCGGGTCGGACCAGTGGGGCAACATCGTCAACGGCATCGATCTGACGCGCCGGGTGATCGACCATGAGGTGTTCGGTTTGACCTCGCCGCTGCTGACCACCTCTGACGGGCGCAAGATGGGCAAGTCGGCCGGCGGGGCGGTCTGGCTGAACAGTGACATGCTCAGCCCCTACGAGTTCTGGCAGTTCTGGCGCAACACCACCGACGCCGACACGGGCCGGTTCCTCAAGCTATACACCGAGTTGCCGGTCGAGGAATGCGACCGGCTGGGCGCGCTTGACGGGTCCGAGATCAACGCCGCCAAGATCATCCTGGCGGGCGAGGTGACGACGCTCTTGCACGGGGCCGAGGCGGCGCAGGCGGCCGAGGCAACCGCGCGCGAGGTGTTCGAAAAGGGCGGCGTGGGCGACGATCTGCCGACGCTGGAACTGACGGCGGACGAGATTGCCGACGGTATATCGGTTGTGCAGCTCTTCGTGCGCGCCGGGCTGGTGAAATCGGGCAAGGAGGCCAAGCGCCTGATCGCGGAAAACGGCGCCCGGCTCGACGATGCACCGCTGGGCGATGCCGGGCTGATGGTGGACGCGGCAAGGCTGGCCGAACCGATCAAGCTGTCGGCCGGCAAGAAGCGGCACGCATTGGTAAAGATCGCCGGATAATCACCAGTAACGAAATGGAATTTTGAAAAAATTCCAGCCCGCTTTCCTTTCAGGAAACGGCATATCGGCTGTTGACCTCGATCCATCATATCAATAATTCATGATTTATGGATAGGAATCACGCCCTCGCCGCCTTTGCGGCGCTGTCACAGCCCACGCGGCTGGATGTCTTTCGCCTGCTGCTGCGCGCGGGCGTAAACGGCATGGCCGCCGGCGAGATTGCCGATGCGCTGGACGTGAAACAGAACACCATGTCGGCCAACCTCGCGGTGCTGCACCAGGCGGGGCTGGTGCGCAACCAGCGCGAGGGCCGCAGCATCCGCTATTTTGCCGACCTCGACGGCACGAGGGGCCTGCTGGGCTTTCTGATGGAGGATTGCTGCGGCGGCAATCCTGACCTCTGCCAGCCCGTCATATCGTCAATCGCCTGCGCCAGTTGAAGGAGCCCCCAGATGGCCGACGACCGCATGAACGTGCTTTTCCTGTGTACCGGCAATTCCGCCCGGTCACTGATCGCCGAAGCGATCATCGAGCGCGAAGGCGCCGGCCGTTTTCGCGGCTTTTCCGCCGGATCACAGCCCAAGGATGCCCCCCATCCCCACACGATCGGGCTGTTGCAGCGTCTCGGCCATGACACCTCGGGCATCCGTTCGAAAAGCTGGGAGGAATTCGCAGGCCCCGACACGCCCCGGATGGATTTCGTCTTTACCGTCTGCGACAGCGCCGCATCCGAGCCCTGCCCCGTCTGGCCCGGCCAGCCTGTGAGCGCCCATTGGGGCCTGCCCGACCCGGCCGCCGCCACTGGCACCGAAGCCGAGATCGCCGCCGCCTTCAACGACACCTACCGCCTGCTGCGCAACCGCATATCGACCTTCGTTAACTTGCCGTTGGACCAGCTCGACCGGCTGTCGCTGCAACGCCGGCTGGACGAGATCGGCGGCGCTGATATTTCCACCGAAGAACAGGATGAACCATCGTGAGAATCAACGATCAAACCGCACAAGACGCCCCCGGCGGGCTGGGCACTTTTGAGCGCTGGCTGTCGCTGTGGGTGGCGCTGGCCATCGGCGCGGGCGTCGGCCTTGGCAACCTTGTGCCGGGGGTCTTTCAGGGGCTTGCCACGCTCGAGGTAGCGTCGGTCAACCTGCCCGTGGCCGTGCTGATCTGGGCGATGGTCTATCCGATGATGGTGGGGGTCGATTTCGGCTCGCTCAGCCATATCGGCGAGCGCCCCAAGGGGCTGATCATCACCCTGGCCGTCAACTGGCTGATCAAGCCGTTCACCATGGCAGCCCTTGGCGTGCTGTTCTTCAACCACGTCTTTGCCGGGCTGATCCCGCCCGAGGACGCGCAATCCTACCTGGCCGGGCTGATCCTGCTGGGGGCGGCGCCCTGCACGGCAATGGTGTTCGTCTGGTCGCAACTGACGCGCGGGGACGCCACCTATACGCTGGTGCAGGTCAGCGTGAACGACGTGATCATGGTCTTTGCCTTCGCCCCCATCGTGGCGTTCCTGCTGGGCGTGACCGACATCACCGTGCCGTGGGAAACGCTGCTGTTGTCGGTGGTGCTGTATATCCTGATCCCGCTGGTCGCCGGCATCGCGACCCGCAACCGCCTGATGCGCATGGGCGGCGAAGAGGCGGTCGAGACGTTTCGCGCCCGCATCAAGCCGGTCACGATCATCGGCCTGCTGGTGACGGTGGTGCTGCTGTTCGGTTTCCAGGGGCAGTTGATCATCGAGACACCGCTGGTGATCGCGCTGATCGCGGTGCCGCTGCTGCTGCAAAGCTATGGCATCTTCATCCTGGCCTATGGCGTCGCCAAGGTATGGAAGGTGCCCTTCAACGTGGCCGCGCCCTGCGCCCTGATCGGCACGTCCAACTTTTTCGAGCTGGCGGTCGCTGTTGCGATCAGCCTCTTTGGCCTGGGGTCCGGCGCGGCGCTGGCCACGGTCGTGGGCGTGCTGGTCGAGGTGCCGGTGATGCTGACGCTGGTCGCCTTCGCGAATCGCACCCGGCACTGGTTTCCGGACTGACCCTGCAAAACGGCTGACCGCGCCCTATTGGCGCGCGGTCAGCGCCTCTGCCAGCACCGCACGCACCGCATCGGGCGGCACATCCTCGGCCACGAAGGCATCCCCGATGCCGCGCACCAGGACGAAACGCAGCCGCCCGTCGATCACCTTCTTGTCTTGGGCCATCAGCGCCATCAGCCCGTCGGCATCGGGCAGATCGCCGTCGATATCGGCCAGGTCCACCTTTGTCCCCATCTGGCGCAGATGCGCGCGCACGCGGCTTGGTTCCTCCTGCGGGCAAAGCCCCATCCGCGCCGACAGCTCGAACGCCATTGCACAGCCGATCGCCACCCCCTCGCCATGCAGCAGGCGGCCGGAATAGCCGGTCGCGGCCTCAAGCGCGTGGCAAAAGGTGTGCCCGAGGTTGAGCAGCGCGCGTTCGCCCTGCTCGGTTTCGTCGCGGGTGACGATATCGGCCTTCATCTGGACCGAGCGGGTGACAGTGGCGATGCGCGCCGCCTGATCCCCCGCCAGGATGGATGAGCCGTTCCTCTCAAGCCATTGAAAGAAATCGGCATCCCCCAGCAGTCCATATTTCACCACCTCGCCATACCCGGCCAGAAAGTCGCGCTTTGGCAGGGTCTTCAGAACGTCGGTATCGGCCAGCACCATGCTGGGCTGGTGAAAGGCGCCGATCAGGTTCTTGCCCGCCGCCGCGTTGATGCCGGTCTTGCCGCCAACCGAGCTGTCGACCTGCGCGAGCAGGCTGGTGGGCACCTGCACGAAACGCACCCCGCGCCGCAGCACCGCCGCCGCGAACCCGGCAAGGTCGCCGATCACGCCGCCACCCAGCGCCACCACCATGTCCCGCCGCTCGATCCGTTCGTCCAACAGCCAGTCGACGGTCCGCTGGAAATAGGGCCAGCTCTTGGTCGCCTCGCCCGCCGGAAGGGTCAGCGCGGTTACAGAAATATCTGATTTTTCAAAACCTTCGCGCAAGGCGTTCAAGTGAAACCCCGCAACCGACTGGTCGGTGACGACGGCCACGCGCGGGCGCGCCAGCAGCGGCGCCACCAGTTCGCCGGCGCGATGCAGCAGCCCCGGCCCGACATGGACATCGTATTCGCGTCCGGGCAGCGGCACATGCACGGTATCTGTCATTCAATCCCCTCCAGCACATCGGGTCGTGTCAGCAGCGCCTCGATCACCTTTTGCGCCATCGTCTCGATCGCGTAATCGGGTTGCGCCCGCACGGTCAGGTCGGCAAGGGCATAGATGGGCACGCGCGCCTCGTAAAGCTCGCGCAGCGTCGCATACGGATCATCTGTGCGCAGTAAAGGCCTGGTATTCTTGTGTTTTACCCGCTGCCACAACAGCGTCAGGTCGGCATCCAGCCATACCGACACCCCCTTGCGGGTGATCAGATCGCGGTTGCGTTCGCACAGGAACGCGCCGCCGCCGGTGGACAGGATGCCGCGCTCTTCCTCCAGCAGGCGGTTCAGGACCTCGCTTTCGCGGCTGCGAAAGAACGCCTCGCCGTCGCGCTCGAATATCTCGGCGATGCTCATCGCCGCCGCGCGCTCTATCTCGGCGTCCGAATCAAGGAACGGCGCCTCCAGCCGCGCCGCCAGCGCCTTTCCGACCGCGGTCTTTCCGGCACCCATCATGCCCACCAAAACCACGGTCTTGTGCAGTTTCCAGCGCTCTGCCGCGGCCACGTTCCGGCACTCCTCCGCCAAATTCGGTTCAACGGCCATTCAATGACGTGATCTTGGCCGAAATGCCAGTTATAAAGAGGGCAATAGATAAAAACAGACCTGTCGACCCGAGGCATCATGGTACGCATCATCAAGTGGCTCTTTATCCTGGCCTTGCTGGCCTTTGTCGCCCTTGTGGCCTACGCCTATCTGGGTCCGTTCTTCGGTGCCGATTTCGGCCCGCCGGAGCGCGAAATTCGTCAGGAAATCATCCTTGAGACCGGCTGATCTGCTGCTGCCGCTCGTGATTGCGGCCGGCCCCGCCGGGGCGCAGGCGCCGCTGTCTGCGATAGACTGGCTGCGCCAGCCGCCGCCCGTCACCGTCGCCCAGCCGCTGGTGCGCCCGCTGGGGCAGCCCCCCGGCAATGGCGCCGTGGTACCCCAGGTGGCCGTGACGCCACTGGAACAAGCCACTCCCGACGCCGCAGGGCTGCTGCCGCCCGCCACCACCGGGCTGCCGCGCGACCTGTGGGCGGCGAGTTCCAGCAAGACCATCGTTGCGCAGATCGACCGGCTGGCGGGCCGTCCGCTGCCGGCAATGCAGGCGCTTTATTATACGCTGCTGCTGGCCGAGGCCGATCCGCCGGCCGACGCGGCGGGCGGCGCCGATTTCCTGCGCGCGCGCATCAACGCGCTGCGCCGTTTCGGCGCGGTCGAGGCAGCGCTGGCACTGGTCGAGGGGGCGGGGCCGGAAACGCCGGCACTGTTCGACGACTGGCTGGACCTGGCCCTGCTGAGCGGGACAGAGAACACCCCCTGCCGGGCGCTGGCGGCGCGGCCCGACCTGTCGCGCAGCTACGGCGCGCGCATCTATTGCACCGCGCGGGCGGGCGACTGGGCCACCGCGGCGCTGACCTATGACGCCGCCACCGCGCTCAAGGTGCTTTCCCCGCACGAGGCGGCGCTGCTTGGCGGGTTTCTCGATCCCGAGATGGCCGATGGCCCCGTCGACCTGCCGCCCCCGCGCAAGATGACGCCGCTGGTCTTTCGCCTTTACGAGGCCGCCGGCAACCCGCTGCCAACCGGCACCCTGCCGCGCGAGTACGCGGTGCCGGACCTGCGCGGCACGATGGGCTGGAAGGCCGAGATCGAGGCGGCGGAACGGCTGGCGCGCACCGGCGCCCTGCCCGCCAACCGGTTGCTGGGCATTTATACCGACCGCAAGGCCGCAGCCTCGGGCGGGGTCTGGGACCGGGTGCGCGCGATCCACGATGTCGATAATGCGGTGCAATCAGGCGATGCGGCAGCCGTCGCCAAGGCGCTGCCCACAGTATGGCGACTGATGCGCGAGAACGGCCTCGCCGTGGCTTTTGCCGCGCTTTATGGCCCCCGCATGGCTGGGCTGGACCTGCCGCCCGGGGCGGCCGAACTGGCCTACGAGGTGGCGCTGCTGGCCCCGGCCGACACCCCCGCGCCGCCGCCCCCGCCGGGGCAGACCCGCAGGTTGCGTTTTCTCGACACGCTGGCGCGCGGGGCACCCGATGCGGCGCTGGCCGCCACCCCGACCGAGCGCGCCATCGCCGCCGCCTTTGCCGCCGACGCCCCTTCGACAGATCACGCCGGTCCGCTGGCCGAGGGGCGGCTTGGCCAGGCGATCCTGTCCGCGGCGGCGCTGTTGCAGGATATCCGCCCGGGCCAGACCCGCCAGTTGCAGGGCGCGCTTGCGACCCTGCGCACCATCGGCCTGGCCGAGGTGGCGCGCGAGGCGGCACTGCAGATCCTCCTGCTGGAGGAACGGACGTGACCCCCCGCCCACAAGGCTGGATCGCCGCCTTTCTGGAGGCCCGCGCAGCCGAGGCGGGCGCGGCGCAGAACACCCTTGCCGCCTATGCCCGCGACCTGTCGGATTTCACCGGCTGGCTCGATGGGCGCGGGCTTGGGCTGGATAGCGCCGCCGAACCCGACATCGAGGCCTATCTCGGCGCGCTCGATGCGCAGGGGCTGGCCACCGCCACGCGGGCGCGGCGGCTGTCAGCGATCCGCCAGCTTTATGTCTTTGCGGTCGAGGAAGGGCTGCGCGCCGACAACCCCGCCGCCCGGCTCAGCGGTCCTGCCCGCGCCCGCCGCCTGCCCGCCACCCTGTCCGAGGCCGAGGTCGAGGCGCTGTTGCAGGCCGCCCGCACCCACGGGCGCGGCCCGGACGAGCGGCTGCGCAACACCTGCCTGATGGAGCTGCTTTACGCCACCGGCATGCGGGTCAGCGAGTTGGTGTCGCTGCCGCTGGCGGCGGCGCGGGGCGATCCGCAGATGCTGCTGGTGCGCGGCAAGGGCGGCAAGGAACGCATGGTGCCGCTGTCGGCCTCGGCCCGCGATGCGCTGGCCGCGTGGCTGGCCGTGCGCGACCAAACCGAGGATGCCGCCCGGACCGAGGGGCGACCGGCCTCGCCCTATCTCTTTGCGTCACGTTCGGGCGCGGGGCACCTGACGCGGCATCGGTTCTATGCGTTGATCAAGGAACTGGCGCTCACCGCCGGGGTTTCGCCCTCAAGGGTGACGCCGCATGTGCTGCGCCATGCGTTTGCCACCCACCTGCTGGCCCACGGCGCCGATCTGCGGGCGATCCAGACCATGCTGGGACATGCGGATGTTTCGACCACCGAGATATATACCCATGTGCTGGACGAACGCCTGCGCGCGCTGGTCGAGGCCCATCACCCGCTGGCGGTGGCGGCGCGGCGTAAAACGGAATCGGCAGCGGGCGATTGAAAACCATCGCGGGCAGGCGCGGCCTTTTCTTTCTCTTCCGGCCGCCCCCTTGCACCCGGCCCGCGTGCCCCCCATAACCCTGACAGAACAGGAAGATACCGGAAATGTACCCCGCCCCACCTCAAACGCTTGATCTGGCGTTCTGGATAACCGCCGGCGCGATCCTCTGCCTGCTGGTGCTCTCGGCCTTCTTTTCGGGCAGCGAAACCGCCCTGACCGCAGCCTCGCGCGGCAAGCTGCGCGCGCGCGTCGACAAGGGCGACCGCGGTGCCGCCCACGCGCTCAAGATCACCGAGGACAACGAACGCCTGCTTGGCTCTGTCCTGCTGGGCAACAACCTGGTCAATATCCTTGCCGCCTCGCTGGCGACCGCGCTTTTCACCCGTGTATTCGGCGACAGCGGCGTGGCACTGGCGACGCTGGTGATGACGCTTCTGGTGCTGATCTTCGCCGAGGTGCTGCCCAAGACCTTTGCCATCACCAATGCCGAGGCCGCCGCCGCCCGCGTCGCGCCGGCGATCCGGATGGTGATCGCGGTGTTCTCGCCGGTCGTCGCGGCGGTGCGGGTACTGGTGCGCGCCATTCTGGCGCTTGTCGGCGTGCGCACCGACCCCGACAGCCAGATCCTGGCCGTGCGCGAGGAAATCGCCGGCGCGCTGCAACTGGGCCATTCCGAGGGGGTGGTCGAAAAAGAGGACCGCGACCGCATCCTTGGCGCGCTTGACCTGGGCGACCGCACGGTTGAGGAAATCATGCTGCATCGCTCGCAGATCGAGATGATGGATGCCGGGCAGGACCCGATGGCGATCCTGCAGCAATGCCTGCAAAGCAGCCACACCCGCCTGCCCGTCTATCGCGACGACCCCGACAACATCATCGGCGTGGTTCACGCCAAGGACCTGTTGCGCGCCATGCACAAGGTGGCCGACGAAAACAGCTTTTCCCCCGACGCGCGAAAGGACTTCGACCTCGCCGCCGTGGCGATGAAACCCTATTTCGTGCCCGAAACGACGACGCTGGACGACCAGATGCGCCAGTTCCTGCGGATGCGGTCGCATTTCGCGCTGGTGGTGGACGAATACGGCGTATTGCAGGGGCTGATCACGCTCGAGGACATCCTGGAAGAGATCGTCGGTGAAATCGTGGACGAATTCGACAGCGACTCCGGCCAGCCGATCCGCCGGACCGAAGACAACCAGTTCGTGGTCGACGGCGCGATGACGATCCGCGACCTGAACCGCGCCACCGACTGGAACCTGCCCGATGACGAGGCCAACACCGTCGCCGGGCTGGTGATCCACGAGGCGCAGATCATTCCCGAGGTCAAGCAGGTGTTCAATTTTCACGGCTTCCGGTTCGAGGTACTGTCCAAGGACGGCAACCGCATCGCCCGTCTGAAGGTCGGCAAGCTCTGACCCCGGCGGGTTACATCACCACCACGCCGATCACCGGGCCATGCAGCCAGACCAGCGCCGAATAGACCGCCGCCGCCAGCACCACCCGCAACACCGCACCCGTCCACGACAGCGGCGGCTGCAGGCGCGGCGCGGCGGCCAGCGCCCGGCGCAGGCGCATCCATTCCTCTTTGCCCATCTGGCGGCGCTTGCGCCTGTCCACCAGCCGCATGCCCATGAAACCGAACCCGCCCAGCACGCCGAACAGGATCACATGCGCCAGGTCGCCATTGGGCAGCATGTGCAAAAGCGCCCAGAACCCCAGCGCCGCCAGCACCGGATGGCGCAGGTGGCGCACGATGCCGGCGCGCGCGGGGTCGAACCGGTCATTATGCATCCCGCCGAATGAAAACGGGTTCGGCCGGCCCAGCCCGAAGGCGGCGACAAGGCAGACCACGAACATGCCCGCCTGCACCGCCGTCACCTGCCAGGGCGCCTGCGGCCACAGCATCAGGAACGGCGCCTGCCCCGCCGCCCAGATCAGTAGTGCCAGCATCACCAGCGACAGCGCCGAATAGGCCATGCCGAACCCGCGCGCGCCGATCAACGCGGTGACCGGTCCGCGCACGGCCGGGCGCAGCGGCAACGAATGGGTCAGAAAGAACGCCGCGAAAACGGCTGCAAATCCTGTCCAGCCCATGACCTCACCCCCTCTTGCGCGCCCGCAACAGCAGCGGGCCGTAAAGCAGCGCGAACCCCGCATATGCGGCGATCCAGAACGCCGCCGACAGGTGGTATAGCGGCAGCACCGGCCAAAAGGCCGCCGCCAGCCGCGCCAGCACCGCCGCGACAAGCGCGGCATAGATCGCCGTCGTGCCGCCGCCCGCGTGCAGCTCGCGGCCCGAGTGGCCCAGCGTCGCCCGCGTCATCATCGCCAGCGTCATCAGACCCAGCGCACCCGCCATCCACAGGTGTTGCACCCCCGAAGGCAGCACGATTTCGGGCCAAAGCAACGCCAGCCCCATCGCCAGCGCCCCCAGCGGCACAAAGCCATAGCCCGCATGCAGCACCCAGACCAGCGCCTCGGCCCCCGTATGCAGGCCCTTCCAGCGAAGCAGGCGCATGACCTGCAGCACGCCCATGACCAGCAGCGCCACGCCTGTCGCCGCGCCCTCGGGGCGGATCACCCAGCAAAACAGCGCCACGATGCTGATCAGCAGCACCACCTTGTCGAACCGCTGCATCGGTGGCGTGGGCAGGTCCGTGGCCCCCTGACGCACCATCCAGTTGCGGGTGAACGAGGGCACGACCCGCCCGCCGATCACCCCGATCATCATCAGCGCGGTGCCCAGCCCCAGCCGCAGCCCCGCGCCCTGCGCCGCCGCGCCGCCCTGCACCGCCTCAAGATGGAACAGCAGGTTCGCCAGCAAGAAAACCGCCAGCAGCGCCAGCACCATCAGGTTGCGCCAGTTCTTGCCAGCCACGATTTCGCGCAGGATCATCGCCGCCAGCGCCACCGGAAAGGCCAGGTCGGCCGCGATCCCGACCCAGACCGGCAGTGCCGCCGAAACCGTCACCGCCACCCGGCCCAGAACCCACAGCGCGAACAGCCCGCCCAGCCGCCAGCCCACCACCGGCAGCCGCCCTGTCCAGTTGGGCACCGCCGTCAGCAGGAACCCCGCGATCACCGCGCCCAGGTAGCCGAACAGCATCGCGTGGGCGTGCCAGTCGACAGGTGAAAACCGGCTTGGCAGCTCTGCCGCGCCGGTCAGCATCACGATCCAGACCGGCATCGCCAGCGCCGCCCAGACCGCGCCGAAGAAAAAGAACGGCCTGAACCCGAAAGTCAGAATCGCCGGTCCCCGCCACTGCCGCATCTTTTCTGCCGAGCTTTGTGCCATCGTTTCACCTCTTCCCTTGCCTCAGCCTTGCCGTTCGGGGCAACGGCCTTGTTCCGCATCTGCGCGCGCGTTGGCCTCGTCCATCAGCCGGCGGATATGCCGGGCAAAGGCCCATGTCGCCGGCACGCCGATCACCGCGCCGATCAGGATCGACCACAGGGCGGATAAAACCGGCCCTCCCAGCCAACTGCCGATCAATGATGCGAAAAAGACGTTAACAGCCATCGCACCGGCGCCGAAAGGAAAAAGCACGGCGGCTATGCGGGCCACGGACCAGCCTGCCTGCCCCCCGGCCCGTGCGCCCGTGCCACCCCCCGCCGCCTGCGCCGTCATCGCCTTGCAACCAGCCGCTGCACCGCCACCAGAGCAGCGACAAAAATCAGCGACGCAACAGCATACCAGAGTTCGGCCGTCGCCGATTGCGCCTGCGGCAGCGGCGGGTCGAAATCGGCGGCCATCGCCGGGGTTGCGGCCAGGGTCAGGGCGATCGCGGTCAGTCGTTTCATGTCAGCTCTCCTGTGTCAGGTGACGATAGATGTCGGGCAGCGCCCGGGTCAGCCGCGCGGGATCGGGCAGCAGGGTGAAACCGCCGCGCCCGAAGATGCGCGCGAACCAGTCCTGCCCGTCCTCGTCGATGATGATGCCGTGCAGCGCCTGCCCGGCGCGGCGGGCCTCGCGCACGGCCATGCGGCTGTCCTCGATGCCGTGCTGGCCCTCGTAGTGGTCCAGGTCGTTGGGCTTGCCGTCGGTCAGCACGATCAACAGCCGCCGTGCCGCCGCCTGCTGCGCCAACTGGGCGCTGACATGGCGGATGGCGGCGCCGAGGCGCGTATAGTGGCCGGGCGACATGCCGGCGATGGCGGCCTCGACGTCCACGCCCATGGGCGTGTCGAAATCCTTGGCGCGGGTCAGGAACACCCGGTCGCGGCGCAGCGACGAGAACCCCCAGATCGCCAGCCGGTCGCCGGCGGCGTCAATGCCCGAGGCCAGCGCCGACATCGCCTCGCGCGCGACAGCGATCACCTCGGTATCGCCAATGGCGGCCTCGGTCGAGCGCGAGGTATCCACCAGGAACGCCACCGCCAGGTCGCGTTCGGTCTGACGCGCGCTTTGCCAGATGCGGTCGCTGCCGCGCCCGGTGGCGGCCAGTTCCGCCCGCGCGCCGATCAGCGCGTCGAGGTCCAGCTCGCTGCCCTCGACCTGCCGGGGTTGCAGGATGCGGCGCGGGCGCAGCGCCTCGAACTGGCGGCGCACCTCGCGGATGCGGCGCGGATCGGGGCGCGCAACGTCCGCGCCCGCCGGTTCCGCCGGGGCGTCGAGCACACGGCAGTGCCCCTCCATGTAGGCGCGGGCGCGGTGGTTCCATTCGGGGTAGACATGAACACCGGCCAGCCGTTCATGTTCGGCATCCGCCGGCGACAAGTCCAGATGCAGCCGCAGCCGCGTGGCAGCCTTGCGGTCATGCCGGCTGAGCGTGATCTTGTCCTGGTCGTCGGCCGCCTTTTGCGCGTTCTCGTCGTCGTCATCATCAACGCTGCGGTTGATGTTCATCGATTCGACCCAGGACAGGATCGATTCGAACCGGTGAACGATGAAACTGTCGCTCCGGTTGGCCTGGTCGAGGTCGCGCCGCTCGCCCAGCTTGCGCCGGGTGGTGGCGGCGACGGGCGGCGGCGCGGTGGTCTCGTCGCCATCCTCGCCCGCCCCCGCGCCGCGCCCGGGCCGGGCAAAGCGCAGCCAGACCGGCACCGGCGCCAAGGGCATGTATCCGCGCGCCGTTTGGGCCTGCGGCAGGTCGGGCACGTCATCCCCGGCCAGGGCACGACGCAACGCGCGTTCCATCGCGGCCTCAGCGGGGGGGCGCAGCAGGTGCGGGCGGATGGCAACCGCGTGGCCCAGCATCCGTGCGTGATCGGCCCGCAGGCCGGGACAGCGCGCCAGTGCCTGCCGCGTGGCGGCGGCGTTGGCCTTGATCTGGGCGCGGTCCTGTGCCGGGGCCGCCGCATCGTCGGGCACCTCGCACAGCATCGGCGCGCCGACCGCGGCCAGCGCGGTCAGCCAGAAATAGGCGGCGCGGTTCAGCCGCTCTTCGGGGAAAACCGCGATCTCGGGCGGCAGGCGCAACCGCTCGCCGTCAAAGGCGGCGACGTGTTCGGTCTCGCGCCCCGCGCCAAGGTGGCGGCGGGCCGGGCGGCGATGGCGCACCGGGGTCGGCGGGGTCTCGACCAGCTCGACCCCCGCCGCGCCGCCCATGGCGAGAAACAGCACCGCCAGGCTGATACGCAACCCGGCCAGCGTCACCGCCGCCTCGGGGTGCGATTGCGCCGCCCCGATGCCGCCGGCGATGTCGTGCCACAGGTTGCCGACGGTCTCTTCGGGTTCCATGAGGTCGAGCACGCGCATCGGTTCTAATCGGTTCTACCCGTAGACAGTGGCGACGAGGTCGCGCAGCGCAGTCTTGACGTCGGGCTCGTCTGTCAGGGGCTCGATCACCGCCGCCTCCAGCGCGTCCAGCACCCCCATACCGCCGGCGATCAGCGTGCCGGCATAGATCAGGAGGCGGGTTGAAACGCCCTCTTCCAGGTCCATGCCGCTGAGCTTGCGGATATGGCCGGCAAGGCGCACCAGCGCCTCGGATCGTGCCGGGTCCAGCCCGCTTTCGCGGCTGACCACCTGCGTTTCCAGCCCCGGCTTGGGAAAGTCGAACGAGATCGACAGGAATCGCTGCCGGGTCGAGGGCTTGAGCCGCTTGAGCACGTTCTGATAGCCGGGGTTGTAGGACGCCACCAGCATGAAGCCCGGCGGCGCGGTCAGCTCTTCGCCGGTGCGGTCGATCATCAGCGAACGCCGCGTATCGGTCAGCGGGTGCAGGACCACGGTGACGTCCTTGCGCGCCTCTACCACCTCGTCGAGATAGCAGATACCGCCCTCGCGCACCGCGCGGGTCAGCGGCCCGTCGACCCAGACCGTATCACCCCCCTTGATCAGGTAACGCCCGATCAGGTCGGCCGCCGACAGGTCGTCATGGCAAGCCACGGTATATAGCGGCTTGTCCAGCCGCGCCGCCATGTGTTCGACAAACCGGGTCTTGCCGCAGCCGGTGGGCCCCTTCAGCAAAAGGGGCAGCCGGCGTTCATGGGCGGTTTCGAACAGCGCGCATTCGCGCGCTGTCGCCTGGTAAAAGGGCAGGTCCGGAACCGAATGCATGGTCATGGCTCATTCCCCCGGCGCGGTGTTGGCGGACCCCGGCGCGATCAGTTCGGGCCGGCGGGTGGCGATCATGGCGTAGAGGAACAGCAGCGCCCCCGCCACCACCGCCACACCGGCGCCAAAGCGCATGATGTAGAAGATGGTCAGACTGTCCTGCACCTCCATGTAGTAGTCGCCGACCACCCGCTGCATGTGGGTCTGGATGGTGCCGGCGAATGTCAGCACGAAGGTCATGAACGCCATCCCCCCCGTCATCAGCCAGAACGACGCCATGTTGAGCACCTGGTTATAGGGCTGGCGACCCAGCAGCATCGGCATGGTGTAGGTGAAGACCGCCAGGTTCAGCGCCACATAGGCCCCGTAAAAGGACAGGTGCCCATGCGCGGCGGTGATCTGGGTGCCATGGCTGTAAAAGTTCACCCCGTGCAGCGTGTGCAGAAAGCCCCAGACCCCGGCCCCGAAAAAGGCCACCGTCGACGTCCCCAGCGACCACAGCAGCGCGGCCTTGTTGGGGTGGTTGCGCCGGCCCTTCCAGACCATGATGAAGGCGAACGACATCATCAGGAAGAACGGCACCACCTCGAAGATCGAGAAGATCGAGCCGACCCAGTGCCAGTATTGCGGCAGGCCGATCCAGTAGAAATGGTGCCCGGTGCCCAGGATGCCCGAAAAGAGCGACGTGGCGACGATGACATACAGCCATTTCTCGATCACCTCGCGGTCGACACCGGTCAGCTTGAGCAGCAGGAAGGCCAGGATCGAGGCCATGACCAGTTCCCACGTTGCTTCGACCCACAGGTGAACGACGAACCACCAGTACATCTTGTCCAGGCTCAAGTTGTCGGGGTTGATGAAGGCGAATATCCACAACAGCGACAAGAGCCACAGCCCCATCAAGAGCACGTTGGTGATCGCCGTCTTGCGCCCGGCCAGAACCGTGGCCGAGATGTTGACCAGAAAGATCACCGCCGCCACAAGAATGCCGAGCTTGACCCAGAGCGGCTGTTCAAGGAACTCGCGCCCGCCGTGGATGCCGACCAGATAGCTGACGACCGCGCCCAGCGTGCCGACCACCAAGATGGCAAGCTGGATATAAGCCAGCTTGACGGAAAAGATCTCGCGTTCGGCCTCTTCGGGCACCAGGTAATAGGCGGCGCCGAAAAAGCCCAGCAGCAGCCAGACGATCAGCGCGTTGGTGTGGATCATGCGGATGATGTTGAAGGGCAGCAGTTCCGCCAGGAAATTGGGCGAGACGTAGACCCAGCCGGCCACCAGCCCCATCAGAACCTGGATTGCGAACAGCCCCAGCGCGCAGACGAAATAGGCCAGCGCCACCTTTTGCGATTGGTATTTCATTGTCGGTATCTCTCTTGTTGTCCGTTTATCCGGCGTCGTTCGGCGGCCAGCCCAGCGTGTCGGTCTGATCGGCCCAGCGCAGGAATTCGGCCAGCGCGCGGGTTTCTTCTTCGGTCAACTCGAACAGGGGCATCTGGCGGCGCCCCTCTACGCCCGAGGGCTGCGCCTGCATCCAGCCGTCAAGCATCTCGTAGGCGCCTTCGGGGTCGTCCAGCACGCCCCAGCGGGTCATGACGTTACCGACCTCGGGGGCGAAATAGGCGCCTTCGCCATGCAGGGTGTGGCAGTTGATGCAGGAATGGCGTTCCCAGACATGTTTGCCGTGGCGGACCTCGTCGCTCAGCTCCATGCCGGCGGTCGAGGTTTCGACCACGTAGCGGTGGCTGTGATAGGTCATGACGGCGAAAACGATCACGAAGAACAAGGAGCCTCCGTAATAGACGTTCCGTGCCCTGGACTTGGTTAGGATTTCAGCCATGAATCGCGGCTCCCTTAGGCATTTCGTTCAGCATGGAGCTATCGCGGATGCGGCTGGGTCTTTTTGCGCCAGAACAAAGTCCGGAACCCCAACTTCAACAGTTAAACGCGTAAGTGATTGATATTATTGATGCGGGATATCTGCTTTTGCCACAACCGGGCCGTTTCAGGAGGGTGTTTTCAGGCTCAGTGCATCGAAGAGTTCCAATTGCTCC
>NZ_QITQ01000017.1 GCF_003260265.1 Roseovarius amoyensis
AAAATCACACCACGTGCCACAACAACGATCCCACGAAATCTACCGCTTCGCGATACAAAACGCCTTGTTTTGTTGACCTGCGCCAAACGAAATCCGGAAAAATCAGCCGCGAACTGTCGAAGTTGGGCGCTAAGCACAAAAAATACAATCACCGCCTCTTGCCCAAACTTAAAAATATATAAGAATGGGGGGTCTATCAGTCTTGGTGTAATATGATGTAATAACACATAAAATGCCGCCATTGACCGAATAACATCGAGGGATGCTCTTTGTGAAAAACTCAGCATCTTTTCAACTACTTTCTCTTAACGTGAAAAGAACTCTGTTGCAAAAAATACTGAGAGTAAGAGTTCCGCTTTCCACGAGTGGCCTCTGACAGGGGCTCAGTAACACGTCCGTTCGGCGCGGTATAGGTATCCAAAATAGCAACGCAGATCTGCAGCTCTGCCATTGGTTGATTAAAGCGTTCCATTGCGCAGAGGCTTGGCGGCAGGCGACGGGAGTGGCAAGCCGGTTGTTGTCGGATCAGCCCCCGCCCTCCTCACCGCCGTCCCTGCCCGCGAGCCAGGCGCGCCACAGGTCAGGGCGGCGTTCGCGGGTCAGCGCCTCGGCCTGCGCCTGCCGCCATTCATTGATGCGCGCGTGATTGCCCGACAGCAGCACCTCGGGTATGGCATGGCCGCGCCATTCGGCCGGGCGGGTATATTGCGGATGTTCCAGCAACCCAGCGGAAAAGCTTTCATCTTCGGTCGAGGCGGCATTGCCCAGTACCCCGGGCAACAGCCGCACCGTCGCGTCGATCATCGCCATCGCCGCGATCTCGCCACCTGTCAGGATGAAATCGCCAAGGCTGACCTCGCGCACGCCGAAATGGTCTATCACCCGTTCGTCGAGCCCCTCGAAACGCCCGCAGATCAGCGTCACGCCGGGGCCGGCGGCCAGTTCCTGCGCCATGGCCTGGTCAAAGGGGCGGCCGCGAGGACTGGCATAGATCAGCGGCCTGCCGGCGGGGGCACCTGTCTGCGCCGCCTCGATCGCGCGGCCCATCACATCGGCGCGCAACACCATGCCCGCGCCGCCCCCGGCGGGGGTGTCATCGACATTGCGGTGCCGGCCCTCGCCATGGGCGCGCAGATCGGTGGTCTGCAATTGCCACAGCCCCTCGGCCAGGGCGCGGCCTGTCAGGCTCTCGCTCAGCAGGCCTGGAAACGCCTTGGGGAAAAGCGTGATCACATGCGCCGACCATACCCCTGCGGGGGATGGCTGGCGGCCGGAGGGAGAGGGCCTGTCGGTCATGGACAATGCAGATAGCCGGGGCAGGGCAGCCGCGCAAGCGCGCCACCGTTCAGAACAGCCCCTCTGGCGGGTCGGCGACGATGCGGCGCAGGGCCATGTCGACCGTCGGCACCGCCTCGTGGGTAAAGGGCAGCAGCACCGTTTCGCCGCCCTGCGGCACGGCGATTTCAAGCAGGTCCGAGGCGCCGTGATTGTGCACCGCCGTCACCTTGCCCAGCGGCGCCCCCCCGGCATCGAACACATCCATGCCGATCAGGTCAGCATGGTAAAATTCGTCCTCGTCCGGTTCGGGCAGGCGCGCGCGATCGACATAAAGGCGGGTGCCGCGCAGGGCATCCGCCGTTTCCTTGTCAGGTATGCCGGACAGGCGGGCGACCAGCGCGTTGCCGGTCTGCCCGGTCAGCGTGACGTCAAAGCTGCGCTTGCCGTCCTCTGTTGCCAGCGGGCCATAGGTGGCGATGGCCTCGGGCTCGGCGGTAAAGCTTTTCAGCCGCACCTCGCCGCGCACGCCAAAGGCGCCGGCGATGGCGCCGACACAGACCTGCGCGCTCATCTCAGCGCACCCCTTTGGGCGACGGCGCAGCGATCAGGTGCCGCGCCGTGCCGGTCGGGATATGGGAAACAGCCCGCATCGAGCCGATCCGCCCGCTTACGCCTCGCCGGCTTCTTCGGCGGGTGCTTCGGCAGGGGCCTCTTCGGCCGGAGCAGCGTCTGCCTCGGTGGCGGCGCGGGCTTTTTCAGCTTTTTCCTCGGCGCGGTCCTGGGCCTTCTTGCCGGGGACGGCCTTCTTGGGGTTGGAGCGTTCCTGTTTTTCGACCACGCCGGCGGCTTCGAGGAAGCGCGAGATGCGGTCGGTGGGCTGGGCGCCCTGGCCGAGCCAGTATTGCACGCGCTCGAGGTTCATCTTGACGCGGTCTTCGCTGTCCTTGGGCAGAAGCGGGTTGTAGGTGCCCAGTTTCTCGATGAAGCGGCCGTCGCGCGGCATGCGGCTGTCAGCCGCGACGATGCGGTAGAAGGGGCGTTTCTTGCTGCCGGCACGGGCAAGGCGGATTTTCATGGCCATTTGGGTGTCTCCTTTTGAATGGCGTGCGGGTTGGCGGGATGGGCCAGCCCTATGACTGGTGCTTCTGGTGATGTCGGATCACCTCGGCGATGATGAAATTCAGGAACTTCCTGGCGAATTCGGGGTCGAGGTCGGCCTCTTTCGCCAGCGCTTCGAGCCGCTCGATCTGTTGCGCTTCGCGCGCGGGATCGGACGGCGGAAGATCGTGTTCGGCCTTGAGATGACCGACGGACTGGGTGTGCTTGAACCGCTCGCCCAGGGTGTAGACGAGAATCGCGTCGAGCCTGTCGATGCTCTCGCGGTGTTCCTTCAGCAGCTCTGCTTCGCGGGTGGTCGCATCAGTCAACGGGAAACCCTTTCGGCTTGAACAGCGGATCGCAGTAGTGGCTGATTTCCAGCTCGATGCCGTCGCGGATCTGGCCGGATTTCAGGCGCTCGGGGCTGGGGTGGCGATAGACCGCGTCATTGCCATCGATGTTGGCGGCGTTCGGGTCCTTGGCCGCACCCAGCCGTTCGGCCAGGCGGATCGAGTCAAGGTTCTTGGGGTCGATATAGCTGACTGCGCCGTCCCAGCCGAGTTTTTCGTAGAGATACTTGCGCACTGCGTGGGTCGCCTCGAGCGCATAGCCCTTGCCGGTCTTTTCCGGCCAGATGATCCAGGCGATCTCGCGTTCGGGCCATTTCGCCGGGAACCAGCCACCGGCCATGCCGCAGGTTTCCTGTGTGTCGCGTTCGTGGATCATCCACATTCCATAGCCGCGAATGGCCCAGTGGCCGATCTCGGCCGCGTAGAGCATCCATGTCTCATAGGCATTCAGCGGCCCACCCATGAATCGCGACCGGTAGGAGGCGAAGGTCGCCTTGAAATCGGGATAGTCCTGCGGCTCGGGGCCGCGCAGCACCAGCCGGCGGGTTTCGATGACGGGGATCGAGGCGGCAGATATCGACATCTCAGTCCTCTCCGCCTGTGGGGTGACGCCAAAGCTGGCAAGGCCGGCCAAGCACCGCGACCTCGCGTTCCAGCGCGCAGCCCAGCCGCTTGGCCAGCCGCACAGAGCGCACGTTGTCGGGCGAAATATAGGACATAGGCCTGACCATTCCCCAGTGTTGGGCGGCATGGTCGCGAGCCGCCAGCGCCGCCTGATAGGCCAGGCCGCGCCCCTCGAACCCGTCATAGATGTGCCACGCCAGTTCGGGTTCGTGCCAGCCATCGTTGAACATGACGCCGATGCGCCCGGCAACCTGGCCGGTGGCGCGGTGTTCCGCGATCCACATGCCATAGCCGCGCAGGCTCCAATGCCCGATTGCCGCCAGAAAGGCCCGCCACGCATCCCACCGGCTTTGCGGGCCGCCGACGAAAGAGGCGCGCGGCGAGGCGCTGAAGGCGGCGAAGGGTTCGAAATCCGTTTCCCGATAGCCGCGCAGGACCAGCTCGGCGGTTTCGAGCACCGGCACACCCGAGGGCACACCCGAGGGCGCGGCAGAGGAGGCGGGCAGGGTGGTCATGCATAGGCCTCGGGGTTGCCGTCGGCGTCGTCGAGGCCAAGGCCAAGCTCGTCCGGCCCGGGGTGGCGATAGAGCATATCCTCGCCCATGTGCACGTTTTGATAGCTGCGCTCGAACCGCGCGCCCAGCCGTTCGGCCAGCGCGACCGAGCGGTCGTTGCCCGGCACGATGTTGGAGGTCAGTGTTTCAAAGCCGAGATCCTGATAGGCCCAGGCGCGCGCCCTTTGCGCGCCCTCGGCCGCCAGGCCCTTGCCCTCGAACCCGTCGAACAGCGCCCAGCCAAGTTCCGGCTCGGGCCAGCCTTCGGGTGCCCAGATGCCGGTCAGGCCGCAGGGCTGGCCGGTCTCGCGCAACGCCATCGTGAAATAGCCGTACCCCCTGAGCGCCCAATGCCCGATATTCAATGCGAACCAGCGCCAGGCGGTCGGGCGGTCCTTTTCGGTGCCAAAGCCCCAGGACCGTTCCGGATCGGTCAGAAACGCGCATAGCGGATCGAAATCCGCAGGCTCGGGCGCGCGCAAGATCAGCCGGGCGGTTTCCAGCCGGGGTATGTCGAGGGCAAGCGTCACCCGCGCGCCCCGCACGCCGCATCCGGGGTGTCGATGAGGGATGAGCGCATCATTTCTTTTTTCCAAAGCCCGACAGGCCCGGGGGCAGGCCACCACCGCCGCCCAGCCCAGGCAGACCGCCGCCACCCATCTGGCGGGCAGCGCGTTCCAGCGCCTTGGGGTCCATGCCGGCGGCCATTTCCTCGGGGTTGGGGCCGCCCTTGCCGAACATGCCCTTCATGGCCTGCTTAAGCATCCCGCCCTTGCCCATCTTCTTCATCACGTCAGCCATCTGCCGCTGCATCTTGAGCAGCTTGTTGAGTTCACTGACCTCCAGCCCGGCGCCTTTCGCGATGCGTTTCTTGCGGCTGGCCTGCAGGATCTTGGGGTTCGCGCGTTCCTTTTTCGTCATCGACTGGATCAGCGCGATCTGGCGGGCCAGCATGCGGTCGTCGATGCCGGCGCCTTCCATCTGCTTGGCCATCTTGCCCATGCCGGGCAACATGCCCATCAGCCCTTCCATGCCGCCCATCTTTTGCATCTGCTCAAGCTGCGCGCGCAGGTCGTTCATGTTGAACTGACCCTTTTGCAGGCGGCGCATCATGCGTTCGGCCTGTTCGGCCTCGATGGTTTCCTGGGCCTTTTCCACCAGCGCGACGATGTCGCCCATGCCCAGGATGCGCCCGGCGATGCGTTCCGGCTCGAAGGTTTCGAGCGCGTCCATCTTTTCGCCCAGGCCGACAAAGCGGATCGGCTTGCCGGTGATCGCCCGCATGGAAAGCGCCGCACCGCCGCGCCCGTCGCCGTCCATTCGCGTCAGCACCACGCCGGTGACGCCGATCTTGTCGTCGAATTCGGTGGCGACGTTCACCGCGTCCTGCCCGGTCAGCCCGTCGACCACCAGCAGCGTTTCGCGCGGGTTGACCGCGTCGCGCACCGCCGCCGCCTGGGCGATCAGTTCGGCGTCGATGTGCAGCCGCCCGGCGGTGTCGAGCATGTAGACGTCATAGCCGCCCAGACTGGCCTGCGTCTTGGCGCGTTTGGCGATGGCGACCGGATCTTCGCCCTTGACGATGGGCAGCGTGTCCACCCCGATCTGGCGGCCGAGGATTTGGAGCTGTTCCATAGCCGCCGGGCGGTTGACGTCGAGCGAGGCCATCAACACCCGCTTGCCGTCGCGTTCGTTCAGCCGCTTGGCAAGCTTGGCCGTGGTCGTCGTCTTGCCCGACCCCTGCAGGCCGACCATCAGGATCGGCGCTGGCGGATTGTCGATCTTCAGTGCGCCGGGGTCGTCGTCGCCGGTCAGAGTGTCGACCAGAGCGTCATGGACGATCTTGACCACCTGCTGGCCCGGCTTGACCGATTTCAGCACCGACTGGCCGGTGGCCTGGTCCTGCACCTTCTTGATGAACTCACGCGCCACGGGCAGCGAAACGTCGGCCTCAAGCAGCGCGACGCGCACCTCGCGCAGCGCGGTCTTGACGTCGTCCTCTGACAGCGCGCCCTGGCGCGTCAGCCGGTCGAGGACGCCGGAAAGGCGTTCGGATAGGTTTTCGAACATGTCCGCGGCCTCCTTGCCCGGTTGCGCCTTGCCCATTCCAGATAGGAAGAGCATCTCATATCGTAAACGCCCCCACGGGCGAAACTCGCTGGTGGGGGTCGATCCCGGGCCCGATGCCCAAGGGACCGGAAGACTTGGGGCTTCCGGGTTGATTGGGGGCGTTTATGAGGGCGCAGGCCCCATGTCAAGTGCAGGGGCTTTCCCGGCCAGGCGAAGCGGCGGGCGGAAAAGAGCCCGGCGCGGTGGTGTGCAGGCTAGAAGTTCCGGCCGTCGATCCTTTGCACCTTGAGCGCGTCGAGGTCGATATCATCGAAGCAACGGACGTTATCGCCACCATCTCGGCGCTGTCCGGCATGGTGCCGCGGGCAAAGGACTGAACCCCGCAGGCGGCGCAGAACAGGTGCCGGATCCTGCGGTCGTTGAACCGGTACTTGGTCAGGGCGTCGTCGCCTCGCGGCGGGCGGTAGGGGAACATCGTGCCGTCGCGCAGGGCATCGGCGCCTATCAGGGTGACGCCGCCGACGACCAGCTTGGCGTGCATCACCTTGCCATCCGCGTCCGCGTCTGCCTCCCTCAGACGGGTTACGGGCCGGGAACCTGGATGCGCTTCAGCCCCAGCTATTGGCGCTTCCTTCGATCGCGGTTCCGTGTTGATCGGGAGAAAGACCGTCTTGTGCCGTTGCGAACCGAACGGTAGGATTTGCCATAAAAGTGTTGAATTGCGCACATGGCGCAACGGGGACAGAACATGGACAGTTGGGATGAAATCCGCACCGCCTATCACGTCGCCCGCGTTGGCACGGTCAGCGGCGCGGCGGATGTGCTGGGGGTGCACCACGCCACCGTCATCCGCCATATCGACGCGCTGGAGGAAAAGCTGGGCGTCAAGCTGTTCCAGCGTCACGCGCGCGGCTATACCCCCACCGAGGCGGGCGAGGACCTGTTGCGCGTGGCCCGCGCCACCGACGACCAGTTCAGCCAGTTGACCGGCCGGATCAGGGGGCGCGGCAACGACGTTTCGGGCGAACTGGTGGTGACGTCGCTGGGCGGGCTGAGCCACCTGCTGGTGCCCGTGCTGGCCGATTTCCAGATCGAACATCCCGATATCGTGGTGCGGTTCCTGACCGGCGACCGCATCTTTCGGCTGGAATATGGCGAGGCGCATGTGGCGATCCGCGCCGGTAGCCCGCCCGAACAGCCCGACAACGTGGTGCAGCCGTTTTACCGGCAGAAAATCACGCTCTTTGCGTCAGAAAGCTATGCCGCCCGCCATGGCCTGCCGCAAAGCGAGGCCGACTATCCCCGCCATCGTTTCGTCAGCGCCGACGACCCCAAGTCGCGTGCGCCCTTCGCCCGTTGGCTGCGCGAGGCGGTGCCGGCGGACTGCATCACATTCCGCAGCGGCGACGTACACGCCCAACGGCGCGCGATCCGTGCGGGCGCCGGCATTGGCTTCATGTCGCGGCTGCAGGCGGCCGAAATCGGCGGGCTGATCGAGGTCGCCCCCCCGAGAGAAGAGTGGTCGACGCCGCTGTGGCTGGTCTCCCATATGGACCTGCACCGCACCACCAAGGTGCAGGCGTTCCTGTCTTTCCTGAAAAAGAGCGCCAGCCGCTGGGAGGAAATATGAGCCAGGCAGCCAGGGGGCACCTGGCGATGCTGGCGTTTTCTGCCCTGATAGCGGGGTTTTTCGCGCTGGGGTCGATGGCGGCGCCGCATGTCGCGCCGACGGTGCTGAACGCGGTGCGGTTCGTGGCGGCGGCGGTCATCTTGGGGATCGTCGCGCATTTCGTGGCGGGCATCCCACGCTCTGCCTTTGCCGCGCCCTGGCGGTATCTGCTGCTGGGCGGCTCTATGGGGCTGTATTTCGTGTTGATGTTCGAGGGACTCAAGACCGCCGCACCGGTTTCGGCGGCGGCTGTCTTTACCCTGACGCCGGTGATGTCGGGCGCGTTTGGGTTCGTGCTGCTGCGGCAGGTGATGACCGCACGCATGGCGCTGGCGCTGGCGGACGGGGCGGCTGGCGCGCTGTGGGTGATCTTTGACGCCGACTGGGACGCGATGACAGCGTTTGAACTGGGCCGCGGCGAGACGATCTATCTGTGGGGCTGCGCGGCGCATGCGCTTTACACCCCCATGGTTCGCTGGCTGAACCGGGGCGAACGGCCGGTGGTGTTTTCCTTTGGTGTGTTGCTGGCCTCTGCCGTTCTGGTGATCGCTGCGGGCTGGAACGACCTGCGCGCCACTGACTGGGGGGCGCTGCCGGCGATTGTCTGGATCACCATCGCCTATACGGCGGTGGCGGCGACGGCGGCCACATTCGTGCTGTTGCAATTCGCCAGCCTCCGCCTGCCCAGTTCCAAGGTCATGGCCTATACCTATCTCACGCCGACCTGGGTGATCCTGTGGCAGGCAGCGCTGGGCCACGGGCTGCCGCAAGGGCTGGTCATGATCGGTGTCGTGCTGACGGTCCTGGCCTTGCTGATGCTGCTGAAGAACGAAGACCGGGCCTGAACGGGCAGGGTGGGGCGGTCAGACCAGCCCCGCATCGGCCAGTTCGGCGGCGACGACCTCGAAATCGATCGGCGTTGCGGCCTCGCTGGGATGAGGGGTGGCGTCGGTCTTGGGCAATACCGGCCGGACCGTGTGCACCTGCGCGTCGGCAAAGGCCTCGAGCTGCTCGGTGAAGGCGTCAAAGACCTTGGGTCGGTGGCGGCGCTGGATCAGCCCGACCCGCGCGCCTTGCGGCAGGGCAAAGGCGGCAAGGTGAAAGGCCGAGCCGTCGCCGCCGATAATGGTGTTGGCCGCCATGTAGCGGGAAAGCTGTTCCTCGATACTGTGGTCCTGCGGGTGAAAGATTTCATAGCCCGCGCGCGCCAGCAGCGCCTCTATCCGTTCCTCGTCATGGACCCGCTTTTCGTGCTGCCGCAGGGCCGAGCGCGAAATATACAGCTTTTCCGGGCCATCGGGGCGGATGTGCCGGGCGATGCGGTCGCGGATTTCACTGCGAAAGATTTCGGTGCCCGCGATCCAGCCCAGTGGGCCGAAACCGGGTGAGGGCAGCAGCAGGGTTTCGAACCGCGTCGGGTATTCGGCGATGTGGATGGGCAGGTCGTCGCTGAGCAGCTTGAGGAACGGCCCGTAGCGCCGCGCCAGCGCGACCGAGAAATCCATCTCGTGCTTGGGGATGATGACGATGCCGTCAAGCTCGTCCCGATAGGGGCCGACGGCCCAGAGCCGGATCAGCGTTTCCACCAGCAGGTGCCCGAAATGGTGCCGCCCGATACCGGCGAACAGCCAGCGGCCGGGCACGGCCTCGGCCACCGGGGTTTCGGCCATTTCCGGCACGCCCGACAGGCGCGCGCCCGAAAGCAGCGTGCGCGACAGCGGCCTGAATGCGCCATCGGCGCGAAAGACGCCGCAGGTACAGTCGGGGCCCGGTTCCATCGGCATGACGAGGGCCATCTGCAACCGCTCGACCACCGGCGGCGGCAAACGCTCGGGCATGACCGGCACCGGATCAGCCATCATGGCCGAGTTCCGCCGCCAGGAAGCGTTCGAAGGCATCCAGGTTCACCGCCTCGAACTGACCGAAACTCTGCATCCAGATGCTGGCGTCGCGCAGTGCGTCCGGCTCCAGCTTGCACCATTTGACGCGCCCGCGCCGTTCCTGGCTGATCAGCCCGGCGCGGGTGAGGATGGCAAGGTGCTTGGAAATTGCCGCAAGCGACATCTCGAACGGTTCGGCCACGTCGGTGACCGCCATGTCGTCTTCGAGCAGCATCGACAGGATCGCGCGGCGGGTCGGGTCGGCAATGGCTGCAAAGACAGTGTCCAGCGGGTCGCTCATGGCCCTGTTAAGCCCGCTTGGCGCCGCCGCGTCAACGGGCAGATACATGACGGGGTGATGACGCTCAACCGGATGGTTGAATATGGCTCGCGCCCGCCTTGGGTCGTAAAACCGGCACAGCATCCTTTCGGGTCGGATTCGTTGTGTAAAAATATGTTTCTATAACAATTGGTTAGAACGGCGTTTTTCGCCCGACCCCCGCGCTTGACTCGGGCCCCCGCGCGCCGTAGCAAAGGCGCGAACTTTGCGGAGGGGCAGAGGTGAGTGATCCCGACCATCGCGAGCGCATGACGCAGCTGGAGGAACGGATCGCAAGGCTTAAGGGCAAAGACGTGCCCGCCAAGCCCCACCAGGAAGAACACTACAGTCAGGCACATCTGGCCTGGCGGATGGTGATAGAGCTTGTAGTCGGTCTGCTGATCGGCTTTGGCATCGGGTTCGGGCTGGACAGCCTGATGGGCACGCTGCCCGTGTTCCTGGTGCTCTTTACATTGCTGGGGCTGGCCGCGGGCATCAAGACGATGATGCGCAGCGCGCAAGAGATCCAGCAGCAGGCCGGCGAGGCCGCGCAGGAAGACACGCCCAAAGGGGCGAAAGACAAAGAGGGTCGATAATGGCGACTGAAGCAGCGCATGGTGCCGAACACGGCGAGGGTGGCCTGGTTTTCCACCCGATGGACCAGTTCATCGTCAAGCCGCTTTTCGGTGACGGACCGGTCGGTACCTTTACCGTGACCAACGTCACCCTGTGGATGGCGCTGACCGTGTTGTGCGTCATCGGGTTGCTGGTGCTCAGCAGTTCGGGCCGGGCGACGGTGCCGGGGCGCATGCAGTCAATCGCCGAGCTGGCCTATGGCTTTATCCGCAAGATGGTCGAGGATGTCGCCGGCAAGGACGCGCTGCCCTATTTCCCCTACATCATGACGCTGTTCATGTTCATCGTGGTGTCGAACTTCCTTGGCCTGCTGCCGCTGGCCTTTACCACCACCAGCCACATCGCGGTTACTGCGGTCATGGCGGTTGCGGTCTTTGTGGCGGTCACGGTGATCGGTTTTGTCAAGCACGGCGCCGGGTTCCTGGGGCTGTTCTGGATTTCCGCCGCACCGCTGCCGCTGCGGCCGATCCTGGCCCTGATCGAGGTGATCTCGTACTTCGTGCGGCCGGTCAGCCACTCCATCCGTCTTGCCGGCAACATGATGGCCGGGCACGCCGTGATCAAGGTTTTCGCGGCCTTCACCCCGCTGATCACCATCTCGGTGGGCGTGGGTATCCTGGTCACCCCGCTGAGCATCGTGGCGATCTCGGCGATCTACGCGCTGGAGGTGCTGGTCGCCTTCATCCAGGCATATGTTTTCACGATCCTCACCTGCGTCTATCTGAAGGACGCGCTGCATCCGCATCACTGAGGGTCACATCACT
The DNA here is from genome assembly GCF_003260265.1 of Roseovarius amoyensis. Lineage (GTDB taxonomy): Bacteria > Pseudomonadota > Alphaproteobacteria > Rhodobacterales > Rhodobacteraceae > Roseovarius > Roseovarius amoyensis. The sequence goes on from NZ_QITQ01000017.1 coordinate 11,243, forward strand.
CTATTTGCCAATTCCAACGTAAGGAGAATCGATATGGAAGGCGACGTCGTACAAATGGGCGCATACATCGGTGCCGGTCTGGCCTGTACTGGCATGGGCGGGGCCGCCGTTGGTGTGGGCCACGTGGTCGGCAACTACCTGTCGGGCGCGCTGCGCAACCCCTCGGCCGCCGGCGGCCAGGTTGCCACCATGTTCATCGGTATCGCGTTCTCGGAAGCGCTGGGGATCTTCTCGTTCCTCGTCGCGCTTCTGCTGATGTTCGCCGTCTGATCCCAGGGTAAACGATCCTTACGGCCGGGTGGCGGCGTAACCGCAGCCGCCCGGTATCCACGCAAGGTTCCCCAAGGAGGACGGAATGGCGACCGAAACGCATCAAACGGCAAGTGCCTGCCTGACGCCCGAGGGCGGCGCAGTCGGCATGCCGCAGCTCTGCCCCGAATGGATGGGCAACCAGATCTTCTGGCTGGTCGTCACGCTGGCGGTGATCTTTTTCATCCTGTCGCGCATCGCTCTGCCGCGCATCGCTGCCATTTTGGCTGACCGTCAGGGCACGATCACCGGCGATCTGGCCCGGGCCGAAGACCTAAAAGCCAAGGCCGCCGAGGCCGAGGAAGCCTATAACAAGGCGCTGGCCGACGCCCGCGCCGAGGCGCAGAACATCATTGCCGCCACCAAGGCCGAGATAAAGGCCGAGCTGGACGAGGCATCCGCCAAGGCCGACGCAGAGATTGCCGCCAGGGCCGCCGAAGGCGAAAAGAAGATTGCCGAGATCCGCGCCTCGGCGACGGAAAGCGTCAAGGAAGTGGCCGAGGCCACGGCGCTGGAACTTGTCGCCGTCATGGGCATCGACGCCGACGCCAAGACTGTTGGTTCGGCGGTCGAAGCAGGGCTGAAAGGGTAGCGTCATGAAGAAACTCATCGCGACAGGCGCCCTGATGACCGCCGCCAGCCCCGCGCTGGCCGCTTCGGGGCCGTTCTTTTCGCTGGCCAACACCAACTTCGTGGTGCTGATCTCGTTCCTGCTGTTCATCGGCGTGCTGGTCTATCTCAAGGTGCCCAGCCTTGTCGCGGCGCAGCTCGACAAGCGGGCCGAGGGCATCAAGTCCGAGCTGGACGAGGCCCGCGCCATCCGGGAAGAGGCCCAGAGCCTGCTGGCGAGCTATGAGCGCAAGCAGAAAGAGGTGCAGGGCCAGGCCGACCGTATCGTCGCCCATGCCCGCCAGGAGGCCGCCGAGGCGGCTGAAAAGGCCAATGAAGAGCTGCAGGTTTCGATCGAGCGTCGCCTGAAGGCGGCCGAGGATCAGATCGCATCGGCCGAGGCCGGCGCGGTGAAAGAGGTCCGCGATCGCGCCATCGCCGTGGCTGTCGCCGCCGCCAAGGAAGTGGTCGCCAAGAAAATCACCGCCACGCAGGGCAACAAGCTGATCGACGAGGCGATTTCGCAAGTCGAGGCCAAGCTGCACTGAGCGCGGAACACCAGCCGTGACAAAAGAAAGGGGGCCGTTGATTCGGCCCCTCATTCGTTCCTGCCACGTTGACCGATGTCGCCTTGGGCCTGCTTTCTGGGCCTCTCAGGCGTAAAACTCTCAAGCGAATCATAGGCAGGGAAGGGTACACCGGTCAACAGGAAGTGATTCGCGGGCTCATGTTTTTCGCGGGTTTCAAGCCGTCCGCGCCAGCTTGGCGTACCGGCATCAGGGTCAGGAGGCTTGAGGCCTGCCTCTGCCCCGGCTAGAAATCGGCGCAGGTTAAAGAAATCCAAGCGCCCGCCCGCCCCATGGCTGGCGCATTCGCGCCCAGCCGGGCGGCCGCAAGCCCGTCGCGGGCAGAGCGGCACTCTCGATCCGGATCAACAGGCCCAGGGGACGGCCAGGCAAGGGAACGCGTGCATGAGCCTCAATTCCTTCGGTCATCTGTTTCGCGTTACCACTTGGGGCGAAAGCCACGGGCCGGCGCTGGGTGCAACGGTTGATGGCTGCCCGCCGGGCATACCGGTCGATGAGAAATTTCTGCAGCAATGGCTGGACAAGCGCCGCCCGGGGCAAAGCCGCCACACCACCCAGCGGCAGGAAGCTGACGCCGTGCGCATTCTGTCAGGCGTCTACGAGGGGCTGACCACCGGCACGCCCATACAGCTGATGATCGAGAACACCGACCAACGGTCAAAGGACTATGGCGACATTGCGCAGACCTTTCGTCCGGGGCATGCGGACATCACCTATCACCTGAAATACGGGCTGCGCGATCCGCGCGGCGGCGGGCGGTCTTCGGCGCGCGAAACGGCGGCGCGGGTGGCCGCCGGTGGGGTGGCCCGCGCGGCCTTGCGCGAACTGGTGCCGGGGCTCGAAATTCGCGGATACATGACCCGCATGGGCGAGATGGAGATCGACCGCGCGCGTTTCGACTGGGACGAGGTTGAGCGCAACGATTTCTGGGTGCCCGACGCCGATGCCGTGCCGCAGTGGGAGACGTATCTGCAACGCATCCGCAAGGAAAAGAACTCGGTCGGGGCCGAGGTCGAGGTGGTCGCACGTGGGGTGCCGCCGGGACTGGGCGCGCCGGTATACGGCAAGCTCGACACCGACCTGGCCGCCGCAGCGATGTCGATCAACGCCGTCAAGGGCGTCGAGATCGGCGAGGGCATGGCGGCGGCGCGGCTGACCGGGACGGCGAATGCCGACGAGATATTCATGGGTGAGGACGGGCCGGAGTTTTCATCGAACCATGCCGGCGGCATCCTGGGCGGTATTTCGACGGGGCAGGAGATCGTGCTGCGCTTTGCGGTCAAGCCGACCTCGTCGATCCTGACGCCGCGCCGGTCGATCCGGATCGACGGCACCCCGACAGAGGTGGTGACGAAGGGCCGCCATGACCCCTGTGTCGGCATCCGTGCGGTGCCGGTAGGCGAGGCGATGGTGGCCTGTGTCCTGCTGGATCATTTCCTGCTGCATCGCGGCCAGGTGGGTGACGGGCCGCGCGGCCGGATCGGCTGAGCGGGACAGTATCCCTGATTGGTTTTGATTTCTGCACGCCGATGTGCAGAGTTGAACCCAAATATCAATGAGGGACACAGCCATGACCGATTACTCGCTCGGAACATCTTTCACGATCATGCGCCGGACCGCGCCGTTCCTGGTGTTTCGCATGCTGGTCTATTTCGGCATCGCCGTGGCCTATGTCGTCGCCACCGGCACGGGGGCGGGTATCGGCTGGGGCGTAGGCGCCTTCGGGGATGTGGATTTTCGCACCGGCACGACTTTTTGGGGTGGCGCGGCGGGGTTCGGCCTGACGGCGGCGGTGCTGTATTTCCTGCGCGAATATATCCTTTACATGGTCAAGGCCGGGCATATCGCGGTCATGGTCGAATATCTCGACGGGCGTGAACTGCCGGGCGGGCGGTCGCAGATCGCCTATGCGCAGGAAATCGTCAGGGCGCGCTTTGGCCAGGCCAATGTTCTGTTCGGCATTGACCAGCTTGTTCGCGGGGTGATCCGGGCGATCACGGGGCTGATCGGGGGGCTGGCGTCGCTGTTGCCGATACCGGCGATGGGTGGGTTGATGCGGGTCGTACGGGCGTTCCTGCGCGTGGCGGTGGGGCTGATCGACGAGGTGATCCTTGCCTACCTGATCCGCACAAAGTCGGAAAACCCGTGGTCGGATTCGCGCGATGCGCTGGTGCTGTATGGCCAGAACGCGCGCCCGCTGCTGGTGAACGCGGCGGTGATCACGCTGGTGACCTATGTGTTGGCCTTCATCGTGTTCCTGGTGATGCTGGCGCCTGCGGCGGCGGTTGTCTATCTCATCCCTGGGGCGTGGTCGGCGGGTGGTTTCGTCTTTGCGATCCTGTTCGCCTGGGCGGTCAAGGCCGCGGTGCTGGAACCGTTTGCACTGGCCTGCCTGCTGCAGGCCTATTTCAAGCTGACCGAGGGGCAGGCGCCGAACCCCGAATGGGTTGCCCGGCTCGAAGGTGTTTCCGCCAAGTTCAAGAAGCTGGGCCAGCGTGCCGGCGAATGGGTCGGATTGCCCGCAGGCGTGGCGCAGCCGGAAAGCAAGGGATAGGGGCGGGCGCGGTCAGTTGGAGATTGCCCGCCGCACTGCCCCCTGCCGCGACAGCTGAACGGCCAGGATGCCGACGGTGATCACCAGCACGCCGACGATGTCCCACGCGCCCAGCGGCTCACCAAGGATCATCGCGGCGATGGCGACCCCCAGGAACGGGTTGAGAAAGTGGAATGTGGCGGCCTTGATCGCCCCGATGCGGTTGACCAGACGGAACCAGACCAGCGTCGCTGCCAGCCCGGGTATCAGCGTGGTATAGGCGAATGCCGCCACCAGTTGCCATGACCAGGCTATTTCAAGCGTTTCGGTGGTGGCGCCGATCACGCTCAGGATGGCGCTGCCGATCAGCATCTGCAGCCCCACCACCATCAGGAAGTTCCCGCCGGATGTGGCGCCGCGCACCGCCAGCGTGGCAAAGGTCAGCGCGACGACCCCGATCACGCAAAGCGTGACGCCGAACATGTCGGCCCCGCCCTGCAGCCGGGTGCCCATGATGATGGCGACCCCGATCACCCCCGCGATCAGCCCGCCAAGACCCAGCGCCCCGATACGTTCGCCAAGCATGGCCCAGCTGGCAAGCCCCACCAGCAGCGGCATGGTCGATGCGATGATGGCCGCCAATGACGCCTCGACCGTCTGCATCGCCACGAAATTGAGCCCGAGATAAAGCGCGTTCTGGCAGATGCCGAACAGGATGGTGGCGCGCCACTGGGCACGGGTCAGTCGCCAGCTCTGCCCCAGCATCCAGGCGATCAGCACCCCCAGAAGCCCTGAAATCAGGAATCTCAGCGCCAGCGCCGAGATCGGCGGCGCCGCGGCGACGATCATCCGCGCCGAGGTAAAGGCCGACGACCACATGACCGCGAATGCCAGCCCCATCAGGATCGCGCGAATATCCATGCCTGTCCGATGCCTCCGAAAAAAGGGAAAGGGCCGCCCCATTCGGGGCGACCCTTTCGGAATTGCTACTGGATTGCAAGATCAGCCGTTGACGCTGTCTTTCAGCGCTTTGGCGATGGTCATCTTGACCACCTTGTCGGCCGGCTTGTGGATCTGATCGCCGGTGGCGGGGTTGCGCACCATCCGCTCGGGACGTTCGCGGCAATAGATCTTGCCCACGCCGGGCAGGGTGACCGCGCCGCCGCCCGAAACTTCGCGGGTGATCACGTTGACCACTGCGTCGAGCGCCGCGCTGGCAGATTTCTTGTCGCTACCCATTTCGTCGGCCAGGGCCGCGACAAGCTGGGTTTTCGTCATCGGTTTTGCCATTTCTGGTCTCCTTCAACTGCCCGTTCCTTGGGGCCTCATGGCGGGATTTAACTGTATCTTGCTTGTGAACACAACGAATAGTGTAGGAAACGAAGGGATTTTCACTGATTTTGTGGTGTTTTCGTGTAACTGAAACAGGAAAACCGGCACGATTCCATGCCAGCCGGCAGGGAAATGCAGAATCATGATCTTTGATAGGTACGTGATCGCTCCTGATGTTGGCAGGCGCTGGCTAAATAGGCTTGCGTGGAACTCGTGACAGAGACATTCTGCACATACATCTTATGGAGGAGCAACAAGTGGCCACTACAAGTGAAAGAGATATCGCAATTGGGGTGATGAGGATTGCAGCCCAACAAAGCAACGGCGTAGCAAGTTTTCGACGGCTGTACGCTGAAATTCCGAATTGTGTGGGATTGACTGATGATGACTTCATCCCTTCAACTACTCGGAACGGCGAACCGATGTGGCATCAGATTGTCCGAAATATCAAATCTCACCATGAGGCTGAGGGTAATGCTATATACGAAGGGTGGCTGGAACACATCCCACGTGTCGGATACCGTATCACTAATCAAGGACGCAAACGGATAGGAATCGCAGACTAAGTATATAAAGCCTTGTATCCTGGTTCAAACCAGCGAAGCTCCGTTGAACTAGGTGCTTCCTTGTCCCACACAAACCATGCGTATGCTGTCGTGCCGGACCCCTTACGATGCGCATTTGCCGGATAGAAAGTTATCCGTTCGCTGAAAACCCACACCCGTGACGGGGGGGAAGTTGAGAAAATTGTCCGCTGGCGTTTGGCTCCCTCAAGAAATGCCAGCCTGAGAAGTAGAGCAAATTTCTTATCTGCTTTCTCGAGTCCTGACCGGACAAACCCCTCTGCAGAGTTATACGGAGGGTTCGTGACAATGTTTGTAGCCGTCCGGTCAGAGGTCAAGAAGTCGATACCGGTCTCCCCATACCCCCGATCATATAGATCAGAACTAAATACACTCTTCGAACCGTTCCTAAGCACTTCTGACATTGCGCCGTTCCCGCAGGCGCATTCCCAAATGTCGCCATCAAAGGTTTCGTTGTCGATAAGCGCATAGGTCGCCCATTTTGGTGTTGGATAAAAATCTGGCCCGTCCAAGTCCGCGAACCGTTTAAGAGTTGGCTTGTACCCGCCGTTGAGGTTGTATGCTGTATCCATAGGGAAAATATAGCAGAATCATAGGGTTATGCAACACTTTCTAAGTGATTCTAAAGACTCGACTTTCCCACAACCGACCAGCAATCCGGGAGCCTCACAGAAAGGCGGTTTCCTCGAAACTGCGCAATTTGCGGCTGTGAATGCGCTCCAGCGGCATCTCACGCAGGCTTTCCATCGCGCGCAGCCCGATCATCAGGTGGCGTGAGACCTGAGTCTTGTAGAACTCGCTGGCCATGCCGGGCAACTTCAATTCGCCGTGCAGGGGCTTGTCGGACACGCACAAAAGTGTGCCATAGGGAACGCGAAAGCGAAAGCCGTTGGCGGCGACAGTCGCGCTTTCCATGTCCAGCGCGATGGCGCGTGACAGGCTGAGGCGGTGAACGGGGCCGGAATGGTCGCGCAGCTCCCAGTTGCGGTTGTCGAAACTGGCCACCGTGCCGGTGCGCATGATCCGTTTCAGATCGTACCCCTCCAGCTGGGTTTCGGCCGCGACCGCCTCTTGCAGGGCGATCTGGATTTCCGCCAGCGCCGGGATGGGCACCCAGGCCGGCAGGTCGGCGTCAAGCACGCGATCCTCGCGCAGATAGGCATGCGCCAGCACGAAATCGCCCAGCGACTGCGAACTGCGCAGCCCGGCACAGTGGCCCAGCATGATCCAGGCATGCGGGCGCAGCACGGCAATGTGGTCGGTCGCGGTCTTGGCGTTCGAGGGGCCGATGCCGATATTGACCAGGCTGATGCCGCTGCCGCCTGCACGGGTGAGATGAAAGCTGGGCATCTGCGGCAGCTTGGCGGGGATGTCCATCGGCACATCGGGGTCGGTGATGGTGACGTCGCCAGGGCCGACAAAGCTCTCATACCCCGTTTCGGGCGAGGCCAGCATCCGACGGGCGAAGGCTTCGAACTCGGAGACATAGAACTGGTAGTTGGTGAACAGGACGTGGTTCTGAAAATGCCCGGGTGCGGTGGCGGTGTAATGCGCCAGCCGCGCCAGCGAGTAATCCACCCGCTGCGCCGTAAAGGGGGCCAGCGGCATGGTGCCGTCGGGGCCGGGCTGAAACGTGCCGTTGACGATGTCGTCATTGGTCGTGGTCAGGTCCGGCACGTCAAAGACGTCGCGCAGGGTGAACCCGGCAGCGCCTTCGTGCGGAACATTCAGGCCGGGGTCGTCCGTGACCGCGAAATGCACCGGGATCGGCGTATCGGACGGCCCGATGGTGACCGGAACACCGTGATTAGCCATCACCAGCTCGATCTGCTGGCGCAGGTAGTGACGAAAGAGCTGCGGCCGGGTGACGGTAGTGGCATAGGTGCCGGGCCCGGCCACATGACCAAAGCTGAGCCGGCTGTCGATCTTGCCATAGCTGGTCGTGGTCAGGCGGATTTCGGGATAGAAGGCGCGCACCCGGCAGGGCGGCGCGCCCCGGGTCAGGGCATTGGCGAACTCGGCGCGCAAAAACCCCGCCGCGCCATCATAGAGCGCGATCAGCCGGTCGACCGCGCGCTGCGCGTCGGTAAAGTCTTGCGCGGCTGGCAGGTCGGGGGTTTTCACCCCGCCATACGGGTCGGCGGACACCATGATGTGGCTCATTCCTCGATTGACTTGGGTCACGTTGACATGAGGCGATAGCGGGATCAACCTGTGCCTGCAGCTGGCGGAAAACAGAGGGCGCCGGAATGGATTTCGAGACGGTCACGCCGGTGGATTTTGGTGCCTCGCTGCGCGGGCTCGGGCTGAACATGCTGGTGCAGGCCGCCAGGAACAGGCCACATGGCCTGCGAAAGGCATATATCCTGTGCGAAGACGGCTATGCTTGGGTGCCTTCGCGCCCGCTGAGCATGGACGAACGCGCAGCGCTGGATTAAGACCGCGCGCATGGGCAAGGTACTGATTTCCTTTGGGCACGGCTATTGTGCGCGGGCGCTGGCACCGCACCTTGTCGCGCGTGGCTGGACGGTCTGGGGAACCACCCGCAAGCCTGAAAAGGCCGCCGCGTTCGAGGCCGAAGGGGTGACCCCCGTGCTCTGGCCCGATGGCGACATGACCGAGGCGTTCGAGACCGCCACCCATATCCTGATCTCCGCCGGCCCGGACGAGGGCGGCGACCCGGTCCTGGCGCGACTCGGTGCGCAGATCCGGGAACTGGCGCCACGGCTTGACTGGGCCGGGTACCTGTCGACGACCGGGGTTTATGGCGATCACTCCGGCGCTTGGGTCGACGAAACGACGCCGCTGACGCCGGCCACGCGGCGCGGACGCCTGCGGGTTATGGCCGAGGACCAATGGCGCGCGATCGAGGGTCTGCCGCTGCACATCTTTCGGCTGGCTGGCATCTATGGCCCCGGGCGCGGCCCGTTCGAAAAAGTGCGCCAGGGCACGGCGCGGCGCATCGTCAAGCCGGGCCAGGTGTTCAGCCGCATCCACGTGGCGGACATCGCGCAGGTGCTCGCCGCCTCGATCGACCGGCCTGATCCGGGCGCAGCCTATAATGTCTGCGACAACGATCCCGCCCCGCCGCAGGACGTGATCGCCTACGCGGCTGAACTGCTGGGCGTACCGATCCCCCCCGAAGAGCCCTTTGACGACGCGGTGATGAGCCCGATGGCGCGCAGCTTTTACGCCGAATCCAAGAAGGTCTCGAACCGCCGCATGTGCGAGGAACTGGGGGTGAAACTGCTTTACCCCGACTACCGCACCGGGCTGAGGGCGTTGCTGGACGAGGCCGGGTAGGGCGCGCAGCCCCGCGCCCGGCATGCGCAGATTGCGGCCCCCGGTGAAAGCCCCTAAGCATTGGTCGGGCCTGCTTTGCATCCGGCCCCCGTACCCGCCTCGGAGACCGAAATGTCGTTAGCCGGCTTCGCCCTCGTCCTTGCTGCTGCGTTCTGTCACGCCACATGGAATTTCTTCGTCAAGCGGATCAATGGCGGGGCCGAGCTGATCTGGCTCTTTTCGCTTTTCACGGTGCTGATCTATCTGCCGCTGGCAGTCTGGGTCGTGGTGGTGCAGCAGCCTGAATTCGGCCCGTGGTCATATCTCTTTCTTGCCGGCAGCACGGCGCTGCATCTGGGCTATTTCCTGCTGCTGCAGGCGGGCTATCGGGGCGGCGATCTCTCGCTTGTCTATCCTGTCGCGCGCGCCACCGGTCCGCTCCTGTCGACATCGTTCGCGGTGATGGTTCTGGGCGAACGCCTGAGTTTGCAGATGGCCGGCGGCGCGCTGGTCATCGTCCTCGGCGTGCTGATGCTGACCGGCGGGCCGCGGTCGGGGGTGCGTCAGCTTGGCGTGTCGCTTGCCTTCGGGCTGGGGGCCGGCACGCTGATCGGCAGCTATACCGTGTGGGACGCTTATGCCGTCTCGGTTCTTCTGGTTCCGCCGCTGCTGCTTGATTATGCGTCGAATGTCGGACGGCTGGTGATCCTGGCGCCGGCCGCCTATCGCGCCCGCACGGCCATGGGCAGTCACTGGCGCAACCACAAGGGCGGCGTGCTGGCCATCGCGGTGCTGAGCCCGCTGGCCTATATCCTGGTGCTTTATGCGCTCACCTTCACACCGGTCGCCTATGTCGCCCCCCTGCGCGAGAGCAGCGTTCTTCTGGGCGTTCTTGCCGGAAGCCTGCTGCTCAACGAGGGGCGGCTCAGGCAGCGGCTGGTCTGGGCCGTCGTGATTCTGGCGGGGATGGCGCTGCTGGTCTCGGCCTAGCCGTTCTCGCGCAGGATCGTGCCCGCCAGGTAGAGCGAGCCGCAGATCAGGATGCGCGCCGTCGGCTCTGCCGCCGCGATGGCACGCACGGCCACCAGCGCGCTGTCGGCGGTCTGTGCGCGCATGCCGGCGGCGCGGGCGGCGGCGGCGGTTGCTTCGGCCTCCAGCGTGTTGGGCTCATCGGGGATCGATACCGCCGTCAGGCTGGCGGCGTGGCCTGCCAGCGGGCGCATGTATCCGCCCACGTCCTTGGTGTTCATCATCCCGCAGACCAGGTGTGTGGGCCGTTCCGGCAGGCTGGCCAGATGGCGCGCCACCGCGGCCCCGGCGGCGGGGTTGTGGCCGCCGTCCAGCCACAGCTCGGCCCCCGGTGCGGCCTCGACCAGCGGGCCGGTGCGCAGCCGCTGCATCCGCGCGGGCCAGCGCGCCTGTGTGACAGCGGCCTCCCAAGCCACCTCGCCCTGGCCCAGGTGACGCAGCGCGGCGATGGCGGCGCCGGCGTTTTCGTACTGGTGCGCGCCGGGCAGGTTGGGCAGTGGCAGGTCGCATAACCCGGCCTCGTCCTGGCAGACCAGCCGCCCGCGTTCCTCGAATGCGTGCCAGTGCTGGCCGTGTTTTAGCAGCGGGCTGCCGATGCGCCGCGCGGTCGCCTCGATCACCTCCAGCGCCTCGTCCTGCTGCGGGCCGACAACGCAGGGAACGCCGCGTTTCAGGATGCCGGCCTTTTCCGCGGCGATCTTTGCCAGCGTGTCGCCAAGATAGGATTCGTGATCCAGCGATATCGGGGTGAGGATGGTCAGCGCGGGCCGTGCGATCACGTTGGTGGCGTCCAGCCGCCCGCCCAGACCGACCTCGAGCAGGGTGTAATCGGCCGGCACCCGCGACATCGCCAGCAGCGCGGCGCAGGTGGTGATCTCGAAATAGGTGATCGGCTCGCCATCATTGGCGGCCTCGCATTCATCCAGCACCTCCGTCAGGTCGGGTTCGGAAATCAGCGCGCCGGCCAGGTAGATGCGTTCGTGAAACCGCGCGAGATGGGGCGAGGTATAGGCATGCACACGCTGGCCCGCGCCCTCCAGCCCGGCGCGGATCATCGCCAGGGTCGATCCTTTGCCGTTGGTGCCCGCGATGTGGATCACTGGCGGCAGCGCCTCTTGCGGGTTTCCCAGGCGGTCCAGCAGGCGCCAGACCCGGTCGAGCGTGAGGTCGATGATCTTGGGGTGCAGCGACATCATCCGTTGCAGGATGACATCCGATGTGGGGGCGGTCATTTCCCGGCGGATTTTTTGGCGGTCGGCTTTTCGGGGTTGTCCGGCTTGGGTTTGGCGGTCTCCTTGCCCTTTTCGGCGGTCTCGGCCTCGGGCGCGGGCAGATCGCCGCGAATGGCCGGCGGCTGGCCCAGCAGCATGCGGGTGATGGTGATCAACTCCTCGCGCTGGTCGGTGCGCCGCGTGACCCGGTCAAGCATGCCATGATCGAGCAGATACTCGGCCCGCTGAAAGCCCTCGGGCAGCTTTTCGCGGATGGTCTGTTCGATCACCCGCGGCCCGGCGAAACAGATCAGCGCGCCCGGCTCGGCGATGTGTATGTCGCCCAGCATCGCGTAAGAGGCCGTGACGCCCCCGGTGGTGGGATGGGTCAGCACCACGATATAGGGCAGGCCCGCCTCGCGCAGCATCTGCACGGCGACGGTGGTGCGCGGCATCTGCATCAGGCTGAGAATGCCCTCCTGCATGCGGGCGCCGCCGGCGGCGGAAAACAGGATCAGCGGGCGCTTGAGCGTAACCGCCGTTTCGGCGGCGGCGATGATGGCGTTGCCGACATACATCCCCATCGATCCGCCCATGAACGAGAAATCCTGCGCCGCCGCGACGATCGGCGTGCGCCCGATCTCGCCGGTGGCGACCAGCATCGCCTCGCGCTCGCCGGTGGCTTTTAGCGCGGCGCGCATGCGGTCGGGGTATTTTTTCTGGTCGCGGAAATGCAGCGGGTCGGCGGTGGGCTGGGGCACCTCGACCTCGGCAAAGATGCCGCCATCGAACAGCGCGGTGAAACGCGCCCTCGGGCTGATCGGCATGTGGTGGCCGCAATTGGTGCAGACGTTCAGGTTGTCCGTGAGCTCACGGTGAAACAGCATCGTGCCGCAGCCGTCGCATTTGGACCAGAGGTTTTCGGGGATTTCCCTGCGCGAGAAGATCGAGTTGATCCGCGGGCGCACGTAGTTGGTGATCCAGTTCATGCCGACCGTTTCCGTTTCCCTTTGCCGCCCCGAAATAGGCGCTGGGCGCGGGAAATGCAATCAGGCGCGCAAGGCCAATCGCGCGGCAAGCCAGGCGCACAGGACAAACCCCGCCTCGACCGGCAGGACATACCAGACGATGCCCGGCGCCGACAGGTCGAGCGGCACGGTATAAAGCGCCAGCCCGTCCATGTTGCCCGTGGGCGCGGTGATCAGGATGGCAAAGACGTTGTTGAGGAAATGCAGCGCGATCGCCGGGCCAAGTGTGCCCGCGCGCGCCGTCAGATCGGCCGCCGCGGTACCGAACAGCGCAGCCCAGAGCACGATCACCCAGGTATTGTCTCCGGCCATCCCCGGGGCGTAGTGCATCAACCCGAACAGCAATGACGGCAGGCCGATCCAGACCGCGGGATGGGCAAAGCGCGCGGCCAGCTGGCTTTGCAGGTAGCCGCGAAAGGTCAGTTCCTCGGCCGCGATCTGAACCATCACCGCCATCACGGCCAGCGGCAGCCACCGCAGCCAGACACCGGGGTCCAGGTTCGGTTGCGGGGTATAATCCTCGGGCATGGGCAGGATGAAGACCAGCAGGTAGAGCGGCAGCAGAAAGGCGGCGCAGCGCAGGAAATGCCGCGCGGCGCGGGCAGGCGGACCCAGCAGGCTGACAAGCCCGCGCTTGTGCACCAGCCGCAGCGCCGCCCAAAGTGCGACGATTAGCAGCGCGAACTGGAACAGCATGACCAGAACGCCGGCCGGTGTCTGGCCCGGGGCCAATCCGGTGCCGCCGATGCCGGCGAACGGCACCGCCAGCCAGACATAGAGAAAGGCCATCGAAAAGAAGATCGCCACCATCAGGCCCAGCCCCGCCAGCAGGCGCAGCGGGTGTGACGAGGGGCGCGCCGGGGCAACCAGGGTGTCGAAGGCAGTGTAACGCATCCGCGCAACCTATGGCCTGTCGTGGCCCCGGGCAATGCCTGTCGCGCCAGGGGGCGCTGCCCCCGCTGGTGTGTATTGCACCAGGAAGAAACCAGGGACCGCCTGCTTCTTTCTGGTCAAATACCCCCGCCGAAGGCGTGAAGCCGGTGGTGTTCATGGCCGGCGGCGGTGCGGGGCGCACCATAACCGTCTTGCCCAGCCGCCGGTGGTGGCCTAGACCGGATGCGACAAAATTCGAGAGGCCCCGATGACCGAGTTCGACAAGAAGAATCTGCCAAGCCGTTATGTGACCGAAGGCCCCGCGCGGGCGCCGCACCGGTCATATTACTACGCCATGGGCATGACCGAGCAGGAGATCCACCAGCCGCTGGTCGGTGTCGCCACCTGCTGGAACGAGGCCGCGCCCTGCAATATCGCGCTGTCGCGGCAGGCGCAGTCGGTCAAGAAGGGGGTGAGCGAGGCCAGCGGCACCCCGCGCGAATTCACCACCATCACCGTGACCGACGGCATCGCCATGGGGCACGAGGGGATGCGTTCGTCGCTGCCCTCGCGCGAGGCGATTACCGATACCGTCGAGCTGACGATGCGCGGGCACTGCTATGACGCGCTGGTCGGGCTGGCGGGCTGCGACAAATCGCTGCCGGGCATGATGATGGCGATGGTGCGGCTTAATGTCCCGTCGGTGTTCATCTATGGCGGGTCGATCCTGCCCGGCCGGGCGCCGGCGGTCGAGGGCGTTCCCGAAGATTTCGTCGGGCGCGACCTGACCGTGCAGGACATGTTCGAGGCGGTCGGCCGGCACCAGAATGGCAGCCTGAGCGAGGCCGCGCTTGACGTGCTGGAACGGGCGGCCTGCCCCTCGGCCGGGGCGTGTGGCGGCCAGTTCACCGCCAACACCATGGCCTGCGTGTCCGAGGCGATCGGGCTGGCGCTGATGAACAGCTCGGGCGCGCCGGCGCCTTACGAGTCGCGCGACCATTATGGCGAGGAAAGCGGCAAGGCGGTGATGAACCTGTTGGAAAAGAACATCCGCGCCCGCGATATCGTCACCCGCAAAAGCCTTGAGAACGCCGCGCGCGTCGTGGCCTGCACCGGCGGGTCGACCAATGCCGGGCTGCACCTGCCGGCGATTGCCCACGAAGCGGGGATCGAGTTCTTTCTCGAGGATGTCTGCGAGATATTCCGCGACACCCCCTATTTCGTCGATCTCAAGCCAGGCGGGCAGTTCGTCGCACTGGACCTCTACGAGGCGGGCGGTATTCCGGTGGTGATGAAGGAACTGCGCAAGGCCGGACTGATCCACGAGGATTGCATGACCGCCAGCGGCCTTTCCATCGGCGAAGAGCTGGACATGATCAAGCGCAAGGCCGACGGCCGGGTGATTCACCCCATCGACAAGCCGCTGACCAAGACCGGCGGCGTCGTCGGGCTCAAGGGTAACGTGGCGCCGGAAGGGGCGATCGTGAAGGTCGCCGGCATCGACGCGGAAAACCAGGTGTTCACCGGCCCGGCGCGGGTGTTCGAATGCGAAGAGGATGCCTTCGACGCCGTCAAGAAGCGCGAGTACAAGGAAGGCGAGGTGATCGTCATCCGCAACGAGGGCCCGGCCGGCGGCCCCGGCATGCGCGAGATGCTGGCGACCACCGCCGCCCTGTCCGGTCAGGGCATGGGCAAGAAGGTCGCGCTGATCACCGATGGCCGGTTTTCGGGCGCGACACGGGGATTCTGCGTCGGCCATGTCGGCCCCGAGGCCGCGCGTGGTGGCCCCATTGCGCTGTTGCAGAACGGCGACAAGATCACCATCGACGCCATCAAGGGTGAACTCTCGGTCGATCTGAGCGACGAGGAACTGGAACGCCGCCGCGCCGCGTGGCCCGGCCCGCGTGAAACCACCTATGGCAGCGGTGCGGTGTGGAAATACGCCCAACTGGTCGGCGAGACCTACAAGGGCGCGGTGACCCATCCCGGCGCCAAGGCCGAACGGCATGTTTACATGGATATCTGAGATGTCCATTGTCCGGGCGGCGCGCGCCGCCCGGCTCTTGCTGCTGGGGGGGCTGCCGTTGCCGCTGATGGGCTGTTTCGGGCCCGATACCGGTGCGCTCAGCTTTCTTGCCTCCGGCAACGAAAAGACACAGGTCGCCCGCGACGTGTTGCGCAAGGCCAGCCTGTTGGGGGGCGATGTCGTCGTGCGCGGCCCCGAAGGCTATTGTGTCGATCGCCGCAGCCTGCGGCACAGAGATACAAGCGGCTTTGCCCTGCTGGCCAGTTGCGAGTCGCTGAGCGGCGTGCGCGGGCAGCAGGTCGAACCTGTGCTGATGACGGTTTCGGTCGTGTCCGGTGGGCCAGAGGTGCAGCGCCCCGGCGCCACCGAGATCGCCGCCCTGATGGCCCCGGCCCAGGTATTGGCCGCGCATGAGGATGCCGACCTGTCGCTGGTGCATTTCGCCAGCGGCGGCGACGGGGTGCTGCCGGGGGGCGATGCACGTCACTGGCGCGGGGGTATGGTTGTAAACGGCAATCTTGTCGGGCTGGCGCTTTATGCGCAAAAGGGCGGGGCGATGGCTGGCGGCGATGGCCGGCGGCTGCTGACCGAACTGGCGCGCAGTATCCGCCGCGCCAGCCCTGACCGTCCGGCGGGTGGATAGATGGACGGGCCGGCCATGCGCGGATTTGGGTGGATTGTTTCCCGAATCAGAATAATGATATGAAGGGCTTAACCCAGGCAGGCGGGAGCGGGGCCAGAACAGTGAAACCGGGACGGCGGCAATGAAAGGCTCGATGCTTGATTGGGCTGTGCAGCGTCGCGCGCTCAGGCGTTGGCGGCGGGCGGCGCGGCAGGCACCGTCGTTTTCGCTGCAACGGCTGCGGCGTGAACGTGCGCAGGCGCGCAAGCTCAGGCACGAGCTGAACGAACTGATCGCCTATGCCGACTATCGGCTGGCCCTGCCGGTGATCGGGTCGGCGGTGTTTTCTAAACCGCACGGCACGGATTGGGCCTGGCGGCCCAGCCTTTGGCGCAACCCGTTGCCGGCGCCGGGCATGTCGTCGGCGGTAAGCAATACGCGCCTGGGCGATGAAATCGTATTGTTTCACGATTGCAGACATTCAGAGCTGACGCTCAGGCAGGTGCGCAACCTGCGCGAATCCGACCTGGCGCCGTTCGGGCTGCGCATGGACGTGTTCAATTTCGACGGCTCGTTCCTGTCGCTGGCGCTGGATCTGCCAGACGCGGCGGTCGAGGGGCTGAAGCGGTCGCACCTGATCCGGGTCGACACCATAGTCGAGCTGGAAAAACCGCTGGAGATTTTCGTGCGGCTCAATATCCGCCACGGCCCCAATACGGAGCAGATCGTGCGCGAACTGCCGCTGGGCGAGGATGCGGTTATGGTCGAATTCGACCTGGCCTATTCGCGGCTGAACGAAAAGCGGGTTGAGCGGGCCTGGATTGACCTGATCTTTGAGAACCCGCAGATGAGCCAGGTGACCGTGCGCGACCTGACGCTGAGCCGCCGGCCGCGCGCCGAGTTCTGACCGAGTTTTGACGGAGGAAGCGATGAGCGACCTGACACTGACCAAGACACGGCTGTTCGAAGGCGTGTGGGAAGGGGTGCTGACGCGTGAAAGCGGCGGCACCGGGACGCCCGAAATCGAAGTCACCCACCTGCAGGAACCGCTGGAGGATGTCGAAGTGATCGCCCGGTCGCAGGAAAAGCTGTGGGTGCTGCGGGTGCCGATCCCGACGCATGTGATTGCCGACGGGGTGCAGACCTTTGTCATAACCGACAAAGCCACCGGCGACAGGATCGGGGATTTTGCGCTGATGTCGGGCGATGCGCTGGCCTATGACATCCGTGCCGAGGTAACGTTGCTGCGCGAAGAACTCGACCTGCTCAAACGCGCGTTCCGCCGGCACTGCCTGGAGACGATGTAGATCATAGCGGCGCGTGCGGAAAGCCGCCGGAAACCGGCGCGGATCGGATGTGACCTTGTCCGCGAGTCGGTTTTCGTTTCCAATTGCGCGGTCCACATTGAACGGAGACCGTGATCGGTGATCATCAGACAAATTGCACTGGTCGTGGGGCTTGGCACCCTGGCCGCCTGTGGCACGGCCCCCCGCGAAGCCGAGATTTCGACCCGCGCGATGACGCTTTACCCCGGCGAGACCCCCGAGATACGCCAGTTGATCAACGAAACGGCAGACCGCTACGAGGTGCCGCGCGCCCTGGTGCACAAGGTGGTGCAGCGCGAAAGCGATTACCGCCCCAAGGCGCGCAATGGCCCCTATTACGGAATGATGCAGATCCTGCCCGCCACCGCCCGCGGTATCGGCTTTCAGGGCCCGGCAGAGGACCTGCTGGACGCCGAGACCAACCTGAACTGGGGGGTGAAATACCTGCGCGGGGCTTGGCTGGTGTCGGATGGCGACATGGACGAGGCAGTGATGTGGTATGCGCGCGGCTATTACTACGAGGCGCGCAACCGCTGCCAGCTGGTGGAAACCGGCCTGTTGGATCGGGAAATCGCGCGCCACTGCCGGGCATAGCGCCTGCGCCCGTCAGCCCTCGGGATCGGTCAGCTTGACGATGGCCGGCTCGGTTTCGGGCGCCAGTTCCTCGAAATCGAAATTGTCCAGCCGGCGCGCCCGACGCCCGGCCTTGTCGGCGGAAATCTTGATCTCGGATATGTCCTTGGCCGCCTGGTGAAAATGCCGGTCGAGGTTTTCGACCCGGTTGCCCAGCCGGTCGACATCCGCGAACAAGAGGCCAAGTTCGCGCCGTATCGCGCCGGCCTGTTCGCGCATCCTGGCATCTTTCAGAATCGCACGCATGGTATTCAGCGTCGCCATGCAGGTGGTGGGCGAGACGATCCAGACGCGGGCGGCAAAACCCTCGCGCACGAGGTCGGGGAAATTGGCGTGCAGTTCAGCATAGACCGCCTCTGACGGCAGGAACATCAGCGCGCCATCGGCGGTTTCACCCTCGATGATATAGCGCTCTGCTATGTCGCGGATATGCTTCTTGACCGATTGACGCAGCAGGCGGGCGGCCTCTTGCACCTGGCGGTCGTCGGTGGCGTTTCTCAGCGCTTCGTAAGGCTCCAGCGGGAACTTGCTGTCGATGCAGATAGGCCCCGGCGGGTTGGGCAGGTGGATCAGGCAGTCGGCGCGTTTTCCATTCGATAGCGTATGTTGTAGCGAATAGCTGTCCGATGGCAGTGCCTTGGACACGATATCGTTGAGCTGTATCTCGCCAAAGGCACCGCGCGTCTGCTTGTTCGACAGGATGTCTTGCAGGCTGAGAACGTCGCCCGACAGCCGGGTGATGTTTTCCTGCGCCTTGTCGATGACCTTCAGCCGTTCCTGCAACTCGCCCAGCGATTGGGCTGTGCGCCGGGAAGAGCCGGACAGGTTCTGGTTCATCTGTTCCTGCATCTGCGCCAGCCGCTCCTCCATCAGCCGCAGCATGCCGGTCTGCGCCTTGGCCTGGGCGTCCGACACATGGGTCAGCCCGCCGGCCAACTGGTGCTGACCGTCACCCAGGGCCTGTACCCGCTGGCCAAGGTCACCGATCTGGCGGATCAGCGGTTCGGTCAGCCGGGCCGAGCGGTTGGCGGCCCGCACCATCGACATCAGCAGCACCAGCACCAGCAGCAACGCTGCGCCACCCACAAGCGCCGCGATGACGATGGGGTCATTCAGGGCATAGGTATTGTCGCCGATGGTGATCATGTCCGCCCGAACAGCCTTTCGATGTCGGAAAGCTTCAGCTCGACATAGGTCGGTCGGCCGTGGTTGCACTGGCCGGAATGGGGTGTCGCCTCGATTTCGCGCAGAAGGGCGTTCATCTCTTCGGCGCTCATCCGGCGGCCCGAGCGGACCGATCCGTGACAGGCCATGCGCGACAGCACCGCGTCGATGCGCGCCCGCAGGGCCAGGCTGTCGCCGGTATCGCTGAGCTCGTCCAAGATGTCGCGCACCAGTGCGGTGGCGTCGCAGGGGCCCAGCACCGCAGGTGTTTCCCGCACCGCAACTGCGCCGGGGCCGAAGGGTTCGATCGTCAGCCCGAGGCGCGCCAGGTCGTCGGCCACGTCCAGCAGGCGGGCGGCGTCGTTGGCGGACAGCTCGACAATCTCGGGGATGAGCAACGCCTGCGCCTTGACCCCGGTTTCATCCAGTTGCCGCTTGAGCCGCTCATAGACCAACCGTTCATGAGCGGCGTGCTGATCGACGATGACCATGCCGTCGGTTGTCTGGGCGACGATGTAGTTTTCGTGCAGCTGCGCGCGGGCTGCACCCAGCGGATGATCCTGCTGGGGCGGTGCGTCAGGCATATCCGGTGCCGGTGCGCTGACCTCGCCCGTTTCGACCCGGCCGCTATAGGCCGACTGGAGTTCGGCAAAACCGGGGGCCTGGGCCGAATATGCCGCGCGTAGGGCGCGGGGGCTGGGGCGGTCCATCTGGTAGACGCGCGCGCCGGCCGGTTCGGGGCGAAAGGCGCCCAGCGTCGCGCCCCCGACGGTTGAGGAGGCGCGATGCCCGGCCTCGGCCAGCGCATGCCGCAGGCCAGAGACGATCAGCCCGCGCGCCAGGCCGGGGTCGCGGAATCGCACCTCGGTCTTGGCCGGGTGCACGTTGACATCCACCAGCCGCGGGTCGCAGTCGAT
The DNA here is from genome assembly GCF_003260265.1 of Roseovarius amoyensis. Taxonomy (GTDB): domain Bacteria; phylum Pseudomonadota; class Alphaproteobacteria; order Rhodobacterales; family Rhodobacteraceae; genus Roseovarius; species Roseovarius amoyensis. The sequence continues at coordinate 31,307 of NZ_QITQ01000017.1, forward strand.
AAAGATCGCCGCCGCCGGGTGGCGGTCGCGCGACAGCAGGTCGTGATAGGCGGCGCGCAGCGCGCCCGTCAGCATCCGGTCGCGCACCGGGCGGCCATTGACGAACAGGTATTGCGCCACCGCGGCACCGCGCGAATAGGTCGGCAGCGCGGCAAAGCCGGTCATGCGCAGCCCCTCGCGCGTGGCGTCGACAGGCAGGGCGTTGTCGGCGAAATCGCGGCCCATGATCTGGGCCAGTCGCCCGCCGAGCGCAGTGAACAGGTCGCCGGTTTCGGCATCGGCGCGCAGTACAATGCGTCCCTCGCCCCCGCCAGACAGGTCGCGCAGGACAAAGCTGACACTCGGCGCCGCCATTGCCAGCCGTTTGACCGTGTCGGCGATGGCCTGTGCCTCGGCCCGGTCGGTGCGCAGGAATTTCAGCCGCGCGGGCGTGGCGTGAAAGATGTCGCGCAGGGTGACGACGGTACCCGCGCTTAACGCCGCCGGGCGCGGGCCGCTGATCCGCCCGCCATTAACCGTTATTTCGGCGGCGTCGAAACCGCCCGCGCGCGACGTGATCGTCAGCCGCCCCACCGCGCCGAGGCTGGGCAGGGCCTCTCCGCGAAAGCCGAAGCTGTGGATGTCGAGCAGGTCTGAGCCGTCAATCTTGGACGTTGCGTGCCGCGCCAGCGCCAGCGGCAGGTCATCGGGGGTCATGCCGCAGCCATCATCGCTGACCCGGATCAGGGTCTTGCCGCCGTCGGCCTGGGCGACCTCGATCCGCTTTGCCCCGGCATCGAGCGCGTTTTCCACCAGTTCCTTGACCGCGGCGGCGGGACGTTCGACCACCTCGCCGGCGGCGATGCGGTTGATTGCGCCCTCATCCAGTTGGCGGATGCGGGGGCGATCGGCGCTTATATTGGGGTTCGGACTGTTCATTCTACCATACCTAGCATGTCCTTGACCGATTCTGCCAGAGAGCAAAGGGCAGTTCATGAACGGACACACGCGGGATTTCGCCCGCAGGACTTGGCAGCGGGAAATATCTGATTATCTGAATACAAACCCGAAAGGAGCTCCAGACATGTACCGACGTAGCAGTCTCTCGAAAGGACCAAACTCGCCGCAGGTAACGGGGTTTCATGACTCTGCTACCGGTAGCGTTCAGTATGTCGTGACCGACCCGGCCACCAAAAAGGCCGCGCTGATCGACGTTGTGCTCGATTTTGACCCGGCCCATGCCCGCACCAGCACCGAAAGCGCGCAGGAGGTGCTGGATTACGTGCGTAATGAGGGGCTCGAGGTCGAATGGGTGCTGGACACGCACCCCCATGCCGATCACCTCATGGCCTCGCACTGGCTGGCTGAGCAGACCGGAGCACCCAACGCCATCGGTGAAAAGGTGCGAGAGATCGCCGAGCTCTGGACGCGGCTCTACAACCTGCCCGACGCATTCGATCCCGACCGCGATTTCAGCCGGCTGTTCGCCGACGGCGACAGTTTCAGGATAGGTGAGCTGGAGGTGCAGGTGATGCTGTCGCCCGGGCATACGCTGGGTTCCGTCACTTATCTTGTGGGGGATGACGCGGCCTTTGTCCACGACACCCTGATGCATGTGGATGTCGGAACCTCGCGCGCCGATTTCCCGGGTGGGTCGTCAAGCGAGCTCTACGACAGCCTGCAACGCATCCTCGCCTTGCCCGATGCAACACGGCTCTTCATCGGCCACGATTATCCGCCGGTAGGGGATCGCGAAGAACCGGCATGGGAGGCGAGCGTGGCCGAGCATCGCCGCCGCAATCCGCATCTGGGCGGCGGCACGACCCGCGAGGAATACATGAGCCTGCGTGACGAACGTGATGCGACGCTGGGCCTGCCCGATAGGATGCTCTATGCCCTGCAGGTTAACCTGCGCGGCGGTCACCTGCCCGAGCCCGAGGCGGACGGACACAGCTATTTCAAGATCCCTGCCAACCGGTTCTGAAACGAGAACCCGATACAAGGAAAGCCACGCCATGAAAAACGAAACCGTCGACGGCGCTATGCTGGAAACCTGGACCGTTGAAGAGGTCGTCGCCGCCTATGACCGCCAGGAAATCGTCCTGATCGACGTTCGCACCATCCACGAATATGGCTTTGAACATATCGGTGGTGCGTTGTTGTTGCCGCTGCCGTTCTTCGAGGCGAGCGCCCTGCCGGGGCAGAGTGACAAGCGCATCGTGTTCATGTGCGGGTCGGGGGTGCGGTCCGAGAAGGTGGCGCGCGCCTGCATCAAGGCTGGGTTCGAGCGCATCGCCCACATGGAGGGCGGTTTCGCCGCCTGGAAGGCGGCCAGGCTGCCCTATGTCGGAACCAACATGGCCACGGGCGCGCCGCAGCCGGTCAACATGTAAAAAACCCCGGGCGCTGGGCCCGGGGTTCTTGGTTCGGTCGATGGATGGCCGGTTCAGGTCTTGGCGAACTCGGGATAGGCCTCCATCCCCAGCTCGGCCACGTCCAGGCCATTGATCTCGGTTTCTTCGCTTACCCGCAGGCCGACGACGACCTTGAGCAGGTACCACAGGATCGCTGTGGTCACGACAACGAAGACACCGACGACGACGATGGCGTAGAGCTGCGTGAACAGGTTTGCGGCATCGTTGGTCAGGGCAACCGCCAGGGTGCCCCAGATGCCGGCGAACAGGTGCACCGGGATCGCGCCCACCACATCGTCGATCTTGAACTTGTCGAGCATGGGCACGGCAAAGACCACGATCACACCCCCGACAGCGCCGATCAGCGTGGCTTCGATCAGCGACGGCGTCAGCGGCTCGGCGGTGATCGACACCAGACCAGCCAACGCGCCGTTGAGGATCATCGTCAGGTCGGGCTTGCGGTACATCACCTGCGTCAGCAGCAGTGCCGCCACTGCGCCCGCCGCCGCTGCGGTATTGGTGTTCGAAAAGATGCGGCTGATGTCGGCGACGTTACCAGCGGTATCCATGTAAAGCTGCGAGCCGCCGTTGAAGCCGAACCAGCCCAGCCACAGGATGAACGTGCCCAGCGTGGCCAGTGCGAGGTTCGAGCCGGGGATGGGCGAGACACGGCCGTCAGGCCCGTATTTGCCCAAGCGCGGCCCCAGGATGATGGCCCCGGTCAATGCTGCCCAGCCGCCGACCGAATGCACGACGGTGGAACCGGCGAAATCCTGAAAGCCTGCGGCGTCAAGGAACCCGCCGCCCCATTTCCAGCTGGCCTGCACGGGATAGATGACCGCGGTCAGCACCACGACGAAGGCCAGGAACGGCCACAGGCGGATGCGTTCGGCCAGTGCCCCCGACACGATCGAGGCGGTGGCGGCGCAGAACATCAGCTGAAAGAAGAAGTCAGAGCCGACAGACGCATAGGTCAGGTCCGGTTCGGCCCCTTCCAGCCCGACGGGTTCAAGCCCGGTGACCGAGAACGCGCCAAGGATGTTGGTGATCGTCCAGCCGTCGCCGGGATACATCAGGTTATAGCCGAGCAGGTAATAGAACAGCGAGGCGAGCGAAAAGAGCGCCACGTTCTTGGTCAGCTGCATCGTCACGTTCTTGCCGCGCACGAGGCCGGCCTCCAGCATGGTGAAACCCGCGGCCATGAAGAACACCAGGAATCCGCTGACGAGGAACATGAAGGTGGTGAAGATGAATCCGATGTCCTGCATCGGTGGGGTCAGGTCGGCCTCTTGCGCCAGGCCGGGGCTGGCCGTGGCCAGCAGCATGGCGGCCGGCAGCGCGAGAATTATTGGTCGTTTCATGTCTGTGCTCCTTTAGCGCCCGTGTCGATCCGAGGGCGGATGTGAATCCCCGGCCCGGCGGCTTGTCTGCCGACGCAACGGGTTTCGCACTCTGCCCCGACCGGATATGTTGGGCCGGCGTTTCTTTGCAGGTGCAGAAAAGACCGGCTGGCGGCGCCGGGAAAGGCAGGGCGCCGGATACAACGCAGATCAAAGGGGGCTAATGCCTAATATTTGTGCAAAATTGCATGCGCGCCTAAACAATGTGCGAATCAAAAAGAGCGTCCGGGGTCAACTTTGCCGTTGGCGCGGTTTAGTATCGCCGCAACAGGCAGTGTGAACACGGGCGAGACAGGGCAAGCATGAGCAAATCCGGGCGGAGCCGGCCGCGCCTCGTGGCTGAAAAGCGGGGCGCCGGAACCAGAAAGAAAACCACGCGTCGCAGCACGCGGCGCAAGCCGTCGCCGCGCAAACGCCGTGGGCTGCTGAACCGGCTGTTTCGCTGGGTGGGCCGCCTGATCTGGGCGGTGACGTGGCGGGTGACGGCGGTGGTGGCGATCATCCTCGGCCTGACGGTGTTCTACACCTACACCACCCTGCCGGACGTGCGCGAGGTGCTTGACGGGCGTTCGCGCGGCTCGGTCACCCTGCGCGACCAGGATGGAGAGGTCTTTGCCTGGCGTGGCGACCAGTTCGGCGGGGCGGTCACCGCCGACAGCGTCAGCCCCTATCTGCGCGACGCGGTGATCGCCACCGAGGACCGTCGCTTTTACCGCCATTTCGGCATCAGCCCCAAGGGTGTGGTCGGTGCGATCGTGATCAACCTGCGCGAAGGGCGCGGGCCGTTCTCCGGGCATGGCGGGTCGACCATTACCCAGCAGACCGCGAAACTGCTGTGCCTCGGCGTAGAATACGACCCCGCCCAGTGGGAGAGCGAACAGGACTATGTGCGCGACTGCCGGCGCACCACGCTGTGGCGCAAGGCCAAGGAGGCCATCTATGCGATGGCGATGGAGGTCAAGTATTCCAAGAACGAGATCCTCTCGATCTATCTCAACCGGGCCTATATGGGCGGCGGCGCCTTCGGGGCCGAGGCTGCGGCGCAACGCTATTTCGGCAAACCCGCCGCGGCGCTGAGCGCGCAGGAAGGCGCGATGCTGGCCGGCCTGCTGACCGCGCCGTCGCGCTATGCGCCGACCACCAACCTGGCCCGCGCGCAGGCGCGTGCGGCGACGGTGCTGCGCCTGATGGCCGAACAGGGATATCTGACCCAGTCCGAGGCCACCGCGGCGCAGGCCAACCCCGCCACCCTGTCAAAGGCGGCCCAGGCCCAGACCGGCGGTTATTATGCTGATTGGGTGATGGAATCGGGGCCGGATTTCTTTACCCGCGACACCACCGAGGACGTGATCATCCGCACCACGCTGGACCAGCGTATTCAGCGCGCCGCCGAAGAGGCGCTGCAGGCGGTCTTTGACGACAAGGTCAAGGAAGGGTCCAAGGCGCAGGCGGCGATCGTGGTGATGTCGGCCGACGGGGCGGTGCGGGCGATGGTGGGCGGGCGCGATACCAATGTCGTGGGCGCCTTCAACCGGGCCACGATGGCGCGGCGTCAGACCGGGTCGGCCTTCAAGCCCTTCGTTTATGCCACCGCGCTGGAGATGGGTTATGGCCCGCAAGCCACGGTGATGGACGAGCCCTTTTGCATGAACATTCCCGGCTCGGGCCGCTGGTGCCCCGAAAATTATTCGCGTCGGCATTATGGCCGGGTGACTCTGACCGAGGCGCTGAAGCGTTCGCTCAACGTGCCTGCTGTCAAGGTGGCCGACGCCGTCGGGCTGGACCTGGTGCGCAAGGTGGCGTCGGATTTCGGGATCGAAAGCGATCTGGCCGCCGGGCCCGCGCTGGCGCTGGGCGCATCGGAAAGCACGCTGCTGGAAATGACCGGCGCCTATGCCGGCATACTGAATGGCGGGTCGTCGGTGACGCCCTATGGCCTGGTCGAACTCCGGCTGCTGGGGGAGAGCGAGCCGCTGATGGGCGCCGGCGGTGGCATCGGCGAGCGGGTGATCCGCGAAGAAGCGGCGCGCCAGTTGACATGGATGATGTACCAAGTGGTCGAGGACGGCACAGGCGGGCGCGCGCGCCTGCCGGGGATCGAGGTGGCCGGCAAGACCGGCACAACCCAGGCCGCGCGCGATGCCTGGTTCCTGGGCTTTACCGCCGATTATGTTGCCGGGGTCTGGATGGGGTATGACGACAACTCGCCCCTGAGCGGCGTCACCGGCAGCGGCCTGCCGGCCGAGATCTGGCACGAGACCATGAAGCGCGTCTACGAGGGGCAAACCCCGCGACCGCTGCCGATGATGCGACCGGTGGCACGCCAACAGCCCACAGACCTGGACGGCACCGGCGGAACCGGCAGAGAGCGCCGCCCGCGCGGCAACGCCGTCGAACGCATCCTGCGCGATCTGCTGGGGGTGGGGGCCGACCGCTGAGGGTCCTAGCCGGCGCGCCGCAAGTCCTGGATCAGCGCGTCGATATCGCCGCGGCGCACGTCCAGCATGGCGCCGATCTCGGTGCGTTCGCTCAGCCGCAGGCTGACGCCCTCGATCACCATATCAAAGAACAGGTCGCGCCCCGAACGGTCGGAAACCAGGAACCGCACCTCAAACGGTGCACGGCCCTGCAGGTGGACGGTGCTGATCACCTCTTGCCAGGACTTGACCGCCCTGACGCCTTTCACCTCTATCCGGCCGCCGATGAATTCGTTGAAACGCTTGCCGTATTTGCGGGCGATATAGCTGCGGAACACCTCGGTAAAGGCGCGCATCTGGGCGGCGCTGGCGCGGCGTGAATCGGGGCCCAGAGTCGAGCGCGCGATGATGTTGACATCGGCGTAGCGGGTAAAGATGCGCTCGAAATCGGCGATCATGGCATTCAGGGACCGGCCCGAGGCGATGACCTTGTTGATATCGGCCACGACCTTGTCGATGAGGGCGCGCGCCTTGGCCTCGGTCAGCGCCAGCGCGGGCAGAGGCAGGGCGGCCACGGCAGCGGAGGCCAGTGCCGTGCCCAGCAGGCGCCGGCGGGTGGGATCACTCGGCATAGGGATCGTCATACGGGTCCTCGTCTATCGCGCCATAGGGGTCGTCATAGGGGTCAAGATAGGTGTCTTCGCCACCCTGGCCCAGCTTGAAACGGCGGTTCTGCAGATAAAGTGAACGGGCCTGCGCATAGCTGTCGGCGCTGTCATACAGAACCGAATCGATCGTATCCGAGAATCGGCCGCGCTGCGACAGCCCGGCCGAAACCTTGGCGGCGGTACCCCAGTGGCGTTCGGGTGTGTCGATGACATAGCTCAGCGGATTGGTGAAGAGGTCGACGATCTTTCCGGCCGAGTCGCGCTCGGTCGAGGGGCCGAAGACGAGTGAATTGATATAGGCGCCTTGGCGCACGCCCCAGACATGCAGGGTCTGGCCGAAATCGGCGTCTGTCGCCTCGGGCATGCCCAGCTCGGTCGCGGGGTCGAAGAACCCGCCAAGCCCCAGCGTGGTGTTGACCACGAATCGATAGGTGTCCTCGGTCGCGCCCTTCATGTTGCCCTGAAGGATGCTGTTCACGATCCCCTGCGGCAGCGACAGGTTGGTGGCGAATCGTCCGATGGCGGTTTCGATGTCGTCGGGCATGGCGGCGCTGTAGCCGCGGCCGACCGGGCGCAGAACGGCACGGTCCAGGCTCTTGCTGAATTCGTGGATCCTGCGATTGTGTTTTTCATACGGATCAAAGGGGGTGCCGGGCACGTGGTCGGGGCCGGGCGTCGAACAGGCTGCGATTATCGCCGCCAAAGCCATCGCAAAGGCGGCGTGCAGGCATCTCCGGAGGTTGGCAGAGAATGAGATAGTCAAAGCGCCGATACCGCAAAATTAATCAGATCGTTCATAGACTATAGGGCGATCATGCCAAGAAGTCGTCTGTCGCGCAAAAAAACTGTGGCGCGGGTGCGACAACCGGCCTACGCCGTATACCGGTTGAATTACAAGTGTCGCCCGGGTTTTGAAAGGATCGCCCTCTATGAAGCCCACGCCTCATGATCTGAGAAAAGGCCGTGCGGAACTGCGCGCCGCCCGCCGGGAAAGCCGCGCGCTTTACTGGTTCGTCGGCATTTTCAGCGCCTTCGTCAACCTGCTGATGCTGACCGGGCCGCTTTACATGCTGCAGGTCTATGACCGGGTGCTGGGCAGCCGGTCAGTGGCGACGCTGGTCGCGCTGTCGCTGTTGGTGCTCTACCTCTTTGCCATGATGGCGCTGCTGGATTACGCCCGCGGCCGGATCATGGGGCGGGTTGCGGCACGGTTTCAGTCGCGGCTCGACCGGCGGGTGTTTGACGCCGTCATTCGCAAATCCGCCCTCGTTCCCGACATTCACAGCACCACCGGCCTGCGCGACCTTGAGGCGGTGCAGCGGCTGATGGCCTCGCCTGTGCTGATGGCGGTGTTCGACATGCCGTGGACGCCGGTTTTTCTGGCCGGCATCTGGATCTTTCATCCCTGGCTGGGTGCGCTGGCCCTTGCCGGCGGCGCCATCCTGATCGCGGTGACCGTATTCAACCAAATCATGACCCGGGAACCGGCACGCGCGGCCAACACCGCGACAGTTGTCGCCGACCAGATGGCCGCGCAGATCAGCGGCGAGGCCGAGATGGTGCAGGCCATGGGCATGCGCGAGGCTGCGTTCAACCGCTGGCAGCAGGCGCGCGGGCATGCCCTGCGCAGCCAGATCGCCGCCTCCGATCTGGGCGGCACGCTGACCACCTCGACCCGGGCGTTCCGGCTGTTCCTGCAATCCGCGATGCTGGGGCTGGGGGCGTTCCTGGTGCTGAGGGGCGAATTGACGGCGGGCGCCATGATCGCCGGGTCGATCCTGCTGGGCCGGGCGCTGGCGCCGGTCGAGCAGGCCATCGCGCAATGGCCAATGGTGCAGCGTGCGCGCCAGGGCTGGGACAGCCTGGCCGAACTGCTGTCGATGGTGCCGCCCGAGGCACCGCGCACCGCCCTGCCGCGCCCCCGCGCCCGGCTGGAGATGCAGCGCCTGACCCTGGCGCCGCCGGGCAGTTCCGAGCCGTCCCTGCGCGGGGTCAGCTTTACTGTCGAACCCGGCCAGGCCGTCGGCGTGATCGGCCCGTCAGGGGCGGGCAAGTCGACGCTGGCGCGTGCCATCACCGGGCTGTGGCGGCCGGCCGCGGGCACGATCCGTCTGGACAGCGCGGCGCTGGACCAGTACGAACCCGCCGCGCTGGGCCGCTATATCGGCTATCTGCCCCAGCGGGTGCAGATCTTTGACGGCACCATCGCCGAAAACATCGCCCGCCTTGCCGAAAATCCCGACGATGAAAAGGTCGTTGCCGCGGCGCAGATGGCCGACGCGCACGAGATGATCCTGCAACTGCCCGATGGCTATGACACGCGGGTCAGCGCCACCAGCGCACGCCTGTCGGGCGGGCAGATGCAGCGGATCGGGCTGGCGCGGGCGCTTTACGGCGATCCGGTGATCCTGGTTCTGGACGAGCCCAACTCGAACCTCGACAACGAGGGCAACGCCGCCGTCAACGCCGCGATCCGCCGGTTCAAGGCGCAGGAACGTTCGGTTCTGGTGATGGCGCACCGGCCGGCGGCGATCCATGAATGCGACCTGATCCTGATGCTGGATGGCGGGCTGGTGCGCGCCTTCGGTCCCAAGGACGAGGTGCTGCGCAAGGTGGTGCAGAACCACGAACAGATCAAACGCGCCCGCGGGGCGGGGGGCGTGCAATGAGCGGGCAAGGGCATGTATGGTCGGCGCGTGGCCCACTGACGGTTGGTCTTGTCGGGCTGCTGCTGCTGGTCGGGGGTTTTGGCGTCTGGGCGTCGGTGACCACGATTTCGGGCGCGATCATCGCGCCTGGGCGGATCGAGGTCGATCAGAACCGGCAGATCGTCCAGCACCCCGATGGCGGCGTGGTGGCGGCGATCGAGGTGGGCGAGGGCGACACCGTGACCGAGGGGCAGGTCTTGATCCGGCTCGATGGCACGACCCTTGCCTCGCGCCTGGCGATCACCGAGGGCGAGTTGTTCGAGATCATGGCACGCCGCGGCCGGCTGGAGGCAGAGCGCGACGGCCTGGACGAGGTCGTCTTTGACCCGCTGCTGGACGAGGCCGCCGCGAAACGCCCCGAAGTCACCCGGCTGATGCAGGGGCAGGTGCGGCTGTTCGCGGCGCGCGCCGAATCCATCGCGCGCGAGATTGAGCAGCTGGAAAAGCAACGCGACCAGATCGCCAACCAGATCGACGGCATCCGCGCCCAGCAGGTGGCCTTGGAACGTCAGCTGGACCTGATCGAACAGGAACTGACCGACCAGCGGTCGCTGTTGGAAAAGGGGCTGGCGCAGGCGACGCGGGTGCTGGCGCTGGAACGCGAGGGCGCGCGGCTGAGCGGGCAGGTGGGCGAACTGGCAGCGTCCGAGGCGCAGGCGCACAGCCGCATCACCGAGATAGATATCGAGATCGTCAAGCTGGGGTCGCGGCGGCGCGAAGAGGCCATAACCACCCTGCGCGACCTGCAGTACCGTGAACTGGAACTGATGGAAGAGCGCCGCGCGCTGATCGAACAGATGGACCGGCTGGACATCCGCTCGCCGGTGGCGGGCGTGGTCTATGACATGGCGGTCTTTGCGCTGCGCGCTGTCGTGCGCCCCGCTGATCCGCTGTTGTACGTTGTGCCACAGGACCGCCCGCTGATCATCAACGCCCAGATCGAACCCATTCACATCGACAAGGTCCATGTCGGGCAGGAGGTCCTGTTGCGGTTTCCCGCGCTCGACCAGCGCCACACGCCGGAACTGAAAGGCAAGGTCTTGCAGGTTTCGGCCGACGCCTTTGTCGACGAGGGCACGCGGCAAAGCTATTACCGCGCCGAAATCTCGCTCAGCGAGGGTGAGCAGGCCCGCCTGCCCGAGGGGGTGACGCTGATCCCGGGAATGCCGTCCGATGCGTATTTGCGCACCGGCGAGCACACGCCGCTGGCCTATCTGACAAAGCCGCTGACCGACTATTTCACCAAGGCGTTCCGCGAATAGCCCTTCAGCCGCGCCAAGGCGCAAATCCGGTTTCCATCCGCCACACGACTGGCTAGCCTGTGCGCATCCGAGTCTGGGAGAGAACGCTATGGGTAAGTTCGAAACGAAGCTGGCCGAAATGGGCGTGACACTGCCCGACGCCCCCGCCCCGGCGGCCAATTACGTGCCTTATGTTCTGGTGGGCGACATGCTCTATGTGTCCGGCCAGATTTCCAGGGATGCAGACGGGCTGATCACCGGCAAGCTGGGTGAGGACATGTCTGTTGATGAGGGGGCAGCGGCGGCGAAAACCTGCGCCACTGCGCTTTTGGCTCAGGTCAAGGCGGCCTGTGGCGGCGATCTGGACCGGCTCAAACGCGTGGTCAAGCTGACCGGCTTCGTCAACTCGACCCCCGATTTCCGTGACCAGCCGCTGGTGATCAACGGTGCCTCCGACCTCATCGGTGATGCGCTGGGCGAGGCGGGGCAACATGCACGCGCGGCGGTTTCGTCGCCGTCGCTGCCCCTTGGGGTTGCCGTCGAGGTGGACGGCATCTTTCAGATCGGATGACACCGCTGCCGGCTGCCTTTCTGCGCCAGCCATTGGCGCATCGGGCGCTGCATGACGTGGCAAAAGGCAGGCCCGAGAATTCGCGCGCGGCGGTGCGCGCGGCGGTGGCGGCCGGCTATGGGGTCGAGATCGACCTCCAACTCAGCCGCGATGGCTGTGCGATGGTGTTCCATGATGACGACCTTGACCGGCTGACTGGCGAAACGGGCCTCGTGTGCCAGCGTGACGCGGATGAAATGCGCGGCATAGCGCTGACCGGCGGGAATGAGGGCATCCCCGACCTGGCGCAGGTGCTGGCGCTGGTGGCCGGTCGCGTGCCGCTGGTCGTAGAGCTGAAGGACCAGCACGGTGGTCTTGGCGATGTGGGCGGCGCGCTGGAACGTGCAGTGGCGCGTGATATCGCCGGGTATGACGGGCCGCTGGCGCTGATGTCGTTCAACCCGCACATGGTGGCGCGGCTGGCGCGGCTGGCCCCGGATGTGCCGCGCGGGATCGTCAGTTGCGCCTATGCCCCGGCGGACTGGCCGGAACTGAACGAGGCAACCCGCGCCGGCCTGCGCGACATCCCCGATTTTGATGCTGCCGGGTGCAGCTTTATCAGTCACCAGGCCGATGACCTGGACAGGCCCCGCGTGGCCGAGCTGAAGGCGCGCGGAGCGGCGGTTCTGTGCTGGACCGTGCGCTCGCCCGAGGCCGAGGCGCGCGCCCGCGAGGTGGCCGACAACATCACCTTCGAGGGTTACAACCCCGCGATCCCGGCTTGACCCCGGCGCGCGGGGGCACAGATTGAATCCAGCACAACCGGGACGGAATGCGATGGACGGCACCGGGATCACCATCACCGTGCACGACACGATCGGCGCCATCGGGGCGGCGGTCTGGGATGCCTGCGCCTGCCCAGAGGCTGCGGATGGCGGGCGTCCGAACGACCCCTTTACCACCTATCGGTTCCTCGAGGCGCTGGAGGATAGCGGATCGGTCGGCCCCGGCACCGGCTGGCGGCCGCATTACCTGACGGCCGAGAGTGGCGGCCAGGTGGTGGGTTGCGCGCCGCTCTATCTGAAGACCGACAGCCAGGGCGAATATATCTTCGATTTCAACTGGGCACATGCATATGAGGGGGCAGGGGGGCGCTATTACCCCAAGCTGCAGATCGCGGTGCCGTTCACCCCGGTTACCGGGCGGCGCCTGCTGACCCGTCCGGGGTTTGAGGCCGAGGGGCGCACGGCGTTGATAAGCGGTGCGGTCGAACTGGCCGCGCGCAACAAGTTGTCATCGCTGCATATCACCTTTTGCACCGGGGACGAGGCGCAGGCGGGCGCCGGGATGGGCCTGATGACGCGCGTCAGCCAGCAATTTCACTGGCAGAACGACGGCTATGCCGATTTCGACGCCTTCCTGGCGCAGCTTTCATCGCGCAAGCGCAAGGCGATCCGCAAGGAACGCCGGCAGGCGAATGATTTTGGCGGTGAGATCCGGGTGCTGAGAGGTGACGGGATAGAGCTACGCCACTGGCAGGCGATGTGGGATTTCTACCAAGACACCGGCGCGCGCAAATGGGGCACCCCCTACCTGACTCGCGAATTCTTCGACATCGCTGCCGAACGGCTGCGGGAGGACATCCTGATGGTGATGGCCGAACGGGATGGCCGGCCCGTGGCGGGCGCGCTGAACCTGATCGGGCGCGAGGCGCTTTTTGGCCGTTACTGGGGCTGCAACGAGCATCACCCCTGCCTACATTTTGAACTGTGCTATTACAGGGCGATAGATTTCGCCATCGAACAGGGGCTGGCCCGGGTCGAGGCTGGCGCGCAGGGCGAACACAAGCTGCTGCGCGGCTACCTGCCCCGCCAGACCCATTCGCTGCACTGGATCGCGGATGCCGGTTTCGCCGATGCGGTGGGCCGCTATCTCGAGGCCGAGCGCGCGGCGGTGGACGAGGATATCGAGGTGCTCACCAGCTATGGCCCGTTCCGCAAGGACCGAAGAGAGGAAAGAGAATGACCGAAAAGCTAAGCGATACAGCCCGCAAGACAACGCTGGAACCGCTGCTGGAGGCCGGTTGGCGGATGGACGAGACCCGCGACGCCATCGCCAGGACCTATGACTTCGAGAACTTTGTCGAGGCGTTCGGTTTCATGACCCGTGCCGCGATCTGGGCCGAAAAATGGAACCACCACCCCGAGTGGACGAATGTCTACAAGACCGTCGAGGTGACGCTGACGACCCATGACGTGGGCGGGCTCAGCCCGCTGGACGTCAAGCTGGCGCGCAAGCTGGACGGGCTGGCGGGGTAGTTGCGGGCTACGGTGTGTGTCGGATCAGGGTGGCTCTGTCACGCCCCGGCCCCCGGGCCGGGGCCTGCTTGTTGGCCGTCGAGGCCCCGGGGCAGGCCCGGGGCGGGCGGGCTGCCCGCCTCAGATCGTCTGGTCGTAGGAGCCCACTGACGGCTCTGTCCGGATGACGGCGTCAATATCGGCAAAGATGGCGCGCATCTCTTCTTCGCTCTCGCCGCTTTCGCAGACCACCACCAGGTTGGGGGTGTTGGAACTCGCCCGCACCAGCCCCCAGCTGCCGTTGTCCAGGATGACGCGGGCGCCGTTGACGGTGACCACCTCCTTGATGGGTCGCCCGGCCAGGGGCTCTCCCGCCTCGGCGCGGGCCACCAGCTTTTTCACCAGCCGGTCGAGCACGGTGTATTTCTCTTCGTCCGGGCAGTGTGGGGACATGGTTGGCGTGTTCCATGTCCGGGGCAGGGCGCGGCGCAGGTCCGACATGGATTGGTCGGGGTGGCGGTCAAGCATCTTGCAGATTTCCACCGCCACGCGCAGCCCGCAGTCATAGCCGCGCCCGACGGGTTCGGCCAGAAAGTAGTGGCCCGATTTCTCGAACCCAGCCAGTGCGCCCAGCGCCTTAACCCGGCGTTTCATGTGGCTGTGGCCGGTCTTCCAATAGTCGGCCTTGGCGCCGTTTTCCCGCAACACCGGGTCCGAGGCGAACAGCCCGGTCGATTTGACATCAGCCACGAAGGTGGAGCCGGGATAGAGGCGGGACAGGTCGCGGGCAAGGATCACGCCCACCTTGTCGGCGAATATCTCTTCGCCCTCGTCATCGACCACGCCGCAGCGGTCGCCGTCGCCGTCAAAGCCCAGCGCCAGGTCGGCGCCGCTGGCCTTTACCGCGGCGGACATGTCGTGCAGCATTTCCATCGCTTCGGGGTTGGGGTTGTAGTGGGGAAAGGTGTAATCCAGCCGGTCGTGCAGCCCCACCACCTCAACCCCGATCCGGCGCAGCAGGTCGGACGCGAAATGCGACGCGGTGCCGTTGCCGGTGGCGCAGACCACCTTGAGCGGGCGGGAGATGCGGAAATCGCCGACAAGATCGTCGAGATAGGCCTCGCGCACGCCATCGGCGAATTCATAGCTGCCGCCGGGGCGCGGCTGCCCCTCGCCATTCAGTACGATATCGCGCAGTTCCGCCATCTCGTCGGGGCCGTGGGTAAGCGGGCGCTCGAACCCCATCTTGACCCCGGTCCAGCCGTTGGGGTTATGGCTGGCGGTGACCATCGCAACCGCCGGCACGTCCAGGTGGAACTGGGCGAAATAGGCCATCGGCGACAGCGCCGGGCCGATGTCCCGGACCCGGATGCCGGCCTGCATCAGCCCCAGCATCAGCGCCTGCTTGATCGCCAGAGAATAGTCGCGATAGTCGTTGCCGACCGCGATTTCGGGCGCGATGCCGCGGCGGTGCATCTGGGTGCCCAGCCCCAGCCCCAGCGCGGTGACGCCGGGCAGGTTGATTTCCTCGGGGTATTTCCAGCGCGCGTCGTATTCGCGAAAACCCGTGGGCCGGATCATCGGGTCGCGCAGGAATTCCCAGCTGTTGGGGGTGACGTCGGGCAAGGGTTTGGTCATGGAAAATTCCCGGTGTTCAAAGACGGATCGGCCGTTCCTTGGCCAGTTCATCGAACTGCATCAGCGTTTCAATCAGCGCCGGCATCTCGCCAAGCGGCACCATGTTGGGCCCGTCCGAGGGCGCGTTGTCGGGGTTTTCGTGGGTCTCGATGAAAACACCGGCCACCCCGATCGCCACTGCCGCGCGGGCCATGACGGGCGCGAATTCGCGCTGCCCGCCTGAACTTTTGCCAAGGCCGCCGGGCTGTTGCACCGAATGGGTGGCGTCCATCACCACCGGATAGCCTGTGCGCGCCATCTGTGGCAATGCACGCATGTCGGCGACCAGTGTGTTATAGCCGAAACTGGTGCCGCGTTCTGTCAGGATCAGGCGGGTGTTGCCGGTGCTTTCCAGCTTTTCGATGACGCCGGCCATGTCCCAGGGCGCCAGAAACTGCCCCTTCTTGACGTTGATCGCGGCGCCGGTTTCGCCGGCGGCGATCAGCAGGTCGGTCTGGCGGCACAGAAAGGCGGGGATCTGCAGGATGTCGGCCACCTCGGCCACTTCGGCGCACTGGTCGGGCAGATGCACGTCGGTCAGCACCGGCAGCCCCAGTGCATCGCGCACCGATTGCAGCATCTTCAGCCCCTCGGCCATGCCGGGCCCCCGCTTGCCGCCGATGGCGCTGCGGTTGGCCTTGTCATAGGACGCCTTGAAGACGTACTGCGCGCCGGCGCTGGCGCAGGCCTCGGCCATCTTGCCGGCGATCATCTGGGCGTGATCGGTTGATTCAAGCTGGCACGGCCCGGCTATGACCGTCAGCGGCTGGTCATTGCCAATGCAGAGCCCCGAGAGGGCGACGTGTTTCATGGTCTACGACGATACCTGTTCCCTGAGGATGGACGCGGTCAGCGATATCATCAGGTAGATACCGGCGAAAATCAGGAACGCAACCACCGTGTTCTCGAATGAGCGGGGATAGGACGGATCCTCGGATGCGACGGGGTGCACGCTGACCGTCAGATAGCGCACCTGCTTGTTGGCCTCGATTTCCGACTGCCGCTTGGCCTCAAGCGCCGATTGCAGGATCATGTCGGCGGTCGCCAGGTCGGCCTGCGCCATCTGGATCGCGGCCGTCTGCGAGGCCAGCGAACTGGTCTTTTCGGTCGCCTGGGTCAGGCGCGCCTGCTGCTTGGCCAGCTCGGCGCGCAGCACCTCGATCTGGCTTTGCAACGCCTCGACCTTGGCGCTATTGGGGCGCGCGTTGTTCAGCTGCGTGTTCAGCGCCAGTTCCTTTTCCTGGAGCTGCAGTTCGACGTTCTGGATCAGCGCGCGGATATTGGCGATCTCGCCCTCGGGGTCGAGGATCGAGCTTTCCTGTAGCGTCACCATGCGTTCCTGTGCCGCGCGTCGTTCGGCCTTGGCTTCTTCCAGGCTCTTTTCGGCCGTCTTGACCGCGTCGAGGCGCTTTTCCTGGCTGAGCTGGTCAACGCGTTCCTCGGCGTATTCGATCAGCTTTTCGGAAAAGCGGCGGCTCAGTTCGGGATCGGCGGTCGACAGTTCCATCCGGATGACGCCCTCGGTGGGGTCGTAGCCCAGACTGACGTATTTGGAATACAGCTTGTAGGCCTTTTCGGTCGACGCGTCCTTGTCCAGCCGCTGGATCGGGTCGATCCAGTCCTGGCTGAAATGCGCGCGAAAACCCATGTCGGCATCGAGCCGCAACATAGCGTCTTTCGATTCCAGGTATGACTGGGTGGCAATCGAATCCTGGCTGGTGGCGAACGAGGTGCCGCGCAGCAGCCCGGCGCCCATGCCCGTGCCCATCCCGTCGGCGGTCAGGATCAGGAATTCAGTCTTGGTCGTGTACATCGGCGTTGCGATGGCATAGAAATAATACCCCGCCACGAAAGTCGGCAGGAACACGAACACCGCCAGCCGAGACATCAGCAGCGCCAGTTTGCGCCGGCGGCGGCGGCCGATGTCGCGCTGAATCTCCATGATTTCGGTGGCGCGTCGCTCGGCAGAGCCGACCTCGGTCGAGGGTAGTTGCGTGCGCGCCGTCGGCACTGTTTGCGGCAGTTGCACGCGCTGGCCGCCGCCCTGCGCGTCACCAGAGCGATTGCCATTGGGACTGACCAGTTCCAGCATTCGGGTGCGCTGGAACGGGTCGATCCCCTTGGCTCGCAGCAGACGAATGGCGTCAAAATCGGATGTCGGTGCCAGCCCGTGTTTCTGGGCCATGCGCCGGGCCATGCGCAGTTGGCGACCGGTCAGCCCCTCCTGGCGGATGGCGTCGATGTCGTCGGCTACGCTGACCTCGCGGGCGCTGGCGACCTCGCCGCTGTGGGGGGGCTGGTGGTCGCTGTTGTCGCCGCCCTGCGGCGCCGAGCGCGGGGCGGCGTTGGGACGCGCGGCGCCATCATGACCAGAACCGGCGCCCGGTGCGGCCTGCGACGGCCGTGCCCCGGCCGTACCGCCGCCCGTGCCCCCCGCGACGGGCGCATCGAGAGGATGCGCCCCCGAGGTGCGGCGGATGCGGAATTTTCTAGCCTTGGTTTTCGTAGTCATATAGCTGCCTGGCCTCTTCCAAGGTGTCGAACATGTGAAGTTTGCCGTCCCTCAGTACCGCCGCGGAACTGGCGAATTTTTCCAGCGTCTGGGGCTGGTGTGAAACGATGATCACCGTGGTCTTCGCCAGCCGCTCCCTGAGGATGTCGCCGGCCTTTCGGTTGAATTCCACATCCGTCGAACTGGGCATGCCCTCGTCGATCAGGTAGATGTCGAAATCGAGCGCCAGCAACAGCGCGAAGGTAAAGCGCGCGCGCATCCCCGACGAATAGGTGCCGAGCGGCTGGTCGAAATACTCCCCCAGCCCGCACAGCCAGCGGCAGAATGCCTCGACATAGTCGGGGTCAAGCCCGTAGAGCCGCGCGATATAGCGCGCGTTTTCCATCGCTGACAGCCGTGTGACCACCCCGCCCATGAAGCCCAGCGGAAAGCTGATCCTGCAGCCGCGGCGGATTTCGCCCTCGTCGGGTTTTTCCAGCCCGGCCATCATCCGCACCAGCGTGGTCTTGCCGGTGCCGTTCGGGGCAAGAATGCCGAGGCTCCGGCCCAGCTCGACGCGAAAGGACACTCTGTCGAGGATCACCTTTCGCTGCGTTCCGGTCCAGAACGATTTGCTCACATTGTCAAATTCGAGCATCCACTCGCTCCGATGCTGCTCTTTCGGCCCTTCTTGTACCGGTGGGGCGTGGTTTGAGCCTTATAGTGCATAGTTTGCAGGAAGTATGTCCTATTCTGGATAAATTACTCAACAAACATGGCGATATTAAGCCAATTGTTCCCGCCTTGGGGCCATGTTGGGTTGTGAGCGCAATATATCGTGTCCAACAGGGTGGAACGCTGGCATGAACAAGCCGAAACGGGCGCCGGGATCACCCGGGCGCCCGCGTCGGTGGTGCGGCTGAAAGACAGGGCTTCCGACGCGTTGTGTCTGAATACCGCGCCCCTCAGGCGACTGCTTGCCAGGCGAGGCCCGCCAGGATCGAACCTATGACGGCAAGCCCCAGATAGGCGGCGAAGACCCGCGGCCGAACCAGTGCCCAGACGGCGATGGCGGCGGGGATGGAACTGACGCCGCCGGCGATGACAAAGCTCATTGCGGCGCCCTGGCTCATGCCCTGCGCCAGCAGTGCATCGATCAGCGGCACGGCGGCAAAGCCGTTCAGATAGGCCGGTGCCCCGACCAGCGCCCCCAGGACGATGGTGCCGATGCCGCCACCGCCCAGCAGGTTGGCCACCGCGTCGGCGGGAATGTAGCGAAGCATCAGTGCCTCGATGACATAGGCCAGCGCCAGCCATTTCAGCAGGAACAGGGTGTTGTCCTGGGCGGTGGCGCGAAAGGCCGCGCGCCGGTCGGCATGTTGCCAAAAGCGCCAGACAGGCGCACCGCCAAAGCTGTTGCGCGCCCCGCAGCAGCCGGTTTGCGGGCGCTCGCGTAGCGGATCGGCAAAGACAGGCGTGCGTGCCGCCGCCATGGTCGCAAAGCCGCCGAACAGCCCCAGCCCGACGGCGGCAACCGTCTTGGCGATGGCAAAGTCCCAGCCCAGCGTGCCGGCGGTGATCAGGAACATCGCCGGATCCATCAGTGGCGAAGCCAGCCAGAATGCCATCACCGCCCCCAGCGGCGCCCCGAGCGCCAGCATCGCGGCGATGAAGGGGATCACCTCGCAGCTGCAAAAGGGGGCCAGCCCGCCCAGCAGCGCCGCCAGCACGATCATGCGTGCCTGCCGCCCCTCGAATGCGCGGGCCATCAGGGTTTCCGCCCCGGTGGCCTTCATCCCGGCGACCGCCACTACCGCGAAGGCGATGAAGGGTGCGGTGTGCCACAGGGCCCCGGCCGCAAAGGTGACAGTGGGCGCCAGTTGCGGCGGATCGAAGATTGCCACCAGCGCCAGCAGGACGGCCAGCGTCAGCCAGGCCTTGTCGATGTTGTGCCAGAGACGGCGGGTGCGGGGCAGGGTGGTGTCAGTCATGGCCATGCTCGGGATAAGGATGAATACTGTCGGCGCAGCATTCGCGCAGCAGGAAGTCGGACAGCGCGCGCAGTTCTTCATAGGCGACGGCGGCGCAGATGATGCTGCGCCCGTGGCGTTCCTGCCGGACAAGGCCGGCCTGGGCGAGGATCTTCATGTGATGGGTCAGGGTCGAGCCGGTGACGCCAGCACGCTGGCCCAACTCGCCAATGCTCAGCCCCTCGGGGCCGGCGCGCACCAGGGTGCGCAGCACTGCCAGACGCTGTTCGCTGCCCAGCGCGGAAAAGGTCGATGCGGTCTGCGCCAGGTCGTGGTCGGAGATCGGTATTTGTTTCATGATTCTAGAAATATCGAAATATAGAACGGGGCGCAAGAGTCATTTCGACAGTTTTCGAAATATCATCTACCCGAACGCCACTTGCATCCCGGTCCGTTTGCGTGAAAACCTGACGGCATCATGGCCCGACCTCTGAACATTGCCTGTTTGCAGATCCGGCCCCGGCCGGATTTCGACGCCGCGCTGGACGAGGCGCTGCCGATGGCGAATGCGGCGGTCGATGCCGGGGCGCAGATGTTGTTCCTGCCGGAATACTGCGGCGGGCTGATGACAGAGGGGGCGGCGGTAGCCCCGCCTTCGGCACCGGAGGACACGCACCCCTTTTTGGCCGCGATGCGGGACTTCGCCCGTGCCCGCGGCGTGTGGGTCAACCTGGGTTCGATCGCGGTCGATGCGCCCGACGGGCGTATCCTGAACCGTGGCATCATGCTGGATGACAGCGGCGCGATTTGCGGCCGCTATGACAAGATCAACATGTTCGACATCCAGTTGTCCGAGACCGAGGTCTACCGCGAAAGCGCACGGGTCAGTCCGGGCGACCGGCTGGTCATCCATGACACCGCCCATGCCCGGATCGGGCACGCGATCTGTTATGATCTGCGGTTTCCGGGCCTGTTCCGGCGGCTGGCGCAGGCCGGCGCCGAGGTGCTGATCTGCCCGGCGGCGTTCACCCGCAAGACCGGCGAGGCGCATTGGCACGTCCTCAACCGTGCCCGCGCGATCGAGAACACGCGCTTTGTCGTCTCGGCCGGTGCAACCGGCGCTGTACCGGGGGGCGGCGAATGCTATGGTCATTCGCTGATCATTGGCCCGTGGGGCGAGGTGCTGGCCGATGGCGGCGCCGGGCCGGGCGTGGTGAGCGCCCGCATCGACCTGGACGCCGTGGCAGAAGCGGAGGCGCGCATCCCCAGCCTGCGGGCCGAGCGATGCTTTGTCCTTGATGACGGCACGACCGGCAGCAAGAGCCTGGGCGAATTGTCGGGCTGACCTCTAAACACTGGGAGCTGTTGCGCGACCGGCTGGAGTGCTTTGTCAGCCCTGATCCGCTCCCCCTCGACGTCGCATCACCGAAGGATCGCGAACATGCGCTTTGAGGGTGTCTGGACCCCGATCATCACGCCGTTCAACGATGATTTCTCGACATCTACCCCGGTCGCATGGGCGTCAAAATGGACAAGGAAACGCCCGACCGGCGGGGGCGCGCGACCAGTTCACCGAGATCAAGACGATCTGGGTCGATCTCAGTGATCCGGGGGATGGCGACAACGTCGTGTAGGGTGGGGTTTCACCCCACCTCGGCGCAACGGTGGGGTGAAACCCCACCCTACGGAAGGACGCAGCATGGCTGATCTGGCGGAAGAAGAGCGGCGCGCCGGGGCCGGGGCGCCCGCACGACCGCGCGGATAGCGAGCGCGTGCAAGTCGACCGCTGGCTGGTACGCGAATTGATCGCCACCATTGCCGAGACATTCACCTGTCACGCGCGTAACTCGGCCAGCAACCTGCCCTTCGGACGCGAACACGCGATATTCGTGCCGAAGACCGGCGCACCCTATCTGCCGGACCTCGACGACCGGCGGTGCAACCCGACGCTGGCGGAGCAGGGCGTCCGGATATTCGAGGACTCGCCGGTCGAGAAGCTGACCCGCGATGGCAACTGGTCTGCCGAGATACCAAGGGGCGGTGAGCGCGCCCAAGGACATCCTGGCAGTAAACGGCCACGCGCGCAGGGACGTTCGTTATTCCGCGGCGCAGCTGCCGGGGTTGTTGGGGTGCGTCGTCCAGTTGGCGTAGTCCGCCGGCACCACCTTGCCCGTGCGCTGATCCACCGTGCCGGGGGCCAGCTGTTCCATGGTGATGCAGCCCTCTACCGGGCAGACATTGACGCACAGATTACAGGCCACGCATTCGCTGTCGTCGACCTCGAACACCCGGTCGGGGGACATGGTGATCGCCTGGTGGCTGGTATCCTCGCAGGCGGCATAGCAGCGCCCGCACTTGATGCAGGCGTCCTGGTCGATCCGCGCCTTGGCGACGTAGTTGAGGTTGAGGTGCTGCCAGTCGCTGAGGTTGGGCACCGCCCGGCCGACCAGTTGGTCGATGCTGGTGAAGCCCTTTTCATCCATGAACTGCGACAGGCCCGAGATCATCTCTTGCACGATCTTGAAGCCATAGGTCATCGCCGCGGTGCAGACCTGCACGTTGCCGGCACCCAGCGCCATGAACTCGGCCGCGTCGCGCCAGGTGGTGACGCCGCCGATGCCGGAAATCGGCAGCCCCGCCAGCGATGGCGTGCGCGCGATCTCGGCTACCATGTTCAGCGCGATGGGCTTGACCGCCGGACCGCAATAGCCACCATGCGCGCCCTTGCCGTCGATGGTGGGTTCGGGCGCAAACAGGTCGAGATCGACCGAGGTGATCGAGTTGATGGTGTTGATCAGGCTGACCGCGTCGGCGCCGCCATCCTTGGCCGCCTGGGCAGGCTTGCGGATGTCCGAGATATTGGGCGTCAGCTTGACGATCACCGGCAGGTCGGTGTGCTTCTTGCACCATTCGGCGACCTGCTGGACGTATTCGGGCACCTGGCCCACGGCGGAGCCCATGCCGCGTTCGCTCATCCCGTGGGGGCAGCCGAAATTCAGCTCGACGCAGTCGCAGCCGGTTTCGGCCACGCGGTCGAGGATTGCCTTCCAGGCATCCTCGTTCACCGGCACCATCAGCGAGGCAACCAGCGCGCGGTCGGGCCAGTCCTTCTTGACGCGGGTCATCTCGTCAAGGTTGGTCTGCAGCGGGCGGTCGGTGATCAGCTCGATGTTGTTGAGCCCCAGCAGCCGGCGGTCGGCGCCCCAGATGGCGCCGTAACGCGGACCGTTGACGTTGACGACGGGCGGGCCCTCTTCGCCCAGCGTTTTCCATACGACACCGCCCCATCCGGCCTCAAAGGCGCGGCGGACGTTGTATTCCTTGTCCGTCGGCGGCGCCGAGGCCAGCCAGAACGGGTTGGGGGATTTGATTCCGATGAAGTTGGATGCGAGATTGGCCATCGAAGTGACCTCCTTTGACGTTGGCGTGGGGATGGCGGGGCCTGGATCAGCCCGCCTTTCCCGTCAGGCTGGCGTGGATGTCTTCGGCGACGTCGCGGCCCTGGGCTACCGCCGTCACCGTCAGGTCGTCTCCGCCGGCGGCACAGTCGCCCCCGGCCCACACGCCCTTGATGCTGGTACGGCCGGGGCCGGTGACGGCCAGCTTGCCGCCGTCACGCGCGGGCAGGTCGTCGCCTGTCAGCGTCTGGCCGATCGCCTTGAACACCTGATCGGCGGCAAGGCGGATGGTCTGGCCGGTCGGGCGCAGCTCGTCGTCGGTGTATTCCAACTCGATCTCGCGCACCGCGCCGTTGCCGTGGATCGCAACCGGCCGGGCGTTGGTGACGATGCGCACGCCCTTCGACGCCGCGAGATCCTGTTCATAGGGGCTGGCGTTCATCCGCTCGCGGCCTCGACGATAGACCAGCGTGACGTTGAGCGCGCCCAGCAGCCGCGCCTGCACGGCGGCGTCAATCGCGGTCATGCCGCCGCCGATCACCACCACGTCGCGGCCGACGGGCAGTTTCGCCAGGTCGTGGGCCTGGCGCAGGTCGGCGATGAAATCGACGGCGTCTTCGATGCCGCTCGAATCCTCGCCCGCAAACCCCAGCGCGTTGACGCCGCCAAGGCCCACGCCCAGGAACACGGCGTCGAAGTCGCCCCGCAGCCCTTCGAGCGAGATTTGTTCGCCAAGGCGCTGGCCGGTCTTGACCTCGATGCCGCCGATCTGCAGCAGCCAGTCGACCTCGGCCCGGGCGAAACCGCCGACGGTCTTGTAGGCGGCGATGCCGTATTCGTTGAGCCCGCCGATACGGTCGCGCGCGTCGAACAACGTCACGTCATGGCCATGCATGGCCAGCCGGTGCGCGCAGGCCAGCCCCGCCGGCCCCGCACCCACCACCGCCACGCGTTTGCCCGTGGGTTCGGCGCGGCTGTAGGGGTGATGATTGGCGGCCATCGCCGTGTCGGTGGCATAGCGTTGCAGCCGGCCGATCAGCACCGGCTTGCCCTCGGCTGCCTCGCGCACGCAGGCCTCTTCGCACAGGGTTTCTGTAGGGCAGACCCGGGCGCACATGCCGCCGAGGATATTCTGATCAAAGATCGTCCTGGCTGCGGCCTCTGGCGTGTCGGTGGCGATCTGGCGTATGAAAAGCGGGATGTCGATGCTTGTCGGACAGGCGGTGATGCAGGGCGCGTCGTGACAGAAATAACAGCGGTCGGCGGCGACCAGCGCCTCGTGCGGGTCGAGCGGCGGGTGCAGATCGGCGAAGTTGGCGGTGTATTCGCCGGGATCGAGCCGTCCCGCGACGATTCCGGGTGTAAAGGTGTTCTGGCTCACGGATTTCCTCCCCTGGCTGAACCATGTCTTCGGCTGCGAGTATGCCACAGGTAATTTTTTTATCAATTGGTAAAAATATGTATCGCATCCGCGCATGCCGGCCCAAGCCTGACCTGGGGCCCCGCCGCGCAGAGAGGGGAGGCCCGGCGCGGTGGCCGGGGCGGGTTCGGCGGACACGACGCGTTTTGGGTGACGCCGAGGTTGACGGGTCAGCGCATCTTTTCGCGTTCCAGCCGCTGGCGCGCGATCATCTCGTTGCGTACAGTCTCCTGCTGGTCGGCAAGGGCGCGTTCGACAAAGTCGAGATGCGCCTCGACAGCGGCGCGGGCCCCGTCGGGATCACGCGCCTGCAGCGCGTCGTTGATTGCCCGGTGCTGGTCCAGCAGGGCGCCACGGGTGGTGCGCTGGCGGAACATGACCTGGCGGTTATAGAACACCCCTTCGCGCAGCAACTGGAACATCGAACGCATCATGTGCAGCATCACCACGTTGTGGCTGGCCTCGATGATCGCCATGTGGAATTCGGCATCCAGGCGGGCCTCGTCCTTGGGCCGGGCCTTGATATGCGCCGCCTCCATCTTGGTGAATATCTCGCTGACGACACGCAGATCGGTGTCTGAGGCCAGCCTTGCGGCGCGCGCGGCGGCCAGCCCTTCGAGATCGCGGCGGAACGAGATGTAGTCGAACACCGCCTCGTCATGTTCGGACAAGAGCCGGATAAGCGCGTCGGAAAAGGCGTTGCCCAGTACGTCGGCGACATAGATGCCGGCGCCGGCGCGGGCGCGCAGCAGCCCCTTTTCCTGCAGCTCGGCCAGCGCCTCGCGCAGCGAGGGGCGCGAGACCCCCAGCCGTTCGGCAAGGTCGCGTTCTGACGGCAGCCGCTCTCCGGGGCGCAGGATGCCGCGCAGGATCAGCTTTTCGATCTGCTGCGTCACGGCAACCGACAGTTTTTCGGGAGTGACTTTCTCAAACGGCATCGGTGGTCCTGGTGTCGGCGGTATGGGGGCGCTGCCCCCGTCGCGCCGCACGGGCGCGACTCCCCCGGGGTATTTGCGCCCAGAAAGAAGCGGTATCGGGGCCGACATGATCGCCGCGATGGCGGCCAGGGTCAATGCGGCAAAGCCTGGGTCGGATAGCCCGGCCCGGCTGGTCAGCCCGCCTGCAACCGCTTTTCCATGAAGATCGAGGTGGCATTGGGCCGGTAATCGCCGAACGCCGCGCAGGGTGCAAAGCCCGCGCGTTGGTAAAGGCCCAGTGCGGCATCAAGGCCCCGGCCGGTTTCCAGCCGCAGCAGGGAAAGGCCGTGGTTGTGGGCCTCGTCTTCGATCGCGCGCAACAATGCGCTGCCCACCCCGCGCCCACGGGCCGAAGGGGCGGTGAACATCGTCTTGACCTCGCCATAGCCGTCGCGCAGCAACAATGCGCCGGTGCCCAGCACCTGCGCGCCCTCGCGCGCGGCGAAAAAGCGGATGTCGGGGGCGGCCAGCGCGTCGAGATCGAGAAAATGGTTTTCCTCGGGCGCGAACATGTCCCGCATCATCGCGTGGCTGGCCTCGATCAATGCGCGCGGGCCGGGGGCGTGGGGATCGGCAGGTTCGACGATCAGCATCGGGGTCTGTCCCTTCGGGCGGGCCTGTGAATGATGGCATGATCAGCACGGCCGGGGGCCGGCGGCAAGGGGCTGGCCGGCTGACAGGCGGTCGATGCGCAATATCTTGTGGATAAATCCGCCACTGCACCCATATCCTGTGAATACCCGTTGACAGCTTGCGCCCGCGCCTTTCACATTGTTCGTCAAAGACCGGAATCGCCGGCGGATATCTGGAAAAAGGGGCACAGTTGCAGTTCACCAGGCTCAGACTGACCGGCTTCAAAAGCTTCGTCGATCCGACCGACCTGTTCATCGCCGAGGGGCTGACAGGGGTGGTGGGGCCGAATGGCTGCGGCAAGTCCAACCTGTTGGAGGCGCTGCGCTGGGTCATGGGGGAAAACCGCCCCACGGCCATGCGCGGCGGCGGCATGGAAGACGTGATCTTTGCCGGTGCGGCAACGCGACCTGCGCGCAACTTTGCCGAGGTGGCGTTGCATATCGACAATTCCGACCGGTTGGCGCCGGCGGGGTTCAACGATTCCGATCACCTGGAAATCATCCGCCGCATCACCCGCGATGTGGGCAGCGCATATAAGGTCAACGGCAAGGAGGTGCGTGCGCGCGACGTGCAGATGCTGTTTGCCGATGCCTCGACCGGTGCGCATTCGCCGGCGCTGGTGCGGCAGGGTCAGATTTCGGAACTGATCAACGCCCGCCCCAAGGCGCGGCGGCGCATTCTGGAAGAGGCGGCGGGGATTTCCGGCCTCTACCAGCGTCGCCACGAAGCTGAATTGAAGCTCAACGGCGCCGAGGCGAACCTGACCCGTGTTGATGACGTGATCGAACAGCTAGCGGCGCAGTTGGCCCAGCTTGAACGCCAGGCGCGCCAGGCGGCCCGCTATCGCAACATCGGCGAGGAACTGCGCCACGCCGAGGGGCTGCTGTTGTGGCGGCGCTGGCGTGAGGCCGACACCGCCTG
Source organism: Roseovarius amoyensis (assembly GCF_003260265.1). Classification (GTDB taxonomy): domain Bacteria; phylum Pseudomonadota; class Alphaproteobacteria; order Rhodobacterales; family Rhodobacteraceae; genus Roseovarius; species Roseovarius amoyensis. The sequence goes on from NZ_QITQ01000017.1 coordinate 58,468, forward strand.
CGCCGCAGCCGAGGATGCATTGCGCGAGCGTACGGCGATGGCCGCCCGCGCCGAGGCCGCCGCGCGCGAGGCGGAGCGGGACCGCACCAAGGCAGAGGCGGCGCTGCCCCCCCTGCGCGAGGAAGAGGCGATCGCGGCGGCGGTGCTGCAGCGGCTGGTCGTGGCGCGCGATGCGCTGGCGGAACGGGAAAAGGGCGCGCTGGCCAGGATCGAGACGCTGACCTCGCGCATCGACCAGTTGACCCGTGACATCGCGCGCGAGGAAAGTCTCAACCGCGACGCCGGCGAAACCATCGCCCGGCTGGAGACAGAGGCGGCGGAACTGGCCGAGGCGGCGGAGGGGTATGACGAGCGCCTGGCCGAGGCCGCCCGCGCAGCGGCAGAGGCAGCGACGGTGCTGCAACGTCACGAGGCACGCCTGGGCGAGATGACCGAGGATGTGGCCCGCCTGTCGGCCCGCCACCAGTCGGCCAGCCGCATGGTCGAGGACAGCCGCAAGACGCTGGAAAAAAGCACGAAAGAGGCCGAACGCGCCCGCGCCGCCGCCGACGAGGCCCGTCAGGCGCTGGAAAAGGCCAGGCAGGACCATGCCGCCGCCGCCAGGGCCGAGGCCGACGCCAACGCCGCCGCGCAGGCCGCCGAAGAGGCGCTGGAACGTGCCGACGACGCCCGCGCAGAGGCGCAGTCGCGCGAGGCCGACGCCCGCGCCAGCCGGTCCGAGGCCGAAGGTGAGGTAAACGCGCTGTCGGCCGAGGTCGCAGCACTTGCCCGGCTGGTGGACCGCGACACCGCCGAGGGTGGCCAGATCCTGGACGATCTGAACGTGGCGCGGGGCTATGAAAAGGCGCTTGGCGCGGCGCTGGCCGACGATCTGCGCGCGCCCGAGGTGGGGGCCGACGGCCCCAGCGGATGGACATGTCTGCCCGACTACCCGGCGCCGCAGCCGCTGCCCGAGGGGGTGGTGCCGCTGTCCGATCATGTGCACGCGCCCGGGGTTCTGACCCGGCGGCTGGCGCAGATCGGGCTGGTCGATGCCGACCGGGGGTCATCCCTGCAGGCGGCGCTGAAACCCGGCCAGCGGCTGGTCAGCATTGAGGGCGACCTGTGGCGCTGGGACGGGTTTCGCGCCTGGGCCGAGGATGCGCCATCGGCCGCGGCCCTGCGGCTGGAACAGCTTAACCGGCTGGAGGAACTCAAGCAGCAGCTTGCCCATGCCACCGCCCGCGCCGAGGGGGCTGCGCAGGCCCACGAGATGTTGCGCGCGCGGCTGGTCGAGCTGACCGAGGCCGACAAGGCCGCCCGCGCCGCGCGGCGCGACAGTGATGCCGCGATGGCGGCGGCCAGCCGGGCGCTGTCGCGTGCCGAGGCCGATCGCAACCTTGCGGCATCGCGGCTTGAAACGATGACCCTTGCCGTTTCCCGCCACGACGAAGAGGCCGCCGCCGCCTCTGCCGCGCTGGCCGAGGCCGAGGCCGCGCTGGAGGCGCTGGAAGACCTGGACGAGCTGAGAGCCGAGGCCGAGGCCACGCGCGCAGCCGTCGAAACGGCCCGCGGCGAGATGATGACGCTGCGCGCCGCCCACGATGCGCTGGCCCGCGAAGGGAATGCCCGCACCCGGCGCGCCGATGAAATCGCGCGCGAGATCAACAGCTGGCGTGAGCGGTTGCAGACCGCCGAGGCGCGCGGCGCCGAACTGGCCGAGCGCAAGGCCGGTTTTGAGGCTGAATTGGCCGAGGCCCGGGCGCACCCCGGCGAGATTGCCGGGGAACGCGAGGCGCTGGGCCACAAGATCGCCGATGCCGAGGCGCGCAAAGCCGCCGCCGCCGATGCCCTGTCCACGGCCGAGGCGGCCCTGCGAGAGGCCGCCGTCGCCGAACGCGAGGCCGAGCGTGCCGCCGCCGATGCGCGCGAGGCCCGCGCGCGCGCCGAGGCCCTGGCCGAAGCCGCCCGCGAGACCCGCGACGAATGCGCCGCGCGCATCCTGGAGGAACTGGAAACCACGCCCCAAAAGCTGTTGGAGCGCCTTGACGCCGACCCCGACAAGATCGCCGATGCCGAGGCGATCGAGGCCGACGTGAACCGCCTCAAGCGTCAGCGCGAGGCGCTGGGCGCCGTCAACCTTCGCGCCGAGGAAGACGCGCAGGAGGTCCAGACCGAACACGACACGCTGAGTGCCGAAAAGGCCGATCTGGAAGAGGCAATCCGCACCCTGCGCAGCGGCATTGCCGCGCTCAACCGCGAGGGGCGCGAGCGGCTGCTCACCGCCTTCGAGCAGGTGAACGCCAACTTCGCACAGCTGTTCCGGCACCTTTTCGGCGGGGGCGAGGCCAATCTGGTGATGGTCGAAAGCGACGACCCGCTCGAGGCCGGGCTGGAAATCATGTGCCAGCCGCCGGGCAAGAAGCTGGCGACGCTGTCGCTGTTGTCAGGGGGGGAACAGACGCTGACGGCGCTGGCGCTGATCTTTGCCGTCTTCCTGGCCAACCCGGCGCCGATCTGCGTGCTTGACGAGGTCGACGCGCCGCTGGACGACGCCAATGTCAGCCGTTTCTGTGACATGCTGGACGAGATGTGCCGCCGCACCGACACGCGGTTCCTGATCATCACCCACCACGCCGTCACCATGAGCCGGATGGACCGCCTTTTCGGGGTCACAATGGGCGAGCAGGGGGTCAGCCAACTGGTATCGGTCGATCTGCGCAAGGCCGAGGCGATGGTGGCCTGAGGCGTCGACGCGGCCCTATTTCAACGGCCCGGTCTGCCACAGCCGCACCTTCAGCCCGCCATGCGCCACCGGCGCCCCCGGCGGGGCAAGCGGCAGCCCGGTGGCGCGCGCCAGCCCGGCCTCTGACGTCACGATACCCACGCGCCAGCCGGAAAACCGCTCTGCCAGGACGCGGCCCAGCGTGGCGTATAGCCCGTACAGCAGTTTCTTGTTGCCGATGCGCGCGCCGTAGGGCGGGTTGACGATCACCAGCCCCGTCGGCCCCTCGGGGCGGGCAAGGTCCGAGATCGCATGACAGTCGAACTGGCACAGCCCGGCAACGCCTGCGCGTTCGGCATTGGCGGTGGCCGAGCGCACCGCGCCGGCATCCCTGTCGCTGCCGAAAAACCGCGCTTCGGGGGCCGCTTGCGGCGTACCTTGCCGCATCGCGTCCCAGGCCTTGGCGTCGAACCCCGCCAGCGCCTCGAACGCGAACCGGCGCGAGCGGCCGGGGTTCAGCCCCGTCGCGATCTCTGCCGCTTCGATGACGAAGGTGCCAGAGCCGCACATCGGGTCAAGCACCGGCTCGCCGCCCCGATAGCTGCACTGACGCAGGAACAGCGCGGCCAACGTCTCGCGCAGCGGGGCCTTGCCCACTGCCAGCTTGTGGCCGCGGCGGTGCAGCGGCTCGCCCGAGGTATCGACCGAGATGGTGCAAAGGTCATCCTCGATCCGCACCAATAGCCGTAGCGCCGCCTCGGCCACGACGGGCGCGCCGATGGTTTCGGAAATCGCCCGCGCCACCCGGTCGGCGGCGGCCTTTTGATGATAGATGCGCGAAGCGTGGCAACTGGCCTCGATGCGCACGGGCACATCGGGGCGCAGAAATTCGCCCCACGCGACCTTTCGTGCCCGCTTGTCGAGCTGCGCCAGATGCATCGCCCGAAACGCCGCCACCCGCACCAGCACCCGGCCCACCCCGCGCAGGCACAGGTTGGCGCGCCAGGCATCGGCCCAGCCACCCCTTGCCGTGATCCCGCCGGCGGTGACGACCACGCCGGTGAACCCGGCTTCACGCGCCTCTTCTGCCAGCACGGGCTCCAGCCCCGGCGGCGCGGCGAGGAATATCTCGAAATCTTCCGCCTCGCTCATGCGCCTGTCCGCTTCCGGTTTCTTCTTGGTTCAAAATACCCCGGGGGAGCCACGCGCCTGGCGCGTGGCGGGGGCAGAGCCCCCTTGTTCACAACCGGTTCAGCAGCGCCGCGGTCGGCCAGGCGTCCGCGGGCATGCCGAGGCTTTTCTGGACGTCCTGCACCGCCGCCCGCGTGCCGGAGCCGAGGATGCCGTCGATCTTGCCCACGTCATACCCGCGCGCGGCCAGTTTTTGCTGCAAGAGCCTCATCTGCGACCCCGACAGCCCCGGTTCTGGATTGCCGGCGTCAAAGATCGGTCCCCCTTCGAGCCGGTTGGCGAAATAGGCCGCAGTCAGCACGTAGGTATAGGACTGGTTCCATTCGAAATAGACGCGAAAATTGGGATAGGCCAGAAAGGCCGACCCCTTGCGCCCCTGCGGCAGGATCAGGCTGGCCGGCAGGTTGCCCGCGATCTGCCCATGCCGGGGCTTTACCCCCAGCCGCGCCCAGTCGGCGGCGCGTTTCTGTGTGCGCAGCCCGGTCTGCGACCAGTCGAGGTTCTGCGGCACGCTGACCTCTTGCAGCCAGGGTTCGCCCGGGCGCCAGCCCAGCGATTGCAGCATCTTCGCGCCCGACATCAGCGCATCGGGGGGCGATGTCTTCAGCCGCACATGCCCGTCGCCGTCGCCATCGACACCGTTTTCGATGATGTCGCGCGGCAGCATCTGCACCATGCCGATCTCGCCTGCCCAGGCGCCGGTGGTGGTGGCGGGGTCGAAATCGCCGTGCTCGAACAGTTCCAGCGCGGCAAAGACCTGCGGGCGGAACAGGTGTGGCCTGCGGCAATCGTGGCTGAGCGTCACCAGCGCGTTCAGGGTGTTGAAATTGCCCTGAAAGCCGCCGAAATCGGTCTCAAAGGCCCAGAACGCCAGCAGCACCCCGCGGCTGACGCCGAATTGCCGCTCGATCCGGTCAAACACTGCGGCGTATTGCTGCGCCTTGGCGCGCCCGGTGTTCAGCCGGTTCTGGCTGATCAGCTGGCGGGCGAACTCGGTAAAGGGTTTCTGAAAGAAGCCCTGCGCCCGGTCGGCCTTGATCACCGCCGGATCGTGGCGCGCCGAGGCAAAGAAGCGCTCCACCGTGGCCGGTGCGTGCCCGTGAGAGATGGCCTCGCGCTTCATCGCGTCGACGAAGCCGGCAAAGGAGCCGCCGCATTGCTGGGCCGTTGCGGCACCCGTGGCGGTGGCAAGGAAAAACGCGGCAACAAGAAATGATCTGATCATGGGAACCCCGGGGGTTGGAAATACTCCCCCGGAGCCTAGGCGATTGCCGCCGTCTTGCAAACCGCTTTGCGCGGGATCAGCGCCTGCGGTCGCGGCGCGAACTCATCGGTTGGAACGCCACCCCGACATGCGCCTCGCAATAGGGTTTTCCTGACTGGACCGGCAGACCGCAGAACCAGAAATCATCGGTCGCGGGGTCGCCGACCGGCCATTTGCAGGTGCGCTCGGTCAGTTCCATCAGGCTCAGCCTCTTGGCCTTCTTCTCGACCTCGCTGACCTTGGCCAGAGCCGCGGGGTCGATCTCGTTGGCCGAGGGTTGCGGCGGCAGCGGCTGGCCGGCGGGTACGATCGTACGCCCGCGCCCGACAGGGGCGGGGGCGGGTTTCGCCGGGGCGTCGGCCGTATCCGCGGTCTTGGCGGCGGGTTCGGGCGCGGGTTTCGCGGCCGGCTTGGCCTTGCTTTGCGCCTTGGCCGCGGGTTTCGCGTTGCCCTTGCTTTCGGCCGCGGCGGCGTTGCCGCCGGTCCCGCTGCGGTTGGACAGTCCCAGCCGGTGCACCTTGCCGATGACCGCGTTACGGGTCACGCCGCCGAGTTCCTTGGCGATCTGGCTGGCAGACTGGCCTTCACCCCACATTTTCTTCAACTTCTCGACGCGCTCGTCACTCCAGGACATGAGCTACCTCATATTATCGCGAGACGCGCCCGTCGGGCCGTCCGGTTTCTTCGGAAAGGTCTATTCTAATCACTGACGTGTGAGTTACAAGGCGTCGAATCACTCAAGCGCAGAAGGAGGGCAACGCAATGGCCATCGAAAGCGGCATGGGCACGCGCCGTTTCGGGCGGGTCAACTGGTTGGGGCTCTTTACGTTGTGCGCGCGGGAAATCCAGCGTTTCATGGCGGTCTGGACCCAGACCGTGCTGGCACCGCTGGCTACGGCGGGGCTGTTCATGCTGATCTTCTCCATCGCCATCGGCCCCAGCCGGGGCGATGTGATGGGGGTCGACTTTACCGACTTTATCGCGCCCGGTATCCTGATGATGAGCGTGATCCAGAACGCGTTCGCCAATACCTCGTCCTCGATTGTGATCGGCAAGGTTCAGGGCAATATCGTCGATACCCTTATGCCGCCGCTCAGCCCGGCAGAACTGGTCACCGGCTACCTGGCCGGTGCGGTGGGGCGCGGGCTGATCGTGGCGGTGGCGATTTCGCTGGGGCTGTTCGTCTTTCGCGGCAGCGTGCCGGTGCACCCGCTCTGGGCGCTGACCTTTGTCGTGCTAGGGTCGCTCTTTCTGGGCGGGCTTGGCATCGTGGCGGGGATTTTCGCCAACAAGTTCGACCAGATGGCGGCGATCACCAACTTTATCGTGACGCCGCTGGCGTTCCTGTCGGGCACGTTCTATTCGGTGCAGGCGCTGCCGCCGGGCCTGCGCGAGATCACCCATTTCAACCCCGTCTTCTACCTGATCGACGGTGCGCGGTACGGCGCGATCGGGGTTTCGGACAGTTCGCCCTGGCTGGGGCTGGCGGTGTCTGTCGCATCCTGCCTGGCGGTGGCGGTGGCGGCCTGGATGATGTTCGCGCGCGGCTATCGGCTAAAGGCATAGGGTCGCCCGACGCGCGCCCTATCCGCACATTGCTTCGGCGCGCTTGCCATAGTTGGCATAGGCTTCCCAGAACCGTTCATCGGTGGGTTTGTCGGACTGGCGCACCACCTGCGCCAGGTGCGGGTCGGCGTAAAATGCCACCGCGCGGCGCTGTTGCGCCGGGGTCAGGCTGAGATCAGCCGCCGCCTGTACGCAGCCGCACAGCCTGGCCGAGCGCCCCTCGCGGCCCGATACCATGCAGGCCTTGCTGATCGGGCCAGAGGCCAGAGGCACGGCGCGCACGATCGGTGCGCGCACGACCTCGCGCGGCGCGCCGCCGCCACAGCCCGAAAGCGTCAGTGCGATGCCCAGAATGATCGCCCGTTTCATGTATCCTGCCCGTATATCTTGCCCGAAATCCGGCTTGTTACCACCGGTTGCGCGTGCGTTTCGTATCCGGGGATCATCGCTGAATCGGGCCGGATAATCAATCCGCCAGATATGGGGGCGGTCTCGGGTGACGTTACTGCGTCTTCGTGGGGGTCAGGTGGATGGATGTCCAGGACTTGGGCAGCAGGCTGCCGGCCTCCATCGCCGGGTTGACGCGGCCGGTGTCGCGGAAAGTCACCTGAAAGCCGCCGCTTTTCGGCCCGGGGTTGCCAAAGCGCAACGACCGGCGGGGAATGCGGATGTCCAGCGGCTTGGCCGCGTCGCCCGGCTGCCACGCGCGTTTCAGGCGTACGCAGCCCGCCGGCGCGCCGGCATAATTTTCGCGCGGGGCGATCTGGTGGAGGAAGTTGAAATTGTAGGTCAACACCTCGCGCCCCAGCGCGATCGAGCCCTTGGCAATCACTTCGCGCCCGGCGCCGCGCAGATAGGCGGTCAGCCGTTCGCTTTGCGCCCAGGCGCCGCACAGGCCGGTGCGGCCCTGCATCTCGCGCAGCTCCACCGCAACGGTGATGCCGCCGCCGGTGGAATACTCGCCCCCACCCAGCACCGGGTTCGGGCCCAGGCGGAACGAGGTCTCGCCCGCGCTGGCGGTGCCGGAGAGACCGGACAGAACGAGTGCAAGGATTGCCGGCAGGCGCATGAGCTTGTGCATTGGGGCCTCCATCATGGCTGTGCCCAGCCTAGGCCGGGCAGGCGACAGCGGCAAGCGGCATCAGCCGGCGCGCGCAAGCATGCGCTCGGCCACGATGCGGTCGGCCAGGTGGGCGGGACTGGTTCCCTCAGCCTCGGCGCGGGCCAGGATGCGCGCCATCGTTGCCTGCAGCGCGGCCAGCTTTTCCTCGACCCAGACGTTGCGGTCGGCGATGTGCAGGATCTCTGCCGCGGCGTTGATGATGCCGCCGCCATTGGCAACATAATCGGGCAGGTAAAGGATGCCACCTGCGTGCAGGCGGTCGGCGTCATCGGGCGTGGCAAGCTGGTTGTTGGCGGCACCCGCCACCATTCGCGCACGGATCTGCGGGATGGTTCGCGCGTTCAGGATGCCGCCGATGGCGCAGGGGGCAAAAATGTCGGCCTCGACTGCGTGCACGCTGTCGGGGGCTGCGGTTTCGGCGTCGAAGTCGCGCGCGGTCAGGTTGGCGCGGGCGGCGTCCATGTCGGCCACGATCAGCGCGGCGCCCTCGTCATGCAGCATCCGGCACAGGTGCCAGCCCACATGGCCGAGCCCCTGAACGGCGACCTTGCGCCCCTTCAGATCGGCGCTGCCAAAGACCCGTTCAGCCCCGGTCTTCATCGCGCCCAGCACGCCGCGCGCCGTTACCGGCGAGGGGTCGCCGCTGGCATGCGCGCCCTCGTCGCGGCCGGCGACATAGTCGGTTTCGCGGGCAACCTCCGCCATATCGGCGGGGGTCATGCCCATGTCCTCGGCGGTCCAGTAGCGGCCTTTCAGCGTCTCGACCGCGCGGCCCATCGCGCGCAGCAGCGCCGGTGTCTTGTCCGTCGCGGGATCGCCCATGATGACAGCCTTGCCCCCGCCCAGCGGCAGGTCGGCGGCGGCGTTCTTGTAGCTCATGCCGCGCGAAAGGTTCAGCACATCGGCCAGCGCGGCATCGTCGGTGTCATAGACCCGCATCCGCAGCCCGCCAGCCGCCGGCCCGCGCGCGGTGGAATGCAGCGCAATGAACCCTTTCAGCCCGGTTTCGGCATCCTCGATGCGCCAGACCTCTTCGTGGGTGTCGGATGGCAGACGGGTCATCATGGTGGTTTTCCTTCTCTTTGGCGCATTGTAGTGGTTGCGGCGCGCAAAAAACCGGCGAATACCTTTGCATATGGGGGTGATGTTGGAGAAAATCCCCAAAGTTCACGGAGAATTTAGAATAAATGGACCGGATCGACCGTCAGATCATCGCCGCCCTGCAACGCGACGGGCGCCAGAAACTGGCGCAGCTCTCCGAAGAGGTGGGGCTGTCGCCGACGCCGCTGGCGCGCCGTATCACCCGGCTGGAACGCGACGGCATCATCACCGGCTATTCCGCCCGCGTCGACCAGGAGCGGCTGGGCCTGCCGCTGAACATCTTCATCTTCGTCGAGTTGGAGCGCCAGACGCGCGAGGCGATTGCCGAGTTCGAAACCGCGCTCAGGCGTTTCGACGAGGTGATGGAATGCTACCTGATGACCGGCACGCGCGACGTGCTGTTGCGCGTGGTGGCTGCCGATCTGGCCGGGTTCGACCGGTTCCTGGAAGAGGGGCTGATGCAGACCCCCAACATACGCTCGATGCGGTCGAGCTTTGCATTGCGCACCATGATCCGGCGCAGTGCGCTGCCCCAGGGCTGAGCGCGAGCCGCGCCACCTAACGCCTGATGTCGAAACGGGTGGCGTCGGGCCAGTCGGTTGCGCTGATCTCGACCCCGTTCACGACCGCCGCCGGCGGCCCGCGGTGCAAGGCACGCGCCATGTCGTCTACTGCTTCGGAGGCCCCGGCCAATACCGTGGTGACCGATCCGTCGGCCTCGTTCCGGACCCAGCCGCAAAGGTCCCGCAGCTGGGCCTCTATCTGTGTCCATGCACGAAACGACACCCCTTGCACCCGCCCGGTGATACGGGCGTGAACGGCTTTGTCATGGGTCATGCGCGCACCCCCCTTTGGTTTGGGTCTGCGGGGCATCATAGCACGAATCGCACAACGCCGCGCCGGTGGGGGCCGTCCGCCCAATGCCAGCTTGACCCGCACACCGATCCGCCGCATATGCCGTTGCCATGACACCGCTCTCGCACATACGCAATTTCTCGATCGTGGCCCATATCGACCACGGCAAGTCGACGCTGGCTGACAGGCTCATCCAGATGACCGACACCGTGGCCGAACGCGACATGAAGGAACAGCTGCTCGACGCGATGGATATCGAGCGCGAGCGCGGCATTACCATCAAGGCCAATACGGTGCGCATCGAGTACACCGCCGAGAACGGCGAGCAATATGTGCTCAACCTCATCGACACGCCCGGGCATGTCGATTTCTCCTATGAGGTCAGCCGCAGCATGCGCGCGGTCGAGGGCAGCCTCTTGGTGGTGGACAGCACCCAGGGCGTCGAGGCGCAGACGCTGGCAAACGTCTATCAGGCGATCGAGGCCGATCACGAGATCATTCCGGTTCTCAACAAGATCGACCTGCCGGCGTCCGATATCGACCGGGTGGCCGAACAGATCGAAGAGGTGATCGGCATCGACGCCTCGGGCGCGATCCCGGTTTCGGCCAAGTCCGGGGAGGGCATCCGCGAGGTGCTGGAAGCCATCGTCAAGCTGCTGCCGCCGCCCAAGGGCGATGCCGACGCGCCGCTCAAGGCGATGCTGGTGGACAGCAAGTATGACCTGTACCTGGGCGTTGTGGTGCTGGTGCGGATCATGGATGGACGCCTGAAAAAGGGTGAACGCATCCGCATGATGCAGACCGGCGCCACCTATACCATCGACCGCGTCGGCGTCTTTCGTCCCGAAATGACGATGGTTGACGAACTTGGCCCCGGCGAGATCGGGTTCATCACCGCCTCGATCAAGCAGGTGCGCGACACCAAGGTGGGGGACACGATCACCCATGAACGCCGCCTCTGCGCCAAGGCACTGCCGGGGTTCAAGCCATCGGTTCCGGTGGTGTTCTGCGGGCTCTTCCCGGTCGATTCGTCCGAGTTCGAGGACCTGCGCGATGCCATCGAAAAGCTGGCGCTGAACGACGCCTCGTTTTCGTCCGAGATGGAAAGCTCCGCCGCGCTGGGGTTTGGCTTTCGCTGCGGGTTCCTGGGGCTGCTGCACCTGGAGGTTATCCGCGACCGGATCGAACGCGAATACGATATCGATCTGATCACAACCGCGCCGTCGGTGATCTATCACGTCTATTTCAAGGACGGTCGCAAGATCGACCTGCACAACCCCGCCGACATGCCCGACATGACGCTGGTGGACCATGTCGAGGAGCCGCGCATCAAGGCCACCATCCTGGTGCCGGATGAATTCCTCGGCGATGTGCTCAAGCTCTGCCAGGACCGGCGCGGTATCCAGACCGATCTGACCTATGTCGGCGGGCGGGCGATGGCGGTCTATGATCTGCCACTCAACGAGGTGGTGTTCGATTTCTACGACCGGCTGAAATCTGTCACCAAGGGCTATGCCAGCTTTGACTACGAGATCATCGGCTATCGCGCCGACAATCTGGTCAAGATGCAGGTGCTGGTAAACGAGGAACCCGTTGATGCGCTGTCGATGATGGTTCATCGCGACCGGGCCGAGCTGCGCGGACGGGCGATGTGTGAAAAGCTCAAGGAGCTGATCCCGCGCCACATGTTCAAGATCCCGATCCAGGCGGCCATCGGCGGCAAGGTCATCGCGCGCGAGACATTGTCGGCGCTGCGCAAGGACGTGACCGCCAAGTGCTATGGCGGCGACGTGACGCGCAAGAAAAAGCTGCTGGAGAAACAGAAGGCCGGCAAGAAGAAGATGCGCCAGTTCGGCCGCGTGGAAATCCCGCAGGAAGCGTTCATTTCCGCGTTGAAGATGGATGATTGACAAGGGCATTGCCGTCAATCATTTCGATGCCTTTTCAGGGGATTAGTGCCATCTGTTGGCTGGACGGCCCCCCATCCATATCCAGAATCCACCAACTGGCTTTGGAGCATTTTATTCTGATCAAAGCGAGTCCATCTCGGCCTTTCATCTGAATTCTCGTCTCGTGCAGTTACATAATCAGTCTTGAACAGAAACTCAGCCCGGCTTGGGGCGCGTTCTTGTTTCATAGCCAGAGCATGACGATTGCGGCGAGAGCAATGAAGTGGTCCCAGAAGACTGGCCAGCCAGAAGTTCTAGGCCGTGTTGACAAAATGGATTCCCATCAGGCTTTGGGCATGATTCAAGCTGGTATCTGCGATGGAGACCAGCTTGGCACGAAACCTTATGTCAGACGAGGAATAGGCCTTCTTTGAGGGGTTCA
>NZ_QITQ01000018.1 GCF_003260265.1 Roseovarius amoyensis
TGGCCGATAACCTGCCCAGTCCAAAAGTGCTGCTGGCAGATCGCGGATATGACGCCAACAGCATCAGGGCGGGTATGGAAGAGCGCGATGTCCTGCCGGTCATCCCGATGCGCAAGTCACGAAAAAAGGGCTTTGGTGTGGCCCGTTCGCTCTATCGCCTGCGCAACCTGGTCGAGCGGTGCTTCAACAAGCTCAAGAACGCCCGACGCGTCGCAACACGCTACGACAAGACGGCCAAAAGCTTCTTGGGCTTCATCGATATTACCTCTATCCGCCTTTGGCTCCGTCATTTGTCAACATGAGCTAGGGCGCCAAGAAGGAGCAGGAATCGCATTCGGCGGCCAACATCCAGCGAGTGAATTATATTGCCAACGACAGGAAAATCTTGAACTTGGAGGCCAGAAACACGCTTTAAAGTCCTGAAGCCTGCAATTTCCCGGTGAGATATGCATCGGCAGATGAGCCAAAATGGTGACTGTCGCGAAAAAATGGCCTCCCGTCAGTGTTGCTGACACGACAGGTCTCTTCACTATCATCGCACCAGAGCTGACCAAGCTGTATAATGTATGCCCCCATATCTGCCATGGCATCGGCGAATGCTTTGTCCTTGTGTTGCACGGCTTCATATTCTATTTTGGTTTCCTTCAGGCAATCCGCTATCGTGGCCGGGCTTGTAAAGGTATTGATAAAATTTCCACATTTAGATTCAACTCGCGGATGCGAGCCGATTATAAATATCTGTCCGGACTGCTTCGAGAAATGACTAACCGTCTTTTCCACGAGAACACGCCATTCTTCCGGAGAATAGGCTGAATTATTTTTTCCGGGTAGGTTGATGATGTCTCCTCCATAAGAGTCCCACGCCTGAGAAAAGACAATCCTTTCATACGGTCCTGTTAATTCAAATAATTGCGTCCGAAGCTCGTCGCAGGATATGTCCGAAAAGGAATCTTCGTATTCGGCAGATTTGAGCAGCACGCACCCCCCGCGCGAGATTACGTCGATCTGATCGGCATCATAGCCCCAGTATTGCGACAGAGGCAGTACGTATTGTTGCAGTAGACTATCTCCGAAGAACAGTATTTTCCCCTCGGAGGAGGCACCTTTGTAGATCCCTCTATTGAAATTATTGTGAAAGCTTGAAGACAGAGATTCCGAGATCGAATACGCATATGGGTTCAGGATAGAAAGCCGCTGAGGCAAACCTTGGCTCTTTGCCGTCCACAAGCCTAGGGCACCCATCGACAGAATTATGGATACCAGTGAGATAATAGCATCCCCCCCGCGGCGGGTCTTTGCCATGCGTCTTATCGGCGTCTCAATGAACAGGTAGGTCAGGTAGGAGAGGCAGAAACCCAGCGCCATAACGATGAGCAACATGGTCAGTGGATCGATAGAAGGATTCCACAGAGTCATGAAAGAGATGATTGGCTGATGAAAAAGATACAAGGGATATGACACCAGCCCTATGGTCACAAGAGCCCTCTGGGACAAGAGCCTGCCGACTGATGTCTCTCCAGAATAGACAATAAGAACAAGGGCGGGGACCACAACTAACAAGGCGTTAATCCCCGGAAACTTCACCTTTTCGCTAAGCAAGACCGACAACACCAATATAGTGGCTAGAGACAGGAATGTGATCACCGAGCGAAACTGGGGCTTGATGAGAGGCACGCTTTTCCTGTTGATCAGATACACGGCCACCACCGCCCCCGAGAGAAGCTCGAACGCGCGAAACTGGGGCATAAAATAAGAAGCAACATCCCGCGACGATGCGCCATACTCTGAAATGATAATAGACACCGAGAGGAGCGTGAGGAGCGATGGCATCAGGTTTCGCTTGAAGACCGTATAGACAAGCAGAAGAATGAACGGCCAGACAACATAGAACTGCTCTTCAACGCCTAGCGACCACATATGCAGCAATGGCTTGTAGGTTTCATCTTGGACAAAATAATTTGCACCACCCGCATCATGCAAATTCTTGATGCCAAAGGCGGAGAAGAAGATATCCTTTCCCAGACTGTCGAATTCCTGGGGCCCGTAAAACAAGAAAGCGAGTATGTAGGTGACAAGCAAGGTTATGAACAGTGCGGGCAAGAGCCGAGCAAACCTGCGGCGGTAGAATTTGGCGAAACTGAACCGGCCACTTTCCAGAAGCTCCCTGTAGATCAGGCTTGTGATCAGGAAGCCACTGATAACAAAAAAAACGTCTACTCCGATAAAACCACCGGGAAGCCAGTCATTCTGAACGTGAAAAACGATAACCAGTATGACTGAAATAGCCCGTAAGCCGTCAATTTCTTTGGAATAATTCAAGATAATATCCGATTTAACCTCTGTCCGATTTATGGGACTTGCCCCGCTTTAATATGGATATACCGCGCTCACCCCAAAACCCGAAATTTTTCGTGAGTGCCGACGCGGAAGCTGTCTGACACGTGATCGCGGAATGCTTTCCACTGATTGGGAACCGTTTCTCGAAAAAACCGCAGGATCGCATTCGCGAACTGCTTTTGCGTCGGGTAGTATTGGTTGTGGGTCACGCATTGGTGCATGATGGCCCATAATCGTTCGATCGGGTTCAGGTGCGGGCAATAGGGCGGCAGTTGGATCAGGTGGATGCGGCAACCTGACCGCGCCAGGAAGTCTCGAGCGTCTGGCCCTTTGTGGTAAGCGGCGTTGTCCCAGATCACGTGGATTAGGCGTTTGTCCGGATTGCGTGCCTCGATCTTGGAGAGAAGCTGCGCGGCGCTGACCCCGCCCACGGTGGTCGGCTCGACAAAGGGCGCATCGAAGGTCTCTAAGTTGAGCGCGCCATGGATGTTCACGCGCCCGCGCCCTGCGGTGATTGTCACGGCGGGATTTGAACCTGCTTTCACCCAGCCGTAGCTAGGCTTTGTCTGGTATTCGGGATGCACCGCATCCGCGAAGTAGACGGCCTCATCAGCACCCAAGCCGTTCAGCAGCCGCTCGTACAGAGCGATGAATTCGGCCTGTTTTTCGACGGATGCAACGCGTGGGAGCCCGTTCGGCTTCCGATACTCATACCCCAGTCGGGACAAGCGCTTGATGCAGCCGGAATGGGAGTAGTCCAAACCAAACCGACCTGAGATATGCGCCCTGATCTCCGCTGTAGAGCGGCAGAAACGCCCATCCAGCCAGACGGATAGGGCCACCTCCTGAGCCGACGTCATACGTGACTGCCCCCCTTTCCCCCCGTCGGTCGAAAGCGCGTCCCAGCCACCTTCGCGGTAGGTTTTGTACCAACCCCGAATGGTATCATCGTCCAGGTAGAGAAACTCCGCTATGGCTTGGCAGGACTTCCTGTCATCAAGCAACAAGATCGCATTCGCACGACGCGCAATGCCATGGTCTTCGCGCTGACTGCGCATGCAAGCGAAAAGCTCACGTCGCTCTGAAGGAGAGAGAAAACCGGCACGGATCATGACCTTACTTGAATCGCTCACAACTGAAGCGTCAACCTAGGAAATTCGGGTGATCCATGACACGGTGTATAAATCGAAAATTTCTTACTTTGGCAAGTCCAACTTCGACAGTTCAGCGCCAGTTTTGAGCATGCATTTGAGATTTTATCGTTACGTTTCGGGTCTTATAGTAGTCTGCCTTCGCAAATTTTCAATTCATGTCGTCACACGCGATATGAGCTACTCCCCATCGGTTGGACAGGATCTGGCGTAATTCAAGCTACTCTTTGCATCTGCTGATCGGGGTTGGTTGTTTCATTTCTCTGCCAATAGACCACGGCTGGCGGTCTGCCGCCAAGGGCCGAGTGCGGGCGTTGGCAACAAGGGTCGGCTCTGCCTGCGCGCGCGCTTTCTGTCGCTGCGTCTCTTTCAGGCCACCGAGTCCACCATCGATGCCTGGAACGGCCCCGTTGCCGGGCAGGGGCGTATCAGCCCCCTCTGCGCCTGCCCGTGGATCGAGAAGGTCTGCGCATAGATGCATCGGTATGACGGGGCTGATTTGGCGCGGCCCGCCCCAAGGGGCTGCGGGTGCGGCACCCGCTATCCGTTATCGTCGTCGCTGCGCTCGTCGGGCGTGAGCAGGTGGATTTCGCCCCGGGCCTGCAGGGTGCGGGCCGCCCCGACCACCGCCGACATCGCCGCTTCGCCCTCTTTCGTGGTGACCTTGCCGCGTTCCTCGATCTCTTCGCGCAGGGCATCGCTCATGCGCCGGGAGAGTTTGTCGAGGATGAGGTCCGCTGCTTCAGCCAGTTCGCCCCCGCTGGCACGCGCGGCCGACAGGGCCGCGACCAGGTCGGCGCGGGGCAGGTGGCGCGTGACGGCGGGGATGTCGCTGGGGTTCAGACGGCGTGGGATGTCGGCGAAGGTAAAGATCGCCTTGCGCACGAGGCGGGCAAAGTCCTGGTCGGTTTCCTCGAGCCCGGCGAGCACATCTTCGCGCGTCGCAGCCCGCGAATAGTTGAGAATTTCGCCGACCCGCTGTTCGGGCCCTTCGTCAAAGGCGGTCTTGGGCATCTCATGCAGTTGCGTCGCCAGAGCCAGGCCGATGCGATCGACGGCATCGGGGGTGGCCGCCCCGGTTTGCGAGACCGCATAGGCGATGCGTCGTGCCGCTGCGCCGGGCAGGCGGCCCAACAGGTCGGCGGCGCGGGTGACATCGAGCTTGGACAGCAGGATCGCCGCCACCTCTGGGCTTTCGGAACGCAGGATGTCCAGCAACGTGTCGGTATCGGCGTTGCAGACCTGACGCCAGGGATCGCCGAACTGGCGAACGCCGGACTCCTTGCGCAGGCGCGCGGCGGTCTGCGGGCTGATGCAGCCATCAAGCGCCAAGAGCGCCCCGGCGACGCCGCTGGGAAAGGTCAGGCCTGTCGCCTCTATCTCGGCGGCAAATTCGGCGACGACATCGGCCAGGGTGGCGCGGTCGACATAGCGCATGGCGCCCATCTGCGTTGTCAGCGCCTCTTGCAGCGGGTCGGGCAGATCGGCAAGCGGCACCTCGGTTCCCTCGCGCAGCAGAAACCGCACGACGATCGCGGCCTTCTGCCGCCGTGTCAGGCGCGCGGCGGCGGATTTGGGGCACGCTCCGGCAACGGCCCGCCCGGAGCCGGAAAGAGGGGCGATTTCGGTGGCTGGCATCGCGATACCCTGCTTGTTTCCCAAGCCACGTTAGGGACCGACGGTAAAGGAATGCCTAAACGCGAAACGGGCGGTCGTGATGACCGCCCGCCCGCTGCGGAGGAGTATGCCGTCGCCCCTAGTCAACTGGAGGTCTGCGGCACGCAGGCATTGCTATCGGGGTTGTAGGTGCTGCCTTCGGCGCAGGACATGGCCTGCTTGTCGTGGAAGGCGCAGCCGGCATAGGCCGACACCGCCGATGCGGCCATGATCGCCGCCGAAATCAGCACGGTTTTCATGTTCATGTCGATCTCTCCCTGCTTGACGCAAGTGCCATCATACCACGAAACGCCCCGAAACAGGAAAGTTTGCGGAATCGAAGACTCAGCTTTCCCCGAACACCCGCTTGAAAATCGTGTCGACATGGCGGGTGTGATAGCCGAGGTCGAATTTCTCTTCGATTTCCTTGGGGCTTAGCGCGGCAGTCACGTCGGGGTCATTCAGCAGCTCGGTCTTGAAGTCGCAGCCCTGTTCCCAGACCTTCATCGCGTTGCGCTGCACCAGGGAATATGCGTCCTCGCGGCTGACGCCGGCCTGGGTCAGCGCCAGCAGCACCCGCTGGCTCATCACCAGGCCGCGGAAGCGGTGCATGTTTTCCAGCATCCGGTCGGGATAGATCACCAGCTTGTCGATCACCTGGGTCAGGCGCGCCAGCGCGAAATCCAGCGTAACGGTGGTGTCGGGGCCGATGTTGCGTTCGACCGAGGAATGCGAAATGTCGCGTTCGTGCCAGAGGGCCACGTTTTCCAGCGCCGGGATAACCGCCGCGCGCACCAGCCGGGCCAGGCCGGTCAGGTTTTCGCTCAGCACCGGGTTGCGCTTGTGCGGCATGGCAGAGCTGCCTTTTTGCCCCTTGGAAAAGAATTCCTCGCCTTCCAGCACCTCGGTGCGCTGCATGTGACGAACCTCGATGGCGACGTTCTCGATCGACGAGGCGACCACTGCCAGCGCCGAGAAAAACGCGGCGTGGCGGTCGCGCGGGATGACCTGGGTCGAAATCGGTTCGGGCTTGAGCCCCAGCTTGGCGCAGACATGTTCCTCTACGCGCGGGTCGATATTGGCGAAGGTGCCGACCGCGCCCGAGATGGCGCCGGTGGCGATCTCGTCACGGGCGGTGCGCAGACGCGCAAGGTTGCGGTCCATCTCGGCGTAAAAGCGCGCGAAGGTCAGCCCCATCGTGGTGGGTTCGGCGTGGATGCCGTGGCTGCGCCCGATGCGCACGGTCATCTTGTGTTCGAACGCGCGGCGCTTGAGCGCGGCGAGCAGCGCCTCGACATCTTTGATCAGGATATCGGCGGCGCGGGTGAGCTGAATGTTGAAGCAGGTATCCAGCACGTCAGAGCTGGTCATGCCTTGGTGGACGAAACGCGCCGCGTCTGCGCCGACGATTTCGGACAAATGGGTCAGAAAGGCGATGACGTCGTGCTTGGTGACGGCCTCGATTTCGTCGATGCGGGCGACGTCGAATTCGGCGTCTTTCGCCTTCCACACGGCCTTGGCGTTTTCCTGCGGGATCACGCCCAGATCGGCCATTGCGTCACAGGCGTGGGATTCGATTTCGTACCAGATGCGGAACCTGGTGGCGGGTTCCCAGATCTGAACCATCTCGGGACGGGAATAACGGGGTATCATGGGCGCGTCTTTCCGGTTTGTGTCGCTGTTGCGCGCGGGTTTAGACTTATGCCGGGCAAGCGGCAAGGAGGCAGGCGGGCAGTGACACCGGAACTGGCTAATTTCAGGGGTACCTGGCGGATTTCGCGACGTGTCGTCGCGGCCAATGGCCCGAACGCGCGGTTTTCCGGGCTGGCGGAGTTCACGGCGGACGAGTCAGGGCTGATCTGTGACGAAACCGGAGAGTTGCGGCTGGACGGGCAGACCCCGGTCAGGGCCGAGCGGCGCTATTTGTGGCGGCCGGGTACCGCCGGGACGATCGAGGTGCAGTTTGCCGACGGGCGGCCGTTTCACCGGTTCGATCCGGGCGCCGGCACGCCCTGTGCGCGCCATGACTGTGCGCCCGATGTCTATGAGGTGCGCTATGATTTTCGCCGCTGGCCGGTCTGGTCGAGCCGCTGGCGGGTCAGGGGATCGCACAAGGATTACGCTATGATGACGATCTGCCAGCGGTAGCGACGGTGAAAATGTTACCGTGTCCCTGTCGCCATGTTCTTGACAAATTGTGCTGTCAGGGTTGACACTGTCCCTAGTGGCAGTTCCGGCCGTTCGCGGCCAAACGCAGAGAAGAACCAACTAGAAGCGGTGCAGCCCGGCTGTGCCGCTTCCTTTCGTTTTGCGGCCCGTGGGCGAGCGTGGCAGATTGGTGCCATGACCGAGATCGTACAGACCGAAACGCCCTATGATCCCGATGTATCCAGGGGCCTGCCGGGCATGGCGCCGCTGGCGGTAGAAGACTGGCTGCTGAGTGATGAGGCTTTTGCCGCGCAGATGGCCGAGCGCGCGCGCCTGTTGCACGAACGGCGGAACGACGTTCTGGCGGTGATGCCGGGGGCCGAAGCCGCCTGCGACGAATTACTTGAGACGGTGCTGGGCTGGCTGGCGGATCATGGTCGGGGATATGTCGTCGGGGACAGCGCCGTGCGGCGCCCCGACGGGGTGAAGGTGACCATCGACCGCACCGACCCGCTGGGTACGCTGGGGAACCTGGTGCAGGAGGACCTGTGTCTGATGGAACGGCACGGCGGCGACGAGCATGTGCTGACGGCGGCGGTGCTGTGCTTTCCGGCAAGCTGGCGGCTGGCGGACAAGATCGGTCGCCCGTTAAGCGAGATCCACGTGCCCGTGCCGGAATACGATGCCGGGCTGGCGCGGCGGGTGCAGCGATTGTTCGACGGGGCGCAGGTGGGGCGGCCGATGTGGCGGTTCAACCGGCTGAACTATGCCGAGGCTGACCTGTTCCAGCCGGTTTCGCGGCGGCAGCCCTCGGTATCGGGGGATGGGCAGCCCTATCCTTTTCTGAGAACCGAGCGGCAATGCGTGCTGCGCCTGCCCAGGACGCGCGCCTGCGTCTTTTCAATCCACAGCTATGTGCTGCGGCGGCAGGGCGCGCCTGGTGTTGGCGGTCAGACGGACTGAGCCGCCATCGGGAAGATGTCGCGCAGCATCGTATAGGTGAACATCGCCGCGCCCAGTGCCGGGACGTAGAGACACAGCGATAGTGCCAGGGTGTGCACGGTCAGGCGCAGCGGCTCGGTCGGTTCAGCGCGTTCAAGCCGAAGGTTGGCCAGCGGATTGAAATTTTGCAGACGCTCCCAGGGATAGGACCATGTGCCCTCTTCCTGCTCGTCGGCATTGGCGGACCAGCCGCCGAAATGTGCGTCGTGATTGCCGGCCGGTACTTCGCCGATATCCACCTGAAGCAGGTCGAAGGTGGTGCCGATCAGGCCGGCGCTGACGGGTTGGTGCGCCTCGCCGTGCAGGATGGCGGTGTAGGGCAGGTATTCGCGGGTGCGTTCGGCGATACGGTCCGCGAGATAGCGATAGGACCGCGGATCGATTTTCGACTCGGTTTTCTTGCCCGGGGGCGGACCCACGGCGACAACCAGGTGCGAGGCCTGGCCCCGTTCACGCCCGGGCAGCCAGCCCAGCCCAACGCGCACGCTGTCACGGTCGATCAACGCGATGTCGTCGTTGTCCCATGTCAGGGCGCGGGTGTTGGAGTCGGCCATCTTGAAAGCGATGTCGAACTCCTCGACTATGTCTTGGAAAGCGACGCTTGGGGGGCGGCGAAACTCCATCGCTACAACCGATCCGTAACCTTGCTTGTCCATCTTGTAGACCCTCCAGACGCGAAAAACTCGCGCATATTCAAGATTAACTATGAAAATTCGAAACTACTTGGGGCAAATTAAGGCGGATTTGTGGTTGATTGCATAATCCGCCCGCACGTCCGGTCAGCCGATAAGGCCCTGAATCGTGTTCATTGCGTTCGCCATCGTCCCGTAGGACTGCAGCGCGATGAAAGTGCCCGTCAGGGCGGCGGTCTGCGAGGCAAGCCGCAGGTTTTCGCCCTTGGCGAGATTGAGTATCAGCAACATTATCCCCACGGGCAGCGCAAACAGGGCCACCGCAAAGGAAATCAGCCATGCCGACAGGCGCAGAGGCGCCGCGGTCTCGATGTCTTCCATGTCGCGGGCCTGGGCCTCGGCCGCGGCCTGTTCGGCCACCACGTCGGGGTCGATCCAGTCCTCGGTGAATACCTTGCGCAGCCGGTCCGGCGTCGTGGCGTTGCCAAAGATCGCCGGGTCCTGGTCGCTGATGCGACGCTGCAGGGTGTCGTTGGTTTCCTCGATGTCCGGCAGCGGCTTGTGGCTGATCACGCGGCGCGGACGAATCTTGCCGCCGGCCGCCTGACGCTGTGGGGTCAGCCCGACGGCGCGGGCAAAATCGGCCGACGAAAGCAGGACATCCGATCCGGTCCACTTAACAAAATCGGGCGCCAGCAGTTCGTGCAGTTTCTGCAGCGTCCGCGCAAGCACCGAGTCGCGCTTGAACCGTGTCATGTGCGCGTCTTCCCGCGCTGCCAGGCGCACCGACAGAAAAGCCGGGGCGGGGGCGGGCAGGGTCGCAAAGGAGATGTCCTCTTCGGCTGACAGTGTCAGTTCGATCTGGTCCGTGATCACCCGCGCCCGGGTGTCGGAAAGGATGTGCGTCCCGGTGATCCGGTGGCCCAGGCCCTCGATGCATCCTGCCGCATGGTTGGCGATCTCGACGATGTCGAGGTCGCGGCAAGAGGTGAAGACGAGTCCTGCAATTGCCTGTTTGATGCCTGTGGTCATTTTTTTTTCTCGTTCGCGGACTGTTTCTAAGTCAACTGATTGCACCTGTTATCGCCCCGAATGTCGGGCGCAGTTTGTTGCAAATGTGAAACCAATGGGGCAATTTGTCCGTGAATTGGTGATTTTCCACACGGGCACCGAGGTGCCGTGACTGGTATATAAAGGTATGATAAATAGTCATGTTTTTGTTGTTTCCGCCTCGCGCGCCATTGTTGCGGCAGGCAGAACAGCAAGAAAACAGGGGCGCCCCGGTGGGACGCCCCTGTGAAATTTTCACCGTTTTGGCGGCGGGTCGGAATCAGCAGCTGTAGTAGAGCTGGAACTCGACCGGGTGTGGGGTCTGCTCGTACTGAACGATCTCTTCCATCTTCAGCGCGATATAGCCGTCGATCTGGTCGCGGGTGAACACGTCGCCCGCCAGCAGGAATGCGTGATCGCCGGCCAGCGCGTCAACTGCCTCGCGCAGCGAGCCGCAGACGGTGGGGATGCCTTCCAGCTCTTCGGCCGGCAGGTCGTAGAGGTTCTTGTCCATCGCCTCGCCCGGGTCGATCTTGCTCTTGATGCCGTCCAGGCCGGCCATCAGCAATGCCGAGAAGGCCAGGTAGGGGTTGGCGGCGGGGTCGGGGAAACGGGCCTCGACGCGCTTGGCCTTGGGGCTTTCGGTCCAGGGGATGCGCACGCAGCCTGAGCGGTTGCGCGCCGAATAGGCCCGCAGCACCGGCGCCTCGAACCCCGGAACCAGGCGCTTGTAGCTGTTGGTCGTGGGGTTGGTGAAGGCGTTCAGCGTCTTGGCATGCTTGAGGATGCCGCCGATGAAATACAGCGCCTCCTGGCTGAGGTCGGCATACTTGTCGCCGGCGAAAAGCGGCTTGCCGTCCTTCCAGATCGACATGTTGACATGCATGCCGGACCCGTTGTCGCCCGCGATCGGCTTGGGCATGAAGGTCGCGCTCTTGCCATAGGCCTGAGCGACGTTCTGGATGATGTACTTGTACTTTTGCAGCTCGTCGCCCTGGCGGGTCAGCGTATCGAAGATCAGCCCCAGCTCGTGCTGGCACGACGCCACCTCGTGGTGGTGCTTGTCGACCTTCATGTTCAGTCGCTTCATCGTCGACAGCATCTCGCTGCGGATGTCATGGGCGTCGTCGGTGGGGTTCACCGGGAAATAGCCACCCTTGAGGCCGGGCCGGTGGCCCATGTTGCCCATCTCGTATTCGGTATCGGTGTTCCACGATCCGTCCATCGCATCGACCTCGTAAGAGACCTTGTTGATGCTGTTGGAAAAACGCACGTCGTCGAAGAGAAAGAATTCCGCCTCGGGTCCGACAAAGAACGCATCACCGATGCCCGAGGATTTCAGATAGGCCTCGGCTTTTTCGGCGGTGCCGCGCGGGTCGCGGTTGTAGGGCTCGCCGGTGTCGGGCTCGACCACCGAGCAATGCACGCAAAGCGTCTTTTCGGCATAGAAGGGGTCGATATAGCCGCTTTCGGTATCGGGCATCAGCTTCATGTCCGAGGCTTCGATCGACTTCCAGCCGGCGATCGACGATCCGTCGAACATGAAGCCCTCTTCGAGAAAGTCCTCGTCGACCTGATCGGCCATCACTGTGACGTGCTGCAACCGTCCGCGCGGGTCGGTAAACCGGATGTCGACATAGTCGACTTCCTCATCACGGATGGTCTTGAGCATATCCTGTGCGCTCATTGTGTTTCGTCCTTTTGACTTGGTGTAACTCCGGCGGGGACCGCCGGTTCAGAGAGCTTCGGGACCGGTTTCGCCGGTACGGATGCGGATTGCCTGTTCTACCGGGCTTACGAAGATTTTGCCATCGCCGATCTTGTCGGTCTTGGCGGCTTCGATGATGGCCTCGATGGCGGGCTCAACCTGATCGTCGTCCAGGACGACCTCGATCTTTACCTTGGGCAGGAAGTCGACGACGTATTCGGCGCCGCGGTAGAGTTCGGTATGGCCCTTCTGGCGGCCGAAACCTTTTACCTCGATTACCGAGAGGCCCTGAACACCGACCTCCTGCAACGCTTCCTTGACCTCGTCGAGCTTGAACGGCTTGATGATTGCTTCGATCTTCTTCATCTCTCCGGCCTCCTTTGTGGCGGGCATGTGTTTCCACGGCGTTCGACCATTTCTATGTCCGTGGCACAATCGGATAGGGTCGGTCGGGCGCGGCGCGGCGCATGCGTCGCAGAAAATGCACATGATTTGGGCGAAGTGCCCGGAAATTATGCGAAACTGAATCGGAGGGCAGGTGATGGCCGAGTTGCTGACAGCGGCGCAGATGCGGGCGCTGGAGACCGCAGAGATTGGCTCGGGCGCGGTAACCGGGCTGGAATTGATGGAGCGCGCGGGCCGCGGCGTGGTCGAGGCCGTGTTCGAGGAGTGGCGCGACCTGGCGGCGGCGCCGCACCGGGCGGTTGTGCTGTGCGGGCCGGGCAACAATGGTGGCGACGGCTTTGTCGTGGCGCGGCTGCTGAAGGAATGGGGGTGGGCGGTGGAGGTGCTTCTCTACGGCGACTCGGAGAAGCTGCCGCCGGATGCGAAGGTGAACCATGAACGGTGGTGCGCCCGGGGCGGCACGGTAGCTGCCTGGGGCGACGGGACGGTGTTTGCGCCCGGCGGTGATGCCGCGCTGCTGGTCGATGCGCTCTTTGGTACTGGTCTGGGGCGGCCGGTTGAGGAATTCGATGCTTTTGCCCGCGCCACGCAATCGGGGCATGTGCGGGTGGTGGCGGTGGATATTCCCAGCGGGCTGTGCGCCGATTCGGGGCGCTATCTGCGCCGTGGCGACGCCCCGGCAGCGGAGTTGCGGGCCGACCTGACGGTGAGTTTTCATTCCGAAAAGCTGGGCCATCGTCTGGCCGAGGGGCCGGCGGCCTGCGGGCGCGTGATGGTCAAGGATATCGGGTTGCGGCGCGCGGCCGAGGGGGCGGTGCGCATGATTGATCGGCAGGCAGGGCAGGCGGCCTGTGCGCGGGAGGGTGACCACAAATACACCCACGGTCACGCGCTGGTGCTGACGGGCGGGGCAGGGCGGACCGGCGCGGCGCGGTTGGCGGCGCGCGGGGCGCTGCGGATCGGGGCGGGGCTGGTGACGCTGGGTGTGCCGGGCGCGGCCCAGCAGGAGGTGGCGAGCCAGATCACCGCGCTAATGCTGCGCCGGGTGGATGATCACGCGGCGCTGGCGGGCTTGCTGGAGGACGACAGGCTTAACGCGCTGTGCCTTGGGCCCGGGCTGGGGGCCGAACGGGCGCGCGATCTGGTGCCGGTGGCATGCGGTGCGCCGCGCCGTGCCGTGGTGCTGGATGCCGATGCCCTGACCGCGTTCGAGAAAGAGCCGCAGTCCCTGCTCGGCATGTTGCATGACGGCTGCGTGCTGACGCCCCATGCCGGTGAATTCGCGCGGCTGTTTCCGGATATCGCTGGCCAGTTGAATGCGATGCCCACAAAGGGCCCCGCCTATTCCAAGGTGGACGCTGCGCGCGAGGCGGCAAAGCGCGCGGGGTGTGTGGTGGTTCTGAAGGGGCCCGATACGGTGATCGCGGCGCCTGATGGGCGGGTCGTCGTCAATTCCGCCGGTTACGAGCGGGCAGTGCCATGGCTGGCCACGGCGGGCACGGGCGACGTGCTGGCGGGGTTCATCACCGGGCTTCTGGCGCGCGGGTTCACGCCGATGGAAGCGGCGGAATCAGCCGCGTGGCTGCATGTGGAATGCGCGCGCCGTTTTGGCCCCGGGCTGATCGCCGAGGACCTGACCGAGACATTGCCGGGTGTTTTGCGGGAATTGTGCGGGTGATTGGTGGAAACCCCGGGGCCGAAGCCCCGGAATTTCCACGTCTCCCGGAGGGAACGGGATAAAGCGGTTCAGGTCGAAGCGAACCGGACAAGCGTGCTGGCGACCTCGAGCCCGTCGACATAGAGAACATGCGGCGTGTCAAATTCGAGGTCATGAAGCACCATCGGCGCGGGGTCGCGCAGGGTGACGAACTCACCATCCACCAGCCGTTCGGCCGGCACCAGCGCCTGTGGCGCGCCAAACAGCGTCTCTGCGCGCCAGTCGCGCACCAGCACCGGCTGGCCGGCGGCAAGAATGGCGTCATGGTCGGGGCGGTTGTGGCCCAGCGACCCGGCGCGCACATGGACCGAGCGCGCCACGATCCGCCGAATGCGGACACGGCGCAGCACGGCGGTGCCGCTGTCGCGGGTGATGACGCGGGCGCCCGGACGAAGGTCAGAGACCTCACGTTCGCCATCGAGCGTCATGATCAGGGATGCCCCGGGTATGCCTGTATCCCGACGGGTGTCGAAGTAAGAGAGATCGACCCCGCCTTGCCGAACGAATGCCGGTTTCATGTGCGGTTCCTGCTGCTTTTCGCCTCTGTTTTTTCACCACAATATGTCAAGTTTCTGTAAATGTCGCGTAATTTCTGCGGCGTTGCCCCTGGCGGCACGGGTTGCGTGGGCGGCGGAGTTTTTGCTCGCATCGGTGCGCGCGCTTTGCTATTGACCCGCTTCGATGCGGGTGTGGCGGAATTGGTAGACGCACCAGATTTAGGTTCTGGCGCCGCAAGGCGTGGAGGTTCAAGTCCTCTCACCCGCACCACGCCCCACCCTCGGGTGTGTCGTCTAGGGCAAAGGGCCTCAGGCATTGCGGCCAGCGGGGGTGATGAGTTGCGCCTCCCATTCCTTCATCAGCGGGCGCGCGGCCTGTAGCGGCGCGTGCTCGGCCAGGTCGGGGAAAAGGGCCAGCAGCTCTTCGCGCGCGGCGCAGGGCAGGGTGTTCAGCGTCATCGGGCCGGGCAGGAAGCTTTCGGCCGCCAGCCCGTCGGCAAAGACGATCTCGTGCCGGTCGAACAGCAGGTGGATATAAGTGACGGTATCGACATCCCAGGCCGGGGCGATGGTCTGGTGATTGACCAGGTGACTGGCAGCGATCAGGTATTCGGATTCGCCGAAATGCAGCTCTGCCCGCCAGCCGCCGAGCAGCAGCCGGTGCTGCGGCGACAACAGCATGTCGCGGTCGGGCAGCCCCGGTCCCAGCGCCCCGGCGCGCAGGCGGATCGGGCGCAGATGCGGCGCCTTGGCCAGCCGCCGGGCATCCAGCGTCACCCGGCCCAGCCAGCGGATTTTCTGCGCGCCGTGGCCCTTGGTCCTGACCTTGTCACCCACTTTCAGCGTCTCGACCGGAACGCGCCCGCGCGGTGTGGCGATCAGCGTGCCGGGGGTGAAGCAGGGCACCACCAGGTCGTCGATGGGAATGGCGGGCTGACCCGTGGCGCCAGGGCCTTCGTGCGCGGAAATCACTGTCAGCGTTTCGCCCACGGGCGGCCAGCCCTGGGGTGGGCCGACGAACGCCAGGCCCTCGATCGTGCCATAGGACGGCGAGGAGTTGTTGACGTTGAAGGCTATGGCCTCGTAGGTGTTGCCGTCGCTGTCCTCCATGACGATGCGATATTCGGCCTCGACCCCGGTGTTGTTTGAATAGCTGGTGCCGTCGATGGTCTGGCGGCCCTGCAATGCCTGGTTGGAATCGTTGTCGTCGAAATTGGTGTCACTGCCGTTGTCGCGGATCGACACCTCGAGCCAGTCATTGGACAAAAGCGTAATGGTCTCACCCACCAGGTGAGCGCCGTCGCCCTGCGTGACCCCGTCAAGGCTGACACCGCCGCTGACGGCGATGTTGGATGCCTCGAGGATCCAGACCGAGTATTGTGCCATGTCATCTGCTCGTTTCGCCCGTGTGCCGGGCGATCATTATGATTGGCAATGGTTATACATTTCTTGCCGGCAACGATCAATCGAGTGCGGAATCACCGGCCGGCGGCCGTGACAATCCGGTCGCTTTGCGCTTGCACGGCGGGGGGGACACACCTAGAAGGGCCCGTGATTTTGACCGCCGCGGGCGCCCCCGCGGCCTTGATGCAATGGATGAGGACGACATGCAGGTCACCGAGACCCAGAACGAAGGCCTGAAACGCGCCTACAAGATGGTGCTGACGGCGCAGGAGCTGGACGACAAGGTTGTCGAAAAGCTGAAAGAGGCCCAGCCCGATATCGAGATGAAGGGCTTTCGCAAAGGCAAGGTGCCGCTGCCGCTGTTGAAGAAACAGTTCGGCGCACGCGTCCTGGGCGAGGCCATGCAGGAGGCCGTCGATGGCGCGATGAGTGCGCATTTCGAGGAAAAGGGCGAACGCCCGGCCGGTGAGCCTCAGGTCAAGATGACCAACGAGGACTGGAAAGAGGGCGACGACGTCGAGGTCGAGATGGCCTATGAGGCGCTGCCCGAGGTGCCCGAGGTCGATTTCAAGAAGATCAAGCTGGAACGCCTGGTCGTCAAGGCCGACGATGCCGGTGTCGACGAGGCGTTGAAGAACTTGGCCGAGAGCGCCCAGAACTTCGAGGATCGCCGCAAGGGCAGCAAGGCCAAGGATGGCGACCAGGTGGTGATCGACTTCGTTGGCCGCCTGGATGGCGAGCCGTTCGAGGGCGGCAGCGCCGAGGACTTTCCGCTGGTGCTGGGCTCTGGCAGCTTCATCCCCGGTTTCGAGGAACAGCTTGTCGGGGTGAAGGTGGACGAGGAAAAGGTTGTGCCCGTGACCTTTCCAGAGGATTACCAGGCCGAGCACTTGGCCGGCAAGGAAGTGGAATTTACCTGCACCGTCAAGGCGGTAAAGGCGCCGGCCCCGGCCGAGATGAACGACGAGCTGGCAAAGAATTACGGTGCCGACAGCCTGGATGCGCTCAAGGAGCAGATCCGTGAACGGCTGGACCAGGAATATGCCGGTGCCGCGCGGGCGGTGATGAAGCGCCGTCTGCTGGATGCGCTGGACGGGGTGGTGGAGTTCGAACTGCCGCCCAGCATGGTCGAGGCCGAGGCCAAGCAGATCGCCCACCAGCTGTGGCATGAGGAACATGCCGACGAGCAAGGCCATGACCACCCCGAGGTCGAGCCGACAGAGGAACACACCCGCCTGGCCGAGCGCCGGGTGCGGCTGGGCCTGCTGCTGGCCGAGATCGGCCAGAAGGCCGAAGTCGAGGTGACCGACGCCGAGATGACGCAGGCGGTGATGAACCAGGCACGCCAGTATCCGGGGCAGGAGCGCGAGTTCTTTGAGTTCGTGCAGCAGAACCCGCAGATGCGCCAGCAGCTGCGCGCGCCCATCTTCGAGGACAAGGTCATCGACTATATCGTCGAACTGGCCCAGGTGACCGACAAGGAAGTCAGCAAGGACGACCTGCAAAAAGAGGTCGAGGCGCTGGACGACGAATAAGGCGGAAACGCCTTGCCGGACAGATCAGGGGCCGCCCGGGCATTTCGGGCGGCCCTTTTTTGTTGATTGGCCCTTTGAAGTGGGCGTCAATGCCGGGTTTGCGTTTCTGGTCTGGCTTCTGCCCAGTTTTCCGACGGCACCTCTGTCGGCTCGTTTTCTCCTGCGCTGTCATCACTGGTGATGCTTGACTTCACAGGCTTGGGCGGCGGCGGTTGCCATGCGCGCAGGTGCTGCCCTACCAGATCATAGAAAGCGGGAACGATACGTTCGACATCTTCTATGAATGTGCGGTTGCCGGCGAAACGCTTGCCAAGGCGCTCGACGAGACGCACCTCGAATGTATGAGGCGTTGCATCCTTGTTGTCGGATTGCAGAGCCTCGGGGTCTTCACGCAAGACTGAAAGCGCGGCATCGGTTGCGGGGGCTCTCCCCGGCCAGTGTGCCAATATGAGGATGCGGGGATCGTCTTCTATGAGCATGCGCAACAGCCAGTTGACGCGCGCCTTGGTTGATTTCCTGTCTTGGGGGGCTTTGATGCGCATGGAAGCTGAAACAGTTCTCAGAGCCAGATCAGCCTTTACCTCGATGTCGCCCGCACTGTCCGGAATACGAAAGGCAGAGATCAGGCTCCGATCCGCTACCAGATTGTTTATTCCGTTTTTGATCCGTGCGGCAGGATCGTCCCTGAGTTTGCGCTCTATTACCGTTTCCACGGGTTGACCAACGTGGCGGGACAATTGCAGACACAGATCACGTTCCTCCTCGAACCAACATGCAACGCCCTCTTCCACCTCCTGGGAAGTTTTCTTGAGGGTCGCGTTATTGGTGATGGCCTGGTTAAGGTCTTTCCAACCTTTGCCCATCTGTGTGAAACGCTGAATGCCGGTGCTTGGATGGTTAAAGAACCGGCGGATTTCATCGAGAAGGAAGGCTTGTTCTGTGTCCTCGACCGCGCGTTTGTAGGCCAGGATTTCGCACTGCGTGGCAATCCATGTCCAGGACCAATGGAACAGATCGACCTTTCGCAAGAGTGTTTTTGGCACTGAGACAGGCGAATGATCCGCGCGAGCGACAAACTCGTTTGAAATGGTGATAACTGCGTCCAATCCGTTGGTGCGCGCCATCTCCAGATATCTTTGGACCTGATCTTCATCTAGTCTGGCCGTTCCGATTTTGGCCTCGACCAGCGCGCTCCAGCTCTTTTGTCCCGTCGAAACGATTATTAGCCCATCCGGGCGGTTCATGGCGTTGTCAGCCTCTTTCAGGACGACCTCTGTGAATGCTTCAATCTTCGTCCGTTTACCGACCCGCAGTCCAACCGTTGAGAATATCTCGTGAGCAAGAGATGGGATCTGTGGAAGCAGCGATAAAAATATCGACGCAATTCGTTGCTCGCGATTGGTGTCAGCAAGAACCGGAATAAGGCGTGCCGCATCTCCGCACTTTAGAAAACCGGGTAGCTCTGTCATGTTGTCCCTCCCCCCGAGATAGAAGGAAGCGTAGTGACTTATACTGTGGCCAGTCAACTTTTGGCTGAATCGGAGGGGGCCAGGCTGGTTTTACGGGTGAGATCGGTCTTTGCTGGGGGGGGCTGGTTGAGTTTCAATCAACCATGTTCCCGCAACCCGATCCCCACGAAAAAGGCCGCGCAGGGTTTGCGCGGCCTTTCGATTTCTTTGGCAAGGGTGCCCGCAGGGGCGGTGCCTTGCTTATTCCTCGTCGTCTTCGGGCAGCACCTCTTCGACCGTTTCGGCCAGATCGTCGTCGTCGGCAGCGGCAGAGCCGATGTCGTCGAACAGTTCTGCGATCTCGAAATCGGCGGCCTGCTCTTCTTCGGCGGCGGCTTCCTGAATGGTCTTGCCGCTGGCCTGCAGCTCGGCCTCTTCGGGCGAGCGGGCGATGTTGAGGGTGATCGTGACCTCGACCTCGGGGTGCAGGGTCACGGTGATGGTGTGCAGACCCAGATACTTGATCGGGCCGGGCATGACCACCTGCTTACGATCGACGGTAAAGCCGCCCTCGGTCGCCGCATCGGCGACATCGCGGGTCGTGACCGAGCCGTAGAGGGCGCCGCTGTCGGAGGCCTGGCGAATCACGATGAACTTTTGCCCATCGAGGGATTCGGCCATTTTCTCGGCCTCTTTACGGGTTTCGAGGTTGTTGGCCTCAAGCTGCGCCTTGTCGGCCTCGAAGCGGGCGATGTTGGCCTCTGACGCCGACAGCGCCTTGCCCTGCGGCAACAGGTAGTTGCGCGCAAAGCCCGACTTGACGTCGACGACTTCGCCCATCTGGCCCAGCTTGGCGACGCGTTCGAGAAGGATGACTTGCATGTGGTTTCCTCCTTACTTCACGGCGTAGGGCAGCAGGGCGAGAAAGCGGGCGCGCTTGATTGCACGGGCCAGCTCACGCTGCTTCTTGGCCGAGACGGCGGTGATGCGCGAGGGCACGATCTTGCCACGCTCGGAAATGTAGCGCTGCAGCAGGCGGGTGTCCTTGTAGTCGATCGCGGGCGCGTTGTCGCCCGAGAAGGGGCAGACCTTGCGGCGGCGGAAAAACGGTTTTGCGGCCATGATTTACTGTCCTTTCTTCAAGCGGCGTTCAGCGACGGTCGCGGCGGTCGCCACGTTCTTCGCGCTTTTGCATCTGCACTGACGGCCCTTCCTGGTGGGCGTCGACCTTGATCGTCAGCACGCGCATGACGTCGTCGTGCAGGCGCATCAGGCGTTCCATCTCGTGCACGGCCGGCGCGGGTGCGTCGGTCCGGAGAAAGGCATAGTGGCCCTTGCGGTTCTTGTTGATCTTGTAGGCCATCGTCTTGACGCCCCAATACTCGCTCTCGACGACCTTGCCGTCATTGTCCGCGAGGACGGTGCTGAAATGTTCGACGAGACTTTCGGCCTGCGCGCTGGACAGGTCCTGGCGCGCGATAAAGACATGCTCGTAAAGCGGCATGCGATCTCCACTTCTATCAAGGCGCATTTCAAAGGCGGGCCCGTGATCCTTTCGCGGCCCATCCACGAGAGACTGCGCGGTTCACAACGTTTGCGAAAGGATTGGGGCGTATACGACGGATCGGCCACTGGGGCAAGGGCCGGTTGCACGGCACGAACATGCCGGGAATTCGCCCCCGGGCCGCCCCATTGCGGGCGGTTTTGGCTGCGATGCTTCGAAGTGATCCGATACCCGGAATGGAGCCGTCATCATGACCGCATTGCCCGATCTGGCCAAGGAATTCGAGGCGTTCGATCGCCGTGTAGAACTGCGCGAGCAGGTGGGAACCGCAGCCGGACAGGGAGGATTGTGGAAAACCGGCCTGATCCTGTGTGCCGGGCTGTCGCTGTTGCTGGCCGCGGCGGGCATCTGGGCGTTTCCGTCAGCGGACAACGCCGAGCGTCTGGTCAGGCTGGGCGCGTCGCTGGGCCTGTTCGGGGCCGGCGCCGTGGTGCTGAGCTTTCTTGACACGGGCAATCAGCGCGCACGGGCGGAAATCGATACCAGGCGGCAGGAGATCCGCACCTATGATATCGATTCGCGCGGGACCGTGTTCCTGACCGGGCGCTACGGGTTTGACCAGCTGTCTGACATCAGCCTGCGCGACGGCACCTTTCAGGCCCGCGACGCAGAGGGCCGGATCGTGGTTTCGGTCCCGGTAAAGGGGCGCGCCCGGGTTCAGGCCATCCAGCGGGTCCTGTCGCAGGGCTGAGCGCCCGCTATATCGTATCCCTGACACCATTCCGTGACGTCCTGTGACAGCACCCCCGGTTGGCGGGTGCTGTTCTTTTCTCAACAGTGGGTGTTGAACACTGCCGGATTGAAATATCGTGCCCAGCCGCTAGTTTCGACGGTATTCTTTCGAACGCACCCAACAGGAGACTGCTCGATGAAAACGATTTTGACGGCCGCGGCGCTGGCCCTGATAGCCGGCGGCGCCGTAGCCGCCCCCGAGAAATATGTGCTGGACCCCAGCCACAGCCAGGTGGTGTTCAGCTATGAGCACCTTGGATTTTCGACCACCTACAACATGTTCGGTGGCTTCGAGGGCGAGATCATGTTCGACCAGGAAGACCCGGCCAATTCGTCGGTCGAGGTGGCAATGCCGGTGATGTCGATGTTTACCGGCTGGCAGGAACGGTTCGAGCATTTCATGTCCGATGATTTCTTCGGTGCGGCCGAGGGTGACATGATCACCTTCGCCTCGACCGGCATCGAGGTGACGGGCGACACCACCGCCCTGATCACCGGCGATCTGACAATGAACGGCGTCACCCAGCCGGTGGTGCTGGATGCAACGCTGAACAAGTCGGGCGATCACCCGATGGCCGGCAAGCCCTGGGCGGGCTTCGACGCCACCGCGACGCTGAAGCGGTCGGATTTCGGGCTGGATAAGTTCGCCCCGGCGGTGAGCGACGATGTTCAGGTGATGATCTCGATCGAGGCCGGCAAGGCTGAATAACCGCGCCTCTGATGCGTAGTGATGCGGCGGTCCGGCTGGTCCCGGCCGCCGCTATTCGTTTCGCGGCTTTCCAGCAGCCTCCGGTCAGCGCCGTTCGGCGGTAAGCTGAAAGGCGATGTCGACGGCAAAGCCAAGTGTGCCTTCGTCCTTTGTGCCCAGCCCAATGCCGAAATCGCGCCGGTCGACGCCGAACTGCCCCTCGGCCCTGGCGGTGTCGTTGTCGAGCACGAGCGAGAAGGGCATTTCGACCGGGACAGTGTTGTCCTTGATGGTCAGCGTGCCACGCGCGACGTGGCCGCCCTGCGCCGTATCGTCGACCAGCAGATCGGCCGTGAAGGTGGCGGTGGGGTGGGCGCCGGCGTCGAAGTATTCCGGTCCCATAGCCTGTTCCGTGACCGACCCCAGCGTCAGCGACGGGATCGAGACGGTGACCGTGACTGCGCCGTGGCGGCCATCGGCATCGGGTGTTTCGGAATAGGTTATGTCGGCCGTCCAGTCAGCGAACTGCCCGCTGACGGTCGAGCCCATCTGCGTGACCTCGATCGAAAGCGTGCCGTCGGTGACCTGCCATTCGCCTTGCGCCTCTGCCAGGGCGGGCTGTGGGGCAGCTCCCTGCGGCGCGAACCAGCCAAGCGCCGTGGCCCCGCCCAGGATGACCGCCCAGACGGTGAGGGCCGCCAGCAGCGGTAATGTGTGTCCGGGCTGGCGGGCGGTCGGTTCGCCGTCGCCCTGGCCCGGCAGCATCCGGCGCAGGGTGGCATCGCGGTCGATGACGTGGTGCTTGATCGCGCCGAGTATGTGCAGCGTCAGCGCGCCGATCAGCATCCATTGCAGCAGGTAATGCGTGGTGCCTGCGATGCCGGCGATGGTTTCGTCCTTGGGCACGAAAGGCAGCGACTGCCCGAATGGCCACCAGATGGGGGCAAAGCCGGTGGTCGCGGCGTGATGTACCCAGCCCGACAGCGGCACCGCGACGAGTGACCCGTAAAGCAGCCAGTGCACGCAGACGGCCAGGAATGCCTCTGCCGGGCGGTCGCCGTTGATCAGTCCCGGTCGGGGCTGGGACAGGGCCCAGAGGATGCGCGCGAGCGCCACGAAGAATATGGTGACGCCTATCGTCTTGTGAATCGAAAATAGCAGCGCGGTGCGCGCCGCCATGGCCTCGGTCGCGGCGATGGCGGGGTCGCGCAGGTCATGGGACATGTCGTTGGCGATCAGGCCCAGCGGTATCACGGCAAGGATCAACAGCGCCGTGAGCCAGTGAAAGCCCTTGGTGACGGCGCCATAGCCTTTGTCGGTGTTGCTCAGGGTCATGTTCGTTCGCTCCGGTTCGATGGCCGCGCAAGGCTAAGCAACCGGGCGGCAGAGACAACCACAATCGGTGCACAGCCGGCGTGCGTTCATGTGGGCGGGCGTTGCCATGTGGGCGCCGGCGCGGTATCGGGGGGAAACGCCAAGGAAGGGATTACAAAGAGATATGAGCCGAGCATTCGTATTTCCGGGCCAGGGGGCGCAGACGGTGGGCATGGGCCGGGATCTGGCCGAAGCCTATCCCGCTGCGCGGGCCGTTTTCGACGAGGTGGACGAGGCGCTGGGCGAAAAGCTCAGCACGCTGATCTGGGAAGGGGCGCAGGACGATCTGACCCTGACCGAGAACGCGCAGCCGGCGCTGATGGCGACCTCGCTTGCGGCGCTGCGGGCGCTGGAGGCCGAAGGCGTGGGGCTGGCGGCCGCCGCGATGGTGGCGGGGCATTCGCTGGGCGAATATTCCGCGCTGGCCGCCGCCGGCGCGCTGAGCGTGGCCGACACGGCGCGGCTGTTGCGCATTCGCGGGCGCGCCATGCAAGAGGCCGTGCCGGTGGGCGAGGGCGCGATGGCGGCGCTGCTGGGGCTAGATTTGGCGGCGGCGCAGGCCGTGGCCGAAGAGGCCGCCGAGGGCGACGTATTGCAGGCTGCCAATGACAACGATCCCGGACAGGTCGTGGTATCGGGTGCGCGCGCGGCTGTCGAACGTGCGGTGGAAGTGGCCAAGGCGCACGGCGCCAAGCGCGCGATGCTGCTGCCGGTCAGCGCACCGTTCCATTGCGCGCTGATGGAGCCCGCCGCGCGGGCGATGGAGGCGGCGCTGGCGGATGTGACGATTGTGGCGCCGGGTGTGCCGCTGGTGGCCAATGTGCGCGCCGAGGCGGTGAGCGACCCCGACACCATTCGCGCGCTGCTGGTCGAGCAGGTTACCGGCGCGGTCCGGTGGCGGGAATCGGTTGAATATATGGGCGGCGCCGGGGTGACGGAAATCTGGGAAATCGGCGCTGGCAAGGCGCTGAGCGGCATGGTGCGGCGCATCGACCGGAGCATCGCCACCCGTGCGGTGGGCACACCGGCGGACGTGACGGCGGCAGCCGAAAGCCTGCAAGGCTGATCAAGGGAGCACAGGAATGTTCGATCTGACGGGAAAACGCGCGCTGATCACCGGCGCGTCGGGTGGCATCGGCGGCGCGGTGGCGCGGGCGCTTCATGGCGCCGGGGCCGATGTGGGGCTGAGCGGCACGCGGCTGGAGCCGCTGCAGACGCTGGCTGCCGAACTGGGAGAGCGCGCGCATGTGCTGCCCTGCGACCTGGGCGATGGCGCGGCGGTCGATGCGCTGCCCAAACAGGCGGCCGAGGCGATGGGCGGACTGGATATCCTGGTCAATAATGCGGGCATCACCCGCGACCAGATATTCATGCGCATGTCAGACGAGGACTGGCAGTCGGTGATCGACGTCAATCTGACCGCCGCGATGCGGCTGTGCCGCGCGGTGATGCGCCCGATGATGAAGGCGCGCTGGGGGCGGATCGTCAATATCGGCTCGGTCGTGGGGACCACCGGCAACGCGGGCCAGGCCAACTATGCCGCCGCCAAGGCCGGGATGGTGGGCATGACCAAGGCCATTGCGCAAGAGGTCGCAAGCCGTGGCATCACCGCCAACACGGTGGCGCCCGGGTTCATCGCCACGGCGATGACCGACAAGCTGAACGATGACCAGAAACAGGCAATCAACGCCCAGATCCCCGCCGGCCGGATGGGCACGCCACAGGAAATCGCCGCGGCGGTGCTGTATCTTTCCAGCCCCGAGGCGGCATATGTGACCGGCGCAACGCTGCATGTGAACGGTGGCATGGCGATGATCTGAACCCTGCCGGCGGGCGCTCTCCGATACCGCCCCTGCGACAGGGAAATGATTTGCCAATCCTGCGCCATGTGCTATAGGCGGCGCAGTTTTAAACCGGGGCCGGGGCGGTGTTCCGTTTGGCCGACATCCGGTGGGCCAGGCCCGAAAAGCCGCCCGGAGGGGCACAACCTAAGGCCGCTTCCCGAAAGTGGGGCAGGGGCGGAATACGGGCCATGTTGCCCGATACAAGATGAGGAATGACAACATGAGCGATATCGCCGACCGCGTGAAGAAGATCGTTGTAGAGCACCTGGGTGTGGAAGAGGACAAGGTTACCGAGAACGCCTCTTTCATCGACGATCTGGGCGCCGACAGCCTCGACACGGTCGAACTGGTCATGGCCTTCGAAGAAGAGTTCGGCATCGAGATCCCCGATGACGCCGCCGAGACCATCCAGACCTTTGGCGATGCCGTAAAGTTCATCAAGGAAGCGTCGTAACCGCGACGCGACCCGAAGAACGGTTTCAATACCCCCGCCAGCAATGGCGGGGGTTTTTTGTTGCCGTTTTTCGCCGTCGAGGCCGCGAACGGACCCGATCATGCCGATTTGGTGTTATACTGCCGGGCATCGCACCGCCATCGTTCCGGGCGGAACCGTGCTGTGCGGTCTTTCCGAATCAAGGGGGGGCATTCGACATGATCATCTATCCCACATTGGAGCTTTATTCAGGCAAGGTTGTCTCGCTCAGGCGCGGGCGGCTGGAAGAGCCGGTGATCTGGCATGTCGACCCGGTAGAGACCGCGCGCAGCTATGCCGCCGCGGGGGCCGAGTGGCTGCATGTCACCGATATCGACGCGCTGGCGGGTGGGGACGGCAACGCAGAGTTGATCGAACAGATCATCCGCGCCGCCGGTATCCCGGTGCAGCTGGGCGGCGGCTTTCGCTCGCGCGAGATGATCGAGAGCTGGATCAACAGGGGCGCGGGCCGGATCGTTGTCGGCACCCTGGCGACGCATGACCCCGACCTGGTGCGTGAACTGGCCAAGCGGCACCCCGACCAGATCGTGCTGGCGGTCGACGTGTTCGAGGGGGCAGTGATGACCGAGGGCTGGCGCACGAAAGGCGCGTTCGACCCCGAATCTTATATCGCCGCCTTCGACGGTGCGCCGCTGGCGGGGGTGATCGTCACGGATATCGACGCGGACATCGCCGATGCCGATGCCAGCCTGGCGGTGATCAGCGGTCTGGCCGCCGCCACCCGCCACCCGGTCATCGCGCGCGGTACGGTACGCAGCGTCGATGACGTGGCGCGGCTGAAATACGTCCAGAACATCGCCGGCACGCTGGTCGGGCGGGCGTTGCTGTCAAAGGATGTCGATCTGAAGCAGGCGCTGGGGGTCGCGGCAAGCGATTCGGAACCGGTGGCGGAGTTCCTCTGATCCCGCGCGGCCGGCGGATTGCGGTCATTTGTGCAGAGCGTGAGGTTGCGCACGGGCTTGCCCACCGGGGTCAAGGCACGGTAAGAGCAGCCGATATGGTCAAAAGAGGGCTGCAGTATGCGTCGTGTCGTTGTCACGGGTCTGGGGTTGGTGACGCCGCTCGCCGACGGGGTGGAAGAAACCTGGCGTCGGTTGCTTGATGGCCAGTCGGGTGCGGGTCCGATTACCCGTTTCGATGCCAGTCGCGTCATCACCAAATACGCCTGCGAGGTGCTCTTTGGCGATGGCAGCGATGGCACCTTCAATCCCGACACGTATATGGAGCCCAAGGAGCGCCGCAAGGTCGGTGATTTCATCCTGTACGGGGTCGCGGCCGCCGACCAGGCCGTGCGCGATGCCGGCTGGACCCCCGAGGACGAGGAAAGCCGCCTGCGCACTGGCGTGATGATCGGTTCGGGCATCGGCGGGCTGGATTCGATCGCGGAAACCGCAATCCTGATGCACGAACGCGGGCCGCGACGGGTGTCGCCCTTTTTCATTCCCGGCGCGCTGATCAACCTGGTCAGTGGGCAGGTCAGCATCCGTTATGGTTTCAAGGGCCCCAATCACGCAGTTGTGACCGCCTGTTCGACCGGCGCGCACGCCATCGGCGATGCCTCGCGGCTGATCCAGCACGGCGATGCCGATGTGATGATTGCCGGTGGCGCCGAGGCGGCGATCTGTGAGATCGGAATCGCCGGGTTCAACGCCTGCAAGGCGCTGAGCACCAAGCGCGTCGACGACCCGCAGGCCGCCAGCCGCCCCTATGACGTGGACCGCGACGGGTTCGTCATGGGCGAAGGCGCCGGCGTAGTGGTTCTGGAAGAGCTGGAACATGCCCGCGCACGCGGCGCGAAGATCTATGCCGAGGTGCTGGGGTACGGGCTGTCGGGCGACGCCTATCACATCACCGCGCCCAGCGAGGACGGCAATGGCGGGCTGCGGGCGATGCAGGCCGCGCTGCGCAATGCCGGGCTGGAACCGGGCGAGGTGGATTACATCAACGCGCATGGCACATCGACCATGGCCGACACGATCGAGCTGAAGGCCGTCGAGCAGATGCTGGGAGATGCGGCAGCCAAGGCGACGATGACATCGACCAAGTCGTCGACCGGGCACCTGCTGGGTGCGGCCGGCGCGATCGAGGCGATCTTTTCGATCCTGGCGATCCGTGACCAGGTGGCGCCGCCGACGATCAACTTGGACAACCCGGCGGTCGAGACGCCGATCGACCTGGCGCCCAACGTCCGGCGTGACCGCAAGATCGCGGTGGCGATGTCCAACAGCTTTGGCTTTGGGGGCACCAATGCCTCGCTCTGCCTGGGGGCGCCACGCTGATGTGGCGAAATATCGCCTCGAACTTTTTGACGTTCCTGGTGGTTCTGGTGTTCCTGCTGGGTGGGGTGATCGTCTGGGGACAGAACCGGTATGTATCCGAGGGTCCGCTCGAGGCGTCGATCTGCCTGCGGGTGGATCGTGGCAGCAACATGCGGGTGGTGTCGCGCGAGCTGGAAGAACGCGGTGCCATCGGCAGCGGGGTTCTGTTTCGTGTCGGTGCCGGATACAGCGGCAAGGAAGACCTGCTGAAGGCCGGCAGCTGGCTGATCCCTGAGGGTGCCAGCATGGCCGAAGTGGTCGATATCGTCACCCGCGGCGGGGCGAGCACCTGCGGGACCGAGGTGGTTTATCGCATCGGCATCAATCAGGTGCGGGTCGATGTGCGCGAGCTGGACCCCGAGACCGAATCCTATATCGAGGTGGCGGCGTTCGACCTGCTGGACGAAGAGACTTCGCCGCCGTCCGCCTATGAAAAAGTGACCACCGAGCCCGACACGCGATTTCGTATCAACGTCGCGGAAGGGGTGACAAGCTGGCGCGTGACGACGGCGTTGCAGGCCGTCGGCGTGCTGTCGGGCGAGGTTGACGGCATCCCGCCCGAAGGCAGTCTGGCGCCCTTTGATTATGAGGTCGAAAAGGGCGATGACCGCGCCGCGCTGCTGGAGCGGATGACCGAGGTGCAAAAGACGCGCCTTGCCGCCGCATGGGAGGCGCGCGATCCCGACCTGCCGCTGGAAAGCCCGGCCGATGTGCTGATCCTTGCATCGCTGGTGGAAAAGGAAACTGGCGTGGCGTCGGAACGCAGGCAGGTGGCCAGCGTGTTCATCAACCGGTTGAGGCGTGGCATGCGGCTGCAGACTGATCCGACGGTGATCTATGGTATCACCAAGGGTCAGGGGGTGTTGGGCCGGGGGCTGCGGCAAAGCGAGCTGCGCCGCGCAACCCCTTACAATACCTATGTGATCGAGGGCTTGCCGCCGACGCCGATCGCCAATCCGGGCGAGGCCAGCCTGATGGCGGCGGTGAACCCGGACGATACCGATTACCTGTTCTTTGTCGCCGATGGCAGCGGCGGACACGCCTTTGCCGAAACGCTGGACGAGCATAATCGCAACGTCGCTCGCTGGCGCGAGATCGAAGCCGAACGCAGCGCCCAGTAAGGCGCTGCGCGGGGCGGGAATGCCCACGCCAATCCTTAAGAAAATCCAATCAAAACGGGCGCTTGGGTTGTTCAACTCAAGCG
This sequence comes from Roseovarius amoyensis, assembly GCF_003260265.1. Taxonomy (GTDB): domain Bacteria; phylum Pseudomonadota; class Alphaproteobacteria; order Rhodobacterales; family Rhodobacteraceae; genus Roseovarius; species Roseovarius amoyensis. The sequence goes on from NZ_QITQ01000018.1 coordinate 28,908, forward strand.
CAACACATTGACTTTTCCGGAGTATTCGCGCATAGGTTGAGTGCTTGTATAAAAAGACCCGGCGCGGTGCAGAGGCTGCCATCAGGCAGGTAAAGCACACCGGCGGGCAATCGAAAAACGCACGCGGCACGAGCGGGAAGGCATGATTCTGATCACACCAGACGAGGGGCCCACTGGGCTTTCCTCTTCCATCAGCGCTGTCGAGACGCAACTGGCGGATATGCGCGCCGAGATGGAAGAGATCTACGACCGGATCAAGCGGGGCGACCTGGGGGCGTTGAAAGACGCGACCAGGGCCATCGAGGAGATACGGAAATGGCTGAAAATTGCGCTGGAAGCGGAGGTGCAGCTTGAAAAACGCAAATCTCGCGAAGGGGGTGTTGCCCGTGATTTCGCCATCGACTTTGACGCCGCGCGGGCTGCGGTCCGCGGCCGCCTGGATCGTCTCAGAGGGGCGGGCGGCGGAGGATGAGTTTCTGAACGGGCTGGACGAGGGCGCGTTGCTGGCGCTGCCCTATATCTTTGATTTCTGGGCGATGGAGCACCAGTTGCCGCCTGAGGGCGAATGGCGCGCCTGGGTGATCATGGGCGGGCGCGGGGCTGGCAAGACCCGCGCCGGGGCCGAATGGGTGCGCGCCCAGGTCGAGGGGGCCAGACCGCTGGATGACGGGCGCTGCCGTCGTGTGGCGCTGATCGGTGAAACGCTGGACCAGGCGCGCGATGTGATGGTGTTCGGCGAAAGCGGCATACTGGCCACGTCGCCACCCGACCGGCGGCCCGAATGGCAGGCGACGCGGCGGCGGCTGGTCTGGCCCAATGGCGCCACCGCGCAGATATTTTCGGCGCAAGATCCAGAGAGCCTGCGCGGCCCGCAATTCGACTGTGCCTGGGCCGACGAGATGGCCAAGTGGAAAAAGGCGGGCGAGGCCTGGGACATGATGCAATTCGCGCTGCGGCTGGGCGATAACCCGCAGGTCTGCGTGACGACCACTCCGCGCGGGGTAAAGGCGCTGAAGGACCTGCTGGCGCGCGACAGCACAGTGGTGACAAGCGCGTCGACAGAGGCCAACGCCGCCAATCTGGCGCAGTCCTTCCTTGAGGAGGTGCGCGCGCGCTATGCCGGTACCCGCCTGGGGCGGCAGGAGCTGGATGGCGTGTTGGTCGAGGATACCGAGGGCGCGCTGTGGACCGGGGCGGTGCTGGATGCCTGCCGGGTTGCGGCGCCGCCGGAGCTGGACCGCGTGGTGGTGGCGATCGACCCACCGGTGACGGGTGGCCCAAAGTCGGACGAATGCGGCATCGTGGTCGCCGGGGCGGTGACGTGCGGGCCGGTGCAGTCGTGGCGAGCCTGGGTGCTGGCCGATTGCAGCGTTGCCGCCGCCAGCCCCGCCGGCTGGGCCAGAGCCGCGATCCGGGCGATGGAGCGGTTCGGCGCCGACCGGCTGGTGGCCGAGGTCAACCAGGGCGGCGACCTGGTCGAAGAGGTGATCCGCCAGGTCGACCCGCTGGTGCCGGTGCGCAAGGTGCGCGCCAGCCGGGGCAAGGCGGCGCGGGCCGAGCCTGTGGCGGCGCTATATGAACAGGGGCGGGTGCATCACTGCGGCGATCTGGGCGCGCTGGAGGAGCAGCTTTGTGCGATGACCGCGCAGGGCTTTGCCGGGCGTGGCAGCCCTGACCGGCTGGATGCGCTGGTCTGGGCGCTGAACGATCTGATGATCGAACCGGCGGCCAAGTGGCGCCGGCCGCGGGTGCGCGCGGTCTGATAAAGTTTTCGTAAACCTTTCAACGTCTGATGCCCATCAAGCGCGGTCAGAGTGCAGCGCCGCATGAGGCATGGAAACGAGGAGACCCCCGGAGATGATCTTGGATTTCTTCCGTCAGGGCAGGGTGGCGCCGGAGCCGCCCGAGCAGAAGGCCAGCGCCACCGGGCCGGTCGTAGCCTGGCACGGCGCCGGCCGCGTGGTCTGGAGCCCGCGGGACACGGTGACGCTGACGAAGACGGGGTTTTCCGGCAACCCGGTCGGATTTCGCTGCGTCAAGATGGTGGCAGAGGCCGCCGCGGCGCTGCCGCTGGTGCTGCAGGACAGTACTGAGCGCTATGCCGAGCATCCGCTGCTGAGCCTGATCGCGCGGCCGAACCCGGCGCAGGGCCGGGCCGAGCTGTTCGAAGCGCTTTATGCGCAACTGCTCTTGACCGGCAATGCCTACCTGGAGGCGGTCGGCGGTGCCGAGGGGCAATTGCCGCTGGAGCTGCATGTGTTGCGCTCGGACCGGATGAGCGTGGTGCCAGGGCGCGATGGCTGGCCGGTAGGGTATGAATACGCCGTTGGCGGGCGCAAGCACCGTTTCGACATCGGCGAGGGGCCGGCGCCGGTCTGTCACCTGAAGAGCTTTCACCCCCAGGACGATCATTACGGGCTGTCGTCCATGCAGCCGGCGGCGCAGGCGATCGATGTGCACAACTCGGCGGCGCGCTGGTCCAAGGCGCTGTTGGACAATGCCGCGCGACCCTCGGGCGCGATCGTCTATCGCGGGGCCGAGGGGCAGGGCAGCCTGAGCCCCGACCAGTACGACCGGCTGGTGAGCGAGATGGAAAGCCACCATCAGGGCGCGCGCAATGCCGGGCGGCCGATGCTGCTGGAAGGGGGGCTGGACTGGAAGCCGATGGGGTTTTCGCCCTCGGACATGGAGTTCCAGAAAACCAAGGAAAGCGCCGCGCGCGAGATCGCGCTGGCCTTTGGGGTGCCGCCGATGCTGTTGGGGATTCCGGGCGACGCCACCTATGCCAACTATCAGGAGGCCAACCGCGCCTTTTACCGGCTGACGGTGTTGCCGCTGGCGGCGCGGGTTACGGCACGGATGGCGGAGTGGCTGGTCCGGTTTACCGGCGAGGCGCTGGAACTGGGCCCCGACCTGGACCGGGTGCCGGCGCTGGCGACCGAGCGCGATGCGCAGTGGCGCCGCGTGGCCGCTGCTGATTTCCTGACCGGGGCGGAAAAGCGCGCATTGCTGGGTCTGCCGGCCCTGGCAGAGGGCGACGAGGCCGCAGATGCCCGATGACAGGCGGCGCGAACGCTATGGTTTCGAGTCGTTCGAATGCGCCCCGGCGCTGCGGTTGGAGGCGCAGGAGCGGTTCTTTGCCCTGCAGCACGATGCGCTGGTGCAGCGTCTGGACAAGATAGAGATCTCGCTGGAGCGGCTGGAACGCCGGTTATGGCTGGCGGTTTTCGGGGCGGCGGCGGCGCTGCTGGCGCAGGCGGTTCTGCCGCTCTTGACGGCGAACCCCTGAGACGGGCCGAGAGAAAGGAAAGACGGGATGAACACGGATTGGCAGCTGGAGCGGAAATTCTGCCGCTTTGAAGGAGAGCTGGCGGTGACCGACGACAGCGTGATCGAGGGTTATGCCAGCTTGTTCGGCAGCCGCGATCGCGGCGGCGACATCGTCGAAAAGGGCGCCTATGCCCGGTCGCTGGCGCGGCTCGCGGCCGAGGGGCGGCAGGTCAAGATGCTATGGCAGCATGACCCGGCCCAGCCCATCGGCGTGTGGAACGAGGTGCGAGAGGATGACAAGGGCCTGTTCGTCAGGGGGCAGCTGCTGGAATCGGTGGCGCGGGCGCGCGAGGCGGCAGCACTGATCGCGGCGGGGGCCATTGACGGGCTGAGCATCGGCTATCGCACCATCCGGGCGGTGAAAAACGGCGAGGGCCGGCGGCTTTTGCGGGAACTGGAGCTGTGGGAGGTGTCGCTGGTGACCTTTCCGATGCTTCCCAGTGCGCGGGTGAGGGCCAAGGGCGACCCCCTGGCCGACGATGCCCTGCGCGAGCTGGCTGCGGCCCTTAGGGACGCGCGCCGGGAGTTGGTGCGACTGTAGGCGCGCCGTAACTATCAAGAGAACGGAAAAGAGCGATGAGCAAGACCGAGACGAATTCTCGGGCCGGGGAAGATCTGTCTCCGGTCGCTGAGGTCAAATCCGCCGTGGCGGGTTTTATGAAGGAACTCAAAGGCTTTCAGGCCGACATTCACAAGCGGTTTCAAGAACAGGAAGACGAGATGACAAAGATCGAACGCAAGTCCCTTTCCCTGCGGCGCCCTGTGCTGGAGGCTGGCGCCGACCTGGAGGCGCCGCACCGCAAGGCATTCGACGCCTATCTGCGCTCGGGCGATGACGATGCGCTGCGCGGGCTGGAGATGGAGACCAAGGGCCTGAGCACCGCCGTTGCCGGCGATGGCGGCTACCTGGTCGATCCCGAAACCGCCCAGCGGATCAAGAGCGTGCTGTCGTCGACCGCGTCGATCCGGGCCATCGCCAATGTCGTGCGGGTCGAGGCGACGTCCTATGACGTGTTGATCGACCACAGCGAGATGGGCCACGGCTGGGCCACGGAGAGCGGCAGCGTGAGCGAGACCACCACCCCCAGCATCGACCGCATCTCGATCCCGCTGCACGAGCTGAGCGCGTTGCCCAAGGCCAGCCTGCGTTTGCTGGACGACAGTGCCTTTGACATCGAGGGCTGGCTGGCGGGCCGCATCGCCGACAAGTTTGCCCGGGCCGAGGCCGACGCCTTTGTCAACGGTGACGGCATCGACAAGCCAACCGGGTTTCTTACCCATCCGGGGGTGGACAACGACGTCTGGAGCTGGGGCAATCTGGGCTATGTGCCGACCGGTGCGGACGGGGCCTTTGACGGGGCCGATGCCATTGTCGACCTGGTGTATTCGCTGGGGGCGGAATACCGCGCCAATGCGGCATTCGTGATGAACTCGAAAACCGCGGGCGTTGTGCGCAAGCTCAAGGATGCCGATGGCCGGTTCCTGTGGTCTGACGGGCTGGCCGCGGGCGAACCGGCGCGCCTGTTGGGGTACCGTGTGCTGATCGCCGAGGACATGCCCGATATCGCCAGCGACGCCATGGCGATCGCGTTCGGCGATTTTTCCTCTGGCTACACCGTTGCCGAGCGGCCCGACATGCGCGTGCTGCGCGACCCATTCAGCGCCAAACCGCACGTGCTGTTCTATGCCACCAAGCGTGTGGGCGGCGATGTCAGTGATTTCGCCGCGATCAAGCTGCTGAAATTTGCCGCGGCGTAGTCGCCGCATGGCCCGGGCGGGGCGTGTCCCGCCCGGGAATGCGCACCGAGTCCGAACAAGGATACCGGCGCCCGGCTTTCTCTTCCGGCCGGGTGTGGCCAGGGCGTGCTGTCAGGGTTGCGCCGGGGGCGCGGGAGGGCCGGAGGTTTCTGGAGTAAACCGATGATTTTGAGCGAAAAAACAGGGATTCCGCAGGCCGCGCTGCCGCTGGATGAGTTCAAGGCGCATCTGCGGCTTGGCACCGGCTTTTCGGATGACGATGTGCAGGACGCGGTACTGGAAGGGTTCTTGCGCGCGGCGCTCTCGGCGATCGAGGCGCGAACCGGCAAGGCGCTGATCGCGAGGGATTTTACCTGGACGCTTTGGCGCTGGCGCAGCCGCGAGGGGCAGGTGCTGCCGGTGGCTCCAGTGACGGCGGTGACAGGCATGGTGCTGCGCGACAGTGCCGGCGGCGAGGCGGTGGTCGACACGGCGCGTTACCGTTTGGAGGAAAACACCCACCATCCGGTGCTGCGCCCTGCCGGCGCGCTGCTGCCAGAGATACCCACGGGCGGGGCGGTGGTGATCTCGTTCACCGCCGGGATGGGAGGCGCCTGGGGCGATCTGCCCGCCGATCTGGGGCAGGCGGTGCTGATGCTGGCGGCGCATTACCACGAATACCGCCATGAGACGGCGCTGGGCCAGGGCTGCATGCCCTTCGGCGTGACCAGCCTGATCGAACGCTATCGCGGGGTGCGGGTCTATATGGGGTCGGCGTCATGAGCGCGCCGGTACGTCTGAACCGCCGGCTGGTGCTGGAGCGGGCCGAGCGGGTGCCCGACGGCGCCGGGGGCTTTGCTGAAAGCTGGGTCGAGGTCGGCACGCTTTGGGCCGATATCCGTGCCCGCACGGGCCGCGAGCGCGCGGGCGGAACGGTGGGTGTGTCCGAGACGGGCTATCGCATCGTGGTGCGCGCGGCGCCGCATGGCGCGTTGTCGCGCCCCGTTCCCGGGCAACGTTTGCGCGCCGGCACGCGGGTCTTTGCCATCGAGGCGGTGGCAGAGGCCGATCCGCAGGGCCGTTACCTGACCTGTTTCGCAACCGAGGAGGTGGCGCCATGAGTTATGGCATCGCGGCGGGGCTGCAACGGGCCGTCTATGAGCGGCTGAGCAACGACCAGGCGTTGGCGGCACTGGTGGGCACGGCGATTTTCGACGCGCCGCCGCCGGGCCCGTTGCCGCCCATCTATGTGACGCTGGGACCCGAAGAGGCACGTGCGCGCGGCGACGGATCGGGGCAGGGGGCCTGGCACAGTTTTACCGTTTCGGTGGTGAGCGGCGCGGCCGGTTTCCTGGCCGCCAAGGAGGCCGCGGGTGCGATCAGCGACGGGCTGGCCGATGCGCCGCTGAACCTGGCGCGCGGGCGGCTGGTGGCGCTGCATTTCGACCGGGCGCGCGCCCGACGCGAGGGTGGCGATGACCTGCGCCGGATCGACCTGCGCTTTCGCGCGCGGGTGGAAGAGACAACCTGACACACTGATTTCGGAGACAAGGACATGGCAGTACAGAACGGCAAGGACCTGCTGGTCAAGATCGACCTGACCGGGTCGGGCAATTTCCAGACGGTGGCGGGGCTGCGTGCGACGCGCATCAGCTTCAACGCAGAGGCGGTGGATGTTACCAGCCTTGATTCCGCCGGCGGCTGGCGCGAATTGCTGGCCGGGGCGGGGGTGAAATCGGCCTCGGTCAGCGGCTCGGGCATCTTTCGCGACGAGGCCAGCGACGAACGCGTGCGCCAGATCTTCTTTGACGGCGAAATGCCTGATTTCCAGGTGGTGATCCCCGATTTCGGCACCATCGAGGGGCCATTCCAGGTTGGCGGTATCGAATACTCCGGCGCCCATGACGGCGAGGCCAGCTATGAGCTGTCGCTCGCCTCGGCGGGGCGGCTGACCTTTACCGCGCTGTGACCGTGGCGGGCGCGGTGGCCAATCCATACGCGGGCGAGGTGGCGCTGGTCATCGACGGCGAACGCCATGTGCTGAAGCTGACGCTTGGCGCGTTGGCAGAGCTGGAGGCCGCGCTGGAAACCGGCACGCTGGTCGAACTGGTTGAACGGTTCGAAAGCAGCGCCTTTTCCAGCCGTGACGTGCTGGCGCTGATCGTGGCGGGGCTGCGCGGCGGGGGGTGGCGCGGGCAGGCCACCGACCTGGTTTCGGCGCGGATCGAGGGCGGGGCGCTGGGGGCCGCGCGGGCGGCGGCAGAGCTGCTGGCGCGGGCCTTCATGGCGCCGGGGGCGGGGGCATGAGCGCGTTCGACTGGTCGGCCCTGATGCGGGCGGGAATGCGCGGTCTGGGGCTCAGCCCGGCAGAGTTCTGGGCGCTGACACCGTCAGAGTTGGAACTGATGCTGGGCGGGCCCGGCGGCACCGCGCCGCTGATGCGCGACCGGCTGGACGAGCTGATGCGGGATTTTCCCGACGGTTCAGGGGGTATGGGAAATGGATAGTTTCGGGCAGGGCGACGATTTCGATCTGCAGATCGAGGCGATGGAGGACAATCTCGGCCACGCCGCCGGCATGGCGGCGGCTTTTAATGCCGAGATGGCGCGCATGCGCGAAACCTTTGCCGGCACCGGGCAGGACGTGGCGACGCTGGAGCGCGGGATCAGCCGGGGGCTGAATTCGGCCATACGCGGCGCGGTGGTCGAGGGCGACAGCCTGTCAGAGGCGCTGCGCACCTTGGCGCAGTCGATGATCAACGCCTCCTTCAACGTCGCGATGCGGCCGGTGACGGATCATGTCGGCGGGCTGGTTGCGCAGGGCGTGGGGGCGCTGGTTGACGGAATCCTGCCTTTTGAAAAGGGTGCGGGCTTTGCCCTGGGGCGGGTGATGCCGTTTGCGCGCGGCGCGGTGATCAGCGGGCCGACGACCTTTCCCATGCGGCGCGGTCTGGGCCTGATGGGCGAGGCCGGGCCAGAGGCGATTATGCCGCTGACCCGCGGCAGCGATGGCAAGCTGGGGGTGCGGGCCGAGGGCGGCGGCCGGCCCGTCAGCGTGGTGATGAACGTGCACACGCCTGACGCCGAGGGCTTTCGCCGCAGCCGCGGGCAGGTCGCGGCGGAACTGAGCCGCGCCATCGCCCGTGGCAATCGCAACCGCTGACAGGGAGGGGGCAGAGATGGGTTTTCACGAGGTGCGTTTCCCGACATCGCTGAGCTTTGGTTCGATCGGCGGGCCGGAACGCCATACCGACGTGGTCACGCTGGCCAACGGGTTTGAAGAACGCAACACCCCTTGGCGGCATTCGCGCCGGCGCTATGACGCCGGGGTGGCGCTGCGCAGCCTGGACGATATCGAAACGCTGATCGCTTTCTTCGAGGCTCGTCAGGGGCAGGTCTGCGCATTCCGCTGGAAAGACTGGACCGATTACAAATCCTGCCCTGCGCGCGAGGAACCGGCGGCGGATGACCAGCTGATCGGGGTCGGTGACGGGGCCACCACGGCGTTTCAGTTGATCAAGCGTTATCGTTCCGGACCGCATGTCTATGACCGCCCCATTGCCAAGCCGGTCGTGGGCACGGTGCGGGTGGCGCTGGGTGATGTGCCCCAGCGCGAGGGCGTGCATTACACGCTCGACACCACCACCGGCATGATCATCTTTGCCAGCCCGCCGGGCAAGACCGCGCAGGTCAGCGCCGGGTTCGAATTCGACGTTCCGGTGCGCTTTGGCACCGACCGGATCGAGACCAGTATTGCCAGTTTTCAGGCCGGTGACGCGCCTAGCGTGCCGGTGGTCGAGGTGCGGGTATGAGCGGGCTGGATACGGCGCTGCGTGCGCATCTGGAAAGCGGGCACACGACGCTGTGCCATTGCTGGACGGTGCGGCGGCGCGACGGGGTCGAGATGGGGTTTACCGACCATGACGGGCCTCTCGAATTCGACGGGATCGCTTTTCGTGCCGATACCGGGCTGAGCGCGCTGGCCCTGCAACAGGGCACCGGCCTGTCGGTCGATAATACCGAGGCGCTGGGCGCGCTGAGCGACGCCGCCATCCGCGAGGCCGATATCGAAGCTGGCCGCTATGACAGGGCCGAGGTGCGCGCCTGGCTGGTGAACTGGCAGGACGTCTCGCAGCGGGTGCTGATGTTTCGCGCCCGCATCGGCGAGATGCGCCGCGCCGGCGGGGCGTTCGAGGCCGAATTGCGCGGGCTGACAGATGCGCTGAACCAGCCAGAGGGGCGGGTCTATCAAAAGCCCTGCGGCGCAGTGCTGGGGGACAGCGCGTGCAGGGTCGATCTGTCGACCCCCGATCACAGCGTCGAGGTGGCCGTGGTATGGGTCGACGAACGCCGGGTCTTTGGCCTGGGCGACCTGGATGGCTGGGCGTCGGGCTGGTTCCGGTTCGGGCGGTTGGTGGTGCTGGATGGCGCGGCTGAGGGGCTGTCGGGCAGCATCAAGCATGATCGGCTGGAGGGGGGCGCGCGGACGGTCGGGCTGTGGCATCCGCTGCGCGCCGCCGTCGCGCCGGGGGACCGGGTGCGCCTGGTGGCGGGCTGCGATAAGCGGGCGGAGACATGCCGTTTCAAATTCAACAACTTTCTGAACTTCCAGGGGTTTCCCGACATTCCCGGCGATGACTGGTCTCTGACGGACCCCAGCCGCGAACGCCGTCTGGACGGCGGGAGCCGCCGGTCATGAGCGAGCAGGGTCTTGCGGCGGTGCGGCTGGCACGCGGCTGGATCGGTACGCCCTACCGCCACCAGGCATCGTGCCGGGGGGCGGGGGCGGATTGCCTGGGGCTGGTGCGCGGGGTCTGGCGCGAACTGGTGGGGGCCGAGCCCGAGGGCGTGCCCGCCTACAGCTTCGACTGGTCCGAGGTGACGGGCGAGGAATCGCTCTGGCACGCGGCGCGGCGGCATTTCGTGCCGCGTCCGCCGGGGCGCGAGGCACCGGGCGATCTGCTGCTTTTCCGGATGCGGTCGGGCGCGGTGGCCAAGCACCTGGGGTTGCAGGCCGAAACCGGTGCGCAGGCCAGTTTCATCCATGCCTATAGCGGGCATGGGGTTGTAGAAAGCCCGCTCAGCGCCCCCTGGCGGCGCCGGATCGTGGCGCGCTTTGCTTTTCCGCAGGAGGGTTAGGGAATGGCGACGATATTGCTTTCCGCCGCCGGTGCCGCCATCGGCGGGTCAATTGGCGGCACGGTGCTGGGGCTGTCGATGGCGGCGGTGGGCCGGTTTGCCGGTGCCGCCATCGGGCGGTCGATCGACCAGCGGCTGATGGGGCAGGGCTCTGACGTGGTCGAAACCGGCCGCGTCAGTCGCCTGCGCCTGACCGGCACCGGCGAGGGTGACGCCATCGCGCGGGTTTACGGCCGCATGCGGGTGGCCGGCAACGTCATCTGGGCGACCGAGTTCAAGGAAAGGGCGACCGTGACCGGCGGTGGCGGCAAGGGCGCGCCGGCGCAGCCGACGCAGGTGAGCTACAGCTATTCGGTGAGCCTTGCGATTGCACTTTGCGAAGGCGAAATCGCCGGCGTCGGGCGCATCTGGGCCGACGGGGTCGAGCTGGAGCGCGACAGTCTGAACATGCGGGTCTATCCCGGCTCTGACGACCAGTTGCCCGATGCCGGGATCGAGGCGGTCGAGGGCGCGGGAACGGTGCCGGCCTATCGCGGCACCGCCTATGTGGTGATCGAGGATCTGCAACTGGCCGAGTTCGGCAACAGGGTGCCGCAGTTCACCTTCGAGGTGATGCGCCCGGTGGCGCGTGGGCTGGAGGGGGCAGAACTGGACCCCGCCCATGCGGTGCGTGGCGTGGCGCTGTTGCCCGGCAGCGGCGAATATGTGCTGGCCACCAGCGGGGTGACGGCGGGTGCGTCGATCCTCGACGCATTACTGGCCAACATGAACACCCCCTCGGGGCGAACCGATTTCGAGGTCGCGCTGGATGACCTGCGCGCCGAGATGCCCGGCTGCAAGGCGGTGTCGCTGGTGGTCAGCTGGTTCGGCGATGATCTGCGCTGCGGCGAGTGCACCATCCGTCCAAAGACGGAGGGCGGGTTCGGCGACGGGCTGAACACGCCGTGGCAGGTGGCGGGGCTGACGCGGGCCAGCGCAAGCGCGGTGCCGCGTGACGGTGACGGCAACCCGGTTTATGGCGGCACCCCCACCGACCAGTCGGTGATCGACGCGATCAAGGCGACGACCGGCGAGGGGCTGGAGGTGATGTATTACCCCTTTGTCCTGATGGACCAGGTGGCCGGGAACGGCCGCCCCGACCCCTATAGTGACGCCCCTGATCAGCCTGCATTGCCCTGGCGGGGGCGGATCACCGGCTCTGTCGCGCCCGGCCGCGCGAACAGCCCCGACGGCACCGCCGCGGCCGAGGCCGAGGTGGCGGCCTTTTTCGGCACCGCCACAGCCACCGATTTCGCGCTGGCGCAGGACGCGCCGCCGCCCGAACCGGACCCCTATTACCAGGGCGGCGAAAGCCTGGAATACGGGCCGCTGCGCTATACTGGGCCGGTGCGCCAAAGCCCGGTCATCTATTCCGGGCCCAATGAGTGGGGCTATCGCCGCTTCGTCCTGCACCAGGCGATGCTGTGCAAGGCCGCCGGTGGGGTCGAGAGCTTTTGCATCGGCTCCGAGCTGTGCGGGCTGACAACACTGCGCGGCGAGAACGGCAGCTTTCCGGCGGTGGCGCATCTGATCGCGCTGGCGGCAGAGGTGCGTGCCATTCTGGGGCCGGAGGTCAAGATAGGCTATGCGGCCGACTGGTCGGAGTATTTCAGATACGCCCCGCAGGACGGCAGCGGTGATCGGTATTTTCACCTCGATCCGCTCTGGGCCGACGCCAACATCGACTTTGTGGGCATCGACAATTACATGCCGCTCTCGGACTGGCGCGACGGCGACGATCACGCCGATGCCGGTTGGGGCGCGATCCACGACCTGGAATATCTGAAGGCCAACATCGACGCCGGTGAAGGCTATGACTGGTACTATCCCAGCAACGAGGCCCGCGCAGCGCAGCGGCGCGAGCCGATCACCGACGGCGCCTATGGCGAACCCTGGATCTGGCGCTACAAGGATATCCTGAACTGGTGGAGCCGGTCGCATCATGAACGTGTGGGCGGGCAGCGGTCCGAGACGCCCACGGCCTGGGTGCCGCAGTCAAAACCGATCCGCTTTACCGAATATGGCTGTCCTGCGGTGGACAAGGGCACCAACCAGCCCAACGTGTTTTTCGACCCCAAGTCCTCGGAATCGGCGCTGCCGCATCATTCCGACGGGCGGCAGGATGAGCTGATCCAGCGCCAGTACCTGCGCGCGATGGCTGCCTATTGGGGGGACGAGGCCAACAACCCGGTGTCCGAGGTATATGGCGGGCCGATGGTGGACATGGACCATGCCTATGTCTGGGCCTGGGATGCGCGCCCCTATCCGTTCTTTCCCAACAACACCGAACTCTGGCGGGATGGCGAGAATTGGCTGCGGGGGCACTGGATCACCGGGCGGGTTTCGGCCTGGCGGCTGGCCTCTGTGATCGAAGAGGCCTGCGCCCGCGCCGGGGTCAACGACTGCGACACCTCTGCCCTGCACGGGCTGGTGCGCGGCTATCTTGTCGAGCAGGTGGCCGAGCCGCGCGCGGTGATCCAGCCGCTGGCACTGGCCTATGGGTTCGACGCGGTGGAACGCGATGGCAAGCTGGTCTTTCGCGGCCGCAGCGGGCGTGCTGATTTCGAAGTCGATCCCGACAGCACGGTGCGCGATGCGGAAATGGACGGCGTGATCGAGCGCACCCGTGGCGGCGAGGTGGAACTGGCCGGCCGCGTGCGCCTGCGCTTTGTCGAGGCGGGTGCGGATTACGATGTGATTTCCGAAGAGGCGGCGCAAGAAGACAGCACCACGCCGACGGTGTCGACCTCGGAAATCCCGCTGGCGATGACCCGTGCAGAGGGGCGCCAGACCGTTGCGCGCTGGCTGTCCGAGGCGCGCGTCGCCGCCGACACGCTGCGCCTGGCGCTGCCGCGTTCGCAACTGTTGGTGGGCGCCGGCGACGTGATCTCGCTGCCGGAGGAGGGCGGCTTTGGCTATTACCGCATCGACCGGGTCGAACATCTGGCCCACGCCCAGAAGCTGGAGGCGGTGAGGATAGAACCCGAAAGCTATCGCCCCGCGCCGGTGGATGCCGTGCTGGGGCCGAGTCGGGGCTTCGATGCGCCGGCGCCGGTGACGCCCTTTTTCCTCGACCTGCCGCTGATGACCGGCGACGAGGTGCCCTATGCGCCCCATGTGGCGGTGACAGTCCGTCCCTGGCCGGGGGCGGCGGCGATCTATGCCTCTGACACCGGTGCCGATTTCCGGCTCGACCAGATCATCGAGGCACGCACCCCCATCGGGGTGACGCAATCGCCGCTGCTGCCGGCGCCGGCGGGGGTATATGATCGCGGTGCGCCGCTCAGGGTCGAGATGCTGCATGGTGCTCTGGAAAGCGTCGACGAGGCGCGGTTCCTGCGCGGGGCCAACCTGTGCGCCATCGGCGACGGCACCCCCGACGGGTGGGAGCTGTTGCAGTTCCGCGAGGCCGAACTGGTGGCGCCTGATACCTACCTGCTGAGCCACCGGCTGCGCGGGCAGTTGGGCACGCAGACCACGGCGATCTGGCCGGCGGGGTCGTACCTGGTGCGCCTTGACGGTTCCGCCCGGCAGATCGGGCTGAACCCCGGCCAGGCAGGTCTGGAACGGCACTATCGCGTCGGCCCGGCGTCAAGGCCGGTCAGTGATGCATCCTATGTCCAGACCGTGCAGGCGTTTTCCGGTGCCGGGCTGCGGCCGCTCAGCCCGGTGCATCTGCGCCTTTCGGGGCAGCCCGGACAGGACCGGACGCTTGGCTGGGTCCGGCGTACGCGCATCGGCGGCGATCGTTGGGACACGCCAGAGGTGCCGCTGGGCGAAGAGGCCGAGCGCTATCTCGTGCGCGTGGTGCAGGGCGAAACCACGCTGCGCGAGGAAACCACGTCAGTGCCGGAATGGACCTATACCGCCGCCGCGCAGTCGGGTGACGGGCCGGGTGGCGCGGTCGAGTTCCAGGTGGCGCAGGTTTCGGCCCATTACGGGGCGGGGCGGTTCGCGCGACTGGCGGTGGTCCTGTGATCCGGCTCAGCCAGAGGCGCAACTGACACAGCGCGTCGCCGCCGGGTCGAGCCGCAGCCGCCCCGGTGCGATTTCCTCGCCGCAATCCTCGCAATAGCCGAACTCGCCCTCGTCAAGCCGCGCCAGCGCGGCCTGCAGCCGGGCGCGTTCAGTCTGGCGACGGGCGCCGGTGGCGCGTGCCATCGCCTGGTTTTGCAGCGCGTCCATGCGGCTGAGGCGGCCCACCGCCTGCTGGTCCAGCTCTACCGTGGCTTGCCCGGCGCGGCCCAGTTCGTCCTCTGAATCGAGGGCCTTGAGCCGTGCCAGGATTGTTGCGCGCCATTCGCTCTCGGTCTTGTGATCCATGCGGCCCATTGCCCCTTGGCGGCTTTGCGTTTTACCCGCGCTTTCCCTCTGGTATAGTGCATGCCACTGCAAAGGAGCAACGACATGGCCGAAACCCGCGCGCAACTGGCCGAGCTGGACCCGGTTTGGGCCCGAATCCGCATCGAGGCCCAAGAGGCCGTCGAGCAGGAACCACTGCTGGGCGGGGTGGTGCATTCCTCGATCCTGCACCACAGGACGCTGGAATCGGCGCTGGCCTATCGGGTGTCGATGAAGCTGACCTCGAACGAGATGTCGGAACAGATCCTGCGCGAGATTTGCGATGCCGCGCATGCCGACGATGCCGCCATCGGGGCAGCGGCGCGCGCCGACATCGTCGCGGTCGAGGATCGCGACCCGGCCTGCGACCGCTTCATCCAGCCGTTGCTGTTCTTCAAGGGTTTCCAGGCCGTGCAGGCGCACCGCGTGGCGCATTGGCTGTGGCAACAGGGCCGCCGCGACATGGCACGCTTTCTTCAGATGCGCGGGTCAGAGGCGTTCGGCGTTGATATCCACCCCGCTGCGCGGATCGGCAAGGGGATCATGATCGACCATGCCCATTCCATCGTCATTGGTGAAACCGCGGTGGTGGGCGACAACGTGTCGATGCTGCATTCGGTGACGCTGGGCGGCACCGGCAAGGAAGAAGAGGACCGCCACCCCAAGATCGGCGACGGCGTGCTGATCGGCGCCGGCGCCAAGGTGCTGGGCAATATCCGCGTCGGCCACTGCTCGCGCATCGCCGCCGGATCGGTGGTGTTGCAGGAGGTGCCGCCGTGCAAGACCGTGGCCGGCGTGCCGGCCCGGATCGTGGGCGAGGCGGGCTGCGATCAGCCCTCGGTGGCGATGGATCAGTTGCTGGGCGTGCGTGGCAGCGACGAAACCGACGGCTGACATACCGGCTGTTGCAACGGATTTGAAATGATGTCGCCCCGGGCCTGACCCGGGGCACAGGATTTCCTCAGCGGTCCTGGCGTTCGGTGGTCCGGTGTTCGGCGTTCGCCTGGCGTTCCTTCATCTGGCGTTTGTAGGCGAAAACCTCGTCGCGCGGGGTCCAGTTGTAACGCGTATCCTCGCGCGCGATCTTCCACGTCAGCTTGCCGCCCTCGCGCCAAGGGTCCAGCACGATGGCATCTTCCATCGCGCCGCCGCGCCGCCCCAGAAGGGTGGTGCTGTGTTCCAGCCGGATATTGTTGTAGTTGGCGATGGCACGGTGGATTTCCAGGGTTCTGAACCGCTCCATCTGCAGGCGGATATCGAGGTCATGCGCCCAGTGCCAGCACAGGCCGCGCGGCTTTTGGCCGAAATTCACCTTGGTGTTGTGCACCAGCGGCGAATCCTCGATCTCGTATTCAACGACCAGCTGATCGACATAGGTATAGACGACTCGCGCGGCGCGCGCCGCCTCTCTGGGGTCGACATCGGGGCCGAGGTCGACGAACGCCTGTGTCAGCTTGGCGATGTCTTCGGCATGGCGCGCGATCGAGGCATCGCGAAACGCCTTGTCGAACAGCTTGGGCGGGGCCACCACGCGCACGCCGCTGCCGCTGGCGGCGGCCTCGGACCAGGCAGAATCGAGCGTGCTGGTATCGCTGCGCGTTCCCGGTACATCGGACCGGCCCTGCGCCGATGCCGGCACGGCCATCGCGCCAGTCGCCAGGGCAAAAATCACCGTCCTTGCGGCGTTTGCCCAAGTGCATTTCGATCTTATACGCAAAACTGTCCCCCAACAGGCCTAAAAACGTCTTTCAGGGGTACCTTTCCCGGGCAGGCATGTCGAGACCGGGCAGGTAAATTCTGGCCCGCGCCGTGGCGCGCAGGCACCATTTTTTTGATCACGTTCCCGTCAAGCGAGCTGGTCGTAGGCCTCGATCGCCTTGGCGCCGTACATATAGCCCGGTCCGCCATTCATCATCACGCAGACATTCACGGTCTCGGCCACCTCTTCACGGGTGGCGCCGGCGCGAATCGCCGCCTTGACGTGAAAGCCGATGCAATCGGCGCATTGCTTGGACACCGCGATGGCCAGCGCGATGAGTTCCTTTTCCTTGGTTCCAAGCGCGCCCTCGGCCAGCGAGGCGTTGTGCAGGTCGTGAAACCCCTTGGCGACATCGGCCTGTTCCTTGCGCATCGGGCCAAGGATCGAGCTTGTGTGTTTGAGGGCGGCTTTCCAGTCCATATCTGTGTCCTTTCATTCGGTTGTTCAGGGCTTAGTACGGATGCAGGGACGTGAATTTGACGCAGGTCAACCTGGCGGCGGAAAGCTGGGCAGCGGGGAAGATGAAGCCGCGCACCCGGCGTTGCCGCCTGCCGTTTCGCTGATACCGGCCTCAGGCCAGCATCGCCATCGGGTGTTCGAGGTTGTCGACGATGTGCTGCAACAGCTTGGCCCCCAGCGCGCCGTCGATAACCCGGTGATCGACGCTCAGTGTCACCGACATGACCGTGGCCACCGTCAGTTCGCCATCCTTGCCCACAACCGGCTTTTTCACCCCGGCACCCACCGCCAGAATGCCGCCATGGGGCGGGTTGATGACGGCGTCGAAATTGTCGATCCCGTACATGCCCAGGTTCGAGATGGCAAAGCTGCCGCCCTGGTATTCATGGGGTGCCAGCTTGCGGTCGCGGGCGCGGGCGACGAGGTCTTTCATCTCGGCCGACAGCGCCGACAGCGACTTCATCTCGGCATCTTTCAGCACCGGGGTGAAAAGCCCGCCCTCGACCGCGACAGCCACCGCCACGTCAGATGGCTTCAGCTTCAGCACCCGGTCGCCGGCCCAGACGGCGTTGGCGTCGGGCACCGCCTGCAGCGCCAGCGCGCAGGCCTTGATGATGAAGTCGTTGACCGACAGCTTGACGCCGCGCGGCTGCAACTGCTTGTTGAGCTGGCCACGGAATTCCAGCAGCGCATCCAGCCGGATATCGCGGCGCAGATAGAAATGCGGGATCGTCTGCTTGGCCTCGGTCAGGCGCGCCGCGATGATGCGGCGCATGCCGTCCAGCTTGACCTCTTCGTATTCGCGCCCCTCATACATCGCGGCGACGGCATCCGCCGAAGGCCCTGCCGGGGCGGCCGGTGCAGAGGCAGCGGTGGCGGGTGCGGCGGCGGGTTTTTCAACCGGTTGCGCAGGTGCGGTGCTGGCGCCCTCGACATCGGCCTTGACGATGCGGCCATGCGGGCCAGAGCCCGCGACCTGATTCAGGTCGAGCCCCTTTTGCGCGGCGATGCGACGCGCGAGCGGGCTGGCAAAGATACGTTCGCCCTTGTCGCCGGTGGGCGCTGCGGGGGCAGGGGCGGCCTGCACCGGCTCGGGTGCGCTCGCGCCCCGGGCCTGACCCGGGGCCTCGTCGTTCTTTTCGGCCCGGTCAGTTTCGGGTACCGCCTCGGCGGCCGGGGCGGCGCTGATGTCGTCCGCGCTTTCGCCCTCTTCCAGCAGCACGGCGATGGGGGCGTTGACCTTGATGCCCTCGGCGCCCTCGGCCACCAGCAGCTTGCCGATGGTGCCCTCGTCGACGGCCTCGAATTCCATCGTCGCCTTGTCGGTCTCGATCTCGGCCAGAATGTCGCCGGCGGCGACGGTGTCGCCCTCTTTCACCAGCCACTTGGCAAGTGTCCCTTCCTCCATCGTCGGGGACAGGGCGGGCATCAGGATTTCCGTTGGCATCTCAGCGTTCCTCAATCACGTCATCTGGTCGAATGGCGGCCGGGCAGGGCGGCCGCTGTATGGCATCGGCGCTACCTGTAGGTGACCTGCTTCACCGCCTCGATCACCTCGGCGGTCGAGGTCAGCGCCAGCTTTTCAAGGTTGGCGGCATAGGGCATCGGCACGTCCTTGCCGGTGCAGGTGACCACCGGCGCGTCCAGCCAGTCAAAGGCGCGCTGCATCAGCACCGAGGCGATGTGATCGCCGATCGAGCCCACGGGCCAGCCTTCTTCGACAGTGACGCAGCGGTTGGTTTTCTGCACGCTGGCGATAACCGTGTCGTAATCGAGCGGACGCAGCGTGCGCAGGTTGATCACCTCGGCCGAAATGCCCTCTTCCGCCAGCTTTTCGGCGGCTTCCATGGCGTAGGTCATGCCGATGCCAAAGCTGATGATGGTTACGTCCTCGCCCGTGCGTTCGACCATGGCCTTGCCAAAGGGGATGGTGAAATCCTCGATGTCGGGCACGTCGAAGCTCTTGCCGTAGAGGATTTCGTTTTCCAGAAAGATCACCGGGTTGGGATCGCGGATCGCGGTTTTCAGCAGGCCCTTGGCGTCGGATGCCGACCACGGCTGAACCACGCGCAGCCCCGGCACCTGCGCATACCAGGCGGCATAGTCCTGGCTGTGCTGGGCGGCGACGCGCGCGGCGGCGCCGTTGGGGCCGCGAAAGACGATCGGGCTGCCCATCTGCCCGCCCGACATATACAGCGTCTTGGCGGCCGAGTTGATGATCTGGTCGATGGCCTGCATGGCAAAGTTGAAGGTCATGAACTCGACAATGGGGCGCAGCCCGCCCCAGGACGCACCTACCCCGATGCCGGCAAAGCCGTGCTCGGTGATCGGCGTATCGACCACGCGCTTGGCGCCGAATTCATCCAGCAGCCCCTGAGTAATCTTGTAGGCACCCTGGTATTCGGCCACCTCTTCGCCCATGACGAACACGGTGTCATCGCGGCGCATCTCCTCGGCCATGGCCGAGTTGAGCGCCTCGCGCACGGTCATGGTTTTCAGCGGCGTGCCCTCGGGCCAGTCGGGTTCAGACGCAGGCTGTACCTGTCTCGCACCCGATGCGGGACCTCCAGCCGCTTCTGCCTCGGCTGGCGCGGCGGCCTTTGCCGGGGCAGAGCCGCTCGCGCCCCGGGCCTGACCCGGGACCTCGTCGTTCTTTTCGGCCCGGTCAGTTTCGGGTTCTGCCTCGGCGGCCGGGGCGGTGCTGATGTCCTCGGCGCTTTCGCCCTCTTCCAGCAGCACGGCGATGGGGGCGTTGACCTTGATGCCCTCGGCGCCCTCGGCCACCAGCAGCTTGCCGATGGTGCCCTCGTCGACGGCCTCGAACTCCATCGTCGCCTTGTCGGTCTCGATCTCGGCCAGAATGTCGCCGGCGGCGACGGTGTCACCCTCTTTCACCAGCCATTTGGCAAGCGTCCCTTCTTCCATCGTCGGGGACAGGGCGGGCATGAGAATTTCGGTTGGCATCTCGGTCGTCTCCCTCTCACGCGTTCTGCGGCGCCGCGTCGGCGATGATGTCGGTCCAGAGCTCCGCCTCGGCGGGCTCGGGGCTGTCCTTGGCGAAATCTGCGGCCCCGTTGACGATGGCCTTTATTTCCTTGTCGATCGTCTTGAGGTCGTCCTCGCTGGCATGACCGCCCGACAGTAGCAGGTCGCGCACATGTTCGATGGCGTCCTTTTCCTCGCGGATTTTCTGCACCTCTTCGCGGGTGCGGTACTTGGCCGGGTCGGACATGGAATGGCCGCGATAGCGGTATGTCTTGACCTCAAGGATATAGGGCCCTTTGCCGGCGCGGCAGTGCGCCACCGCCTTTTCGCCCGCCGCCTTGACCGCCAGCACGTCCATGCCATCAACCGCCTCGCCGGGGATGCCGAATGCCTCGCCCCGCGTGTGGATGTCGGGGGTCGAGGTCGACCGCCGCTGCGCCGTGCCCATGGCGTACTGGTTGTTCTCGATCACGAACACCACCGGCAGTTTCCACAGCGCCGCCATGTTGAAGGTCTCATAGACCTGGCCCTGGTTGGCCGCGCCGTCGCCGAAATAGGTGAATGTCACGCGGTCATTGCCCAGGTACTTGTCAGCAAAGGCCAGCCCCGCGCCCAGCGGCACGTTGGCGCCGACGATGCCGTGCCCGCCGTAGAAGTGCTTTTCGGTCGAGAACATGTGCATCGACCCGCCCTTGCCCCTGGAATACCCATCCTCGCGTCCGGTGAGTTCGGCCATCACGCCCTTGGGGTCCATCCCGCAGGCCAGCATGTGGCCATGATCGCGGTAGGTGGTGATCCGCTTGTCGCCTTCCTCGGCCGCTGCTTCCAGCCCGACGACAACCGCCTCTTGCCCGATATAGAGGTGGCAGAACCCGCCGATCAGGCCCATGCCGTATAGCTGACCTGCCTTTTCCTCGAATCGGCGGATAAGCAGCATGTCGCGGTAGAATTGGCGCAGTTCGTCTGCGGAAATGTTTGGTTTTCTTGAGGTTTTCCGGGCGGCCATTGGCGGCGTCCTCCTCCGGTTTCGAGATAGTTTAGCGTTAAACTATCCATAACACGAGAAAAGCGCATCTGGCGAGGGGAAATTGTTTCGCCCCCGCGCGCATGACAGTGTCGCCCGCATGCGCGGCGGTGGCAAGCGGCTCTTGCCGGGATGTCTGCGTTGGGGTGGGGTGAGAGGCGCCCTAGCGGATCACGATCTCGTCGGCGCGGATCATGCCCAGCACGTCGCGCGCCTGCTGGTCCAGCAGGTCGAGGTCGAGATAATCGTCAGAGAGGCGCCGGGTAAGGTTTTCCATCCGCGCGAGTTCGGTTTCCAGCCGGTCGAGCTGAACCTTGAGCGCCTTTTCCCCGGCCTCGATTTCGGCCCGGCGAAAGATGCCATAGTCGCCCCGCACGGCGGCGAAGGTGAAATAGACCACCATGCCCAGAACGATCAGGACATAGACGATCGCGCCAAGGGCGGGCCGGTTCAAGGTGGTCATCGGGTTTGCACTCTGCCTCTTGTGCCGCCTCTTGCTGGGCGGATCGCTAAACCCTGCCACAGACGGATGGATTTGTGAATCCCCCTTTCCCGGTTGGGGTCGGTCGCGCTAGCATCAGGGCGGGAGCGAGTCTTTCATGCCACAATTGCCGCCCAGTGACGACCTGTCGACCCACGAGGTGACCAACCAGCCGCCCGCGCGCGATGATGTCGACCTGTGGGCGGGCGACGCGGCGCTGCGCGACCATGCTACCGCCGCCGGGGCGGATGTGGCGCATCTGGCGGGCTATGGCGCCATGTTGGGCCGCGCCGAGATGCGCCAGGCTGGCCGCGATGCCAACCACCACCCGCCCGAGGCGGTGTTGTTCGACGCAGGTGGGCGGCGGCTGGACGAGGTGGCGTTTCACCCCGCCTGGCACCGGCTGATGGCGGCGGGGCTGGAGGGGGGCTATGCCGCCATTCCCTGGCAGGGCGCGGCGGGCGGTCACGCCACCCATGCCGCGATGGTCTATCTGACCACCCAGGTCGAGCCGGGCGTTTGCTGCCCGATGACGATGACCTATGCCGCGGTGCCGGCGCTCAGGGCCGATGCGGGGCTTTTTGCGCAATGGGGGCCGAAGCTGACCGCGCGCGGCTATGACCCGTTGATCCGGCCGCTGGCGGAAAAGAGCGCCGCGACGATGGGCATGGCGATGACCGAAAAACAGGGCGGATCGGACGTGCGCGCCAACACCACGCGGGCCGAACGCACCGATGATGGCTGGCGGCTGACCGGGCACAAGTGGTTCTGCTCGGCGCCGATGTCGGATGGGTTCCTGACCCTTGCGCAGGCCCCCGGTGGCCTGACCTGTTTCGTGGTGCCGCGCTGGCTGGAAACGGGGCGCAACGCCATTCGCATCCAGCGGCTGAAGGACAAGCTTGGCAACCGCGCCAACGCCTCGGCCGAGATCGAGTACGCCGGCGCGCTGGCGCACAGGCTGGGGAACGAGGGCGAGGGCGTGCGCACCATCATCGAGATGGTTCACCACACCCGCCTCGATACCGCGATGGCGCCCGCCGGTCTGATGCGCGCCGCGCTGGCCGAGGCGCTGCACTGGGTGCGCCACCGCAGTGCGTTCCAGCGCCGGCTGATCGACCAGCCCTTGATGCGGGTCGTGCTGGCCGACCTGGCGCTGGATTGGGAGGGCACGCTGGCGCTGGGTATGCGGGTGGCGCGGTCCTTTGACGGCGCGGACGAAGAGGACCGCGCCTTTGCCCGGCTGGGCGTGGCGCTGGCCAAGTTCCTGGGCAACAAGCTGTGCCCCAACATCATTTACGAGGCGATGGAGGTGATGGGCGGCATGGGCTATGTCGAGGACACCGCGATGCCGATGCTGTACCGCGAGGCGCCGCTCAATTCCATCTGGGAAGGGTCGGGAAACGTCATCTGCCTGGACATATTGCGCACGCTGGCGCGGATGCCGGCCGCTGCCGATGCGGTCGATGCCGAACTTGACGCCATGACCGGCCGCGACCGCCGCTATGATGCGGCGCTGGCGGCGCATCGCGCGCGCTTTGCCACGCTGCCAAACGAGGGCCAGGCGCGCGCATTCGTCGAAAGCCTGGCCACGCTGCTGACGGCGGCGGCGCTGCTGGGGCAGGCCCCGGCGGCGGTGGCAGAGGGCTATGTCGCGACCCGTCTGGGCGGCGGGCGCGGGCGGGTGGCCGGGGCACTGGGTGAGGGAAGCGAGGTCGACACAACCGCGATCCTGGCGCGGCTCGGCGAGGGCTGAGGGCATGGTGTCCGATTGAACCGTTTTCGTCCGGCCCGCTTGCGAGCCGGGCATGCGCCCGCCTGTGCGGTCGCATGCTCGCAGTTTTCTGGTCAGGTGCTTACCGCTCTCACTCGATCCCGTTCTCGCGCTGCAATTCGCGGATATAGGCCACGATATTGGCGATGTCGGCTTTGGTCAGCCCATCGACCGGGGGCATGTTGCCGAATTCCCAGTGATGCGCCTGCACGCCCCGGTTGGCGGCCATCAGGAATGCGGTATCGCCATGGTGGCCGGGTTCATAGATGCGGTGCACCAGCGGTGGCCCCTTGCCCAGGTGGCCGGCGGCATCCTTGCCGTGGCAGCTGGCGCAGTTGGCCTCGAACGCGGCCTTGCCAAGCGCGGCCTTGCCCGCCAGCGTGTCGGGCAGCGTGACGGCGACCATCGCCGTGCCGGCGGAGGTTTGCGGCGCGGGCGGCGGGGCGTCGGGTTTGGAAAAGAGATAGACACCGCCCGCGACCAGCAGGATCGCGGCGGGATAGATCACGGCTCTGGCGTTCATTCGGGGCCTTTCTGCAGCGCTCGGGGGCGCGCCCATCTTTGGCGCGCCCCCTTTTAGCCCCTTCCAGCAGGGGAAAGGTCAAGCCCCGGTTTGCCCACCTGCTCAGGCTGGCAGGTGGATGGGAAAACGCGCGCGGATCGCGGTATCCGTTGCCGGGTCGAACCGGGCCGGGTCGCGCTCGGCCAGGATCGCCTCTTTGCGGGCGGTGGCGGCGGCGTTCAGGTCGGGCTTGCCGGTCTCGGCCCATTCCTTGGGTGACATGCGCCCGGCGGTGGCGGGATAGACATAGTCGCTCTGCATCCGCTTGAGCGTCTGGGCCGTGCCCAGGTAATGCCCCGGTCCGCCCAGGCAGACCTCGCGCACCTGGTCCAGCGCCAGGGTTTCGTCATCCACCTCGATCCCGCGCACGCAGCGCAGGGCGTGGCCGATCAGGTCATCGCCCAGGATCAGCGATTCGTGGCAGAACCCCAAAAGCGAGGCATGCATGCCTGCCGCCTCGTACACCATGTTGAGCCCCGAAAGCCCGGCCATGACGTTTGAACACATCGCCTCCCATCCGGCCTGCATGTCGGGCAGCTTGGCGTCGGTCATCCCTGCTGCCGCGCCCCCCGGCAAGCCGTAATAGCGGTGCATCTGCGCGCAGCCCGACGTCAGCAGCGCCTGTTCGCCCGATCCGCCGGTCATCGCCCCCGACCGCAGGTCGAGCCCGAAAGGCCAGGTGCCAAAGATCGCCGGCGCGCCGGGGCACACGGCGTTCACATAGACCAGCCCGGCCAGGCATTCGGCCACCGACTGCGCAATTGCGCCCGCGATGGTCGAGGGCGTCGTGGCCCCCGCCATCCCTGCCGAGAGCAGCAGCACCGGCATGCCGCCCTCGATGCAGGCCTCCATCGTCTGGCAGGCCTCGGTGGCGAACTTCATCGGCGGGACGACGAAGCAGTTGGAGTTGCTGACGAAGGGGCGTTCGCGCCAGGCGGCCTCGCCCCCCGCAATCATGTGCAGCAGCGCCAGCGCGTCGGGAACGTTGGCCGGGTCGGAAAACGAGGTGCCGACATGCTTGGTCGTGCCCGAACAGCAGGCGTAAAGCGTGTTCAGGTCCATCTCGCGGTTGTCGGACAGGTCGCGCGCGACCATCGGGCGCTGCACGAAATGGATGTTGTCCAGCCGGTCGGCGATGCGCACGGCGTCGTGCAGGTCGGCCAGCGTGCTGTCTCGATAGGACCGCCCGTCGACATCGACCAGGCTGACCGCCGCGCCGGCGGTACCGAAATGCACCCGCGCGTTGCCCAGTTTCAGATCGTGGCGCAGGTCGCGGCCGCAAAGCGTGATCTCGCGGTTGGCGCGTGCGATCGTGTCCTCGACCAGGGCGGCGGGAAAGCGCAGCCGCCCGTCATCGCCCAGCACCGCGCCGGCACGGGTCAGGTGGGCGACGCCGCTTTCGGGCGCGTCGGCAAGGCCGACCTCGTCGAGCAGGGTCAGGGCGGCCTGGTGGATTTTCTCGATGTCGGTTTCGGACAGCACGTTGAGCGCCCGACATTCCATGCCGGGGCGGATGGCGCGCTGCGATGCCTCGGGCGGGGCGGTGCGTGCAGCGTGGCGTGCGGCACGGCCACCGCTGCGGCGGGCGAGCTGTTGTGTCATCTGTTGCTGTGTCCTCTTGTCGCGTGGGTCCGGGGCGTGGTTGTCAGCCCAGGCCCGGGCGACCGCGCGCCGCCTTGCCGCGCGTCGCACCGATGGTGCGTTCGATCAGAACAATAACGCTTGTTGGCGTCATGGCCCGCCTCCCTGCGATCCCAATATCTAGGAAAAACCGATTCCCTTTGGCCGGTCTGTCCCGAACGCGACAGATGTCGCAAACGGAACATGCCAGCGCTTCGGGCGCTTGACCGCGGCCGTTCGCGCGCCTAGTGTCGCCGCCATGACCGGAACCGCCATCATCATTTGCTGCTGCATTATCCGCTGACATACGTCGCGCGGGCCGGTCTTCTGTTTCATCTTTGCCAACCAGTTGATAAGCCCGCCGCGGCAACGCGTGCGCGAGGGCTTTCATGACGACCATCAGGCTTTACAACACTAGGACCCGGACGAAAGAGACGTTCACCCCGCTCGATCCGCAAAACGTGCGGATGTATGTCTGCGGGCCGACGGTCTATGACCGGGCGCATCTGGGCAACGCCCGCCCGGTGGTGGTGTTCGATGTACTTTACCGTCTTTTGCGCCATGAATACGGCGCCGATCACGTCACCTATGTGCGCAACTTCACCGACGTTGACGACAAGATCAACGCGCGGGCGGCCCAGACCGGGCGCCCCATTTCCGAGATCACCGCCGAAACGACGCAGTGGTTTCTGGACGACATGGGCGCGCTGGGGGCGCTGGAACCCGACGCGATGCCCCGCGCGACGCAATACATTCCGCAGATGATCAGGATGATCGAGGGCCTGATCGCCAGCGGCCACGCGTATGAGGCCGAGGGTCACGTTCTCTTCGCCGTCGAAAGCTATGCCGAATACGGGCAGCTGTCAGGGCGTACGGTCGATGACATGATCGCCGGCGCGCGGGTCGAGGTCGCACCCTACAAGCGCAACCCGATGGATTTCGTGCTGTGGAAGCCATCCACCCCCGATCTGCCGGGCTGGGACAGCCCCTGGGGCCGGGGGCGGCCGGGCTGGCACATCGAATGCTCGGCCATGAGTTACGAGCTGCTGGGCGAGAGCTTTGACATCCACGGCGGCGGCAACGACCTGATGTTCCCCCACCACGAGAACGAGATCGCCCAAAGCTGCTGCGCCCATCCCGAGGGCAAGTTCGCCCGCTACTGGCTGCACAACGAGATGCTGCAGGTCGAGGGCAAGAAGATGTCCAAGTCCCTGGGCAATTTCTTTACCGTGCGTGACCTGCTGGACCAGGGCGTGCCGGGAGAGGTGATCCGCTTCGTCTTCCTGAGCACGCATTACCGCAAGCCGATGGACTGGACGGCGGAGAAGGCGCGGGAGGCGGAGAAGACGCTCAGGAAGTGGTACGCCCAAGCGGTGCAGGGCGTCGGAACTGGCGATCCATACGATTCTGTAAAAACGGCGTTGTCTGATGACCTCAACACAGCGGGAGCGATTGCTGAGTGTCATCAGCTTTCTCATGCAGATGACATAACAACATTGCGCCACACTCTTCAGTTCCTGGGCCTGATGGGGGACGACGTGCCAGAGTGGGCGCGCCTGCCAGAAGGCACTGGGCTTGGCGAGTTGGCGGACAAGCTGCACACGGTGCGCCTGCAGGCGATGCAGAGCAAGGATTTTTCCCAAGCAGATAGTTTGAAGGCCGCGTTGGCCGATGCGGGTGTTGAAGTGCGGATGTCGAAAGACGGCGTGGAGTTGGTGCCGGGCCCCGACTTCGATCCCTCCAAGCTGGAAACCCTGAAATGACGCGTAGCCCCTCACAACCCTCCCGCCCGGCGGATACGCCGGGCGGCGCCCGACCCGCCCCCCACGGGGCGGGCGCCTTGCGCCCACCCCGCCGGGCCGGGCGCCGCCCTTTCGCATGGGTGAGCCGGATCGCAGATGACCAGCGGGCGAAAAGCCCAAACCCCGTCCCGGACTTGATCCGGGACCTCTTTTTCGGCAGCGCGCGGCCCCGGCTCTGTGGTCGGGGCAGGCCCCGGCACACAGGCCAGGGCGGGAAGGAACTGCAATGACCCGTGAACGCCTTTACCTCTACGACACCACGTTGCGCGACGGGCAGCAGACCCAGGGCGTGCAGTTCTCCACCATCGAAAAGCGCCAGATCGCCGCGACACTCGACAGCCTCGGCATCGACTATATCGAGGGCGGATGGCCCGGTGCCAACCCCACCGACAGCGCCTTTTTCGACCCGGCGCCCGAAACCCGCGCCACGCTGACCGCCTTCGGGATGACCAAGCGCGCCGGTCGCTCGGCCGAAAACGACGAGGTGCTGGCGGCGGTGCTGAACGCCGGTACGCCCGCCGTCTGCCTGGTCGGCAAGACCCATGATTTCCACGTCCGCACGGCGCTGGAGATCGGGCTTGACGAAAACCTCGCCAACATCGCGCAATCCGTGGCCCATCTGGTGAAATCGGGGCGCGAGGCGCTGTTTGACGCCGAGCATTTCTTTGACGGCTACAAGTCCGACCCTGCCTATGCGCTGGACTGTCTGCGCGCAGCCCATGATGCCGGTGCGCGCTGGATCGTGCTGTGCGACACCAATGGCGGCACCCTGCCGGGCGAGATCGGCGAGATCACCAGCGCGGTCATCGCCACCGGCATCCCCGGCTCTCATATCGGTATCCATACCCATAACGACACCGAAAACGCGGTCGGCGGCAGCCTGGCCGCCGTCGATGCCGGGGCGCGGCAGGTGCAGGGCACGCTGAACGGCCTTGGCGAACGCTGCGGCAACGCCAATCTGACGACGCTGATCCCGACGCTCTTGCTCAAGGAGCCCTATGCCTCGGCCTATGATATCGGGGTCACGAAAGAGGCGCTGACCGGGCTGACCCGCGCCAGCCGACAGCTTGACGACATTCTCAACCGGGTGCCGATGAAACAGGCCCCCTATGTCGGCGCCGCCGCATTCGCCCACAAGGCCGGGCTGCACGCCAGTGCCATCCTCAAGGACCCGACGACCTATGAACACATCGACCCGGCGGCGGTGGGCAACGCCCGCGTCATCCCGGTGTCGAACCAGGCCGGGCAGTCGAACCTGCGCCAGCGGCTGACCGATGCGGGCGTCGAGGTGGAACGCGGCGACCCGGCGCTGGCGCGCATCCTGCAGCGCGTCAAGGAACGCGAGGAACGCGGCTATACCTATGACAGTGCGCAAGCGAGTTTCGAGGTGCTGGCGCAGCGCGAACTGGGGGTGATGCCGCAGTTTTTCGAGGTCAAGCGCTACAAGGTCACCGTCGAGCGGCGCAAGAACAAGCACAACCAGATGGTCTCGATGTCCGAGGCGGTCGTCGTGGTCAAGATCGACGGCGAAAAGACGATGTCGGTGTCGGAATCGGTCGATGCCAGCGGCTCTGACAGGGGTCCGGTCAACGCGCTGTCCAAGGCGCTGGCCAAGGATCTGGGCAAGTACCAGTCGGCCATCGACGACATGCGGCTGGTGGATTTCAAGGTGCGCATCACCCAGGGCGGGACCGAGGCCGTGACCCGCGTCATCATCGACTGCGAAGACGGGCAGGGGCGGCGCTGGTCGACCGTGGGGGTCAGCCCGAACATAGTCGACGCCTCGTTCGAGGCGCTGCTCGACGCCATAGAGTGGAAGCTCTTGCGCGATGCCTGACGATATCGCGGCCTGCGCCGAGATCGTCCGCCGCGCCGATCCCGAGCGGTTTCGCGCCGTCATGGCGGCGCCGGTGGCGGCGCGCGAACGGCTGTTCCCGATCTACGCCTTCAACGTCGAGGTGGCGCGCGCGCCCTGGGTCACGGCCGAACCGCTGATCGCCGAGATGCGGCTGCAATGGTGGCGCGACGCGCTGGCCGAGATCGCCGCAGGCGGGCCGGTGCGCCGCCACGAGGTCGCGACGCCGCTGGCACAGGCGGTCGGGGCAGGGGATGTGGCGCTGCTTGACGCGCTGGTCGAGGCGCGGCGCTGGGACATCCATCGCGAACCCTTTGCCGACCTGCAGGCGTTTCGCGCCCATATTGCCGCGACCACGGGCAACCTGTTGCTGGTGGCGGCGCGGGCGCTGGATGGTGCCGTGCCAGAGGGGCCGGTGCACGCGGCGGGTTATGCGCAGGGGCTGGCCAACTGGCTGCGCGCGGTGCCCGCGCTGAGCGCCGCAAACCGCGCGCCGCTGGTCGATGACCGGGCAAAGGCGATGTGCGCGCTGGCCGAAGAGGGGCTTGGGGAACTGTCACGCGCCCGCAAGGCGCGGGGGCAGGTGCCGCGCGCGGCGCGCCCGGCGCTGCTGGCGGTGTGGCCCGCCGGGCCGGTGCTGGCAGCGGCACGGGCGGAGCCGGCCCGCGTGGCCGAGGGCCGGCTGGAACCGGCGCCGGCCATCAGCCGGCTGCGGCTGATCGCCCGCGCGGCGACGGGGCGCTGGTAGGGGGGGCGAGTGTAGGCCGGGCTTCAGCCCGGCTTCGCCTTCGGCTTCCCCATTTTCCGGCGTCCGGGCGAATTCGGCCGGGCTGAAGCCCGGCCTGCGGCGGGTGTGACCGCCGTGACGAAACGTCTTATTTCAGAACGCTGCGCCCGGCATATTCGGCGGTTTCGCCCAGCGCCTCTTCGATGCGGATCAGCTGGTTATACTTGGCCAGCCGGTCCGAGCGCGCCAGCGACCCGGTCTTGATCTGCCCGCAATTGGTGGCGACGGCGAGATCGGCGATGGTGGCGTCCTCGGTCTCGCCCGAGCGGTGCGACATGACGTTGCGCATGCCCGCCCGGTGGGCCATCTCGACCGCCTGCAGCGTTTCCGTCAGGGTGCCGATCTGGTTGACCTTAACCAGCATGGCGTTGGCCGCGCCGCGCTCGATGCCTTGGCCCAGGCGTTCGGGGTTGGTGACGAACAGATCATCGCCGACCAGCTGGACCTTGTCGCCCAGCGCCTGCGTCAGCGCGCACCAACCGTCCCAGTCGTCTTCGGAACAGCCATCCTCGATCGAGATGATCGGGTAATCCTTTACCAGCGCCTCCAGATAGGCGGTGTTTTCCTCGGAGGTCAGCGACAGGCCTTCGCCCTTCAGCTCGTAGCGGCCATCGCGGAAATACTCGGTGGCGGCACAGTCGAGCGCGAGAAAGATGTCCTTGCCCGGCCGGTAACCCGCCGTTTCGATGGATTTCGCGATCAGGTCCAGCGCCTCGCGCGCCGAGGCGATATTGGGGGCAAAGCCGCCCTCGTCGCCGATACCGGTGGACAGGCCTGCCGATTTCAGCTCGGCCTTGAGGGTGTGGAACACCTCGGCCCCCATGCGCACTGCCTCGCGCAGCGACCCGGCCGAGACCGGCATGATCATGAATTCCTGGATGTCGATGGGGTTGTCGGCATGTTCGCCGCCGTTGAGAATGTTCATCATCGGCACCGGCAGCAGCCGGGCCGAGGTGCCGCCGACATAGCGGTAAAGCGGCTGGGCGGTAAAATCGGCCGCCGCGTGCGCGCAGGCCAGCGACACGCCCAGGATGGCGTTGGCGCCCAGCCGGCCTTTGTTGTCGGTGCCGTCCAGTTCGATCATCGCGGTGTCCAGCGCCACCTGCTCGGTGGCGTCGAACCCGGCCAGCATGTCGGCGATCTCGCCGTTGACGGCGGCGCAGGCGTCCAGAACGCCGCGGCCCATATAACGCGACTTGTCGCCGTCGCGCCGCTCGACCGCCTCATACGCGCCGGTCGATGCGCCCGAGGGCACGGCGGCGCGGCCCATGGTGCCGTCTTCGAGAACCACATCGACCTCGACCGTGGGGTTGCCCCGGCTGTCAAGAATTTCGCGGGCGTGGATGTCGATGATGATGCTCATGGGATCTCCTGAACTGGATGGCGGGATTTTGGCTGTCCCCTAGCATGTTCAGGCGCGAATGCAACTGCGGCGCGTCGATCCCGCATGCGCGGTCTGGTCAGGCCTTGCGCCGCGCCAGCCGCTGTTCGCGCACGAAGGTATATAGCCCGGTGCCGATCACCAGCCCCGCGCCCAGCAGTGTCATCGTGTCGGGCCGTTCGCCAAAGACGATGACGCCAACCACCAGCGAAAACAGCAGCCGGGTATAGCGAAACGGGGTGACGACGGCGGCATCCGCGATGCGCATCGCCTGCACGATGCCGTAATAGGACGCCGCGCCAAAGACCACGGCGCCCAGGATCATCGCACCACTGGTGGGGCTGATGGCCTGCGGCCCGGCATCGCCCAGCATCAACAACACAATCCCCGCCGGCACCAGCGCGGCAAAACCCTGGAACGAGACCACGAAAGACGAAACCGCCACGTCGATGCGGCGCGTGATCAGGTCGCGCGCGGCCACCGATGCAACCGAGATCAGCACGAACAGCGCCGCCGGCTCGAACCCAGACAGCCCCGGTCGGATGATCATCAGCACGCCGATGAACCCCAGGCTGATCGCGCTCCACCGCCGCCAGCCGACCTCTTCGCCCAGGAACAGCGCCGCGCCCATGGTGATGAAAAGCGGCGTTGCCTGGAACACCGCCGCCACGACCGAGATGTCGACCAGTGACAGCGCGGTGACAAAGGCCATCGCCGCCGTCGCCTCGGCCAGTGCCCGCAGCACGAAAAGAGGCTGCCATGCGGCGCGCGCGAAAATTGCCCGCCCTCCTGACAGGGCCGCGAATACCGCCCCGCTGCCGCAGCCCAGCATGATCAGGATCTGGCCCACCGGCAGGCTTTGCGAAAGCTGCTTGATGAACATGTCCTCGACGGTAAAGCCCGCCATCGAGATGATGACCAGAAGGATGCCGTGAACGTTCTGCATGGCGCGGCCTTTGCAAGAAGAGGGCAGGGCGCCGCTACGCCCGCCATGCCGCATTGGCGCATTTCGGCGCCAGGCTCAACCCATCCGGTCGCGCGTACCTGCCGGGGTTGGCCCGAACTCTGGCCCGAATCCTGGCCGGTCAGTTCTTTTTCAGCGGCACGCCGTATAGTTCCAGCTTGTGACCCTTGAGCGTATACCCCAGCTTTTGCGCGATCCGTTCCTGCAGCGCCTCGATGTCGGGATCGACGAATTCGATCACCTCGCCCGATTGCAGGTCGATCAGGTGGTCGTGGTGTTCGCGCTCGGCATCTTCGTAACGTGCGCGCCCATCGCCGAATTCCAGCTTGTCCAGAATACCCGCCTCTTCGAACAGCTTGACGGTGCGATAGACGGTGGCGATCGAAATGCCGGGATCGCGCGCCGCCGCGCGGGTGTACAGCTCTTCGACGTCGGGATGATCGTCGGCTTCTTCCAGAACCGCAGCAATGGTGCGGCGCTGGCCGGTCATGCGCAGCCCCTTGGCCTCGCAGCGGTCGGTGATGGTGTCGTTCATGGGGCGCTCGTCGTCGGGCAGCGGGGAGGGATGTCGAGCATCTTGGATAGCCCGAAGCGGGCACCGTTTCCACCGTTTTTCGGGATCATTGGCAGCAAACGGTTGACAGGAGGCGGCGCAGGGTTCATCTGACGTGCAACCGACACTCCTGCCGCGTGAGCAGTCAGACCGCCGAAAGCGCGGTGCGAAACAAAACCGAGTGTCGTTTGCATGTTCCCAAAATCACGCGTGGGGCCAGACGCCAGACCAGCGCAACGGCGATGAGGCCATGCGCGGGCGGTCCGGCGAGACCACGAAGACTGGGCCGGCGCCGCCGTGCCCAAAATGTATGCGCCCGATTTCGGACCATGCATGGAAGGAAGAAATTTGAACCTGTTTCAGGAAATGGGCCTGCCTGGCCCGCTGGTAAAAAAACTGGCAGCTCAGGGTATCACCGAACCGACACCGATTCAGACGCAGGCGATCCCGCACGCGCTGGACGGCCATGACGTCATGGGGTTGGCGCAGACCGGCACCGGCAAGACGGCGGCCTTTGGCCTGCCGCTGGTGGCGAAACTGATGGAAATGCGCTCCAAGCCTGAGCCCAAGACCGTGCGCAGCCTGATCCTTGCGCCGACGCGGGAACTGGCGGGCCAGATCCGCGACGCGCTGCTGCCGCTGGTGATGGACTCTCCGATCAAGATCGGCGTCGTCGTGGGTGGCGCGGGCATCGTGCCCCAGATCAACCGCCTGGCCCGTGGCACCGACATCCTGGTGGCGACACCGGGGCGGCTGTTGGACCTGCTGGACCGCAAGGCGCTGACGCTGTCGCAGACCCGCTTCCTGGTGCTGGATGAGGCCGACCAGATGCTTGACCTGGGATTCATCCACGCCCTGCGCAAGATTGCGCGGATGCTGCCCGAGGGCCGGCAGACGATGCTGTTTTCGGCCACCATGCCCAAGCAGATGGAAGAAATCGCATCGAGCTATCTGGAAAATCCCCGCCGCGTGCAGGTCAGCCCGCCGGGCAAGGCCGCCGACAAGATCACCCAGGCGGTGCATTTCGTCGCCAAGGCCGAAAAGCCGGACCTGTTGATCCGGCTGCTGGATGGCCACCGCGACGAACTGGCGCTGGTTTTCGGCCGTACCAAGCACGGCTCTGACAAGCTGGCGCGGCGGCTGGAGGCGGCAGGTTTCTCTGTCGCCGCGATCCACGGCAACAAGAGCCAGGGCCAGCGCGAACGTGCGCTCAAGGCGTTCCGCTCGGGCGAGGTGCGGGTGCTGGTCGCCACCGATGTGGCGGCACGGGGGCTTGATATCCCCGACGTCAAGCACGTCTACAATTATGAACTGCCGAACGTCGCAGAGAACTATGTCCACCGGATCGGCCGGACCGCGCGCGCCGGGCGCGATGGCGCCGCGATCGCGTTCTGCGCGCCGGACGAAATGGGCGAGCTGCGCGACATCCAAAAGGTGATGGGCATGCCGATCCCCGTGGCCTCGGGCGAGGCGTGGGAACAGATGCCCGACCCCAAGGCCCCGTCGCGGGGCAGACAGCGCCGCAAGGGCGGTGGCGGTGGCGGTGGTTTCAACTCGGCCAAGCCGGGCAATGCCCCGCGCCGGCCGCGCAGGAATCGGCGCAATTCGGGCGCCAAGGCGGCCTGACCGGGGTCACCCGGTCGTTCCATCCCGAATGAATGGCCCGGCGGCACGCCGGGCAGCCCCCGCCCGCCCCCATGGGCGGGGGCGTCTCCCCCCGCCTGCGGTCGGGCGACGCCCTTTGCGCGATGTCGCGCAGTCCGGATAAAAGCATCCAGAAACAGACGACTGCGCTGCCTTTCAGGGCCTTCTATGTCTTTGCCGCGCTCAGATCTACCCAGACCGGCAGGTGGTCGGATGCGATATGCGCGGGCTTGGCGGTCAGCGTACCTGTCGCATCGCTGCGCAGGCCGGCGCACAGGCCGATCCGGTCCAGCCGGGCCACGGGGCGCGGCGCGGGAAAGCTGGGCGGGGTGACGGCGAACCGGAAATCGCCGCTAGCCGCCTCCAGCGCGCCGGCGCTGCGCCATTCGTTGAAATCGCCGGCCAGAACCGTCGGCATCGGCGACAGCAGCGCCAGGTGGCGGCGGATCGCGTTCATCTGCAACAGGCGATAGCGCCGGACCAGCCCCAGGTGCAGCCCGACCACGCGCAGCGGCCCCAGCGCGGTGTCGAACTCGGCCAGGATCGCGCCGCGCGGTTCCAGTCCCGGCAGCTCGATATGCTGGGTGGCGCGCAG
Source organism: Roseovarius amoyensis (assembly GCF_003260265.1). GTDB lineage: Bacteria > Pseudomonadota > Alphaproteobacteria > Rhodobacterales > Rhodobacteraceae > Roseovarius > Roseovarius amoyensis. The sequence continues at coordinate 63,735 of NZ_QITQ01000018.1, forward strand.
CGCCAGGTCCGGGTGCACCAGCATGGCATTGCCGTGCCAGCCGATCGATCCGCCGGGATTGCCGAAATCGGGGATGCGCCAGCCCTCGGCTTCGACCATGTCCTGGGGCAGGGCGGCGGGGCGGGGTGGCAGCCGCTTGTCGGCCTCCTGCAGCACCACGATCTGCGCATCGAGCGCCTTGATCACCCCAAGCGTGCGGTCGGGCCGCCGGCGCATGTCGATGCCGACACATTTCTGCAGGTTGTAGGTTGCAATTCTCAGTCGTGCAGGTGTCATATCACCCCCGAACGCATCTGCAGATGAAAGGGGTATCCCCCATGTTCGCCGATCAGACATGGCTGGCCCGTGCGATCTGGCTGGCCCTGGCCGGTGTTGTGTTGGCTGCGCTGGTACAGCTGCGGCTCGAACTGGCCTTTGTCGCCACGGCGACGCTGTCGCTGTCGCTGGCGCCGGTGTTCGTGGCGCGCTGGGCCGAGGTGCATGTGCCGCCGTCGTTCATCGCCGCCATGGTGATCTTTGTGGGCGGTACGCTGTTTCTGGGCGAGGTGTTCGATTTCTACGAACGGTTCTGGTGGTGGGACATCGCCATGCACGGCACCTCGGCGGTGGGCTTTGGCATCATCGGTTTCGTGCTGGTCTTCATGATGTTCCAGGGCGACCGTTATGCCGCGCCGCCCATTGCCGTGTCTTTTTTCGGTTTCTGCTTTGCCATCACCATCGGCACCGCTTGGGAGATATTCGAATTCGCCATGGACCAGGCCTTTGGCCTGAACATGCAGAAATCGGGGCTGAAGGACACGATGGGCGACCTTATCGTCGATGCCATCGGCGCGCTGATCGGGGTGGCGACGGGGTTTGCCTATCTCAAGGAGCGGTCGCGCGGCGGACTGGCCAGCCTGATCGACGAATTCGTTGACCGCAACCCGCGCCTTTTCCGCCGCCGACGCAAGTGACGGGCGCGCGCCCGCTGCAATCATCCCATATGCGTGCCGTCCCGTCATGTGCCGCAAAATGTCTGTTTCACCACTTCCGAAGGTGCCGGCGGACGCGCCAGATCGGCCGCGTCGGGCTGATCGTCGTAGGGGTTTGAAAGCACCTCCAGCAGGCGGTTGAAGGGAGCGAAATCGCCCTCGACAGCCGCCGCGATCATCTGCTCGACCCGGTGGTTGCGCGGGATGAAGGCGGGGTTGGCCGCGCGCATCCGCGCCTGTGGGTCCTCCTCGGCCTTCAGCCGGGTGCGCCAGGCGGTTTCCCATTCGTCAAAGGCGGCCGGGTTCAGGAACTGGTCGCGCGCCGGCCCGCCGGTGGCCAGCGCCCTGAACGTGTTGGTGAAATCGGCGCGGTTTTCCGCCATGCGCGTCAGCAGGTCGCCGATCAGCGCCTCGTCCCCGTCTTGCGCGGTGCCAAGGCCGATCTTGCGGCGAAAGAGCGTCAGCCACTCTTCCCGGATCAGCGCGGGCATGGCATGCACGATCCGGGTGAAACGCTCTACCGCCACCTCGGCATCCGGCATCAGCGGCACCAGCGCGGTGGCAAGCTGCGCCATGTTCCACACGATCACGTCGGGCTGGCTGGAATAGGCATAGCGCCCATGCGCGTCGATCGACGAATAGACCGTGTCGGGGTGATAGCTGTCCATAAAGGCGCAAGGGCCATAGTCGATGGTTTCGCCCGAAAGCGTGGTGTTGTCGGTGTTCATGACCCCGTGGATGAACCCCACCGCCATCCACTGCGCCACCAGCCGCGCCTGCCGCTCGACCACCGCCTGCAACAGATCGGCCGCGTCGGAGGCGTCAGGATAGTGGCGTGCAACCGTGTAGTCGTAGAGCGCCTTCAGCCCCTCGACATCGCGGCGCGCAGCGAAGAACTGGAAGGTGCCAACGCGGATATGGCTTGCCGCCACGCGGGTCAGCACCGCACCGGGCAGGGCGCCTTGTTCGCGCCAGACCGGTTCGCCCGTGGTCACGGCGGCCAGCGCCCGGCTGGTGGGGATGCCCAGCGCATGCATCGCCTCGCTCAGCACGTATTCGCGCAGCACCGGCCCCAGCCAGGCCCGCCCGTCGCCCATGCGGCTATAGGGGGTGGGGCCGGACCCCTTTAGCTGGATGTCAAAGCGTTTGCCGTTCGCCACCGCCTCGCCCAGCAGGTTGGCGCGCCCGTCGCCCAGTTGCGGGGAAAAGCCGCCGAATTGGTGCCCGGCATAGGCCTGCGCCAGCGGTTCGGCGCCCTCGGGTACGGCGTTGCCGGAAAAGGCGCGCGCCATCTCGTCGTCATCGCCGGGGGTAATGCCCAGATCGGCCGCAAGCGCACGGTTGAATCGTATCAGCCGCGGCGCGGCCACCGGCTTGGGGTCGATACGGGTGTAAAACCGTGCCGGCATCCGGGCATAGGAATTATCGAACGGGATCGAAAAGGTCATGCAACCAAGATAATCGGGCCGCGGCGAATTGCCAGTGGCGCGGGCCTGTCCATTTCGTATATCCCCGGCTGCCGCGACAGGATCACCCGCCTCAGAACCGCCGCGTCATCAGCCCGTTGGCCTCTCGCGCCTGAAAGCCCAGCTTTTCATAGACCCTGCGCGCGCCGGCACTGTCGCGTCCGATTTCCAGATGCATCGCCTTCAGCCCCGCCTTTGCCAGCCCGCGGGGCAGGGTGTGCATGACCTCGGTGCCGATGCCGCGCCCGCGCACGCCGGGGCGGATGTAGAACTCGTCTATCACCCCCTCCATGCCGCCGAACTCGATCGACCAGCCGAACGACACCGCCACATAGCCGATCGGCGCCCGCGCCGGGCCGATCAGATAGATCACCCCGTGGGGCGAGCCCTCGAGCAGCGGCAGGATGGCGGCGCGGCGCGCCTCCGGGTTCTGCTCGACGCCGCTTTCGGCGTGGTGGTCGGCCACCAGGCGCAGCACGCGGTCAAGGTCGTCTGTTCGGGCGATATTGAGTGCGGTCATGGTCGGGGTCGCCTTGCGGGATGGGGTGCCGGCGGGCGCCGGCCGGGCTGTAACGGTGTCCCCGGCACTGTCACGCCGGCGCGGCTTTGTCCACCGTGGCGCGCGGACGCCCGCCCGAATAGGCCCTTTCGCCCCGCCCCGATCCGTGTAATAGGGAAGCGCCAAACGATCCCGCGCAGGAGAAAGACGATGGAGATTCGTGAGGCGCTGACCTTCGATGACGTGCTGTTGGTTCCGGCCCGGTCCTCGGTAATGCCGAGCACCGCAAACACGCGCACGCGCGTGACCGCCTCGATCGCGCTCAATATCCCGCTGCTCAGCTCGGCCATGGACACGGTGACCGAATCGCAGATGGCCATCACCATGGCCCAGGCGGGCGGCATGGGGGTGGTTCACCGTAACCTGACGATCGAGCAGCAGGCGCGCGAGGTGCGCCGCGTCAAGCGGTTCGAATCGGGCATCGTCTACAACCCCGTTACGCTGACGCCTGACCAGACCCTGGCCGACGCCCGTGCCCTGACCGAACGCTACGGTTTCTCCGGCTTTCCGGTGGTCGATGAAAACCGCCGCGTGGTGGGCATCGTGACCAACCGCGACATGCGTTTTGCCACCTCCGACGACACGCCGGTGAATGTGATGATGACCTCGGATGACCTGGCCATCCTGCACGAGCCGGCCGACCGCGATGAGGCCAAGTCGATGATGAAGGCCCGGCGCATCGAAAAGCTGCTGGTGACCGACGCCGAGGGCAAGCTGACCGGCCTGCTGACGCTCAAGGATACCGAGCAGGCAGTGCTGAACCCGACCGCCTGCAAGGACGATCTTGGCCGGCTCAGGGTGGCTGCGGCCTCGACCGTGGGGGATGACGGCTTTGCCCGGTCGCAGGCGCTGGTGGATGCCGGCGTCGACATGATCGTCATCGACACCGCGCATGGCCATTCCGACTCGGTCGCGGCGGCGGTCGAGCGGGCCAAGGCCCTGTCGAACGAGGTCCAGATCGTTGCCGGCAACGTCGCCACGGCCGAGGCGACGCGCGCGCTGATCGACGCGGGCGCGGACGCGGTCAAGGTGGGCATCGGGCCGGGCAGCATCTGCACCACGCGAATGGTCGCCGGGGTCGGCGTGCCGCAGTTGACCGCGATCATGGATTGCGCCGCGGCGGCCGGTGACGTGCCGGTGATCGCCGACGGCGGCATCAAGTATTCCGGCGACTTCGCCAAGGCAATCGCGGCGGGGGCGTCGTGCGCGATGGTCGGCTCGATGCTGGCGGGCACCGACGAAAGCCCGGGCGAGGTGATCCTCTACCAGGGCCGCAGCTTCAAGGCCTATCGCGGCATGGGGTCGCTGGGGGCGATGGCCCGCGGCAGTGCCGACCGCTATTTCCAAAAGGACGCCGCCAGCGACAAGCTGGTCCCCGAAGGGATCGAGGGGCAGGTGCCCTACAAGGGCGCGGCCAGCACGGTCCTGCATCAGTTGGTCGGCGGCCTGCGCGCGGCGATGGGTTATACCGGCTGCGCCACCGTCGATGAGATGCGCACCGGCTGCCGCTTTGTGCGGATCACCGGCGCGGGGCTGAAGGAAAGCCATGTGCATGATGTCCAAATTACCCGCGAAAGCCCGAACTACCGGATCGGGTAAATCGTTTTGTTTCCGTGGCTTGCGTTGCGTTCCTGAGGTCACTTCATGACCCCCGGCGCGCGCGTTGCCGCGGCCATCGGGGTACTGGACGCCGTCCTTGACGGTCAGCCGGCCGAGCAGGCGCTGACCGGCTGGGCACGGGGCGCGCGCTATGCCGGTTCGGGCGACCGCGCGGCGGTGCGCGATCACGTCTTTCAGGCGCTGCGCTGCCGGCGCTCCTATGCCTGTCTGGGCGGGGCCGAAACCGGGCGCGGGCTGATGTTCGGCGCATTGCGCGCGGCGGGCAGTGACCCTGACACGCTGTTCACCGGTGCCGGGCACGCCCCGCCGCCGCTGGACGCCGCCGAACGCCAAGCCGGGCGGGCACCGGAAAGCGATGGCGAACGCATGGATATGCCCGATTGGCTGGTAGAAGCGTTCCGCGCCTCGCTGGGCGACGGGGCCGAGGCCGCGGCGCAGGCGTTGCGTCAGCGTGCGCCGGTGATTTTGCGGGTGAATGAACGGATCAACTCCGTTCCACAAGTGATTGAAAAACTGTCACAAGATGATATCGAAGCAGAGCCCGTCACAATCGCGCCCACCGCGGTGAGGGTGACACGAAACGCCCGCCGCGTGGCCCGTTCGGCGGCCTATCTAGATGGCGGTGTCGAGCTGCAGGATGGCAGCAGCCAGGCGGCAATGGCGGCGCTTGACGTGCCGACGGGCGCGCGGGTGCTGGACTATTGCGCCGGCGGCGGCGGCAAGGTGCTGGCGCTCGCCGCGCGGGCCGAGGCGACGTGGTATGCCCATGACGCCGACGTCGGGCGGATGAAGGACCTGCCGGCGCGGGCGGCGCGGGCCGGGGTGCAGGTGCATTGCCTCGCGCCGGGACAGGTGGCGCGCCATGCCCCCTATGACCTGGTGTTGTGCGACGTGCCATGTTCGGGCAGCGGCACCTGGCGGCGGGCCCCGGATGCCAAGTGGCGGCTGGACCCGGATCGCCTGACCGAACTGACGCGGCTGCAACTGGCCATCCTGCAAGAGGCCGCTGCGCTGGTCGCCCCGGGGGGCGAGTTGGCCTATGCCACCTGTTCTCTGCTGCGCCCGGAAAACGAGAGTGTGATCAAAAAATTTACAGAAGAAACAGTAGGTTGGAAGTATTTTTTCACAGCCCGTTGGCCGGTATCTGACGAGGGGGATGGGTTTTTCCTGGCCCGTTTCGGCCACTCAGGCTGACCAGGCACAACCTTGACGTGTGTCTCGTGCCGTCGTTAAGTCGCCCTTAAGCTTTCTGCGTCAGACAGGGGGCGTTGCGTTTACCAACGGGGTCTGAAAATTGCGGTTCGGGATGGCTTCTGTGGCTGATCTGCCCGGCGACGGTGTCCGATTGCGGCCACGGGGCATGGCCACTCTGGGCACGGCGCTGATCTTTGCGTCGGCCGGGCTGCTCAGTCAGAACGGGCTGGCAAAGCTTTCTTTCGGGCTGACGGCGCTGGTGCTGGGGGCGTCGGCGGGCTGGGTCCTGTACCGGTGCTGGCGCGCCGAGCGGGCCGACCGCGAGGTGCTGCGCGCCGCCGCGGCGCTGGTCGGGCACGACCCGGTGCCGGCGGTGCTGACCGGTGACGATCTGGCGTTGCTTTATGCTAGAGCGGGTTGCGTCTAATCGGTTTCATAGCCTGCAGCCTTGAAGAAGTTGTAGCATTCCTCGTCAGTGAAGAGATCACAGACGTGACCGACCGCGCGCCAGAGGTCATCGTAGGTCCGCGCGGC
>NZ_QITQ01000019.1 GCF_003260265.1 Roseovarius amoyensis
GGCCCTTGGCGGCAGACCACCCGCCGTGGTCTATTGGCAGAGAAATGAAACAACCAACCCCGATCAGCAGATGCAAAGAGTAGCTTGAATTACGCCAGATCCTGTCCAACCGATGGGGAGTAGCTCACCGGTACGCGCTTTCGTCGCCCCCGGAAGACAGGCCTGTCCTCTGCCTTCGCTGCCAGATCGGCCAGCTTGTCGAGGTGCGCGTCACGTTCTTCGGCATAGGCCGCGCAGTCTTCGATATATGCGTCGATCTTGTTTTCGATCAGCATTTCCAGTTCGCTATCTACCGTGGCAATAGCTGCGGCACACATATGATGAATCTGGTCCTCGGAGTCTGCGACGTACTGAAATTCATCGAAGACCTCGCGCGGCAACGGACAGCCAGTCAATTGCCACACGGCATTTTGGGCGCTCGCAAAGCCAGCCCAATATTCATAGCTGAGGTCGGTAACCTTCCCGGCGAGGTGGCGCAGCCGTTCGGCGGTGGTCAGCGTCAGCGGATGCAGCGCCAAATTTGCCATTTCATCGGTCAGCCGGAGCAACCGGCCTTCGCGTTCTTCGTTTTCCATTCTCAATCCTTCCGTTTTTGGTGGTAGTGACGTCCATTTAAGTGGGGTGGATGCGGGAGTCAAATTTATGATTTTGTTAGAAAAAATCACATCTGAACGCTCGGAAAAATGGCATTCTCTGGAAAATGTCACATCCCATGACAGGGCGTCCGGTGCGTCACCTTCACTTGCGTCAATTCGGCTTAGGGTCAGCGCTTGTGACACCCATTGCCTAAAAATTAGGCGAATGGGAAATGTCACATCCTGAAGAATCGGCTGTCTCTGATTTGGAAACGGACTGTTTAGGCATGATCGAACAGAATATCCGTCATCTCTTCCGCGAACACCTCGGGAAAAGTATAGGCGTCGGGGCGAGTGTCCCCCTTTCCAATGGCCCACTGCTCAGGCATCCGCCGGAATCCGGCGCGGCGCAGGACCGCACGGGCGAGTCGGGGTCCGAGTGCATCGGACAGCCATTCGAAGCTGAGGCGCATCCCGCGACCACCGCCCCGGCGGGCAAGCGTGGTGATCTTGTCCGCCAGTTCCTGCACAAGGTCGTCATCAAAGGTGGGCAAGCGCCCATTCTGGAAAGTCTGCATGTGTATCTCCATTGCAGTGGTGATGATTAGGGCAGACGGCGGCAATTCTTCCACGAGAACCCCCCGCTATGTGCGGGGTGCCGCCGTCTGTTCTTTGGAGGGGCTTAGCCCAGCCCCTCGCGTTCAAGCTGTTGGCTCACGCTGCGCTCTACGGCCCCAAGGTTCTTAAAGAACGCCTCTTCGCCAAGGCGGTGGCGGGCTGACGCCCAGAGGGCGTTGCGGCGATGCATCCTTTCACGGGCAACAAGGTACTTGGCCGCGTCGAAGGTCGCGGGGGTGTTTCGCTGGATAAAGCTACGCCGCATCGCGCTGTTCCCCTTCGCGGGCTTCCAGCATCGCCTGCACTTCCAGTTCCAGCCGCTGGCGTTCCTCTTCGTGCATCTCGGGCGTCCAATATTCGCGCGCTGCATGGGCACGTGCCCAGTGCTGCTTGCGCTCAAATGACCGCTTCTTTGCGGCGGCGCGTTCTGCCTTGGGCAGATGCTTAAAATCGCCGCTGGTATCGAACGGCTCGGCGTATCCGAATCGAGGTTCTTCGAGCACGGTTCCGGAATCGTTCATGGGATCGTCAGACATTCCCTCCTCCCTTGGCCACGGCCTTCGCGCGCAAGTCATTGCGCCGACGGTCGGACAAGGTCGCCCCCGGCGCGGGTTCTTCGCCGGTGAAATGGCGCACTACTGCAAGATACGCCGCTGGGGTCAGAACATGACCACTTGGAAGGTACTTGTACCCATTTTCAACGGCGTGAAAGACGCCCCAAAATGCCCCACTGTGGTGGGTCTGAATCTCTTCGATTACATCATCAACATTGGTCATTCGATCAGTCCCCAACGGCGCGCCAGTGAGAGCCTTTCGGAGGGGTCGGAAATGTCCTTCAGAGCTTCGAGTCGCTCATTGCGGGAACGCTCATCCTCTTCCGGCGGCGGCGTCGCGATTCCAAGCTCGCGAGCTTCGGACAAACGGCGCGCGGCATGAGATACGCAGTTCGAATGGTGAACATCATCCTTGCCCCGGTTCACATCCGCGACAGCCGCTGCCCGTGCCTCTTCATCGCCCTCGGAAATCGCCTTCTTGCGGGCGGCGGTGGACAGCGCGGGCAGGTTCAGAAGCTCCGCCGCGTATTCGTCTTCATCCAGAGGCGCGCCAAGCGCGGCGATGCGGGCCGAACGAAGGTTCAGCACGTCATCTGCTTCAAGCGTAACGCCGTGCTGCGCAGCTTCGGTGACGGTGCGCTCTACCAGAGCGGCCCAGCGGTCGCGGACGGCCTCAGAGCCTTCCACAATGTTCAAAAAATTGGTGTAGTCGGTCATGCCGCTTCCTTCATAGTGGTGTGATACTGGTCAAGGGTGCCTTCGTTCGAAGCGACCGCGAAAGCGGGGGCGATACCGTCAACGTCCGGGGCTTCCCCACCACGCAGAACCCACGCCAGAACCGGCGGGCAGAGCGCGAAAAGCTGGCGCAACGGGGTCAGGTTCCGAACGATGGTCGGGCTGCACAGGCGGCTGTTCGCCACTGCCACGACGAAAGAATTCTGGGCGGTCCGAAGGCGGTTGCGCATGGCCTCAGTCGGAAGCCATTCAGCAAATTCCAGCGCCATGGGTAGCGCTTCAGCTTCAACGTAGAGGTCGCGCCCGTGAAGGTCCTTCGCGGCCTGTGCCAGAGCCTCAGCGGCCCCTGCATCCACTTCCTTGCCCTTCAAGGTCATTACGGCCCCAGCAAGCGGGAAGTGCTTCCGTCCCCGTCCGCGCGTCGGGATGCGAAACGGGACGTCCGCGAGACGCCGACCCGCCGTGGCGGTGCTTACGCCGGTTGCGGCGCAGTAATCTTCGATCTTTATATACAATGCTCTTCCTCATTTTCTGGGAGATTTTGTTGCCCGCAAATTAGGGGTTGACATTTCTATATAACGAATTCCTAAAACTGTCACGAATCGGCGCAAAAACGGGTCACGGAATGCAAATGGACGGCAGAGCCGTCCCGCTGACGCGGGGGCCATAGGAAGGACAAAGCCCCGCCAAATCGGCGGGGGCGGGGCAGTGTGTTTGCGGCACTGATGAATGCCCGCGTTTAGCGGGCGGGGGCGGCTAGGTAACTTCTTTGATCCACCGCCAGTTTTCGTACTTGTCGCCCCGCTTCTTGATTTGCGTGTAACGCTTCATGCTGGTCCACGACTTGTGGCCTGTAACTGACGCCGCGAGTGGCACCGTGTACCCTAGTTCAAACAGGCGCGATGTTCCTTCGTGGCGCAGGTCGTGGAAGTGAAGGTCTTCAATTCCCAAGAATTGACAAGCCCGCGTGAAGCGGGTGCTGACGCTATCACTGTGAAAGGGAAAGATGCGCTCTTCTACGCGTGGCATAGCGTCGATAATTGCGCAGCAAGGGTCCGGCAGTTCGCACCAAATGTCATTTCCCTTCTTCTGGCCGGGGTTCTTCATGTCCCGGACCAGAACCCGCTGGTGCTCCGGTTCGTAATCTTCCCAAGTGATCCTGCAAATCTCAGCCTGACGGCGCGCGCTGAATATCGCGAAGGCGCACAATACATGCATTGGCGTGACGCGCGGGTCCGCCGCTGACGCGGCGTAAAAATGTTCCATGAGGCGATTCATTTCATCTAAGGTCGGGCGGCGGGTCCGCTTATTGCTCTTGCTGGTGAGGCCATGCCGTGTGCAGACGCGCTGGGCGTCCTTCATGGCCTGTTCGTCCAGCGGATACCCCCACAGGGGGCGGGCGTCCGCGAAGACGGCGGAAAGGTGCGAAAGGTAGTTCAGTGCGGTTGCCGGGGAAGACAGGTCTGGGCGTTTGTGCAGTTCCCGGACAAAGGTAACAATGTCGGGGGACTCAATTTTGTCACAGGGCATATCCGCGATGTCATATTCCGTTCGGATGGTGCGCAGTACCTGCGCCTTGGTCTTCCCGATTTCAGACATGGACTCGGCGATATACCTGTCTATGGCGTCGCCCAAAGTCACCTTCTTTGCGCCCCGCCTCTGCACCTTCCGTCCGGCGGCAATGTCGTCGTCTATTTCTTTCTCTCGCTTCTTGGCCCATGCTTCGGCGGTCTTGCGTTTGTCAAAGGTACGCGCTTCCTGATATGGGGGATTTCGGCGTACAATCTGAGCCGTCACGCTGGTCTTGCCGCTCTTCAATGTTCGTTCGCGAAAGGTGGCCATTCTCGTATGACTCCGGGTTGCTTCGTATGACTCTGAGTCATACAGGATGCAAAAAAAGGCGTAAATGGGTCAAAATGAGCAAGAATGGTATGACTCCAATATGGAAGAAAATGTAGCAAAAACAGATATTTCAAGAGCTTCACGGCTATCTATCGCCCCGATGATGGATTGGACCGATCGGCATTGCCGGTTCCTGCATCGCCAGTTCTCGCGCAACGTGCTGCTTTATACCGAGATGGTGACCGCCCCGGCGCTGGTGCGGGGGGGCGCGCTGTATCTGTTGGAACATTCCCCCGCCGAGCACCCTGTTGCGCTGCAACTTGGCGGGTCGGACCCGGATGAGCTGGCGCAGGCGGCCCGGCTGGGGGCCGAGGCGGGGTATGACGAGATCAACCTCAATGTCGGCTGCCCCTCGGACCGGGTGCAGTCGGGCACCTTTGGCGCGGTGCTGATGAAAGAGCCGGCGCTGGTGGCCGACTGCTGTGCGGCGATGATCGCGGCGCAGCCGCGCGAGGTGACGGTCAAGTGTCGTATCGGGGTCGATGACCAGGACCCCGAAACCGTGCTGCCCGATTTCCTGGACCGCTTCCGGCAGGCTGGCGTGACCCGCGTGATCATCCATGCCCGCAAGGCGTGGCTGCAGGGGCTGAGCCCCAAGGAAAACCGCGATGTTCCGCCGCTCGATTACGACATCGTGCACAAGGTGAAGGCGCGGTTTGGCGATCTGCACATCTCGGTCAATGGCGGCATCGCCACGCTGGAGGATGCACGCGCGCAGCTTGCAGCCGGGCTTGACGGGGTAATGGTGGGGCGGGCGGCCTATTACAACCCGGCTGCCATCCTGGGTCCGGCCGATCGGGTGATCTATGGCGATGACGTGCCCGACCGGCGGGCAGAGGACGTGGTGCGCGCGATGCTGCCCTATATCGAGGCGCATCTGGCGGCGGGCGGGCGGCTGCACCAGGTGGCGCGGCACATGCTGGGGCTCTTTGCCGGGCGTTCGGGCGCGCGGGGCTGGCGGCGGGTCTTGTCGGAGGGAGCGACGCGCCCCGGCGCGGGGCCCGAACTGGTCGAGGCGGCGCTGACGCAAGTGGCCGGCGTGCAGGTGGGCTGAGGTGCTTTCCTCGCGCATCATGCCGGTGTAAGCCTGCCCCGGCGACCAGAGGAAATGCCCATGCCCGACACCTCCCTTCTTTGGCAAATGTTGATCCTGCTGATGGCCATCGGCGGCTTTGCCGGCGTGCTGGCCGGGCTGTTGGGGGTGGGCGGCGGCATCGTTCTGGTGCCGGCCTTTTTCTATGCCTTTAAGACGTTGGGCTATGACGGCCCGCAACTGATGCAGATCTGCCTGGCGACGTCGCTGGCGACGATCATCGTCACCTCGGTGCGTTCGGTCATCAGCCATCACGCCAAGGGGGCGGTGGACTGGTCGATCCTCAGGACATGGGCGCCGGGCATCGCGGTGGGCGCTGTGTTGGGCGTGCTGGTGGCGTCGTCGCTGCGCTCGGGCGTGTTGCAGGGGGTGTTCGGCGGCGTGGGCATCGTCATCGGGCTTTACCTGGCGCTGGGGCGGGCGGAATGGCGGCTGGGCGAAGAGATGCCCGGCGGCCTGACGCGGGCGCTGATGTCGCCGGTGGTGGGGTTCCTGTCGGTGCTGATGGGTATCGGCGGCGGCAGTTTCGGCGTCCCGCTGATGAGCCTTTACGGCCTACCCATTCACCGGGCGGTGGCCACCGCTGCGGGCTTTGGCGTGACCATCGCGGTGCCATCGGTGATCGGGTTTCTGTTTCTGACCATTGCGCCCGAACACCGCCCGCCGCTGACGCTGGGGGCGGTCAACCTGCCGGCATTTGCGGTGATCATCACCATGACGCTGCTGACCGCGCCGCTGGGGGTGCGGCTGGCGCATGCGATGAACCCGCGGCCACTGCGGCGCGTCTTTGCGGTGTTCCTGCTGTTGGTGGCGGGCAACATGCTGCGCAAGGCGCTGGGATGGTAGAGGGGGTGTTGGCGCGGGGCTGGGCAACTTTCCCGGCCGCGCCGCCGTTGCCGGGTATTTGTAACCAAAAAGAAGCAGGCAGAGGGGTGTGCCCGGTCAGCCCCTCGCCAGCCTCGCCGCGCGCCCGCCCCGGCGTTTTTTCAACAGCGAGGCGCGGCCCGGAAGTTCAGCCATGACCTGTTGACGTTCCTCGCGTGTCATCCTTGACCAGCGCGAGATTTCATCGGTGGTGCGGTAGCAGCCGGTGCAGATGCGCGCTTCGGGATGCACCACGCAGACGCGAATGCAGGGGCTGTCGGTTTCCGGGCGGGTCCAGACGGGCGTGTCGTTCACGGCTCTGTCCTCAGATGTTGCAACCGGTCGAGGGCTCCTTGCAGAATATACGCCGCCGCGACCGCGTCGATAACCTCTTTGCGACGCTTCCGGGTCAAATCGGCCTCCAACAGTGCCCTTTCGGCCGCGACCGTCGACAATCGTTCGTCCCAGAACCCGATCGGCAGCTCGGTCAGCTTGGCGAGGTTGCGGGCGAATGCGCGTACTGACTGGCAGCGCGGCCCCTCTGACCCGTCCATGTTGCGCGGCAGGCCCAGGATGATGCCTGCCGCGGCGCGATCCTCGGCGATGGCCAGGATCCGGGCGGCGTCGGCGGCAAAGCGGGTGCGGCGGATGGTTTCGACCGCCCCGGCCGAGGACAGCAGCGCGTCCGAGACCGCGACGCCCACCGTCTTTTCCCCCGGGTCGAGCCCGATCAGCGGACGCATCGGCGCCAGCGCGGCGGCAAAGGCGGCGATGTCGTCGTGGATCATTCGATCAGCCCGGCGCGGCGCGCGGCCTGCGCGAGGATCTCCAGGTCGTCCTCTTGCCCGGCAAAGGCGGATTGCGCCGCGTCCCAGGCGGCCTGCGCCTGTTCGGGCTGACCCAGAACGCCGTAGGCGGCAATGAGGCGGGCCCATTCGGCTGCGCTGCCGCCCCCGTCGTTGAGGCGCGTGGCAAGCCCCTCGACCATGCCGCGGATCATTTCGGTGCGTTCGGCATCGGTCATGTCGCCGGCGGCCTCCAGCGCTGTGGCGTCGGGGCCGGGGGCCGCGTCATCAAGCGGCGGCAGCTGGTATTCGACGCCGGCGCGCCAGGCGACCTCTTCTATCTGGCTGCGGATCAGCGGCACCCAGGGCGCGTCGGGGCGGCTGTCGCTCAGCAGTTTTTCCCAGGTGCGGAATGCGGCGTCGGGGCGGTCGACCTGCATCAGGTAAAGCCCCAGGTAATAGCGCGCGCGCGGCTCGCTCGGGTCGCGTTCCAGCGCGGACCGGATCGCGGCCTCGGCCTCTTGCGAGACATAGCCGCGGGCGGCCGACACCATCAGGTCGGCCAGCAGGCCGTATTCCCAGGCTTGCGCGTTGTCGCCCTCGATTTCGATCACATGGGCCTGGGCGGTGTGTGCGGCGGTGTAGTTGCCCAGCGCGGCCTCGTTGCGCACCAGCAGGCGCAGACCGCGCAGGTCGTCGGGGTGTTTCGCCACTGCCTCGCGCAGGCGGTCGACCAGGGCGAGGTATTCCTCGCCGGCCTCGGGGGGCGGGGCAGGGGCGGCGGTCGCGCTCGTCTCTGCGTCGGCCTGGCTCAGCCGGTCGGTACGCGCGGCGTCAGAGGCCGCCAGCCTTTGCGAGATCGGCAGATCGCGATAGCCGGGCGCGCCGATGCGGTTGTAAAGCAGCCCGGCGCCAAGCGTCAGCCCCGCCACGGCCAGCCCCGCCACGGCCCAGCCGGCGGCGCGCGGCTGACCGCCGGTTTCGCCGGCGGCGCGCAGCTTGGCGTCGGCGGCCAGGATGCGGCGCGATATTTCGGTGCGCAGGCGCTCGGCCTCTTCGGCATCGACGATGCCGCGGGCGCGGTCGCGATCGACTTCGCGCAGCTGGTCGCGGTAGACCTGCAGGTCATAGGCGGCGGGCGCGGCGTCGCCGGTGCGGCGCGCCATGGCCGCGCGTGCCAGAACGGCGCCGCAGACCAGCGCAAGGACGATGACGGTAATCCAGAACAGCATGGCGTCTCCGTTGGCTTTGCCTCATGTAGCGGCGCGCCGCCCCGATAGAAAGGGGCAAGTGGTCACAATCCGGCAGGCTGTCAGGTGTCGCGGGCGGCATGATCACGCGTGTCGCAATTTTCATGTTTTTTGCCGCGCAGGGCATCTTATGCGCGGTCGGGATGGCGCATTACACTGGGCAGCACTGCCAGACCCGCGAATCCATGAGCCTTGGGGATGTCCATGAAACGCTATTCCGCCTTTGCCGTCGCCCGCGAAGCCCTGCGGTATCACCTTGGCTGGGAACGCGCCTGGGCCAGCCCAGAGCCGCGCCGCAAATACGACATCATCATCATCGGTGCCGGCGGGCACGGCCTGGCCACGGCCTATTACCTGGGCAAGAACCACGGCATCACCAATGTGGCGATCCTGGAAAAGGGTTGGCTGGGCGGTGGCAACACCGGGCGCAACACCACCATCATCCGCTCGAATTACCTGCAGGATCCGTCCGCCGCGATCTATGAAAAGGCCCGCTCTCTCTATGAGAGCATGAGCCAGGACCTGAACTTCAACGTCATGTTCAGCCCCCGCGGCGTGATCATGCTGGCCCAGACCGAACACGAGGTGCGCGGCTACAAGCGCACCGCGCAGGCCAACGCCCTGCAAGGCGTGACGACCGAGTTCATATCGCCTGCGCGGGTCAAGGAGATCGTGCCGATCATCAACCTGGACGGTCCGCGCTATCCGGTCCTCGGCGGGCTGTCGCAGGCGCGCGGCGGCACTGCCCGGCACGACGCGGTGGCCTGGGGCTATGCTCGTGCTTGCTCTGCGATGGGCATGCACGTCATCCAGAAATGCGAGGTCACGGGCATCCGGTCGGAAAACGGCAATGTCACCGGCGTGGCCACCAACCGCGGCGACATCGACTGTGACAAGCTGGGTATCGTGGTGGCGGGGCATTCCGGCCACCTGGCCGACATGGCGGGCTTTCGCCTGCCGATCGAAAGCGTGGCCTTGCAGGCGCTGGTCAGCGAGCCGATCAAGCCCTGCATGGACTGCGTCGTCATGGCCAACACGGTGCACGGCTACATGAGCCAGTCGGACAAGGGCGAAATGGTGATCGGCGGCGGTGCGGACGGGTTCAACAACTTTACCCAGCGCGGCAGTTTTCACCATATCGAGGAAACCGTGCGCGCGTTGTGCGAGACCTTCCCGATGATCCAGCGGCTCAAGATGCTGCGGCAATGGGGCGGCATCGTCGACATGACCGGCGACCGCTCGCCCATCCTGTCAAAGACGCCGCTTGGCAACTGCTTCATCAACTGCGGCTGGGGCACCGGCGGGTTCAAGGCGATCCCCGGCTCCGGCTGGGGATTTGCCGAGCTGATGGCGCGGGGGCAGTCGCCGCTGTGCGATGCCTTCTCGCTCGACCGGTTCCGCGAAGGCCGCTTCATCGACGAATCCGTGGCCGCCGGGGTGGCGCACTGATGGCACCCGACCGGATGATCCTTTCGGGGCGCGGCAGGACCCCGCTGAAGGCGGATATCGGCCTACGCGACCCCGGCCGTTTCGCGGGGTTTGGCCGGTTTGCCTTGGGGAAATCCGCCGAGCCTTTCCAGCCCGTCCCCGCGCCCGCATCCTGTGTGACAGCCACACAGGAGGAATTCAGATGGCCCACGAATGGCGCAAATCGCGCGACATGCCGGACTTTACCCGCAACGGCAATGAAACTGGCGGCGGGCGGCTGGTCTGGCTGCTTGTCGTTCTCGCCGTTCTCGGCGGGCTGGTCCTTGCCAGCACCTTCGTTCTGTCGCCCCTGCCGACCGGTGGTGATGACGGAACTGTGCGCATCCCCGCGCCGGCCATGTCCGGCGACTGAGACACTGACAACGGCAAGAAAGGGCGGGCGCCGCGCGGCGCCCGCCCTTTGCCTGCCCGGCCACCGGGCCACCCCCCGAAATGCAACCCCCACCAGATGGAGACGCGCATGCTGATCCTCGAATGTCCCTATTGCGGCGTCAAAGGCGAAGAGACAGAGTTCGCCCCCGGTGGCGAGGCGCATCTCAAGCGGTTCGGCCCCGGTTCGTCCGAGGACGATTTCAACGCCTATCTTTTCCGCAAGGAAAACCCCAAGGGTGTGCATTTCGAACGCTGGCGCCACGCCCATGGCTGCGGCAAGTGGTTTCACGCCGCGCGCTGTACCATGACGCTGGAGGTTTTCGGAACCTACCCGGCACAGACCACCGAACCGCCGCAGGATATCCGTGACCGGATCACCGCCAAACGGCCTGGCTGGAGCTGGAGGGAGTTATCATGAGCACGCGCCTTTCCCGTGGCGGGCGGCTTTTGAACCGCGACCGCCAGATCGGTTTCACCTTCAACGGCAAGCATCTGCACGGGGTCGAGGGCGATACGCTGGCCTCGGCATTGCTGGCCAACGACCAGATGATGATCGGCCGGTCGTTCAAATATCACCGCCCGCGCGGGGTGGTCGCCTCGGGCGCCGAGGAGCCGAACGCGCTGTTCAACATGGGCAAGGGCGCGCGGTTCGAGCCCAACCAGCGCGCCACCACGACCGAGCTATTCGACGGGCTGGAGGCCGAAAGCCAGAACCACTGGCCAAGCCTGGAATTCGACATCGGCGCGGTGAACAACAAGCTGGCCCGGTTCCTGCCGGCGGGGTTCTATTACAAGACATTCATCAGCCCGCGGCCATTCTGGAAACACATCTACGAGCCCTTCATCCGCCAGTCGGCGGGGCTGGGCCGGGCGCCCAAGGACCGCGATCAGGACCGCTATGAACATTTCTACGCGTTCTTCGACGTGGTGGTGATCGGTGGCGGTATCGCCGGGCTGACCGCCGCGCGCGCTGCGGGCGAGGCCGGGGCCAGGGTGCTGGTGATGGAACAGACCCCGCACTGGGGCGGACGCGCGCCCGTTGATGGTGGCGACGTGGGCGGCGAGCCTGTGGATAAGTTCGTGGATGATTCTCTATCTGCGCTGGCTGCAATGGAAAATGTCACCCTTCGCAACAGGCTGATGGGCGTGGGCGTCTATGATCACGGCTATGTTCTGGGGTACGAGCAGGTGCGTGATCACACCCCCGGCGTACCGGGGCCGCGCCACCGGTTGTGGCGTATCCGCGCCGGCCAGATAGTGACCGCGACAGGGGCCATCGAGCGCCCTCTCAGCTTTGCCGGCAACGATGTGCCGGGGGTGATGCTGGCCTCGGCCGTGCGGGATTATGCCGTGAATTTCGGGGTTTCCCTGGGCGACAGGACTGTTGTCGTGACCAACAACGACGATGCCTACCGCACCGCGATAACCCTGAAAAACCTCGGGCTGGAGGTGCCGGCGATCCTGGATGCGCGGGCATTGGGCGGCGGCGCGCTGGCGGATGAGGCGCGCGCGCTGGGAATTCGCGTGGAGACCGGTAAGGGCGTGGCTAAGGTCAAGGGCGGCCGCCGGGTCGAGGCCGTGTGCGTCTGTTCGCAGGCCGGCGAAGGCGCGGTGCTGGAAGAGATCAAGTGCGACGCGGTGGCGATGTCCGGCGGCTGGTCGCCGGTGGTGCACCTGTGGTCCCATTGCGGCGGCAAGCTGGTCTGGGACGAGGCACTGGCACATTTCCGCCCGGATGTGGACAAGTCTCCGACCGGGGCCGACGGAAAGCCGTTCGTCATCGCCGCCGGGGCCGCCAATGGCGCGCTCAACCTGGCCTCGGGCCTGGCCGATGCACATGCCGCCGGGCAGGCCGCGGCGGCGGCCACGGGCCACAAACCCAAGGCCAGATCGGCAGCCCCCAAGGCCGCCAGCGCCGACGAGGCGCCGATTGCGGCGGTCTGGCTGATGCCGCAGGGCGCCAAGGTGCAGTTGCGGATGAAGTCCTGGCTGGATTTCCAGAACGACGTCAAGGTCAGCGACATCCAGCTTGCTGCGCGCGAGGGCTATGCCAGCGTCGAACACGCCAAACGCTATACCACGCTGGGCATGGCGACAGACCAGGGCAAGCTGAGCAACATCAACGGTCTGGCGATCCTGTCCGACGCGCTGGGCCAGCCCATCCCGCAGACCGGCACGACCACCTTCCGCCCGCCCTACACGCCGATTTCGATGGCCTCGATCGCCGGGCAGGCGCGCGGGCCGCTGTTTCAGCCGGTGCGCAAGACGCCGATGCATGCGTGGCACGAGGCCAACGACGCCGATTTCGAACCGGTGGGCCAATGGCGCCGCCCCTATACCTATCGCCGCGGGCAGGAGAGCCGCGAAGAGGCGGTGAACCGCGAAATCCGGCAGGTGCGAGACAGCGTCGGCCTGCTCGACGCCTCGACACTGGGCAAGATCATCGTCAAGGGGCCGGATGCGGGGCGGTTCCTCGACATGCTTTACACCAACATGATGTCGACGCTGAAACCGGGCCGCTGCCGTTACGGGCTGATGTGCAACGAGAACGGGTTCCTGATGGATGACGGCGTCGTGGTGCGGCTGGACGAGGATACCTTCCTTTGTCACACCACCACCGGCGGGGCCGAGAACATCCATGGCCACATGGAAGAATGGCTGCAGACAGAGTGGTGGGACTGGAAGGTCTATGTCGCCAATGTCACCGAGCAGTTCGCGCAGGTGGCCGTGGCCGGCCCTAATGCCCGCAAGGTGCTGGAAAAGCTGACCGATGATGACATCAGCGCCGATGGGCTGAGCTTTATGGGTTGCAAGGACATCACCGTCGCCGGTATCCGGGCGCGGGCCTATCGCATCTCGTTCACCGGCGAGCTGTCGTTCGAACTGGCGGTGCCGGCGGGGCAGGGACGGGCGCTGTGGGACGCGCTGCTGGAGGCCGGCAGTGATTTTGGGGTCATGCTCTACGGCACCGAGGCGATGCACGTCATGCGGGCCGAAAAGGGCTTTATCATGATCGGGGACGAGACAGACGGCACCGTGATCCCGCAGGATCTGGGGCTGGACTGGGCGATCTCGAAAAAGAAAGAAGACTATATCGGCAAGCGCGCGCAGCAGCGCAGCCACATGACCGACCCCAACCGGTGGAAGCTGGTCGGGCTGGAAACGCTTGATGGCGGGGTGCTGCCCGATGGAGCCTATGCCACCGCCGAGGGCGTGAACGCCAATGGCCAGCGCAACGTGCAGGGGCGCGTGACCTCGACCTATCATTCGCCCACGCTGGGGCGTGGCATCGCCATGGGGCTGGTGCTGAACGGCCCCGGCCGGATGGGCGAAGTGCTGGAGTTCGCGCACGTGGACGGCACCGTGATGCAGGCCCGGATCGTCGATCCGGTGTTCTATGACAAGGACGGGGAGAAGCAGAATGTCTGAGGCACAAAGCGCACTGCCCGTCACCGTCCGCGAAGCCGGGCCTTGCGGCATGATCACCCTGCGCGGCGACCTGGGCGCGCCGGCGCTTGCCAAGGCTGTCAAGGCCGCTGCCGGGGTGGCCATGCCGGGGCGGCGAGAGGTCGCGCATGCCGATGGTTCGTCGGTGGCGTGGATGTCGCCCGACGAGTTGCTGGTGATGACCGATCCCGGCAATGTGGACGCGGCGCTGGCCGCCATCGACGCCGCGCTGAAGGGTGCGCATTACCTGGCCGTCGACGTGTCTGACGCGCGGGCCGTGTTCGATGTCACCGGCCAGCCCGGCGCGGTGCGCGAGGTGATTGCCAAGCTCTGCCCGGTGGACATGACCCCTGACGCATTCGCGCCCGGCCAGATCCGGCGCACGCGCATGGGGCAGGTCGCGGCGGCGTTCTGGATGGTGGATGAGGGCACCGTTCGGGTGGTCTGTTTCCGTTCGGTCGCCGAGTATGTTCATGGCCTCTTGCAGGATGCGGGCCTGCCCGGCGGCGAGGTCGGCATCTTCGGCTGACGGGGCCGCGCAAAACCCCAGCGGGGCGGAAAAGGCGAGCGATTTACTCTTGATTTCCCCCCTCGTCGGTTACCATGTAGGGCATATCGGTTTTGAAACGCGAACGAACAGGGGGCCAACATGGCATTCGAACTTCCCGACCTTCCTTACGCGCATGACGCGCTGGCCAATGGCGGCATGAGCCGCGAGACGCTGGAATATCACCACGACATCCACCACAAGGCCTATGTCGACAACGGCAACAAGCTGATTTCCGGCACCGAATGGGACGGCAAATCGGTCGAAGAGATCGTCAAGGGCACCTACCAAGCCGGCGCCGTGGCGCAGTCGGGCATCTTCAACAACGCCAGCCAGCACTGGAACCACAGCCAGTTCTGGGGTTGGATGGCGCCGGGCGGCACCGGCATGCCGGGCGCATTGGAAAAGGCGCTGACCGACAGCTTTGGCTCGGTCGACAAGTTCAAGGAAGAATTCGCCGCCGCCGGCGCCGGGCAGTTCGGATCTGGCTGGTGCTGGCTGGTCAAGGACTCTGACGGCGGGCTGAAGGTCACCAAGACGGAAAATGGGGTCAACCCGCTCTGCTTTGGTCAGACCGCGCTGCTGGGCTGCGATGTGTGGGAGCATTCCTATTACATCGACTTCCGCAACAAGCGCCCGGCCTACCTGCAAAACTTCCTCGACAACCTCGTGAACTGGGAGGCCGTCGCCGCAGGTCTCTGACCACGGCGCGCCAGGTAAAATCCAAGGGGGCCCTGCCGCATGGCGGGGCCTTTTTCGTTTGGGTTGAGGGGGTTGGGGGCGGTGATGTGGCGGGGCTGAAACGCGCCGGGTTTGCCGGTGGCTTCAATTCGCAAGTAGGATGAAGCATCATGAGCGTGGGGTTCGCATGGTTGTGGACAATGCCGGGAAGTTGGAGAGCCGGTGGGTGGCGATCCAGTCGGTTTCGGCGAAGATCGGTTGCGCGCAGAAAGGACAAGTGAGGAAACATGAAAATCCTGTTTTCAATGGCCTGGGCGCTATTGATATCCGCGATCGTCGCAACCGACTGTCATGCTGAAGAAGTGGCCTCGGAAACCAGAGAATGCACCACTGGAGCGAACTGCCAGATTTCATTTGAACGGTTGTCCACCGAAGAAAGCGACCCCTTCTTGTATGTTGGCCGGACGCCGAAGGAGCTGCGACGTAAAAAACTAGGTGGTGATCAGAGCAGACATCTGAGAGCGATCAGTCGCTTCCCAACCGTTCGCGATTGTCTGCTTCCGTCCGAACGGACCGCCGAAATTCCTGATCTTGGGAAGTTTGCCTGGAAGAGTATGCCGGATTTGGATACTGTAGAAGTTTGCGTGTTCCGCGTGGCCGCAAGCATCCGGCCCGTCGACGGGATGAAGGCTTGGCTGGAAAGCCAGGATTTCAGAATAGAAGTTCTACAACCATTTAGCCGCAATATCATTAAACAATGGGGCCATGAATGGGTTCCTGGCGTTGGCATCACAAGCGGGCGTTCTGTAGAAGAGGATGGCGTATTCTGGGGGCGCGGTTGGTATCATCGCAATGTCCGGCACTACTACAGTCGTTATCTTTCTCTGGGCGTCGTGTTTTCTTCCAGAAACGAGCCCCTGAGCGTGCATACGTACCTGTCTCACGCATTTTCCCTGTAACCCGGAGTGAAAAATGTCTGAAATTCGTTTGGCTGCCAATTTGATCAGCAACGATGTGACAGGCGATACCGGTTGGGGTCACTTTCAAATGGTTCTTTACAGTAGCCAGACCTCTCAATTTGAGATTGAGGTTCAGGCCCCGAGCAAGTGCATGATCCCTTTTGGCGGGGATTAGGTTTTTTCTGAGTCGAACCGACCGCATTTCGGTCATTCTCTGCGGTATCTCGACTGTCCGGTTCTGCTCTGGTGCTTCACCCAGCGGTAAACAATGGCAGTAGCACTATCGCGTCACGACTAATCTATATCCGCAATCGCGGTCTCCGAGTTTGAGCACGTCACCGTAGCGCTCGCTCCAGGCGCCACACTCAAGGTCATGCCGCAATTGATTCAAGCCCGGCGTGACGCCGCTGATCTTCCAGAAGGAAGAAATCGCGGCACGAACGCGGGGATCGAGATAGGCGGCCGGGCGTCGCCAGTAGGCCGCAAGGAACCCGTCTGCACAGTCGTGGGGAATAAGGACCGGAGACACATCCACAGGGCCAAGCCATTCAGCATAGGCGTCCAGCGGCGGCATCTGCCCTTGATCAAGCGCGGCGAGTTCCGGGAAGTAGTCGAACAGCCAAAGATCGCGAAAAGAAGGGTCGTAGGTCAATACTACGATGGGACCGCGTGAGACACGGCGCATTTCCGCCATGCCTTTCGCTCTGTTGGTCCAGTGATGAACAGTCAGCACCGCCATCACCGCGTCGAAGGTCTTGTCCTCAAAGGGAAGGTTCTCGGCGACGCCTTGCACCGACCTCGTGCCGGACGGCGCTCGCTGCGCGATCATCTTGGCAGAGGGCTCAACCGCCGTGACGGCGCGGTCTTGCGGCTCGTAAGACCCGGCACCGGCACCTACGTTCAGCACAGTGCGACTGTCACCGAGCGCAGCGTGAATAGGTAGTGCAATACGTTGGTCGGGCTGACGTAGCGCGGCGTAGTTCAAGCCGATGGTGTCGTAGAGAACGTTCATTGGAAAATCTTACCACAGCGGATGGCCGGAACAACAAGAGCCGCCGTTGGTCCGGAATGCAGCATCAGCCAATATGGACGCAAAACGGCCATCGCCCTGAGACACATCGCATGCGAGGCGCCGCGCGGCCGGCAACATATCCGCCGTGTGGCGGGGTTTTTCGCCCCCCCACGGCGGCATGAATCCGCCTTGTCTTGATCGGGGTCATTGCGGCGTGCCCACGGGGCTTGCCAGAATGACGGGAGGAAATCCAAAGCAAGGAGACTGTCGAACATGCCGACGCTGACCAACGGAACCTGGGTGCTGATCGCAGACGGTGAAAAGGCGCTTTTCCTGCGCAACGACCTGGACGAGATAACCCCCGGCCTGACCGTGGTGCGGATTGAAGAGCAGGACAATCCCGCCAATGCCGGCCAGATGTCCGACAAGCCCGGGCGCAGGCCGGATACCGGCGCGGGCCAGCGTTCGTCAATGGAGGCGCCGGACTGGCACGCCCTGGCCAAGGAACGGTTCGCCGACGAGTTGTCCGAGATCCTGTATCGCTATGCCCACAATGGGAAATTCGGGCGTATCGTGCTGGTGGCGCCGGCGCGGGTGCTGGGCGAGCTGCGCCAGAAGCTGCACAAGGAAGTGACATCGCGCGTCGTCGCCGAATTGCCCAAGGACCTGACCAACCATCCGCTGGACAAGGTCGAGCAAATGCTCAAGGAGGCGCTCGACCCCACCGCCTGACGGGGCAGAACCGGCTTGCCTTTGCCCGCATCCTTGGGCAGCACTGTGCAAGGATGCGGCAGGGGCAGGGGCAGGAGGCCGGAAATGACGGATGGCGCCAAGGGCGTGGCGGCGGTGTTCGGGGCCTGCTCCGTCTGGGGGCTGTCGGCGATCTATTACAAGATGCTCGATCACGTCCCGCCGCTGGAGGTGCTGGCCCACCGCACGCTGTGGTCGCTGGTCTTATTCGCCGGCATTCTGATGGTGCAGGGCCGGCTGCGGCTGGTGCCGCAGGCCCTGGGCACCCCGCGCGGGGCGCTGGTCATCGGCGCGGCGGCCGTGGTGATCTCGACCAACTGGTTCATGTTCATCAGCGCTATCCAGTGGGGACGCGCGACCGAGGCGTCGCTGGGCTTTTTCACCGTTCCGCTGGCGTCGGTTCTGCTGGGGATAGTGTTCTTTGGTGAACGGTTGGGCCGGGCGCAGGGGTTTGCCGTGGTGCTGGCGGCGCTGGCGCTGGCGCTGCTGACCCTGGGCCTGGGCGCGGCGCCCTGGATCGCACTTGTCCTGGCGGTTTCGTTCGGGCTTTACGGGGTGGTCAAGAAATCGCTTTCGGTGGGGCCGGTGGTGTCGGTCACCGCCGAGGTTCTGCTGCTGTCACCCATCGCGCTGGTGATTTTGTGGCAGATGCATGCAGCCGGCGGCGGGTATTTCGGCCATGATTTGGGCGACAGCGTGCTGCTGGCGATATCGGGGCCGTTGACGGCGATCCCGCTGGTGCTGTTCAGCTATGCCGCGCGGCGGCTGCGGCTGGCCACGCTGGGGCTGTTGCAATACTTCAACCCGACACTTCAGTTCCTGGTCGCAACGCTGATCTTTCGCGAGGTGTTCACCGGCTGGCACGCGACGGCGTTCGTGCTGATCTGGCTGGCGCTGGCGATCTATACGTTTTCGCTATGGCGTCAGGACAGGGCCGCGCGCAGGTTGGCGCGCAGTTCTGACACCGTGGTGCATACGGTGATGTAATCGCGCAGGCTGGCATCGGCGAACCCTTCGGCGATGACATGATCAAGCAGCGCGATCAGCGGGCGCCAATAGCCGTCTGTGTCAAGCAGGACAACCGGCTTGGCATGCAGCCCCAACTGGCGCCAGGTCAGCACCTCAAAGAACTCGTCCAGCGACCCTGCGCCGCCCGGCAGCACCACGATGGCGTCGGAATTCATGAACATGACCTTCTTGCGCTCGTGCATGGTCTCGGTCACGATATGGGCTGCGGTGTCTGATCGGCCGGCCTCGCGCCGGACCAGATGCGCGGGGATCACGGCCAGCGTGTCGCCGCCCGCCGCACGGGCCGCGCGCGCCACGGCGCCCATCAGCCCGACATCGCCGGCACCGAAGACCAGGCGCCAGCCCTCGTCAGCCAGCCCCTGACCCAGCGCTTTGGCCTCTGCCTCGTAGGCCGGGTTGCGCCCCGCATGTGCGCCGCAAAAGACACAGACCGACCGTAGTGTCATGGGGGGCTCCGCGCTTGTGAAAGGGTTGTTTTGACCCTTGATACGCATGTTGCTAATGTCCCGCAACCGCGCTTGGGCAATGGTGCGGACGAGAAGGGGATTGATGACCAAGCTGGCTGGACTGGGGGGTGGGCAGGGTGCCTTGATTGCAGCGGCGGCGCTGGCTGTTGTCGGTGGCGGGTTGTATTTTGCCGGGGTGTTCAGACCGGATGCGCCGGACGTGGTTGCACCTGAAACGTCTGCCCCCGAAACTGTGGCGATGGACGCCCAGCCGGAAGGCGCGCCCGACACGGCGCCCGACACGGCAACCGACACCGGACAAGGCACTGATCAGGCCACAGATACGCCATCCGAACCCGCCCTGCCGGGGCCGCCGGCGATCAGCACGTTCCGGCTCGACCCCGACGGGCGCATGCTGGTGGCCGGGCGCGCCCAGCCGGGGTGGGAGGTTTCGGTTCTGGTCGATGATGCCGCCCTTGCCACCCTGCAGCCCGATGACCGGGGCGAATTCGTGGCATTCCTTGACCTGCCCGCCAGCGCCGAGCCGCGTATTCTGTCGCTCTTGATGCGCGAGCCGGCCAGCGGGGCCGAGGTTGCGTCGGACGACGAGATCATCATCGCGCCGACCCCGCCGCACGCGGTTGCCGCGCTGGACGGCGATGCTGATGCCGCCGGGGCCGAGCCGGGGCGCGAGCCCCCCGAATTGCCGGCGCCGGGCGAGGGTGCGCAAAGCGCAGCCGGAACCGAGACCACAGGCACCACGACCGAAAACGATCAGCGCTCTGAGGCCGTGGTCCGCGCCGAGATCGGCACCGAACCCGCCGGTGCCCAGGCGGTGCTGCTGTCGGACGAGAGCGGCGTGCGGGTGATCCAGCCGGCCGTTTCTGCAGACGCCCCACCCGAGGTCATGTCGGTGGTCGCGCTTGACGCCATCAGCTATGACGAGGCGGGCGAGATCGCGCTCAGCGGGCGCGCGCCGGGTGATGGTTTCGTGCGGGTCTACATCGACAATTCGCCCGTCACCACGGCGCGGATTTCACCCGATGGCCGCTGGCGCACGGGGCTGCCGCAGGTCGACACCGGCGTCTATACCCTGCGCGTCGATCAGGTGGACGAGGGCGGCAAGGTCGTCTCGCGCGTCGAAACGCCGTTCCGGCGCGAGGATCGCACCGTTCTCGCCGACCATGGCACCGACCGCCGGGTAGAGGCGATCACCGTGCAGCCGGGCAATACGTTGTGGGCGATTTCGCGCGACCGTTACGGCGAGGGCGTTTTGTACGTCCGCATTTACGAGGCCAACCGCGACCGTATCCGCGACCCCGATCTGATCTATCCTGGGCAGGTCTTTACGCTGCCGGAATAGGCGGCAATGGCCGATTGGCACTGGCGGGCGGCGATGTGCTGACCTATCTGATGCCGACATGTCTGGTAAGAAAATCCCATGCGCCGCAGCCAACTGACCACCACCGACGCACCGCGTAGCGGCTGGCGCACGATCCGGCAGGTCGCGCCCTATCTCTGGCCCGAGGGCGAGGGGTGGGTGAAGCGCCGCGTGGTGCTGGCGCTGCTGGCGCTGGTCGCGGCCAAGCTGGTGGCGGTAGGCACGCCGTTCTTTTACAAGGCTGCGGTCGATGCCCTGTCGGGCGAAACCGGCGCCGCGACGGGCGCGGGCGAGGCGTGGATGCTGGCGCTGGGCGCCGTCGGTCTGACGGTGGCCTATGGCATGGCCCGGCTGATGAGCACCGGCTTTCAGCAGTTGCGCGATGCGCTGTTCGCGCGGGTGGCGCAGCGGGCGCTGCGCAAGCTGGCGCTCAGGACCTTTCAGCACATGCATGCCTTGTCGCTGCGATACCACATCACCCGCAAGACCGGCGGTCTGAGCCGCATCATCGAGCGTGGCGTCAAGGGCGTGGAATTCCTGCTGCGCTTTCTGCTGTTCTCGATCGGTCCGCTGATCCTGGAACTGCTGCTTGTCGCGGTGATCCTGTGGACGCTTTTCGATATCTGGTATCTGGCTGTGGTGGCCGGGGTGATCGCGGCCTACGTTCTTTTTACCTTTCGCGTCACCGAATGGCGGGTGAAGCTGCGCAAGGAGATGAACGACCAGGACACCGACGCCAACCAAAAGGCGATCGACAGCCTGCTGAACTTTGAAACCGTCAAGTATTTCGGCGCCGAGGCGCGCGAGGCCGCGCGCTATGACCGGGCGATGGCGGGTTACGAGTCTGCGGCGATCAAGACCGCCTATTCGCTGTCGCTGCTGAATTTCGGCCAGACGTTCCTGATCACCGGCGGGCTGGTGGGGGTCATGGTGATGGCGGCGATGGGGGTGCAGGCGGGAAAGCTGACCACCGGCGATTTCGTCATGGTCAACGCCTACATGATCCAGATCACCATGCCGCTGAACTTTCTCGGGACGGTCTATCGCGAGATCCGTCAAAGCCTTGTCGACATGGGCGAGATGTTCGACCTGCTGCAACAGCCCCCTGATGTAAGTGACAAGCTCGGCGCGAAGCGGCTCAGGGTCACGGGCGGCACGGTCGAATTCGACGATGTGTATTTCGGCTATGACCCAGAACGCCCGATCCTGCGGGGCGTCAGCCTGACCGTGCCGGCGGGGCAGACGGTGGCGGTGGTGGGGCCGTCCGGGTCGGGCAAATCCACCATCGGGCGGCTGCTGTTCCGGTTCTACGACGTCAGCGGCGGGGCGGTGCGTATCGACGGGCAGGATCTGCGCGATGTGCCACAAGAAAGCCTGCACGCCGCCATCGGCGTGGTGCCGCAGGACACGGTGCTGTTCAACGACACCATCCGCTATAACATCGGATATGGCCGTGATGGCGCCACCCAGGACGAGATCGAGGATGCGGCGCGCGCCGCCCAGATCCACGATTTTATCGCCGGCCTTCCGCTGGGCTATGACACCCAGGTGGGCGAACGGGGGCTGAAGCTGTCGGGTGGCGAAAAACAGCGGGTGGGGATCGCGCGGGCGTTGCTGAAAGACCCGCCAATCCTGCTGTTGGACGAGGCGACCAGCGCGCTGGACACCGAGACCGAGCGCGACATTCAGGACGCGCTGCGCCGCGCCGGGCAGGGGCGCAGCGTGATTACCATCGCGCACCGGCTGTCGACGGTGGCAGAGGCCGACAACATCGTGGTGCTCGAGGATGGCCGTATCGTCGAGCAGGGAACCCATGCCGCACTGCTGGCGCGGGGCGGGCGCTATGCCGGGCTCTGGCAGCGCCAGGCCAGCGAGGGCGAGATCGCGGCGCAATAGGCCGCGCGAGGGGGTGTGATGGGGGCCGAAATCACCCGCAAGACGCCATGAAATCAACAGGTTTGGGCGGCTTTCTGCACCGAATGAAACGGATATGGCCAGGATGATGCCGAAACGGGTCTGGATGATTTGCGGCCTTTTTGCCGCCGAGGCGGTGCTGATCGTGCTGGCCTTTCAGGTGCTGGCGCCGGTCGAATGTCGCCTGACCGGGATCGAGGCCGCCTGCCGGGCCCTGCGCGGCGCGGCGGTGCGGGCGATGTGCTTGGGCGCGCTGTTGGCGGTGTACCTGTGGGCGGTGCCCGCGGCGCGTCATTCGCTGGTGCGCATTGCGGCGGCGCGCGCGGGCGGCGGGCGGGGCTGGGCGCTGGTTCATGCGCTGGCGATGGCTGTGGTGTTCGCGCCGTTGCTGCTGGTGGTGCCGGACCAGTTGAACGTGCACTTTGCCGGCGTTTTCGCGGCGCTGAGCCTTGGCGGGCTGGCGGCGCTGGTTTCGGGGCTGTTCTGGCTGGCTGCACCCTCGGGCTGGCTGGGATGGCTGCGGGCGCGGGCGGGGATGCTGGCGGTGATCGGGCTGGTGGCGCTGGTGCTGCCCGACATCGCCGCGCTGATCGGGCCGCTGTGGTACTGGGGCATTTTGACTGAAACCACCTTTGCCGCCGTCGCTGCGGTGATTTCGACGGTCGCGGACGAGGTGCTGGTGCTGCCCGATATGCAGGTCATCGGCACAAACGGCTTTGCCGTGGCGGTGGCCGATTCCTGTTCGGGCGTCGAGGGGTTCGCGCTGATCGCCGCCTTCATGGGCATCTATGCCTGGCTTTTCCGTGACAGCCTGCGGATGGTGCCGTACTGGGGCATCGTTTTGCCGGTGGCCCTGATGCTGAGCTGGGCGCTTAACGTGCTGCGCATTGCCGCGCTGGTGTTGATCGGGGCGCATGTCTCGCCCGGGCTGGCGCAGAACGGGTTTCACAGTTTTGCCGGCTGGCTGTTCTTCTTGGTGCTGGCGTTCGGCGTGCTGCTGGCGGCAGACCGGCTGCCCTGGCTGCGCCGGCCCGGCGGCGGCAAGGCCGCGCCCGCGACGCCCCTGGCAGAGGACGAGGTTGCCACCCGCATCGTGCCCTTCGTCGTGTTCATGGTCTCGGGCGTGGTCGTGCAGGCATTCTGGGGGACGCCCGCGCTGGCCTTTCCATTGCAGGCGGCGGCGATGGCGCTGGCGCTGTGGTGGGGGCGCCGCGCCATCGGGCCGTTGCTGGTGCGCCCCGACGCGGTGGCGGTCCTGGCCGGGGCGGCGGTCGGCATCGGCTGGGTCTGGACGGCGCCCGCGCCGGGGCCGGCGCCCGCGGCGCTGTTGGCGCTGTCACCGGTGGTCTTCGCGCTGTGGGCGGGGGTGCGCATCGCCGGTACGGCGCTGCTGGTGCCGATGGTGGAAGAACTGTTCTTTCGCGGATACGTGCAGCACCGTCTGGATGGTGATGGATGGTCGCGGCGGGTGCTGGCGATCGCGGCCTCGTCGGCGCTGTTCGCGGCGCTGCATGGCCGCTACGTCGCCGCCGGGGTGGCGGGCGTGGTCTTTGCCCTGATCTATCTCAGACGCGGGCGGCTGGCGGATGCCATTGCCGCCCATGCCGTTGCCAATGCCCTGATTGCCGTTGTGGCGGCGTGGCGCGGCGACTGGGGTCTGATCTAGGCGTCTTCCAGATTAGCCGCGCCGGCGGCGCAGTTCCCAGACCAGCGCCAGCGTTGCGGCCACGGCGGCCACGGCCAGCAGGCCGCTGGATACGTCGATCTCGGGCACGTTGGTCCCGCCGCCGCAATAGCTGCGGTGGGTATGGCAGATACGATCCCAGAACCCCTGCGCCGAGGCCTGCGAGACGCTGCCAAGGCAGAGCGCGCCCGCGCTGCCGAATGCTGCAATACGTGCTTTCATGACCGTTCCCCCAAAATTCATACACTTATCAATCGCCACAATCATGCCACAATCGGCGCCAAGGCCGCAAACGTCTTGCGTGGTCCGTGCCCATTCATGCAGGTATTGGTGCGTGCCCTTGCTGTAATCCCCTGTGACTGGAGCGATTGTTTCCCCTGAGGGTACATGCGACCCAGATGCGTGGCAAACTGGGGGTGATTCGCAACAAGGCGCCATGCCGCGCGTTCAAGCGCCCAGTCACGCGCCAGCCGGCCGCACCACCCGGTCACCGTTGGTCCTGATCGGCAGGGCGCAGATGTCGCGCGGGTCAACAAAGTACCGCTACAAGGTTCTGCACTGTGCCATGCGAGAGCCTATCTGGGGGATCATCCGCCAAGCCTGCGCCAAAATGGGTGTGTATGTCGTGAACGGCGTGCTCGCGCAGGATTACGCCCACATGTTCATGTCCCTACCGCCGCACGTTGCGCTGTCAAAAGTCATGCAGCGGATCAAAGGATATTCTTCCCGCCGCGTTCTGAGAGAGAGTTTCCAGAACCGCGTAAGCACGATTGGGGCAGGTGGCTTTGGGCCCGTGGATACTTTGCTGCCAAATCAGGCAATGTCACCGACGACATCATTTTCCGGTATCCGGAACAGCGATTCAAACGCGATGCGACCGGCGTCGGCCGGTAGTCCTGTACGTCAGGTTTCTTGCCAGCTTCCCGCAAAGTGCGTGGAATTGGTGCGGTCGTGCAACATCCGCCGCCCCTTGGCAGCGCCCGGCCCAGACTGTAAGAGGGGCGGAACGACGGCGGCAGCGCAGCGGGGCGTGCAGGGTGAGCGATAGCGACAGCTTTATTGACGAGGTAACCGAAGAGGTCCGGCGCGACCGGCTGTTCGGATATGTGCGCCGTTACGGCTGGCTGGCGGTGCTGTGCGTGGTGCTGCTGGTGGGCGGCGCGGCGTGGAACGAATGGCACAAGTCGGCCGAGCGCCAGAGCGCGCAGAAATTCGGCGACGCCATTCTGGCGGCGCTGGAAAAGCCTGAGCGCGCGGACCGCGTCACGGCGCTAGAGACGGTCGAGGCGCCCAGCGCCGGCGGCAAGGCGATGCTGGCCCTGCTGACCGCCGCCGAGGAGGGCAGCGACGACCCCGCCGGGGCCGCAAGCCGCCTGCTGGACCTGGCCGACAGCACCGAAGAGATACCGCAGGCCTATCGTCAGCTCGCCACGCTCAAGGCGGTGGCGATTGCCGATTCCGGGCTGGACGTGGACGAGCGGCGCATGCGGCTGGAGGGTCTGACGCAATCCGGCGGGCTGGTGCGGCTTTTGGCCGAGGAACAGCTGGCGCTGCTGGATATAGAGACAGGTGAGCGCGACGCGGCGCTTGATAGGCTGCAACGGATCGTCGAGGATGCCGAGGCAACGGCGGGCTTGCGTCAGCGCGCGGCACAGGTGATCGTGGCGCTGGGCGGCGAGTTGGCCGCCTGAAGGCGATGAATTTGATATGCGCCGGTCGCGATTGGCGCAAGCGCACCGGCAAGATGGGGGCGAATGCCTTGAAAACATTTGCGATTTCTTTCGGATTGGTGGGCATGGTCCTGCTTGCGGCCTGCGCCAAGAAGGAACATGTCCTTCCGGGTGAGCGGCACGATATTCGCTCGGTCCTGACCGAGGGCGCGGGTGAAACCACGCTCGCCTCGACCGAAGCGCCGGCACAGGCGCCGCCGCTGGCGCTGCCCGCCGCCCGCGCCAACACCGAATGGCCCCAGAGCATCGCCAGCCCCGCCACGCGCACCGCGCATCCGGCGCTGGGCCGCGCGCCACAGCTGATCTGGTCGGTCGGCATCGGCGAGGGCGACAGCCGCCGCAACCGTATCACCGCCGATCCGGTGGTGGCCGGGGGGCTGATCTATACGCTGGACGCGCTGGCGCGGGTCAGTGCGGTGTCACCTTCGGGCCAGGTGGTCTGGTCGCGCGACCTGACGCCGCCGGGCGAATCCGGTCACGACGCCAGTGGCGGCGGGCTGGCCTATGGCGGCGGCAAGCTGTTCGTCTCTTCCGGTTTCGGGCTGATGACCGCGCTTGACGCGCGCACCGGCGAAATCGTCTGGCAGCAGGACCTGGATACCACCGGCACCGGCAGCCCCACGGTATACGGCGACCTGGTCTATCTGGTCTCGGGCGACGAGATCGGCTGGGCGCTGGACACCGGCAACGGCCGCATCCGGTGGCAGGTTTCCGGCACGCCCGACAACAATAACGTGCTAGGCGCCCCGGCGCCGGCGATTTCGGACAAATATGCCGTATTCGCCTTTGGCTCGGGCCAGGTACAGGGCGCGTTCCGCAAGGGCGGGCTGCGGCGCTGGGATGCACAGGTTGCAGGGCGGCGCGCGGGCTTTGGCACCGGCGCGGTGACCGACATCACCACCGATCCGGTGATCGACGGCGACACCGTCTATGTCGGCAGCCATGCGGGGCGCACGATCGCGCTGGGCCTGGGCAATGGCGAACGCCTGTGGACGGCGCCTGACGGGCCGCTGAACCCGGTGTGGCCGGCTGGCGGGTCGCTGTTCATGATCTCCGACCGTAACGAGCTGCTGCGCCTTTCGGCGCGCGATGGCAGCCGGCAGTGGGGGGTAAAGCTGCCCTTCTTCACCAAGGCCAAGCCGCGCAAGCAGAACGAGATTTTCGCCCATTACGGGCCGATCATCGCCGGCGGACGGCTGATCGTGGCCTCGAATGACGGGCTGATGCGGCTGTTCGACCCGCAAAGCGGCCAGGCACTGGGCACGATCCCGTTGCCGGGCGGTGCAACCACCAACCCGGTGGTGGCCAATGGCACGCTTTACGTGGTTTCGACCAAGGGACAGTTGCTGGCTTTCCGCTGACGCGCATCTGCGCTATGGGGACTGCCTGACCCCGCCCTGGAGCGCATCATGAGTTTCACCCTCGCCATCGTCGGGCGGCCCAATGTGGGCAAGTCGACGTTGTTCAACCGCCTTGTCGGCAAGCGCCTGGCGCTGGTCGATGACCGTCCCGGCGTGACCCGCGACCTGCGTGAAGGCGCGGCGCGGCTGCTGGACCTGCGTTTTACCGTGATCGACACCGCCGGGCTGGAAGAGGCGACCGATGCCTCGCTCGAGGGGCGGATGCGGCGGCTGACCGAACGGGCGGTCGAAATGGCTGATATCTGCCTGTTCCTGATCGACGCGCGCACCGGTGTCACCCCCGATGACGAGGTCTTCGCCGACATCCTGCGCCGGCGTTCGAACCATGTGATCCTGGCCGCCAACAAGGCCGAGGGCTCGGCCGCCGATTCCGGCGTGATCGAGGCATGGACGCTGGGTCTTGGCGAGCCGGTGGCGCTGTCGGCCGAACACGGGCAGGGGTTGGACGAACTTTATGCCCGGCTGCGCCCGCTGGCCGATGCCTTTGCCGAGGCGGCAGAGGACGCACCCGAAGAGGCGCCCCGGACGGATGTCGATATCGTCGACGGCGATGCCATGCCCGGGGATGCGGCGCACAAGCCCACCCCCGAACGCCCGCTGCAGGTTGCCGTGGTGGGGCGTCCGAACGCCGGAAAATCGACCCTGATCAACAAGATACTTGGCGAGGACCGGTTGCTGACCGGCCCCGAGGCCGGGATAACCCGGGATGCCATCTCGCTCAGGATCGACTGGGACGGGATGCCGGTGCGCCTGTTCGACACTGCCGGGATGCGCAAGCGGGCCAAGGTGCAGGACAAGCTGGAAAAGCTGTCGGTTGCCGACGGGTTGCGCGCGGTGCGTTTTGCCGAGGTGGTGGTCGTGCTGCTGGATGCGGCGATTCCGTTCGAGCAACAGGACCTGCGCATCGCCGACCTGGCCTCGCGCGAGGGGCGTGCGGTGGTGGTGGCCGTCAACAAGTGGGACGTCGAGCAAAACAAGCGCGAAAAGCTGGCGGAACTGCGCGAGGCGTTCGACCGCCTGCTGCCGCAGTTGCGGGGCGCGCCGCTGGTCACCGTGTCGGCCAAGACCGGGCGGGGGCTGGACCGGCTGCGCGCGGCGGTGGAGCGTGCCCATGATGTCTGGAACCGGCGCGTCAGCACCGCGCGGCTGAACCGCTGGCTTGAGGGGATGCTGGCACAGCACCCGCCGCCGGCACCGGGCGGGCGGCGCATCCGCTTGCGCTATATGACCCAGGTCAAGACCCGGCCGCCCGGGTTCGTGGTGATGTGCTCGTATCCCGAAAAGCTGCCCGAAAGCTATTCGCGCTACCTGATCGGCGGGCTGCGCGAGGATTTCGACATGCCCGGCACGCCGATCCGGCTGTTTTTCCGCAGCCAGGCGGACAAGAACCCCTTCAAGGGGCGGCGTAAGCCGGGCCCGTCGAAGCTGCGCAAGCATCTCGACAAAAAGGGGTAGGGGCGGCGACATCGGCGGCCTTCGATTGCCGCAGCTCAGGCGCCCCGCTGGCGCTGTCGCACGACCAGCGTGCCCAGCACCGCGATACCGGCGACGCATAGCGCCAGAACCGCGATGTTTCGTGGCTCCAGGTTGCTGACGATGATGCCAACCAGCGCCCAGACCAGCGTCAGCGCGTATTCCGGGGTGTTCGGGCGGGCAATCAGGACCCCAGCGCCGATGACCAGCGCCAGCACGATCATCGCGATCGCCGCGGCCTGTTCCCCCATGATGCTGTGACCGGCCAGAACCAGCGCCAGCGCCACGCAGGAGGCCGCCGTCAGCCACCCGGCATAAAGCGCGACCGGCACGGCCAGCCACAGGCGGTCACCCCGGCCGCAGGACAAGAGCGCCATGATGGCTGTCACCAGCATGACCCAGATCAGCACCGTGGCCCAAAGGGGCGACATCTGCGCCACCGGGATCCAGGCGGCGCCCACGACGAGGCTGACGATCAGCGGCCAGCGCGGGGCATCCCAGTCGGGCGCCTCGGCGCGCGCCAGCAGCCCGAATGCGGCCCCCGCCACCAGCCACAGATAGATCAACCCCCAGATGGCAAAGGCGTACCCCTCGGGCTGTACCGGCGGGTCGATCTGCGGCAGGGGGAACTGATCGGGCCGGAACCCGTTAAAGCCCGTCGTCGTCAGCGGCGACAACAGGAATGCCACTGCTGCGGTCAGGGTGAGGATGGCTTTCATGCGGTTCATGGGATGGGATGTGGTTGTGCGGGCGGCAGAGTCAATGGCCGGCCCGTACGGCTTTCCGGCGCGCGCGTGGCCGTTCAGCCGCGAAACGGGCGGCAAACTGCCGCCTGTGTACTTGCCAAGAGAGGGCAAAAAATCCCATGCTCGGCCGGGACGAACGCCGGCTGGCGGATGCGCTGGCGCCGAATCGGACGAGGTGTCGGGATGACGGATATACGCAGCCATACACGGGCCTACGCCACCAAGCGCGATGCGATGGGCGGACTGAGCCTGACCGCCACGCTGGCCGCCTATGCGGTGGCGCTGGTGATCGGGGCGCAGTATGCGGCGCTGCCGTGGATATCGGTGCCGATGGTGGTGGTGCTGGCCTTTGCCTCTGTCCGGCTCTACGTGCTGCAGCACGATTGCGGGCATTATTCGCTGTTCGAAACCAGGTGGGTCAACGATGTGGCCGGGCACCTGCTGTCGGTCTTTTCGCTGACGCCCTACCGGGTGATGCAGTACAATCACAACCTGCACCACGCCTATCTGGGCAACCTCGACCATCGCGAATCGACCGAGGTCTATACCATGACGCTGGCCGAATGGCGGGCGGCGCCACCGCTCAGACGGCTGTGGTACCGGCTTTATCGCAACCCACTGGCGATGCTGTCGTTGGGGGGGATTTTCACCTATTTCATCGTCTATCGCTGGCCCCGCAATACCCGCAAGGTGGGGGTGGGCGGCGTGATCGCGCACAATATCGCGGTGGCGGCCTGGGCGATCGTGGTCTGGCTGACGCTGGGGGTGGCCGGTCTGGTGGTGCTGGGCCTCAGCGCCGTGCTGGCGGGGGTGATCGGGGTGTTCCTAGTCTATCTGCAGCACAATTTCGAAGACACCTACTGGGACCGCAAGCCCGATCTCGATTTCCGCAAGGCGACGCTGGTGGGGTCCAGTTCGCTGGACCTTGGCCACTGGTGGGATATCGGCACTGGCAACATCGCCTATCACGATCTGCATCACTACAACCCCGCGATCCCGTCCTACCGGCTGCGCCAGTGCCAAAAGGCCCTGCCGGACGAGCTGAAAAGCCACGAGGTGATCCGCTGGCCCGAGGCCATCGCCAGCTTTCGGCTGAAGCTGTGGGATGAAGAGCGCCAAAGACTGGTGCCGTTCCCGCCACGGCGCGAGGAGGCGGCAATCGCCGCCGGATAAGCCGCTGTGAAGAAACGGTAAACCGCATCGGCCATTTGGCGCCGATGGCGGCGTGCGGCGTCTGGATACATCTTGATTTGGCGGTGAAAACTGCCAAATTCCGCGAGTGGGCAGTTGTGCCCTCGTCCGGCGGCAATAGCCGCCACTGGAGTTGAGACCCCAATGAAAACGCATGTACTGTTCCTTGCCGCCGCGATGGCGGTCACCGCAGTTCAGGCATCCGCCGCCGCTGTCGAGGATACCGACGGCAACGGCGCCTATTCGATGGATGAGCTGATGGCGGCTTATCCCGATATGACCGAGGAAACCTTTGCCACCGCCGATGCCGACGGTTCCGGCGAAGTCAGCGAGGACGAGCTCGCCGCGGCGGTCGATATGGGCATTCTGGCCGAATAAGGCGTGCCGCGCCAAGTGGCGCGGTTCCCGGCCCCGGCCTCAAAGCCGGGGTCACACCTTGCAAGGGCCAAACCACCCGTCCGACGAATTCATGATGGGGAGAGGCAGATCAAAGGAGGCGTTCCGACACCGGTGCGACCCCTGGCATCGGAACGCCCCCGGTCAAGGAAGGGTCACCAGCGCCCCTTCCTCTTGTCCCAGCGATTCGCGCAGCCGTTCCAGCCCGCGTTCGCGCAGCTGGCGCACGCGTTCGCGCGAGATGCCATAGGTTTCGCCCAGGTCCTGCAATGTCTTGGGCGGGTCCTGCATGACGTTGGCGATGACGATGTCGCGTTCGCGGTCGGGCAGGCGGTGCAGGTGCCGGCCCAGCGCCTTGCGGATCACGGCCAGGTCGTGACGGGCGGCCACTTCGGCCTCGACATCGCAATTGGGGTCCGGCAGCAGGTCGACCGCTTGGGTTCCGCCCTCACCCTCGCCGGTCAGGCGGTTGAGCGAGCTGTCGGCGGCGCCGAACTGACGGCGCATACCATCCAGTTCCCTGGGCGCGACACCCAAAAGTTGGGCAATGCGGATATCGCGGTCTTCGGCCGTTTGCGCGGGGTCGTGCGGCAGCGACGCCTCGACCGGGCCGAGCCGAAAGAACGCCTTGCGCGCCTTGGCTGACCGCCCGCGCCGCACCAGCGACCAGTTGGCCATCCGGTAATCCTGTAACTCGGCCCGCACCCACCAGGCGGCATAGGTCGAAAACCGCACGCCGCGTTCGGGGTCGAACCCGTCCGCCGCGCGCATCAGCCCGAGAAAGGCGTGCTGCATCATGTCGGGGTCGTCCTGGGCGCGGGTCTTGGTAAAGCGCTGGGTCATCGACATCACCAGCGGGGTAAAGGCTGTGACCAGCCGGTTGCGCGCCTCGATGTCGCCCTTGTCGCGCCATGCACGGGCGAGGCGGCGCTCTTCGACCTCGCTCAACAGGGCGGGGCGGGCGCGGACGGCCTCGCTGGCGGTGGTGGTGGGAATGTAGGGTTTGTTCATGGCGCGCTTCGATGCTGGCTTGGATGTCTCGTTTCTGACCATTTGGTTTCGATTCGAAATCATATGGACTGCACGCGGCTTGTCAATTTGATTTCGAGTCGCTATTAAATTCTCATGATCGAGCCAGATGATTCCACACCGTGCGCCCTGAAGCTGGCCGAGATGATCGTGCATATCGGTCGCGCCGCGCGTGGCGAGGATTGCGGCGGCGCCGCCGGCATGACCGCCGCACAATGGAGCGCGCTGCGCTATTTCGCCCGCGCCAACCGCGCCTCGCGCACGCCGTCGGCCTTTGCCGAATTCCAGGCCACGACGCGCGGCACCGCCTCGCAGACAATCAAGACGCTGACGGCAAGGGGGCTGTTGGTGGGACGGCGGGCCGAACACGACCGGCGCAGCATGCAGTTCGACCTGACCGAGGAGGGCTGTGCATTGATGGCGCAGGACCCGCTGCGCCACCTGACAATGGCAATCGACCGTCTGGCACCGCTGGACCAGGCGACATTGTCACGGCTGTTGCCCGACCTGGCGGTGGCGCTGGCGCGCGAACGCGGCGCCCATGCATTCGGCACCTGCGACAAATGCGACCATTACCAGGATCGTGACAAGGGCGGCTATTGCGCCTGCGTGGCGATGCAGCTGGCGCCGTTCGAGATCGGCCAGCTGTGCATGCGTTACGCACCAAAGCCCGAAGACGAAGCGGCGGCCTAGGGCCGCGTCATGCGCGGCCCGTGACCGGCCGGCCCTGTCAGGCCAGTTGTCCCCCGGGCGTCAGGCGCGTGCGCCCGCCCAGATAGGGGTGCAGCGCCTCGGGCAGATCGACCGTACCATCCGCCTGCTGGCCGTTTTCCAGCACCGCGATCAGGCAGCGCCCCACCGCCAGCCCCGAACCGTTGAGCGTATGCACGAATTGCGGCTTGCCGCCGCCTGCGGGGCGGAAACGGGCGTTCATCCGCCGGGCCTGGAAATCACCGCAGACCGAGACCGATGAGATTTCGCGATAGGTGTTCTGGCCGGGCAGCCAGACCTCGATATCGTGGGTGCGCCGCGCGCCGAACCCGATGTCGCCGGTGCACAGAGCCACCGTGCGATAGGACAGGTTCAGCCGCTGCAGGATGCCCTCGGCACAGCCTGTCATGCGCTCCAGTTCGTCGCGGCTGTGGTCGGGGTGGGTGATCGACACCATCTCGACCTTTTCGAACTGATGCTGGCGCAGCATCCCGGCGGTGTCCTTGCCTGCGCTGCCGGCCTCGGAGCGAAAGCACTGAGTATGGGCGACATGGCGGCGCGGCAGGCTGTTCTCTTCGATGACCTCGCCGGCGACGATGTTGGTCAGCGGCACCTCGGCGGTGGGCACCAGCCACCAGCCGTTGGTGGTGCGATAGCTGTCTTCGCCGAACTTGGGCAACTGCCCGGTGCCGTACATCATTTCCTCGCGCACCAGCACCGGCGTCCAGGTCTCGGTCAGCCCGTTTTCGGTGATGTGCACGTCCAGCATGAACTGCGCCAGCGCCCGGTGAATGCGTGCGACGGCCCCCGACAGCACGACGAAGCGCGAACCCGACAGCTTGGCCGCGGTTTCGAAATCCATGCCGGTCTTGACGCCTTCGATCTCGAAATGCTCTCGCGGCGCGAAATCGAGTGTGCGGGGCTCTCCCCAGCGGCGGATTTCGACGTTGTCGGCCTCGTCCGCACCGTCCGGCACGTCGTCGAGCGGCAGGTTGGGCAGCCCGGCCAGCATCTCGGTCAGCCTGGTGTCCAGCTCGCCCGCCTCGGTTTGCAGTTTGGCCACCTCGGCCTTTTTCGCGGCGACCAGTGCGCGCAGGCGCTCGAACTCTGCCTCGTCGCCGCGCGCCTTGGCGGCGCCCACTTCCTTGCTGGCGCGGTTCTGCTCGGCCTGGGCGGTCTCGGCCGCCAGGATGCGTGCGCGGCGTTCCTCGTCCAGCGCCAGGATGGCGGGCGAAGGTGCATCCACCCCGCGCCGGGCCAGCGCGGCGTCGAAGGCTTGCGGATTTTCGCGGATCGCGCGGATGTCGTGCATGGGTTCGCTCCCCCGGGGCAATGAGTCGTCCGCCGCCTTATGCCCCAGATTTCGGGCGGGGTGTAGGGTGGGGATCGAGGGAAAAGATCAAGGGTCTTGCACTTTGAATGGCCAATGGTTGAGACCCAGCGCCTTTAGGAATTCAGCTCTGAAGTGTTCAAGGGCACCGTCGTCTGCGTTGAAAGGGATCCAGTACTTGAAACCTGCCGCGTCGATTTCTTGCAGGTGAGGTAATTGATCGTCTGAAAGGTCATCCGTATTTCGAAAAATGTTTGCTTCCATGACGTCCCTAGATGGTTTTTTCGTTTCTAAGTTTGTGCCAAGTCGTGTGTCCCAACTGCCCATGATTTCGTTCATAGGAGCGATAGTTCCTAAACTATTCACCGCCGGAAAATCTGCTCCGGGAAAAGAAACTCCCCTAAGAGTAGCGAGGCCTAATGTAGTCCCTCCTGACCCATTATGTTGCAGAACTGGTCTGTTAAGTACGGCGTGGTCCAGCCTCGCCCCCGTTAGGTCTGTGGATAAGAAATGTGAAAAGTTAAGAAGCGATTTGCTCAGGATCACGCCCCTAAAGTTGGTCCGATGAAAGTTACAACCCTCAAGGCGGCAGCCAAACAGGATTGCACCAGCGAAGTTTCCTTTGCCAAAGCTTGCGTAGCTCAGGTCTGACTGGCGAAGGTCGAGCCGATATTCTTGTGCGCGCTCTTTCTCCAAAGCCTTGGCAGAGCGTCTACCGATAGCCGTCAGTGCCGTTTGGACGTCGCTTCTGATCTTGCCGTTTTTGTCTGGTTTATCTTTGGGCGCAAGGCTGCTGACCGGGGCGTTGTGGCGGATATAGGCGCAGAGGATTTCCATGATCTGCACATGGTCGCGGTCGCTGTCCTGCGCGATGCGTTCCAGCGCATAGATCGCGCCGATGCGCACTTCTAGGTTGGGTTCGGTCTCAGTGAAGGGTTGCCATTCTGCCTCATCTACAATGTTCTCATGATCATCAAGCGGAATAGTTTCGCCTTGTCTGCGAATTCTGGTTCGCGAATACGCTTCACCGCCGTTTATTTCCGGTCTGGATGTCGAAATGGATTGTCCAATCCAGTTGACCGTCTTTTCCGCTCCCAGACCTTCTACCGCCTTGTTGATCCGGTCGGTGATGAGGCCCTGTTCCTGCACATCGACCGTCTTTTGCGCGACGATCGCCCGCCAGATCACGAAGGGCGCGCCGATAATCGCCACGGCCACCGCGCCGGTGCCTAGCCCGGCGCCAGGTGTGTCCGGAAGGCCGAAGAATACCGCCTGGATCAGCACCATGAACGCGGTGGTGATCGCAAGCAGGATCAGAAGGATTATCATCAGGCTGATCACTGGTCCCATCCAGCGTGCGACCTGATAGGCCGGGGTGCTGCGCATGCCCAGCCAGTCCAGAAGATCGGGTTTGTTGTCCTTGTTCAACGGGCTGTTCCCTCCTCCTCGACGCAACTTAACCGCGATCCTGTCATAAGGCACGCCCCCTTGTGCGGTGCCGTGCAACGCGCCTTGGCGGGATGGCGTTGCCCGGCAATGTGGCGCCTTGCGCGCCCCGTTGAACTGTTACCCTTTCGCGCCTTGCAAATGCACCGCCCGAACCTTAGGTTCGCGCAGAATTTCGCGGCCCCGGGCCGCCAGCCCAGCCACAAAGGAACGCGCGCATGGATGCCATTGGCCAATTTCTTCCCCTCATTCTGATCTTTGCGATCATGTATTTCCTGCTGATCCGGCCTCAGCAGAAAAAACTGAAGGATCACAAGGCGATGGTCGAGGCGATGCGGCGCGGCGATCAGGTGGTCACCCAGGGTGGCCTGATCGGCAAGGTTGCCAAGGTCAAGGACGACGACGAGATCGAGGTCGAGCTTGCCCAGGGCGTCAAGGTGCGGGTGGTCAAGTCGACCATTGCCCAGGTGCTGTCCAAGACCGAGCCTGCCGAGGGCTGATTCCGGCCCATCCAACGACCCAATAAAAAGGCTAAAACATGCTTCAGATCGACCTGTGGAAGCGGATTTCCATCTGGTTTCTGGTGGCGGTCGGGCTGCTGCTGGCGCTGCCAAACGCCTTTTATACAAGGGTCGAAACCCACAACGACGCCGTCGCGGCGATAGAGGCGGGGGCAGAGGCCCCCAGCCTGGACGAAAAGGCCGCCTTGTGGCCGGACTGGCTGCCGTCCAGTCTGGTCAACCTGGGGCTTGACCTGCGGGGCGGTGCGCACCTGTTGGCCGAGGTCAAGGTGCAGGACGTCTATGAGACGCGGATCGAGTCGATGTGGCCCGAAATCCGCGACCTGCTGCGCGAAGAGCGCGACCGCGTCGGGCCGATCCGGCTGCAGGGCGTGCAGGACGGCGTGCTGCGGGTGGGGCTGGTCGAAAAACCTGACGAAATCGAATATGCCGCCTCGCTGGTGCGGGGGCTGGCGCGGCCGGTGACCAGTCTGACTGGCGTTAATGCCTCGGATATCGAGGTCGCAACTGATGGCGCCAACATTCTGGTAACTCTCAGCGAGGCCGAAAAGCGCGCCACCGACGAACGCACCCTGCGCCAGGCGCTGGAAATCGTGCGCCGCCGCATCGACGAGGTGGGCACCCGCGAGCCCACCATTCAGCGCCAGGGCAGCGACCGTATCCTGATCCAGGTGCCCGGCATCGGCAGCGCCGCCGAGCTGAAGGAAATCATCGGCACCACCGCGCAGCTGACGTTTCAGCCGGTGGTGGGGCGCACCACCAACCCGGATGAGCGCGCGGGCCCCGGAAACGAGGTGGTGCCGTCGCTGGACGAGGAAGGTGTTTATTACATCCTCGAAACCGCGCCGGTGGTGAGCGGCGAGGAACTGGTCGATGCACAGCCCGATTTCGACCAGAATGGCCGCCCGGCGGTGGCGTTCCGTTTCAATCCCACGGGCGCACGCAAGTTCGGCGATTATACTGGCGAGAACATCGGCAACCCCTTTGCCATCGTGCTGGATAATGAGGTTATCAGCGCGCCGGTGATCCAGGCCCATATCGCCGGTGGTTCGGGCATCATCACCGGGCGGTTCACCGTCGAGGAAAGCACCCAGCTGGCGGTGCTGCTGCGCGCGGGCGCGCTGCCTGCCGGGCTGGAGTTTCTTGAGGAACGTACCATCGGGCCAGAATTGGGCGCCGACAGCATCGAAGCCGGCAAGATCGCCTGTATAGCTGCCTTTGCGCTGGTGCTGGTGTTCATGTTCGCGGCCTATGGCCTGTTCGGGCTGTTTGCCAATATCGCGCTGATCATCAACGTCGGGCTTATCTTTGGTCTGCTCAGTGTCATAGGCGCCACGCTGACGCTGCCGGGCATCGCCGGGATCGTGCTGACCATCGGCATGGCGGTGGATGCCAACGTGCTGATATTCGAGCGCATCCGCGAGGAAATGCGCACCGCGCGCGGCCCCGCCCGCGCCATCGAGCTGGGCTATGAGCGGGCGCTGAGTTCGATCGCGGACGCCAATATCACCACCTTCATCACCGCGATGATCCTGTTCGTCATGGGCAGCGGCCCGGTCAGGGGCTTTTCCATCACCCTGGGGCTGGGGATCATCACCTCGGTATTCACGGCGATCTATGTCACCCGCCTGCTGGTGGTGATGTGGTTCGAACGCAAGCGACCCAAGACGGTGCTGCAGGGGCGCACGCTGCGGCTCGTGCCTGGGCAGACCAGCTTTGATTTCTTCCGCCGCTGGAAGATCTGGCTGGGCATTTCGGGTGTGTTGATCGTGGTCGCGATCGGGTCGTTCCTGATGCAGGGGCTGAACTACGGCATCGATTTCCGCGGCGGGACCACCATCCGCACCG
Organism: Roseovarius amoyensis; assembly: GCF_003260265.1. Classification (GTDB taxonomy): domain Bacteria; phylum Pseudomonadota; class Alphaproteobacteria; order Rhodobacterales; family Rhodobacteraceae; genus Roseovarius; species Roseovarius amoyensis. The sequence goes on from NZ_QITQ01000019.1 coordinate 37,929, forward strand.
AAAGCGCGCAGGCGGTCGATATCGGCACCTACCGCGACGCGATTCAGCCGCTGGGGCTGGGCGATATCTCGATCACCGAGGTGTTCGACCCCACCTTCGGCCCCGACAAGAACGTCACCATGATCAGGGTGCAGGCGCAGGACGAACAAGAGGCCGTATCGGCCGACATCATCGCCCGGATCGAGTCAGAGCTGCAAAAGGCCATACCGGACGTCGCCTTTACATCCGTCGAAAGCGTCGGGCCCAAGGTTTCGGGTGAGCTGATCCAGACCGCGGCGATTGCGGTGATCCTGGCCATCGGGGCGGTGCTGATCTATATCTGGCTGCGGTTCGAATGGCAGTTCGCGGTCGGTGCGGTGGTGGCGCTGGTGCATGACGTGGCGCTGACCATCGGTATCTTTTCCGAGCTTCAGATACAGTTTGACCTGGCCATCATCGCGGCCTTGCTGACCATCGTCGGCTATTCGCTGAACGATACAGTCGTGGTCTTTGACCGCGTGCGCGAGAACCTGCGCAAGTACAAGAAGATCACGCTGTCAGAGGTGCTGAACATTTCGATCAACGAGACGCTGAGCCGGACCACCATGACCTCGGTCACCACGCTGCTGGCGCTGGTGGCGCTCTATTTCCTGGGCGGCGACGTCATTCGCGGGTTCGTATTCGCGATGATCTGGGGTGTGATCGTGGGGACCTATTCGTCGGTCTTCGTGGCCAGCACCATGTTGTTGTGGCTGGGGGTCAAGCGCGACTGGTCGAAAACCAACGCCAGCGCCGGCACGCAGTTCGGCGATATCGATGCCTGACGGCATGCTTGTTGCTGCCGGGCGGGTCTGACAGGGTAGGGCCATGCAACTGCATGAGATCAGGTTCGACGCCGCGACCCCGATCGACGGCTACGGCGCGGGGTTTTTCCGCATCGGCGGCCAGGTGATCGAGGGGGCGGTGCTGGTCACCGCCGCCGGCGCCCGCGTCTGGGGCGGGTTCGAGGATATCGACCCGCTGCTGGCGCTGATGGATGACATCGACGTGCTGTTCCTGGGCACCGGGGCCGAGACGGCCCACCCGCCCGCCGCGCTGCGAGCGCGGCTGGAAGAGGCGGGATTGGGCGTCGAGGCGATGAATTCGCCCGCTGCCTGCCGCACCTACAACGTGCTGCTTGCCGAGGGCCGGCGCGTCGCGGTGGCGCTGTTGCCGGTCTGATCGGCCCGTGCGCCGGGGCATGCCCGTTCCCGCTTTCCCGTCACCCCCCTTTGCGCTAAGGGATCGCCATGACGCTTGAGGTTTCCGATCTGGCCGTCGCGCGGGGCGGGGTGCGTGTGCTTGAGGGGGTGTCGTTCGCGCTGCCGCCGGGGCGGGCGCTGGTGCTGCGCGGACCCAACGGGATCGGCAAGACGACGTTGTTGCGCACGGTGGCGGGCTTGCAGCCGCCGCTGGCGGGCACGGTGCGCTCGGAACCCGAAACACTGATCTATGCCGGCCATGCCGACGGGATCAAGGCCACGCTGAGCGTTGCCGAAAACCTGAGCTTTTGGGCGCAGGTCTTTGGCAAGTCGGACATTTCGCAGGCGCTCGACGCCTTTGCCCTGGCACCGTTGGCCGATCGCCCTGCGGGGATGCTGTCGGCGGGGCAAAAACGCCGGCTGGGGCTGGCGCGGCTGCTGGTGACGGGGCGGCGGGTGTGGCTGCTGGATGAACCCACTGTTTCGCTCGACCGCGACGCGGTGGCGATGTTCGCCGATGCGGTGGCGGCGCACCTGGCAGGTGGCGGTGCGGCCCTGCTGGCCACGCATATCGAGCTGGGGCTCGATGATGCAACAGTGTTGGACCTGGGCCCGTTTCGCGCGCGACCAGCCGAGCTGGACGATTTTGACGAGGCGTTCTTGTGATCGCGCTGCTGGCACGCGATCTGCGCCTTGCGGTGCGGGCTGGCGGGGGCTTTGGCCTTGGCCTGGCCTTTTTCCTGATCGTGGTGACGCTGGTGCCCTTTGGGGTGGGGCCGCGCACGCAACTGCTGGCCGCCATCGCGCCCGGCATATTGTGGCTGGGCGCCTTGCTGGCCTGCCTGCTGTCGCTCGACCGCATATTCGCTCTGGATTGGGAGGATGGCAGCCTGGACCTGCTGGCCACCGCGCCCCTGCCGATGGAGGGGGCTGTCAGCGTCAAGGCGCTGGCGCATTGGCTGACGACGGGGCTGCCGCTGGTGCTGGCCTCGCCGGTCTTTGCCCTGCTGCTGAGCCTGCCCGCCGCAGGCTACGGCCCGATGGTTCTGTCGCTGCTGCTGGGCACCCCGGCGCTGAGCGTGATCGGCACCTTCGGCGCGGCGCTGACTGTGGGGCTGAAACGGGGCGGGTTGCTGTTGTCGCTGCTGGTGCTGCCGCTTTATATGCCGACGCTGATCTTCGGGGCCGAAATGGCCCGGCGTGGCGCCGAGGGGCTGGACTATTCCACGCCGCTGTTGATGCTGGCCGGTATCACCTGCGGCACGATCGCGCTTTTGCCTTTTGCATCGGCTGCGGTATTGAGGATCAATCTGCGATGAGGGCGGGAATGCGGGCATGAACTTCAACGCGTTGTGGCAATACGCCAACCCGAAGAAATTCATCGAGACCACCGACCGGGTGCTGCCCGCGATTTCGGTTCTCGCCGGGCTTTGCATGGTTGCGGGGCTGATCTGGGGTTTCTTTTTCACGCCTGAGGATTACCGCCAGGGATCGACCGTCAAGATCATCTATCTGCACGTGCCCTCGGCGCTGATGGCGATCAATATCTGGCTGATGATGCTGGTCACCTCGCTGGTGTGGATCGTGCGACGCCACCATGTCAGCGCGCTGGCGGCCCGGGCCGCCGCGCCCATCGGCATGGTGATGACGGTGATCGCGCTGGTCACCGGCGCAATCTGGGGCCAGCCGATGTGGGGCACCTGGTGGGCGTGGGACCCGAGGCTGACCTCGTTCCTGATCCTGTTCCTGTTCTACCTGGGCTATATTGCCCTGTGGAGCGCGATAGAAAACGATGACACCGCAGCCGACCTGACCGCGATATTGTGCCTTGTCGGGTCGGTATTCGCGCTGCTCAGCCGCTACGCGGTGAATTTCTGGAACCAGGGGCTGCACCAGGGGGCCTCGCTCAGCCTGGACAGAGAGGAAAACGTGGCAGACGTGTTCTGGTATCCGCTGGTGGTGACGATGGCAGGGTTCGTGCTGTTCTTTGTCGCGCTGGTGATCCTGCGCACGCAGACCGAGATCCGCGCCCGCCGGATGCGCGCGCTGCTGGCGAGGGAGCGGATGGGATGATGCCGGATCTGGGAAAATACGCCGAGGCGGTGCTGTCGTCCTATGCCGTGTCGCTGCTGCTGCTGGTGGTGCTGACCGTGGCCAGCGTCCGCCGCGCGCGCCGGGTCAGGAAAGAGTTGCAGGATATCGAAGGAAAGATGAGAAAAGATGGCTAGTCATCTGACTCTCGAATTCGCGACATTGACCAGTTTCTACCGGATCGCTTGCGATCCGGTTCGCGCCCGACCCCGCCCCCCAGGGCGGGCGCGAAACGATCGATACCTTTCAAGCTGTTGCACAGTCTTTCACAACTGCGCCGTTGTTCCGGGTTCAGCGGCGCCCACCCTCGGGGCCGGGCGCGAACCTCTGTTGCGCCCAGATTTCAATGTATCGAACTAGGAATCCACATGGCTAGGGTATCGCCACTGATGATCGCGCCGCCGCTGATATTCGCGGCTCTTGCGGCGCTCTTTTTCTTCGGGATGCAGCGTGACAATCCCGACGACCTGCCCTCGACCTTCATCGGGCGCGAGGCCCCGCCGGTGCCTGCGGCCAGCCTGCCGGGGCGCGAGGGGTTCAATGATGCCGACCTGCGCGCGGGCGAGGTGAGCGTGGTCAATTTCTGGGCCAGCTGGTGCCCGCCCTGCCGCGCCGAGCACCCCACGCTGCACCGCCTGAGCGAAGAGGGCATTCGCCTTTATGGCGTCAATTTCAAGGATGCCGAGGCCCAGGCCAACGGCTATCTCGATGATGACGGCAACCCCTTTGCCGGCATCGCCTTTGACCCGAGCGGGCGCGCGGCCATCGAATGGGGCGTGACCGGCCCGCCCGAGACCTTCATCATCGGGGGCGACGGCACCGTGCTTTACAAGTTCATCGGCCCGCTGGTGGGCGACGATTACGAGCAGCGATTCCGCCCCGAACTGGACAAGGCGCTGAAAGCGTCCCCGTAAGCGGCGCGCTTGCGCCCGCGCGGCGGGATTGATATCTGCCCGGGGTAATCCCAAGTAATTCCGTCAGACAGCAATGAGGCCCAGTTGAGCGCAGCCCCCCCCAGACTCGAAGTCAGGCACCTGATGCGCCGCTATGGCGGGCGCGTGGTGGTCGATGATGTGTCGCTGCAGGTGCATCCGGGGCAGGTGACCTGCCTGCTGGGGCCGTCGGGCTGCGGCAAGTCGACGACGCTGCGCATGATCGCCGGGGTCGAGATGCAGGACAGCGGCGAAATCTGGGTCGATGGCAAGCTGGTCTGCGACACGATTTTCCGCATCCCGCCCGAGCGGCGCAACATTGGCCTGATGTTCCAGGATTTCGCGTTGTTCCCGCACCTGCGGGTTAGCGAGAACGTGGGTTTCGGCCTGTCCGGCGACAAGGCGACGGTGGAACGGCGGGTGCGCGACCTGCTGGAACGGGTGGGGCTGGGGCAATATTACAGCGCCTATCCGCATGAATTGTCGGGCGGCGAACAGCAGCGCGTCGCTCTGGCGCGGGCGTTGGCGCCAGGGCCGTCGATCATGCTGATGGACGAGCCGTTTTCGGGCCTCGACAACCGGTTGCGCGACGGCATCCGCGACGAGACGCTGGAAATCCTGCGCGAACAGGACACCGCCGTGCTGCTGGTCACGCACGAGCCCGAAGAGGCAATGCGCATGGCCGACAAGATTGCGCTGATGCGCAACGGGCAGATCGTGCAGGAGGGCGCGCCCTACAACATCTACAACGCGCCGGCCGACCGGGACGCGGTGGCGTTCTTCAGCGATATCAACGTGATCCGCGGCCGCGTGCATGGATCGCTGGTGGAAACCGCCTTTGGCCAGTTCCTGGCGCCGGGCGTGCATGAGGGCAACGAGGTCGACATCGTGATCCGCCCCCAGCACGTCAAGCTGGACTTTGACCGCAACGGGCGTGGCCCCGATCCAACCATCGAGATGGGCACACCGGCGCGCGGGGTGGTCAAGCGCGCGCGGTTCCTGGGGTCTGAAAGCCTGGTGGAATTCCGCATGGATTACGACGGCTCGATCTTCAAGGTGACGGTGCCGAATGTGTTCCTGCCTGCCAAGGGCAAGCCGATGTGGCTGATGATCCGGCGCGACAAGTGTTTCCTGTTTCCGCTGGGTGGAAGACGGCTGAACTCATGAGCTTGCAGGGGCGTCGCGCGCTGGTCAGGGGCGGGGCCGGGGGCATCGGCGTGGCCTGCGTCCGCGACCTGGCAGAGGCGGGGGCCGAGGTGGTGGCGCAGGGCTAGGGGCAGATCATTACGCTGGGTTCGGTCAACGGCCAGATCGCCAATGCCGGGCGCGCCACGATGCCGTCGCTGTCAGTCAGGGTGCCCGACACGACAAATACCTCTTCCCAGTAGTCGCGCACAAACGGCTCGTTGGTTTTTGCTCTGGGTGCGAATCTCACGAGGCGGGTGCGGCGCCTCCTTCTGCCGCTCTCGTCGAGCGCATCGGCGAGGATACGCTGGGGGGTGCCGGCGCCGCCCCCAAGCGGTGTTGATACCGTGTCTATTGCAGTCTCTTTCAAAGCGAACTGCGCGAGGCCATGCCGCCATCCACGGTCAGGATCGTACCTGACAGATAGGCACTCCTTTCCGAGGCGACGAAAACGATCAGGTCGGCCACCTCGGTCGCCTTTGCGGGCCGGCCGGACGGGTAACGGTCAAAGAAGCGACGGTATTCTGCCTCGTCGCCGTATGTTTCGGTCGCGCGGGTCTTGAGCAGGTTGCGCAGTCTTTCGGTCTCGACCGCGCCGGGATTGACGCCGATCACGCGAACGCCCATGTCGAGGCTTTTTCCACCGACCGCGCGGGTAAAGGCCATGAGCGCCGCATTGCCGGTCGAGCCGCAGATATAGTCGAAATCCGGGCTTTCCCCGGCGCTGCCGATACTGTTCACGATAACCCCGCCGCCCGAAGCGGACATCGTTTTCAGAAAGTGCTTTGTCAGGGCTATGTAGCCAAAGACCTTCAGCTCCCACCCCGCTCGCCAGGTCTCCATCGAGATGTCGAACAGGTTTCCAGCCGGGATGGCGCCAGCATTGTTCACGAGAATGTCGATGTGCCCCGCGTTTTCGGTCACCGAGGCAAAGCCCTCTTTCGTGGCAAGGTCCGCGGAAATCGTGCGACTTTGCGCACCGTGACGGTGCTTGAGGTCTTCGGCTAGCGCGGCGAGCTTTGTTGCGTCACGGGCCGTGAGGACGAGCTTGGCGCCCTCGGCGGCGAAACGGTCGGCGATCTCGCTGCCGATTGCGCCGGTCGCGCCGGTGACCAGTACCACCTTGTCCGTCAGTCCCAGTTCCATCACTCTCTCCTCCAGCCTTGGTGTTGCGGAAATCCGGCACACGTTGTTAGCGATACGCGGCGCCCCCTTCGCGCATTTCGGGACCGGAAATACCCAGCATCGCATGTGCTGTCGAGGTGTCGAAAGTCGGCCCGGCCGAACGCAGCCAGGTGTTCATAGCATAATTCGTCCAGGAGATCGCGTCGGTGGCCCCGTTTGCCAGTTCGGTCGCAGTCTCGATCGCGGTCGTCAGCACCTCGTCCGGCGCCGCCATCGTGACAAGACCGGTGCGTTCGGCCTCTTTCCCAAGGATCAGGTTTCAATTGGCCTTTGCCAGGGAAAGCGCCTGGGCCGCTTGATCCAAACTCGCGCACCTATCTGCGCAACAGAGATACCTGCGGCGGATGCTTGACGACGTTTTCATCGGCCGCATGGAGGGGATTACCCGGGGGATTACCGGTCGGAAGTTCATGGAATGGGAGAGTACCGGCCATCAGAGACCGCGTCCTGCCCGGTCGACCGCGAGGCAGGTGAATAGCCCCACCCGCATAACCCTCAAAAACAACGGAAAAATCCGGCCGCAGCCGGATCGGGAGAACGGTTTCTCAAGGGTAAGTGGCGGAGAGACAGGGATTCGAACCCTGGGATCCCGTGAAGGATCAACGGTTTTCGAGACCGCCCCGTTCGACCACTCCGGCACCTCTCCGCGGGGTCTGGAGGCCGCGTGTAATGGCCTTTTCTGATCGAGACAAGAGGCTTTTGCATTGTTTGGCGCAAGAAAGCCCCTAGACTCGGGTTCAGGCCCACGAATGAAAGGAAATCGCCGTGCCGGTTCGCCCCCTTGCCCTTGTTTCCATGCTGGCGTTTCTGGCCGTGATGCTGGCGCTTGTGCCGCCCGCCACGGCCCAGCGCGCGCCGCAGGCAGAGCGGCTGATGACCGTGCTGCGGGTGGCCGATACGATTGCGATCATGCGGCGCGAGGGGCTGGTTTATGGCGCCGATCTGGGGCGCGAGATGATGCCGGACCTGGATCAGAAGGGCTGGCAGGCGCGCATTGACCGGCTTTACGACACCGCGCGCATGCAGGACATCGTCGAAACCAGCCTGGTGCGCGAATTGCAGGGTATCGACCTGGCGCCCTTGCTGGCGTTTTTCGACACGCCGCTCGGCGAGCGGGTGGTCGCACTGGAACTTTCCGCGCGCGAGGCCTTTCTCGACCCCGAGATCGAGGAGGTGGCCAAGGACCGCTATGGCGAACTGGTGCAGGAGGGGGCGGATATCGCCGCCCGGATCGACGCCCTGATCGCCGACAGCGACCTGGTAGAGCGCAATGTCAGCGGAATACTCAATTCCAACCTCATGCTCTATCGCGGGCTGGCCGATGGCGGTGCCTGGGATCTGGGCGAGGACGAGATGCTGCGCGATGTCTGGTCGCAGGCGGAAACCGTGCGGCAAGACAGCCGGATATGGCTGGGCGGCTACCTGCTGACCGCCTACAGCCCGCTTGCGGGCGACGACCTTGACCGCTACGTCGCGCTGTGGCGCTCGCCCGAGGGGCGGGCGCTGAATTCGGCGCTGTTCGCCAGCTATGACCAGCTTTATGAAGAGCTGTCCTATCTGGTCGGCCGGGCCCTGGCCCAGCACATGCGCGGGCAGGAATTGTGACGCCGAAAGCGCGCCGTTTGCCCCCTTGACTTGCCCACGCTTTGCCCCGATAAGCGCATTTCCCGGCGGGGCAAGGCCCTGCGCGGGGATGGTATCATTACGCCCTGACCGGGGCGCGCTGTCCGAGGCGGGGCATTGACCCCAAAACACCCATTCCGGGGGCCACAGGATGCGGGAGAACAAGGAAGATTTGGCATGTTTGCGGTCCTCAAGACCGGTGGCAAGCAGTACAAGGTTCAACCCGGCGACACGCTGACGGTTGAAAAACTTGCTGCGGATGCCGGCGAAAAGGTTCAGTTCAACGAGATTCTGATGCTGGGCGGCGACACCCCTGTGATCGGAGCGCCGTTCGTCGATGGCGCCGCCGTGCAGGCCGAGATCGTCGATCAGATCAAGGGTGACAAGGTCATCCACTTCGTGCGCCGCCGGCGCAAGCATTCCTCCAAGCGGACCAAGGGCCACCGCCAGCAACTGACGCTGTTGCGCGTGACCGAGATCCTGGAAAATGGCGCCGACAAGACGGGCGTCAAGGCAGCGCTGGGCGCTGGTTCGGTCGCGGCGCCGAAAGCTGCGAAGCCGGCCAAGGCCGAGGCCCCCAAGAAGGCCGCCGCCGAAAAGGCCGCACCGAAGAAGGCAGAGCCCAAGAAGGCCGAAGCAACCGTTTCCGCCGACGATCTGAAGCTCATCACCGGCATCGGTCCGGCGGCTGAGAAAAAGCTCAACGAGGCCGGCGTGACCACCTATGCCCAACTGGCCAAGCTGGACGCGGACACGTTCGAGGCGGTCAAGGTCAAACCCGAATGGATTGAACAAGCCAAAGAAATGGCTAAGTAGTCCGGCGAGACAGGAGAGACGAAATGGCACACAAGAAAGCAGGCGGTTCCTCGCGCAACGGCCGCGACTCAGCCGGCCGGCGCCTTGGCGTCAAGAAATATGGCGGCGAGTCCGTGATCCCCGGCAACATCATCGTGCGTCAGCGCGGTAACAAGTTCTGGCCGGGCGATGGCGTGGGCCAGGGCAAGGATCACACCCTCTTTGCCGTGACCGAAGGCGCCGTGACCTTCCGCAAGGGCCTCAAGGGCCGCACTTTTGTATCGGTCATGCCGATGGCGGAGGCCGCCGAGTAAGCCGACCTTAAGAGGTTCTTGAAACATCAGGGGGATCGGCGAAATCGCCGGTCCCTTTTCTGTTACGGGGTCTTGCGGGCGCGGGGGAGGCGCCCGACATGATGTCGGGAGGACAGGAGATGCCGGGGCAGTCCCCGGTAACCGCAGGGGAGAGAGGCAGATGAAGATGGATGTTGTCGTCAACCAGCCGGTGATCGAGGCCGAGCGTTTCGTGCTGCGCCCGCTGCGCGTGTCCGATACCGGGCTGATCAGCCTTTATGCAGGCGATGAACGGGTGGCGCGCATGACCTCGTCGATCCCGCACCCCTATCCGCCGGGTGCGGCCGAGGCATTCATTACCCGTGCCTGCGCCCCTGATCGGGACGACGACGTCTGGGCGATGGATGCCACCGCCGCCGGCGGGGCCGAGCTGATGGGGGTGATCTCGCTCAAGCAACTCGACCGCGAGCAGGGCGAGGTTGGTTTCTGGGTGGCGCCGGCGTTCTGGAACGGGCAGGTCGCATCAGACGCGGTTGCCGCGCTGGTCACCGCGAACCCGCGCGGCTGCAACACCGTCTTTGCCACCGTGTTTCAGGACAACGCCGCATCGGCCCGCGTGCTGACCAAATGCGGTTTTCGCTATCTCGGCGATGCCGAGGCATTTTCCGTGGCGCGTGGCGCCACGGTTCCCACATGGACCTACAGCCGCAATCTCGATTGAGGATTGAGGCGTTTCGACCACTGGCGTAAGGAAAGCGCATGAAATTCCTCGATCTCGCCAAGGTCTATATCCGGTCTGGCGCCGGCGGGGCGGGCTGCGTCAGCTTTCGCCGCGAAAAATACATCGAATTCGGCGGCCCTGATGGCGGTGACGGCGGCAACGGGGGCTCGGTCTGGGCCGAGACGGTCGAGGGGCTGAACACGCTCATCGACTTTCGCTACCAGCAGCACTTCTTTGCCGAGAACGGCCGCCCGGGCATGGGCAGCCAGCGCACCGGGCGCAGCGGCGAGGATATCGTGCTGCGGGTGCCGGTGGGTACCGAGATACTGGAAGAGGATGGCGAAACCCTGATCGCGGACATGACCGTGCCGGGCGAACGCGTGCTGCTGGCGCGCGGCGGCAATGGTGGCTGGGGCAACCTGCATTTCAAGTCCGCCACCAACCAGGCCCCGCGCCGGGCCAATCCGGGGCAGGAAGCGGTCGAGCGCACGATACGGCTGCGGCTCAAGCTGATTGCCGATGTCGGTCTGGTCGGGCTGCCCAATGCGGGCAAGTCCACCTTTCTGGCCGCCACATCGAACGCGCGGCCCAAGGTCGCTGATTATCCCTTTACCACGCTGCATCCCAACCTGGGCGTCGTGGGGGTGGATGGCAGGGAATTCGTCGTTGCCGACATTCCCGGCCTGATCGAGGGCGCGCATGAGGGCAGGGGGCTGGGCGACACATTCCTGGGTCATGTCGAACGCTGTTCGGTGCTGCTGCACCTGATTGATGGCACATCCGGCACGTTGATCGAGGATTACCAGACCATCATCGGCGAGTTGGAGGCTTATGGCGGGGTGCTGGCGCAAAAGCCGCGGGTGACCGTGCTGAACAAGATCGACGCGCTCGACGACGAAGAACGCACCTTCCTGCGCGAAGAACTGGAAGCAGCGGCCGGTACGCCGGTGATGCTGATGTCGGGGGTTTCGGGTGAGGGCGTGCCCGAGGTGCTGCGCGCGCTCAGGGCGTGCATCGACCAGCACCGCGCGTCGCAGGCGGCCGAGAGTAACGAGGCGGAACCGTGGCGTCCCTGAACGAGGCACGGCGCATCGTCGTCAAGATCGGTTCAGCGCTGCTGGTCGATCGCGCGACCGGCGCCTTGCGGGCCGAATGGCTGGCGGCGCTGGCGGCGGATGTGGCCGGGCTGCGGGCGCGCGGGGCGGATGTTATTCTGGTGTCGTCGGGGTCCATCGCGCTGGGGCGCGCGGCGCTTGGCCTGCCGGGGCATGAGCTGACGCTGGAACAAAGCCAGGCGGCTGCGGCGGTGGGGCAGATCCAGCTGGCCCACGCCTATGAGCAGGCGCTCAGGGCGCATGGGCTGCGCGCGGCGCAGGTGCTGGTGACGCTTGAGGACAGCGCCGACAGGCGGCGCTATCTCAATTCCCGCGCGACGCTGGAACAGCTTGTCGCCCTTGGTGTCGTGCCCATCGTCAATGAAAACGACACCATCGCCACCGACGAGATCCGCTATGGCGACAATGACCGCCTTGCGGCGCAGGTGGCGGTGACGGCTGGTGCCGACCGGCTGATCCTGCTCAGCGATGTCGACGGGTTCTATTCCGGCAACCCCGCGCAGGACCCGGATGCCAGGCGTTTCGACATCATCGAACGTATCACGCCCGAGATCGAGGCGATGGCGGGCGACGCCGGATCGGGGCTGTCAAAGGGCGGCATGAAGACCAAGCTGATGGCCGCACGCACTGCCACCGCCGCCGGCTGCGACATGGCGATCACATTGGGAATGGCCCTCAACCCGCTGGAAAAGCTGGCAAACGGCGCGCCGGCGACGTGGTTTCTGGCGCAAGGCGACCCGCAGCAAAAGCGCAAGGCGTGGATTGCCGCGATGAAGCCCAGGGGCCGGGTGAATGTCGACGCCGGCGCGGTTGCAGCGCTGGAGCACGGCAAGAGCCTGCTACCCGCCGGGGTGAGTGCGGTTTCGGGCAGTTTCCGCCGTGGCGATCCGGTCGAGGTGGCCGGACCCGACGGGCATGTTCTGGGTCACGGGCTGACCCGCTATGACGCGACGGATGCCGAGCGGATCAAGGGGTTGCGAACCGATGAGATAGAGTCGGTGCTGGGATACCCGCCGCGCGGGCCGCTCATCCACCGCGACGATATGGCGTTCTGAACATGCATCGTGATAATCTGGTATCGCCTGCGCCCGCCTTTCCCGAAAGGAGCCTTCGATGAAGGACATCGATAACATTCCCGCCCTGATGGCCGATATCGGCGCCCGCGCACGGGCCGCCGCCGCCACGCTTGCCACCGCCAGCGCCGAGACCAAGCGCCACGCGCTCGAGGCCGCCGCCGACGCCGTATGGGCGCGCCGGGAAGACATCATCGAGGCCAACGAGAAAGACCTCGCCTTTGGCCGCGACAAGGGGCTGTCCGACGCGATGATCGACCGCCTGAGCCTGAGCGAGACGCGCATTCGCGGCATCGTCGAGGGGCTGCGTGCCGTCGCCGCGCAGGATGACCCGGTCGGTGCCGTGATGGCGGAATGGGATATGCCCTCGGGCCTGCATATCCGCCGCGTGCGCACGCCGCTGGGCGTCATCGGCGTGATCTATGAAAGCCGCCCCAACGTCACCGCCGACGCCGGTGCGCTGTGCCTGAAATCGGGCAACGCGGTGATCCTGCGCGGCGGTTCGGAAAGCTATCTTTCCTCGGCCGCAATCCATGCCTGCCTGGTCGAGGGGTTGCGCGCCGCCGGCCTGCCTGAAGATGCGATTCAACTGGTGCCCACGCGCGACCGCGCGGCGGTGCGCGAGATGCTGACCATGACCGACACCATCGACGTGATCGTGCCGCGCGGCGGCAAGGGGCTTGTCGGGCTGGTTCAGGCCGAAGCGCGGGTGCCGGTCTTTGCCCATCTCGAGGGGATCGTGCACATCTATGTCGACGCCGCCGCCGACCCCGAAAAGGCGCTGCGCGTGGTTATGAATGCCAAGACCCGGCGCCCGGGCATCTGCGGCGCCGCCGAATGCCTGCTGATCCACCGCTCGGTCGCCGACACCATCGGGCAGGGCCTGATCCGGGCGCTGATCGACGCCGGGGTCGAGGTGCGCGCCGATGCCGAACTGCAGGCCATCCCCGGCACCAGCGCGGCGGAAGAGGGCGACTGGGGGCGTGAATACCTCGACAGTATCATCGCCGCCCGGCTGGTTGACGACATTGACGACGCCATCGCTCATATCCGCAAGTATCATTCCCAGCATACCGACTGCATCATCACCGAGGATGACGAGGCCGCGGCGCGGTTCTTTGCCGAACTCGACAGCGCCATCCTGATGCGCAACGCCTCGACCCAGTTTGCCGATGGGGGCGAATTCGGAATGGGGGCCGAGATCGGCATCGCCACCGGCAAACTGCATGCGCGCGGCCCGGTCGGGGTCGAGCAGTTGACCAGCTTCAAATACCTGGTCGAGGGCGACGGCACGACCCGGGGCTAGAGCCGGATTTCCAGTTCGTTTTCAGCATGCTGAACGGCAAGGTTCATGTTCGCAACAGCGCAGGCGCCCGGCAGCAGCAGGAACTGCACCGCCGCCGGTGCGATCCGGTCCGGCGGGGCCGCACCGTCAAGCATGTTCCACAGCGCCGGATCGGGGCTGAGACGATCCGCCGCGGCATGAACGCGCCAGCGCCCGTCCGTGCAGGTGACGGTGATGCGCCCGCTGCCTGCCAGGGCGGTTTCGGCGCAAAGCAGGGCCAGCAGCACCGCCTCGACCGCGGTTCGGGGGGAATCGCCCGGGGGCTGCCATTCCACCGAAATGCGGCCGGTGCCATGAACCGCCGAAAGGATCTCGACGACCTCGTGCCCGGTGACGGGCTGGCCCGTGCCGGCATCGCCAAAGGCCAGCCGAAACAGCCGGATACGGGCCGATGCGTCGGCCGCGCTGGCGGCGACCAGCGACAATTCGGGCGTCGCGGCCTGGCCCGACAATTCCAGCAGTTCCAGACCGTTGCCGATAGCGCCCACGGGGCTGATCAGGTCGTGGCATATGCGCGCGCCTATCAGCGCGGCGATCCTGTCGTTAGGATGGGGCAAGTGAAACCTCTTTCGGGGACGCAGCGGCCATGACCGACCTCAACGAATTTCTCGAACCCGGGATGCTGGTGCGCCATCCGGGCCAGCCCGATTGGGGCACGGGGCAGGTGCAATCGAATATCGGCGGCAAGATCACGGTCAATTTCCAGGAGGCGGGCAAGGTGGTGATTGATGGCTCTCGTATCGGGTTGATTCCGGTGACTGAATCATGATTTTGGTTAATGAAGGATTAACACAACCCCGGGTTGTCAGTCATCCCGCGCGGGCCGGCGTTGCCATCCTGAACCGTGCGGCTTAAGACCGCAGGCCAGGGGAATGAGAAGGGGCTTGCGATGACGGCCGGTGCCGAGCGCTTCAGCGTCAGACGGGTGGAATGCCCGACTGATTTGCGTGCCGCGCAACGGCTGCGTTACGAGGTGTTCGTGGCCGAACTGGGCGGCGACGGGCCGATGGTCGATCACGACGCGCGGCTGGAACGCGATCGTTTCGACCCCTTTTTTGATCACCTGATCCTGACCGATGCCGAAAGGGATGGCGTCGTGGTCGGCGTCTACCGGGTGCTGCGCGACGATCAGGCCGCGCGCGCCGGCCAGTTCTATTCCGAGGACGAATACGACCTGGGCGTGCTCAAGCGGTCCGGCCGACGGCTGATGGAGTTGGGCCGGTCCTGCCTTGCGCCGGAGTATCGCGGCGGCGCGGCGATGTATCATATGTGGCAGGGGCTGGCGCGCTATATCGTTGAAAACGAAATAGAAATCTTGTTCGGGGTGGCCAGCTTTCATGGCACCGACCCGCAGGCGCTGGCGCAACCGCTGTCGCTGCTGCATCACCGTCACCTGGCGCCGGAGGAACTGCGCGTACGGGCGCTGCCGGGGCATTACCAGGCACTGAACCTGCTGCCCGATGCCGAGATCGACCGCCGCGCCGCGATGCTGCAGGTGCCAGCCCTGATCAAGGCCTATCTGCGGCTGGGTGGTTTCGTCGGCGACGGGGCCTTTGTCGACCACGCCTTCAACACCACCGACATCTGCCTTGTCATGGATACGGAACGCCTGAGCAAGACGCAGAAAAACATTTATACCAAGGGCCTTGCGGGGTGAACTTTACCTGGTCACCAGAGCAGAAGATGCCCCCGCCCAGAGTCACGCCGGCGGGCTGGGCGCGAGTGGTTCTGCGGGGCGGTGCGCTGGCGGCGATCTATGGTTTGGGGGCCGTGGTCGTGATGCTGCTGCGATTGGTGGAACGGCCGCTTTTCGGCGCGGCCCGGCCCTGGACCCCCTATGTCACCCAGGCGGCCAGCCGGCTGTTGTTCACCGTGCTGGGCATGCGCCACGAGGTGGTGGGCGAGCAGATGAAACAGCCCGGTGCGGTGGTGGCCAACCATGCCTCGTGGTTGGATATTTCGGCGCTCAACGCCCGCAAGCGGGTCTATTTCGTCTCCAAGGCCGAGGTCGCGCGCTGGCCCGTCATCGGGTTCCTGGCGCGGCTGGTCGGGACGGTTTTCATTGCGCGCGATCCCCGGCAGGCGCACACCCAGCGCCGGATATTCGAGGAACGCCTGTCGGCGGGGCACAAGCTGTTGTTCTTTCCCGAGGGTACATCGACCGACGGAATGCGGGTTTTGCCATTCAAATCAACACTTTTCGAGGCGTTTTTCAGCGACAGCCTGCGTGACAGGACCCATATCCAGCCGGTGACTGTCGTCTACGAGGCCCCGCCGGGCCAGGACCCGCGCTTTTACGGCTGGTGGGGCGACATGGACCTGGGGCCACACCTGTTGCAGGTGCTGTCGGCCCGGCGCAACGGCGCGGTGCGGCTGGTCTATCATCCCGCCGTCCGCGTGGCGGATTTTGACGGCCGCAAGGCGCTGGCGCGGCAGCTGGAGGAGGCCGTGCGCGCCGGCATGCCGCCTGAACGCCAGCTTGCCGGCTGATGCCTCAGCGCATCGCGGCGGCCAGCCGCCCCAGCGCCGCCGCCGGGTCGTCGGTGTTCCAGATCTCGGTGCCGATGGCAAAGAAGTCGGTCACCGGGGCCAGATCGCGGATCAGCGCCTCGTCCAGTGTGCCCTCGGCCACCACCGGCAGTTCGATCATCTGCGACCACCATTCGAACAGGTCGCGTTCGGCGCGCGTGCCGTCGCCAAGGGCGGTGTCCCCCACCGGGCCGAAAGAGATGTAGTCGACGCCGGCCTCGCCCGCTGTCATGCCCTGGTGGCGCGACGTGCCGCAGAAGGCGCCGACCACCGCGTCGGGCCCCAGCGCCTTGCGCGCGGCGCGGACGCTGCGCGCGCCGTCAGTCAGGTGTACGCCGTCTAGACCCAGCCGCTCGGCCAGGACCATGTGGGTGTCGATCACCACCGCGATGTCGCGGGCATGGGCCACCTCGCGGCAGGCGTCGGCGGCGCGCGACAGGGTGTCCTCGTCGCGGGTCGAAAGCGCCAGGCGCAGGCACGCGACCTCGTGCGCGTCCAGCACCCGCGCCAGCGCGTCGGGAAAGCTGCCCGGCGAAATTTCGGGCGGGGTCAGCAGATAGATCTGGGGCTGCTCTGGCTGGGCCATTTCTGGGCTCCTTGGCGCGGATGTGCCGCCCCTAATACCGAGGAAAGCGCGGCCATGTCCACCGGCGCGCGCATGGGTATTTTCGACCAGAAAGAAGCAGCGGGGTTTTCAGCCGCCGGGGCGGGGGGTAAGAGGCGGCGATCCGAACGGGAGCAGGCGAATGCCTTACGAGACCCCTCAGCCCGCCTTTGTGCTGGTGCGCCCGCAGATGGGCGAGAACATCGGTGCGGCGGCGCGCGCGATGCTGAATTTCGGGCTCGACCGGATGCGGTTGGTGGCGCCGCGTGACGGATGGCCCAACCCGCAGGCGGTTGCAATGGCCAGCGGTGCCGGCCGGCTGCTGGACGAGGCGCTGCTGGCGGATGACCTGGCCGGCGCGGTTGCGGACTGTCATTTCGTCATCGCCACCACCGCGCGGATGCGCGGCCTGACCAAGCCGGTCTTTTCGCCCGAGCGCGCGATGGCCGAAACCGCAAGGCGGGTCGCCGCCGGCGAACGGGTGGCGGTGCTGTTCGGCCCCGAACGGGCGGGGCTGGAAAACGCCGACGTGGCCTGCGCCAACGCCGTCGTCACCGTGCCGGTAAACCCGGATTTCGCCAGTCTCAACCTGGCGCAATGCGTGCTGCTGCTGGCCTATGAATGGCGCAGGGCCACGGCTGATGTGGTGGCCGAGCGCACCGACATGGCCCGGGCCGATTGGGCATCGCACCAGGAGGTTGAGAGGCTGGCGGATCACTACGAGGCGCAGATGCAGGAGGCCGGGTTCTTTTTCCCCGAGACCAAGGCCGAGAGCATGCGCACCAACCTGCGCAACATGTGGAGCCGTATGCCGCTGACGCAGGCGGATGTGCGCATGCTGCACGGGGTGCTGCGGCAGATGGTCCGCTGGAAGCAGCGCGACGGCTAAGGTTGAAGGGGGCAGGCGGGCGCACTAACCTGCGCCACGGCAGAGCGGAGGGCAAGGCATGAGCGGCAAGCGCAGCGTGTTCGAAGAGGTGGGCGAGGGCGCAACAGTGCCCAGCCAGCCGCAGGGCGGCATGATCGACAGCGGCCGGCGCGGGGCGCGCGGCGCGGTGCGGGTCTGGCTGGTGGTGCTTTTCGCCATGGTGATGGTGATGATCGCCGTCGGCGGGCTGACGCGGCTGACCGATAGCGGGCTGTCGATCACCGAATGGCGTCCGGTCACCGGCGCACTGCCGCCGATGAACGAGGCCGACTGGCAGGAGGAATTCGCCAAGTACCGCACCATTCCGCAGTACGAGCTGGTCAACAAGGGCATGACCCTGGGCGAGTTCAAGTCGATCTACTGGTGGGAATGGGGCCACCGCCAGCTGGGCCGGGCGATAGGTCTGGTCTGGGCGCTGGGGTTTTTCGGCTTTCTGGCGCTGCGCAAGATGCCGCCGGGCTGGTCGGGGCGGCTGCTGCTGGTCGGTGCGCTGGGCGGTGCACAGGGGGCTATCGGCTGGTGGATGGTGGCCTCTGGCCTAGGCGGGCAGATGACGGCGGTGGCGTCCTATCGGCTGGCCACGCATCTGGGGTTGGCCTTTGTCATCCTCGGGTTCATCGCGTGGTATGTCTTTACGCTGGGGCGCGAGGAACGCGACCTGATGCAGGCGCGCCGCATGCAGGAACGCCCGCTTTTCGGGATGGCCACGGGGATGCTGCACCTTGTATTCCTGCAGATCCTCATCGGCGCGCTGGTCGCCGGGATAGACGCGGGCCGCACCTTTACCGACTGGCCGCTGATGGCAGGGGGTTTTCTGCCGGTGGATTTCTGGATGCCCGACCTGGGCTGGCGCAACCTGTTCGAAAACCCGGGCTTCGTGCAGTTCATCCACCGGATCGTGGGCTACCTGGTGCTGCTCTATGCGGTGATGTTCTGGCTGCGGGGACGGCGCAGCGCGCATGAGCGCACGCGCGCGGCCTTTTCGGTGGTTTTTGTCGCGATCATCGCGCAGGTGGTGCTGGGGATCACGACGGTGCTTTATGCCGCGCCGTGGCAGCTGGCGATCGCGCACCAGGTTGTGGCGGTCGTGGTCTGGGTGCTGATCCTGCGGGTGCGGTTCCTGTGCCGCTATCCGCGCGCGCAGTCGGTGCGCGGCTGACAGGGCGCGCGCCCCCGCCGGCCGCCTGGGCTGGCGGGGTGCATCCGCACCGTGTCGCATTTTGCCTTTCACACATCCGAAAACTAAGCTAGGACGACCTTGCTTCGGCCCGGGCGGTTCGCCGTCCGGATAATAGGGAACACGGTGCGGCGCCTCTGAGGCGCCAATTCCGAGACTGCCCCCGCAACTGTATGCGGCGAGCGAAGTCGGACCAAAGTCACTGCCATGCCCGTCATGGTGGGAAGACCCGGCAACGCGACGACCCGCAAGTCAGGAGACCTGCCGAAGTGATCACCCTGTCCGGATGCTAGGGGCATCTCGGGCAACGGACCTTCCGTTGTGGTGACATCTTCACCGTCTGCGAAGGTCCTTCCTCCGCAGGCAGACAACAAGTCTTTCGCGCCAAGGCGCGAACGGAGGGATGGGAACATGAAACACTCGATCTTGGCGGCAATTGCCGGCGTTACGACCATTTTCACACAGACAGCCGTGGCCGAAGAGGCCATCGAGCTGGACCCGATCATCGTCTCGGGCGGGCTGAGCCCGGTCGAGGCCGCCGGTTACGGCCGTTCGGTCACGGTGATGACCGGCGAAGAGATCAAGGAGCGCGGCATCGCCACGGTGCAGGACGCGCTGCGCACGGTGCCGGGGCTGGCAATCAGCAGCTCGGGCGGCAACTATACCGAGGTCCGCATCCGCGGGGCCGAGGCCAACCACACGCTGATCCTGATCGACGGGGTCGAGGCCGCGGGCGGCGACGGCCAGTATATCCTCAGCGGTCTCGACACCGCCAATATCGAGCGGATCGAGGTGCTGCGCGGGCCGCAATCGGTCTATTACGGCTCCAACGCATCGGCGGGGGTGATCAACATCATCACCCGCACCGGCAAGGAGGGCACCGAATACGGCGCATCCTTCGAGGCGGGCACCCACGGCAGCAACACCTCGTCGGCCTTTGCCTCGGTCAGAGGTGCGCGCGGGGGGCTGTCGTTCAGCCTTTCCGACAACCATGATGCCGGCTGGGATTTCTCGGGCGACAATGGCGAACGGGATCGGACCGACCGCGTTACCGCAATCCTCAAGGGCGACATCCGGCTGGGCGACAGCGTGACGCTGGGCTTCAACCTGCGCCGATCGGACGAACATTACGAATTCGATTCGACCAGTTGGGTGGCGGTGGACGCGGCGACCTATATCTTCGACGATCCCACCCAGTTCGCATCGCGCGACGAGACGACCTTCAGCACCTTTGCCGAGCACGAGATGTTCGATGGCCGCGCGGTGCATCGCCTGACCTATGAGCTGACCGAGAACGAAGACCGCTACAATGGCGGCGCGCCGGTCAAGACCCGGACCGAGGCCTACAAATACCGCCTGGGGGTGGGGCTGGACGGTGCGGCCGCATCGGCCGCGCACCTGATCAACCTGCTGCTGGAGCACGAGCAGGACAGCAGCAGCACCAACCTGCTTTACAAGCGCGACTCGGACGCGATCGCGCTGGAATATCGGGGCAGTTTCGCCAACGGGCTGGACGTGCAGGCCGGTGTGCGGTTCGAGGACAACAGCGTTTTCTCTGACGCCACCACCTGGAACCTCGCGGCCTCCTATGCATTTGACAACGGCGTGCGGCTGCATGCCTCGGCCGGGACCGGCGTGGTCAACCCGACCTATTTCGACCTGTTTGCCGCCGCGTTCGGCTATACCGGCAACCCCAACCTGCGGCCCGAAGAGAACGAAAGCTATGACATCGGGGTCGAGGTGCCGTTCATGGACGGGCGCGGCCTTATCGACGTGACCTATTTCAACGAAAGGCTCGAAAACGAGATCATCGACGTGCCGACCGGGCCTGGCACCTTCACCTTTGCCAACCAGGTTGGCACCAGCCATCGCGAGGGGGTCGAGGTCGAAAGCAGCTTTGCCGCGACCGACCTGGTCGACCTGCGGCTGTCCTATACCTATCTCGACGCCAAGAACCCGAATGGCACGGTCGAGGCGCGCCGCCCCAAGCACGAGCTGGGCCTGGGCGTCACCGCGCGCACCTCTGACGGCCGCGCCTCGGTGTCGGCGGATATCCGGCATGTGGCCGACAATACCGACAACCGGTATTTCCCGCCCTTCACCCCGGCCAAGCTGCCCGACTACACCCTGGTCAATCTGTCCGCGCGCTTTGCCGTGACCGATGCGGTCGACGCCACGCTGCGGGTCGAGAACCTGCTGGACGAGAGTTATTCGGATGTCTGGGGCTATGCCGGGCGGGATCGCACGATCTATGTCGGGTTTGATGCGAATTGGTAGGCTCATAGCCGCCTGCTGCCTGGCCTTGGCCACGGCAGCGATGCAGGCCGGGGCGGAAACGCCCCGGCCTGAACGGGTTGTGTCGATCAACCTGTGCACCGATCAACTGGCGATGATGCTGGCCGATGAGCGGCAGCTTTTGTCGGTGTCGGATGTGGCGCTCGATCCCGGATCTTCGGCCATGGTGGACGAGGCCCGGAACTACGTCATCAACCATGCGCTGGCCGAAGAAGTCTATCTGATGCGGCCGGACCTGGTGCTTGCCGGCACCTATACCGCGCGCGCCACCGTTTCGATGCTGCGGCGGCTGGGAATGCGGGTAGAACTGTTCGAGCCGTCCAGATCGCTGCAGGACGTGCGCCAGACGATCACCCGGATGGGCGAGGTTTTGCACCGGGAGGCCGAAGCGAAGGCGATGCTGGCCGAGTTCGACGCAAGGCTGGCGGCGCTGCGGGCCGAGGTCGCCCGCCGCCCCAGCGCGGTGCTATACTACGCTAACGGCTATACCACCGGCGACCAGACGCTGGCAGGGCAGATGCTGCTGGCGGCGGGGTTCGTCAACGCCGCTACCGCCAGGGGCTATACCGCCGGGATGAACATGCCGCTGGAGGTGCTGGCGATGTCCGAGCCGGAATTGCTGATCACCGGGCGGGCCTATCCGGGCGCGTCCCGGTCAGAGGAGATCCTGACCCACCCGGTGGTCGAGGCGCTGCGCCAGTACCGCCAGGGCGCCACGATGACAGATACCGACTGGGTGTGTGGCACGCCCCACATCCTGCGCGCGATCGAGGAACTGGCCGAGCTGCGGAAACAGATGACGGGGCAGGGGCAGTAATGCGGCTGACGCTGATATTGTGCCTGCTGACGGCGGCGCTGTTCGTGGTGTCGCTGGTGACCGGGCCGGCAGATATCGGGGTTATGGAAAGCCTCAAGGCCCTGCTGTGGGACGATGGTGGCCCGGTGACGCTGGTGATGCGGGAAATCCGGCTGCCGCGGGCACTGTTGGCGGCGATGATCGGGGCCAGCCTGGGGCTGGCGGGGGCGGCGATGCAGGGGTACCTGCGCAACCCGCTGGCCGAGCCGGGACTGATCGGCGTGTCGGGGTCGGCGGCGCTGGGCGCGATCCTGGCGATGTACACGGGCGCGGCGGCGGCATTCGCGCTGGCGCTGCCGCTGGCGGCGCTCGTGGGTGCGCTGGTCGGGGTCGGGCTGCTGGTGGCGCTGGCGGGGCCGCGCGGCACGTCGCTGACGCTGATCCTGGCCGGGATCGCGATAGCGGCGCTGGCGGCGGCGATCAGTTCGCTGGTGCTGAACCTGTCGCCCAATCCCTATGCCGCGAACGAAATCGTGTTCTGGATGATGGGCTCGCTCGCCGACCGGTCGATGACGCATTTTTGGCTGGCGCTGCCCTTTACCCTGGCCGGCTGGGCGCTGCTGGCGGGGCTGGGGCGCGGGCTTGACGCGCTGACGCTGGGCGAGGATGCGGCCCGCGCGATGGGGATCGGCATCGACCGGCTGCGGCTGACTGTGGTGTTGGGCACCGCGCTGGTGGTGGGGTCGGCCACGGCGGTGGCGGGGTCAATCGGCTTTGTCGGGCTGGTGGTCCCGCATATCCTGCGCCCGCTGGTGGGCGCGCATCCCTCGCGGTTGCTCTGGGCTTCGGGGCTGGGCGGCGCGGCGATGGTGCTGGCCGCCGACATTATGGTGCGGGTGATCCTGCCTGCACGCGACCTCAAGCTGGGGGTGCTGACGGCGCTGGTGGGGGCGCCGCTGTTCCTGCACCTGATCCTCAAGCTGCGGAGGGAGCGGATATGACCCTGCTGAGCGTTGCGGACCTCGGCGTGTGCCTGCGTGGGCGCGACATCCTGCGCGATGTGTCCTTTTCCATTGGCGAGGGTGAGCTGGTCGGCCTGATCGGCCCCAACGGCGCGGGCAAGACCACGCTGATGCGCGCGGTGTTGGGGCTGTTGCCCTATCGGGGGGCCTGTTCGCTGGCCGGGCTGACGCCCGCGCAGCGCGCGCGCCAGGTCGCCTGGCTGCCGCAATCGCGAGAGATCGCCTGGCCGGTGACGGTGGAAACCGTGGTGATGCTGGGGCGCACGCCACATCTGGGGCGCACGGGCGCGCCCGATGCCGCCGACCGAGAAAGGGTCGATGCGGCACTGGAACGGATGGATCTGTGCGGGTTGCGCCACCGCGCCGCCACCCATCTTTCGGGGGGCGAGCAGGCACGCGTTCTGATCGCCCGGGCGCTGGCGCAGGATACGCCGCTGTTGCTGGCGGACGAACCCATTGCCGGGCTCGACCCGGCGCACCAGATCGCCACCATGCACACCTTTGCCGCGCTGGCAGAGCAGGGCCGCTCGGTGCTGGTGTCGATGCACGATCTGGGGCTGGCGGTGCGCCATTGCACCCGGCTGATCCTGCTGGGGGGCGGCGGCCTGGTCGCCGATGGCCCGCCGGCGCAGGTGATGACGCCCGAGCGCCTGTCAGAGGTGTTCGGCATCACCGCATGGTATGCCCAGACTGACAGCGGCCCGGTCTACCAGCCGCTCGAGGTGATTGAATGAGCCGCGTGACGCTGCGCCGGCCGTGGCTGGATTTCGACCTCGGGTGCGAGATGCAGGTGCTAAGCTGGGCACCCCACCGTCCCGGCCTGGTGCCGGCGCGCCGCATCCTGTGGCGCGAGGTGCGCAACGCCGATCTGCCGCCCGAGCTGGATGTCGATGCCTGGCTGGCGGATGAGATGCAGGCGCAGGGGGCGGCAGACAGCGTCACCTTTCTGACCTCGCGCAATATCGGGCAGTTCCACGAGGCGCGCGTGCAAGTGGGCGGGGTACTGGCCAAGGCCGTGGCCACGGTGGGGCTGGCCAATGCCGAACGCATCGGCCACCGGCTGGACCGGAGCGGGGTGGAATGGGGCACGATCAACGTGGCCCTGCGGCTGGAGACCGGGCTGACCGAAACCGCGATGCTGGAGGTCATGAGCATCGCGGTCGAGGCCCGCACCGCCGCGGTGATGGAGATCGGGCTGGACCTGCCCCCGGGCCGCGCCACCGGCACCGGCACCGACTGCGTGGCGGTGGCGGCGCTGCCCGGGACGGCCCGCCATGCCGGGCTGCACACCGAGATCGGCGAGGCGGCAGGTCGCGCCGTCTATGACGCCGTGACGCAGGGTGCGCGCGAATGGAAGGCAGAGCAGTCCGCGGGCTGACAGTGCCATCCGTTTGGCTGGGATCTGATGGCGGTGCCGCCGGCGCGGATTGCACCAGATCGGGGCACTCCCGCCCCGGCGCCCGAACCGGGCCCCCTGTCGTTTGGGCGAGGCCCCCGGCCAGGCCCGGGGCGCGCGTAATCATGTCCCACAGGCAAGTATAACTCCGGTCATCCCTCCGAAATCAAACCGGCGTTTCCCGTGACATGCGACAAAGAGTTCCGCAGATGGCGGCGCCTGATCGAGTTCTTCTTAGAATTAATGCAGTAAAAACTAGTGGATAACAGTAATATCATGCAGGAATGACTAGGGTTCTCTGCCTTCATCCCGCTCGCGGCAACCGTAATTCAACTCAGATGAACGTCAGCTGGCCCTGAGAAAAACGAACAGACGTTAGAGAATTCTTGTGCCAGAATGACCGGCCAGATAGGATTCCCTTGTTTTCTGAGGGAGGACAGTGTCGGGCCAAAGCTTGCCCGGCCCAGATTCGAAGGCGGGGGGAAATGACGGCGACGTCACTGGCATATTGTCTGGAAACAGCGGCTACGCTCCTTCGAGATCGGCCCTTTTTGATTACCGAGAGTAGCGAGACCACGTTCGGAGAATTCGACGCGCTTTCGGGCCGGCTGGCCAATGTACTCTTGGCGTACGGCATTGGTCGGGGCGACGTCGTGGGGCTCTACATGCCGAGTTGCTTGTTTCTGAGCGCGGGCTACTTCGCCTGCCAGAAGATCGGCGCCATCGCCGCGCCAATCTCTAGCATGAATCGCGCGCAAGAGGTTCGTCCGCTTCTGGAGCGGACGCAGATGCGCGTGATGGTGGTGGATACGCAAACGGCAGCCGAGGCGGTGCGCGCCTGTCAGGCGGCGGCACATGAGGTGACGATCCTCGTCAGCGGCGGCACCGTTGCTGGCGCCGTTCCGCTCGACGCCGCCGTTGCCTCGGCGAGCGTGGAGTGCCCACCGCTGCCGCTGCGGCCGGACGATCCGGCAGCGCTTTTCTTCACTTCCGGCACCACGGGCGTAACCAAGGGCGCGGTACAGACCCAGCGCAGCATCACCACGACGGTGCGCGACATGGCGGTTCACGCGGGCTTTAGCTGGGACTGCGAAGTGTTCCTTTGTGCGTTGCCCGTGTTCAACAACTTCGGTGCCACGGTCATGGTGAACGGCGCGATCTACAATGGCGCACGCGTTGTCATGTTGGAGCGCTGGGATACGCAAAAAGTACTCGATGAGATCACCCGGCACCGGGTGACCTTTATGGCCGGTGCGCCGACGATGTTCCTCTACATGCTGAGCGAATTCGATCCGAGCCGGCATGACCTGTCCTCGATGCGTCTTGCGATCGCGGCCGGCGCCCCCGTTTCGCCGGAGATCCTGACGCGGTTCCAAGAGGTGACCGGTGTGCCCATTCTTGAGCTTTACGGGGCGACCGAGGTTTCCGGCGGGGCCACCGCCCAGCCGCTTGTCGGCGTGCGCAAACGCGGCTCGGCCGGCGTTCCGCTTGGCAATTCGCGCAATACGATCCTCGACGAGGACGGTGCGCCCGTCCCTGTCGGCGAAACCGGCGAGGTGCGCATCTCGGGCGACATAGTGGGCGCTGACTACTGGGGCGACAAAGAGACGACCGCCGCGAGCTTTTCCGAAGCGGGCTGGCTGAGCGGCGACATCGGCTACCTCGACGAAGACGGCTATCTGTTCATTGTCGATCGCAAGAAGGACGTGATCATTGCCGGTGGTTTCAACATCTATCCAATTGAGGTGGAAGACCTCTTGTTCAGCCGCCCGGACGTCGGGGTATGTGCGGTGATCGGCGTGCCCGACAAAGTAAAGGGAGAGATCCCTGCCGCCGTTCTCATTCCACGCGTCGGCCGGTCGCTTGACCCCGCCGCGCTGATCGACTCCTGCCGCGAGAACCTTGCCGCTTACAAGGTGCCGCGCCGCTTGTTCACGGTCGATGAAATGCCTCACGGTCCCACCGGGAAAATCCAGAAACGCACGCTGCGCGACTGGCTTACCGAAGGGCGCCTGACCGAGGTAACACCATGAGTTCTTTTGAAAAGCCACTCGCCGGTCGCGTCGCGCTGGTCACTGGCGCGGGCGGACCGATGGGTCAGGCGATTGCAATGCGCCTTGCCGCAGATGGGGCGAACCTTGCGCTCATGGACATTTCCGGCAACCGACTTTCTGCCGCGTGTGAGGCGATCACCGAACGCCACCCGAACACGGCGCTACACGCCGTGCGCACTGATGCGCGTCAGTGCGACGAGGTAAAGGACGCGTTCGCCGGCTTCAAAGACGCCCTGGGCGCCCCCGACATCCTTGTGAACGTCGTTGGCGGGATCCGCGGCGGCACCCTGATCGAGCCGATCATCGGGATGAGTGAGGAGCGTTTCGACGGGACGTTCGAGCTCAACCTCAAGCCGCTGTTCTGGATGGTCAACGCGGTCGCACCCGAAATGACGCAGAACGGCCGCGGCGCCATCGTCAACGTCTCATCGGTCACCTATGCTGGCGACGGTGACCAGCCGGAATACGCCGCAGCCAAGGCCGCTGTTGCCTCACTGACCCGTTCCCTCGCCGCGGAACTGGCGCCGGCGGTGCGGGTCAACGCCGTGGTGCCTGGCCTTATCCAGACGTCGGTCATGGACAACGCGCCACGCGAGATGGTCGAGGCCTATACATCGCGTACACTCTTGAAACGGCTCGGTCGGCCCGAAGACATCGCCGGCGCCGTCTCATTCCTTGTCGGGCCAGACGCCGACTATCTGACGGGCGTACTTTTGCCGGTGGCCGGAGGGATAGTAGCAATTCTCTAGACCGTGTTGACAAAATGGATTCAGATCAGGCTTTGGGCATGATCTGAATCCATTTTGTCAACACGGTCTAAGGCGGCATTACGTACCACTTTCTGTCAATCGGCACGCAAACTTGACCCCCTATCGGCGTCCCAATATGACCCCCTGTTGCGCCATCGGGTAGCTGGCCCGATGCGGTGTGCGCACCCCCGTGGCTTTGCTGCACAAACCCGCAGGGGATTCATCTCAGGAATCCAGTGTGATAGCTGACGTGCATGAGCAGACCCAATCCCCTACTTACAAGACTACGAACTGGCCTGCCTATAACGACGCGCTCAAG
>NZ_QITQ01000001.1 GCF_003260265.1 Roseovarius amoyensis
GCGACCTTCGCCTTGAACTCGGGCGCATGTTGTTTGCGTTTCGACATCTCTGATCTCCTTCTCGTCGAAGATCAGCAGACTGCAAATCGTAGCTTACGTCACTGTCCGAATTTCGGGGGGTAGCTCATCTCGTCGGCCCTTGGCCAATCTCTATGTCGATACCGATAGCAACGACCGTGCAGCCGAAGCGGAAAAAAGGAGAGACGCACCCGAAACGACATGCGGACAGGCTTGATGCTGCCACGAACGGCAGACGCGCAACAAACAGGAGGACCAACATGCTGCGCAACCTACCCACAACGACGCTGTCCGCAGAACTGCAACTCGCCG
This sequence comes from Roseovarius amoyensis, assembly GCF_003260265.1. Taxonomy (GTDB): domain Bacteria; phylum Pseudomonadota; class Alphaproteobacteria; order Rhodobacterales; family Rhodobacteraceae; genus Roseovarius; species Roseovarius amoyensis. The sequence continues at coordinate 331 of NZ_QITQ01000001.1, forward strand.
CCGTCCGTGCGCATTTCGCCGAACACGGCACAGCGCTGTGCAATGCCGCGGCGCTGATCGGCGGCGAGGCCGGAACGGCCCGCGTTCTGCGCCTCATGTCGGCGCTGCGCGAGGCCTCTCGCCTCGACCGCGCCTTGCGGCGTCGGCTGGTCGATTTGCACCGGCTTCTGTCGCTCGATCTTGTGGTGGACGCGTTCGAGCCGGACCTGTCGTTCTGGACTGATCTCGACCCCGCAAGCCCCGAAGTGGAGAAGCTCTGTCTGCTCACCGACCGTCTCTATGACCTTCTGGTTGAAATCGGTGAACTGGACGACGAGCGGGACGCGCTCGCCCTGCAGGCGCAGCACGCGGCCTGATACCGCACGCCGGCCATGCACAAGCTGAACGGCCGGCGTGCCCGCACCTCCCCCCAACAACGACATGAGGACACTGTCATGAAATATGTCGACCAATTGAGCCTTCGGGATCTTTGGACCCGGACCTTGCAAGGACTCGATTTCCTGCACGATGACGTCCAACGCAATGATGCGGGGATGTCTGCATCGGATCTCAACACCCTGTCGAAAGCGCTCTGCATCCTGCGCTCGGACGGGCCCCTCTCGGATGCGGCCGCCCGCGAGATCGGTCGCATCGAAGATCTTCTCGTTGATGCCATCGCACGGGAAACACTCGGGTTTCGGAACGTCTTTGACGGAACCAATGACCCGGACCATGGCGCCATCGGCCGTGTCCTGGCGGTTCCGGTCCTGTCGAGGAAGGGCGTCGCTCTCGACGCATTGCAGCAGCGCTTCCGGACTATCCTGGCGATGCGGGACCTTCTGGCGGCCCGGGTCGACGCCGGGCATCAGATGGCCCACCTGGGAGCCGCAGGAAAATCCGCAATCTCGGAAGACCGCGCCGCCTGAAACCTGGTCCTGTCCCGCCGCGGAACATCTGCGGCGGGGCGGGTAAAAGGCCGGCGAAATAATCACGTGGCGGCCAAGTTTTTTCTTCCCGCTCGGAAAGAACGGACAATATTCTCGATACCAGCACCGAAGACCAGCTCTCGAAACCAACGGAAAGGAAGCTGCCCCCCATTCATATCTCTCGGCACTGTGCGCATGCAGGCCGGCAAATCGCCGGGATTACAATCATGACCGCGCCGAGGCACCCGGCGCGACTGGCCGAGGTCGCTCGCCTGGCATTTCAGGCGCTCGACTACTCGATCATGAGTACCGGCGCGAATACCTACAGGGGACTGCTCTGCAACGACCATTACTGGAGGCACGAGGCAATCCAGGCCTACGCGCGCATCGAAGAAGCGCTGCGGCACTGGCGATCGACATGAAGAAACAACAGGTTCATCGTATCAGGGTGGCGAAAGCCGCCCTTTTTTCATGCCCATAAGCCGGACGGGCTGAACCTGGCACACAGGTCAGAACACGGCCCCGCAACAAGACCCTCAGAACCTTTTCTCACGCGTCAAACAAGGCATCATCGCGTCAATCCGCGACGCATGCTATGAATGGCATAAATATCGGAAAATCGAGCACTTACGCCCGATTGACCTTATTTGCTTGCAAAATGGACATTCCAAGCCCGCCAATGGCCAAGTATTGGTAGTCAGGACATTTGAACGCGCCTTGCCCTAGCCGCACTTGGAATGGCCGCAGGAGGCGCAGGTCATGCAGCCTTCAATCATGCGCATCTCATAGCCGCCGCAGGCCGGGCAGGCCGGGCCGCGGGGGGCGTCGAGGCCGACCACCTGCGCGGTGGGGTCGGATTTCAGGCCCAGCCCCTCGCCTTCCATGAAGCCGATCTCGATCAGGTGTCGTTCCAGCACCCCGCCGATGGCGGCCAGGATCGAGGGCACATATTTGCCGTTCATCCAGGCGCCGCCGCGCGGGTCGAACACGGCCTTGAGTTCCTCGACGACAAAGCTGACATCGCCGCCGCGCCGGAACACGGCCGAGATCATCCGCGTCAGCGCCACCGTCCAGGCGTAGTGTTCCATGTTCTTGGAATTGATGAACACCTCGAAGGGGCGGCGATGGCCGTTCAGAATGATGTCGTTGACGGTGACATAGATGGCGTGGTTGCTGTCGGGCCATTTCAGCTTGTAGGTGCGGCCTTCCAGCTCTCCGGGCCGGTCGAGCGGCTCGGCCATGTAGATGACATCACCGTGGGGCGTCTGGGGTTCGGCGTTACTGGTGGCGACTACTTCAGGAACCGAAGAATTCGACCCAATGATTTCACTCAAAGACACTCCCAAGACATTGGTGATTTTGGAAAGGCGATCAATTGTCGGCTCTTTTCCTTCTTTGATAATTCCGTGGAGATAACCGTGACTTAAACCAGCATCCAACGATACCTGCCGCATCGTCGTTCCCCGCTCCTTGATGAGAGAAGCAAGGGTTTCGCGATAGTCATTTGAAACAAATTCCTTCTCGCTTTCAACACTCAGCACACTCCCCGTCACGTCGTTCGGGCGATAGGTCGTGCAGCCCTTGCAACCCGTTTCCCAGGCTTGCAGGTACACGTCCTTGAACGCCTCGAAGCTGATATCCGCCGGCACGTTGATGGTCTTGGAGATCGAGCTGTCGATCCATTTCTGCGCCGCCGCCTGCATGCGGATGTGGTCCTGCGGGTCCAGCGTCTGTGCGTTGACGAAATAGTCGGGCAGATCGGCATCGCCGAAACGTTCGCGCCACAGGTTGACGGCGTAATCCGTCACCTCCTCTTCGGTGCGGCTGCCATCCTTTTGCAGCACCTTGCGGGTGTATTTGTAGGCGAACACCGGCTCGATCCCCGAGCTGACATTGCCGGCGTAAAGGCTGATCGTGCCGGTGGGCGCGATCGAGGTCAGCAGCGCGTTGCGGATGCCGTCGCGGGCGATCGCTTCGCGAATGTCGTCATCCATACCCTGCATGGTACCGCTGGACAGATACGCCTTTGCATCGAACAGCGGAAACGCGCCCTTTTCGCGCGCCAGTTCGACCGACGCGCGATAGGCCGCGCGCGCGATCCGGTGCAGCCAGACCTCGGTCTGCGCCGCCGCCTGTTCGGAGCCATAGCGCAGCCCCTTCATCAGCAGCGCATCCGCCAGCCCCGTCACCCCCAGCCCGATACGGCGCTTGGCCTGCGCCTCTTGCTGCTGCGCCTCCAGCGGAAAGCGCGAGGCATCGACCACGTTGTCCATCATCCGCACGGCGGTGGCGACGAGGTTGTCCAGCTCGTCATCGTCGACATGCGCGCCGTCATCGAACGGCTGACGCACCAGCCGCGCCAGGTTGATCGACCCCAGCAGGCAGGCGCCATAGGGCGGCAGGGGTTGTTCGCCACACGGGTTGGTCGCCGCGATCTGTTCGCAATAAGACAGGTTGTTCATCGCGTTGATGCGGTCGATGAAGATCACCCCCGGCTCGGCGAAATCATAGGTCGCCTGCATGATCCGGTTCCACAGGTCGCGCGCCTGCACGGTGTGATAGACCTTGCCGCCGAACTGCAGCTCCCACGGGCCGTCATCGCGCACCGCGGCCATGAAGGCATCGGTCACCAGCACCGACAGGTTGAACATCCGCAGCCGCGCCGGGTCGGCCTTGACGGCGATGAAATCCTCGATGTCGGGGTGATCGCAGCGCATCGTCGCCATCATCGCGCCGCGCCGCGATCCCGCGCTCATGATCGTGCGGCACATCGCGTCCCACACATCCATGAACGACAAGGGCCCGCTGGCGTCGGCGGCAACGCCTGTCACCTCGGCCCCGCGCGGCCGGATGGTCGAGAAATCATAGCCGATGCCGCCGCCCTGCTGCATCGTCAGCGCCGCCTCGCGCAGCGCGTTGAAGATGCCGTCCAGGCTGTCGGGGATGGTGCCCATGACAAAGCAGTTGAACAGCGTCACATCGCGCCCGGTGCCGGCGCCCGCCAGGATGCGGCCCGCGGGCAGAAAGCGGAAATCCTCCAGCGCGGCATAGAACCGGTCTTCCCAAAACTGCGGCTTGGCCTCGGGCGCGGCCAGCGCGCGCGCCACCCGGCGCCAGCTATCCTCGACCGTGCGGTCGCGGGGCGTGCCGTCGGCGGCCTTGAAACGGTATTTCAGGTCCCAGATCGATTCGGCGATGGGGGCGGCAAAACGGCTCATGGCGGCGTGGTCCGGGGTTGTGGCGTGTCGCGCCAGATCAGACCCGTTTCACGCCCCGGCCCCCGAGCCGGGGCCTCTGTGCTGGTGGGGCGAGGCCCCGGGGCAAGCCCGGGGCGGGTATTTCCGATTGAACGCGACATACTGTTGATACGCGGTTTTCGTGGAGGGCCCTCCACGATACCACCTATTGAAGTCCGATCCTAGCCCTCTACGATATATGTCACGCGCATCGGGGGATTCTATTTTGGCCAGCCTGCACCTCATCAAGCTCAGCGTCGGCTCGGAAAGCGTTGAAAGTCTGGCCGCATGGCAGGCCACGCGTCGCGCCCAGGCCGAGGACGGGTTGCCGCGCCATGTCACCCGAATGTGGCCCCGGCGCGAGGCCGAGTTGCTGAAGGGCGGGTCGATCTATTGGGTGATCCAGGGGTTCGTGCAGTGCCGCCAGCGGCTGCTGCGCCTTGACGAGGTCATCGGCGAGGATGGCATCCGCCGCTGCGCCTTTGTGCTCGACCCCGAACTGGTGCGCACGACCTCGGCGCGCAAGCGTCCGTTCCAGGGCTGGCGCTATCTGGCGCCGGGCGACGCCCCACCGGACCTGCCCGAAATGCGTGGCAATGACGACGCGCTGCCGCCCGAACTGTCGGCGGCGCTGGCTGATATCGGCGTTCTCTGAATTCCGTCGCCGCCTCAGGGTGACCCGACGTCATCGGCGGAAGATGGCCGAAACACCCGTTCCGGCGGCGATTAAGCGCCGTTTTACAGCGCATCCGGTCACGAACATTTTACCCTGCCCGACAGCCCCCTTGTAGTGGCGCGTGGGGTGCTTAACTGTCCCGCATACGCCGGCGGTTTACGCGAGCAGGCCCCGGCGCACTCTGCCCGCGATTGATTGCATCACATTGCAGGACACGCGGCGGGGACATGGAAAACAAGCTCCAGCAAGGACAAGGAGACCGGAGATGAGAAAGATACTGACCGCGCTTGCCGCGACCACGCTGGGTGTAACCCCGGCATTGGCCGGCAGCCCCGCACCTGCGCCGCAGGATAACACCATCGCCGCCGCCGTTCCGGCCCCCAACTATGGCCCCGACTGGACCGGGTTCTATGGTGGTGCCCAGGTGGGTTGGGGTGATGTCGACACCAACGTACCCGGTGTCAGCGGCGACGACATGATCGGCGGCCTGACGTTCGGTTATGACCACGATCTGGGCGACTGGGTCATCGGCGCCGGGCTTGATTACGACTGGGCCGATATCGGCCTCGCGCCGGGTCTGAGCGTCGACAACATCTTTCGCGCCAAGCTGCGCGGCGGCTACAAGGTCGGCAACGGCCTGATCTACGGCACCGGCGGCTATGCCAACGCCGACACCAGCACGCTGGGCGACGAGGATGGCTATTTCATCGGCGCGGGCTACGAGCACCTGATCTCCGACCAGTTCTCGGTCGGCGGCGAGGTTCTGTGGCACGAGTTCGACGGCTTCAACACCTTCCCGTCAACCGATGTCGAGGCGACCACGGTGCAGGTGCGCGGGACGTTCCGGTTCTGAAAATGAAGGCGCGCGCCTGACAGGCGCGCGGTGTTATCCCCCCAAGACGCCTGTCAGGCGTCGACAGGCCGCGACCGGACACCCCGGTCGCGGCCGCTTTCATGCAATCCGCGTCAGTCGACGCCCAGCTGTTTCAGCAGTTCCACCATCGTATCGCGGTCCGCGCCTTCCAGGGCCACGGCGCGGGTGCGAAACAACGTCGCTTGGCTGCGCAGGATCAACCCGTCATCAAGCAGCTTGAGGTGGTTCGCCCTGAGCGTGTCGCCGGTCGAAGTGATGTCGGCGATCGCCTCGGCGGTTTCGTTCTTGACGGTGCCCTCGGTCGCGCCCTGGCTGTCGACCAGCCGGTAATCGGCCACCCCCGCATCGCGCAGGAAATCGCGCACAAGCCGGTGATACTTGGTCGCGATCCGCAGCCGGAAACCGTGGGCGGCGCGAAACGCCGCCGCCGCCGCGTCGAGATCATCCAACGTACTGACATCGACCCAGGCGCGCGGCACCGCCAGCACCAGGTCGGCGTGGCCAAAGCCCAGCCCGGCAATTTCCTCGACCCGCTGCTGCCAGCGGCCCAGCTTTTCGCGCACCAGGTCGGTGCCGGTCACGCCCAAGTGGATGCGCCCGGCGGCCAGTTCGCGCGGGATTTCCCCCGCCGAAAGCAGCACCAGTTCCAGGTTGTCGATCCCCTCGACCCGGCCCGCATATTCGCGCTCGGACCCGGCCCTGCCCAGCCGCACGCCACGAGCGCCGAACCAGTCAAAGGTCTTGTCCATCAGCCGCCCCTTGGACGGCACACCCAGCTTGACGCTCATCGTCCTGCCCCCGCCCGCGACGCCAGTTCCAGCACCATGCCGGGGCGGATCACGCCGCCCACCGCCGGTATCTCGCGCCCGCCGCCAAGCTGGCGGGTCAGCGCATCATAGCGCCCGCCACTGGCCACCGGCGGCAGGTCGGGCCGGCCATCAGCGTAGAAACCAAAGACGAAGCCGTCGTAATACTCCATCTGGGTGCGGCCATAGCTGGCCTCGAATTCAAGCGCGTCGATGTCGATCCCCTGTCCCGCCAGCGCATCCAGCCGCTGCCCCAGCCGGTCAACAGCCGGCGCTATCAGCGGCATGTCCACGGCGATGTCGCGCAACCGCTCCAGCGCGTAGGGGCAGGTTTCACGCACCGCCAGGATCGCGTCGAGCAACGCCACCTCGTCGGCGGAAATCGGTGGCGCGGCGGCATCCTCTCGCAGCACCTCGATGCGGGCACGGATCTCGGCCTCGCTGCGCAGGCCGATCACCGGCCCGGCATCCGCCATCGGGTCGGCCGAGGCCAGCAGCGCGGCGCGGCTTTCGGGCACCGGGGCACGGCCCGAGTAACGCTCGATCAGGGCGCGAAACCGGCGCGGGCGCCAGATGTGCCGCCGCAGCGCGGCGCGGCGCCGCTCGGTCGTGCGCAGCCCGTCGACGGCCGCCATCAGGATGCCGATATCGCCTGTGGCCGCGCGCAGCTTCAGCGGCGCCAGAACCCGGTGAAACAGGGCAAAGACACGGGCATCGGCGGCGGCGGGGTTTTCGCGGTCGAACACCTCGAACCCGGCCTGGAAATACTCGTTGGCGCGGTCGGGGTCATCCTCCTGCCGGCGAAAGACCTCTCCGGCATAGGCATAGCAGGCGGGCTCGGCCCCTTCGGCCATGTGCATCTGCACCACCGGCACGGTGAAATCGGGGCGCAGCATCTGTTCGCCTCGCAGCGCGTCGGATGTGACATAGGCGCGCGCGCGAATATCCTCGCCGTAAAGGTCCAGCAGCACCTCGGCCGGTTGCAGGATCGTGGTTTCGACGGGGGTTGCGCCCTCGGCCTCGAAAAGGCCGCGCAGGCGCATCGCCTCGGCCCGTGTGGCGGCAGGGTCTGCCATCAACCCTGCCCGTCCAGCATCTCGCGGATGCGCGCCACCAGTTCAGTGCGCGGCACCTCGACCTGGGCGGGGCGTTCCTTCCATTCCTCCAGCGTGGCGTTTTCGGCGATTTTCGCGCCAAGAACCAGGTCCTTGACCTGCACCACGCCACGGGCCTTTTCATCCTCGCCCTCGATCACCGCCAGCGGGGCGTTGCGGCGGTCGGCATATTTCATCTGGTTGCCGAAGTTCTTGGGATTGCCAAGATATACCTCGGCCCGGATGCCCGCCTGCCGCAGCTCGCCCACCATGGCCATGTAGTCGGCCATGCGGGCGCGATCCATCACCGTCACCACCACCGGGCCGGTTTCCACGCCGCCCATGCGGCCCTTTTCGCGCAGCGCCGCCAGCAGGCGATCAACCCCGATAGAGATGCCCGTCGCGGGCACGGCCTGGCCGGTGAAGCGCTTGACGAGATCGTCATAGCGCCCGCCCCCCGCCACGCTGCCGAACTGGCGCGGGCGACCCTTTTCATCGAGGATTTCAAAGGTCAGTTCGGCCTCGAAGACGGGGCCGGTGTAATAGCCAAGGCCACGGACGACCGAAGGGTCGATGACGATACGGTCGGGGCCATAGCCCTGGGCGGCGAGGAAGTCGGATATTTCGCCCAGTTCTTTTAGTCCTTGAAGCCCAATCTCTGTGTTTCCCACCAAGCGCATTAGGTGATCCACTACCGCCCAGTTCCACGCACGCCCTGCATTTTCGCTATGCTCTTTAGGATCTTCCAGCGTGATGCCCATACCACCTGGAATTCTCTCGTCGGGTTGTGGCGGGCCATCGCGAAGCTCTTGTTCCACGATCGTCTTTGAGTTCAGAAACGAAAGAACAACTTCAGCCTGTTCATCCGACAGCCCCACCCCGTCGATATAGGCGCCCGAGGCATCCAGCCGCCCCTTGCCCAGCAGCTCGCGCACGCCGGCCTCGCCGACCTTGTCGAACTTGTCGATGGTGCGCATCACGGCGGCGCTGCGGTCCTCGTCGTCGGCCAACCCCATGGTTTCCAGCACGCCGTTCAGAACCTTGCGGTTGTTGATCCGGATCAGGTAGTCGCCGCGCGGGATGCCCACCGCCTCCAGCGTGTCGGCCAGCATGGCGCATATCTCGGCGTCCGCGGCCATCGACGCGCTGCCCACCGTGTCGGCATCACATTGATAAAACTGGCGAAACCGCCCCGGCCCCGGCTTTTCATTCCGCCAGACCGGCCCCATCGCATAGCGGCGATAGGGGGTTGGCAGGTCGTTGCGGTGCTGGGCATAGACCCGCGCCAGCGGCGCCGTCAGGTCATAGCGCAGGGCCAGCCAGTCGCCTTCGCCCTCGTCCTCTTGCCAGGCGAACACGCCGGCGTTGGGCCGCTCGACATCGGGCAGGAATTTTCCCAGCGCCTCGACCGTCTCGACCGCGCTCGATTCCAGCGCCTCGAACCCGTAGCGGTGATAGACCTCGGCGATGGCGGTCAGCATCTCGGTGCGTTCGCCGACCTCCGCCCCGAAATAATCGCGGAACCCCTTTGGCGTCTCGGCCCTTGGCCGCCGCTCTTTTTTCGTCTTGGCCATGTCTTTGCTTCCCGGCGCTGGCAATTGCCGCGGGGTCTAGCCCAAGGGCGCGCAAGGGGCAAGCGTGGGCGCAGACGGCGGGCCGCGCTTGACCGCGCGCGCCGGCGCGCCTAGATCGCACGCATGCGTAAGCTCGAAGAACATATCGCCCATCTGACCCGCACCCTGGACGAGTTGTCAGACGTCGTCGCCCGCCAGGAGAAAGAGATCGAGACCCTTTCCCGCCGGGTGCAGATGTTGCTCGAACGCGAGGCGCGCCGCCAGGACGAAGGCAGCGGCGGCGTGTTCATCGCGGATGAACGCCCGCCGCACTGGTAGGGGTCAGAATTCCTCGACCATCGCCACGCCGGGCAGGCTGCGCAATGCGCCCCTGATCTGGGGCGAGACGGGGAAGTTGTCACCCAGTTCTATCTCGACCTCGCCGGGCAGGCCGCTGGCCATCAGGCACAGCCGGATCGGCCCGCGCCCGCCCTTGGCATCTGCCGCCCCGCGCAGCACCGTCGCCGCCGTTTCAACTGCCTCGGGCGCCTCGACAAAGACCCGCAGGCCGGTGCCACCGGCGCCTGCCACCACCCCTTCGACCGGCTGCACCCCGCGCGCCAGCAGTTTCAGCTGGTCTTCCTCCATCGTCGCTTCGACGGTCAGCACCACCATCGAGCCGGGGTCAAGATGTTCGCGCGCGGCCTCCAGCGTGTCGGAAAACACCGTCACCTCATAGCTGCCGGTGGTGTCGGATAGCTGGACAAAGGCAAAGCGGTTGCCGCGGGCCGAGCGCCGTTCCTGCCGGCCAGCCACCACCCCGGCCAGGCGCACCGCCGACGGGTCGCGGCGGGCGGCCTCTTTCACCTCGGCAAGGGTCTGCACCCGCTGCTTTTTCAGCGCGCCGACATAGTCGTCCAGCGGATGCCCCGACAGGTAGAACCCGACCGCCTGGAATTCCTCGCGCAGGCGTTCGGCGGGCAACCAGTCCTCGACCGGCACGAGGCGCGGTTCTGGCAGATCCTCGCCCGCCTCGCCGAACAGCGACACCTGCGCCGATCCCTTTTGTTCGTTCACGGCGGCGGAATAGGTCATCAGCCGCTCGATATTGTCGAACACCCGCCGGCGGTTGCGGTCAAGCGCATCGAACGCCCCCGCGCGCGCCAGCATTTCCAGCGGCCGCTTGCCGACGCGTTTCAGATCGACCCGGCGGGCGAAATCGAACAGCGTCACGAACGGGCGCTCGGCACTCTCGTCATCCGGCTCGGCCCCTTCGCGGCGCGCCGCCACGATCAGGCGCATCGCCTCGACGCCGACGTTCTTGAGCGCGCCCAACGCATAGACCAGCGCGCCGTCACGGGTGACGAATGTCGCCTCTGACCGGTTCACGCAGGGCGGCACGAAGGGCAGGCCCAGCCCGTGGCGGACCTCTTCGAAATAGGTGGCCAGCTTGTCGGTCAGGTGGATGTCGCAATTCATCACGCCCGCCATGAATTCCAGCGGGTGATTGGCCTTGAGCCACGCGGTCTGATAGCTGACCACCGCATAGGCAGCGGCGTGGGACTTGTTGAAACCGTAGTTGGCGAACTTTTCCAGCAGGTTCCAGACTTCCAGCGCCTTGGCGTCATCGACGCCGTTGCCGCGCGCGCCCTCGATGAACTTGGGTCGTTCGGCGTCCATCGCCTCCTTGATCTTCTTGCCCATGGCCCGGCGCAGCAGGTCGGCGCCGCCCAGCGTGTAGCCGGCCATTTCCTGCGCGATCTGCATCACCTGTTCCTGGTAGACGATGATGCCCTGGGTTTCGTCCAGGATATGGTCGATCAGCGGGTGCAGGCGGTCGCGCTCTGACAGGCCGTTCTTGACCTCGCAGTATTTCGGAATGTTTTCCATCGGGCCGGGACGATAAAGCGCCACCAGCGCGACGATATCCTCGATGCAGGTGGGTTTCATGCGCTTGAGCGCATCCATCATGCCCGAGCTTTCAACCTGGAACACCGCGACCGTGCGCGCCGAGGAATAGAGCGCATAGGTCTTTTCGTCATCGAGCGGTATCTGCCCGATATCGTCCTCTGCCCCGTCCTTGGGCTCATAGATGGTTTGGCCATCGGCGGCGACATGCAGCGACCGGCCCGAACGGTGGATCTGCGCGATGGCGTTCTGGATCACCGTCAGCGTCTTGAGGCCCAGAAAGTCGAACTTTACCAGCCCGGCCTTTTCCACCCATTTCATGTTGAACTGCGTGGCCGGCATTTCCGAACGCGGGTCCTGGAACAGCGGCACCAACTCGTCCAGCGGGCGATCACCGATCACCACGCCCGCAGCGTGGGTCGAGGCGTTTCTCAGCAGCCCCTCGACCTGCTGGCCATAGGTCAGCAGGCGGTCGACCACCTCTTCGGCGCGGGCGGCCTCGCGCAGGCGTTCCTCCTGGCTCAGGGCCTGTTCGATGCTGACCGGCTTGACCCCCTCGACCGGGATCAGCTTGGACAGCTTGTCGACCTGGCCATAGGGCATCTGCAGCACGCGCCCGATGTCGCGCACCGCCGCCTTGCTGAGCAACGCACCGAAGGTGATGATCTGCGCCACCTTCTCGCGCCCGTATTTCTGCTGCACATAGCGGATCACCTCTTCGCGGCGGTCCATGCAGAAGTCGATGTCGAAGTCGGGCATGCTGACCCGTTCTGGGTTCAGGAACCGTTCGAACAGCAACTGATAACGCAGCGGGTCAAGGTCGGTGATGGTCAGCGCCCAGGCCACAAGGCTGCCCGCGCCCGACCCCCGGCCGGGGCCGACCGGGATGCCCTGATCCTTGGCCCACTTGATGAAGTCGGCAACGATCAGGAAATAGCCGGGAAAGCCCATCCCCTCGATGATGCCCAGCTCGAAATCCAGTCTCGCGTTGTAGTCCTCGACCGGGGCCGCGGGCTGCACCACGGCCAGCCGCGCCTCCAGCCCCTCGCGTGCCTGGCGGCGCAGTTCCTCGACCTCGTCATCGGCGAAACGCGGCAGGATCGGGTCGCGCGTCTGCGCCCCGTAAGCACAGCGCCTGGCAATTTCGACGGTGTTTTCAATCGCTTCGGGCAGGTCAGCGAACAGCGCCGCCATTTCCTCGGGGGTTTTGAAATAGTGCTGCGGCGTCAGCCGGCGGCGCGGGGCGCTCTGATCGACATAGGCGCCATCGGCCACGCACAGCAAGGCATCGTGCGCCTCGTACATGCCGGCGTCGGGGAAATAGACATCGTTGGTGGCCACCAGCGGCAGGCCCATGCCATAGGCCATTTCGACAAAGCCGCGCTCGGTCTGGCGTTCGGCCTGCGGCGCGCCACCGTCACCGGGGTGGCGCTGCAGCTCGACGTATAGCCGATTGCCAAAGGCGCGGTGCAAATGCGCCATCAGGGCCTCGGCCGCCGGGTGCTGGCCGGCCTGCAACAGCCGCCCCACCGGCCCGTCGGGGCCGCCGGTCAGGCAGATCACGCCCTCGGCGTGGTGCTCCAACTCTTCCGGGGTGACATGCGCAACCTGTCCGTCGCCGCGCAGATAGAGGCACGAGTTGAGCTTCATCAGGTTGCCGTAACCCGCCTCGTTCTGCGCCAGCAGGACCACGGGCGCGGGTGCCGTGGGCATCTGGCCCGGCTCGGGCTCGCGGTACCTGACATCGACCTGGCAGCCCATGATCGGCTGCAACCCCGCCTCACGCGCCGTCACCGAGAATTCCAGCGCCGCGAACATGTTGTTGGTGTCGGTCACGGCCACCGCCGGCATCCGCGCCTTGCGGCACAGCTCGGACAGCTTTTTCAGCCGCACCGCCCCTTCGAGCAGGGAATATTCGGTATGCACGCGCAGGTGGATGAATCGGGCGGGATTGAACATGCCCGCAACCATACGCCACCCGCCGCGCCGCGCAAGCGGCCCCGCACCGGTCGTTAGGCCATTGCCCACCCCCGCGCCACTGGGCTAGGGAGAGATGACAAGGGACAGAGTATGCGATCGGATCACAACCGGGTGCCAGCCGACCTGCTAACATTGACGGACCTCAGCAAGGCCTATCCCGGCGTGCTGGCCAATGACGGCGTGTCGATGGGCATCCGCGCCGGCGAGGTACACGCCCTGCTGGGCGAGAACGGCGCCGGCAAATCGACCCTGGTCAAGATGATCTATGGCTTGGTGAAACCCGACAGCGGCCACATGGCGCTGGACGGGCAGCCCTATGCCCCGGCCGAACCACGCGCCGCGCGCGCCGCCGGGGTGGCGATGGTGTTCCAGCATTTTTCGCTGTTCGAGGCGATGAGCGTGGCCGAGAACGTGGCGCTGGGGATGGAACGCCCGCCCCGCCTGCGCGATCTGGCCGCGCGCATCCGCGCGGTATCGGAAAGCTATGGCCTGCCGCTCGATCCCGGCCGCATCATCGGCGACCTGTCGGCGGGCGAACGCCAGCGGGTCGAGATCGTGCGCTGCCTGTTGCAGGACCCGCGCCTGCTGATCATGGACGAACCCACCTCGGTGCTGACCCCGCAGGAGGTCGAGATCCTTTTTCAGACCCTGCGCAAGCTCAGGGACGAAGGGGTGGCGATCCTTTATATCTCGCACAAGCTGCACGAAATCCGCGCTCTGTGCGACACCGCCACGATCCTGCGGCGCGGGCGCGTCGTGGGCACCTGCCGCCCGGCGGAAACCTCGGCCCGGGAAATGGCCGAAACGATGGTCGGGGCCGCCTTTGCCGCCCCTGCCCGCCTGGCCGGCACGCCGGGGGATGTGGCGCTTGACCTGTCCGGGCTGTCGGTGGCCTCGCCCGCCGCGTTCGGCACCAGCCTGCGCAACATCCATCTGAGCGTGCGCAAGGGTGAAATCCTCGGCATCGGTGGGGTGGCGGGCAACGGCCAGGACGAATTGCTGGCCGCGCTGTCGGGCGAACTGCGCACGCCCGCCGACGCCATCCGCCTGCAGGGGCGCCCCATCGGCCGCTTGGGGCCGGCGGCGCGGCGGCGGCTGGGGCTGCTCAGCGCGCCCGAGGAACGCCTGGGCCACGCCGCCGCCCCCGAGATGAGCCTGTCCGAAAACACCCTGCTGAGCGCCGCCCAGCGCGAGGGGCTGGTCGCGCGCGGGTTCCTGCGCCGCGAACGGATGCGCGCCTTTGCCAGCCGCATCATCGAGCGTTTCGACGTCCGCACGCCCGGCCCCGACACGGCGGCCCGGGCACTGTCGGGCGGCAACCTGCAGAAATTCGTCATCGGCCGCGAGGTGCTGCAACGCCCCGAGGTTCTGGTCGTCAATCAACCCACTTGGGGCGTCGACGCCGCCGCCGCCGCCGCAATCCGGCAGGCGCTGATCGACCTCGCCGCCAAGGGCGCGGCGGTGATCTGCATCAGTCAGGACCTGGATGAGCTGATGGAAATCTCCGACCGGCTGGGGGTGCTGAACGAGGGGCGATTGTCTGACATCCGCGACGCCGCCAGCCTGACGCCCGAGGAAATCGGCCTGATGATGGGCGGCGCCCACGGCATGGAGGTGGCGCATGTCTGACCCCCACCCGCTTCTTTCTGGTCACAAATACCCAGATCACTGGGGGTCGACCCCATGCTGAGGGTCGAACGGCGCCCCCAACCCTCGCGGTTCTGGACCTGGCTCACCCCGCCGCTGGCGGTGGCGATCACCATGATCGCGGGCGGCGCGCTGTTCGCGGCGCTGGGTGAAAACCCCGTCGCGGCGATACGCACCATATTCTGGGAGCCGCTTTTCGGCGAGTTCGCCTTTTACTACCGCCCGCAGATGCTGATGAAGGGCGCGCCGCTGATCCTGATCGCGGTCGGCCTCAGCCTGGGGTTTCGCGCCGGCATCTGGAACATCGGCGCCGAGGGGCAATACATCATCGGCGCACTGACCGGGGCCGGCGTGGGGCTTGCCTTTTACCCGCTCGACGCCTGGTACATCTTTCCGCTGATGGTGGTCGCGGGGGCGCTGGGCGGCTGGGCCTGGGCGATGATCCCGGCACTGCTGAAGATCCGGTTCGGCACCAACGAGATCCTCGTGTCGCTGATGCTGGTCTATGTCGCCGAGCAACTGCTGGCGCAGATGTCGCTGGGCCTGCTCAAGAACCCCGATGGCTTCGGGTTTCCCGGCTCGCGCAACCTGCAGGACTACGCCGCCGCCCATAACGCCGAGATCATTGCCGGCACCGGCATGCACTGGGGCGTGGTCGCCGCGCTTGGCGCGGTGATCGCGGCGCATGTGCTGTTGCAACGCCACATCCTGGGCTTTCGCGTCCGCCTGACCGGCCAGGCGCCCCGCGCGGCGCGCTTTGCCGGGGTCAGCCCGGCGCGACTGGTGCTCTTTTGCCTTGGCACCGCCGGGGCGCTGGCCGGCATGGCGGGCATGTTCGAGGTTTCCGGCCCCTCGGGGCAGGTCAGCATCGACTTCAACGTGGGCTACGGTTTCACCGCCATTATCGTGGCCTTTCTCGGCCGGCTCAATCCGCTAGGCATCCTGTTGGCGGGGCTGCTGATGGCGCTGACCTATATCGGTGGCGAGATCGCGCAATCCGACCTCGGCCTGCCGGCGGCGGCGATCCAGGTGTTCCAGGGCATGCTGCTGTTCTTTCTGCTGGCGGTCGACCTGCTGACCAATTACCGGCTGCGCCTGCGCACGCCCGAGGTGGCACCATGAACCTGGGCCACATCGACCCCGCGCTGCTGTTGGCGGCGCTGCTGGTGGCGGCGACGCCAATCCTGCTGGCCGCCATCGGCGAACTGGTGGTCGAACGCGCCGGGGTTCTGAACCTCGGGGTCGAGGGGATGATGATCACCGGCGCCATCTGCGGCTTTGCAGCGGCCGTCGAGACCGGATCGCCCGGACTGGGCTTTCTGGCCGCCGCCGGCGGGGGAGCGGTGCTGGCGCTGCTCTTTGCCGGGCTGACGCAGTTCGCGCTGGCCAACCAGGTCGCCAGCGGGCTGGCGCTGACGCTTTTCGGCCTGGGGCTGTCATCGCTGCTGGGCCAGGGCTATGTCGGCATCAAGCCGCCGCCGACGCCGCATCTCGACCTTGGTCCGCTGGGCGATCTGCCCTTTTTCGGTACGGTGCTCTTTTCCCACGACATCGTTGTCTATCTCGGCCTGGCGCTGGTCGTCGCGGTGTGGGCGGGGCTGAAATACACCCGCTCGGGTCGGATCCTGCGCGCGGTGGGCGAGAACCACGACGCCGCTCATGCGCTGGGCTACAAGGTTGTGCGGGTGCGCATCCTGGCCATCCTCTTTGGCGGGGCCTGCGCCGGGCTTGGCGGGGCCTATGTCAGCCTCGTGCGGGTGCCGCAATGGACCGAGGGCATGACCGCCGGCGCCGGCTGGATCGCGCTGGCGCTGGTGGTCTTTGCCTCGTGGCGGGCGGGGCGCGTCGTGCTGGGGGCGTGGCTATTCGGCGGGGTCAGCGTACTGCAGCTGAACCTGCAGGCCGCGGGCGTCGCCATCCCGGTCGAATATCTTTCCATGTCGCCCTACTTGATCACCATCCTCGTGCTGGTCATCATGTCGGCCAACCGCTCGCGCGCGCCCGGCTCTTTGGGGCGCGTATTCCATGCCTCGGGCTGAGGCGCATCATCCACATCTCTTCGATGACAGGGGGACCATCCATGACCATCACCAAATTCCTTGCCGGCGCGGCCGTTGCGCTGGGGCTCGGGCTGGCAGGCGCGGCGGGCGCGGCCGAAAAGACCCGCGTCGGTTTCATCTATGTCGGCCCGGTCGGCGATGGCGGCTGGACCTATGAACACGACCGGGGGCGGCAAGCAGTCGAAGCCGAATTCGGCGACGCCGTCGAAACCGTCTACCGCGAAAGCGTGCCCGAAGGCGCCGACGCCGAACGCGCCATCACCGAGATGGCGCTCAAGGGCGCGGACCTGATCTTTACCACCTCGTTCGGCTTCATGGATGCGACGCTGGCGGTGGCCAAAAAGTTCCCGAACGTGCGGTTCGAGCACGCCACCGGCTACAAGACCGCCGACAATGTCTCGACCTATTCGGCCCGCTTTTACGAGGGCCGCGCGGTGCAGGGCCACATCGCCGGCCGTATGACCAAGTCGAACATCGTCGGCTACATCGCTTCCTACCCCATCCCCGAGGTCATTCGCGGCATCAACGCGGCCTATATCCATGCCCGCAAGGTCAACCCCGATGTCGAGTTCAAGATCATCTGGGCCTTTACCTGGTTCGACCCGGCGAAAGAGGCCGACGCCGCCCAGGCGCTGATCGAACAGGGCGCCGACGTGATCCTGCAGCACACCGATTCCACCGCGCCGCAGGCCGCGGCTGAAAAGGCGGGCGACATCATCACCTTCGGCCAGGCCTCTGACATGGCCGAATATGCGCCGATGCCGCGCGTCAGCTCGATCATCGACAGCTGGGGCCCCTACTACGTCGCCCGCACCCGCGCGGTGATCGACGGCACCTGGGAATCGCAGCAGGTCTGGCACGGTATAGATGAGGGCATGGTCGAGATCGGCGAGATATCAGACGCTGTGCCCGCCGAGGTGAAGGAAGAGGCGCTGGCGCTCAAGACGGCGATCGCATCGGGCGAATATCATCCCTTCACCGGCCCGCTGAAGCGCCAGGACGGCAGCGACTGGCTGGCCGAGGGCGAGATTGCCGATGATGGCACCCTGCTGGGCATGGATTTCTATGTCGAGGGCATCACCGGCGAAATCCCGCAGTAAGACACCGATGACGCGCCGCCCTGTGCCTGCCGAAACCGCTTCTGTCGCGTTTCCGAACGCGGACGGGACGCGGCTGTCGGCTCCCTCGGCGGCGCGCAACATCGGGCCCATCACCGAGTTGCTGCGCCGTCACGCCCCGCCCTCGGGCCGGGCGCTCGAACTGGCCAGCGGCACGGGCGAGCATGTGATTGCCTTTGCCGCGGCCTTTCCCAACCTGACATGGCAACCAACGGACGTGGCCCCCGAACGGCTGGCCAGTATCGACGCGTGGGCGGCCACGAAGAACCTGCCAAACCTGCACCCGGCGCGGCCCCTCGACGCCAGCAAGCCGGGCTGGGGCGCAGATCACGCCGGGCACGACCTGATCGTGCTGGTCAACCTGCTGCACCTCATCAGCGAGGCAGAGGCGCGCACGCTGGTGGCGGAACTGCCGGCGGCGCTGGCCCCCGGCGGGCTGTGCGTGCTCTATGGCCCGTTCCTGCGCGGCGACGTCGCCACATCTGATGGCGATGCGCGGTTTCACGCCAGTTTGCAGGCCGCCGACCCTGAGGTTGGATACAAGAACGACGCCGATGTCGTAGACTGGTTGCAGGCCGCAGGGCTGCGGCCCGTCGAGGTGGCGGAAATGCCCGCCAACAACCTCGCCTTCGTATCGCAGCGCCCACCAGGGGGATAAGCCCCATGCCACGCACCGCCCTCGCCCGTCTGGCCCTGTTGCTGACGATGGCGTCGGCTTGGGCAGCGCCCCCCGCCACCGCGCAAGAGATGCATCTTTCGACCCGCGCCGCGGCCTTCGACGATCGTGACCCGGTGGATTTCGGCCGCGATGTCCCGCATCGCCTGCCGGTCCACGGCATCGACGTGTCGCGCTTTCAGGGCGATATCGACTGGCACGCGGCGGCACGCGCGGGCGTGAACTTTGCCTTCATCAAGGCGACCGAGGGCGGCGACCTGATCGACCCGGCATTCGGCCCCAACTGGCGGGCAGCGGCGCGGGCGGGCGTGCTGCGGGGGGCCTATCATTTCTATTACTTCTGCACCGACGCCCGGACGCAGGCGCGCTGGTTCATCCGCAACGTGCCGCGCGGGGCGGGTGCCCTGCCGCCGGTCCTGGACATGGAATGGAACCCGCATTCGCCCACCTGCCAGAAACGCCCCGCACCGGCGGTGGTGCGCCGGGAGATGAACGTCTTCCTGAACCGGTTGGAACGCCATTACGGCCAGCGCCCGATCGTCTATACCACACCGCAATTCTATCGTGAAAACGCCCTGGGCCGGGTCAGGGCCGAATTCTGGCTGCGCTCGGTCGCCAAGCCGCTGGCCGAGGTCTATCCCGGCCAGCACTGGCATTTCTGGCAATACAGCGGCACCGGCATCGTGCGCGGCATCGGCGGCGATGTCGACCTTAACGCCTTTGGCGGCACCCGGGCCCAATGGGCGAAATGGGTGGCGCAGCGGCGGCAATGACCCGGCGCCGGCGCGGGCTGCCTCCGGCCGGGGTATTGCCAACCAGAAAGAAGCCAGAAGGCGACACGCTTCTTTCTGGTTGCAAGTACCCCGGGGGTCTGGGGGCTGGCCCCCAGAAACCCGATGCCTAGTGGAACTTCGCCCTGATCCGGCGCACCAGGAACCACACCAGTGCCACCACCGGCAGCGTGACCGCCGCCGTGATCATGCCCTTGCTGATGCCCAGCACATCCGTCAACGGATAAAGCAGATACCCCGCCAGCGACACCGCGTAGTAGCTGATCGCCACGACGCTAAGCCCCTCGACCGTCTTTTGCAGCCGCAGTTGCAGGTCGGCGCGCCGGTCCATGCTGGCCAGCAGCGCCTGGTTCTGGGCGCTGCATTCCACATCGACGCGGGTGCGCAACAGTTCCGCCGCGCGCTGTGCCCGGTCGGCCAGCGCCTGCAGACGCGCCTCGCCCGAGCGCACGGTGCGCATCGCCGGCTCATACCGGCGCATCATGAACTCGCCAAAGGTCTGGCGGCCATGAAAGCGTTCCTCGCGCAGTACCTCGATGCGTTGCGCGACGATCCGGTCATAGGCTTCGGTCGCGCCAAAGCGGAACGAGGCCTGCGCCGCCATCGCCTCCAGCTCGGCCGAAATGTCCAGCAGGTCGGGCAGCGTTTCCTCGGCCGGCTTTTCACCCCCGGTCATGTCACCGATCATCGCGCGCATTCGGGTTTCCAGCACGCCCATGCGCGGGCTGAGGTCGCGCACCCTCGCAAAGCCCAGCATCGACATCGACTTGTAGGTCTCGATCTCGCACAGGCGCTGCATGATCCGGCCCACCCGGCGCGGCCCGGTGCCCCGCGCCACCGCGATCAGGAACCGCTGGTGCCCGGCCGGGTCGATGCGGAAATCGCCGGCGATGATGGCGCCATTGTCCAGCACCCGCGCCACCGCCACGCTATCGGGCACGAACCACTCGGAAATCGCCGCGGCAAGCGCCTCTTCGTCCTGCGTCTGTTCGATCCGGATCAGGGCCGAAGTCATGCGCACCCCCGGCGCCTCGGCCAGCCAATCATCGGGGAAGGCACCGAAATCGGCCGGATCAAAAGGCCGCGCGCTCAGCCCATCGGACATCGCGGTGTAGGTGACGAACTCGGTATGGCTTTCCCATTTCAGCATGTGCCGCCCGATCCGGCCGGAATAATGCGTCGCGCCGGGCTGGGGATGCTGGGCGCCGTGACGGTCAAGCAGCGCGGCCAGATGCGCCAGGTCCGCCGAGCGATCACGTGCGGCGGCGCCGTGTTCGCGCTTGACCGCCAGAACGGCCGCCGTGGCCGGCGGTGTCACCGACGGAAACGGGCGCGCGTGCAGCTCGTTGGCCAGCCGATAGCGCAGAGGATGATCTTCGATGGGCGCCATGGTGTCAGATGTCCCGCGATTCTTGGGCAGACTAGCCCCCCGGCACGCATATGCAAAGAAATTAATCTTGTCTCGTCAATGGGTTAGATGAATGCAACGGTATGCCGAGCGCGGGGCATGCCTGCCGCCGCGCCCGTCACGCGCCCCCGTTGCAACGAAAATCCCCTGCCGCCGGTGGCGCCAGGGGGTCATGACAAGCAGCCGGGGCCGCGCCGTGATCAGTCGACCAGGCTAAGCAGTTTCGTGATGCTTTCCTTGGCGTCGCCATAGAACATGCGCGTGTTTTCCTTGTAGAACAGCGGGTTCTCGATGCCGGAATAACCGGTCCCCTGCCCACGTTTCATCACAAACACGTCGTGCGCTTTCCACACCTCCAGCACCGGCATGCCGGCGATGGGGCTGTTGGGGTCTTCCTGCGCCGCCGGGTTGACGATGTCGTTCGAGCCGATGACGATCGCCACATCCGTTTGGGGGAAATCGTCGTTGATCTCGTCCATCTCCAGCACGATGTCATAGGGCACCCTGGCCTCGGCCAGCAGCACATTCATGTGCCCCGGCAGGCGACCGGCGACGGGGTGGATGCCGAAACGCACTGTCTTGCCCTTGGCGCGCAGCCGCGCGGTCAGCTCGCTCACCGCCTGCTGGGCCTGCGCCACCGCCATGCCGTAGCCCGGCACGATGATCACGCTGTCGGCGTCGTTCAGCGCCTGCGCCACGCCCTCGGCCTCGATGGCGACCATCTCACCCTCGATCTCGGCCGCGGGCCCGCCATCGCCACCAAAGCCGCCCAGGATCACGCTGATGAAGGAGCGGTTCATCGCCTTGCACATGATGTAGCTCAGGATCGCACCCGACGAGCCCACCAGCGCCCCGACCACGATCAGCAGGTCATTGCCAAGGCTGAACCCGATCGCCGCCGCCGCCCAGCCGGAATAGCTGTTGAGCATCGACACCACCACCGGCATGTCGGCACCGCCGATGCCCATGATCAGGTGATAGCCGATAAAGAACGCCAGCAGCGTCATCAGCACCAGCGCCCAGAGCGGCGCACCGTTCAGATAGACCAGCAACAGGATGACCGACAGCGCTGCCGCGCCGGCATTCAGCATGTGCCCGCCCGGCAGCTTGGTGGCCTTTGAGGTGATCTTGCCGGCCAGCTTGCCGAACGCCACCACAGAGCCGGTGAACGTCACCGCCCCGATGAAGACGCCGAGGAACAGCTCGACCTGCAGGATCGACAGCTCGACCGGGGTCTTGTGCGCCAGCACCGCGGCAAAACCGCTGAGCGCGGCCCGATCCACGGCCGACATCGCGGCCACGCGTGCGGCCTCGATATGGGCGTTGAAGCCCACGAAGACCGCCGCCAGGCCGACCAGCGAATGCATCGCCGCCACCAGTTGCGGCATCTCGGTCATCTGCACCCGCTGCGCCACGACAACGCCGATGGCGCCCCCGCCCGCAAGCAGCAGAAGCGACAGCAGCCACAGTCCCGAACCGGGGCCGATCAGCGTGGCGAAGACCGCCAGCCCCATGCCGACGATGCCATACCAGACCGCGCGCTTGGCGCTTTCCTGGCCCGAAAGCCCGCCCAAAGACAGGATGAAGAGGACAGCCGCGACAACATAGGCGGCAGTTGTGAATCCCAATTCCATGATCTCGCCCTCCTCAGGATTTCTGGAACATGGCGAGCATGCGCCGGGTGACGAGGAAACCGCCGAAGATGTTTATCCCGGCCATGAACACGGACAGCGCCGCTAGCAGCACCACCAGCCACGCCCCCGATCCGATCTGCAACAGCGCGCCGACGATGATGATCGACGAGATCGCGTTGGTGACCGCCATCAGCGGCGTGTGCAGGCTGTGGCTGACGTTCCAGATCACCTGGAAGCCAATAAAGACCGACAGGACGAAAACGATGAGGTGCTGCATGAAGCTGGCCGGCGCGATCAGCCCCACCCCCAGCACCAGCGCGGCGCCAATGGCCAGCAACGTCACCTGACGTTTGGTCTGGGCCTGGAATTCGGCCAGCTCGCGCGCCTTGCGTTCCTCGGGCGTCAGTTCCTTTTCCGCAGGCTTTTTCGCGGGCGCGGCAATGGCTTTTACCTTGGGCGGTGGCGGTGGATAGGTCACCTCGCCGCCATGGGTCACGGTCGCACCGCGGATGACGTCATCCTCCATGTTGTGGACCGGCTTGCCGTCTTTTTCGGGCGTCAGGTCGTCCATCATGTGGCGGATGTTGTTGGCATAAAGCGTCGATGCCTGCGCCGCCATGCGCGACGGGAAATCGGTATAGCCGATGATGGTGACACCGTTGTCGGTGACGATGCGTTCATCGGGCTTGGTCAGGTCGCAGTTGCCGCCCCGTTCGGCGGCCAGGTCGACGATCACCGAGCCGGGCTTCATCGCCGCGACCATGTCTTCGGTCCACAGCTTGGGGGCCGGGCGGCCCGGGATCAGCGCCGTGGTGATGACGATATCCATGTCCGGGGCGAGTTCGCGGAACTTTTCAAGCTGCTTTTCGCGGAACTCGGGGCTGGACGGCGCAGCATAGCCGCCGGTGGCGGCTGAATCCTGGCCGGTTTCCTCGAAATCGAGATAGACGAATTCGGCGCCCATCGATTCGATCTGCTCGGCCACCTCGGGACGCACGTCAAAGGCATAGGTGATCGCGCCCAGCGAAGTCGCGGTGCCGATCGCCGCCAGCCCGGCAACGCCCGCGCCCACCACCAGCACCTTGGCCGGCGGCACCTTGCCCGCAGCCGTCACTTGGCCGGTAAAGAAACGGCCGAAATTGTTGCCCGCCTCGATCACCGCCCGATAGCCGGCGATGTTGGCCATCGACGACAGCGCATCCATCTTTTGCGCGCGGCTGATCCGCGGCACCATCTCCATGGCGATGACGCTGGCGCCCTTCTTGGCCGCCAGTTCAAGCCCGGTCTCGTTCTCGGCCGGGTTGAAGAATGTGATCAGCGTTTGGCCCTTGCGCAGGCGCTTCAACTCGGCCTCGGTTGGCACGCGCACCTTGGCGACAATGTCCGCCTCTTTAAAGAGTGCGGCGGCTGTCTTGACGATTTCGACGCCTGCGGCCTCGTAATCGGCATCACGAAAGCCCGCACCCACCCCTGCGCCTGTCTCTATAACGCAGTCATAGCCCAGCTTTTGCAGGGCCTTGGCCGAATCCGGTGTCATTGCAACGCGGTTTTCGCCTTCAAGGATTTCCTTTGGCGTTCCGATCTTCAAGTCGTCATCCCTCCATTTCAGGTTCTTCAGGATCTTGGTCGCCCCCCCGGCGACCGCCGCGCGCAAGCTAGCCCATAGCAAAGGGGATGTCACACCCCTGTTTGCAGCGGATTTCATCTGCATGCGCAAGCTGTTCAGACCCAGCGGCGCACCTTCTCGCAGTAGCGCGCGAAATCGGCGCGAAACTTGCGCCGCAGGCGGTTTTCTTCGGGGATGACGAAGCGGCGTTCGAGCACCCACAGAAGGATCGGCAGCAGCGGCAGCGACAGCACCGCGTCCCATGACAGGATCAGCCCCGCCAAAATCATGACATCGCCCAGATAGATCGGATTGCGCGTGCGGCTGAAGATGCCGCTTTGCACCAGACGCCCGGCGTCGCGGTGCGGCACGATGGTGGTGCGCTGGCGGCGCATCTCGGCCGCGGCCAGCAGCATCAACAGCACACCGCCCCCAACCAGCACGCCGCCGGCGAAATCGGCCCATGCACCGCCAAAACCAAGGCCCATTGCCAGGTACCTGCTTTGCCACCAGGCCAGCGCGGCGAATGCCGCCAGCCAAACCGGGGGTATGTCGATCCATTTCAGCATGGGTTCAGCTTATGCCCGTCCGGCGAATCCCTGTCCACGCGAAATGAAGCGACGCGCGTGGCTTGTGCGCACGCACGGGTCGGCTAGTCTGGCCGCGAACCGGCAGGGAAACAGGAATGCCTGAAGGAAAACGAATGTGCGGCACATGCTTGCATGATTGGCGGCGCGCGGCGGCGCGCCTTGATCCCGCACAGACGTATCCGGTGCAGGCCCCATGACCCGGGACGAATTCAACACCTTCTGCGCCACCTTCACCGGCAGCAACCACGTCGTGCAATGGGGCAATGCGGATGTATGGAAGGTGGGGCCCAAGATATTTGCCATCTGCGGCTGGAACGACGGTGCAGATGCCTTTGTTTTCAAGGCTTCCGACATCGCCTACGAGGTGCTGCAGGACCAGCCCGGCATCCGCCCCGCGCCCTATCTTGCCTCGCGCGGGATGAAATGGTTGCAGGTTTACGGGCCGCCCGGCCTGTCCGACGACGCGCTGCACGACCATATCGCGGCCTCCTACGATATGGTCACGCGCAAGCTGACACGGGCGCAGCGGGCGGAACTGGGGATCGCGCCGGGCTAGGCCGGCACGGCGTACCCGCAGCGCGCCCCAGAGCCCTCAGGCCGAATGCCGCGCCGGCGCAACCCGCCCTTCCCGCCAGTCACGTGCGGCCTGGCCGAAGGCCCCGAACAGCGCCCGGCTGACGGGGTCGGCGGCGGCGTTATATTCGGGGTGCCATTGCACCGACAGGGTAAAGCCCGGCGCCCCCTCGACATACAGCGCCTCTGGCGTGCAATCGGGGGCGTATCCGTCGATCACCACGCCGCGTCCCGGCTCGACCACGCCCTGCCCGTGCAGGGTGTTGGTCATCACCTCGCGTTCACCCATCAGCCGGTGAAAGACGCCGCCATCGGTAAAACGCACGCAATGGCGCAGGGCGAATTTTTCCTCCAGCGTGCCGTCGGGCGGCATGCGGTGGTTATCGCGCCCGGGCAATTCGCGGATCTCGGGGTGCAGCGTGCCGCCCAGTGCAACGTTGACCTCCTGAAAGCCACGGCAGACGCCCAGGATGGGCTGGCCGCGCGCCACGCAGGCGCGCACCAGCGGCAGGGTAATGGCATCGCGGTCACGGTCGAACTGGCCATGCGCCGGGCTTGGCGTATCGCCGTATTCCTCGGGGTGGACGTTGGGCCGCCCGCCGGTCAGCAGGAAGCCGTCGCAGACCTCAAGCAGCTCTTCGACCGTGACGAAACGCGGATCGCAGGGAACAAGCAGCGGAAGGCATCCTGCCACTTGCGCAACCGCATCGGTATTCATCTTGCCACCCGCGTGGACGGGATAGTCATCATTTATCACGTAACTGTTCGAGATAATTCCGATAACGGGGCGGGTCATGCCGGTCTCTTGCTGTTCTATTTCAGCTACTCACATACTCTTCCGCAGGCCCGCCGAAAACATCCAAAGTTGCACAACCATCCGCGCGCGGTTGCAGAACCCGGCCCCGGCCCTCTTGCAGCCCGGCGCGGTTGCGCTCTACACCTGCGGGCAAACCAACGGAGGCCAGAGCAATGCGCGACGCCGCACCGCAGACGATCCATCTGACAGATTATTCGCCCTTCGGCTATCGCATCGACAAGGTGGCGCTGACCTTTCGCCTCGCCCCGCACGCCACACGGGTGATCTCGCACATCGAGTTCCGCCCCAACCCGGACACGGCGGACCGCCGCTTTTTCCTGCATGGCGAGGGGCTGCGCCTGATCTCGGCCATGATCGACGGGCAGCCGGTGACGCCAGAGATCACCCCCGAGGGGCTGACCTGCACCGTGCCCGACGCCCCCTTTGTCTGGCAGGCCGAGGTCGAGATCGATCCCGCCGCCAATACCGCGCTCGAAGGGCTCTACATGTCATCTGGCATGTACTGCACCCAGTGCGAGGCCGAGGGCTTTCGCAAGATCACCTATTACCCCGACCGCCCCGATGTGATGGCGCCCTTTGACGTGCGCATTGAGGGCGACGCAAAGGTGCTGCTGTCCAACGGCAACCCCGGCGCCACGGGCCCCGGTTTTGCCGAATGGCACGACCCCTGGCCCAAGCCGGCCTATCTGTTCGCGCTGGTCGCGGGTGACCTGGTGGCGCATCCGGGCGAATTCACCACCCGCTCGGGCCGCAAGGTGGCGCTGAACATCTGGGTGCGACCGGGCGACGAGGGCAAATGCGCCTTTGCCCTGGAAAGCCTGAAAAAGGCGATGGCGTGGGACGAACAGGTTTATGGCCGCGAATACGACTTGGACATTTTCAACATCGTCGCCGTCGATGACTTCAATATGGGCGCGATGGAGAACAAGGGGTTGAACATTTTCAACTCGGCCGCCGTTCTGGCCAGCCCCGAAACCGCGACCGACGCCAATTTCGAGCGCATCGAGAGCATCATCGCGCACGAGTATTTCCACAACTGGACCGGCAACCGCATCACCTGCCGCGACTGGTTCCAGCTGTGCCTGAAAGAGGGGCTGACGGTGTTCCGCGACGCCCAGTTCACCGCCGACATGCGCTCGGCCGCAGTGAAACGCATCGCGGACGTGATCACCCTGCGCGCCCGCCAGTTCCGCGAGGATGCCGGACCGCTGGCGCATCCGGTCCGCCCGGCCAGCTTTGTCGAGATCAACAACTTCTACACCGCTACCGTCTATGAAAAGGGGGCCGAACTGATCGGCATGCTCAAGACGCTGGTGGGGGACGAGGATTATTACCGCGCGCTCGACCTGTATTTCACCCGCCATGACGGCGACGCCGCGACGGTCGAGGACTGGCTGAAGGTGTTCGAGGACACGACCGGGCGCGACCTGAGCCAGTTCAAGCGCTGGTACACCGACGCCGGCACGCCCCGCCTGACGGTGACAGAGGACTGGAAGGACGGGCGATATACCCTTCATTTCGAACAGAAAACACCGCCAACACCCGGTCAGGACGAAAAGCCGCCCCGCGTCATCCCGATCGCGGTGGGGCTGCTGGGGCCAAATGGCGACGAGGTGGTGGAAACCACCGTTCTGGAAATGACCGAGGCGCGCCAGAGCTTTACCTTTGACGGGCTGGGCGCACGACCGGTTCCGTCGATCCTGCGCGGCTTTTCCGCCCCGGTGATCGTCGAGCGCGAAACCGACGATGCCGAGCGCGCCTTTCTGCTGGCCCACGACACCGACCCCTTCAACCGGTGGGAGGCCGGGCGCGCACTGGCCCGTTCCGGCCTGCTGGCGACGCTGCGCAAGGGCGCGGCACCCGATCAGCGCTATCTCGACGCCATCACCCGCCTGACCGGCGACGAAACGCTCGACCCGGCGTTCCGCGCGCTGGCGCTTGGCCTGCCGGGCGAGGACGAGTTGGCGCACGCCCTGCATGAG
The DNA here is from genome assembly GCF_003260265.1 of Roseovarius amoyensis. GTDB lineage: Bacteria > Pseudomonadota > Alphaproteobacteria > Rhodobacterales > Rhodobacteraceae > Roseovarius > Roseovarius amoyensis. The sequence continues at coordinate 28,265 of NZ_QITQ01000001.1, forward strand.
GCCGGCGAAACCCCCGACCCGCAGGCGATCTGGGAAGCGCTGGAAGGGCTGCGCGACGCCCGCGCCGAGGCGATGAAAACCCTCGCGCCAACCCTGTTCGCCCGCCACCAGGTCACCGCCTCCTACAGCCCGGACGCCGAACAGTCGGGATCGCGCGCGCTGGCGAATGCCGCGCTGGCCATCCTCACCCGGCTGGATGGCGGCGCAGCGGCAGCGGATCAGTTCGCAAGCGCCGACAACATGACGCTGCAGCTTTCCGCGCTGTCCTGCCTGCTGCGGGCCGGCACGGGCGACGAGGCGGCGCAGGCGTTTTATGATCAGTGGCGCGGTGACCGGCTGGTGCTGGACAAGTGGTTCACGCTGCAGATCGTCAACGCCCGGCCCGATGAGGCGGCAGCGCTGACCGAGGCGTTGACCGTACACCCCGACTTCACGATGAAAAACCCCAACCGTTTCCGCGCGGCTCTGGGTGCGCTGGCCGCCAACCCGGCCGGATTCCACCATGCCTCGGGCAAGGGCTATGCGCTGTTGGCGGACTGGCTGATTCGGCTGGACCCGCTGAACCCGCAGACGGCGGCGCGCATGTGCACCACGTTCGAGACATGGCGACGCTATGACAAGGGCCGCCAGAACCTGATCGCGGCGCAGCTTGACCGAATCCTCGCCACGCCCGGCCTTAGCCGTGACATGACCGAGATCGCGGGGCGAATCCGCGCTGTCTGAATCGCTCGCAGACAAGCGCCTGGCGGGTGGCCCCCGCGCACAACACACGCATTGCGAGAGCCCCTGCCCCGGCAGGGGCCCGCGTCGCATCTTTTCCCTGCCATCTCCCCCGGCGTGCCCCATTTTGGGCTGAATACGCTGGCAGAACATCCGCATCCACTAGAGCTTCTATTTTTTAAAAAATCGGCGGGTAGGTCATGATTAAATCCGGGTTTCGGTCGCGTTCACACAACGGCGCCTTTGCAAAACTGCGCACGATGCTGGCGCGATCACCGGGTGGGCACGGTCGCACCGGCGGCATGCCCCTGATGTCCGAACGCGAGCTTGACGCCCTGACCAAGCGCATCATTCTGCCATCCCTGCCCGTCTCGGACGAAGAGATCGCCCGCGCCACCCATCAGGACGAGGGGCAGCGCCTGGCCCGGCAGGATCGCTGGCCCGAACTGTCGCAACGCATCCGCAATGCCGATGCCACGCGCCTGACCACCCCCGGCGGCGAAACCGCGTCGCTGCTGCTGGCGTTCGGCGCGCGCTCAGACGTGGTTTCGGCGGCCGAGGACGCGCTGCATGACGGGGCCACGCCCGACCCCGAGGGCATGGCGGCACTGGACGAGGTGCTGGAAGAGATGCCCGACGATTACGCCTGTGCGCTGGTGGTGGCACTGGCGCATCTCGACATCGCCTGGGCCTGGCACAGCATCGCCTTTGCCAAGGCACCAGAGGAAAGCCTGACCCGCGCCCATGAACACCTTGCCCGCGCCGAGGTGCTGCTGGCGCCCCATGATGGTGTCGCGCTGGACGCGCCATCGGTCCTGGCTGCCCGTTGCGCGCTCAATGCCACCAGCGAAAATCGCGGCCGCCGGCTGGCCGATGACTATGCCACGCTGATCGCGCTCGACCCCGAAAGCCATCGCCACATGCGCTCGTTAGGGCGGAACATGCTGCCGTTGCGGCGCCAGGAACCCGGCGTGCTGGAGGTCGAGGCCCGCCGCACCGCGATGCAGACGGAAGATATCTGGCAGGCGGGCGCCTATGCTTGGGTCTATTTCGACGCGCTGGCGGCGGAACCGGAAGTGATCGAGATGCTGGACAGCGACTTTTTCATCGAAGGCATGCGCAACATCATCAATCGGCAGCGCAACCAGCACATCGTCAACCAGATCGCCGCATTCTGTGCCATCACCATGGCCCCCTGCCAGCGCAAGAACCCCCTGTCGCGCAGGGCCGAAGCAACCCGCGCGCAACTGCATGACTGCCTGGGCTGGATCCTGTCCGACCACCTGCAGGAACTGCATCCGCTGATCTGGTCACAGACATTGCTGGCGCCCGGGGCCACGACACATCTGCCGCCGCGCCGCGCCTTGGTGCAAAAGGGCAGGCAGACCGCGCTGAGGATCATCGCCGCGCGGTTTTCCAGTGAAATCGCCGATGGCAGCTCAATCGCCTTTTCGCCCTGCGGGATGTACCGGCTGCCGGCGCTCTGACAGAACACGGGCCCGCCGGGCCCGACCGTGAAACGGCTTTGCTGAATAGAAAGCGTTCCGAAATCTATTAACGATTTCGGTGCCTTAACTTCACCCCTTGTCGCTGGCGGCGGCGAAGTCGGCGGTCTCATCCAGCAGTTCTGGGTACCATTGCCGCAGCGTGGGCATGAACGCATCGCGCAGGCGCGCCACCTGCGCCGGGCTCAGATCCTCGCGCCAGACGCCAGCCTGCCCCTTGGCAAAGAAGGCCGACATCCCGGCGGGGCGTTCGAGAAAGCCGTGCTTTTCTTCCTGCTTTTTCATCGCCTCGAAGGTCGTCGCCTTGATCGCGCGCGCCAGCTTGGCGGCATCGGGCTTGACGCTGAGGAAATCCAGCAGACCGCGCATCACCTTGGCCGGCTTTTTCAGCAGATCCTCGTACCGCACGACGTGGCAGGGCAGCCCCGGCGCCGAAGTCCAGGTGCGCACATGGTCGTCCCAGCGGCCCATCGCGTCTCGGATGCCGGTATCTGTGCCCATCATCGTTTCGGGGTTCGTCATCCGTTCGATGGCGGTGTCGATATCGGCGCTCTGGTGGCGGGCGAATGACGGCGCCAGGTCGAACGGGTTGCGCAGGATATAGACCGCGCCGGCGGTCACCGCCGGCGGGATCAGGTCATGGCCCATGTACTGCACCGCCTGGCAATGGGTCTTGACGAAATGCGTCCCCGGTTTCGAGGCGGCGATCAGGCGCACCGCCTTGTCGCGCACCTGCAGCCACTCTTTCACGCTTTTGGAGGCAAAGGGGCGACCGGCGGCGGCGTCAAAGAAATCCTGCCGCACATCGGCGGTGGTGAAACGGCGCAGGTTGTTAATGTCGGGCGCCTGCCCCGGCGGCATGAAATAGTGCGCCAGCAGGCTGCGCATCCAAGTGTTTCCGGACTTGGGATAAGAGGCCAGCCAGATGATGCGGCGCAGGTTAGGCATGGGGCTAGTCATCAAGATATCCGTATTTTTTCATGACCTTACGGTGATCACGCTTGACCTGCTTTACCAGCTTGGGCGCCAATTCGGTGTGCCACTGGCCGCTGCTGCCGCGGGAAAAGAAGCGTTCGTTCTTGGGCGAGCTTTCGACAAAACCGCCTTTTTTCTCTTGGCTCGACAACTCATCGAAGCTGGAAAAACGGATCGCCTTTTCTAGCCGCGCAGGATCGACCGGCATGCCGATATGTTCCAGCATGGCACCGAAGCTTTCCTGCGGCTTTTCCAGCATGTCCTCGTACCGCACCGTCAGCACCGGATAGGGCAATCTTGCGGTCCAGCTTTGCACATGCCCCGACCAGGTGCCCAGGAACTGGGTGACGGTGGTTTCATCGGCGGCGTTGGAATGCTCGATCCGCGTCAGTGCGGTAACGGTTTCCTCGTGGCTCATGCCGTAGTGACGCGCATAGGACAACAGCATGTCCAGCGGGTTGCGGATGATATAGATCGCCGCGCGAGTGAATTTTTCTGGGATCAGCGGCACGCCGAGCGCCGCGCCGTTTATGTTGTGGGTCTTGACGAAGTTGATGTCGGCCTTGTTGGCCACGATTGCACCCAGCACGCGTTCACGCAAGCTGAGCGTCAGGCGATAGTCGCTGACGTCGATCTGCCGACCGGCAACCATATGATACGTCTTGGCAATGGAGTCGCCCATGCCGAACCGATGTACCTGGTTGATGGGCACCGGACGGTCGGCATTCATCAGGTAGTTGGCCAGGAAGATCCGCGTCCAGGTATTCCCCGACTTGGGGTAGGACGCGAGCCAGACAATGCTCTTGGGCGCGTTCATTCCAAGTATCCGAATTTCTTCATGACATCGCGGTGATCCCTGCGTATCCGCTTCGCCAGCTTAGACGCAAGCTCAGTCTTCCAGCGGCCAACTTTGCCATATGCGAAGAACCGATCCGCGTTTTCGGACCTCTCCACAAAGCCCTCTTCCTCCTCCTGCTTGGAAACCTCATCGAAGCTCGCGAAGCGCACGGCCTTGTCCAGTCTATCCGGATCTACAGGAATACCTGCGTGTTTTAACATTGCGGCAAAACTATCGTGCGGCCTTGCTAACATGTCCTCGTAACGGAATGCACGCACGGGAATTCGACTCCGCGCGCACCAACTCGCAGCATGCCCAGACCATGATCCCACAAATTCCGTTGCATATTCATTTGTCGCCCTTATTAGGAAATCGTCGCGTGACATGAGCTCCACTGCTCGCTCAACCGTATGGCCAAAATGCTTCGCAAACGACAACGAGACGTCGAGCGGATTTCGGATGATGTAGATTGCACATCGAGTCAACTGTGGCGGGATAAGATCATCCCTGAATGCAACTGCATTCGCGTTGTGTGTCTTGATATAATTGATTGATGCGCCATTATTGGCGATGGCGCTAAGAACACGGGGGCGTAAACTTAGAATTTCTTTCTTATCTTTCGGATCAACCTCCCGTCCGGCGATCCTGCTATACATAGATGCACCAGAGTCACCAAATCCGAATTTGTTCACCTGATTGATGGACAGCGGCGTTTTCTGATTGGCAAAATAGTTCGCCATGAATATCCGCGTCCAAGTGTTCCCCGATTTGGGGTAGGACGCGAGCCAGACAATGCTCTTGGGCGCGCTCATTCCAGATATCCGAATTGTCAGTTCCGACCTTGCCTATCCGTTCGACCGGCGCGGGGCAAGCCCACGTGACACGGTGGGACCGGTTCCTCACAGGTCGCATCAAGCCGCAAAGAAAACGGGGGGGCTTTCGCCCCCCCGCCTGTTCGAACAATCAGACCGGAACTTAGAAGCTCAGGTTGATCGCGGTGCCGAGGAGGGTGCCCTCGACCTCATCGCCCGGCAGAATCCCGAGAAGAGTGGCATCGCGGGTTTCGTGAATGACGTAAATGTCCCAGTCAACGCCCGGTCCAAGCGTCCGGCTGGCACCGATGCGATAGAGTTCGCGATCGGTCTTGGCACCCGGAATAACTGCACCGGCGTTAACGAGATCAGTTTCCGATTGGTAGGTCACGGCCTCGAACGACCACGGGCCGGCGGTGTCGTAGGTCACACCAAGGCTCCAGCCTTCCGAGTCGCCGAAGCCGATGGTCCCGGCGGGGGCGCCGGTAGCGCCGGGAATGGCGGCTCCACCGACTGTCGGAGCCGCAATCGCGCGACCGATCAAGGTCTCGTCGTTGTCGTTCTCGGTGTAGCTGCCGCCGACGGTGAAGTTGCCGAAACCGACCTGGAAGCCAACGCCCCAAGTTTCCGGATCCGACGCACCAGCAGCGACGCTCGGCGTGTCACCGGTACCCCAACGGGCCGACAGCGTAATGTCGGTCGAGCCGAAAGTGTTGGAGTAGTTCACACCGATGTCGAACACGTCCGATATAACCGCGTTCCGGTTGATACTAAAGCTGTTACCGGCGTTGATGGCGGCGGTCGGCGCGTACGAAAGACCCACGGTCAGGCCGTTGAAGTCCGGCGTGTAGTAGGTGATCCGGCTGACGTCGTTGTTGCCGCCAACTTCGGTAAACGCCGAGAGGCTGGCCTGACGGAACGGCAGAGCGGTCAGCGACGCGGTAAAGGCGTTACCAAGGCCCGGAGCATTCAACCTCATACCGGCCGAAATCGCGGCATCAACACCGGTGAAGGGAATGAAAGCCGAGGTCGACGGCGAGTTGATCCCCAGCGAGGTCACTTCGGGCGCGGCGGTCATCAGCTTGTAACCGGCCGAGTTCTCGTTACCCACATCCAGACGACCGAAGGTGTCGCTGCTCATCGACGCATAGGATTCGTCGATGTTCGGGCCGCCGCTGGTGGTGCCTTCCATCTGGATGTTGATGCCGAAGGTCATCCCGTTGTCGAGCGTGACGCTCGGCGAGAAGATGATTTCGGGGTTGGTGAAAACGTCGACACCGTCGCCGTCCCAGCTCTGTCCCCCGACGGTGCCCGGAAGTGTGCCGCCCGGGGCGCCAAGCGCGGTCAGATTGGTCGAGATGTCACCGACGGCGACGTGGGTGTTAAAGAACCCGCCCCAGTCCAGGTTCCAGTCCTGGGCTGCTGCGGGCGCAGCGGCAACGCCAAGGGCGATCGCGCTGGTGCAGAGAAGTTGCTTTTTCAAGGTTATCCCTCCTAGGTCAAGCAGAAGAATTTCAATTTCCACCGCACCAGAACATGACACGGCTTGGGAATGGAATGGGCCAAATGCCCTGTCACTGTCAACGCGGCCCCAGTTCGGGCGACGCTTGTTGCCCCGCCTGTGTCGTATTGATCACACAGTTTCCGCCCGCCCGGCAGGAAACCGGCCTGGAATCGTCGAAATCCCCGATTTTTTGTGATTTCCCGGCCAACTGCCGGGTTGGGCCGGGGATGGGGCAAAGCAGGGATTCGCCACCTCGCAAGCCATCTAAGCAGCCGTCGTGCACACCGATTCCTGCCATTTCAAGGCGCCCGGACAGCGGGGCCATCGCCCAGGCTTTCGACCCCTTCCAGCAGGCCCTCGGCCCGCCCCAGCGCCGCCCCGGCGGATGTCAGCAACCCCGGCAGGACCAGCCATTCCAGCGTCCATGAGGCGCCAGAGCGTTCCTGCTCGTGATCCAGCGCCAGGTGTATTCCCGAAACCAGCACCGCCGCATGGCGCGCCAGCGCCACCAGGATTTCGGCACCGACGGGGTTTTCCTTGTGCGCCATGGCAGAGGACCCGCCGCCCCCCGCGATCTGCGCCGCATCGACCCCCTGCTGGGCCATCAGCGCGATGTCATGGCCAATCTTTCCCAGACTGCCGGCCAGCATAGACAGCCAGCCGGCAAGTTCGGCCAGCGCGCTGCGGTCACTGTGCCAGGCCACTCCCGGCTCTTGCAGGTTCAGCGCCACCGCCATGTGCCGCGCAATCGCGCCGCCCTGCCCGTGCAGGCTGTGGCGCGTGCCGATGGGCCCACCCAGTTGCAGCCGCAACAGCCGCGGGCGCAGCTCGGCCAGCCGCGTGCGATGCACTGCCAATGGGCGCGCCCAGGCAGCAATGCGCGCCCCTGCGGTCATCGGCAGCGCCGCCTGCATCCGCGTGCGCGCCATCAGCGGCGCGGTGTCAAAGCGCGCCTTCAGCCGCGCCAGCACGGCCTCGACCCGGCCGATACGGGCCTCGAAATCCACCAGAATTTCCGCCAACGCCAGCACCAGCGCGGTATCCATCACGTCCTGAGAGGTCAGCCCGTCATGCAGGGCGGGGTGCAGCGTTTCGGGCAAGGCCGCGTGCAGCTGGCGCACCAACCCCGGCACCGGCATGCCATCCATGGCCGCGTCGCGCGCCAGCGCGTCGGTGTCGATCCGCGCGCCCTCGATCGCCCGTGCCGCGGCCTCTGCCATGTCGGCAGGCACATGGCCCACTGCGCCCAGCGCACAGGAATAGGCGGCCTCGACCCGCAGCATGTCCTTGATCTGGCGCGCCTCACTCAGCCGCGCGGCAGTGGCGGCGTCGCCCGCGACCGCCTGCAGCCAGCCGCCTGGTGCGGGCGCGCCTGTCATCACGCCGCCCTGAGCCCCAGTATGGCGCGTGCCTGCGCCGGGGTTGCAACCGGACGATCATATTTCACGCACAGCTCTGCCGCGCGGCTGACCAGTGCCGCATTCGATGGCGCAAGGGTGTCGCGGTCCAGGCGGATGTTGTCCTCCAGCCCGGTGCGTGTATGCCCGCCCGCAGCGATGGCCCATTCGTTGACGGTGGCCTGCCCCGCCCCGATGCCGGCGGCGCACCATTGCGCGTCCGGCGCGCGTTCGCGCATGATCTTGACGTAGAAGTCGAGCACCTCGCGGTCGACCGGCATCGCGTTCCTTACCCCCATGACGAACTGCACGTAGAGCGGGCCGTAAAGCAGCCCTTCCTTATGCATGCGGATCGCCTGCAGGATATGCGACAGGTCAAACGCCTCGATCTCCGGCACCACTTTGTGCGTACGCATCTCGCCAGCCAGCCACGCCACCAGGTCGGGCGGGTTTTCATAGACGCGGGTGGGAAAGTTGTTGGACCCCACCGACAGCGACGCCATGTCGGGCCCGAGCGGCAGCATGCCGCCGCGCGCCTGCCCCGCGCCAGACCGCCCGCCGGTCGAGAACTGAACGATCATGCCGGGGCAATGGGCGTTCAGCCCTTCCTTGAGCCGGGCAAAGCGGTCGGGGTCTGACGTCGGCGTGCCGTCTTCCATCCGCACATGGCAATGAGCAATGGCGGCGCCGGCCTCGTACGCCTCATGCGTCGATTCGATCTGTTCGGAAATGCTGATCGGCACTGCCGGGTTGTCGCTTTTCTGCGGCACCGAGCCGGTGATCGCCACGCAGATGATGCAGGGGTCGGGCATTGTCACTCTCCTTGGTCGCGGGAATGCTTGCAGAATTGGCGCCGCCCGGCAACCATGCCGCCTATAGCCCGCGTTCCTCGAGCACCTTCTTTGCGGCGCGGAAGCATTCCAGCCCCTTGAAAAACATATCTTCGTCGAATGTCTCGGTCACTATATCCCTACCTTTTCCGCCTACCTGGTCCTGATCGCCACGTTCTTGGTCTGCACGTAGTTCAGCAGCGCCTCGCGCCCCTTTTCACGCCCATAGCCCGACCGTCCGTAGCCGCCAAAGGGTGTCTCGACCCCGCCGGCGAACCATTCGTTGACGAATACCTGCCCCGCGCGCAAGCGCCGCGCGGCCCGCGTCGCCCGGTCGAGATCACGGGTGAACACCCCCGCCACCAGCCCATAGCGGGTGCCGTTGGCGATCTCGATCGCCTGCGCCTCGTCCCGAAAGGGGATGACCGACAGGACCGGGCCGAACACCTCGTCCTGGGCGATGGCCATGTCGGGGGTGACGTCTGCCATCACCGTGGGTTCCAGGAACGCACCGGGAATGTTCATCGCCCGCCCGCCGGTGGCAGCGCGGGCGCCGGCGCGCTCGGCCTCGGCGACCATCGCGGCGGCGCGGTCGCGCTGGGCCTCGCTGACCATCGGGCCCATGCCCTGGCCCGGCTCGGTCCGGTCAACCCCCGGCCCCACCGACAGCGCCCCGGCAACGGCGCATGCGCGCGCGATGACCTCGTCATGCAGGCTTTCATGCACCAGAACCCGGCTCATGGCCGAACAGACCTGGCCCGCATTGGTATAGATGCCGCGACGAATATCGCCCTCAAAGGCGTCCAGGTCGGCATCCTCGTGCACGATTGCCGCCGATTTGCCTCCCAGTTCCAGCACGCAGGGCACCACGTTTTCGGCGGCCGCGCGGGCGATGGCGATGCCGGTTTCGACCGAGCCGGTAAAGACGGCCTGATTGATGCCGGGATGCGACACTAGCGCGGCGCCCGCCTCGTGCCCCCAGCCGCACAGGATGTTGACCGTGCCGGCGGGCAGCCCCGCCGCCATTGCCGCCCGTGCAAGGTAGGCGCTGGAAAGCGGCGTCAGTTCAGACGTCTTGACCACGCAGGCATTGCCCGCCGCCACCCCCGCCGCGATCGAGCGCGCGGCGATTTCGAGCGGAAAGTTCCACGGGATGACCTGGGCCGACACGCCATAGGGCTCCAACTGGGTGAAATCGACATAGCCCCCGCCCAGCGGGATCGACCGGCCCTCCAGCGTTTCGGCCTGGTTGCCGTAATATTCGAAATAGCGCGCGGCGTTTTCGATCTCGCGGCGCGCCTCCCACAGCGGTTTGCCCTGTTCCAGTGTCAGGGTCTCGGCCACCTCGTCGCGATTTTCCAGCAAGTAGCGGCCCATCGCCTGCACCATGCGGCCACGCTCGACCGGGCGCAGATCGGTCAGAACGCCCGATTCGTGCACGCGGCGCGCCGCCTGCACCGCGCGGTCGACATCCGCGGCATCGGCCATCGCCTGTTCCGCTAGTACCGCGCCGGTGGCGGGGTTGACCACCCCTGCCCGCCCGGCGCCGCCATCGGCCCAGTCAGCATCGATGAAATTCTGCCAATAGGTCTGCATCCCGCCTCTCCGTACCGATATGCGGAGGGTGGTAGCGCGGTTTTACCAAGTGGTAAACCACAGGCGGGTGGATCAGGCCACCGCGGCCAGCCCGGCGCGATCTTGCGCGACAAAGACATCATGCAGGCAGCGCACGGCCTTGTCGCCTGCCTCGCGCGGCAGGGCGAACTGCACCTCGACATTGCGCGGGCCTTGTTGTGCGGCGATGACCTCGATATCGGCCTCGTGCAGCGCCTGCAGGCCACGGCACAGCACACGCTGGTCGCTCAGGTCGCGCCCGATCACCGCCACCAGCGCCACCTGGCGCGCGCCCACCTCTGCCTGCGGATAGACCGCCTCGATATCGGCGATCACCCGCCGCGCGGTCTTGAGCGAGGCCTTGACGTAGTGTGTGATGGTATTGGCGTTCGAGGTCTTGGACACGATCCAGACGTTGTGACGCTTCAGCGCCTCAAGCGCGGTGGCGTCATATCCCTTGACGCCGACCATGTCCTGTTCGAACAGATCCAGCGCCACCACGCCCAGCCCGGTGACGATCTCGACGCCGGGGGCGTCGGCCGGGGCATCGTCTATACGGGTGCCCGGATCGCCGGGCTCAAAGGCATTTGTCACCCGCAGCGGCACGCCGGCACGGCGCAGGATCTTGGCGGCGTTGGGGTGAATTGCCTCCATACCCATATTGGCCAGCTGGTCGGCCACGTCATAATTGGTATGACCGATCTTGCGCGCCTTGCCTTCGCCCACCAGCCCCGGATCGGCCGAAGACAGATGAAATTCCTTGTGAATGATCGCCTCTTGCGCACCGGTCAGCGCGGCGATGTTCGAAAACGTCACCTCGGAATAGCCGCGGTCGTATTCGCGCATCAGGCCTTCGGCGCACTGTGCATAGCCAGTGACGATGGGCAGTTCGGCGGTCAGGTCGATATCCTTCAGCCCGGCGGTGATCCGTTCCTCGAGGTTCAGATCGGCCTCGTCCCGCCAGCCGCTAAGGTCGACAAACCGCGCATCGACGCCGTGGCGCTGCAACAGCAGCGAGGTGACAAAGGCCGAATGCGCCTCGCCCAGCCCGGACAGCAGCTCGCGGATCACCAGCATCTGGTCAGACAGGCGGAAATGCCCGAACGAACACAGCCTTTGCAGGTCGAACAGGCATGACCGCGCGCCCTCGATGCGGTCGCGCACGAACTCGTCTGCCGTGCCCAGATCACCGGGATGATCCAGCACCGCACCGTGGGCATCGCGCATCGCCGCGCCGACGCGGCTGAGCGCATCAAGCCAGCCGTGATCGTCGTCGTCATTGGCGAAAAGAGCATAGACACCGGGCTGACCCGATTTCTTGTGCTCAAGCAGCAGGTCGGTGATGCCGCCAAAGGCCGAAACAACGAAGATGCGACCATAAAGCGCCGGCCCTTCGCGGTCGCCCACGATAAGTGGGCCAACCAACTCGTTCACGCGACTCATCGACGTGCCGCCGATCTTTTCGACGGTGTGCCTGGGAAAATCCATCTTATCTGTGCCTTTCGGGCGCTTCAGCTATCTTCCAGCGCGTAGGAACCGTCGGCGCGGTGTACCTCGTTGCCGGTCACCGGCGGGTTGAAGACGCAGGCCATTACCAGCTCTTGCTCGGCGCGCAGGGTGTGGCGGTCGTGCTGGTCAAGCGCATACATCACCCCCGGCCGGATGGCGTGGGTCTCGCCCGTGGCGTGATCGGTGATCGAGCCGGTGCCAGACATGCAATAGACGCTCTCAAAATGGTTCTTGTACTCGAACACATGCTCGGACCCGGGTTCGAGAAAGGTGATGTGAAAGGAAAATCCCATCCCGTCAGAGGCCAGCAGCATCCGCACCGAGGACCATTTCGCATCGCTCACGACGCGGTCGCGCTCTTTTTCGACGATGTCATTGAAATCACGAACGATCATGGGCTTACTCCGCTGCCATCTTGGTCGAGGTGGTGACGTCGCGCACCGCGTCACGCAGGATGCCCAGCCCCTTGCGGAACGTGGCCTCGGGCGTGGTCAGCGGCGCGAGCACCTTGACCACCTGGTCGTCGGGGCCAGAGGTCTCGATGATCAGGCCGTTCTGATAGGCCTGCGCGCAGATCGACGCGGCCAGTTCACCAGAGCCGACATCGACCCCCTGCATCATCCCCCGCCCCTTGAGCCGGGCATCAGGGATCATTTCCGCTATCTCGGCGAGCGCGGTGGTCAGCAGCACCGATTTGGCGGCGATTTCAGCCTGGAACCGGTCATCGGCCCAGAACTTTTCTATCGCCACGCGGGCGGTGACAAAGGCGTGGGTGTTGCCGCGAAACGTGCCGTTATGCTCGGCCGGGCCAAAGATGTCGTATTCGGGTCGCACCAGCGCCAGCGCCATCGGCAGGCCGAAGCCCGAAACCGATTTCGCCAGCGTCACGATGTCGGGCACGACGCCCATTTCCTCAAAGGAAAAGAACGTCCCCGCGCGGCCGCAACCGGCCTGGATGTCATCGACGATCAGCAGCGCACCGTGCTTTTTGGCCAGCTCGGCCACCCGGCGCACCCATTCGGGACGCGCGGCGTTCAGCCCGCCCTCGCCCTGCACGGTTTCCAGCAGGATCGCCGCCGGCGCGTCGACACCGCCCGAACGGTCGCTCAGCATCGCGTCGATCAGGTCGGCGGTGTCAAAGCTGGCGCCCATGTAGCCGTCGAACGGCATCCGCGTCACCCCGTCCAGCGTAGTGCCCGCGCCGGCGCGGTGATAGGCGTTGGCGGTGGCGGCAAGCGCCCCCAGGGACACCCCGTGAAAGCCGTTCGTGAACGCGATGACGTTGCGCCGCCCGGTGGCCTTGCGCGCCAGTTTCAGCGCCGCCTCGACGGCGTTGGCGCCGGTCGGGCCGGTGAACATCACCTTGTGGTCCATGTCGCGCGGCTGCAGGATGTGGCGTTCGAACGCCTCCAGAAAGCGCGCCTTGATGTCGGTGTGCAGGTCCAGCCCGTGTGCCACCCCGTCACCGGCGATGTGGTCGATCAGCGCCGCCTTCATGTCGGGGTCGTTGTGGCCGTAGTTCAGTGACGAACACCCGGCAAGAAAGTCGATATAGCTGCGCCCGCCCGCATCGGTCATCTCTGACCCGCTTGCGCGAGTGAATACGCGGTCGATGCCGCGGCAATAGCTGCGCACCTCGGATTCGCGGCGGGTGAAAATGGTCTTGTCGGCTGACGTGTCAGTCGGCATGGGAACTCCTTTGATTAAAACGGTCGCCGGGCCCGGCCATTCCGGCCGGACGCCTCGAACCGGCTCACGCCGCCTTGCGCAGCGCCTCGGCCAGTTCGATGGTGACCATGTATTCGGTGTCATGCTGGCCGCGGAAATGCTGTGCCTGCCCGAAATGGGCCTGCGCATCCAGACTGCGCCCGTGACGGCGGGCGAACTTGCGGAAAAGGCCCCAGGATGCGGCGTTCGACCGCGTGATGGTGGTTTGCAGCCGGGTCGTGCCGCGGCATTCATCGCGCCCCATCAGGTGTTGCAACATCAGCCCGCCCAGCCCGGTGCCGCGCGCCCGCTCGGAAACCGCCACCTGCCAGACGAACAGCGTCTCGGGGTCGTTGGGCATGACATAGGCCGAAACCCAGCCCGCCGGTGTATCGTCCAGTTCAGCCAGCACACAGGTATCGCGGAAATGGTCGCACTGAATGAGGTTGCAATACATCGAATTTTCGTCGAGCGGCTTGCACTCGCGGACCAGCGCCCAGATGTCGGCCCCATCCTCGGCCACGGGCTTGCGCAGCGTGGGGGTGGCCCTGGCGGTCAGGTCCATCAAATGTCTCATCAGTCGCACCTCTCCTGCAATACTTTGATTGCCTAAGTAATGGACTGGCGCCAAAACTTCAACCGTCTAAGAAAATTCAGGCAATATGTCGCATTCTTGCGCCAAAAAACCGCTATCAGACCATATATTGCGGCATCACTCCTTAGCTTTGCAAAGCTTTTGCCAGATTGCCGAATTTCGAGCCTTGAGGTACAATCGGGCGGCATCTGCTGGATGCCGTGCCGAATCCCACCCCATAGCCCCCGGTACCGCCATGGAACGTATCGACGTCTGCCTGATCGCCCTGCGCCGAATCCTGCGCGCGACAGATGCCTATGCGCGCGAGTTGGCGCAATCTGCCGGATTGACGGCGGTGCAGTTTCGCGCATTGCAGCTGATTGCTGAAACCGGCCAGATAACCGCCACGCGGATTGCCCAGCGCATGCTGATCAGCCAGGCGACGGTGACGGCGCTGGTCGACAAGCTGGTGCGCAAGGGTCTGGTAACGCGCGAAAAATCGAGCACCGACCGCCGCCAAACCAACATCATCCTGACCGAGCTGGGCCGCGCCACCGTCGACAACGCCCCCGACCCGCTGCAACAGCAGTTCGTCAAGCGGTTCGAGGCGCTGGAGGACTGGGAACAGTCGATGCTGGTGGCGTCGCTGGAACGGGTGGCCCTGATGCTGAACGCCGCCGACCTGGACGTGGCCCCGCTGCTGGATTCGCGCGAAATCCGTCCCGGCGGGTAAAACACGCCCGCCCGGCCCGCTAGGGGCCGGGCGAAGGTCGCCCAATCAAGCGCGACAGCCCGATACATCCCCTACTTGGTGATGATCTCCGGCCCCATGAAGGTGTTGGGCAGCACCGTCGAAATCCACGGCACATAGGTCACGAGGATCAGGAAGACAAAGAGAACCGCCAGGAACGGCAGCGCCGCGCGCACCACCGCCATCATCGACATCCCCGCCACGCCCGAGGTGACGAACAGGTTCAGCCCCACCGGCGGGGTGATCATGCCGATTTCCATGTTCACCACCATGATGACGCCCAGATGGATCGGGTCGATTCCCAGTTCGATCGCGATGGGAAAGACCAGCGGCGCGACGATCACCAGCAACCCGCTGGGTTCCATGAACTGTCCGCCGATCAGCAGGATCACGTTGACGATGATCAGGAACATCACCGGGCCGAAACCCGCATCCAGCATCGCGTTGGCGATCTGCTGGGGGATCTGTTCATCCGTCAGAACGTGCTTGAGGATCAGCGCGTTGGCGATGACGAACATCAACGTCACCGTCAGCTTGCCCGCCTCGAACAGCGTGTCGCGCGTGTCGCGGTGAAAGAACACCGTCACCAGCGCCAGAGGCCGGCTTGTCAGCGCGATGCTGGTGCCGTCCGGCGCCGCCAGCGGCCCCATATCCTTGTAGACGAAGCTGGCGATGAAAAAGGCATAGACGGCAGCCACCGCCGCGGCCTCGGTCGGGGTGAAGATACCGCCATAGATGCCGCCCAGGATGATCACGATCAGGAATAGCCCCCAGGCTGCATCGCGCCCTGAGGCCAGGATTTCGCCAAAACCGCGCCATTCGCCCTTGGGCATGTCACGCAGCCGCGCCATGACATAGATCGCCACCATCAACATCACCCCGGCCAGGATGCCCGGAATGACCCCGGCCAGGAACATCCGGCCGACCGACACCTCGACCGCGGCGGCATAGACCACCATCACGATCGACGGCGGGATCAGGATGCCCAGCGTACCGGCGTTACAGATCACGCCGGCGGCGAAATCGCGGCTATAGCCCGCCTGCCGCATACCCGCGATGACGATGGAACCGATGGCCACCACCGTGGCCGGGGACGACCCCGACAGTGCCGCGAACAGCATGCAGGCAAAGACCCCGGCGATGGCCAGCCCGCCGCGCAGATGGCCCACGCACGCAATAGAAAAGCGGATGATCCGCTGCGCCACGCCGCCCGTGGTCATGAACGACGAGGCCAGGATGAAAAACGGGATCGCCAGCAGGGTGAAATGCCCCTCGAAGGCCGAAAACAGCGTCTGCGCGATCGACCCCAGCGAACTGGAAGAGAACCACAACAGGAACAGCGTCGAGCTGAGCCCCAGCGACACCGCGATGGGCACGCCGACCAGCAGCAGCCCCACCACCATCACGAAGAGAAGGACAACCTCCATCAGTCATTCCCCCCGCTCTGGCCCGTCTGTGCGTTCAGTTCCGCAAGCTCGTCCTCGACCTCGTGGCTGGCCACCAGCCGGTCGATGTCACCCCGCCAGATCGCCACTGCGGCCTGGCAAAAACGGAATGTCAGCAGCAGCAGCGACACCGGCAGCACCAGATAGGGGATCGCGCGGGGGATTTTTTCGTATTCCTCGCCATAGTTGATCCAGTCCTCGACGAAGCGCAGGATGCCCGGCATCGGGATGTCCTGCACCTCGTACCAGCCCTGCCCGCGGGCGCCGAAATCCAGCCCCGTGGGGAACCAACGTCCGGTGGTGGGGGGCAGTTCGCCATAGGGCGCCCAGTAATCCCACGCGCCCTTGAGCAGCAGCAGCGAAAAGATCAGGCAGCAGGCAACCGAAAACAGCGCCATCACCCGGCGCACGGGTGGCGATACCATGTTGATGATTGCGTCAACGCCCAGGTGGCTGTGCTTCTTGACCGCATAGGATGCGCCCAGCAGCACCAGCCAGCCGAACATGAAAACCGTCAGTTCCAGCGCCCACAGGATGTTGGAATTGAAGACATAACGCGCGATCACATTGGCAAAGGTGATCGCCGTCATCAGACCGAGAAGCACGGCGATCACCGTTTCCTCGACATGGTCCACGAGGTTCGCTCCGTGACCTTTCACGTGCATTGTCTGTCCCCCTCCCCGCCGCGAATTTGCGGTTGGGGCGGGCCCCGCAAAAAGGCCCGCCCCCTTGGGATGCGCCCGTCAGGCGCACCCGCACACCATTACATGCTGGCGTTGATTTCCTGCGCCGCGTCGATGTTTTCCTGCCCGACGTCGTCGCGGAACTGTTCCCAGACCGGCTTCATCGTTTCGACCCACTCGGCGCGCTGCTCGGGGGTCAGTTCGCGCACGACACCGCCGGCGTCGATGATCGCCTGACGGGCGGCCGCATTGACGGCGGTGGATTCGGTGTTCCGGGTTTGGCTGACTTCCTGCACGATGGTCAGGAACTGGTCACGCACCTCCGGGTCGAGGCTGTCGAGCCAATCAACGCTGGTCACGACCAGGTAGTCGATCACGCCGTGGTTGGTTTCGGTGATGCCGTCCTGCACCTCGAAGAACTTCTTCCCGTAGATGTTCGACCAGGTATTTTCCTGCCCGTCGACAACACCCTGTTGCAGCGCGCCATAGACTTCGGAAAAGGCCATTTTCTGCGGGCTGCCGCCGATGGCCTCCATCTGCGCGACCAGCACGTCTGACGATTGCACGCGGAATTTCAGCCCGTTGGCGTCGGTGGGCACAAGCAGCGGCTTGTTGGCCGACATCTGCTTCATCCCGTTGTGCCAATAGGCCAGCCCCTGCAGGCCACGGCGCTGCATGCTGTCCAGCAACGCCTGACCGGCGTCAGACGACTGGAACGCATCGACCGCATTGATGTCCTTGAACATGAAAGGCAGGTCGAAGATGCGGAACTGCTTGGTGAATTTCTCGAATTTCGACAGGCTCGGCGCGGCCAGTTGCACATCGCCCTGCAGCAGGGCCTCAAGCACCTTGTTGTCGTCGTAAAGCGTGGAGTTCGGATAGACCTCCATGCACATGGTTCCGTCCATCTCGTCGTTCACGCGCTGTTCCAGCAGCGATGCGGCGATGCCCTTGGGGTGCTTGTCGGTGTTGGTGACGTGGCTGAACTTGACGACGATTTCACCATCGTCGCAGGCGGCGGAAACGGCGGTGGCCGAGACGCTCAGCGCCAATGCAGTGGCGGCAGCGGTCAGGAATTTCATTTCGGTGTCTCCTCCCATTATCGAGACGTTGCATTCACGCGCGCCCCCCGAAAGAGGCGCTGCGATGCGCATTTTCTTCGATTCCCGATGAATCGCTCAAGGGTTTCTCGCCGGGCCGTAAACCTGTCATGATTTCGCATTTTTGTCAGGGGTTTACCGGCGCACCCGGCAATGCCTGCAGGCCATTTCGACAGGGGCGTGTGCGAAATTCCGCACACGCCCCGGGTGCGCCTGTGCGGGATTTCACACAAATCAGCGGCGATAATCCTCTGGCCGAATCCCGTAGCGCGCCAGTTTGTCGTAAAACGTCTTGCGCGGCAGCTTGAGCGCCTTTGCAGCGGCCGAGGCATGGCCGTTCTGTCGCGACAGCGCCGCGATCAGCAACGAGCGTTCGACCCGCGCCATCTGGTCGGCCAGGCCCAGGTCGGCCCCCGCCATCGCCTCGTCCGGCATGCCCAGCACGAACCGCATCGCCGCCGACATCAGCGACCGGGCATTGCCCGGCCAGTCACGCGCCATCAGCCGCGCCATGTGGTCGGTCGTCACCTCGGGCGCCGGCAGCCCGGCCTGTTCGGCGGCCTGGGCGACGTAACGCGTGAAAAGCACCGGGATGTCCTCTGGCCGCTCGGCCAGGGACGGGATGCGCACCGGCGTCACATCAAGGCGCCAGTAAAGCTCGGCGTTGAAGCGCCCCTCCGCGACCTCGGCCCCCAGGTCAGCGGTGGACCCCGCGATCAGCCGCGCGCGCGCGCCCCCTTCCAGCCGGTCGAGCAGGGCATATTGCGCATTCGCCGCCAACGCGTGCACGTCATCCAGAAAAAGCGTGCCACCCGCCGCCGCATCAAAGGCATCGTCCAGCGCGCCCGCCTCAAGCCCGGCGGCATGGCGTTTCACGAATGGGCCGGCGGCGGCTGGCGACATCAGGTGGACAACCTCTGCCACCTTGGACACACCGGCACCGGGCGGGCCGGTGACCAGCACCTCGACATCCATGCCCGCCACCGCCCGTATCCGCGCGCGCAACGCCTCTGCCGGGGCCGAATTGCCGTGGATCAGCCGCGACGCCGGGTCGCCCGCCTCGAGCCGGGCCTTGAGGCGGCGGTTTTCCAGCACCAGCCGGCGATTGGTCAGCGCCCTTTGCAGCACCGCCACCAAATCGTCAGGCGCGCAGGGCTTTTCCAGGAAATCGAATGCCCCCTGCCCCATCGCCTCGACCGCCATCGGGATGTCGCCCTCGCCCGTCAGCAGGATCACCGGCAGGTCTGGGTCGATGCCCATGGTGTATTTTAGCAGGTAGAAACCGTCGCGCCCCGGCATGCGGATGTCAGACAGGATCACGCCGGGAAAATCGGGGGTGATCTGGTCCTTGGCGGCCACGAACGACCCTACGGCGCGAGCGTTGAGTTCGGCCAGTTCCAGCGACTGCACCAGCGCCTCGCGCACGGCGGCGTCATCATCGACGATCAGCACGTCCACGCTCATGCCGCCGCCTCTTCCGACCAGGGTTCCAGCTCGACCGTCATCACCGCGCCGCCGCCGGGCGCGTTGGCGCCGCGGATGTTGCCGCCAAAGCTTTGCACCAGCCCGTAAGAGATCGACAGGCCCAGCCCCATCCCGTCTTCACCACCGGTTTCCTTGGTCGAATAGAACGGGTCGAACATGCGATCGGGCTCGGCGATGCCGGGGCCGGTGTCACGCACCGTCACCATCAGGGACGGAGCGGTTTCGATGTTAATTTCAATACGTTTTTTGTCACTTCCTGCCATCGCGTCAGTGGCGTTGTTGATCAGGTTGACAAACACCTGCCCCAGCCGCACCTCGCCACCCAGAACGTGGACGGGATGCGCCGGGCGGCGCCAGTCGACCGTCACGCCGGCCTGCCGGAGCCGCGGCTCGGTCAGTTCGACGGCGGTGTCGATCACCTGCACGAGGTCAACCCGTCCCATCGGTTCGCTTTCATTGCGGGCAAAGGCGCGCAGGTTGCGGATGATCCGCGCCGCCCGCGCCGCAAGGTCCGAGATGCGCTTGAAATTCGCACCGGCCGCCTGCGGGCGACCCTTGTCCAGAAACGCCGCGCCGTTGTCGGCGAATTGCCGGATCGCCATCAGCGGCTGGTTCAATTCGTGGCTGATCCCGGCACTCATCTCCCCCAACGCCGACAGCTTGCCGGCCTGCACCAGGTCATCCTGCGCGCGCTTGAGCGCGGCCTCGGCCTCTTGCCGCTCGGCCACCTCGCGGCGCAGCGCGACGTTGGCGGCCGACAGTTCCGCCGTGCGCGCAGCGACGCGGGTTTCCAGTTCGGCATTGGCGCGCGCCAGCGTGCGCCGCCGTTCGGCCAGCAGCAGCAGCACCGCCCCGAAGCCCAGGCAGATGGCCGAGAACACCGCCGCCTGCAGCCAGGCGACCCGCCGCGCCGGGCTGGTATCCAGCAGCGCATGCCCCGTCATCCCGACCACCGGCAGATCACGCGCCAGGTGCAGCGCCGCACCGGGCAGGTAGCCGCCCCAGTTCATCCGCCAGACTTCGAATTCGCCATAACGCGCGGCGCGAAACCGGGGCGCGGGCCCGGCCGGGGGCACCAGCACGGCCCCGTCGGCCCCGCGCTGCCAGCCCAGTATCTCGGCCCGGTTGGACAGGAATACGCGCTGTTCGTCGTCGGTAAAAAAGACCGCGGGATGCCCGCCGATCCAGTCCCATTCGACCTCGGCGATATCGACCAGGACGATCACCGCCCCGCGCACCCCCTCAGGGCCGAACGCCGGGGCGGCATAGGCAAAGACGCGCCGCCCGTCCGGGCCGAGGCGGCCATAGAACCTGCCCAGCGCGCCGTTCATGGCGCGGCGGAAGTACCGGCTGCCGGCGGGGTCGAGGCTGACATCGCCTGCGCGCGCACGCACCTCGCCCTGCGCATCGGTATAGAGCAGCGCCAGCGCCCCGCTGCGGTCGGCGGCGGCAAGCAGCGCCTCGTCGGCGCGCGCGCCGGCGTTACCCGCCCCGGCCCCGGCAAAGGCCGGATGAGCCGCCAGCAACACCGCCAGTTCGCGGAAACGGCGCAGCTCGCCCGTCAGCCGGTCAGAGGCCAGCGCCAGGTTGGCCCGCCCCTGCCGGTCAAGCTGTTCCAGCCCCTGCAGCCAGGCATAGCGCCAGATGCCGCCCGCACTGGCCGCCACGGCCAGCAGGAACAGCGCGATCAACAGCCAGCGAGTGCGGATCATCCCCCTCATGGCGCCAATCTAGTGCATCGCCCGTTCGGTCCGCAACGGCGCGATGTGCCGCTGCAACCCGGAGTATGCGCCCGTAGGCCGGGCTTCAGCCCGGCCTACATATGGCATACCACAAACCGATGAATCCGCCTCAGCCCCGCGCCGCCGCCACTGCCTGCGCCAATGGTGCGGCATCGAAGCGCACCGGGTCGGTCACCGGCAGGCCCGTCTCGGCGGCAGTCGCCGCGATCTCGGCCCTGGCATCGTCCTCGTCCAGGTCGCGGGTGTTGAGCGCGACCCCCACCACCCGCGCAGGCGTCAGCGCACCGGCGGCAGCCGCCACCGCCTCGTTCAGCGCGATCACCTCGCGCAGCGGCGGAATGCGAACCTCGACCTCGGAGGCATCCAGCCGCGTCATCCGCGCCCGGTGGCACAGCACCAGCGCGTTGGCGCAACTGCCGCGCATCAGCGGCAGCGTCGCCGTGCTGCCCGGATGCAGGAGCGAGCCCTGCCCCTCGATGATCAGCACCTCGTGATTGGCATGTTCCAACACCATGCGTTCGACCGCCCCGGCGGCGTGATCGACCCGAAAGGCATCCAGCGGAATGCCCGCGCCGGTAATGGCGATACCGCTCTGCCCGGTGGCCAGGAACCGCGCATCATGCCCGGCCTTTACCAGCGACCGGCAGATTTCCAGCCCGGCGGTTTTCTTGCCCACCGCCATGTCGGTGCCCACCATAAGCGCGCGGATATTGGGCAGGGCGGCGGCGCGGGCCATGGCGATGGGCGGCATCGCATCGACCGGTGTGCGGATGTCCCATATCCACTGCCCCGGCGCCAGCCGGTCGCCCAGCACGTCGTTCAGCCGGTCATGCAGCCCGTTGACGATGGACAGCCCCGCCCCCAGCGCCTGTTCCAGCACCGTCATCCATTCCGGCGACACCCGCCCGCCCGATGGCGTGGTGCCCAGCACCAGCACCTCGGCCCCCAGCGCGATAGCCTCGTCCAGCGTGGCGACGACGGGAATGTCGCTGTCGATCTTGCACAGATCGCGCAGCGACCGGCCGGCGGCGTGGCTGTCGATCACGCAGGCAACGGGGTTGCACCCGTAGCGGATGATCCCCTCGGCCATCTTGGCGTTGATAAGGCCCAGCGTCCCCTCGGCGAAAAGCGCGATCTTTCGGTTCGGATCAAGCATCGCGCAGCGCGCCTCCGTGGCCGGGCCGGTCCTGCGGCAGGGTAACGCCCTCTTCGAACGGCGCGCCGGTGGCGGGATCGGGGTCGAGGTTGAGGTGGGAATCAAGGTCGATATGGTCAAACAGCGCC
The DNA here is from genome assembly GCF_003260265.1 of Roseovarius amoyensis. Taxonomy (GTDB): domain Bacteria; phylum Pseudomonadota; class Alphaproteobacteria; order Rhodobacterales; family Rhodobacteraceae; genus Roseovarius; species Roseovarius amoyensis. The sequence goes on from NZ_QITQ01000001.1 coordinate 50,740, forward strand.
CCCAATGATGCCCCGGCGGCAATCGAGACAGAGCTTTCCCCCATGCAGCCGATCATGGTCTTGAGCCCATGCGCCCGCACGGTGGCGACGATCCTCAGCGCCTCGGTGATGCCGCCGCATTTCATCAGCTTGAGGTTCACACCATCGACCCGGTCGGCGAAACCGGGAATGTCCGATGACATCCGGCAGCTTTCATCGACAAAGATCGGCAGCGGACGGTCGCGAAATAGCGCGGGCAGATCGTCCTCTGCCCCGCGCACCAAGGGTTGTTCGACATATTCGGCGCGCCGTTCCGCCAGCCAGTGCATCATCTCGCGCGCGCCCTCGGGCGACCAGCCGCCATTGGCATCGACCCGCAGCGCCACGTCCCTGTCGCCCGCCGCCTGCAGAACGGCGGAATACATCGCCTTGTCGGCCTCGATCCCCTCTGGCGAGCCAAGCTTGATCTTCAGCGCCTTTGCCCCGCGTTGCAGCAGCATCGGCACCCGGTCCAGTACCACCTGTGGCGGGTTGATGCCCACGGTCAGCGAGCTGGGCACCCCCCGCCGCGCCAACCCCAGCAGGCGGTAAAGCGGCATGCCCGCGCGTTTCGCCTTGAGATCCCACAGCGCCATGTCCAGCCCGGCCAACGCGCAGGGCGCAACCCCTGCCGCATGCGCGCGCTGCCAGGTGTCGTGGATCGCGTCCGTATCCACGCCCCCGGCGCAGAACTGCGTCAGCATCGCCTCGGCCTCGGCCGCGCTGGCCGCGCCCTCGGTGGCGCCCGGCGCGACCTCTCCCCACCCGGTCAGGCCATCCTCGGTGACGCTGATGAACAGGGCCTCGGCCCCCTCGATCACGCCTCTGCTGATCGCCAGCGGAAACCGCTTTTTCATGTAGATCGTGCGAAACCCGATTTCAGCCATGTCAGCCCCCTTGCCCGATGCCTGTCAGAAATGCCCTCAGATTGGCGCCCAGCGCCTTGGATACATAGCCACCTTCCTGAACACACAGCACCGGCAGCCCGGTTCGCGCGATGGCGGCGCCGATCCGTGTAAAGCCCCCGGTCGTGACCGCGAGGCCCTTGAACGGGTCGTCGACATGGGCGTCCAGACCCAGCGCGACGACGATGACATCCGCGCCAAAGGCGGCGATCTGATCAAGCGCGCGATCGAGCATGCGCAGGTATTCATCATCACCGGTGCCGCGCGGCAAGGGCAGGTTCAGGTTCGCCCCCAGCCCCGCACCGGTGCCGCGTTCCTGCGCGTGCCCCCAGAAGAACGGATAGAACCGCGCCGGGTCGGCATGGATCGACACCGTCAGCACATCGCCACGGGCATAGAACATGCCTTGCGTGCCGTTGCCGTGATGCACATCCACATCCAGGATCGCCGGGCGCAGCCCCTGCACGCGCAGCCGTTCGGCCGCGATGCCGGAGTTGTTGAGAAAACAAAACCCCCCGGCGAGATCGGCAAAGGCATGATGCCCCGGCGGGCGGCACAGCGCATATGCCGCACGCGCCCCCGCCGCCAGCGCACCCGCCCCCGCCACCGCAGTCTGCGCCGACCAATAGGCGGCCTCCCATGTCGCGGCCGAAATCGGACAGGCGGTATCGGCCTGGTGATAGCCGGCCTGCCCGATGGCGGATTTGGGATAGCTGTCGGTGCGGCTGGCGGGATGCACGTTCGGGATCACCTCGTCCGATGCCCCCTCGATCCGCAGCCAGCGGGTGTGGATGGTTCGCAGGAAGGCCAGGTATTCGGCCGTGTGCAGCGCCGCGATGGGGCCCATCCCGGCATCGGACGGCGCGGCGAATTCATAGCCCGCCGCCTCGGCCCCCGCACGCAGGATGCCGACCCGCGCGGGCACCTCGGGGTTGGGCAGGCGCGTGCCGTTGGCCATGAAATGCTTTGGGTCATGGGCGCGCTGGCGCTCGTCGAGAAAGGCTTTCATCCCGGGTCTCCGATAAGGGTGTCAAAGGCGGGCGAGGCAAGCAGGCAGGCGCGCTCGCGCCCGGCCAGACGAAAGCCGAGGCGGTCGTAGAAGTTCAGCGCGCGGGCATTGTCGGTATAGACCGCCAGCTTGAGAAACCGCGCCCGCCAGCGGCGCGCGCCCAGCATTGCCGCCTCGCGCAGCAGGGACTGCCCCAGCTTGCGGCGGCGAAACGCCTCAGCCACCCACAGGTCGGACACATAGACCCCGGCGGCCCCCTGCATGGTCGAAAAGATCGGCGAGACGAGCGCCGCACCCGCCACCTCGGCCCCGGCACGCGCCAAGAGGCCATGACAGGCGGGATCGGGGCCCAGGCAGGCGCGCGCGATGTCGTCTGCCGTCGCGCGGTGGGTGTCGCCGAGGTCCGACGACAGCGCCGTCAGCGCCACCGCCAGCGCGTTCATGTCGGCCGGGCCAGCCGGGGCAATGACAATCTCAGAAACCGACATCCGCCGCCCCCTTCAGCCCCAGCATCTCGCGCGCCTCGTCCGGGGTCGCCACCTGCCGGCCCTGTGCCTCGACCAGCGCGCGCACCTTTTCCACCTGCTGGGCGTTCGAGACCGCCAGCACGCCGCGGTCGATGTAAAGGCTGTCCTCCAGCCCCACCCGCACATGCCCGCCCATTCCGGCGGCCATCTCGGCAAATGGCATCTGTGCCCGACCGGCCGCAAGGGCCGAAAACATGTAATCGTTACCGAAATAGCTGTCTGCGAGGTGCTTCATGTGGCGCAGGTTCTCCGGCTCGGCGGCCATGCCGCCCAGCACGCCGAACACGAACTGGACAAAGAAGGGAGGGCGGACCTGCCCCGATTGCACGAAATGGCGCAGCATCGCCAGGTGGCCCATGTCGTAGCACTCGAATTCAAAGCGCGCGCCGCGCACCTCGCCCATCTCGTGCAGGATGTGCGTGATATCGCGCGGGGTGTTCTTGAACACCAGATCGTCGGTGCCCTCGAGAAACGGCTTTTCCCAGTCAAAGCGCCAGTCGCGCTCGCGCGCGGCCAGCGGGTAGAGCGCGAAATTCATGCTGCCCATGTTGAGCGAACACATCTCCGGCCGCGCGGCCAGCGCGCCTGCCAGGCGTTCCTCCAGCGGCATCACCGCGCTGCCGCCGGTAGAAATGTTGATCACCGCGTCGCAGCGCCGCGCGATACCGGGCAGGAAGCCCATGAAATGCTCCACCCGTGCCGATGGCCGCCCGTTCTGCGGATCGCGGGCATGCAGATGCAGGATTGCCGCGCCGGCCTCGGCCGCCGCCACCGCCTGATCCTCGATATCCCTTGCTGCGAACGGCAGGTGCCGCGACAGGCTCGGCGTGTGGATCGAGCCGGTGACAGCGCAGGTGATGATGACCCTGGACATCAGGCCCGGCCCCCGCGCGACACGGGGGCGCTGCCCCCGCCGCGCGCTGCGCGCGCGCCTCCCCCGGGATATTTGCGAAACAGAAGAAGGGGGGCGCGGCCCTGCCTGCTTCTTCTGTTTGAAAATATCCCCGCCGGAGGCGACCGGCGGCTGATGTCAGCGCCGTGGTGCGGGCATGGGTGGCAACGGATGGGGTGCATGTCAGAGCCCCGCCTCGGCCGCGAAGCGGTCGAGCGCGCAAGTGAGTTTCTCGATGATTTCATCCACATGGGCGGGCGTGGCGATCATCGGCGGGGCGAGGATGAAGTGATCGCCCGAATACCCCCCGCGCGTGCGGCGGGAATAGAGGATCAGGCCCTCGGCATAGGCGGCCTCGACCAGCCGCTCATAGGCGTTCAGCTCTGCCGGCAGCGGCGCCATCGTGGTGCGGTCGGCGACCAGTTCGAACGCCTGCAGCATGCCGAGGCCGCGCACATCGCCGATCATTGGGTATCGGTTCATCAGCGCGCGCAGCCGCTGGCCAAGCCGGGTGCCGACGTCTAGCGCGTTCGCCATCAGCCCCTGGTCTTCGATCTCGTCGATCACGGCCAGCCCGGCGGCGCAGGCAAGCGGGTTGCCGGCATAGGTAAAACCGTGGACAAAGCCGCCCGCGCCCATCACAGCATCAACCACGCGATCATGCGCCACCACCGCGCCAAGCGGCATGTAACCCGCGCCGAACCCCTTTGACAGCGCCACGATGTCGGGCGCGACGCCCCATGTGTCAGCCGCGAAAAAGGTGCCGGTTCGCCCGCCGCCGGACAGCACTTCGTCATGGATCAGCAGGATGCCGTAGCGGTCGCAAATCTCGCGGATGCGCGCCATGTAGCCCGCAGGCGGCACCAGGCAGCCGGTCGATGCACCGCCCACCGGCTCGACGATGAAGGCCAGCACCGTTTCGGGGCCTTCCTCAAGCAGGCAATCCTCGAGCATGTCGGCATAGTGGCGGCCGGTTTCCGGGTCAGAGGCGTCAAGCCCGTCGAGATAGGCGCGCGGCGCCGGGATTTTCGGCATCCTTCGCATCATCGGATCGAAGGGCGCGGTCATCGGCGCATAGCCGGTCAGCGCCAGCGCCCCCAGTGTCGCGCCGTGATAGGACGGATAGCGCGAGATCACCTTGAACCGCTGCGCCTGCCCCTGCGCCAGCGCATACTGGCGCGCCAGTTTGATCGCGGTTTCCACCGCCTCGGACCCGCCGGAGACGAAAAAGACCCGCTCCAGCCCCTCGGGCGCCAGCCCCGCCACCCGGGCCGCCAGCGCCTCGGCCGGTTCGGTTTCGAAATGCAGCCGGTAGCCGAAGGTCGAAACCTCCATCTGCCGGCGCATCGCCGCCAGCACCCGGGGGTTGGAATAGCCGATATTGCACACCATCGCGGCCGACGAACCATCGAGATAGCGCTTGCCGTCCACATCCCACAGATAAACGCCCTCGGCCCGCGCCAGTCGGGGGCGGCGCGTGCGGGACTGGTAGAAAAGATGGCTCCTGGCGTTTGCGTTCATAGCTGCTGCCTCAGGCCACCCAGAACGCCTTTTCGAGGTCGGTGAACTCGCTCGCCGGGCCCTCGAACTTGTTGCGCCCCAGTTCGAGCACATAGACATAATCGGCGATCTTGAGCGCGTGCCGGATTTCCTGATCGACCAGCAGGATGGTCAGCCCGTCGATCCGCGACAGATCGACCAGCATGGAATAGACCTCCTCGGCCAGCATTTTGGACAGGCCGGCGGTGGGTTCGTCCACCAACAGCATCCGCGGCTCCGACATCAGCGTGCGGCCGATCTCGACCATGCGTTGCTGGCCGCCCGACAGCTCGCCCGTGACCTGGCGGCGCTTGTCGCGCAGGGCGGGGAAACGTTCATAGTTGGCCTCGATCTTGTCACGCACCTGGCGGCGGTCGCGGCGGAAGGTCCAGCCGCCCAGTTCGAGGTTTTCCTCGACCGTCATGTCCTTGAACACGCCGGGCTGCTGCGGGATGTAGGCCAGCCCCTTGAGGATCTTTTCCTGCGGGGGGATATCTAGGATCGACTCCCCCTCCATCAGGATGTCGCCCTTGTTGGGGGTCAGAAAGCCGAACGCGGCCTTGAGCGCGGTGGACTTGCCCACGCCGTTGGCGCCCAGGATGGTGGTGATCTGGCCCTTGCGCGCCTTGATGAAGAGGTCGGACAGAATGTTCAGATCGCGGTAATAGCCGACCGAGAGATCCCTCATTTCCAGAACGGTGGCGGGTTCGGTCATGCCGTCTCCTCCTCTTCGGCGCCGAGATAGGCCTCGATCACCGCGGGGTCGTTCTTGACCTCGTCGGGCGGGCCATCGGCGATGAGGTCACCGAAGTTGAGCACAAGCAGGCGTTCGCTGAGCGAAAAGATCGAATCCATCTGGTGGCTGATAAGGATGATCGCCTTGCCGGCGTCGTTGACGCGGCGGATATAGGCATAGATCACCTCCATCAGCCTGGGGTGCACGCCGGCAAAGGGCTCGTCCAGGATGATGACGTCGGGGTCGAGCATCAGGAGGCGGCCAAGTTCCAGCAGCTTTTGCTGCCCGCCCGACAGCGCCTGCGCGTGTTCGTTGCGCAGATGGTCGATGGTCAGGAATTCCAGCACCTCCATCGCCTGTTCGGTCAGTTCGGCCCGGCCACGGGAATGCCCCAGCGCCAGCGCCGGGACAAAGAGGTTTTCCAGCACCGTCATCCGCCGGAACGAGCGCGTGACCTGGAACGTGCGCCCCAGCCCCGCGCGCGCCACCTCGAATGGCGGAAACTGGTCGATGCGCCGTTCGCCGAGGTAGACCGTGCCGCTGGTGGGCTTGATCGCCCCGTCGAGGATGTTGGTCAGCGTCGTCTTGCCGGCCCCGTTGGGGCCGATCAGGCCGATCAGTTCGGGGCCGTTGACCTCGAAGCTGACGCCCTTGAGCACATGGTTGCCGCCGAAACGCTTGTGCAGGTTTGTGACCTTGAGATGTATCAATCCGGTGCCTCCGTTCGGTGGGGGCCGCCCTCGGGGCCGGTGACGGTAGAGGCGCGCTTGGCCACGGTTTCCTCGGCCACGCCCTGGCGCCGGAAATAGGCGATCATCGGCGCGATCAGACCGTTGCGGAAGAACCTGAGCGTGATCATCAGCAGGATGCCGAAGAACACCAGCCGCCAGATCGTCATGTCGACCTCGACACCGCCGATGACAAAGCTGTTGCGCAGCATTTCCAGCAGCACCTGCAGGATTATGGCGCCGATGGCGGCAGCGACGAAGTTCTCGATCCCGCCGATCACGGCCATCGCCACGACCAGGCTCATCTGCAGCAGGAACAGCATGTTGGGGGTGATGATCTGGACATAGTGCCCCTGCACCGCGCCCGCCGCGGCGGCCATTGAACAGGTGACGGAAAAGACCAGCACCTTGTATTTCGTGGTGTTCACGCCCAGCGCGGCGGCGGCGTCCTGATCCTCGCGCAGGGCGCGCACGAAAAGGCCAAAGCGCGAATGCGCCAGCCAGCCGAGGATGATCAGGCAGATCAGCAGCAGCCCCAGCATGGTGTAATAGGGCGGCAGCTTGTCAGTGGGTTCGTAAAATCTGCCAAACAGCGTGATACCGCTGGGATAGAGCGCCGGCAGCTCCAGCCCCGCCTGCCCGCGGGTGATGTCGATCTCGGCCGAGATCGTGGCCTTGAGGATTTCCGAAAAACCCAGCGTGAAAAGCGCCAGGTAAGCCGCCCGCAGCCTGAGCACCAGCATCCCCACCAGGAACCCCGCCAGCGCCCCCATCAGGGTGCCAAGGACGACGCCCAGCAGCACCGGCATCGCCGTCACCTCGACGCTGCCGGCCCAGGCATCCATCGCCTGGCGCAGACAGTCCTGGGTCAGCGTGGTTGATGTGACCCCGATGGGATTGACCACCACCAGCCACTGGCCGAAGAACTGCGTTTCGGCGCACAGGCCCGTGGGCTCGGGCGAGAGATAGATGTAGTGACGAAAAAGCCCGGCGGAATAGGCCCCGATCGCCATGAACCCCATGTGCCCAAAGGAAAACTGCCCGGCATAGCCCGACAGCATCGACCAGCTGGCCGCCAGGATGGCGTAGAAAAAGCCGGTGATGAGGATGTGCATGACATAGTCGTAATCCGCCCCGCCATAGGTCAGCGGAAAGACCGCGAGCAGCAGCAGAAAGGCGGCGCCGGCGATGTTGGGTATCTGCCGTTTCATGGGTTCACCTCTGATGCGGCAGCCCGAAAACCTTGATCGCTACTAATCCTCGTTCCGCCCGACGGCACCGCCGGGCAGCCCCCGACCGCCCCCCCGGGCGGGGGCTTCACCCCCACCCGCGGTCGGAGGCTACCCTCAGGGGAGAGGCGAAAGCGCCGCACGTCATGTGAATGATCGCCCGGCAAGAGCATCCCGGCCTGCTTTGCTCCGGTGAAGCGAGATGAAATATTGACGATACCTGTCATCACATCCCCCTCAAAGCTGGCCGTGTGAGCCGCTGGCGAAGCGGCGGCCGAACATGCCGGTCGGGCGCAACAGCAGCGTCAGCGTCAGCACGATCATCCCGTAGGCGGGGATGTAACTTGCCGCCTTTTGCGCGTCGGGGATGCAGCCGGTGCCGGCGGCCTCGACCAGACCCACCATGATGCCGCCGACGAAGGCGCCGGGCAGCGAGCCCAGCCCCCCCAGCACCACGATCACGAAAGACCGCATCGCCGGGATCGCACCGACCTGCGGCAGCCAGGAAAACGCCTGCACCAGCAGCGCCCCCGCCAGCGCGGCAATCATGCCGCCCAGCGCGAATGCCAGCATGTTCATGCGGTCGGGGCTGATGCCGGCGATGGCGGCGGCCTCGCGGTCCTGGCTGACGGCGCGCAGCGCCTTGCCGGTCCAGGTGCGGTGCATGAAGTACAAGAGCGCCAGCAGCACCAGGATACAGGTGACGGCGGCGCTCAGGCGGGGGCTGGATATGGTGACCTGCTCGAACAGCGTCATGCTGCCGCGGCTGGTCTTGATCCAGACCAGATCAGCCTCGGCCGGAAAGCGAAAGCGCGGGAATTCGACATAGCGCTGCACCTTGACCGGGCTCGCACCGGCGACCGCCTGCACAAAGTATTGCAGGGTAAAGGCCAGGCCGAAGGTGACGAGGATACCGTATTCGACCGGGCGGTCGATCTTGCCGTGATACATCGGCGTCAGCATCAGCCGCTCGAACACCGCGCCGATAACAAAGGCCACGGCGCAGGCGCCCAGCACCCCGATCAGCGGGTTGACCCCGGGCATCAATACCTCGGTGATCCAGTAAACCAGCATGCCGCCGATCATGTAGAATTCGCCATGCGCAAAGCTGACGACGCCGAGGATCGAAAAGATCAACGACAGCCCCAGCGCCATGAACCCGTAGATAATGCCGATGATCAGCCCGTTCACCACCTGGCTGGCCACGAAGCCGCCCGAGGTGACGCAGATATTGTCGGGATCGGCAAAGCTGAACGTGACCGCGATGATCAACACCGCCAGCAGCGCCAGTGCGGTGCTCAGGTATCCCGACGCGCGCGGCGTGCCGGCCCAGACCGCGGCTATGCCCACCGGCCCCAGCGCAGCGCCAGCCATGGTGCCAATGAAGGTTGCGTTCGATGTGTCGAGGTCGCGGGCCAGATAGCGGCGCCGGATCAGGATGCTTCCGGACACGCCCCAGAATATCATCCAGCCCAGAACGCCCCAGAAGAGCACAGGAAATTCCAAGGTCACCCCCTCGAATGAACCGGGTTCATATCCCGGCCTCGTATGTCGGTGCGCCCGGGCGCTGTCAGCGGCGCCCGGGCGTGATCGGTATCAGGTCACTGGTGGACAAAGACCGGTTCGGTCGTCTTGTAGGCATCCGGATAGACGATCGCGGCCGATGTCGAATCCTGTCCCTCGTCCTGGTACTGGATCATGGTCAGCGCCGGGTCGGGCCACTGGTGCCACCACTCGTCGCCCTTGCCATCCTCAGAGGGGTCTTTCTGCGTGCCGTAGGGGAAATAGATCCGCCCCAGCGTGCCTTCGTGCACGATCCCTTCCAGCGCCGCGACGATGGCGTCGCCGTCGGTCGATCCGGCCTCGCCGATCGCCTGCGCGATGACGGCGATGGAGTCATATGCCTCCATCGCATAGCTTTCCACGTCCGACTTGCCCATCCGCTCTTTGTACTTGGCGGCAAAGGCGCGGCCCTTGTCGCTGAACTGGGTTTCGGGCACGCCGATACGCTGGACAAAGGCATATTGCCCGTCGGGTACGTTCTGCCAGTAGGCGCCTGATTCCAGCGCGTCCTGCCCGGTGACGAATGGCATGTCGAGCGGCCCGATACCGGCATCCGCCGCCTGTTGGGTAAAGTTGTAGGCCGCCTCGCCCGTGACCAGGGTGATGATCATGTCGGGGTTCTCGGCCTTGATCCGCTGGACGATGCCGGCATAGTCCTGGGTGCCGATATCGACCGAGAAGGTCACGCTTTCAACGCCCCCGGTTTCCAGCCCGCGCGCGGTTTCCTGCGAGGCGGGAATGCCATAGTCGGTGTTCTCGGTCAGGATCGCGACCTTCTTGACGTCCGGCACGGTCAGGGCGAATTGCCAGATCGTGGCCGAGGCCCAGGAACTGAGCGGCGCGATGCGGAAAATGTATTTCTGCTTGTCGCCGGTAATGGTGTCGTTCCAGGTCTCGGCAAAGACGACCGGCACGCCACGGGCGTCGGCCACGTCCTTGGACGCCACGCCGACCGAGCTGTGATAGCCCCCGCCGACAGCCGCGACGCCATCCTGCGCGATCAGCTTTTCCATGATCGCGGTGGCTTTTTCCGGCAGACCTTCGGAATCGCCGATCACCACCTTGATGTCGCAGCCCAGCACGCCGCCGGCCGCGTTGATGTCTTCCTCGGCGATCAGCATCGCCTCGCGCATTGCCTCTCCGCCGACCACGGTGCCGGGGGCCGACAGCGGCGCGATGCCGCCGATCTTGATGGGGCAGTCCACCGCATAGGCACCCGTCGCCAAAAGCGCACCGGCCGCGGTGGCGGCCAGCAATCTGAAGGTTGTCATCTAGTTCTCTCCCGTTGGTTCTGGCCCTCTTCCGCCGGGGCCTCACATGACAAACTATTGCAGTGCCGGGCGAAATCCCCCAAATTGATAATACCTATCCGACACATAGACAGGAATGATGCCCCCTTGACGAGAGTGCCCGACAAGTTCGTCACCAACCTCGACTGGAATTTGCTGCGCACCTTCGTGGTGATCGTCGAAGAGGGGGGCATCACCGCCGCGGCGACCCGGCTGTTGCGCCGCCAGCCCACGGTTTCGGCGGCGCTGGCGCGGCTCGAGGCACATCTTGGCAACCGGCTGATCGAACGTGGCGGCGGCACCTTTCGGCTGACGACGGCGGGGCGCGCGCTCTACCGCGAATGCACCGAGATATACGGCGCGGTGGCGCGGCTGGGCGATTTGACGCAGGCCGCCACCAAGTACCTGACCGGCCATGTCCAGATCCTGCTGGCCAGCTATGTCGTCACTCCGATTCTCGACCGCACGCTGGCGGATTTTCACCGCATCTATCCGGACGTGACGTTCGAGATCCGCGTCGAGACCAGCCGCGAGGTGCTGAGCGGCGTGATGGACAAGACCGCGCCGTTGGGCATCTGCCTGCTGAACCGCCACCCCGCCCGCCTGAACGTCGATCATATCTACCGCGAATATTTCGGGTTCTTCTGCGGCCCGCCGCACCCGCTGTATGGGCGCAAAGAGCTGGAAATCGGCGATTTGCGCGGCCTTGCGGCGGTGTCGTTCGACACCGACAGCATGGATGACGCCCTGCGCCCCGTGGCGATCTTTCGCCGCGACAACGAGCTGGACCAGAATATCGTCGGCAGCTCCAGCCACCTGGAAGAGGTGCGCCGCATGATCGCCTGCGGGCTGGGCATCGGCCCGCTGCCACTGCATGTCGTGCGCCAGGACATCACGGCGGGCACGCTGTGGCGGCTGCCGCCCTACGCATCGCCGCCCGCGGTCGACATTCACCTGGTGACGAACCCCGCCAGCCGGTTAAGCCGGGCCGAGGCCAAGTTTATCAACGTGCTCAAGCGCGGGATCGCCGCCGCCAGCCTGGCCGAACGCACCTATGACGGGACCTTGCCCGCAACGCTGCCGCGCGATGCCGGGGCAGCCGCGCAAAGCAGGGCCGGCAAATGAGCGACGACAGCGGCAAGGGCCGCCCCCCCGCCCCGGTCACGGGATCGGCCGGCAGGGCGCTGCTGGTGCTGCGGCTGGTGCTGGAACATGGCCCCGTTTCGCCACAACGGCTGACCGAGCTGAGCGGCCTGAGCCGCACCGCCGTGCACCGCGCCATCCACGCCCTGATCGAAGGCGGCTTCGTCCGTTACCAGCTGGGCAAGATGCACGTCATCGGCACCGCCGGGATGCGCGACCGGGTGCAAGGCGCGTTCTTCAGCCCGCCCGGCATCGACGCGATATCCAGGGCCGTGGATGCGGCGCTCAAGGGTCGGCGAACGCAGTGCGACATCGCGGTGCTGCCGCGCGATGGCGAGGTTGCCCTGGTCGAAACCACCGCCCCCGGCGAAATTCCCGAGACCGACTTTTTCGAAAGCGACCTGGTGTCGGTGCTGCTGGCGCATTTCGAACCCGTCGACGTCACCCGCATAACCGCCCGGACGCTGCGCGATACCGGCGGCGCGGCGCGGGTCGGGTCAGAATTTCTCGACCGTTACCGACAGGCCCATTACCAGGGCTACCTGTGGAACGGCCCCGAGGGCACGCTCTGCGTCCGCCTGAACACAGAGCCCGAACGGGCGGTGGCGATTCGGCTGTTCGCACGCGGAACCGCCCGGCTGCGGCAGCGCGATTGTGTCGAGATTGTGCGTGAAATGGGGCATACCCTGCCTGAAATGTTTCCAAATCTCGCCACAATCACCAACTGATTTCATTATACGGAATGACGCGTTTGTTTCTGGCGCGACTCTCGGCTACTAAGATCGCGTCATATGAGTAACGCGCCGCCGCCAGGCTGGCCGATCATCAGTATAAAGGAATGCATCATGGCCCCGACCAACAACCCCGGCATCGTCGACGGTGAGAACACCGGCGAAGACATGGGTCTCGGCTACGACGACTCCAACCCGCCCACCGACCAGGGCGGCGACCAGATCACCGATGGCGACGATACCATCTACGGCAACGGCGGCGATGACACCATCGACGGTGCCGGCGGCGACGACCTGATCTATGGCGGCAGCGGCGGCGGCGAAACCTCGCCCATCACCATCACCGTTGATGAAAGCGAAGCGGCGTTCGACAACCAGCTCTTCGTCTACACGATTGACCCGGTCACCGGGGCCATTTCCAACCAGCAGCTGCTGTCGGCCAACGTCAAGGACGACCTCGGCACCACATTCACCTATGACGCCGCCCCCGGCGCGGTGATCGGTGTCGGCATCATCAGCCCCGAAGGCACGTATTATTCGTCAGGCTACGGCGCCAATGTCGGGCTCAACACCGATGGCCTGCCGCATACCGGCCTGATCGATCAGGCGCCTGACGGCGCGGTCACATTGGGGTTCGAGGACCGCGACAACCTGGGCGACTCGGATTTCGACGACGTCATCGTCACCGTCGACCTGGGCACCTCGGGCGCCTCGCTCGACAACTGTCATGTCACCTATACCTCCGATCCTTCCTCGGGCGGCAGCGACGGCAATGACGTCATCGACGGCAACATCGGCGACGACACCATCTATGGCGAAGGCGGCGACGACACGCTGAGCGGCAACGAGGGCGACGACGTCATCGACGGCGGCACCGGCAACGACGTGGTCGATGGCGGGCCGGGCGACGACACCCTGACCGGCGGACAGGGCGATGACACCATCACCGGCGGCGACGGAAATGACGTGGTCGTGGACATGGATGGCGACAACGTCATCGACACCTCGTCTGACGCCGGCACCTCGGCCCTGCCCGACCTGGGCTATCCGGGGCTCTTCCCTGCCGATGGCGACCCCGATGACGACCGCGATTCGGTGACCACCGGTTCTGGCAACGACCACATCACCACGGGCGACGACGCCGACACCATCGTGTCGGGCGGCGGCAACGACACCATCAACGCCGGTATCGACGCCGACGAGATTTACGGCGGCCGCGGCGATGACCTGATCACCTCGGGCGAGGGGTCGGATTTCGTCGAGGGCGGCAGCGGCAACGACACCATCTATGGCGGTCTCGGGCCCAGCTATCCCGACGAACTGAACATCACCGACGACGACACCGGGCTTCCCAGCCCCGACCAGGTGACCAACAACGGCATGGACACCATCTTTGCCGGCCTGGGCGACGACGTGGTCTATGGCGAGGATGACGACGACGAAATCCACGGCCAGGGCGGCAACGACTACCTGGATGGCGGGATCGACGACGACACCATCCACGGCGGCGAGGGCGAAGACACGCTGATCGGCGGCCAGGGCGACGACAGTCTGACCGGCGGGCGCGATGACGACGTCATGACCGGCGGCGACGGCAATGACGTCTTTGTCGAATTCGGCAACGACGGCGCCGACACCGTCACCGATTTCGGCGTCGGCGATACCGGGCCGATCAATGACGGCGACCAGACCAACAACGACTTCATCAACCTGCACGGGTTCTACAACAGCTCTACCCTGGCCGACGTCAACGCCGCCGGCGGCGACTTTGACAGCGCGCTGGAAATGCTGCGCGCCGACGCCGAGGATGGCCATATCGATGGTGAGATCGGCGGCACCGACTATTCCGCCCAGATCGGCGAGGTCGACGTGACCTTGCAGGATGGCAGCGGCGGGGCCGTCACCGGGTCGGACCTGACCTATGACAACACCAACGTCCCCTGTTTCGTCGGCGGCACGCTGATTGCCACACGGCACGGCTCTGTCCCGGTTGAGGAACTCAAGGTTGGCGACGAAGTGATCACCATGGATCACGGTTTCCAGAAGATCCGCTGGATCGGCTCCACCACGGTGCCCGCCACGGGCCGTCTGGCCCCGGTGGTGATCCGTCGCGGCGCCATGGGCAATGAGCGCGACCTGCGCGTGTCGCCCCAGCACCGGATGCTGGTACGCGGATGGCATGTCGAACTGATGTTCGGCCGGCAAGAGGCGCTGGTGCCCGCCAAGGCGCTGATCAACGACAAGACGGTGTTCCAGCTCGAAGGCGGCAACGTGGACTATTTCCACATCCTCTTCGACCAGCACGAGCTGATCTATGCCGAGGGCATCCCCTCGGAAAGCTTCCACCCCGGCCATGTCGGTCTGGGCGCCTTTGCCGAGGGCGCGCGCGACGAAATCCTGGCGCTGTTCCCCGAACTGCGCGAGGACGCCACCGCCTATTCCAAGCCGGTGCGCCCGACGCTGAAGGTGCGCGAGGCACGGGTGCTGGCGGAAAACCCAGAACTTATGCAAGAGTAAGCGCGGCCGCGCTTTGGTTAACTAGTTGGGGGGCGCCCGTTTCGGGCGCCCCCTTTTTTGTGCACCGAAACTTTCGTGCCCCGAAACACCCTGGCCCACCGCCAAGATATGCCCTGAACGCGCCCCACACCGCCCCCAGGGACAAAGGTGAATGTTCGCCACACGTTTTAGGGGAATCCTGGGCAGAATTGCGGAAATTCCTTCCCTTTATGACCGCGCCGGCGCCCTATTCCCGCTCGGATCAGATGGCAGATTGTCAGATGTCAGTTACGAGTACATTCGATTGAAGAGTTGCCCGCGCGGGGCAGACATATCCCAAGGCCCCCAGCCCCGCGCGGGAATTTCCGGTTCCCCCCCCCAACTGCACCTCTTACGCCCCTTTGCGGCGGCTTGCCGGGCCGGGTCCCCTGCCCCATATTCGGGGGATGCTCAAGTTTACCCCGATCCTGCTGGCCCTGTTGTATGCCCTCGCCATGTACCGTTTTTCGGTCTGGCGCACGCGGGGCGAGTTGAACGCGCGCTCGACCGAGCTGGCCGATCCGCGCCTCAAGCAGGTGGTCGACAGGCTGGCGCGCGTGCTTGATCTGCCGCGCATTCCCGTCATGATCTACGAGATCGACCCGGTGAACGGCCTGGCCGACCCCGACGGGCGCATCTTCATCACCCGTGGCTTTTACCGCAAGTTCCAGCAGGGCGAGATCAGCGCCGAGGAGATGGCCAGCGTGATCGCGCACGAGATGGGCCATGTGGCGCTGGGCCATGCGCGGCGGCGGATGATCGACTTTTCCGGGCAGAACGCGCTGCGCACGGCGCTGGCAATGGTGCTGTCGCGGTTCCTGCCCGGCATCGGCATCTGGATCGCCAATGGCCTGACCACGCTGCTGGCGGCGCGGCTGTCGCGCGGCGACGAATACGAGGCCGACGAATACGCCGCCGCGCTGCTGACCAAGGCGGGCATCGGCACCGGGGCGCAGAAATCGCTGTTCACCAAGCTCGATGCACTTACCCATGCCCGATCCGGCGCGGCACCCGCCTGGCTGATGAGCCACCCCAAGACGCAAGAACGCATCGCCGCGATAGAGGCGCTTGAGGCAAAATGGGGCACCTGAGCAGGGTTCGGGGCTGATCGCAATCCGGTCAGGTTTCCCTGCTCGACGCCCCCGGGTCAAACCGTTGCCATGCGCATCGCATGCGACCGGGTTTAACCCGCCCCGGGCTTGACCCGGGGCCTCGGCTCAACCGGCGACAGTGGGGCCCCGGGTCAAGCCCGGGGCGCATGCACAAAGGGATTACCCTAACCGCCGCCCTCCAGCGCCTTGCCCAAGCGCGGCATTTTCGCCTTTTTCAGCAGCGCGCGCATTGTCCAGCCGCCCTCCGACAGGCGCCGCGCCTCGGCCAGAACGGCCTGCGCGGTTTCCTCGACCGGGGCCGGCGCGGCCTTCCACAGGCCCAGCAGGAACGCATCAGGATCGGCCCGCGAAAGCCCCTCTTCGGCCAGCACGCCACGGGGAAAATCGCGCGCGTTCAGCGTGATGATCAGGTCGGCCGACCCCGCCACTGCCGCCGCCAACACGTGGATGTCGGCCGGGTCGGGCAGCCACAGGCGGGATTCCAGCGATCGCGGCACCGCAACCTCTGCCCGTGGCCAGTCGCGCCTTAACAGCACCGCCTCAGCCTCGGCCTGCGCTACGGCGTCGGGGCCCAGCTTGCGGGCGGCGTGCTGCCACTCGGCCACGATGCGCGCCGACCACAGCGGCGTGAACGCCCCGCGCGCCGCCACGCCCAGCAGCATCTGCCGCATCACGGTTGGATAGATCACGCAGGCATCCAGCAGCGCCTTCATGACCCCGCTCACAGCCGAAAGAACAGCGCCTTGAGATACGCGCTCTCGGCCAGATAGGGATGCTGGGGATGGTCCGGCCCGGCAAAGCCGGTATGGATCAGCGGCCCCTTGCGCCCGGCCCGCCCGATCCCGCGCAATGACGCAGTGCGAAAACGCCCCAGGTCGGCCGCGTGCGAACACGAACACAGCCCCAGGATGCCGCCCTCGGCCACCAGCGGCGCGGCCAGCCGCGCCAGCCGCTCATACGCCCTCAGCCCGGCCTCGAGCGCGGGCTTGTTGGACGCGAATGCCGGCGGATCGCAGATCACCACGTCGAAACGCGCGCCCTCTTCGCCCAGTGCGGAAAGCGCGTCAAAGGCATCCGCGCGGCGGGTCTCGAACCGGTCCGCGACACCGCTGCGCGCCGCGCCTTCGCACGCCAGTTCCAGCGCCGGGGCCGATCCGTCAACCGCCAGCGCGCTTTGGGCGCCGGCGGCCAGCGCCGCCAGGGAAAAGCCGCCGACATGGGCGAACACATCCAGCACCCGTGCGCCATTCGCCGCCCGCGCCGCAAAGGCATGGTTGGGCCGCTGGTCATAAAAAAGGCCGGTCTTTTGCCCGCCGGTCAGGTCGGCCATGTAGACCGCCCCGTTCATCGGCACCGGCACCGCGCCCTCCGGCGCCGTTCCCGCCAGCACGGCGCTGACATCGTCCAGCCCTTCCAGCGCGCGGGCACGCCCGGCGGCGTTCTTGAGCACGGTTTCGACCCCAGTTACCTGCCTGAGCGCCGCCACAAGGTCGGGCAGCATCCGGTCCGCCCAGGCGGCGTTGGGCTGGATCACCGCCACGTCGCCGAAACGGTCGATCACCACGCCGGGCAGGCCATCACCCTCGGCATGGACAAGGCGATAGAACGGCGCGTCGTAAAGCCGTTCCCGCAGCGCCAGCGCCGCGCCGAGCCGGTCCACCAGCCAGGGCAGCGCGATCTCCGCGCCGGCATCAAGATCTAGCACCCGCGCCATGATCTTTGAGGCGGGATTGACCGCCACCACCGCCATCGGCTCTCGTCCGGCGTCCTCGAGCACGGCAATGGTGCCGGGGGCAAGCGCCTTGGTGCGCCGGTCGGTGACCAGTTCGTTGTCATAAATCCACGGCCGCCCGTGGCGGATGGCACGGGCGTCGGTTCTGGGCCGCAGGCGGATCACGGGCAAGGATGAAGAAGGCAGCGTCATGCCGCCCCCTTACGGGGTTTGCCCGCCGCGGAAAAGATCAGAGTTGGTTGAGCGCCCCGATCAGGCCCAGATTGGCCGCGTGATAACCTTGGGGGTCGGCCAGCTCGGTCCGGATCACCTGCGCCAGGTGGCGGGTGATGCGCACCTTTTGGGTCAGGCCCTGCGCCTCGGCGCGGGCTGCCTCCTGTCCGCCCAGCGCCTTGAAATCCGCCTTGACGAATTTGGGTTCACCCAGCGGCGCACCGGTCTCGGCGTCGCGCATCTGCATGGTGAACTGGATCGCATGCACCCCGCCTGTGCTGCGGCGAGCCTTTTCAGTCAGGGCGTGAAAGCGTGAGACTTCGATATCGAGCACGGCCGCGCGGCCGGTATCGCCCAGCCCGCGCACGCCCTCCATGATGCCCGCCTCGACGACGCGGCGCACCTGTTCATGGCGGTCGCCCTTGGGGTCTTCGCGCCAGACGATATCGCCACCGGGATAGAAGCGGTTGGCCTCTGATACTGTCAGCTCTCGTGGCACGCGGACGCGCACCGACGCGATGTGCATGGCCTCCGGCGCGATCAGCCGGCCCGGCTGCGACGCCTCGTCCGCTGTTCCCTGCCCCGGCACCGGCGCGTTGCGCGATGCCTGTTCGACCGGCGCGCCGGCACAGGCGCTCAGCGCCAGGCCAGCCGCCAGCGCGGCGATGGTTGCAAATGTCCTCATTGTCCCGACCTCCGTTCGGCCCTGCCCGTATCCCGGGCTTGCGGAGCGGCGCGCAGACGAGTGCCGCGCGCACGATCCCTTGATCGGCGAACAGGATCGTCCGGCATTCTGACGCATTTTAGGCAAAAGCCGTTCTTTACCGCGTCCCCGCGCGGGCGCCCGGTCAGTCGCGGTTGCGCGACCGCCAGCCGCCGCGACGACGCGGAGTTTCGGCGCGTTCCAGCCCCTGGCGCAGAACCGAAGTCATCGGGTGGTCGGGGAAATCCGCCGCGTGCCGGGACAGGTAGATGTTGATCGCCGTGCCCACATCCTGCCCGTCGGGCAGCGACAGCGCCCAGTCCAGAAAGATCGACCGGCACTCTGCCTCGGGAATGCCGTCGATACGATAGGCCTCGTGTATGAGCCCCTTGGCATCCAGCGGATCGCGTGTCCTGCTCATTCCTGCTTCCCTTCATACCCTGCCAGCGCGGCGTCGATCACCGCCGCCGCCCGGCCTGTCGCCTCTTCCAGTTCCACCTGCGCATCGGCCAGCGTTTCCGCGCCCGTGGCGCGCAGCAGGAACGCCAGCGCGCCCTCGCCCATGCCCTTGGGGTCAAGCGGCCGGTCGGACAGCAGACGCGCCGCCTGCAACACGGCCCGGCAAAGCCGAAAGGCGCGCGCCAACGCGTCCCTGCCGGCGTCATCCAGCCACCCACAAGCGACACATGCGTCAAGTCCGGCCATCACGTCGCGGGCCGGTTCGGCCGCCATCAGGCTGCCGGCCTGCGCCACCAGCTCGATCTCCTGCAACCGGCCGGGGCCGAGCTTGGTATCCCACGGCCCCGCCGGGTGCTTGGCCTCGGCGACGCGGCGGCGCATGTCGGCCACCCCCGGCAGCACGCGGTCCCGCGCGCCCTTTTCCGCCAGCAGGGCACGGCGGAACTCCTCGACATCGCGGGCCAGATCATCCGGCCCCGCCAGCACGCGGGCGCGGGTCAGCGCCAGATGTTCCCACACCCACGCCTCGTTGCGCTGATAGTCCCGGAACGCGCCCCAGCCTGTCGCAACCGGCCCCTGGTTGCCCGACGGCCGCAGCCGCATGTCGACCTCGTAAAGGCGCCCCTCGGCCATCGGCACGCTGAGCGCGGTGATCAGCGCCTGGGTGAGGCGGGCGTAATAGGTGCGCGACGCCAGCGGGCGGCGGCCCTCTGACGCCTCGACGCCATCAGCATCGTAGATCACGATCAGGTCCAGGTCGGAGCCCGCATTCAGCCGCCCGGCGCCCAGCGAGCCCATTCCGACCACCACCGCGCCGCGCCCCGGCGGGGTGCCATGCTTGGTTGCGAACTGCGCGACGACCACCGGCCACAGCGCCCCGATCACCGCCGCCGCAAGATCGGCATATTGCGCGCCGGTCTCGGCCGTGCCGGTCAGCCCGCGCAGATGATGCACGCCGATGCGGAAATGCCATTCCTTGGCCCAGCGCCGTGCGGTGTCGAGCTTGCGTTCGTAATCCTCTTCATGCGCCAGCCGCTCTGCCAGATCCGCCTGCAAGACGGCATCGCCCGGCCAGGGGGCAAAGAAATCCCCCGCGATAACCGCGTCCAGAACCCCCGCATTCTGCGACAGATATTCCGCCAGCCGGGGCGAAGTGCCGGCGACGTCGATCAGCAGATCGACCAGGTGCGGATTGGCTTCGAACAGGGAAAGAACCTGAACTCCGGCCGGCAACCCCCTGAGAAAGCTGTCAAACGTCAGCAGCGCCTGCGCGGGTTCCACCGCCCGGGCCAGCCGGGACAGAATCTCGGGCCTGAGGCGGTTGAATATCTCCACAGCCCGGGTCGAACGCAGCGCCGGGTAGTCGGGCCAGCGCGCGATGATCTCTGGGTCCAGCCCGGCATCGGGCGCGGGCGCCGGGTCCGATGCGCCCCCTTGGGCATCGCAAGGGGCGAAAAAACTCTCGATCGTGTCATGCACCTCTGACAGTCGGTCACGCAGGTCTGCCTCCAGCCCGCCTTGGTCGCGGTCCATGAAGGCCGCAAGGCGCGCGAACTCTTCGTCCGTCGTGGGCAGCTTGTGGGTCTGCTCGTCGCGCAGCATCTGCAAGCGGTGCTCGACCTCGCGGTGAAAGCGGTAATGCCCGGCCAGCATCCCGGCCACATCCCCCGGCACCCAGCCCTGTTCGGCCAGCCGTTCCAGCCCCTCGCAGGTGCCGCGCACCCGCAGATCGGGGTCGCGCCCGCCCGCGATCAACTGCCGTGTCTGGGTAAAGAACTCGATCTCGCGGATGCCGCCCCGGCCCAGCTTCATGTCATGGCCGGGCAGGTTCAGCGCCCCGCCCACGCCCTTGTGGGCACGGATGCGCAGGCGCATGTTGTGGGCGTCCTCGATGGCGGCGAAATCCAGGTGCTTGCGCCACACGAACGGCCGCAACACGTCGAGAAACCGTTCACCGGCCGCGATGTCGCCGGCGGCGGGACGCGCCTTGATATAGGCGGCGCGTTCCCATGTGCGCCCAAGGCTTTCGTAATAGGTTTCCGCCGCCGCCATCGCCATGCAGACCGGCGTGACCGAAGGGTCGGGACGCAGCCGCAGATCGGTGCGAAAGACATAGCCCTCGGGCGTGCGGTCACCCAGATGGGCAGCCATCTTGCGCGTTGCCCGCACGAAGGCCGACCGCGCATCGTGAAAATCGTCACGCTCGAACCGGGTTTCATCAAACAGGCAGATCAGGTCGATGTCCGAGCTGTAGTTCAGCTCTCCCGCGCCCATCTTGCCCATCGCAAGCACCACCATGCCACCGGCCTCGGCCAGGTCGGCCTCGCCCATGCCGGGCAGCTTGCCGCGCCGTATCTCGGGCTCCAGCCCCGCTCGCAGCGCCACGCCCACTGCCAGGTCGGCGAATTGGGTCAGCCGGCCTGTCACCTCTTCCAGCGGCCAGACGCCCGCCAGATCGGCCAGCGCAAGCAGCAGCGCCACCCGCCGCTTGGCCTGCCTCAGCGCCACGGGCGCCGCGTCCGGCGCTGCCTCGCCCGCCTCTGCCAGCACCGCATCGAACGCCGCCTCTGGGTCGGACAGCGCCTCTTCCAGCCAGTCACGTTCCCCCTCGACCAGCCCTTTCAGAAAGGGGCTGCATCCGGCCGCGCCCTCGATCAGATCGGCCAGTTCCGGCGCCAGCCCTGCGGCCAGCGCGCGCGCCTCGTCCCCCTGTTCGGGGTCATACGGGCGGGGACAGCGGGTCATGCGGGGTACGAATTTCATTTCGCCAGTGATACAAGAGCGGCCGGGCTGGTCAATGCCACCGGTTCGGTCCAGGCAAAGACCATGACGAGAAAGGAGCGGCCCACATGTCCAAAAGTCTCAAACGAGTCATCCGCGCGCTTGCCGATGGCGGCCTCGACAGCATCCCCCGAGAGGTCGGCCAGGCGGCGACGGCGCAGGCGGCGGCCGACCTGATCGGCTGCACGCTGGACCAGATCGCCAAGTCGATCATCTTTCGCGGGCAGGACAGCGGCGCGGCGATCCTGTTCATCACCGCCGGCGGCAACCGGGTCGACCCAGCCAAGGCATCGGCGCTGGCAGGCGAGGCGCTGGACAAGGCCGACGCCGCACTGATCCGGGCGCAGACCGGTTTCGTGATCGGCGGTGTGGCCCCCATCGGCCACCTGACCCCGCCGCGCACCTTCTTCGACCCGCGGCTCATGGAATTCGACACCGTCTGGGCCGCCGCCGGCACGCCGCGGCACGTCTTTCCCGCCGCCCCGGCCGACCTGCTGCGCCTTTCCGGGGCGCAAGAGGCGAATTTCATCGCCTGATCCTGCTTCTTTCTGGTTGGAAATACCCCGGGGGCGCGGGGGCGGAGCCCCCGTATTTCCACTGAGAAACGTGGCTTTGCCTTCTTAATGTAAAAAACCTTCACATTCCCCCTTGCAAACCGGCCGGGCAGTTCCGATCTGATGTAATGTGAAAGACATTTACATTTGATCCGCAACTCTCGAAAGGACCACTGCATGAACACGCTCGCCTCTTCCTCTCCCCATGCCACGGGCTTTTCCGGCTGGCTTTCCCGTGCCGAGGCGTGGCTCGACCGCAAGGGCAAGGGCGCCTGGATCGCGGCCATGGTCGTCGCCTTCATCCTGTTCTGGCCGCTCGGCCTTGCCCTTCTCGCCTACATGATCTGGGGCAAGAAAATGATCTGTTCATCCCATCGCCGCCGCTGCGGCCATCGTGGCGCCGGCCTGGACCGCACCACCGGCAACTCCGCGTTCGACGCCTACCGGACCGAGACGCTGGCCCGTCTCGAACACGAACAAGCCGATTTCGAGGCCTTTCTGCAACGCCTGCGGGATGCCCGCGACAAGGCCGAGTTCGACCAGTTCATGGACGACCGCGCCAGCGCCGCCGCTGCCGAACCTCAGGGCGACGCCGAAACCGGCGCCGACACCCCCAGGGCCGGCTGAGCCGGACACCGCCGCCGGTCCGGGCTTGCCCGGGCCGGTCCCGGCTTTTATGGACAGGATCATGAGCGATTACAGCTGGCATATCCCCGATCCGGTGACGCAGGCGGAATTCTACGCCGACGTCCCCGCCAAGCGGCTGATCGCCTGGGTCGCCGACACCATCCTGGTGGCGGTTATCTGTCTTTTGATCCTGCCCTTCACCGCGTTCACGGGCATCTTCTTCTTTCCCGTGCTGATGCTGGTGGTGGGCTTTGCCTATCGCGTGGTGACGCTGGCGCGCGGCTCGGCCACCTGGGGGATGCGGCTGGTGGCGATAGAGTTCCGCACCGTTTCGGGGGCGCGGTTCGACCTGGGCATGGCGTTCCTGCACACGCTGGGCTTTACCGTGTCCTGCGCGTTCTTTCTGCTGCAGGTCGTGTCCATCGTGCTGATGCTGACCACCGCCCGCGGCCAGGGCCTGAGCGACCACATAC
Source organism: Roseovarius amoyensis (assembly GCF_003260265.1). Taxonomy (GTDB): domain Bacteria; phylum Pseudomonadota; class Alphaproteobacteria; order Rhodobacterales; family Rhodobacteraceae; genus Roseovarius; species Roseovarius amoyensis. The sequence continues at coordinate 74,238 of NZ_QITQ01000001.1, forward strand.
TGGGAACGGTCGCGCTCAATCGTCGCGCCGCGACCTGATTTCGCACCGCTTTCCTACTTGGCGGGTGCGGGCATCGTTGTTATCTTTTGATGAAAGCGAATTTGACGAGGCTTTATGCGCCACACCCTGCCGATCGCGCCGCAGTTCTACGTGACCGCGCCCCAGCCCTGCCCCTATCTTGAGGGGCGGATGGAGCGAAAGCTGTTCACGGCTCTGCAGGGGCCCGAGGCCAAGCGCCTGAACGACAGCCTGTCGAAACAGGGCTTTCGGCGGTCGCAGAACGTGCTTTACCGGCCCTCTTGCGCCGATTGCTCGGCATGCCTGTCGGCGCGTATCGACGTGGCGGCGTTTTCCCCGTCCAAGGGCCAGCGGCGCACGCTCAGGCGCAACAGCCATCTTGACCGGCGCGCCAACTCGGCCTGGGCTACCGAGGAACAATACGCGCTCTTTCGCCGCTATCTCGCCGCGCGTCACGCCAATGGCGGTATGGTCGACATGGATGCCTTCGAATTTGCCGCCATGATCGAGGAAAGCCCGATCCGCACCCGGGTGGTGGAATACACCAACCGCGAGACCGGATCGCTGCAGGCGGTGTGCCTGACCGACGTGCTGGATGACGGCGTCAGCATGGTCTATTCGTTTTACGAGCCCGGCCTGCCGCGCCAGTCGCTGGGAACCCATATCATCCTCGACCATGTCGAGATGGCGCGCGAGGCGGGGCTGCCCTTTGTCTACCTGGGCTACTGGGTGCCCGACAGCCCCAAGATGGGCTACAAGGCCTCCTTTGCCGGGCTCGAGGTCTATGCCGGCGGCGAATGGGAAAAGATGCGCGACCCGGCCGATTACCACACCCGGCTGCACCCGCTGTCGAACGATCCGATTTCCGAACAGGTGGCCAACATCGCGTTGCCCGACCGCAGCCCGGTGCGGAAAACGTCAGGCTAAAGCCCCGGCCCCGCCCCTTCGGCACAGAACGAAATCACGGCATCCACCAGTTTGCCCCAGCTTTTTTCCTGCGGCAGCGGCGCGTGATTACGCGAGTCGAGCAACATGAACCGTGCATCCGGCAGGCGCGCCGCCATCATCCGGCTTTGCGATACCGGGTTGATCGCATCTGCGTGCGCATGCGCCAAGAGCACCGGCACGGTGACCTTCGGCAAGTCGTCTTCCACCACGAACCGATCCACCGCCATACGTTGCAGGGCCGCGTTTTCCGGCGAAATCGACTTGTTCTGAATCCGGACAAAGCTCTGCACCTGTTCTGGCGTCGCATCCGGTATGAAAAGCGCGCTGAAGGCATTCAGGAAGGCTCCGTCCTCCTGCCCCCAACCGGCACGGATGAGTCCCAGAATGGTCTCTTCATCGATCTCACCCGGACCCGCTTGCCGATGAATGCGCCCCACGGCAAAACCGCCATACAGCACCATGCGGCTGACCCTGTCGGGGTAACGCGCGGCAAATCGGATCGCCACCGGCACCGCCTGCGATGCGGCGAAGATGGCGGGCCTTTCCAACTCGTTCGCATCCATCACCGCCTTCAGGTCGTCGACAAACGCATCGAGGGTCAGGTTGCTCACGTCACGGGTAGACAACCCCGTGCCCCGCTGGTCGTAACGATAGAGCGTGGAACTCTGCCCCAACCGGGAAAGCAATGGCGCCCAGACGGGGCTGTCCCAGTCCAGTTCCAAGTGCGAGAGCCAGTGACTGACGCGGACCAGCGGCGGGCCTTCCCCGTGATGGGAATATGCGATCAATTCGCCATCCGATGACTTCGTGAAACGGATCGCCGGCGCAGCATGGCAAGCCACCGCACCAGCAGTTTGCGCGCTATCCCCTGTCTCGGTCTCGGCGACCATCTGGATGCCGCGCTTCGGGATTGTCCGGATGATCCTTTGCGCCTGGCCGTCATCACCCACGGCGCGCCTTGCGGCGCTTATCCGGGCGCTGACCGTTGCATCGGAAACGTTCAGCCCGTCCCAGACCTCGTCGATCAGTTCGTCCTTGCTGATAACCGCCCCGCCGGAACCGGCCAGGACCGCCAGCAGTCGAAAGACCTGCGGCTCCAAATGCACCGGCTTGCCCCCACGGGATAATTCGTGCCGCGAAGTGTCCAGGACGCAATCTGCGAAACGGTGGATCATGCACCAGCTAAGGCGTGTTCCCACCCTGTCCGCAAGAAAAATCAGTCTCACAGTGAAATGACAAGGGAATCACAAGGGTTTCGCAAGGCCACCTTCAAGCGGTGCAGGCCGGTTCATGTTTCGATGGTTGCTGTCAATGAAAGGACGAGACTATGACCGACGCGATCAAATACCGCCCTGATGGCTCTATCGATACTGATTATTACATGCGGATCGGCCGGCAAATGCGCGGCGAGCAGGCTATCAAGCTGTTTGCTGGCGATACCCCGGGCGAGAGGCGCAAGCGCTGTCGTGTCCGAAGCATCTTTGCATTCATCTGAGCGGGTCTTTGATACGCCGACCGGAGTTGACCCCAGCGGGATAGCGGCAATCACTGCGGGGGTGTCAATGATGATGCCCCCGCAGGACCGGTGCAGGCTGGCCATCTCGTTCGTCCCCGTGCGGGGCCACGGCCCTGGAATTTGATCAAATCATACTGGCGGCAATCCCGATTTGACCATAGACTGATGCCGAACCAGAACGAAACCGGCGGCGGGGCAGGTCATGGAGCTTGCAGAATACCAGACAATTCGTGTCGCGGCCTGCGACATTAACGGGCAGATGCGCGGCAAACGGGTGCCCGGCAGCTATGCCGAAAAGCTGGATGAGGGCGCGGTCAGGATGCCGCTTTCGGCGCTCAACCTCGACATAACCGGGGCCGATATCGAAAACTCGCCGCTGGTGTTCGAAACCGGCGATGCCGACGGGGTGCTGCGGCCCACGGGGCGCTGCCCGGTGCCACTGCCCTGGCTGGAGGTGGCGCAACCACTGCTGCCAATGGTGATGCACCTGGACAACGGCACCCCCTTCGACGGCGATCCGCGCCATGCGCTGGCGGCCGTGCTGGAGCGCTACGCCACTCGCGGCTGGCAGGTGCAGGCCGCGACCGAGCTGGAATTCACCCTGGTCGATGACAGCGGCGACGCGCTGGCGCCGGTGCGCAACCCCCAGACCGGGCGGCGCAGCTCCGCGCCGGGCATCCTGTCGATGAACCACATGGACGCCTTTGACGGGTTCCTGTCGGCGCTTTATGACGGCTGCGCGACGATGGGCATCCCCGCCCAGACCATCACCAGCGAGGCCGGGATCGGCCAGTTCGAGGTGACGCTCCACCACCAGGACGCGATGCGCGCCGCCGACGACACCTGGCTGTTCAAGGCGCTCGTGCGCGGGCTTGCCCGGCGCCAGGGAATGGCGGCTACCTTCATGGCCAAGCCGTTTGACGACGACGCCGGCAACGGGATGCACATGCATTTTTCGGTCCTCGACGCGGATGGGCGCAACGTTTTCGACGATGGCGGCCCCGGCGGGACGGCCACGCTGCATGCCGCCGTTGCGGGCTGTCTGTCGGCGATGACGGCGACGACGCTGATCTTTGCCCCCCACGCCAACAGCTATGCCCGGCTGGTGCCGGGACAGCATGCCCCCACCAAGATCTGCTGGGCCTATGAGAACCGCACCGCGGCGCTGCGCATTCCCGGCGGCCCGCCGGCCGCGCGGCGGATCGAACATCGCGTGGCGGGTGGTGACATCAACCCCTACCTGATGTTCGCGGCCGTTCTGGGCGCGGCGATCACCGGGGTCGACGACAACCTTGCCCCCCCTGCCCCGATCACCGGCAACGCCTACGAGGCGGACCTGCCCCAACTGGCCCCCAGCTGGGCCGAGGCGATCGACCTGTTCGAAACCGACCCCGCCGTCACGCGCATCTTTTCCCCCGGCATGATCCGCAACCTGGTCATGACAAAGCGCCAGGAAATGCAGCTGATGCAGGGGGTGCCACTGGCCGAGCAGTGGAAAACCTATCTCGGCACGGTATAGACTGCGCATGAGGGAACTTGCCCAGGGGACCGGACCTGCGGTATCGTTAATTTGATCAAATTTCAGGTGATGAATGAAAATCGGCATCCTGATGACTGGCCACGCCGCCGACGCTATTCACGAAACGCATGGCGATTACGACGCCATGTTCGCCCGCCTGCTGGACGGGCACGGCCTTGAATTCGTCAACTACGACGTGGAAGGCGGGCAGTTGCCCAAGAGCCCCGAGGAATGCGATGGCTGGCTGATCACCGGCTCGAAGCACGGCGTTTACGAGGATCACCGCTGGATCAAACCGCTGGAGGAATTCATCCGCGCCGTCCATGCCGCGGGCCGGCCGCTGATCGGTGTCTGTTTCGGGCACCAGATCGTCGCGCAGGCCCTGGGTGGCAAGGTGGTGAAATATCCCGGCGGTTGGTCGGTGGGCCGCAAGGAATACCGCATCGACGGCCAGGACATGGCGCTCAACGCCTGGCACCAGGACCAAGTGGTCGAGGTGCCCGAGGGCGCGCGCGTGATCGGCTCGTCCGATTTTTGCGCCAACGCCGCGCTGATCTATGGCGACACCATCCTGACGATACAGCCGCACCCCGAATTCGCCGCCCCGATCCTGGCTGACCTGATCCGCCTGCGCGGGCGCGGCGTGGTGCCCGATGACCTGCTGGCAAACGCCGAAGCCCGGCTTGACACCCCCACAGACGCGGACCGGTTCGCCGACCGGATGGCGGAATTCTTGCTCAAGGAGCGCTGAGATGTCCGAGTGGATCGAAACCCTGCCCGAGGCCGCGCAGACCTATCTGGAGGGGCGCCGGCTGGACGAGGTGGAATGCATCATCGCCGACCTGCCCGGCATTGCCCGCGGCAAGGCGGTGCCGGCCAGCAAGTTCGCCCGGCAAAAGCATTTCCACCTGCCCGACTCGATCTTTTTCCAGACCATAACGGGCGACTGGGCAGAGGCCGCCGGCGAAGAGGGCTTTATCGAACGCGACATGGTGCTGACCCCGGATCTGAGCACCGCCACCGCCGCGCCCTGGACCGGCGACTGGACGCTACAGGTCATCCACGACGCCGCCGACCGCAACGGCGGCCCGATCGCCTGCTGCCCGCGCAACGTGCTCAAGCGCGTGGTCGAGATGTACCGCGAACGCGGGCTGGAACCCGTGGTCGCCCCCGAGATGGAATTCTACCTGATCGCGCGCAACCTCGACCCCGCGCGCGAAATCGCGCCGATGGTGGGCCGCTCCGGCCGCCCCGCCGCCGCGCGCCAGGCCTATTCGATGACCGCGGTCGACGAATTCGGCCCGGTGATCGACGATATCTACGACTTCGCCGAGGCGATGGGGTTCGAGATCGACGGCATCACCCAGGAAGGCGGCGCCGGGCAGCTGGAAATCAACCTGCGCCACGGCGACCCCGTCAAGCTGGCCGACGAGGTGTTCTATTTCAAACGGATGATCCGCGAGGCGGCGATCCGGCACGATTGTTTCGCCACCTTCATGGCCAAGCCCATCGCCGACGAACCCGGCAGCGCCATGCATATCCATCACTCGGTTCTGGACATGCAAACGGGCAGGAACGTCTTTGCCGGTCCCGATGACGAGGAAACGGATTCCCTTCGCCACTTCATCGGCGGGCTGCAAAAACACCTGCCCTCGGTCATCGCGGTGCTGGCGCCCTACGTCAATTCCTACCGTCGCTACGTGCGCGACAACGCCGCGCCGATCAACCTGGCATGGGCGCGCGACAACCGCACCACGGGGCTGCGCATCCCGCTGTCGCCACCCGATGCAAGGCGGGTTGAAAACCGCCTGGCGGGAATGGATTGCAACCCCTACCTGGGCATCGCCGCCAGCCTGGCCTGCGGTCTGCTGGGGCTGGCGGGCGCGATAGAACCAGAGCCGGAATTCCACGGCGACGCCTATGCTGGAGAGCTGGACATCCCCAACGTGCAGGGCACCGCACTGGACCTGTTCGAACAGGCCAGCGACCTGCACGCGCTGCTGGGGCCGGACTTTGCCCGCGTCTATTCCGCCGTCAAGCGCGCCGAATACGAGGAATTCCTGCAGGTGATCAGCCCGTGGGAGCGCGAGCACCTGCTGCTCAACGTCTAGGTCACATGGCCGGGCGGCGGTCGGCCCCCGGCGAGACCATTCGGGGAAGGATGACAGCATGAACCTGCTCTATTCCAACGACCGGCCGGGGACCTACCCCCCCAGCTGGTACGCCGCCACCACGCCCGCGCCCGAGCCTTGCGCGCCGCTGAAGGGCGAAACACGCGCCGATGTCTGCGTGATCGGCGGGGGCTTTACCGGGCTGTCGGCGGCGCTGCACCTGGCCGGGCGCGGGTACGACGTGGTGCTGCTAGAGGCGCACCGCGTTGGTTTCGGCGCCTCGGGGCGCAATGGCGGGCAGTTGGGCAGCGGCCAGCGCATCGAGCAGACGGAGATCGAAAAGCTGGTCGGGCGCGAGGATGCCGACAAGCTGTGGACGCTGGCAGAGGACGCCAAGGCGCTGGTCAAGGACCTGATCGCGCGTCACGGCATCGACTGCGACCTGCGCCCCGGCATCGCCCATCTGGGTTTCACCCGCCGCGAGGCGGTGGACGAGCAGCGGTATGCCGAACTCCTGACCGGGCGGTATGGCTATGACCAGATCGAGAAACTCGACCGCGACGCGGCACAGGCGCTGTGCCCGTCGCCCAAATATGTCGGCGGCACGCTGGATATGGGGGCGGCGCATCTCAACCCGCTGGCCTTTGCCTTTGGCCTGGCGCGCGCGGCGCAAAAGGCCGGCGTGCGCATCCACGAGATGACCGAGGTGCACCATATCGACCGGGGCGATCCGGCAACGGTGCGCACCGGCCAGGGGCGCGTGACGGCAAATCATGTCGTTCTGGCCTGCAACGGCTATCTCGGCGGGCTCGACGGTGGCGTGGCGGCGCGGGTGATGCCGATCAACAATTTCGTCGTCGCCACCGAGCCGCTGGGCAATGATGCCGACCGCGTGCTGACCCGCGACGTCGCCGTGGCCGATACCCGTTTCGTCATCAACTATTTCCGCCTCAGCCCCGACAAGCGGCTGCTGTTCGGCGGCGGCGAAAGCTATGGCTACCGCTTTCCCCGCGACATCGCCGCCACGGTGCGCAAGCCGATGACCGAGATCTTTCCGCACCTGCGCGACGTGCGCATCGACCATGCCTGGGGCGGCACGCTGGCGATCACCATGAGACGGCTGCCCTACCTGGCGCGGCTGGCACCCAACATACTGAACGCGTCGGGCTATTCCGGCCACGGGCTGGGCACCGCCACCCATGCGGGCAAGCTGATGGCAGACGCCATCGCCGGCCAGGCCGAGGGGTTCGACACCATGGCGCGCATCCCCACCCGCCCCTTCCCCGGTGGCGCGGGGCTGCGCACGCCGTTGCTGGTGCTGGCGATGACGTGGTTTTCGCTGCGCGACCGGCTGGGTGTCTGACACGGCGGGGCCTTGCCGAACAGGCACACACGCAAAAAATCCGCTTTTGAGCGTCGGTGATCCGGTGTAGGTTTTCGGAAAATCCGAAGAGACTATTCAGGAAATGTGAACATGGCCCTTGCCCCCAACGTTTATGACGCCGAACCGATCCCCGATGCCGCCCGGGCCGAGATCGACCGGATGCTCGGCAACGGCGACCTGTTCCGCTATACCGCGCCACAGGATGCGCCCGTCACGTTGCTGGAGCGCGACTTTGCCGACTTCATCGGCGCGCGCTATGCGCTGGCTGTCAGCAGCTGTTCGGCGGCGCTTTTCCTGTCGCTCAAGGCGCTGGACCTGCCGCGCGATGCGCGGGTGCTGATCCCGGCCTTTACCTTTGCGGCGGTGCCCTCGTCCGTGGTGCATGCCGATTGCGTGCCGGTGCTGTGCGAGGTGGGCGAGAATTACCGCATCGACATGGATGATTTCGAGCCCCGGATCGACACCGGCATCGACGCCGTGATCGTCAGCCACATGCGCGGGCATACCTCGGACATGGATCGGATCATGGCCGCCTGCGACGCCCGCAACATCCCGGTGATCGAGGATGCCGCGCATTCGCTGGGCACCACCTGGGGCGGGCGCAACATCGGCACCATCGGGCGCATCGGTTGCTTCAGCTTTCAGTCCTACAAGCTGGTCAATGGCGGCGAGGGCGGGATCATGATCAGCAACGATCCCGACCTGATCGCGCGGGCGGTGATCATGTCGGGCGCCTATGAACACAACTGGGCCAAGCATCTGACCGACCCCGACCTGGAGGCCGCGTTCGCCCGCTGTCAGAACCAACTGCCGCTCTACAACATGCGGATGAACAACCTGTCGGCTGCTATCATCCGCCCGCAGATAGCCGAGATCCCGCGCCGGGTGCGCCAGGGCCGCGCCAATCACGACCACGTCGCGGCGCGGCTCAACGCCAGCCCGTGGCTGGAGGTGCCGCAAAAGCTGGAGCGTGAAGAGCGCGCACCGGATTCGATCCAGTTCAACCTTGTCGGCATGGACGAGGACGACACCCGCGCCTTTGCCCGCGCGGCGGCCGCGCGCGGGGTCAACGTGCAGGTCTTTGGCCAGTCCACCGACAATGCCCGCGCCTTTTGGAACTGGCAGTTCCTGCCCGGCGGAACGCCCGAATTGCCGCGCACGCGGGCGATGCTGATGCGCGCCTGCGACACCCGCCTGCCGGCGCGGCTGGGCCGCGAAGAGCTGGATTTCATCGCCGGGACGCTGGTCGATGCCGCTGCCGAGGTGATGGGCGAGGCGCGCGTTTACGGCACCTGAGGGCACTTGCCCCCACGCGCCGGTCGCGCCCCCCCACCGGCTTGCATCAGGCGTCACAACAGCGTCAGTTCACCCTCAAGAAACGGATATTGCGCGATGGCGGGGCCGACGATGCGTTCCGACAGGATCGGGCGCAGCGTGTCGGCGACCTGGGCGGGCATGTCCTGCAGGATGTCCTTGCGCGCGGTCAGGCTGATGGTCCGGTAAAGCGGTTCCAACGGCAGTTCCATCACGTCGATCTTGCCGGCCAGGCGATTGGCCCGCATCAGCGCCAGCGGCGGCAGGATGGTCCAGCCTTCGCCCTGCCCCACCAGCGCCAAGATGGCGTGATAGCTGTCCAGCTCGAACCGGTGCGGCAGGTTGAAATTCTGGCGCACCAGATGCGCGGTCAGCAGCCGCCCCATGTAATGGCGCTGGGTGTACTGGATCAGCGGCAGCCGCTTGAGCTGACGCAGCACATCGCCGCCCTGGTCGATCTTTCCGCGCGGCGCTGCGGCGACAAAGCCCTCGCGCAGCAACGGATGCACCTCGACCCAGTCATGCGCGGTGCCCAGTTCGGCGGCGACGATCACGTCCAGTTCGCGCGCCTCAAGCAGGTCATAAAGGTAATGGCTGGCACCGGTTTCCAGCAGGAACTGGCAGCTTTTCAGCTCACCCGCCATGTGGGTCAGCAGCGAGGGGGTCACGTCGGCCTCGAAATCCTCGATCATGCCCAGGCGAAACCGGGTGAGCATCGACAGGTGCGACATCGCCAACTCGGCGCGCGCCTGCGCGGCCTCGTTCAGGATGACCTGCGCCCGCCGTTTCAGGATTTCACCCGCCGGCGTCAGGCGCACCGGGCGCGCGTTGCGCTGCAGCAGCGTCGCGCCCACCGCGCTTTCGAGGTTGGTCAATTGCTGGCTGACGGCCGAGGGGCTGGCGCCCAGCCGCTTGGCCGCGGCGGAAATCGAGCGTTCATCGGCAGCCGCCATGAACACCTCTATCCCCCAAAGGGTTATGCGCCCGGGGCTGTCGACCATCCGCCGGCCCCTGCTATTTCCCCAGTTTCGAGAGTTTCTGCTGCAATTCGGCCAGCTGGCGCTTGATTTCGTCCAGATCCTCGCCACCGACGTCGCCGTCCTCGTCTGCGGAGGTGGCGGGGGTCGTGCCCATGCCGGCCATCTGTCCGGTCATCGCCTTCAGAAACGCCTCTTGCTGGGCGCGCATCGCCTCCATCCCCGGCATCGTCGCCAGTGGGTTGGCCTTGGTCATCTTTTCCATCATTTGGGCCTGGCTCTCGCGCAGCATATCAAAGCTGGAGGCCAGGAATTCAGGCACCATCGAGGTGGCCTGCGTGGCATAGCTGCGCACAAGGTCGTTGAGCACGTTGACCGGCAGCATGTTTTCGCCCCGGCTTTCGTGTTCGGCGATGATCTGCAGCAGGTATTGCCGGGTCAGGTCGTCGCCCGATTTGAGGTCGATGATCTGCACGTTGCGGCCATCGCGGATGAACTCGGCGATATCCTCAAGCGTGACGTAATCGGACGTCTCGGTGTTATAGAGCCGCCGGCTGGCGTACCGTTTGATAAGAAGCGGTTTTTCGGATTGGGCCATGGCGGTACCTCCCATCATGCAGCGCTGCAGCGAAGCTTAGACCGCTGCGGCGCAAAAAGAAAGGGCGAGCGCAATGCGCTCGCCCAGTCCCGAACCATTCCTGCCAGGGAGGAGGAGGAGGCAGGATGATCCGTCCGTTTCACACCGGCCTTACTTGGCTGCGGTGGTGGCTTTCTTGGCAGCAGCAGTCACCTCGTCGGTGGCTTTCTTGACGGCCTTGCTGGCGTCTTCCTGCAGGTCCTTGCCGGCGGCCATCATCAGTTCGACGGTGTCCATCTGAACCTTCTTGGCGACCTCGGCAAAGGCAGCCATGTTTTCGGCGGCCGCTTCGGCGTTGGCCGACGCAAAGTCGGTCATGGCCTTGGCGTAATCGGCCGGCTCCGCCTTGGCTTTCGAGAATTCAGCCAGCTTGGCAAGGGCTTCCTTGGTCCATTTGCTGGAGATCTCGGCCGATTTCTCGGCAGCACTCAGGGCGACGCCCGAAAGCTTTTCGTTCAGGGCAGCCTGGTTCTTGAAAGCATCTTCCATCGCTTTGGTGTCGACGGGGAATGCGCCCATGATGTCTTTCATCACGGTGTTGAAGTCTTGGGTCTTGGCCATTTTCGGTATCCTTGGTTTGTTGGGTTCCGCGGGCCGATGCCCGTCTTTTATGCGTCTGCAAGATATATACATGCTGCACTGCAGCATTTCAAGGTTTTTTCTGCAGTGCAGCAAAACCCGCCCATTGCAAACCGGAATTGGCGTATTTTCAGGTGGTTGCCTTCTTGCGCACATAGGTACCGGGCGCCGGGGCGATGGGCGGATGCTCCGAATCGCCCGGCTGACGCGCCGGAATCATGCTGCCGGACCGCTTGCGCAGCCAGCTTTCCCATCGCGGCCACCATGACCCCTCGTGAAAGCTCGCGCCGCCCAGCCAGCCATCGTTGTCAAGGCTCAGGTCGTCATTGGTGTAGTGGCCGTACTTCTTGCGCCCGGGCGGGTTGACGATACCGGCGATATGGCCCGATTCCGACAGAATGAAAGTTCGGTTCTTCGCGCCGGTCTGCTGAAAGCCGCGATAGCAATCCTTCCACGCGGCAATGTGGTCGTTCTGGCAGGTCACCGAGCAAAGCGGCACCTTCACATCGCTTATATGCAGCTTTTCGCCAAACAGCTCGTACCCGCCCTCGACGAATTCGTTGCGCTGGCAGAGCCCGCGCAGATATTCCACCGTCATGCGCCCCGGCAGGTTGGTGCCGTCGCCGTTCCAGTAAAGCAGGTCAAAGGCGGGCGGGGTTTCCCCCATCATGTAGCTGCGCACCGCCGGCTGATAGATCAGGTCGTTGGAGCGCAGGAACGACATCGTCCGCGCCATGATGAAGGACCGCAGAATGCCCTGCGCGGCAACCTCCTCTTCGATCCCGTCAACGAAATCGTCCTGCAGGAACGGCATGAACTCGCCATGGTCCGAGAAATCGGTGAGCGCGGTAAAGAACGTGGCCGACTTCACCGACTTGTCGCCGCGTTTGGCCAACAGCGCCAGCGTCAGGTGCAGCGTCGTGCCGGCGATGCAATAGCCGATGGTATTGACCTGTTTCTGGCCGGTGATCGCCTTGACCTCGCGGATCGCGGCCAGGAACCCGTCCTCGACATAGTCCTCAAGCCCGGTGTCGGCATAGGTGCTGTCGGGATTGACCCAGGACACCACGAACAGCGTATAGCCCTGATCGGTGATCCAGCGGATCAGGCTGTTCTTTTCCTTGAGGTCGAGAATGTAGAACTTGTTGATCCAGGGCGGAAAGATGATCAGCGGCGTGGCATGGACGGTTTCGGTCGTCGGCGCGTACTGGATCAGCTCCAACATCCGGTTGCGATAGACCACCTCGCCGGGGGCGGTGGCGATGTTCTCACCCAGCTCAAAGGCACTGTCATCGGCCAGCCGCACGACCATTTCGCCGCGATTGGACTCGAGATCGTTGATGAGGTTCTCAAGCCCCTTGACCAGGCTTTCGCCTTCGGTTTCGACCGCCTTTTCCAGCGCGTCGGGGTTCGTGCCCAGGAAATTGGTCGGGCTCATCATGTCGACGATCTGGCCTGAAAAGTACTCCAGCCGGCGCTTTTCCTTGTCGTCCAGGTCGTCGAGCGCAGAGACCGCATCCTCGATCGCCTGCCTGTTAAGCGCGTATTGCGCCTTGATATAGCGGAAATAGGGATGCGTGTTCCAAAGCGGGTTTGAAAACCGCTTGTCATCGTGCAGCGGGTCGGTCTCTTCCTCGGCCGCTTCGGGCGGCTTGCCCTGGGCCAGCGCCTGCTGTGCCTCCAGGAAATGGCGCACCGACCTGCCCCAGTATTCAAGCTGGTGCTCGTAGATCCGGCCAGGGTTCTCGAACATCTCCTGCCAGTAGGACGTCGCCGCCCTGGTGATCAATTCGGGCGAGGGTCCGTTCAGCGTGGGGTTGGCGGGATTGCGCGCCGATAACGCCTGCACAAGGCGCTGCGACAGCTCTTCCACCCGTTCAAGATTACGGTTGAGCTTTTCCAGGTTTTGGGCCGACACGTTGTCGTGCGTTGCCATTTTCCAATATTTCCCCTAAGTTTCTGCTTTGCAGCATGGCGCCGCCTGATCGGAGGGGCAGTGCCGTTTTTGAACCGGCAGGGCCGGCAACCGGAGATAGCGATGCGCTACATGATGACCTACGACCTAATGGAAACCCTCCGAAATACCAACCAATGGCTTGGTGCCACGGCATTGTCGATGGCATCTTACCCGGTTTTCAGCATGGTGCCAAACCCCGCTTTCCAGTGGATGGCCGCATGGGGCGAAGTCACCGAACGCACCTTCGAACGGATGGTCTGCAAGCCCGACTGGGGAATCGAATCGATCACCGGCGAGGACGGACGCGACCACCTGATCAGCGTCGAGACGGTGCTTGAGCGCCCGTTCGGAGACCTCATCCATTTCGACGTGCAGGGCCGCGACGACATGGATCGCAGGGTTCTGCTGGTCGCGCCGATGTCGGGGCATTATGCCACGCTGCTGCGTTCAACCGTGCGCTCGCTGCTGCCCGACTGCGAAGTCTATATCACTGACTGGCACAACGCCCGTGACATCCCCGTATCGGCCGGCAAGTTCGATATCGAGGATTACACGCTCTACCTGGTCGATTTCATGCGCGAACTGGGCAGCGACCTGCACGTGATCGCGGTCTGCCAGCCGGCGCCGCTGACACTGGCCGCCACCGCCTACCTGGCCGAGCTGGACCCCGACGCGCAGCCGCGTTCGATGACCCTGATCGGGGGGCCCATCGACCCCGATGCCGCGGCGACCGACGTCACCGATTTCGGCCGCCGGGTGACGATGGGCCAGCTTGAGGAAACCATGATCCAGCGGGTCGGGTACAAGTACAAGGGCGTCGGGCGTCAGGTCTATCCCGGCCTGCTGCAACTGGCCTCTTTTATCTCGATGAACGCCGATCGCCATGGCCACGCATTCGCCAACCAGATTTCGCGCGTGGCCCAAGGCGAAGCCAGTGACCGCGACCCCCACAACAAGTTCTACGACGAATACCTGTCAGTGATGGACATGACGGCAGAGTTCTACCTGTCGACCGTCGAGCGCATCTTCAAGGGGCGTGAAATCGCGCGCAACGAATTCGTGGTGGACGGGCACAAGGTCGATATCGGCGCCATTACCCGCGTCGCGGTCAAGACCGTCGAGGGCGGCAAGGATGATATTTCCGCCCCCGGTCAATGCGTTGCCGCACTTGACCTGCTGACCGGCCTGCCGGACGCAAAGAAAGCCAGCTATGTCGAACCAAATGCCGGCCATTACGGCATTTTCGCCGGTCGGGCATGGCGCGAGAACATCCGCCCGCTGGTGCTGGAATTCATCGACGCCAACTCCGAAGCCCCTGCGCCGCGCCACCGCACCAAGCCGCGCAAGAGCAAGGCCGCCAAGGGCGCCCATCTGAGCGCCGTCTGACCGGAAGCGACAGCGCCTAGCGTTCGCGCCAGCGCTGGCGCCCCGTGATCCAGCGCCACAGCGGCGCGATGTCCAGCGCCGCCACCGCCAGGCCCAGCGGCAGCATCCAGAATCCAACCACTGGCAGGAACCCGACCACCCCGCCAAACATCAGCAGGATGCCGGCCAGCAGCCGCACACCGGGGGGCAGGTTGCGCCTGGCCCAGACCTGAACCCGTCGGCGCGTGTGCCGGATGCGGCCGCGCAGCGAATACTCCTGTTCAGTCATCCGCCGCGGGTATTGTTGCCGCTTGCGGGCGGGCAAACCAGCCGGCCAGCGCCGCGTTTACCGCCTCGGGCGTCTCCAGCACTGGCAGGTGGCCGGCCTCGTCGATTACCAGCAACTCGGCATCGGGGATCAGCCCGGCCATCAGCTCGTGCCGGCGGACGGGCGTCAGCCGGTCATGGGCCCCGCACAGCACTAGCGCCGGCACCCGGCAGCGCCTGAGCACCGCCTGGTAGTCGCGTCGCCGCTGAAGCGCGCGCACCTGCCTGATGGTTGCCTCTGCCCCCACCGCATGCGCCATCTCTGCCATCCGCGCCAGAACCGCCATCCGTCCCGCCCCGGGGGCCAGCGTTTCCGGCCCGATCACGGCCTGCACCGCCTCGTCCACCGCCCCAGCCCTGAGCTTGATGATCAGCGGCTCATAGCCCGCGGCGCTTTGCGGGGTTTCCGACAACGCATTGGTGCCCATCAGGGCCAGACGCGTGATGCGTTCGGGCGCGCGGCGCAACAGCTCCATCGCCACGATCCCACCCATCGACAGCCCCGCCAGCGCAAAGCGCCGCGGCAGCACGTCGAGCAGGCTGGATGCGATCTCTTCCATCCGGTCGCCGCCGGTCACCGGCGCCACCGTCACCGCCCGGTCGCGGCTGAATTCGGCAAGCTGCGGCGCGAACAGCCGTGCATCGCACATCATGCCCGGCAGAAAGACGAGTGGTTCCTGCATCTATGGCCCCTTTTTTCCCGTTACGCCCCGAGACTGACGATTGCAGCGTCGGGAATCAACCGCCCATGCGCCCAGCCGCGTCATTCCAGCGCGCGCACCCAGTCGAGGATCGTCGCCACAGCCGCGCCGCTATTGGCGGGCGACAGCGCATCGCCGGCGACCATGTGCGCCGCCGGATCGACACCTTCGCCCAGCCCGGGCGCCACGCGGGTGACAGGCCCGCCCCAGGCCGCGGCGACTCGGTCGGTCCGGTCGGTGCGCACGATCCGGTCCTGCGGCGAATAATGGAACAGCGCCGGCACCGTTGCCCGGCCATAGTCCAGCCCCCGCGCATGGGCCGCCAGCGCCGCCACCGGCAAAAGGGCCGTGGTGGGATAGCTGAGCGTCCAGTGACGCGCCTGTGCCTCACTTCGCTGCGGCGTTGTGTGGGTGCGCCCGGCAACAAGCGGCAGCCAATAGCGCGCGGCCGGCAGGCGCAGCAGCGGCGCGGCGGGATGGTTGATGCCGAAATTGGGCGACACCAGGACGATGCCCTTGACGTCGCGCATCATCTCGGGGTCGAGCGCCGCAACCGCCGCCAGCGTACCACCGGTCGAGGTGGCGATCACGACCACCTCGTGCCCTATCGCGCGGGCGACGGCCAGCGCCTCGGCCATGTCGCGCATCCAGTCTCCGGCGCGAACCCGCCCCAGCGCCGCGCCGTCGCGGCCGTGGCCTGTCAGCCGGGTCAGCACCAGGTTTGCCCCCAGCGCCTGCGCCACGCGTTCCGGCACCGGGGCAAGATCGTGCGAGGTGGCGGAAAAGCCGTGAACATAGACAACCGACAGCGGCGTCGGCACCTCGTCGAGCCCGTACCAGATCACGCGCTTTTCGGCGCCGGGTCGGATGTCGTCAAAGCGCGCCTCCTGCGCCGCCAGGTAGGGGCCGACCCCGCCCCGCAACTGGCTGGCATCGAACCGACCAGGCATCTCGACCTGCTCGTAAGGCCCCAACAGGAACAGCGCCCCCAGCGCCGAGCCAAGCCCCAGCGCCAGCCGCCGGGGCCAGCGCCTGCGCCGCTGCATGAACATCAGCCCCGCCCGGCGCGCGCGATCACATCCTCGACCGAGGCGACGATCAGCGCCAGGCAATCAGGGTCGGAAAAGCGGTGATCGGCGCCCGAAACAAGGGTCAGGCGCATGTCGTCACCCTGCGCGTGCTCTAGCAGCCGCAGCGCCACCGACATCTCGACATCGCGGTCGGCTGTGCCCTGCAGGAGGCGCACCGGAAACGGCAGGTTCAGCGGTGAGCGCAGAACCAGATGGTTGCGCCCGTCCTCGATCAGGCGGCGGGTGATGATGTAGGGCTCGCCATATTCGCTGGGCAGCGCCACCTGCCCCGCGTCGGCCAGCGCCCGGCGCTGTTCGGCGTCAAAGCCCGCCCACATCGAATCCTCGGTGAAATCCGGCGCGGCGGCGATCGTGACCAGCCCGGCGATACGGTCCGGCATGGCGCGGGCCAGGAGCAGCGAAATCCAGCCCCCCATCGACGAGCCCACCAGCACCTGCGGCCCCTCGGTCAGTTCCGAAACCGCCGCCATCGCGTCTTCGGCCCAATCCCCAATGGCCCCTTCGGTGAATTCGCCAGAGGATTGCCCGTGCCCGGAATAGTCGAACCGCAGAAAGGCGCGCCCGGTCCGGCGGGTCCACTCATCCAGATGCACCGCCTTGGTGCCCTCCATGTCGGACTTGAAGCCGCCAAGGAACACCACCCCCGGCGCGCTGCCCTGCCGCCGGTGATAGGCTATCTTGCGACCGGCGGCGGTGGTCAGGTGGTCAGGCATGGCGGGCGCTCCTTTATACTAGGTCCGCGTCCTGTCCTAACCGCTCTTTCGGCGAAAGCAATCACCCTGCACAGGTCTCAACCTCACCCAGGCCCCAGGCCAGGGCCGCTCCGGCAAAGCTCAACACCGCGAAACCGGCCACCACGACGACGGTCCCCAGCGCGGACGCGATCAGGCCGAAAACACCACCGCCAAAGAGGATAAGACCGATGGCGGTATTGGCGACCGCCGTGTAGGTGGCGCGCCTGTCCTCGGGCGCCATGTCGACCAGATAGGTCGAGCGCGCGTTCCTGACACCGTGATAGGCAACCATCAAGGCGAACATGAGCGCGGGCAGAACCCAAAGCGTTCCCACCACCCCGGCCCAGCCGGCAAGGGCCGCCGCCGACAGAACGACACCCGCGATGACCCCCGCCGCAATCAGCACGCGCCGGCTGGAGATATCGGCGAAGCGTCCCCAGGCATAGGACGAAATCAGCGAAGCAAGGGCAGAGGAAAACAACAGCAGCCCGAGATGCCGGAAACCGGACTCGCCCTGGTCCGACGCCATCAGGATCAGATAGGGCGGCGCCAGGGCGGTGGCCACGAGGCAGCCGCGCACCAGAACAAAACGCAAGAGCTGGCGGTCCTCGCGCAGAACGCCGAACTGGCGAAACGGATTGGGCCTTGGCGCTTCGGGTTCGGCGCGGGGTTCGTTCATCCCGGCAAAGACCGCGCCCGCCCCGAGCCATAGCAGTGCCGCCAGCGCAAGGGCCAGATGCACCACCAACGCGCGTTCGGCCACGCCCGACAGCAGCACAGCACCGAACGCGATCACGCCGGCAGACGCCACCGACGCCCCCAGCCCCGCCGCTGTTCCGCGCCGCGATTTGGCAACCGTGCGGCCCAGCACATCCTTGTAGGAGACAGAGCAAAAGCTGCGCGCGACGGCAAAGACCGCCAGCGCCGCGCAAACCGCCAGGCCCAGCGGCCAGCCCGACATCAGCAACGCCGCGCCCAGGATCGCCGCCACCGCCAGCCCCTGCACCACGCTGCCCCCCGCCCAGGCCCATTTGCGCCGTTGCCAGGCCATGATCCGGTTGGAAATGACGATCTGCGGTAACAGCGCGCCGGCCTCGCGGATGGGCACGAGCAGCCCGATCAGAACCGAGGGCACGCCGGCATTGGTCAGCAGCCACGACAGGACCAGCTTGGGGTCGATCAGCCCATCGCCGCTCTTGGTCATCGCCAGCGACAGCACGTGACGAAAGAAGTTGCCCGCCTCACCCTCTGGCGCGCCTTGTTTGGCCGCCCCGTCGCCGGTGACGGCCTTGAAGGCGGTTTCGGTCAGGTTGGATCGGTTCTCGGCCATGGGCCTTTCCGCGTTGACAAAATTGGCGTGACCGACCAGATAGGGCGTTATCCAAAACCCGCAACCGGGCGTTCCGTGGGCGCCAAACCGACGAGGAGACCGGCCGATGGCCCAGATATCCCTGACATTTCCCGATGGCAATGCACGCGAATTCGACCGTGGCGTGACCCCGGCCGAGGTGGCCGCCTCGATCTCGAACTCGCTGGCGAAAAAGGCGATTTCGGCCTATGTCGACGGCCAGCATTTCGACCTGCAATGGCCCATCGAACACGACGCCAGCATCGCCATCAACACGATGAAGGACGAGGCGCCCGCGAACGAGCTGATCCGCCACGACCTGGCCCACATCATGGCCCGCGCGGTGCAGGAGCTGTGGCCCGACACCAAGGTCACCATCGGCCCGGTGATCGAGAACGGCTGGTATTACGACTTTGACCGCGAAGAAAGCTTTACGCCCGAGGATCTGGGCCTGATCGAGGCGCGGATGAAACAGATCATCGCCGCGCGCGACCCGGTCAGGACCGAGGTATGGGAACGCGACCGCGCCATCCGCCACTACAAGGAGCGCGGCGAGAACTTCAAGGTCGAGCTGGTCGAGGCGATCCCCCAGGGCGAGGCCGTGCGCATGTACTGGCACGGCGACTGGCAGGACCTGTGCCGTGGCCCGCACCTGCAGCACACCGGCCAGGTGCCGGCGGATGCCTTCAAGCTGATGTCGATTGCCGGTGCATACTGGCGCGGAGATTCCGATCGCGAGATGCTGCAACGCATCTACGGCGTCGCCTTTACCGGGCGTGACAAGCTCAAGGCATACCTGAACTTTCTCGAAGAGGCCGAAAAGCGCGACCACCGCCGCCTTGGCCGCGAGATGAATCTGTTCCATTTTCAGGAAGAGGCCCCCGGCCAGATCTTCTGGCACCCGGCGGGCTGGACCGTCTACACCATGCTGCAGGATTACATGCGCCGCCAGCAGCGGCGCGGCGGCTATGTCGAGGTCAACACCCCGCAGGTGGTCGACCGCAAGCTGTGGGAACAAAGCGGCCACTGGGACAAATACCAGGAGCACATGTTCATCGTCGAGGTCGACGAGGAACACGCACGCGAGAAATCCATCAACGCGCTCAAGCCGATGAACTGTCCCTGCCATGTGCAGATCTACAATCAGGGGCTCAAATCCTATCGCGACCTGCCGCTGCGGATGGCCGAATTCGGATCGTGTAACCGCTATGAACCCTCGGGTGCGCTGCACGGGCTGATGCGGGTGCGCGGCTTTACCCAGGACGACGCGCACATCTTTTGCCGCGAAGACCAGATCGAGGCCGAAACCCGCCGCTTCATCGCGTTCCTGTCGGATATCTACCGCGATCTCGGTTTTGCCGATTTCGCCGTCAAGTTTTCCGACCGGCCGGAAAAGCGCGCCGGATCGGACGAAGTCTGGGACAAGTCAGAGGCCGCGCTGAAGGCCGCCACCATCGCCGCGGGCTGCGAATTCACGCTCAACCCCGGCGAAGGTGCGTTCTATGGGCCCAAGCTGGAATTCGTGCTGACCGACGCCATCGGGCGCGACTGGCAATGCGGCACGCTGCAGGTCGATTTCGTCCTGCCCGAGCGGCTGGATGCCAACTATATCGGCGAGGACGGCGCCAAGCATCGTCCGGTGATGCTGCACCGCGCCACGCTGGGCAGTTTCGAACGCTTCATCGGCATATTGATCGAGGAACACGCCGGCAAGCTGCCGTTCTGGCTGGCCCCGCGTCAGGTGGTGGTGGCCTCGATCGTGTCTGAGGCCGACGATTACGTGCGCGAAGTCACCGAGAAACTGGTCGCCGCCGGCGTGCGGGCCGAGGCCGACACCCGCAACGAAAAGATCAACTACAAGGTCCGCGAACATTCGGTCGGCAAGGTGCCGATCATCCTGGCCTGCGGCGCGCGCGAGGTCGAGGACCGCACCGTCACCCTGCGCCGCCTGGGCGAGAAACGTACTGAAGTCCGTGCTCTCGACGACGTCAGCGCCGAACTGGCGCGCGAGGCAACGCCGCCGGACCTGCTGTAACATCTGTTGCAATCGGCGGCGGAACACTGAAACATTCCGCCGCCGAATTGCCGGATCATGGCATATTTCCATTTTATTTCAATGCGATGTCATGTTCACGCAGATGACCTGACATGACAGGTGCGTGCGTCACGTCCTCGTGAGTCGCAGTTGATCGGCGTGGACGTCTACCTTCTGGGCATCCCAGGTCGGGTGTGCGGGCAAACCCGCCGGCCACCGGACAGGGGAACCGAAAGCCATTTCTTTAGGGAGACCTCTGATGTCCAACACGCTGAAAATCGCAGCCCTCGCCGGCGCCGTCACCGCCGCGCTGGCCGCACATTCGACCACCGCCACCGCCGCCGAGCAGGAAAAATGCTATGGCGTCTCGCTGGCCGGTGAAAACGACTGCAAGGCCGGCGCCGGCACCACCTGCGCGGGCACCTCGACGGTCGATTACCAGGGCAACGCCTGGACGCTGGTCGAGGCCGGCACCTGCGCCGAGATGGAACTGCCGGGCGACCGCATGGGCAGCCTCGAGCCGCTCGACCGCGATCTGCCGCAAATGTGACTCTGACCGGGGCATGCGCGGCACCGCCGTCCGCACATGCCCCGCCACACGTTCCAGCAGGTGAGCCATGCCCGACAGTTCAGCCCTTTTCGACCAGCTGCCACCCGCCCCCGGCGTGGGCTACAAGCCGCAGCATTTCACCGCCATCATTGAGGATGCCAGCCCCGTCGAGTGGCTGGAAATCCACGCCGAGAACTATGTGGGCGCGGGCGGGCGACCGCTGGCGCAACTGCGCGCACTGGCTGAACGCTTTCCGATCTCGGTCCACGGCGTCGGCCTGTCCATCGGCGGCGAAGGGCGGCTTGACCCCGACCACCTGGCGCGGCTTGCCCACCTGTGCGACTGGCTGAACCCGGCCAGCTTTTCCGAACACCTGGCATGGTCCACCCATGACGGCCATTTCCTGAACGACCTGCTGCCCCTGCCCTATACCAACGCCACGCTGACCCGCGTCGCCGACCATATCGACGAGCTGCAACGGGCCATCGGCCGCCCGATGCTGCTGGAAAATCCGTCCAGCTATCTGGCCTTTGCCGAAAGCACCTGGTCGGAAACCGATTTCCTGGACGAAGTGGCGCGCCGCACCGGTTGCGGGCTGCTGCTGGACGTCAACAACGTCTTTGTCTCAGCCACCAATCTGGGCCTCGACGCGCGCGCCTATATCGACGCCTTCGCGCTGGAACGGGTGGGCGAGATCCACCTTGGCGGCCATGACAGCGACGCCGACGACCACGGTGCGCCGCTGTTGATCGATAGCCACGGGCGCAAGGTCGCAGACCCGGTCTGGGCGCTGCTTGATCACACGCTGGCGCGCTCGGGGCCGAAACCGATCCTGATCGAATGGGATGCCAATATCCCCGACTGGCCCGTGCTGGCCGCCGAGGCCGCCCGCGCCGGCGCCGCGCTGGACGTCTTGGCCAAGGTGCCGGCATGAGTGTCGATCAATCCGGTTTTCACGACGCGCTGCTTGACGCCGAACGCCCGGTGCCAAAGGGGCTGACCGACGGGCACGGGCGCCCTGCCGGCAAGCGCTTTGACATCTACCGCAACAACGTCGCCGTCAGCCTGACCGAGGCGCTGGAGCTGAGCTTTCCCTGCGTCCGGCGGCTGATCGGCGAGGAGAATTTCAAACGGGTCGCCGGCGTGTTCCTGCGCCGCCACCCGCCGCGCACGCCGATGCTGATGCAATACGGCGCCGATTTCCCCACCTTCCTGGAAGGGTTCGAGCCGCTATCGCACCTGGGCTATCTGCCCGACGTGGCCCGGCTGGAACAGGCGCTGCGGCTGTCCTATCACGCCGCCGACGCCGCCCCTGCCGATGCCGAACAGCTTGCCCGCATCCCGCCCGAGGCACTGGCCGACACGCGGATGGAACTGGCCCCGGCGGTGCGGCTGGTGCGCTCGAACTGGCCTGTGCACGCGATCTGGGCCTTCAACATGGAAGACGGCCCCAAGCCACAGCCCGACGCACAAGACGTGCTGATCACCCGCCCCGCGCTCGACCCGCTGATGACGGTGACCGGCGCGGGCACCGCCGAATTCGTCGCCGCGCTGATCAACGGCGAAACGCTGGGCACGGCCCATCAACGCACGACCGGTGCGGCGGCAGATTTCGACCTTGCCCCCGCCCTGTCATTGTTGCTGGGCGGCAGTGCCATTTCCAAAATCCAGCCCGCCGGGGACATTTCATGCAACGCCTGATTTCCATCCACGACACCGCTTTCACCCGTCTTTTGCAGGTCGACTGGCTGCTGCCGACGCTGGCGCGTTTCCTCTTTGCCGCGATCCTGACCGGCTATTACTGGGCCTCGGCAAAGACCAAGCTGGGTGACGGAATTCTTGGACTTTTCCAACCTTCGGCTGGCGCTTATACACAAATTTTTCCGCGCGCGATGGACTCTGCAGGCTATGACACCAGCCAGCTGACGTTCTTTCACTGGGCGGTGGTGACGGCCGGAACCTGGGCCGAATTCGTGCTGCCGGCGCTGATCGTGCTGGGCCTGCTGACGCGGCTGTCGGCCTTGGGGATGATCGGCTTTGTGGCGCTGCAAACGCTGACCGACCTTTACGGGCACGGCGCGATTTCCGAACCGGCAACGGTCGGGGCATGGTTCGACACCGCGTCCGGCAGCGTCATCCTGGATCAGCGGGCGTTGTGGGTGTTCCTGCTGCTGGTGCTGGTGGTCAAGGGGGCGGGTCCTGCCTCGCTCGACCGGCTGCTATCATCCGCAAAACAGCCGCTTTCTTGAAAAGAAAGAAATCCGAAATCTTTTCAGGATTTCAGGCGCACCCCCCTCAGAAATGCGACTTGGGTTCATCCGGGCGACCGGCGGCGATGGCCAGCAGGCCGCCCAGCCCCGTCATGCCGATCGGGAACATGGTGAACACTCCGAAATCGAACGCGTAGAGCATCAGCCCCGTCGAGATCAGCATCAGGATACCGCCCCACAGCGCGCGCACCCGGGCCATCCCGCCCCCGGCAATGGCCAGCAGCGGCGCGACAAAGCTGACGGCGCGGATCAGGCCCACACGGTCAACCTGTTCGGCCAGTCCGCGCACCTCGCCATAGCGGTCTATGAACTCTGTATAGCCGTAGGTGAAGAACCCGACCAGCAGGGCCAAAAGCCCGCCGATCACCCCCAGCAGCAACGCCGCGTTTCGCATCCCATCCTCCTAGCCTTGCTGCCCCGTCAGCGCGGCGCGCACATCAGGGCCCCAGCCCAGGTGCATCGCCTCGCCATCGACGATGAGCGGTCGTTTCATCAGCGTCGGGTGGCGGCGGATCAGGTCGAGCGGTAGCTCTGCCCGTTCGCCCGCATCCAGCCCCCGCCACGTGGTCGAGCGCGTGTTGACCAGCGCCGCGCCGAACCGGGCATGGGCGGCAGCCAGCACATCGTCCGGCACCCCGTCGGCGCGAACGTCCAAAAACCGTGCATTTGGCAGCGACTTCAATGCCTTACGGCAGGTATCGCAGGTCTTTAGCCCATACAGGATCATCGCAGCATTCCCTTGCCCTGCCTGCCTCTTACCGTGTCGCGCGGCATAAATCACGCCGGTTTTGCTTGATTTTTACATCACTGATGCAATCATCGGGCTGCCACGTCATTCCCTGGCTTGTCTCCGGCACAGCAAGGCCGGACCCGCCCGGGCCGGGCGCGGTATGGCCCGGCATCACCCGGGGACTGGACGACAAGGAAGGAGTGCGGCATGCCGACAGGCACCGTGAAGTGGTTCAACACCAGCAAGGGTTACGGGTTCATCGCCCCCGACGATGGCGGCAAGGACGTGTTCGTGCATATCTCGGCGGTGGAACGCGCCGGTCTGACCGGGCTCGCCGACGACCAGAAGATCGGTTACGAGCTGCAGGACGGGCGCGACGGGCGGCAGATGGCGGGCGAGCTGAAGCTGCTCTGACGCCCCGGCCGGCACCGCCGGCCACGGCCACTCATACGCAGGAAAATGGCGCGATCCGCAACGCGGGCCGCCTTGACGGGGTTTTCAGACTGACCTTGCCGGTCAGCTACAGCCCTTTTGCCCCTCGGCGCAGGTCACGGCGGGTGTGTAACGGGCGCGCTGCACCGGGTGGCGCTTCATATCGTACCAGGTAACGCTGGTATTGGGCTTGCCACAGCATATCGCGCCGTTGATGGACACCGGCTGCAGCCCGGCCGGGCAATAATTCTCGGTCGTGGGCACCGGGTAAAGCCGCGGCCCGTCGGCCAGAGCGGGCAACGCGGTGGCGGCGGCAACGGCAGCGGCGAGAAGTGTCTGAATACGCATGGGAACCTCTTGAACTGTCTGGTGGTATCAACGGCCACTGGCCGGGATGGTACCGGCTGAAGGGCGGCTGTCAAAGGGTTTCGGGGTGTAAAGACCGATCAGAAGGCCGGGAAGCGCAGGGCCGAGAGCGCGTGATGCCATGTCTGGCGGAGGAACGTCCGATCAGGGAAACCGGGCAGCGCCGGCCCGTCGGGGCGGGGCCGGGCTGCGCGCCTGTATCGCCAGAAGGCCCCGGCGTTGCGCCTGTTTCACCACCACCGCCAACAGCGCCGCCCCGAGGGGGGCGGGCCGGCGCTGCCCGGCGTTGCCGCCGGGCGGGGCGGGTTTCACATTCACCCCTCGATCATCTGCTGGAACTCCCGCCATTCCCCCTTGGACATGCCGGAATTTTCCTGCGTCACCCCTTCGCCCCGGATCATTCGCCGCACGCAGTCCAGCGCCTTGCCCGACAGCGCCGCGCCGCCCAAGCGGTAATCCTCGAATGCGCGCCAGGCGAACGGCACCCAGTCGGCGACCACCTTGCAGATTTCCTCGGCATAGACGCGGATCTCGTACTGGGCGTGCGCATCGGCGCGCAGGCGCAGGAAATGCAGCAGGTTGTGCAGGTCGGTCTTCCAGTACCACTGGGTATAGATGTTGGCGGGCAGGTTCATCCGCGCCAGTTCGCGCGCCAGGCCCTGCTGCCCCTCCTGGCTGATCATCGCCTCGTAATTGTCATAGCAACGCGCCGCGTCGGATTTGAGGATATCCAGCACGCGCGCGGCCTCTTGCCCTGTCAGGGTCTCGCCCCGACCTTGGTTGTTGACCTCCGACTGCGCCGCGATGTGTTCGGGCGCGGGGATATAGAATTCGCGGTCCAGGATCGAATAGCGGGCCGAGTATTCGTTGACGTTGGCGGTGCGGTGCCTGATCCACTGGCGCGCGACAAAGACCGGCAGCTTGACGTGCAGCTTGATCTCGCACATCTCGAACGGGGTCGAATGCCAGTGCCGCATCAGGTAGCGGATCAGCCCCTCGTCGTTCGATACCGACTTTGTGCCCTTGCCATAGCTGACCCGCGCCGCCTGGCAGATGGCTGCATCGTCGCCCATATAGTCAATCACCCGGATAAAGCCGTGATCCAGCACCGGGTAGGCGGTGTAAAGATGCGCCTCCATCCCGTCTGACACGGCGCGCAGGGTCTGCCGGGGGGCGGCACGCTGTGCCTCTATTTCGGCCCGCTGCTCTGGGGTGAGGGGCATTTGGGTCGTCCTTTCCACAAGAGTGAGTCGCCGCCCACTATATCTTGCGACGGCAATCTTACAAACATCGACACCCTGTATAGGCGAGGCTGCAACACCGACAACTTTCCCGTGCATTGATGCCACACAAACATTGACTTCGCCCGGTAATGCCCTGAATTTCATTCAAAACACAAAAACACGATTGAGGGCAGTAACATCATGGCACAAAAAGTGGCAGGCCTGCTGGTTTGCGCCGTTCTTGCGGCGTGTTCGTCCGGCAGCAACCCGTTCGCCAGTGACGATGACGGCACGGGTGGCGGCACCGGGACAGGCGGGGGCGGCGGCACGAGCGCCATCACCGTACCCGACGGCATCGCCGGCGCCGTCTCGAGGATCGCGTATGACTCGGGCGCCGGTATGCTGCTGGTCGAGGGTGTCAGCCTTGATGAAGTGCCCTACAGCGCCACCTATCAGCGCGCGCCGACGCTCGACCAGGATGGCTATATTGCCTTTACCGTGCAGGAGGATGCGGGCGACCGGCATTTCACCGCCTATGCCGGGCAAAGCACCAGCGGCGCGGCGCGTGCCGGTGTTGTTTCCAGCCCCGGCCCACGCAACGCCTCGATCATGGGCGCGTATTTCGAACGCGACGGTGCCTATACCCCGCCTGAGGTAACCTCTGACAGCGGGCTGGTCACCTATGCCGGCAGCTATATCGGCGTCACCAATGTCGGCGACCCCAACGGCAGCGACCTCTTGCCCCCCGTTTCTGGCGACCCCGAACTGGTGGTGCCGCAGGCGCTGATCATCCACGGCGACGCCTTCATCAATGCCGATTTCGCCGACAACTCGGTCGAAGGCAACATCTTCAACCGCGAGCTTCTGGATACCAACCTCAACCCGATTTCGGACCTGCCCTCGATCGTTCTGATGGCAACCAATATCACGGCCGACGGCACCTTTGCGGGCACGGTGGAGTATGACATCAGCGATCCGCTGTCAGGCGCCACCGACCATACCCAGATCGGCACCTACGCCGGCGTCTTCGGCGGCGAAAGCGCTGACAGCGTCGCCGGTGGCGTGCAGTTGGAACAGTTCGACGGAGTCGGCGACAATCTCGGGTTCGAAGCAGATGCGGAAAGCGGCATCTTTGTGCTCGACCAGTGCGGGATCGCGAGCAGTTCGCCTATCTGCGCCAGCGTCAATCCCGATGCCGGCACGCCGTAACCGGCGACGCCGCGCTGCGGCGCTGCCGGCACTCCTGGTCTGTCTGATCGCCCTTGCCGGTGCTGCCGGCACGGCCACGGCCGAACCGCAGCAGCCGGCGCAGGAACCGGCGGTGCGCCTGTCGCTGCCACAAGCCCAGGCGCTGGCGCAGCAGGCATTGGCCAAAGGACAGCCCAAAACCGCGCTGACCCTGTCAGAGGGGCTGATCAAGGCCGAACCCGACAACGGGCACGCCCATTTCATCCGCGCGCACGCGTTGGGCCAGCTGGCCCAGTACCGCACCGGCCAGCAGGCCGCAGCAACGGCCTATCGCATCGCCAAGACCGACGTGCAGCGGTTCGAGGCGGCGAAACTGGCGGCAGAGCTGGCCTTTGCCGACAAGCGATTCACCCCATCCCAGCTGTGGCTGCGCCGCGCGGTGCATTACGCGCCCAGCGACGAGGTCCGCGACGACTATGTCGTCGCCTTCCGCAACGTGCGTCATCGCAACCCGCTCAGCTTTAACCTGCGGTTCTCGGTCACGCCCTCGGACAACGTCAACAACGGCGCCAACAGCCCCTACAACCTGATCGAGGGCTCGCCGCTGATCGGCGCGCTCAGCCCCAGCGCCCAGGCCATTTCGGGCGTTGTCGCCAAGACCGATCTGACCGGCTCCTACCGCATCCACCAGGCCGAGGGGCACGAAACCCGGCTGACCGGGCGGGTATTGTCGAACGAAGTGCGGCTGAACAACCCGGTGCCGGGTATCAGCGGCAGCGACCTGTCGTCCCTGCGCGCGCAGATCGGGCTGACGCATCTGTGGGCGCCCGGCAAGGATGGCTATTGGCGGTTCGAGGTCAATGGCGGGCGGACCTGGTACGGGCGCTCGCCGTTCTACGATTTCGCCGGGGTCGGCGTCAGCCGGGTGCAGAAGCTGGGCGAAAAGCTGAGCCTCAGCATCGGCACCCAGCTTGAGGAACAGCAGGGCCGCAGCAGCGGCGGAGGGCGCGACGCCAGCGTCTGGTCGGCCTTTGCCGGGCTGGGCTGGGGGCTGCCCGGGGGCGGGCGGCTGCGCACCGATCTGCTGTATCGCGATGTCGACAGCGACGGCGTCAACCGCACCTCGCGGCAATGGTCGGCGCAGGTGAACTATGCGATGGGCCGCGCGGTCGGACCGGCCGACATCAGCTTTACCCTGGGGCGCAGCACGCTGGACTATGACGAATACTGGGTCATCACCCCGGTGCCCGGCGGGCGGGTCGATGAATCCTGGTTCGGCGGCGCCACCGCCAGCTTTTCCGGGTGGAGCTATATGGGCTTTGTTCCGGAACTGTCGCTGACGGCCGAACGCAGCCGGTCCAACATCAGCCGCTTTGACGTCGATCAGACCGCGGTATCACTTGGCATCCGCTCGGAATTCTGATCCCCGCGGGCCGTCGCGGCCTCGACAACACCCGCGCCGCGCCTATCCTCTGACCCGAACCGTCAACAAGGAGAGAGCCAATGCGCGTGCGCTATCTGCACACCATGGTCCGGGTCAAGGACCTGGACAAGACCATGCGATTTTTCGAGCTCCTGGGGCTCAGGGAAACCCGCCGCATCGACAGCGAGGCCGGCCGCTTTTCGCTGATCTTCATGGCGCCCGAGGGGCAGGAGGAATGCCCCGTCGAACTGACCTGGAACTGGGACGGCGACGATGCGCTGCCATCCGACAGCCGGCATTTTGGCCACCTCGCCTATTCGGTCGAAAACATCCATGACATGTGCCAGCACCTGATGGACAACGGCGTGACCATCAACCGCCCGCCGCGCGACGGGCGCATGGCCTTTGTCCGCAGCCCCGACAACATTTCGGTCGAACTGCTGCAAGAGGGCGACGCGCTGGCGCCGCAGGAACCTTGGGCAAGCATGGAAAACACCGGCCATTGGTGAGGCGGGCCACCTGCCTGGCCGCGCTGGTGTTGGGGCTGGCGGGCGCGGCGG
Source organism: Roseovarius amoyensis (assembly GCF_003260265.1). Classification (GTDB taxonomy): domain Bacteria; phylum Pseudomonadota; class Alphaproteobacteria; order Rhodobacterales; family Rhodobacteraceae; genus Roseovarius; species Roseovarius amoyensis. The sequence goes on from NZ_QITQ01000001.1 coordinate 103,541, forward strand.
CGGCCCAGCCCGCCGGGCGCTGCCGATTGGCGCTGGTGCTGGCGCTCGACGTATCGTCATCGGTCGACGCGGCGGAATACGACCTGCAGCGCACGGGGCTGGCGGCGGCCCTGCTGGACCCGGATGTGCGCCGCGCAATCCTGGCCGGAACCGGCGGCCATGTCGCGTTGTCGGCCTTTGAGTGGAGCGGCTTTCACCAGCACAAACTGCAGCTCGACTGGACGGCGCTGCGCACGCCCGCCGACATCGACCGCGCCGCCGTAACGCTGCGCGCCATGGTCCGCAGCCACAGCAACTTTCCCACCTCGATCGGCCCGGCGCTGGGCTATGCCTCCGGGCTGCTGGGACGCGGGCCGCGCTGCGACCGGCAGGTGATCGACCTATCGGGCGACGGCATCAACAACTATCGCTATGGCCCGCGTCAGGCGTACCGCCACTTTCCCCTGGACGAGGTCACGGTGAACGGGCTGGTGATCTATGACGGCGACCCCGGGGTGCCGGCCTATTATGCCGCCGAGGTTCTGCACGGAACCGGCGCATTCCTGGTGGTGGCGGCCGGTTACGCCGGGTTCCGCGAGGCGATGACGCGCAAACTGTTCCGAGAGGTCAACGACATCGTCCTGGGGTATGCCCGCCCTGCCCCCGCCGATCAGTAGATATACCTGATCTGATCACTCCAATAGCGTTCGACCCGGCGCAGCGAGGTGTTGATCCGGTCCAGCCCGTCAACCCCCAGAACGCCATTGTCCTGCAGACCCTTGGCATGCCCCGCGAACAGGCGGGCGACGATTTCGCGGACCTTGCGGCCCTTTTCGGTCAGCCGCACCCGCACCGAGCGGCGGTCGATCTCGCACCGCTGGTGGTGCATATAGCCCATGTCCACCAGCTTTTTCAGGTTGTAGCTGACATTGCTGCCCTGATAATAGCCGCGCGTCTTCAGCTCGCCTGCGGTAACCTCGTTCTCGCCGACATTGAACAACAGCAGCGCCTGCACGGCGTTAACCTCGATCACGCCGAGGCGTTCAAATTCATCCTTGATCACATCCAGCAGCAGGCGATGCAGGCGTTCCACCAGCGCCAGCGCATCCAGGTAGCCCGACATGAAGCTTTGTTGTTCGGCCACGGGTGCGGCCAGGGGCGCGGGGTGGGTGTGCAGGCTCATTCTCGGCTCCGTCAGGTTCGGCTTTGACGTCCGTGATAGCCTGCAAATGCCCAAGAATGGGTAAACGGCCGCGAGGGCCGCCGATACCGGTTCAGCCCGCCGGGGTGGCGATGCGCGCGATGCGGTCGATCAGGGCCGTAAAACGGTCCGGCGCGGCGGCCTGCCCGGTGACCCACTGGTAAAGATCGTGGTCGTTTTCCGACAACAGGTCATCATAGAGCCGCAGCTCGTCATCCGAGAGGTCGCTCAGCGCGATCTCGGAAAAGCGGCCGAGGATCATATCCATCTCGCGGATGCCCCGGCGGATCGACCGCATGCGCAGCCGTTTCAGCCGGTTCTCGACGCTCTCGCCCCCGATGTGCGGTTCAGGCAACCGCTTCTTCCTTCAATTGCTGGCGCAGCGATTTTTCCAGCCGGCCCAGCCGGTCGGTCGAGCGCGACAACTGCGCCCGGATATCGCGGATCTCGGTCAACAGATCGGCCACGTCGCGCGACAGCTCGCCCTCGTCCTCGGGGGATGTGGGGCCGTCGCCCTCGCCGCTCAGCAGCCACAAAAGCGAAACATTCAGCAGCCCGGCCATCATCGACAGCTTGTTGGCGCGTGGCTCGCTCAGGTCGTTTTCCCACCCCTTCAGCGTCTTCAGTTTCACACCCAGCCGCTTGGCCAGTTCCGACTGGCTCATCCCCGCGCGTTCGCGCGCACCGGCGACGCGATCGCCAAAGGTGGTTGCATCGGGATCGAACCAGCCATCTGTGGTCTCGGCGTTCATCGGACGTCCTTTCTGTATCGATCTGGCACGGATGGTCTTTACAACCTACGGCCGTTCGGGTTTGACATGTGACACTGGCGCTCGGGCCGCGATTATAGGCGGTCAGGGTCCGCATTCCAACCGGAGCGCGACATGATTCCCCTTTCCGCGACACTTTCCCGCGTTCGCCCCTCCCCCACCATGGCGGTCACCGCGCTGGCGGCCGAGCTGCGCGCCGCCGGCCGCGACGTGATCGGCCTCGGCGCGGGCGAGCCCGATTTCCCGACGCCCGAGAACATCCGCGCCGCCGGTATCCGCGCCATAGAGGATGGCCACACCCGCTATACCGCCGCCGACGGGCTGATCGAGTTGAAAGAGGCGGTCTGCGCCAAGTTCCACCGCGAAAACGGGCTGAACTACACCCCCGCGCAGGTCACGATCGGGTCGGGTGGCAAACAGGTGCTTTACAACGCGCTGATGGCGACGCTGAACCCCGGCGACGAGGTGGTGATCCCCGCGCCCTACTGGGTCAGCTATCCCGACATGGTGCGCCTTGCCGGGGCCGAGCCGGTGATTGTGCCCACCCGGGCCGAGGATGGCTATCGCCTGGACCCCGGGGCGCTGGATGCGGCGATCACGCCGAAAACCCGCTGGGTGATCCTGAATTCGCCCTCCAACCCCACCGGCGCGGGCTATGACCGCGCGGCGATGCGGGCGCTGACCGATGTGCTGATGCAGCACCCCCATGTCTGGGTGCTGACCGACGACATCTATGAACGCCTCACCTATGACGGGTTCGAATTCTGTACCCCCGCGCAGGTCGAACCCGGGCTGATCGACCGCACCCTGACGATGAACGGCGTGTCCAAGGCCTATGCCATGACCGGCTGGCGCATCGGCTATGGCGCCGGGCCTGAGCCGTTGATCGCGGCGATACGCAAGCTGCAGTCGCAGTCGACCTCGAACCCCTGCACCATCAGCCAGTGGGCGGCGATAGAGGCGCTGACCGGCCCGCAGCATTTCATCGCCGAGAACAACCGCACCTTTGCGCGGCGCCGCGACCTGGTGCTGTCGGCCCTGCGCGATATCGACGGCATCGACTGCCCCACCCCGCAGGGGGCGTTCTATGTCTTTCCCTCCATCGCCGGGCTGATCGGGCGTAAGACCGCGGCGGGCCGCAGCATCGACACCGACGAGGCCTTTGCCACCGCCCTGCTGGAAGAGGCCGGCGTCGCGGTGGTCTTTGGCGCGGCATTCGGGCTTTCCCCGTGCTTCCGCGTCAGCTACGCTACGTCGGACGCGGCGCTGAAAGAGGCCTGCGCGCGGATCACCGATTTCTGCGCCGCGCTCAGGTAAACGGGGGCGGTTGAACGGGGAACCATGTCGGACGAGTTGCCGGAATACTATTTTCGGGTGCGCGATAACGGCGCCTTCGTGTTTCTCGTCGATACCGAGAACCGCCAGCGCCGGATCGAGTTGGACCAGATCGCCGTGGTCAATATCCGCAATGGCCAGATCAAGCCCCAGGGTGACTATGAACTGACCGAACAGGACATGACCGCCATCCGGGAATGGATGGATGAACGGGTTCAGGTCCTTGCCGAACGCGATATCGACGACATCCGCCGCGCGGTCGATCACCTGAACCAGACCGCCCACTGGGCACAATCCCGCGCCACCGATGACCAGCTAGAGGCGGTGACGGACGCGCTGTTGCTGTCGATGCACGATTTGCGGGCGGTGCTGGTGCGCAAGAAGGCCGAACGCCTGATCCGGCAAACCAAGGGCTGAGCCCGGCCGCGAACACCCCACTGAAAAATCCGGGAACCTTTTGCGTGCTGCTGCATCCAATGGGTCGAGCGCCTTTGAAAGGCACTCTGATCAATGGAAAAGGACACGACATGAGGATTACCCACTCGCTGGCGGCTGTTGCCGCCCTTCTTGTTGCCGCGCCGGCCCTGGCCCATGACGAAGAGGCCCTGAAAGCCGCGCCTCCGGGCGAGCCCTTCATCCAGGTCAGCGATGCGCTGCCGCTGCCCGAATTCATCCCCGGGCTGGGCACACTGTTCGTCGATCCGGCATCCCTGCCCGCCGGCCCGTTCCTGGCCTACGACCATGACGGGCGGCTGTCGGCCACCGTCTACATGACCCCGCTGGCCGACCTGCAGAACGGCACCGCCTATGACGGGCTGGGTGTCGGGTCGCACACCGTCAGCGGCGTCGACATCTACTACAACGCCGGCCACCCCGGCGTGGACAAGCCGCACGCGCATGTGGTGCTGTATCACGACGCCGCCGCCAAAGATCGGTTGGCGAAATGAGACCGGCACGCCGCCGGTTTCTTGCGCTGGGGGGTGGTCTTTGCGCCACCCTCCTCATCGGGCGCGCCGCACAGGCCGGGCCGGTCGAGGTGATCGAAATGCGCGGCACCGCGCGCGGCGAACGCATCTGGTTCTCTCCGCGCGGGCTGGCCGTGGCGCCGGGAACCACGCTGCGCTTTGTCAACAACGACCCCGGCAACAGCCACACCGCCACCGCCTATCACCCCGCGAACCATGACCGCGCGCGCCGGATACCGGCGGCGGCAGAACCGTGGGACAGCGATTTCCTGTTGCCGGGCGATACGTTCGAGGTCACGCTCAAGGTGCCGGGGGTCTATGACTATTTTTGCATCCCGCACGAGATGGCCGCGATGGTCGGCCGCATCGTCGTGGGCCGCCCCGGCGACCCCGGATGGGAAGGGCCCGCACCCGCCACCGACGACCTCCTGCCCGAGGCACTGGCGGCCCTGCCCGAGGTCGGCGACATCCTGACCAGCGGCCGCATCGGCGAAGAGCGGGAATGACCCCGGTCAAGTTTGACATAGGCGCGGCGCGGTTCAGCCCGCCCGCGCCGCCACGTTTCGCGCCGACCAGCGCCAGAAACGCACCAGCAACAGCACGCCGGCACAGGCCAGCCCCAGCGCCAGCCCCAGCCATACCCCGACCCCGCCGAGGCCCAGCATGAAGCCCAGGACATAGCTGGCCGGCACGCCAATGCCCCAATAGCTGAACACCGCGATGGCCAGGGGGACGCTTGTGTCCTGGACGCCCCGCAACAGCCCCAGCGCCATCACCTGCGCCGCATCGACCACCTGAAACAGCGCCGCCGCCGCCAACAGCCCCACGCCCAGCGCGATCACCCCGGCGCGGTCGGGCTCGGCCGGGCTAAGAAAGAGGCCGACCAGGAATTCCGGCACCGCCAGAAACAGCACCACCGCCACCAGCGACACCGCCCCCGATATCGCCAGCGCCACCAGCGCGCCCGCGCGCAGCCCCGGCCCGTCGCCCCGCCCAAATGCCTGGCCCGCGCGCACCGTGGCGGCGTTGGACAGGCCCAGATGCACCATGAACACGACCGAGGCCACCTGCAGCGCGATCCCGTGCGCCGCCAGCGGCAGCGTGCCCAGCCAGCCCATCATCGCCGTGGCGGCGGCGAACAGCCCGACCTCGGCCAGGTTCGTCATGCCGATGGGCCAGCCCAGGCGAAAGACGCGGCCGAAGGCCTCCCAATCCGGGCGCCAGACCCGCTGAAACAGCGTGTGTTCCGGCGTGGCGAGCGCTGCATAGAGCGCCAGCGCGATGCCCGAGGCGATGTTGACGCTCAGCGACGCTATCGCCGCCCCGCGAATGCCCAGCTCGGGAAAACCCCAGTTGCCGAAGATCAGCAACCAGTTGACGGCCACGTTCAGCCCCACCGCCGCCAGCGTCATCCACAGCACCACCTGCGTGCGCTCCAGCGCCGCGAGATAGGATTTCAGCACCATCACCAAAAGCGCCGGCAAAATGGCGTAACCGGCGATGCCAAGGTACTGCCCGGCCTGCGCCGAAACCGCCGCCTCTTGCCCGATGGCCAGGAACAGCGGCTCTGACCAGATGAACATGGGCAGCACCGCCAGCCCGAACAGCATCGACGCCCACGCGCCCATGCGGGTGACGCGCCGCACCTGCACCTCTTCGCCCGCGGCCTGGGCCGAGGCGACCATCGGCATCACCGCAAAGGCAAAGCCCGACCCCATGATGAAGATGACAAAGAACAGCGTGCCGCCCAGCACCTCTGCCGCCAGCGCGTCGACCGAATACCATCCCAGCATCAGCGCGTCGGTCAGCGTGATCGCGAACTGCGCCACATGGCTGCCGATCAGCGGCAGGCCAAGGTAAAGGGTGGCGCGCGCGTGGTCGCGGTATGAAGACGGCTGTTTCATGCCATCGGCCTACTGCCGGCCCGGGCGTGCCGCAAGCCTCAGATCGCGCCCACCAGCAGTTGCAGCGAGATGGCAGCGACAAGGCCACCCGCCGCCATCTCGACCAGCGGCAGCGCACGGGCGGCGCCGCTGCCCTGCGCCAGCCGCCAGACCAGCCCCTCGCGAAAGGTGACGGCGGCGATGGCCACGGCGATGGTGACGGTGGCGGTGCCCAGCCCCATCGCGAATGCCCCGGCGATGCCCGCCGATACCAGCCCGAAACGCCATGTCAGGATCAGCAGGAACAGCGCCCCGGTGCAGGGCCTGACCGCCACCGCCGCGACCAGCATCAGCGCGTCGCGCCACGACCGGACGGCGGCGGCCTCTTCCACGCTTGGCCCGTGGCGATGGCCGCAACTGGCGCACACGCCGTCGGCATCCGGGGCGTGGGCATGGGCGTGGCTATGGGCATGCGTGGCCCCTGCCCGCCCCCGCCACAGCCGCCGTGCCCCGCGCAGCACCAGCCACAGCCCCACCAGCGCGATTGCGCCATAGCTGGCCGGCGCCATCACCCTGTCGGCAAAGCCGGTCATTGCCGGGCGCGTCAGCCCCAGTACCAGCACCCCGGCATAGACCAGCACCACCGCCGCCGCGGCCTGCGCCAGGCTGGACGCCAGCGCCAGCAGGCCCAGCCGCACCACCGGCACCCGCACGCCCACGCCGTAGCCGCCGATCAGCATCTTGCCATGTCCCGGCCCCGCCGCATGCAGTACGCCATAGGAAAAGCAGATGCCCAGCAGGCCAGCCAGCGCGCCGGGCTCACCCGCCCTGAGCGCGCGCAGCCCCGACGCCATCGCCTCCTGCGCGGCGCGCTGGCCCTCGGTGGCCTGCGCCACGACCCAGTCGGCCCCGCCCGCGCCCCACAGCCAAACGGCGGCGGCCACCACCGCCAGCGCGGCAATCAAGAGCGCGGTGCGCATGTCACCTCCAACGTGTAGGCAAAGAAAATGCCGATCCTGACCTCGTCAAAGATCGACTCGTCATCCGCTTCGGTCAGACTGTCGAGCTTTTCCTCGGCCCGCGCGCGGTCGGGCTCGGCAACCTCGCCGGTGCAGCCCTCGGGCAGGCGCACCGCGCCGGCCAGTTCCAGCGCTGCGTAATAGAACGGGTCATAGGGGCGCAGTTGCAGCCGTTCGGGCATGGGTGCAGGTGCGGCAATCGGGCGGAAATGGCGCGTCACCAACTGGTCATCGCGCATCTCGACCGACAGTGCCCGTGGCGCGCCCAGCGCCAACCGACCGTCGGGCGTGTCAACGAACAGCGCACCGTCGAACCCCTCTGGCCAGTCGGCCAGATCGAAGCCCAGCAATTGCGCCTTTTCGTCGTCGGCCAGCACCATGTCGCCATCGGCATCCAGCCCGCGATCCGACAGGATCAACATCGAGAAAAGCGGGTCATAGGCCCATGTCACCTCAACCCCCGCCAGCCGGTCCTGATCGTCGGTCTGCAGTTCCAGCCCGACATCGACAAAGACATGCGGATGCGCCCGCGCCAGAGGCGCGACCAGGCACAAGACAAGGATCAGAAAGCCCGTTCGCATCTGCGATGTTTTTAAGCCGCGACAGGGCCAAGGGCAACCGCGCCCGGGCCGTCTGCGCGAAAAGCCGCGCGGGACGCCGGTTCGGGCCGGGCTAGTCCGGTGCTTTCAGAAAATCGGCCTCGGAATACACCTTGGACAGTTCCTTTCGCCGGAAATCGATATGCACGATACGGCGGGTGCGATTGTCGTCCCCGACCCGGCGGAAAAAGAAATCCTTGTCGGTGAAATGCCCCTTTTCCATGATCCAGCGGACCATGGAAAAGGTCATGCCCTTGTAGGGCGCCATGATGTCCACGATCCAGAGCCGCTCACCGCTGTTCCAGTCCTCGGGCATCAGTTGCTGGCCGGTGATCAGCCGCCGCTCGGCATCGGGGCTGAGATGGCCCCAAGTATACATGCCCCGCGCCACCCCATCGAAACGAAACAGCCTGAACTGCCCCAGCAGTAAAGGCGGTTCCAGATAGCTGCGCAGCTGGGCCACCGTCATCCGCGCGTGCCGGGGGCTGCGAAAAGCCAGGAACGCCATGTCGCCATAGGCCCGCAGGCGTTCAGGGCTGGGGCATTCACTTTCCGGCAGGGCACGGCCCGTTGCGTCGTGGCGCGCTGTCATGCGGCGGCCTGGATATCAGGCGCGCCATGCACATGCAGGCAATCATGCAATAGCGTGCCCTCCCACGGGCGCAGGGCCATGCGCGCAGTGTCTATTGTGCCGTCCCCCTCGAACATATCCGGAAAGAGCTTGGCAAGCTCGTTGCGCGCCGGGCCGTCGATCTCGCGCAGGGTGTAGTCGCCGGGGTGGAAACTCTCAGTCGGCAGCCCCTCGGTCAGCATGATCTCATGACGGTCGAAAAGGACGTGAAAATAATCGACGCCATCGGCGGCGTGGTCGATGCGGATGGTGGTGTCGTTGACCAGCCCCTTGGCCGGCACAAGCACCTCTCGCTCGCCAAAGAACAGCTCGGCGCGCCAGTCGTTCACAAGGATCCGGTGTTGGGGCGACACAGTCAGTTCGCGCGCGGGGCGGCCCTTGCCAAAGGCGCCCGCCGCAATGCGGATCGGCCTGAGCGAGGGGTCAGCGCCCAGCTTGGCGCGGGAAACGCTGCTGCAACCGATCCAGCGCACCGGCTGGGCCGGGCCGTCGACCGTCTTCACCATGTCGCCGGCGCGCAGATCCTCGACCGGGACGGGGCCGGTTTCGGTTTCGATCATGGTGCCGCGGGCAACGCAGATCGTCAGGTTGATATAGATCGTGTCGGTGTCGGTGTTGCCACCGTCGGTGCCGGTGACAGAGATGACCACCGTCTGGTCGGACCCGGATGCAAAGACCGCATCCCGGTCAATGGCAAAGGTGAATTCGCCGGTGGTCGCGTCAAAGGTGAGATCGCCATACGCACCGCCGCTGGTGACCGAGAAATCATAGCCGTCGCTCGCCTCGCTGGCCGTGCCTCCGCCGATCGGAATCTCGTCGAAATCGCCCGAGACCGTGGTAACCCCAGTCCCATTGAGGGTGACGTCGAATGTCCACGTGTCCAGACTGCTGCTTCCGCCGCCGGTAGCACCAGAAACCTCGCTGATATTGTAACCCACTGCTCGTGCCGCCTTTTTCTAGCGTTTCCTGATCTTATGCTTCTTGGTCAACCCACTGACATGCGTTTCGAAGCCTGCGGTTGATATACTGATATCTGGGAGAAATTATGGCGGCGGCAACACATCCTTGGTCAGTGTGGCCTTGAGGCGGCACTCGGGACGACAGACGTGCGCTTTTCCAGGGTTTGAAACCGGTGGTTCGGGCACGAAATGACCGTGCCACAGGCGCAAGCAGGGGCGCAGCTGCCCCCTGCCCTTACCCGGCGTTTTTCTTGGTCCCATCCGCCGCCGGTTCGGGCGTCTGCCCGGCGCGGACCAAGGGCGGAAAATCCTCGGGCGTGATCGTTTCCCGGTCCAGCAGCAGCGCCGCGCCGGACTTCAGTTCCGCGTCATGTTCGGTCAGGATAGTCTTGGCGCGTTCATAGGCCTCTTCCAGCAACGTGCGGATCGCGATGTCGACCTCGCGCGCGGTTTCCTCGGAATAGTCCCGGGCCGCCATGCCGGGCGCGTGCTGATCAAGGTATTGCCCCGCCTTGCGTTCCAGCACCGCCTGCCCGATCTCGGGCGCCATCCCGAAGCGGGTGACATATTCCCGCGCAATGTCGGTCGCCTTGGCCAGGTCGTCCGACGCCCCGGTGGAAACCTCGCCGAAGACCAGGTCCTCTGCCGCGCGGCCCGCCATCAGCACGGTCATCCTGTCCTTGAGTTCCGACACCGAGATCAGGAACCGGTCCTCGGTCGGGCGCTGCATGGTATAGCCAAGCGCCCCGATCGAGCGCGGAATGATCGAAACCTTGTGCACCGGGTCGGCGTGATCGACATTCGCCGCCACCAGCGCATGCCCCATCTCGTGATGCGCAACGCGCGCGCGTTCCTCGGGGCCCAGCACGCGGGACTTGCGTTCAACGCCCGCGATGATCCGCTCGACCGCCGCGGTCAGATCGGCCATCGTCACCTTGTCGCCATTGCGCCTTGTGGCAATGATCGCGGCCTCGTTGACGAGATTGGCGAGGTCCGCACCCGTAAAGCCGGGCGTGATGGCCGCGACCTGTCCCAGATCGACGTCATCATCCAGCACGACCTTTTTCGCATGTACCCTGAGGATCGCCTCACGCCCCTTGCGTTCCGGCCGGTCGACCACGACCTGCCGGTCAAAGCGGCCCGCCCGCAGCAGGGCGGCATCCAGTATCTCGGGACGGTTGGTCGCGGCCAGCAGCACGATACCGGTTCGCGGGTCGAACCCATCGAGTTCCGCCAGCAACTGGTTGAGGGTCTGTTCCTTTTCATCGCCGCCGCCAAAGCCCGAGACGGCCGAACGCGCCCGCCCCAGCGCGTCGAGTTCGTCGATGAAGATGATGCAGGGCGCGGCCTTGCGTGCCTGTTCGAACAGGTCGCGCACGCGTGCCGCGCCGACACCCACGAACATCTCGACGAATTCGGACCCCGAGATGGAAAAGAACGGAACGCCGGCCTCACCCGCAACCGCACGCGCCAGCAGGGTCTTGCCGGTGCCCGGCGGGCCGACCAGCAGGATACCCTTGGGGATATGCGCGCCCAGGCGCCCGTATTTTTCCTTGTCCTGCAGGAACGACACGATTTCCTGCAGTTCCGCCTTTGCCTCGTCAACGCCGGCCACGTCATCGAAGGTCACGCCGGTCTTGGTTTCCAGATAGACCTTGGCCTTGGACTTGCCGATGTTCACCAGCCCGCCCATTCCCTGCCCACCGGTCATGCGCCGGGTCAGCAGCATCCACATGCCGAAGAAGAACAGCACCGGCACGACCCAGGACAGCAGGTCGGTCAGCCAGTTCTGATCAGACCCGCCGGTAAAGGGAATGTCATACTGTTCCAGGTCGGCGGCAAAGTCCGGGTCGACCCGTTGCGCGATGAAGAACTCCTTGCCGTCCACGGGTTCGGCAAAGCGCCCCTCGATCCGGGTTTCGGTGACGGTCAGTTCCGCGATATCGCCCTTTTCCAGGTGGGACAGGAATTCGCTGTATTGCAGCGGCAGCACGCTGCGATACCCAAGCCAGACCTGCAGCGCCAGCCAGACAAGGGCGGCGATGATCCAGAAGGTCCAGTTAAACTGTTTCTGCTTGTCCATATCAGGGTCTCCGAACGGGTTGCCGGGTGGCGCATCCGGCCGCGGGGAAAGGTCGGCCCGCAAGCCAGCTATGACAACCCCCGCAAGTGAGGGCAACAGCGTTGCCTGAATGGTGCGCAGGAACGGGATACGGCGGCGAACGCCAGGGCGCCGCCGCCGCAGGGGCCGCAAACCGGCCGGGGATCAGTCGCGCGGGTCAGAGGGTGGCGCATCGTGACCGTGGGCAATGGCGCGCTCGTCCTCTTTTATCTCAAGCCACATCGCGTTCATCACGGCAAAGATCGCCGCCAGCGGCAGACCGAGAAGCCAGGCAAAATACCACATTGGGTCTTCCTTTCGTCAGTATGAGGAATGGCCGCCGTCGGTGATCTCGGCCTCGGTGACCTTGCCCCAGAGCACTTTGTACACCCAGGCGGTGTAGGCCATGATCATCGGCATGAAGATCACCGTCATCACCAGCATGATGAACAGCGTCAGGTGCGACGAGGAACTGTTCCAGACCGTCAGCGACGACTGCGGGTCGCTGGAGGACGGCATGATGAACGGGAACATCGTCAGCCCCACCGACGAGATCACGCCAAGGATCGCCATCTTGGAAAACAGCAGTGTCGAGACCTCGCGCCCCGCCCGCAGCCCCAAAAGGGTCAGCAGACCGCCAAGGATGCCCATCACCGGTGCGACGGCGATCCAGGGACGGTCGCCATAGGCCGACAGCCAGCTCGCCGTGCGCTCCACCTCGAAATGCAGCGGGTTCGAGGGGCCGTTGGCGACATGATCCCCGACGGTGCGGAACCCTTCGATTCCCACCGCCAGCCACAGACCGGCCAGCACATAGGCGCCCACGGCGACGAGGGCGGCGACCGACCCATAGGCACGGGCGCGGCGCTGAACCGCGCCTTCGGCCTTGAGCGTCAGCCACGCGCCGCCATGCATCACCAGCATGGCCAGCGACACGACACCGGCCAGGATCGAGAACGGATCAAGCAGACCGATGAATTTCATGTACCAGACGCCTTCGTAGATCGTGTGCAGATCGTCGGTCAGGTGAAACGGCACGCCCTGGATGACGTTGCCGACCGCCACCCCGAACAGCAGCGCAGGCACCGCGCTGCTGGCGAACAGCGCCCAGTCCCAGCCGTTGCGCCAGCGCGGGTCTTCGCGTTTGGAGCGGTACTTGAACGCTACCGGCCGCACGATGAATGCTGCGAGGACGACGAACATCGCCAGGTAGAAGCCCGAAAAGCTGACCGCGTAGAGCGGCGGCCAGGCGGCAAAGATCGCGCCGCCGCCCAGGATGAACCACACCTGGTTGCCCTCCCAGACGGGGCCGACGGTGTTGATCGCCACGCGGCGTTCGACATCGCTCCGCCCCACGAAGGGCAGCAGCGCGCCGACCCCCATGTCAAAGCCGTCCGTCATGGCAAAGCCGATCAGCAATACGCCCAGCAGCACCCACCAGATGACGCGCAGCAGGTCGTAACTCATGAGTTCATGAAGGATCATCTGTCTTACTCCGCAGGCATGGAAGTGGCGTCGGCATTACGCCGGCCGGCCAGGATATCCCGATGACGGGTCATCCAGGCCTCGGTTTCCTCGACATCCTCGAACGGACCCTTGCGGATGTATTTCAGCATCAGGCCCATCTCGATGATGAACAGGACGGTGTAGAAGATCACGAAACCCAGCAGGGTCAGCGTGACCTCGGTCACCGACAACGCGCTGACCGACATCGCCGTGGGCAGCACACCGTCCACCGTCCAGGGCTGGCGGCCGAATTCGGCGACGAACCAGCCCAGCTCGGCCGCGATCCAGGGCGCGGGGATCATCCAAACCGCCAGGTGCAACGCCGGGCGGGGAAAGTTCATGCCCTTGAACGAAGCGCGATAGAAGAAATACAGCATCGTCCCGATAAAGCCAAAGCCAAGCGCGACCATCAGGCGGAACGCCCAGAACAGCGGCCAGACCGTCGGCACGGTGTCATTGGCAGCCGCGATGATCTGTTCCTCTGTCGCGTCCAGCGGGTTGTCGACGTATTTCCTGAGCAAAAAGGCAAAGCCCAGATCGGCGGAATGTTCCTCGAATGTCGCCATCGCCTCGGGCGAGGCGGCATCGCGTTGCTCCCGCACCTCCAGCAGCGCCGCATAGGCGATCATGCCGGACCTGATGCGCTGTTCGGCCTGTGCCACCAGGTCATTGATGCCGGGGATCTCGGTCGTCAGCGACCGGGTGCCGATCAGGCCCATGGCCCAGGGGATTTCAATGGCGTAATGGGTTTCGCGCGCCTCCTGGTCAGGCATGCCGATCAGGTTGAACGGCGCGGGCGCGTCGTGGGTTTCCCACATACCCTCGATCGCGGCCAGCTTCATCTTCTGGCTGTGGGTCGCCGAATAGCCGGACTCGTCCCCCAGCAGCACGACCGACAGCGCGGACGCCAGCCCAAAGGCCGCCCCCACGGTGACAGACCGCCGGGCCAGCTCGACGTGGCGCCCGCGCAGCAGATACCAGGCCGACACGCCTATAACAAAGACCGAGGCCGTCACATAACCCGCCGAGACAGTGTGCACGAATTTCGCCTGCGCCACCTCGTTGAACAGCACCTCGAAGAAATCCGTCATCTCCATGCGCATGGTCATCGGGTTGAATTCGGCGCCGACCGGGTTCTGCATCCAGCCATTGGCGATCAGGATCCAGAGCGCGGAAAAGTTCGACCCGATGGCAACCAGCCAGGCGACCGTCAGGTGCGCGACCTTGCTCAGCTTGTCCCATCCGAAGAAGAACAGCCCCACAAAAGTGGCCTCGAGGAAAAAGGCCATCAGCCCCTCGATCGCCAGCGGCGCACCGAAGATGTCGCCGACATAGTGGCTGTAATAGCTCCAGTTCATGCCGAACTGGAATTCCATGGTGATGCCCGTGGCCACGCCGAGAGCAAAGTTGATCCCGAACAGCAGGCCCCAGAACTTGGTCATCTGCCGCCAGATCGGGCGGTTCGTCATGACATAGACGGTCTCCATGATCGCGACGAGGATTGACAGACCCAGCGTCAGCGGCACGAAGAGGAAGTGATACATGGCTGTCATCGCAAATTGCAGGCGCGACAGCTCGACGATTCCCAGCTCCATTTGATTTGCTCCTGATATCGGGGACGAATCCCCCGATTTCAAATTCATTACTCAGAATATGAATACCATTGAACCGCTTCCATCATTGATCTGCGTCAAGATGCTCGTCCAGCATGAATCTTATTCGAGCCCGACAACCCGGTCCGCAAACGCCTTTTCGACGCCTCGATGCGCGGCAATCAGGATCGCCGCGCGTGGCAGCCACCCTCGGATGCCCTCCAGCACCGCCCCGGCGGTGGGGTCGTCCAGCCCCTCGGTCGGCTCATCCAGCAACAACAGCTTCGGCCTGCGCAGCAAGGCGCGGGCCAGCGCCAGCCTGCGGCCCTCGCCGCCCGACAGCCCCGCGCCGCGCGTGCCGATTTTTGTCTCCAGCCCATCCCGTGCCCGCAGCACGGGCGCAAGGCGCACCGCCTCCAGCACCTGCCAGAGCGTTTCATCACCGGCCTCCGGCGCGGCCAGTCGCAATGTTTCGGCCACCGTTCCCGCCATCAGGGCGCTGCGCTGGGGCAGCAGGGTCACATGCCGGCGCAGCGCAGTTTCGCCCCAGTCCGTGATCGGCAGGCCGCCCAGGGCGATACGGCCTGCGGCCACGGGATGCAGCCCGGCCACGGCCAGCAGCAGCGTCGACTTGCCCTTGCCGCTGGGGCCGGTGATGGCGATGCACTCGCCCGGCGCGACGCTCAGCGACAGGGTGCTGACGATGGGCGTTCGGGTCATCGGGCGGTGCAGGGTCACGTCCTCGATCTGCAGATCACCCTCGGCCGACCCGGCGGCCCGGGCCGCCGGCAGCGGCGTGGCGATATCGCGGGACACGCGGCGGGCCGCCTCGATCATGCGGCCAAGGTCGCTGGCGGCGCGGCGCAGCGGCAGAACGGTTTCGGCCAGGGCCAGCGCCGCGAAAAAACCCAACGCCGCCAGCGCCGGCGTGATGTCGCCGACCTGTGCCAGGGCAACCCCGATCCACAGCGCACCCCCTGCAACCAGCGCGCCGACCGCCTGCAAGGCCGCCCCTGCGCGGCGCTCGGCCCGGTCCTGGCGGTGGCGCAGGTCGCGGCGCCTGTCATCCGCCGCCTGGACATGTTGCGCCTGCGCCGCCAGCCGCCCATAGATCGCCAGATCGCTGCGCGCGCGCACCAGGTCGATCAGCCGCGACCTGAACGCCTGCGCCGCCGCCTCGGCCCGGCGCGACAGGGCGGCGGTGTGCCGGACCGTGCGCCAGAAGACCAGCGCGGTGCCAGCGACGTAGCCAACCAGTATCCATGCGGCGACCGGCAGCCCCACCAGCCACCACAGCACGGCAAAAGCCACCAGCTGGGTCAGAACCCCGGCCGTGACCGGCAGGATCAGGCGCAGCGGCACGCCGTCCAGCGCGTCGATATCCGCTGTCAGCCGGTTCAGCGCCTGTGCCCCCCGTATGCGGATCATCCGCGCATGGGACGCCGCCATGAAACCGGCCAGCAGGCGCAGGCGCAGAACCTCCAGCGCGCGCAGCGTGGCGTCGTGGGTCAGCACCCGTTCACCATAGCGCGCCGCCGCCCGGCCAAGGGCGAGAAAGCGCACCATCGCAGAGGGACGAAAAACATCGAACACCGCCCCCAGCCCCGCCAGCCCGGCAGCGGCGGCGGCAGTGATGAACCAGCCCGACAGCCCGAGCAGCGCCACCCCCATCAGCAGCACCACCAGGCTGAGCAATGCCCCCCGCCACAGTGCAGCGGGCTGTTCCCGCAAGATCAGCCGAAAGATGTGCCACAGCGCGGTCACGCGGCGCCCTCCAGCCGGATGACCCGGTCCATTCGCGCGGCAAGACCGCTGTCATGGGTTGCCACGATCAGCGTCGCGCCCTGCGCCGCCTGGGCCAACAGCCCCTCGGCCACCAGCCGGGCGGTTTCGGGGTCAAGATCGGCGGTCGGCTCGTCCGCGATGATCACGTCGGGCGCGGCATGAATGGCGCGGGCAAGGGTCAGGCGGCGCGCCTCGCCCCCCGACAGCCCACCGCCGGTTTCGCCCAGCCGCGTGTGCAGCCCCCGGGGCAGCGCCGCCACCACATCGGCAACCGCCGCCTGTTCAAGCGCCTTCGCCAGGTCGCCATCGCGCCCGAGCGTCAGGTTGTGCAGCAGGCTGGCATTCAGGAAATGCGGCGCTTGCGGCATCCACCCGATCCGCGCCCGCCAGGCATCCGCTGTCCGTTCGTCAAGCGGCTGACCAGCCACGATGACACCGCCCCCCTCAGGCGCCAGAAGACCCGCCATCAGGCGCAGGGTGGTCGTCTTGCCCACGCCGCTGGGGCCGACCAGCGCCACGCTTTCCCCCGGCGCGATGTCGATGTCGTCCAGAACCCGCCCGCCCGGCAGGACGCATCCGCGCAGGGATATGCCCGCCGGCCCGTCCAGCGGCGCGGCCCCCGCCCCCTGCCCCAGCAGGCTGGCGGTTTCGGCCGCCTGCCATTGGGCCAGTTCGGCGGCGACGGCCTCGGCCCCGGCCTTGTCGTGCCAGGCGGCGGACAGGTCGCGCAGCGGCTGGAAATACTCCGGCGCCAGCAGCAGCAGGAATATCCCCGCCGGGGCGCTCAGCCCCCCGCCCCATGCGCCGAATTCAAGCGCGCCCAGCAGCGAAAATCCGACATAGACCGCCACCATCGCCACGCCGATCGCGGCAAAGAGTTCCAGCACCGTCGAGGACAGGAACGCCACCCGCAGCACCGCCATCGTGCGGCCGCGCAGATCGCCCGCCTTGTCGGCAAACCCCGCCATGACCGCCTGTTCAGCGCCCAGCAGGCGGATATCGACGAGGGCGGACAGGCGTTCGACCAGAATGTCGTTCAGGCTGCCGATCTCGGCCATCTGGCGCTGGCTCGCCTCCTTGGCGGCGAACCCCACCAGCGCCATGAAGACCGGGATCAGCGGCCCCGCGACCACCAGCACCAGCGCCACCGCCCAGGACTGCCACAGCGCCAGCGCCAATATCACCAGCGGCACCACCATTACCCGCGCCCTGGCCGGGGCAAAGCGCGTGACATAGGGCGCCAGCATGTCCAGCTTTTCACCCGCAAGGGCCGAAATGGCGCCCGCCCCGCCAAAGGGGCTGTCCTCGGCCCGGCCCGTCTCGGCCGCCAGGATGCGCGCGCGCGCGGTGTGAACGACGGCTTCCGCCGCGGCCTCGGCCTGTTGCTCGGCCAGGAGCCCCAGCCAGACCCGCAGCCCGCCCAGCGCCGCAAACCCCAGCCCCGCCCAAAGGGCCGAGACATCCACCCCCGTCAGCAGCCCGCCCAGGGCATGGGCCACCAGCGCCGCCTGCACCGGCCAGATCAGCTGTGCCGCCACCGACAGCCACGCCGAACGCGCCTGCGCCCGGCGGCCAGGACGCAGCAGGTCATGCAGAGTGCGCGCCGACGCGGACTGCGCTGAGCTGTCAGTGCGGCGCCTCTGTGTCACTGAAAACCTCTGATCATGTTTCTCTGCCACCGGATAAACGCCCGCGCGCCCTGGCGGTCTGATCTGGATCAGCCATGCGCGCTTTGCAACCCGCGAGGGGGCCGCAACCGGCACCTGCCCCATGCCCGCATGCCCACCCTAAAGGGAAATATCCAGCCCGGCCTTGCGCCACGCCGCAACCGCGCGGGTGATCATCGTCTCATGCAGGCACCATGCCTGCACATGACGCATGTATGACACGTTCGAAATCCGGCAACACCTTCAGCAACTGCGTCTTTTCTGCCTGCGCGGCATCCATGTCGCCAGCTTCGACGAAAAACCACAGCAGATGGCAGTGATAGAAGAACGCACCGGGTAACGGGGCCATGTGCATTTCCGCGACCGCCTCCTGCGCCGAGCGCGTCATCAAAAGACCGAATGCCCTGGCCGTATGGTACCATTCCGGCCGTGGCGGGCCTATCGCGGTGGCCTTGTCCATCAGCGGCATGGCGACATCCCACTTCGCCCGCATGCAGTAACAGATACCCAGCATGGCGAATATGTCGGGGTGGCCGGGGTTGAGCGCCAGCGCGCGGCTGGCAGATGCGTCGAAAAGGTCGAATTCGCGGCGGTGGAACCGCACGATGGCCAGCGCCATGTGGGCTGTAGCGTTTTCGGGGTCGTATTCCACCGCCTTCTCAGCCTTGTAGAGAGCGCGATCCAGCAAGCGGATATTGGTATTGTCGTCGAACGACATCCGGTACTGATCGACCGTCGTCAGGGCCAGAACGGCATGGGCGTCAGATGAGGTCGGATCACTTTCAAGAGCCTTGCGCAGCCCATCGTGAATTTCCTGCCGTTCCACAGTGGCAAGCTGGAATGCGTACTGGTGATACCGCGATATCCAGCAGTAGGTATCCCATTTCAGCGAAGGGCCCATTCGCGCGCTGCGCCGTGCATACTGCCCAAGCGGCCCGAACCGATCGGCGATGTGGGCGGCTATGGCCAAGGCCATCTCGTCCTGTATGTCATACATCGCCTTTGGGGTCGCCTCGTGGCTGAAATGCTGGGTCAGGATTATCTCACCGCCCGAGGTCTCGACCAGGTTGATGGTGATCTGTACGAACTGGCTGTCGATACGGAAACTGCCCTCAAGAACAAAGTCGGGGTGAAACTGGTCATGGATCTGGCGTATGCTCAGGTTGTCCTGCCTTGCCTGTGCGGTTGTCCGCCTGGAAAGAACGGTCAGTTCCCTGAATCGTGACAGGTTGGCGATGGTCTCTTCTGTCAGGCCGTGGGAAAAGAAGTCATAGCCATCCTCCCGGCTGAAATTATCGAACGGCAGCACTGCGATGGACGGCTTGTTTGACGGAACTGCCGTTGCGGGCTCGTCCGCAACCGCCGCCTGTTTCCTGTCCCAAGACAGAAAAAACGCCGCTGCATAAGAACCCTTGGCAATCGTGATGCGCACCGGGTCGTCGCGGCCGTCCTGTGCATAATACTGTTCCAGCTTCTGGCGCAGGGCGCGCGCCTGAACACGCACGATCGTATCGGTCTGGGGGTCGAAATCCTCTGGCTTGTCGAACACTTCCAACCCGATCGTATAGCCCTTGAGCCGGTCCGGACGCCCGGCGATGCCCTCTTGCACGACATATGACAGGAAACGGCACAGGCGCGGGGCATTGCGAAACTGTCTGCTCCCGATGATCCGGGCCAGTTGTTTCTCGACCACTTCCTTGGGCAATGATGTCGTCAACCTGATCGCACCACCCCACCCGTTGTCCGCGTTGAGCAGCTTTGGCGCCTCGTTGGCTTTTCGCCCTCACCGTGAGTCACTTTCAAGGGCCGGCATCAGCGCCTAGCTGTGATGTTATCGGCAGGTCATGCCGTGGATGGAGCATAACTTTGGTCCTGAGCGGGTTCCACCATGAAAGGGCGTGACCCGACCTGTTTAACAACAGGAGTGACACCTTGACGCTTCAGTCGACGGAGTTTTCGGACCTAAAGCACCTGTACTGCAGGCCGTTGGCACCGGTTGCAAGTTCAGATCGCAGCGCCCTGTCCCCCCTGCAAGGCAAGGAAAAGGCCGCCGCCGAAGACAGCGCTGCACAGAAATTTCGCAACCTGATCGCGCTTTTCAACACGCGGCCATTCGAGCAGCATTTCCAACCCGACAGCACGATCCTGCTGCATGGCGAACCGGCCAATGCTGTCTATATGATCGTTTCGGGCACCGTGCGCGGATGCAGCATCAATGCCGATGGCTGCCGACAGATCTTTCGCTTTTCAAGAAAAGGGGATTTTTTCGGACTTTCCGACATTGATCGTTGGCATTTCACCGCTGAGGCCGCAGATCATGTGATCGTGAAATCCATTCCCTGCGCCACGTTCGAACGTGAACTATCCGAAAACTGCGCCCTACAAAGTGAACTGCGAACCTATTTTCGAGACCTTCTCAAAACCCGTGATCGCCAGTTGCTTACCCTCGTCAGCACCAACGCCACGGACCGCCTGTACCAGTTCCTGCGCGAATTCGCCGCCTCCAGACCCAACGGCGGGCATGTCACCCTGCCGATGTGCCGGCGCGACATCGCAGACCATCTGGGTCTGACGCCGGAAACCGTAAGCCGCGCCTTCGGCAATCTGAGGCGCAAAGGTCTGATCGAGCTTTTGACCCCGGAAAAATACCGGATCAGCGACCCGGCCGGACAAGGCGCAAGCCCGCCCTGATCCAGGCAGCCTGATACCGCGAACCAGCAAGGTTCATGCGCCATCAGGGCCCGGCGAGTGTTTTTTGCCCGTCGGCACCCCCGGCTTGAGACGCCCTTTTCTTCAGCGCCTCGAACCCGATTATGACATCAAGCAGTTCGGTGGTGATCTCGCTCTGACGCAGGGCGCGCATGTCGGATTGCAGCTCTTCCAGCCGGTCATCGACCGAGTTTTCCGCTTGCTGCATCAGCGCCAGGCGGGCGGCGTTTTCCGTAACCATCGCCTCGGCAGAGGCCCGGAACAGGCTGGCGAACAGGTGCCCCCGAACCAGCGACATGAACAGCTCTTCACGCGGCATCGAAAAGCCCGGCAGGCTGCGCGACGCCCAGGGCCGCGCCTGCAGCTCGGCCACAAGCGCGGGGTCGAGCGGCAAAAGCACCGTAATTTTCGGCGCCTGCGCCCCGCCCTCGCCCCGCGCGAAATAGGCCAGTGAGACAGACACGTCATGGGCGAGGCTGTCGCGCCGGATCTCGTCCAGCTTCTGCGTGAGAAGGTTCGCAAGCCGCCCGATCCCGTCAACCGAGGCAGGGGGAAAGAACGGCTTTCCGACGCCGATCCCCTGATCCGCCAGCGCATCCGCCATCTGGGCGCCCACACACAGGACAGTCGTTTGCGCACCGTCATCGGCGTTGACAGCCTGCGCGACATGCGCGGCAAGCGTTTCGTTGTAGTTCCCGCAAAGCCCGTGATCCGAGCCAAAGACGACCATCACCCGCGCGCCGCCATCGGGCCTGGGCGCGGTCATCGGCCCGGATTGCGACAGGAAGGCGTGCAACCCCAGCAGAACCGTGTCGTGATAGGCCTCGATGGCGCGGGCCGCGTGTTCGTAGGGGGCGGCGTTGATGACGGACAGCGTTTTCATCGTGTGAACCACGCTGCGGATGCCCTGCATGCTGGCCGTACGCCGGGCAAGCGTTTCAAGCGTTTGCGCCATCGTGCCCCACCACTGTATCGCGCGCCTGCCGGGCGATTTCCCCCATGCGTTCGCGCGCGTCTTCGTCCAGGTTTTCGCCTTGCGCGATTTGCTGCGCCAGGTCGCCCAGTTCCCCGGCGGCGGCTTTCCTGATGGCCGCCATGACGGCGAAGGTGTCGTGTTCGCCCAACCCGTCGAGCTGCCCCCCCATCGCCGCGACCAGCACCGCCAGTTGTTCGACTACCGGGATCGGGTCGCGCTCTGGCTGGCGCAGGGAGGCACGAACCGCCGCACCGCGGGTCAGCCGCGCGCGCGTCGCGTCGTCAAGGCGGGTGCCGAAACGGGCGAAATCCTCCAACTCCTCGAACTGCGACAGGGTTACGCGCAGATTGCCGGCGACCGAGCGGAACGCCTTGCTCTGCGCCTTGCCGCCCACCCGGCTGACCGACACGCCCAGATCGACCGCAGGAAACTGGTTCTTGCGAACTAGACGGGGCGACAGATAGATCTGCCCGTCGGTGATCGAGATGAGGTTGGTCGGAATATAGGCCGACAGGTTTTCAGCCTGCGTCTCGACGACCGGCAGCACGGTGATGGACCCGCCACCGACCGCGTCGGAGAACTGACCGGC
This sequence comes from Roseovarius amoyensis, assembly GCF_003260265.1. GTDB lineage: Bacteria > Pseudomonadota > Alphaproteobacteria > Rhodobacterales > Rhodobacteraceae > Roseovarius > Roseovarius amoyensis. Next base: position 125,807 of record NZ_QITQ01000001.1, read on the forward strand.
GCGTTCCAGCAGCCGGGCATGGATATAGAAGATGTCGCCGGGGAACGCCTCGCGCCCCGGCGGGCGGCGCAGCAACAGCGACAATTCCCGGTAGGACCGCGCGTGATGGGTCAGGTCATCCAGAACCACCAGCACATCGCGCCCCTGCCCGGCAAAATACTCGGCCATGGTCATCGCCGCATAGGGCGCGACATAGGCCAGGCCCGCGGCATCCTCGTCGCCGGCGGACATGATGATAGTGCGCGGCATCATCCCGCCATCGCGGATCGCGCCGATCACCTTGGCCACCGCATCGCCACGCTGGCCAATGGCGCAGTAGATGCAGATCACGTCGGTGGATTTCTGGTTGAGGATCGCATCCACCGCCACCGATGTCTTGCCGGTCTGGCGGTCACCGATCACCAGTTGCCGCTGGCCCAGCCCGATGGGAACCGCCGCGTCGATCGCCGTGATCCCCGTGGCCAGCGGGCGCGTGATTGCCTTGCGCTCCAGTATCTTTGGGGCTTCGGCCTCGACCGGGCGCACCGCCTCGGCCTTGATCGCGCCCTTGCCGTCGCGCGCATCACCCAGAGGCCCGACAACACGCCCCAACAGCCCGGGGCCGACCCTGGTGCTGACAACCCTGCGGGTGCGCATCACGCCTTCGCCAACGGCAACGCCGTCGGACGCCCCCAGCAGGGCTACGCCCATGCGCCCCGGCTCCAGGTCCAGCACGACACCCTGCACCCCGCTTTCAAAGCGCAGCAACTCGTCCGACAGGGCGCGTTCCAGGCCGGTCACGATGGCGATGCCATCCGCCACCTCGGCCACTTGCCCGATCTCGCTGACGCGCGGCGCGGGGGCGGGGCTGTCAAGCAGCGCCTGCAACAGCCACTCTGGGCCGGTGTCGATGCGGCCCGCCTCAGTGCCCATTGCCCTGCACCTTCAGATCGGCCCCCCTGGCAAGCTGATCAGAGATCAATGCATCGAGCCCGTCGATATATGAATCGATGCTCCAGGCCACTTGCGCACCCCCCATCCGCAGCACCAGCCCCGGCGCCTGCTCGGTGTCGGTCTCGAACCCGACCGAGGTGCCGGGGAACAGGGCCGTCAGGTCCGCTGTCAGCGTCTCTTGCACCTTCGGCGGCAAGGGGTCGCGGCTGGTGATCGTTGCCGCCCCGGCCTGCCCTGCCGCGCGGCGCAGTTCTTCGGTCATCGGGCGGATCTTGCGAACAAGCTGATGCGCCATGCGCGCCTCCAGCGTCTCGTCCGCGAGGTCGCTCAGGGCCTTGCGGGTCAGCGACAACAGCGCGTCGGCCCCGGCGGCATGCAGCCTGGCGGCATATTTGCGCGCCTCATCGTCCAGATGGGCCTGCCAGTTCTCGTGCTCGTGCTCCATCCGCTGCTGTGCTTCGGCCAGCAACGCGTCGCGCTGTGCCTCGGCCTCTTTGCGAACCTTTTCCTGCATTTCGGACTGCGCGACATGCAGGGCGCGCAGCTTTTGCTGGTACTCCGCCTCGACCGCCGCCGCCTCGGCTTTTTGCTGCGCCGCCTCCTGCATCCGGGCAGTGATCTCGGCCTCGCGGGCGTCGATGCCATCCAGGATGGGACGGTAGAGGAACCGCTTCAACAGCCAGACCAGCACCAGAAAGTTGGCGATCTGGGCCGCGACGGTGATCCAGTCTATCGACATGGCTCAGCCGCCCGCGGCCTGTGCCGCGTCCAGCGCGGCGGTCCAGAACGGGTTGGCAAAGATCAGGATCATCGCGACGACGAAACAGTAGATCGCCGTCGACTCGATCATGGCAAGGCTGACGAACAGCGTGCGCGAAATGGTCGGCGCCGCGTCGGGCTGTTGCGCGATCGCGCTCAGCGCGGTGGCGCTGGCACGCCCTTCGCCCAGTGCCGGACCGATGGCACCGAACGACACGGTCAGACCCGCGGTAAAGATGGAAACGGCAGCGATGATGGCAATATCTGTCATGGTGTATCCTTGTCGTGCTGGTTCCGGGTTCTGGGGGCGGTGGCGCTGGAGATGTAGACCGTTGCCAGGATGGCAAAGATGTAGGCCTGGATCATGCCGGTCAGCAGGCCGAGCACATCCATCACCACCGGAAAGAAGAAGGGCGCGATGCCCAGCAGGATGGCGGCGATTACCGCGCCGCTCATGATGTTTCCGTAAAGGCGGATCGCCAGGGAAATGCCGCGCGAGAATTCGGATATGATGTTGAAGGGCAGCATCACGAAAGACGGCTGCAGATAGGTCTTGAGATACCCGACGACGCCCCGGCTGCTGACCCCGAAAAGCGGCACCGCGATCAGCACCGAGATCGCCAGCGCGGTCGTCGTCGAAAGAGAGGATGTCGGCGGCTCGAACCCCGGCACCACCAGCAGCAGGTTCGACATCGCCACGAACAGAAACAGCGTGCCCGAGAAATACAGCAGCCGGCGCGAGGGCCCCTGGGCGATTTCCTCGATCTGGCCCTGTATGCCCTGAACGATCACCTCCAGCGTCGTACGCCAGCGGTTGGGCGGCACGTCAGGGCGCAGGTTGTGCGTGATCAGCATCGACACGACGGTCAGCAGCGCCATCACGACCCAGGTGTAAAAGATGGTCGCGTTGATGGGCACGCCCCAGAGATGCAGGATGATGGTCTGGTCCGGCGACAGGTTCATGACGACGCCCCCCTTGCATCCGCTGCATCCGCGCCGGCGCGGGCAAGCGTCGTGGCGACAAAGCGCGCGACAAGGAACGCGATGGCGTATCCCAGCGCGGCCCAGGGCCCGCCCTGCCGGGCGATGACCCAGCCGACCCACAACAGCGCCGCGATCCGCAACGCCGCGCTCAGCGACAGCAGGCCGACAAGGTTGTTGCGGCGCAGGACAAGCCGTATGCCAAGGGCCAGCCCGACGAAATAGACGGCCCCCATCACAAGGCCAACGCCAAGCCCCACCATCATGGCGGTCCAGTCGACAGGAATCATCTGTCACCCCCTTCCTTGCTGATCCAGACGGCGGCTATGAAGGCACCCAGCACAACCCCGGCCAGGATCAGCGCGATGGTCCAGGAAAACGCCTGCGGCGCCACCCGGTCCAGCCAAAGCCCCAGAAACGCCCCGCCCACCGTGGGCACGGCGATGGACCAGCCGATCATGCCGAAGGTGCCGATCCCGCGCAGCGGGCTTGGCCCCGGATGATCGCGGGTCGATTTCATCCGCTTTGCCTGGCGCGCGATCTTGTCGGCGGGCTTTTCGGGGTCTCTTGTCATGGCTGCGGCCTTCGCAATTCCGCGAAACGCCGGACCATGTCCGCCTCAAGCCGCGACAGGGCGGCGCGGGCCTGGCGTTCCTCTTCGTCCATCTGGACGAAACTTGCCTCGACGGTGTCTCTGAGGCTGCCCAGATCGTCCCCCCGGACCCCGCGAAGGGCGGCAACAGCGACCTCGTGCCCCTTCTTGACCAGCAACCCCTCGTCGATACCGAAAATTTCCTCGGACCCGTCGGCCATGCGCAGCGTCATCACCGAGGGAACGAGCACGGTGACAAAATCGACATGGTTCGGCAATATCCCGAACGCCCCGTTTGGCGCCACCGCCGTCATCCGCGTGGCGCGCCCCTGAAAAAGCGTGCGGGTCGGCAGGCGCAGGGTGACATTCATATCGGCGGCCAGGCTCATGATTTTGCCTCCAGATCGTCCAGGCTGCCGATCATGTAATAGGCGCTTTCGGGCAGGTCGAAACGGGTCTGTTCGAGTATCCTTTCACAGCCTTCCAGGGTGTCGGCAATCGGCACCGCCTTGCCCTCCATCCCGCTGAAAGAGCCGGTGGTATAGAACGGCTGGGTCAGGAACCTTTCCAGCCGGCGGGCGCGGGCCACGGTGGCGCGGTCGGCCGATGACAGCTCTTCCAGCCCCAGCATGGCGATGATGTCGCGCAGTTCCTCGTATTCGGCCAGCGTCCGGCGCACCGCGCGGGCGATGTCATAGTGGCGTTGGCCCACGACCGATGGCGTCAGCATCACCGAGGCCGACGCCAGCGGATCGACCGCCGGATAGAGCCCCTCGCTCGCCCGTTTGCGCGACAGCACGACCGAGGCCGACAGGTGAGAAAAGATATGCGCCGCCGCCGGGTCGGTGAAATCGTCGGCGGGCACATAGACCGCCTGGATCGAGGTGATCGCCCCCCGCCGGGTCGAGGTGATGCGTTCCTCCAGCCCGGCCAGTTCCGTCGCCAGCGTCGGCTGATAGCCCACGCGCGAGGGCATCCGCCCCAGCAGGCCCGACACCTCTGACCCGGCCTGGACAAAGCGAAAGATGTTGTCGATCAGCAGCAGCACGTCCTGCCCCTTGTCGTCGCGGAAATACTCGGCCATCGTCAGCGCGGTGTTGCCCACCAGAAAGCGCACGCCGGGGGCCTCGTTCATCTGGCCGAACAGCATGACCGTCTTGTCGCGCACGCCGGCCTCGCCCATCTCGCGGAAAAGTTCCTCTGCCTCGCGCGAGCGTTCGCCGATGCCGCAGAACAGACTGACGCCCTTGTGGTGCTGGACGGTGTTGTTGATCAGCTCGGTGATCAGGACGGTCTTGCCCACCCCTGCCCCGCCAAACAGCCCGGTCTTGCCGCCCCGTTCGATGGGCGACAGCAGGTCGATGGCCTTGATCCCGGTTTCCAGTATCTGCGAATGCAGGACGCGGTCGTTCAGCGCCGGCGGCGGACGGTGGATCGAGCGATGCTCGACCGCCACCGGTTCGGGGCGGCCGTCGATTGGCGCGCCGAAGACATCCAGCATCCGCCCCAGCACGCCATCGCCCACGGGTACCCGGATCGGCCCTCCGGTGGCGCGGACCGTCATGCCAAGGCCAAGGCCGCGCACCGGGGCCAGCGCCATGGCGCGCACCACGCCGTGGCCGACAAGGCCCGACACCTCCAACGCCACATCGCCCGCGTAAAGCAGGTCATGGATGCGGGGCACCGCACCGTCGAAGGCCACGTCGACAACCCCGCCGTGAATGGCGACAATGCGGCCATCGGTGGTCGTTTCGGCAACTGTCGCGGTTTGCGTGCTCACCTCTCTGCCTCACCCCTGTTTGGACACGCGGGTGCCGGCCGTGCCATCGAGGATCGCCAGCGCATCGGCCAGCCGGCCAATGCCCGCGATGCCGCCCAGCTCCGCGAAATCGCAAGCTGCCGTCAACTTGGGGCCCATCGAGCCCTTGGGCAAGTCCAGCGCGCAGCCCTCATCCGGTGTCAGGAGGCGCAATGGCGTGGCGGCGTCGGTGCCGAAGTCCTGATAGACCGCGTCGACATCGGTCAGCAGCAGCAGCGCATCGGCGCCGATATCAGCCGCCAGCAGGGCGCTGGCCGCGTCCTTGTCGATAACCGCCTCTATGCCGATCATGCTGCCATCGGGCCGGCGCAGCACCGGGATGCCGCCGCCGCCCGCACATATCACGATCACGCCCTGATCCAGCAGCAGGCGCACCAGCCGCAGGTCGGGAATTTCGACGGGCCTGGGCGACGGCACCACGCGGCGCCAATACTTGCCATCCTGCGCGATGGTCCAGCCCGCCGCCTTGGCGCGCGCCTCGGCCTCTTCCCTAGAATAGACGGGGCCGACGAACTTGGTCGGCCTCGCAAAGGCGGGGTCATGCGCATCCACCACGACCTGGGTCAGAAGGGTTGCAACCGCGTGGTCATGGCCGAGCGCGTTTTCCAGCTCCTGCTCGATCAGGTAGCCGATCATGCCCTCGGTCTCGGCCCCCAGCACATCCAGTGGATAGGCCTCGTCGGGCTTGTAGGCGGCGCCCTGCAGCGCCAGCAACCCCACCTGCGGGCCGTTGCCGTGGGTGATGATCAACTGGTGCCCGGCGCGCACGATCCGCGCCAGTGCCTCTGCCGCCATCCTGACATTGGCGCGCTGCGTTTGCGCGGTCAGGGGTTGCCCCCGCCGCAACAGCGCATTGCCCCCTACCGCTGCGACGACCAGCATCTCAGGCCCCCAGCGTGGCGACGAGAACCGCCTTGATGGTGTGCATCCGGTTCTCGGCCTGATCAAAGACGATCGAGGCCTCGCTTTCGAACACCTCTTCGGTCACTTCCATGGCGTCCAGCCCGAACTCGGCCTGGATCTCGGCGCCGACGGTTGTCTCGGTGTTGTGGAACGCCGGCAGGCAATGCATGAACCGCGCGCGCGAATTGCCGGTTTTCGCCATCACATCCGCCGTCACCTGGTAGGGCTTGAGCAGCTTGATGCGCTCGGCCCATTTTTCCTTGGGTTCTCCCATCGACACCCAGACATCGGTATAGATGAAATCCACCCCCTTGACGGCCGTGCCGACATCTTCGGTGATGTTCACCCGCGCACCCGTCTCGGCGGCGATCGCGCGCGCCTCGTCAATGATGGCGTCGGCCGGCCAGCAGGCCCTGGGCGCGCAAAGGCGCACATCCATGCCCATCTTGGCCCCGCCGATCAGCAGGCTGTCGCCCATGTTGTTACCCGCATCACCAAGAAAGGCATAGGCGACCTGGTGCAGGGGCTTTTCGACATGCTCCCGCATGGTCAACAGATCGGCAAGGATCTGGGTCGGGTGAAACTCATCGGTCAGCCCGTTGTAGACGGGCACGCCGGAATAGCGCGCCAGTTGATCCACCACATCCTGACCAAATCCGCGATATTCGATGGCGTCATAGATACGCCCCAGCACCCGCGCCGTGTCCTTGACCGATTCCTTGTGACCGATATGCGTGCCCGTCGGCCCCAGATAGGTGACGCGTGCGCCCTGGTCATAGGCTGCCACCTCGAAGCCCACGCGCGTGCGGGTGCTGTCCTTTTCGAATATCAGGGCGATGTCCTTGCCCTGCAGCCTTGGCACCTCGGTGCCGGCATATTTCGCCGCCTTCAGGTCGGCGGCCAGTGTCAGCAGAAAGCCGATTTCGCGCGGGGAATAATCCCGCAGGGTCAGGAAATGCCTGTTTTTCAGGTTGTAAGCCATCTGGTTTGCCTTTCAGGTCAGACCGGGTCGCGCACGGTGGGACAGCTCATGCAATGGCCACCGCCACGCCCGCGCCCAAGCTCGGCGCCGGGGATGGCCAGCACCTCTATGCCTGCGGCCTTGAGGGCGGCGTTGGTGTCGTCGTTGCGGTCGTAGCCGATGACAACGCCGGGGCGCAGCGCCAGCACGTTGTTGCCGTCATTCCACTGTTCGCGCGCACGCTCTTCCTCGGTCTCGCCGCCGGTGGGCACGATATCGAGCTTCTTGTAGCCAAGCACCTCGGCCACGATGTCGAAGATCGGGCGCGGGTCGTGACGGAACTGCAGCGGAGCCGTCCCCTCGCCCGGGCGAATATCATAGCAGACCAGTTCGTCGGCGACCTCCTTGAAGGTCGTGACGACAGGGCCTCCGCAGAGGGTAAAGACGGTATCGAGATGCATCGCCGCCCGCGATTTCGGGATGGCAAAGGCCAGAACCCGTTGTGCGGCGCCCGTATCGAAAAGCGCCTCAGCCATTTGCCCGACACCCTGGGGCGATGACCGCTCGCCCATGCCGACCAGAACCGTGCCGTTGCCCACCGGCATGATGTCGCCCCCTTCCAGGGTCGCCAGCCCGTGATCAACGGTCGGGTCGCCCCAGTGGACCGTCGTTCTGCCCGCAAAGTTCGGATGGAACTTGTAGATCGCGGTGTTCAGCAGTGTTTCGGGGCGCCGTGCCGCCCAATGCATCGGGTTGACGGTGACGCCCTCATAGATCCACGCGGAATTGTCACGGGTGAACAAGGCGTTGGGCAGCGGCGGCAGGATAAAGCCATGCTGGCCCAGGTAGCTGCCGAACAGGCCCGAGGGCTTGAACGGCAGGTCATCGGCGGCCAGCCCGCCCAGCAGATACTCGGCCAGCTGCGCACCAGGCAGCTCATCCATCCAGGCGCGCAGATCGGACATCATGCCGACGCCGATATGGTCGGGCGTGATCCGGTGATCGAGCACCCAGTCCCGCCCGTCGGGAATATCCAGCGTCTCGGCCAGCAGGTCATTGACGTCCAGAACCTCGGCCCCCTGTTCGCGCATCGTGTCGGCGAAAACGTCGTGGTCCTTCTGCGCCTGCTTGACCCAGAACACGTCGTCGAAGAGCAGCTCTTCGCAGTTTCGCGGCGTCAGGCGGCGGTGGGCAAGGCCGGGACGGCACACGACGACCTGCCGCAGCACACCGGTTTCGGAGTGAACTCCGAGCGATCGTTCAGTCATCTTCTTCTCCTTTCCGGGCTCTCAAAGAGCGGCTGCGATACTGATCGCGGCGCAGCACAGAACCACCAGGACAACCAGCAGCGGCCAGATGAAGACCAGCCAGCGGTCATAGGGCACGCGGCCGATCGCCAGCCCGCCGACCACCACCGCGTAGGTCGGAGCGATGAGGTTGGTGATGCCGATCGCCGTCTGAAACGAGGTCACGGCCAGTTCACGCCCGACACCGGCGAAATCCGACAGCGGCGCAAGGATCGGCATGGACAACACCGCAAGGCCCGAGGTCGAGGGCACGATAAAGCTCAGCAACGCTTCGGTCCCGAACATGGCGTTGACGTAGGCGATGCTCGACATGCCCGTGATCTTTCCCTCGAAGAAATTGAGGATCGTGGCCGTGATCATGCCGTTGTCCATGACGACGACGATGCCACGCGCCAGCCCGATCACCAGCGCCACGCCCAACAGGTCGCGGGCGCCGTCCACAAACGCGGTCGTCATGGTCTTTTCGCCCATCCAGCCGATCAGGCCGATCAGGATGGAGGACCCCAGGAACAGCGCCGACATTTCGGCCATCCACCACCCCTGCGAGGACACGCCCCAGATCATCACCGCAAATGTCACGCCGAACACGATCAGGATGATCTTTTGCTTGCCGGTAAAGCTGGCGATGCGGGTGGCGTCGTGACCTTGCAGGAAATGCGCCTCGTTCGAGTCCTTCCTGTCCGCCACGACCGAGCGCTGCGGATCCTTGCGCACCCGTTCGGCATAGCGCATCACGAAGATGACGGCCGCCAGCCAGCTGAGTGCGAGAATGGCCAGGCGCAGCCCCATGCCCTGGGTAAAGGGAATTCCCGCCGCGTTGGAGGCGATGGCGGTCGAGAACGGGTTGATCGTCGAGCCAAGCACACCAACACCGGCGCCCAGCATGATGATCGCCACGCCGGTGACCGCGTCATACCCCGCCGCGATCATCACCGGGATCAGCAACGGATAGAAGGCCAGCGTTTCTTCGGCCATGCCATAGGTCGTGCCGCCCAGCGCGAACAGCGCCATCATCACCGGGATCATCCACTTTTCCCGGCCCTTCAGCCCGACGATGGACCGCTCGATGCCGGTGTTCACCGCGCCCGTCGCGTTCACGACGCCGAGAAAGCCACCGATCACCAGGACGAACAGCGACACGTCAATCGCGTTGGCAACGTATTCCGACGGGTCATAGAAACCGGCGATCGGCGCCAGCAGCACGTCGATCAGCCCTTGTGGTTCGGCCTCGACCGTGTGGAAGGTTCCGGGCACCGGGGCGTCTTTTCCCAACGCCTCGTTCATGGCCTGGTCATACTGGCCGGCGGGCATGACCCATGTCAGCGCCGCCATCACCACGATCAGCAGAAACAGGATCGTGTAAGCGGTCGGAAACCGGGCCGTTGAATGTTCCACCCGGCTCAGGCCTTGTTGGCTGTCGTCTTGCATTGGTTTTCTCCCCTACGTTTGCCTTGGTGTCGGTCCCAAGGGGCCGGCACCAAGCGGGTGCGTCCCATGCAAATGTTAGAACTTTTGAATGCGTCCATGATTGACGTGCATCAATTTGCGAAAAGATGACCAGCAGCATGACGGCGGAGAACATGCAAAGTGTCGAAGTCGGGCGGCAGACAGGCAGCGGAATGCGTGCGCGACCGCAGGCGCCCGCCCCCTTTTCGTATGCTCTCGTACCGCCTGACGTAGTGTTGATTGATGCAGGTCAATCACTGCCGTTCAAATACATATATTTATCGAGATGTAATCATTTCAGGAAAGATTCGGACAATGGCGGACGTCACCTCGCTTCACCAGCAGAAGCCACCGACCGCAAAAAAGCCTGCCGCAGCCGCCCGCGCCGGTCAGGCAGGCGCGCCGCAAACGGACGGCACAGACAACCCGTCGCACACGCATGTCACCATGGAACAGGCCCTGGACAAGTCGCTGAAGGCGGCGCAGGCGCGCCTTACCGGCGGGCTGTCGCCGATCGCCCTGATGGCGACCTATTCGGACTGGGCGCTTCATCTTGCGTCGGCTCCGGGCAAGCAATTGGAACTGCTTGAAAAGGCAGGCCGCAAGGCGTGGAAACTCGCCAACTATGCCACGTTCTGCGCGACCCATCCCGAAACCAGCCGAACCTGCATCGAGCCGTTACCGCAGGACCGGCGTTTCCGGGGCGAAGCCTGGCAGAAATGGCCCTTTAACGTCATGTCGCAGGCGTTCTTGCTGAACCAGCAATGGTGGCACAACGCAACGACCGGCGTCGAGGGCGTGACCAAGCAGCACGAAAACGTTGCCACCTTCGCGGCGCGGCAGGTGCTTGACGTGTTCTCGCCCTCGAATTTCGCCCTGACCAACCCGGAGGTTCTTGCCAAGACCGTTGCCGAGGGCGGTTGGAACCTCATGCGCGGCGCGCAGAATTTCGTCGAAGACGTGACGCGGTTGAACACCGGGCAACAACCGGTCGGGGCCGAGGCGTTCAAGGTCGGGGAAAACTTGGCGACCGCACCTGGCAAAGTGATCTACCGCAACCGCCTGATCGAGCTGATCCAGTACGCGCCGACCACCGACAAGGTCCGCCCGGAACCCATCCTGATCGTTCCGGCCTGGATCATGAAATACTATATCCTCGACCTCAGCGAACATAACTCGCTGGTGCGGTATCTCACCGATCAGGGCTTCACGGTCTTCATGGTCTCGTGGAAGAACCCCGATACCGACGACCGCGACCTGGGGATGAACGACTATCTTTCCCTGGGCGTCATGGACGCCCTTGACGCTGTGAGCACGGTCACGAAAGGGCAGAAGGTTCACGCACTGGGCTATTGCCTTGGCGGCACGCTGCTGTCCATTGCCGCCGCCTCGATGGCAAGGGACGGGGATGAGCGCCTGCAAAGCATGACATTGCTGGCGGCACAGGTCGATTTCACCGAGGCCGGGGAACTGACGCTGTTCATCAATGAAAGCCAGTTGACCTATCTCGAAGACCTGATGTGGGACCAGGGCTATCTGGACACCAAGCAGATGGCCGGGGCGTTTCAGTTGTTGCGTTCCAACGATCTGATCTGGTCGCGGGTGATCCATGACTACCTGATGGGCGAACGGTCCGAGATGATCGACCTCATGGCCTGGAATGCAGACGCCACGCGGATGCCCTACAGGATGCATTCGGAATACCTGCGGAAACTGTTCCTGAAGAACGACCTGGCCGAGGGGCGCTATCTGGTCGAGGGCCGCCCGGTCGTGATCTCGGACATCCGCGCGCCGGTCTTCATGGTCGGCACCGAGCGCGACCACGTCGCGCCGTGGCATTCGGTCTACAAGTTCAACCTGCTATCGGACACCGACGTGACATTCGTGCTGACCAGCGGCGGGCACAATGCCGGCATCGTCTCGGAACCTGGCCACCCGCGCCGGCACTACCGGATCCAGTCCAGGACCAAGGACGCGCCCTATACCGACCCCGACACCTGGCTGGCCGAGACGGAAACGACCGAGGGCTCGTGGTGGCCCGCCCTTGTCGGATGGCTGGCGCAACGGTCGGGCGATCCGGTCAAGCCGCCCTCTCTCGGAGCGAAGGCAAAGGGATACGCGCCGCTTTGCGACGCCCCCGGCACATATGTCTTTCAGGAGTGACAGACATGCTGGAAGCACTTCTGAAGGGCAAACGCGGGCTGGTTGTCGGCATCGCGAACGAGCATTCCATTGCCGCCGGTTGCGCCTTCGCCTTTCGCGCGGCCGGGGCCGAGGTTGCGGTTACCTATGCCAATGAAAAATCCAGGCCCTATGTCACCCCGGTGGCAGAGCAACTGGATGCCTCCCTGTTCCTGCCGCTGGATGTCGAGGCAGACGGCCAGATGGAGGCCGTGTTCGAGGCGATCAGGTCGAAATGGGACGTGCTGGACTTTGTCGTGCATTCTATCGCCTACTGTCCGAAGAACGACCTGCACGGTCCGGTCAGCGAATGCTCCAAGGCCGGCTTTGCGCAGGCGATGGACATATCGGTGCATTCGCTGATCCGCATGACGCGGCTGGCCATCCCCCTGATGCCCAAAGGCGGCAGCATCCTGACGATGAGCTATTACGGCGCTGAAAAGGTCGTCGATCATTACAACATCATGGGCCCGGTCAAATCCGCGCTGGAGGGGACCGTTCGCTACCTGGCGGCAGAGCTTGGCCCCAGGCAGATACGGGTGAATGCGATCTCGCCCGGCCCCCTCAGGACACGCGCCGGATCGGGCATCGATCATTTCGACGAACTGGTGGATGCCGCGCAGAAACGGGCACCGGAACGAAGCCTCGTCAGTATCGAGGACGTGGGACATATCGCTGTCGGATTGGTCAGCGATCTGTCGTGCAAGGTCACAGGCAACATTGCCTATGTCGATGGCGGCTACCACGTACAGGCCTAGCCGCATACGCGCGTTGACCACAGGCAGCGTTATCCGGCCGGCACTCGGGGGCTGCAACGAACACCGGAACACCCATCCGCCGCACATCATTTCAGGACAAGGCAGGCATCCATGCAATTCATCGAGAACAGAACCTATGACGAGCTGCAGATCGGCGACACGGCCGAGCTGACCCGCACGCTCCGCCCCCAGGACATCGAGCTGTTCGCCGCTGTCTCCGGCGACGTGAACCCGGCGCATGTCGATCAGGAATACGCCAGCTCAGACATGTTTCACCGCGTCATCGCCCACGGCATGTGGGGCGGCGCGCTGATTTCCGCCGTCCTGGGAACCGAGCTTCCCGGCCCGGGGACGATCTACCTGAACCAGAGCATCAGCTTTCGCGCGCCGGTCGGCGTGGGGGATACGGTGACCATCCGCGTGACGGTCAGGGAAAAGAACGACAAGCACCACCACGTCACGCTGGACTGCGAGTGTATCAACCAGGACGGCAAGACCGTCATCGAGGGGCAGGCACTGGTGATCGCCCCGACGAAAAAGGTTCGCCGCCCGCGTGTTCCCCTGCCCGAGGTCCACATTCATGAACGGGGGGCGCGGTTCAACGATCTGATCAGGGCCACCGCCGCGCTGACGCCAGTACGCACAGCGGTCGTTCACCCCTGCGATTCCCTGTCGCTAGAAGGGGCGATTCAGGCCGGGGCCAAGGGGTTGATCGTGCCCGTTCTGGTCGGCCCCAGGGCCAAGATCGAGGCCGCCGCCGCTGAGACCGGCTGCGACCTGAGCGGGATCGAGATCGTCGACGTGCCGCACAGCCATGCCGCCGCCGAAACCGCCGTTGCGCTGGCGCGCGCGGGCAAGGTCGACATGCTGATGAAGGGCAATATCCACACCGATGAATTGCTGAAACCGGTGATGAACAAGGAAACCGGCCTGCGCACCGAACGCCGGATGAGCCATGTCTTTGCGCTTGACGTGCCCGACTATCCCAAGCCGCTGTTGATCAGCGACGCGGCGATCAACATCTTTCCCGACCTGCAAACCAAGCGCGATATCGTTCAGAACGCCATTGACCTGGCCCTCGCCCTGGGCATCGAACTGCCCAGGGTCGCGTTGCTGTCGGCGGTCGAGAACGTGACCGCAAGCATCCCTTCGACTGTCGATGCCGCCGCGCTGTGCAAGATGGCGGACCGGGGCCAGATCACCGGGGGTGCGCTTGACGGGCCGCTTGCCTTTGATAATGCCGTTTCCAGATCGGCCGCCGAGGCAAAAGGCATCCACTCGGAAGTTGCCGGCCAGGCCGATATCCTGATCGTTCCGGACCTGGAGGCGGGAAACATGGTGGCGAAACAGCTGATCTATCTCGCCGGCGCGGATGCGGCCGGGATCGTCCTGGGTGCGCGCATCCCGATCGTGCTGACCAGCCGGGCAGACGGCGTCATGTCGCGGCTGGCCTCGGCGGCGATGGCGCAGCTCTTTTTCCACCGCAGGCTGATGGGCGACATGTCATGAGCGGCGTGTTCCTGGCCCTGAACGCCGGATCGTCGAGCATCAAGTTCGCCGTCTTCGACGCCGACACGGAAACCACGACCCCGCGGATCAAGGGCGCGGTCGCGGGGGTCGGGCGGACGCCAGCCTTTTCCGCCCGCGACGCGGGCGGCACGGCGCTGGATGCCGGCGCGTTGGCGTCGCTGGATGTATCGGCCGGCCACGAGGCGGTGATCTCGCTCCTGCTGCCCTGGCTTGCGGCCCATACCGCCGACCGGCCGCTTCGGGCGGTGGGGCACCGGGTTGTCCATGGCGGGCAGGCATTTGCCGGGCCGACGCTGGTTTCCGCGCCGGTGCTGCAACAGCTTGCCGAACTCGAACCCCTTGCACCGCTGCACCAGCCGCATAACGTCGCGGCGATCCGCGCCGTTGCGAAATGGCGCCCGGATGTTGCGCAAGTCGCCTGTTTCGACACCAGCTTTCACCGCAGCCAGGACCGGCTTGCGCAGCTCTTTGCCCTGCCCCGCGCCCTGAGTGACGAGGGGGTCATCCGCTACGGGTTCCACGGCCTGTCCTACGACTATATCGCCGGCATCCTGCCAGGGCATCTTGGCAACCGCGCATCGGGACGCGTGATCGTCGCCCATCTCGGCAACGGCTCCAGCATGTGCGCGATGAAGGACCGCAAAAGCGTGGCCACCAGCATGGGCTTTACCGCGCTGGACGGGCTGATGATGGGGCGGCGCTGCGGCGCGCTGGACCCCGGCGTCGTGCTGTACCTGATGCAGGCCAGGGGCATGAAGGCGGCGGAAATCGAGCATCTGCTCTACAAGCAGTCCGGCCTGCTGGGCGTCTCGGGGCTGAGCAACGACATGCAGGTTCTGCAAGACAGCGACGACCCGCACGCGAAGGAAGCGATTGACCTGTTCTGCTATCGCGCCGCCAGCAGCCTGGCCGGGCTCGTGCCCGCGATCGGCGGGCTGGACGCTTTGGTATTCACCGCCGGCATCGGCGAGAATTCGGCGCCGGTTCGCAAGCTGATCTGCGAACGGCTGGGCTGGCTGGGCATCGAGTTGGACGACGCGGCGAACGACCGGCACGCAACCCGCATCAGCACCGTGCGATCCGGGGTCGAGGTGCTGGTCCTGGCCACGAACGAAGAGGCCGTTGTCGCAAAGACATGTCGGGACCTCATGCGCTGAATTGCAGGCGAATTGCAGGCCGGGGGCGCGGAAACGACGCCTTCTGGCGGTGTTGTTGCAACTATCATCATGGATTCCCTTTGCGAATCCAGCGATGTAGCTGATGCACATGCCCAGGCCTTTTCTGCCCTCGGCAAGGTCAAGATCTGCCTGACGTTAGCACCAATGGGCTAGTCGAGGACGCCTGAACCGCCCCGGGTTTACCGGAGAGCAGGACACTCAAAGGATGAGCCCTGTGACGAAGAGACGATTCACCCCGCCTGCCCGGCTGAACCTCGCAAGCGCGTTGGGCTGACATTGACGTACTGACCGGGGACCGCCCGTCACTCCATCGCGGCCATACGTAGCCCCAAAGAGGCACGATAGCGCGGATCGCCTGTCAGGCTGTGCAGGTTGTCCAACACCGCCAGAACCCGGCCAAGGCCAATCTCGCGGGCCCATTCGATCGGCCCATTCGGATAGTTCACGCCGAACCGCATCGCAGTGTCAACGTCGCTTTCGCTGGCCACGCCCTGCAACACGGCCTCGAACCCCTCGTTGGCCAGCATCGCAACGGTGCGCATCACCACCAGCCCCGGCCAATCAGGCAGCGGAGTGCAGGCGGTGCCCTGCCCCTGCAACGTAGCTGTGACCCGTGCCACGACATCCTGCGGCACATCCGGCGAGATGGCAAAACCCAGACGCTGCGCCGGCCCGTCGCTGTTCAGCAGGTCCAGCACCATCACCGGCGCGCCCCGGTCTCGCGCGATCTCGCGTGCAAGCCGCCCGTCGCTTTGGATGATATGGGTGCCTTCGATCACGCAGGGCTGACCGGGGTCGATAGGGGCTGGCTGGACAAGGGCAGGGTCGGCGGGCAGGGTCTGTGCCACGGGTGGGGGGGCGCCTTTGGCATAGTCATAAAATCCGCGCCCCGATTTGCGCCCCAGATGCCCCGCGTTCACCAGTTCCATCTGCGCCAGTGACGGGCGAAACCGCGGATCGTGGTAAAACGCTTCGAACACCGACTGGCTTACGGCATAGTTCACATCATTGCCGATCAGGTCCATCAGGGCGAATGGCCCCATGCGAAACCCGCCGCCTTCTGTCATCAGCGCATCCAGCATTACCGGGGTGGCAACCTTTTCTTCAAAAAGGCGCAGTGCCTCGGCATAGAACGGACGGGCAACGCGGTTCACGATAAAACCGGGGGTCGATTGAGCGTGCACCGCAACCTTGCCCCAGTTGCCCGCCAGATCGAACACCGTTTGCGCCACCTCGGGTGCCGTGGCCCGGCCCGACACGACCTCGACCAATTTCATCACCGGCGCCGGGTTGAAAAAATGCATCCCCACCATCCGTCCCGGCGCCGCAAGGACGCGGGCGATGGAGGTCACCGAAATCGATGACGTGTTTGTCGCCAGTATCGCATCGGTGGCGACGATCTTTTCCAGTTCGGCAAAAACCTTTTGCTTGACCGTCAGATCCTCGACGATGGCCTCGATCACCAGACCGGCCTCGGCCAGATCGGCCAGATCGGCCACCGGGCGGATGCGATCCAGCAGGGCCTTGGCGTCGTCGGCTGTCATCTTGCCGCGCTCCACGCGGCTGTCCAGCCGCTGTGACAGCCCGGCTTTGGCCTTGCAGGCAGCATCGGGGGCGACATCATGCAACAGAACGATATGGCCGTGAGAGGCGGCAAGCTGCGCAATCCCCACGCCCATCGTGCCCGCACCGATTACCGCGATGGTCCGTTTCCAGTCTGTGGCAGGCATGGGGTGTTATCCTTTCACCAAATCAGGGCCGACAGGGGCCTGCGCCTGACGGGCGCTGGCCACCACGGCACGGCGCTCGGGCGCATAGCCGGGCAGCCCCGTCATGGCATAGAGCGCCGATGTCACGTCAAAATGCCGGGCGAGACCACCCCGCGTGACCCGTTCGATCGGACCGTCAGGATAGCCAAGGCCCAGCTTGCAGGTCTTGTCCATATCCTCGGCAGTGGCCAGCCCCTCATCAAGAAACCGCAGCGCATCATTGTATTTGGGCCGCACAAGGCGGTCGATGATGCGCCCCGGCTGATCGGCACAGACCACCACGTCAAAGCCGGCCACCTCGAAGATCGCGCGCGCCGCATCCAGCGCGGCGGGGTCGGTTGCGGGCTGACGCACCAGTTCGATCAGGTTCGACGGGGCGTCATTGCCGTTTCGATAGCGTGCAAAGCCAACCACGTTAGAGCCTTCGCGGCCCATATCCTCGCCAGTGTGAACGCCAAGACATTCGGTATCCAGTTCCACCAGCACGGCGATTTTCGACGGGTCGGGGGCATACCCGCCCCCCAGATGCACCGTTACATCGCCCTGATCCGCAGCGCGGTCCGCAAACCCATCGCTGGGCGGGAAAGAGCGGCTTTCGCCTGATGAGGCCACGGTGAAATCGGGGGCGGTTTCGGCACGCGGGCGGTTTTGCCCGGTCAAAAGCCCCTGCCCCGATTTCTTTCCCAGCCTGCCGGCAGCCACCATCCGGCGCAGCAAAGGCGGCACCGAGGCGCGGCGATCCAGCGTGATCGGATAGAACGCCTCGCCCAGCAAAACTTGCGTATCCAGTCCAATCAGGTCCAGCAAAGTGCAAGGGCCCATCTTGTAACCCAGCCCGCTTTTGATGGCGGTGTCGATATCTTCGGGCGTGGCCAACCCCGCCTCGATCGCGCGGATAACGTCATTGTTGAACGGCACCAGCAGCGCATTCAGGATAAAGCCCGGCTTGTCCTGGGTTTCCACCGGAAGCTGCCCGGCGGCTTCGGTCCACGCCCATGCGTCGCGAAACGTCTCGTCAGAGGTGTTCAGGCCGCGCGACATCTCGATCAGCTTCATTAGTTCGGCAGGCAGGCAGAAATGCATGCCTACAACCCGATCCTCGCGACCGCAGCCACTGGCAATCTGGGTGATCGACAGGGTCGAGGTGTTGGAGGCAAAGATCGTCTGCGGCTTGCAGATCGCGTTCAGCTCTCTGAACAGGGCCTGTTTTACCTCAAGGTTCTCATAGATCGCCTCGATCACCAGATCGCAATCGGCCAGGTCGGCCAGATCGGTGCTGTCGTGCAGACGGGCCAGCGTGTCGTCGCGCTGGCTTTCAGACATGCGCCCACGCTCCACCGATTTATCAAAGAACTTTTCCCCCGCTGCTCGCGACCGGGCCAGTGCCTCTGAATACTGGTCAAAGCGAATGGTTTCAAACCCGCTGCGCGCCGCCACAAGGGCAATACCCGCACCCATGGTGCCGCCTGCGCCGCAAACCGCGACCTTTCTGATTCGGGTCATTTGCTTCTGAAGCTCCTTCCGATGAGTTGACGATGAACCTGGTTGGTGCCTTCCCAGATTTGCGTGATCTTGGCATCGCGCATCAGGCGCTCGGCGCGGTAATCGCGGCAATAACCATAGCCGCCGTGAAACTGGACGCATTCGGTGGTCATCTTCATTGCCAAATCCGATGCGCGCAGTTTCGCAACCGAGGCTTCAAGCCCGAAGTCGTTGTCGACGCCATCGACCAGTTCGGCGACATAATCCAGCCAGCGCTCTACCATCAGCAGCTCTGCGGCCAGATCAGCCAGAATGAACTGGTTGCCCTGAAAATCCAGAACAGCCTTGCCCGATTGCACCCTGTCATTGCCATAAGCGACCATGTCGCGGAACGCCGCGCGCGCGATGCCGCGCGCGTGTGCCGCCACCGAAGGACGCGATTTGTTCAGCGATGCCAGCAAGATCGCGAGCCCTTCGCCCGGCGCGCCCAAGAGGTTGGCGCGCGGCACACGGACATTGTCGAAGGACAGCGCACAGGTGGACGAGCCATTGTGACCCATCTTGCGTTCTTTCGAAATCACGCCGAACCCGTCGGCGCCCTTTTCCATGATCAACGCAGAGATCGCCTTTTTCGGGTCGTCGATGTCCGCCCATTTTCCGAACACAAGGTAAAGATCGGCCACGTCGCCGTTGGAAATGAAGATCTTGCGACCCTTGACGATGATATCGTCACCATCAGGGATGAATTTGGTTTTCATACCCGTGGCATCCGATCCGGCGGTGGGTTCGGTGATGGCCAGCGCACCCATACCGCCCTGGGCGATGCGGGGCAGAAGGCGCGCGCGCTGTTCGTCCGTTCCAAAGTCGATCAGCGGCTTCATGCCATGGTAGTTCGTGGCATAGATAATCCCGGTCGAGGCACAGGCCTCAGAGATGATCGACACGATTTCCAGATACAGCTTGTAAGACATCGGCATCCCGCCGAATTCTTCTGGAATGAAAATCGTGTTCAGGCCCAAGGCATTGATCGCCTCGACATTCTTCCACGGGAATTCACCGGTCTCGTCGATATGCTCGGCATTGGGGGCGATCACCTCGTCCACCATGCGCTGCACCTGGGTCAGGATCTGGCGCTCCTCGTCGTTCCAGTTGCGTGCGGACAGCACCTTCTCATACAGTTTCATCAGTGGTTTATCCTTTGCGCGCCGTCGATGTAGATTGTCTCGCCGGTCAGAAAGGCGATATCCTCGACAAAGATCGCGCCCACCAGCCGGGCCACATCCGCAGGCTGGCCCGGGCCGCCGGTGGGAATGCGTGATTGCAACCATGCGCGCACCTTGTCGCGGGCCAGAAATGCGCGATTCAGGTCCGTTTCGATATAGCCCGGCGCCACGGTCATGACGCGAATACCATCTTGCGCCCATTCCACCGCCATGCAGCGTGTCATCGCCGCCACCGCCGCCTTTGAGGCGCAATAGGCAAGGTTGTCGGGCACGCCCATCTTGTCGAAGAACGAGCCGATATTTACGATCGTGCCGCCATTGGCGCGCAGATGTGGATAGGCCTCGCGTGCAGCGACCATCACGGCGGTGACATTCAGCGCCATGGTCTTGTTGAAATCATCGGTACGCAGGGTTGCGGTGGCGCTGCCGATATGCACCCCGGCATTGTTGACCAGCCCGGCCACCGGCCCCTGCGCCGCGATTTCGGCAAAGACCTCGCGCACGGCGTCTTCGTCGGTCACGTCGCAGCGCATTTGGCGGCCCGCACCACCCGTGCCCGAACGAGACAGCCCCACCACCGCAAAACCGCGACTTTCAAGATGCTGCGCGATGGCGAGGCCGATACCCTTGGACGCGCCGGTGACAATGATCTGTCCTTTACTCATCGCGAAACTCCGGTTTGCGTTTTCCTTCAAAGGCGGCCATGCCTTCTTCGGCATCGCGGGTGCGATAGGCCAGGGTGGACAGTTCAGCCTCGGTTTGCAGGCCCTCGTGCAGGGGTGCGTCGGCGGCGCGTTGTACCGCGCGGCGGGCGCATTCCAGCACCGGCAGGCTGTAGCGGGTAAAGCGCCCGGCAAAATCCCGGCCGGCCTGTATCAGGTCACCCTCGGCAATCGCATTGATCAGGCCGATGCGTTCAGCCTCGTCCGCGGTCACGTTGCGCCCCGTCATGATGATTTCAAGCGCGCGCGCCTCGCCCACCAGACGGGGCAGGCGCTGCGTGCCGCCATAGCCGGGGATCAGGCCCAGCTTGATTTCGGGCAAGCCGAACACCGCGTTCGGGCTGGCCAACCGAAAGGTGCAGGCCATCGCCAGTTCGGCCCCGCCGCCAAAGGCATAGCCGTTGACCAGGGCAACCGACGCAACCGGCAGCCTGTCAAGCCGGGCAAACACCGCCTGTCCCAGTTCGGCGCCGCGTTTCTGATCGGTCAGGGACCGGTTGCGCAGTTCCTTGATATCGGCCCCCGCGCAAAACGCCTTGTCCCCCGCGCCGGTGATCAGCAGGGCGCGAACATCGCGCCAGCCAGCCACCTCATCAAGCGCTGCACCGATGCGGCGCAGGATGTCAAAGGACAGCGCATTCATCGCCTTGGGCCGGCTCAGCGTAAGCAGCGCGCAGCCGTCGTCGGTTTTGGTCAGGTCGATTGTCATGAGGTCGATACCTTCTTTTCCGCGTAACGCACGGGCTCGGGCATGATCGCGCCCGTACGGACCATTTCGGTCAGCGCGCGCTTGAGGATCTTGCCACTGGCCGTCAGGGGCAGCTCATCCAGCGCGATGAACCATTCGGGCATGTCGAATTTTGACAGCCCCTCGGTGGCCAGATACTCCAGCACCTCCGCCCCGCTCAGGTTGCCGATGATGGCCAGGCACACCTTTTCGCCCAGCCGGTCGTCTGGCACGGGAAAGGCCGCCGCCTTGCTGATGTCGGGGTGCGTCAGGGCGCGGGCCTCGATCTGCGAGGGATAGATGTTATGGCCACCGCGAATGATCACGTCCTTGACCCGGCCCTCGATCCGCAGGTTGCCGGCGGCGTCGAACAATCCCAGATCGCCCGACATCAGATACCCGTGCCGGTTGAAGGTTTTCTCGGTCGCGGCCTGATTGGCGAAATAGCCCAGCATCAACGCCGCTCCGCGCCCACCGATTTCACCAATTTCACCTGGAGGCACCTCTTTTTCGGGATTGTCGCGGTCCCAGATGCGCACCTCATAGGCCGGGCCGCCCCGGCCACAGGTGGAAATCCAGACATCCTTTGGATCGTCGGGATGCGTGTATTGATGAGAGGAGGATTCCGTCATGCCATAGATGTTCTGCGGGGTAATCCCCTGATCAGCAAAGGCTTTCGCCACCACCTCGGGGATGGGGGAGCCCGCCATGTAGAATATGCGCACCTGTCCGATCTGCGGGATGCCGCGCCGGGTTTGTTCGTCCAGAATATCCATGGCGTGGGTGGGCACGCCCAGCACATAGGTGGCGCCGGTTTCGATGATCCAGTCCAGCCGGCTGACCCCCGGCGGCGGATCGTCGGTGACAAGCTGCGCACCGCAAACCAGCCACTGCGCCACTGCGACCCAGGCGATATGATGCGACAGCGGGCTGAGTGTCAGCAGCGTATCGTCATGGGTCAGCCGCCAGTCGCGCACCAGATCGCGGGCGTTGGCCAGCAGCGTGTTGGACGAATGCATCACGCATTTCGGCTTTCCCGTCGTGCCCGAGGTAAAGGCCAGATAGGCGACACTGTCGGGGTTGGAGTGCGGCACCGGATCGACCTGCGTGATATGCGTGGGGAAGTTATCAGGCGTATAGACCTTTTTGACGAAAGGCAGGTCGGCCAGCATGGCGTCAAAATCTCGCGTGGCACGGTCGGCGCCCCATCCTGGCTCGGTGATCACGGCGCTTGCCTGAAGTTCGTTCAGTAGGTCAATGATCTCGTCGCAGGTATAGGTGCGGTGTAGTGAAGGGTTGCAGGCGATCCCCTCGCGCGAGCAGGCCAGAAAGGCAATGACCACCTCGGCCCGGTTGGACAGCCATAGCGACACCCGGTCGCCCGCTAGAATCCCGTGTTCATACAGGTCATCCGCCAGCGCATCGACCCGCGCCTTGAGCGTGCGCCAGTCCAGCCAGCAGGACCCGTCGCGCAGGGCCATGGCATCAGGGCGGGCGTCAGCGTGCCGCGCCATCAAGCTGTAGAATGTGTCATCGGTCCAAAGCCCGGCCTTGTAGAAGGCACGCGCGGCGGCCGGATCGTGCAATGTCAGAAAAGGTTTCATGCCTTCCTCCGTCACTGGCCGAACTTCGACGGGTCCGGCTTGCGGCGATCATTGAAACTGGCCTTCATTTCTTTCGACTCTTCGGTCCCCAGGTACTGGCTGAGCAACAGATCATGGGTGACGCGTGACAAGCCCCCGACCCCGCCATGCCGGGCATTGAAAGCCCCCTTGATCGAGGCCAGCGCAAACGCCCCGCGATCGGCAATCTCAAGTGCGAAGTCACGGGTTTTCGCGGCCAGTTCATCATCCGGGGCAATCCGGTTGATCAGCCCCATGACGCGCGCCTCTTCGGCGCTGATCTTGGGGTTCGCATACCAGATTTCCTTGGCTCGCTTCTTGCCGACCAGATCCTCCAGATACCATGTGCCATAGCCCGCATCGAACGACCCCATCATCGGCCCGACCTGCCGGAACATGGCGCTTTGCTTGGCGATGGTCACATCGCAGACCATCTGCAGGACATTGCCGCCACCCACCGCATAACCGTTGACACTGGCAATCACTGGCTTTTGCAGCTTGTCGATGGCCTCGTACATTTCAAGCGTGGGCAGAGTTCCGGCGTAAAGCCGGGTCTTTTCCATGCCGTCCTTCTGACCACCGATGCAAAAGAACTTTTCCCCTGCGCCGGTCAGCACGATCACCCGGGTGCGTGTCTCGCGGCGGATGCCCTCGATACAATCGCGGATTTCATGGCACATGGTTTCGGTGAACATGTTGCCATGATCCGGTCGGTTCAGCGTGATCGTCCCGATGGGGCCGTCTTCTTCGTAGGTGATCTGTGAAAATGTCATGCTGTCTGTCCTGTCAATTTCGGGTTGCAGTGGCCCGATAGGGCCTGCGGTGGCTATTCCTTCAACGCGCCGGCGGGCTGACGTAAAAGCTCTTCGTTATGTTCGCCAAGGCGCGGCGGAGCCGAGCGCGGAACACAAGGCGCACCGTCCACCTGTATACCCAGGCCGATCTGCGGCAGCAGGCTGTTACCACCGTCCTCAATCGTAAAGAACATGCCGCGATCCTGCAGGTCGGTATCGGCGGCAACCTCGTCCAGGCTGTTGATTGGGCCGGCGGGCACACGGGCCTTGGCGAAAATTTCCAGCCATTCGGCGCGGGGCCGTTCGCGCAGGATGTCCTGAATGTGCGCGACGATCTGCGGGCGTTGGTCCTGGCGTTTTGCATTGCTGGAAAACTCAGGCCGTGCGCCGAACTCGGGTTGGTTCAAGGCCTTCCAGAAACGCGCCCAGATCGCATCGGATCCAAGTCCCAGCGTCATCGGGCGGTCAGCCGTGTCGAAGGACTGGTAAACGGCGATCACGCTATCCGTGCCCCCCGAGCGGCGCGGCACCTCGCCAGAACCAAGATAGGCTGACAGGCGGCAACTGAGAAACCGCGTCATGCTTTCGACCAGGCTGACATCAATCTTGCGGCCCTTGCCGGTGCGTGCGCGGTCGAACAGCGCGGCGATCGTGGCCGTGGCGGCATCCTGCCCGGCCAGCATGTCCGCTGCGGGCGCACCGATCTTTTGCGGCGGGCCATCGGCTTGCCCGGTAAGGTCCATGACGCCGGAATACCCTTCGGCGATCAGGTCGTAACAGGTCAGCTCGGCGCGGCGGCCGCTCAGCCCGAAGCCGGTGATCGACACGAATACCACATCCTCGCGCACCTCGCGAATGCTGTCATGATCCAGACGCAACTTGCGCTGCACGTCCGGCGGCTGGTTGGTGACGAACACATCGGCCGACCGGATCAGATCCATCAGCTGCGCGCGCCCCTCGTCCGAACTCAGATCAAGCGCCACGCTTTTCTTGTTGCGGTTGACCGACGCAAACCACAGCGATGTATCGTTCAGAAACGGCGGCCCCCAATGACGCGCGTCATCCCCGCTGGGGCGTTCAACCTTGATCACCTCGGCGCCGAAATCGGATAACAGCATCGTGGCATAGGGGCCCGCGATGGATGTCGTCAGATCGACAACGCGCACCCCGTCAAGAAACCTGAACCCCTGCCCGGTCTTCCAGACCGGCAGCGTATCACACGGTAAACCGGGCCGGTCACGCGCGTCGTCAGGATTGCGGTTCTCCATATTTTCACCTTTTCCAAATCAGCCTGACAAAGGTGACGCAAACCGCATGCCAATTTCGCAGAAGCAAGGCCTTACAGGGGGCAAGTGGCCGCAAAAAATTCTGCACACGCACGTGTTGCGCGGCATGTGTCGCTGGTGCGGTCAAGTGTACGCGATAACGTTCGCAGCGCGGGCACGCCTAAGCCTCGAAATCCTCTTCCAGTTTCTTGTAGAGATACGAGCGCGAGATCCCCAGATGTTCGGCCACCTTTTTCTTGTTGCCGTTGAACCGGATCATCGCATCGGCGATCAGCTTGTGTTCCAGTTGGCCCAGAACATCCTTGAGAGATCCGCCATCGGCCAGGTCGGGGGCCGCCGCAGACGCGGTGGCGATGCGGCGGGGCGGCGCGGCAAGGCCGGCTTGTTCAAAATCCACCACCCGCAGCCAGCCGTTCTCGGCAAAGACAAAGGCGCGTTCGATAACATGGTGCAATTCGCGCACATTGCCCGGCCAGGCTCGCCCCATCATCAAATCAGGCACCGCATCCTCGACCTCGGGCATGGGGCGGTCGTAATGGGCTGACAGCTCTGTCAGGAAATGGTCCAGCAACAGCGGAATGTCTTCGATACGTTCAGCCAGGGTGGGCATCCTGATGATCACCGGGCTGATCCGATAGAACAGGTCCAGGCGGAATTTTTCTTGCTCGATAAAGCGTTCCAGGTCGCGGTTTGTGGCGCTGATCAGCCGGAAATCGACCTGCCGCGGGTTTTCGCCGCCGACGCGCTCGACGATCTTGTCCTGCAACACGCGCAGCAGCTTGGATTGCACCTCAAGCGGCATGTCCCCGATCTCATCCAGAAAGATAGTGCCCCTGTCGGCCTGTTCGAATTTGCCAAGCCGACCCTTGCTGTCGGCCCCGGTGAACGATCCGGGTTCGTATCCGAAAAGCTCGCTTTCGACCAAAGAGGCAGGCAGGGCCGCGGCATTTACCGTGATCAGCCGCCCCTTGCTGCGCGGGCTCAGCGCGTGCAGCGCCTTTGCCACCAGTTCCTTGCCGGTGCCGGACTCACCCTGGACCAGCACCGGAATATCCAGCGGTGCGACCTTGCGAATCTGGTCGCGCACCGCCTCGATGGCCGGGCTCTGGCCGACGATGGCCTTCAGAAACGCCTCGGCGTGTTCACTGGCCTTGCGTTCGGTGCGATAGCTGGCAATCTCTTTTTCCAGCACGTTGATCCGACGCGCCAGCGCCTCAACCTGCTGCGGTCCCTTGAACATCACGCGCCCGATGGCGCCCATCACCATCCCGTCATGCTTGATCGGGTGGCGGGATACGACGCGTTCGCTGTCGCGCATCCTTTGTATCTGGCCCACCTCGGCAACCCCGGTGCGCACCACATGATGCAACCGGGTATTCTGAATAACATCACGCACGTTCCGGCCCACGCCTTCGCCGGTTTTCAGGCCAAAGAATTTTTCATGCACGGGCGATACGAACACCAGCCGCGCCTTGGCGTCGATGACGGCCATCGCGTCATAGGGATCGTTCAGGATGTGATCGATGATATCAAAGGCAAAATCGACCTGCGTGAAAAACCGCAGCACCGTATCCGTCACCGCATCGAAAAACAAAACCAGCCGCCCGTCCTGAACCGGCGTGACAAGCACCACATACTGCGCATCCGTCAGCAGCGCGGGAACAATACGACGTTCCATCGCCTCGGTCATCCAGTCGGGGTCACTGACCATCGATATCAGCCGCCGATCCTGCCCCACGCCCAGTTGCAAGATGACATCCCCATCATCACCGACGATGATCAGTCCTTTGACATTTTGCGTTTTGTCGCGGGTCATGCTGTAATCCTACTGACCTCCCGACCGGGCGACAGGCGGGCGATGTCCACAATTCGGACAACTCTGTCGAAAATCGCCCGCCTTGACAACACCCCATGGCGCGAAGCTGTTGGACAATTGGCCTGCGCCTATGGCACGGTTTTTGCTTAGTGACTATTATGACTATCATGTTGTCGATCCCGCGGCGCGGGTCACGCACCCAAGGCGCGCGCGACAACGGGGGAGGACGCAATGCAACTTCAGATCGGGCAACAGCTGCGCCAGACGCAAACCCTGAAGCTGTCGCAACAGGCGATCCAGTCCATCAAGATATTGCAGATGAACAGTCAGGACCTGCACGCATTCCTAGCCGACGAAGCCGAAAGAAACCCGCTGCTCGATCTCAGCTTTCCGGTGCCCGGCAAGGCGGCGCAGGCCACCTATGCGCGGTCAGCCGCGTTGCCCCCCGCAGGGGCGGCCGCATCCGGCGATCTGCCCGACATCGCAGAAACCTGTGCGCGCCCCGTCACCCTGCGCGAGCATCTGCTGGATCAGGCGATGCTGACCTTCAGGCGCCCGCAGAACCGCGTGATCGCCGCCGAAATCATCGAGGCGATCGAGCCAAGCGGCTATCTGCGTCACCCCGTTAGCGACATCGCGCGCACCCTTGGCCTGCCCGAACGCCCCGTGCTTGAGGTGCTGGCCCGCATTCAGCAGTTCGACCCGTGTGGAGTGGCGGCCCGTGATCTGGCCGAATGTCTGCGCCTGCAACTGCAAGAGCGGAGTGAACTGACCGACAAGCGGGCCTGCCTGCTGGCAAATCTGCCCCTGCTCGAAACCTATGACTTTGACGCGCTGGCGCGCAAATGCGGCTGTGACCGGAATGATGTCATAGCGATGATTGCCCGGCTGAAACAACTGAACCCGGCGCCGGGCCGTCAGTTTGACAGCGCCCCGGTGCCTTTGGCGTTGCCGGATATTGTGCTGTCTCGGGCGCGCGACGGGGGTTTTCGGGTTGAACTGAACCCCGATGTTCTGCCGCGTGCGCTGGTTGATCGCGAGTATCACGCGCTTCTCCGGCCAAAGGCCCGTCAACAGTACGAGAAAAAATTCATCGCCGATTGCCTGCGCGATGCAACCTTGCTGGTGCGCAATCTGGATATGCGCGCCCAGACCATCCTGCGGGTCGCAACCGAACTGGTCGCGCAGCAGCGCGATTTCTTTCTGCACGGCGCGGCCAGTCTGCGGCCCTTGTGCCTGCGCGATATCGCTGATGCGGTGGGCGTTCATCAATCCACCGTGTCCCGAGCTATCGCCAACAAGTATATTCTGGGGCCACGGGGGCTGGTGGCGATTAAGTCCCTGTTTTCCGAAGGGCTGGCCGCCACGGGCGGGGGCGGGCAAGTGTCAGGCGCTGCCGTGCGTAGCCGAATCAGAGCGCTGATCGACGCAGAGCGGCCTGACGCGATCCTGTCGGATGACGCCATCGTCAGCGCGCTGGACCGCTCAGGCATCACCATCGCGCGCCGGACGATCGCCAAATACCGCCGGATGCTGCGCATCCCCCCCTCGTCGGTGCGCCGCCGCATGAAAGCTGCACAGGCACAGCCCGAAGTTTGACCCCTGCCCCCCCGTGACTGGCACCGGATTTGCGTGATATCAGGGGCATCACCGAGCCCAGAGCCGGCAAACAGGAGTTGACTATGCAAGACGCCTTTATCTGCGATTATATCCGTACCCCCATCGGCCGCTTTGGCGGTGCCCTATCGGCCGTGCGCGCCGATGATCTGGGGGCCGTGCCCTTGCGCGCGCTGATGGACCGCAACCCACAAGTCGATTGGGCAGCGGTAGATGACGTGATTTTCGGCTGTGCCAACCAGGCCGGCGAAGACAACCGCAATGTTGCGCGCATGTCGCTGTTGCTGGCGGGGCTGCCCGAGGGGGTGTCGGGCACCACGATCAACCGCCTTTGCGGCTCGGGCATGGATGCCGTGATTGCCGGGGCGCGGGCCATCCGCACCGGCGAGGCCGACCTGATCCTCGCGGGCGGCGTCGAAAGCATGAGCCGCGCACCCTTTGTCATGCCCAAGGCCGACACGGCCTTTTCGCGCAACACCGCCATTTTCGACACCACCATCGGCTGGCGCTTCGTCAACCCGCTGATGAAAGAGGCGCATGGCACCGATTCAATGCCTGAAACCGCCGAAAACGTGGCGGAGGAGTTCGTCATCAGCCGCGCAGATCAGGATGCGTTCGCACTGCGCTCGCAACAGCGTGCGGGTGCCGCGATTGACAGCGGGCGGGTGGCGCAAGAGATCACACCGGTCACCATCCCGCAGCGCAAGGGCGATCCGCGCATCGTGGAGCAAGATGAACACCCCCGCCCCGGCACCACGGCAGAGAGCCTGGCGAAACTGCCCGCTCCCTTCCGCAAGGGCGGAACCGTGACAGCGGGCAATGCCTCGGGCGTCAATGACGGGGCGGCAGGGCTGGTGCTGGCGTCAAGCGCGGCGGTCAAAGCGTATGGCCTGACACCGCTTGCCCGTATCACGGGCGGGGCGACGACAGGTGTCGCACCGCGCATCATGGGGATTGGCCCCGCGCCCGCATCGAAAAAGCTGATGACACGGCTGGGGCTGTCGGTGAAGGATTTCGATGTCATCGAACTGAACGAGGCCTTCGCCAGCCAGGCACTTGCCACGGTGCGTGATTTGTCAATCGCGGATGACGACCCGCGCGTCAATCCCAATGGCGGCGCGATTGCCTTGGGGCATCCCCTTGGCATGTCGGGCGCGCGGCTGGCAGGCACTGCGGCGCTTGAACTGCACCTGACAGGCGGGCAGCGCGCACTGGCCGCAATGTGCATCGGCGTGGGGCAAGGGATCGCGCTGACGCTAGAGGCAGCCTGACCCGGAGCACGCCGCTGTTCTTGAAAAAGACACATGCGTGCGCATCCTGTTCTCAATAACTCCATGTTAAATGAACATGGCTGGCGCGGCCCCGTACGGGGCCGCCATTCTGCCCGGCGCGGGCATTTGCTTGGGCGGGGCGCACTTTCTGATCTGCACAGTCGCAAAGATCGGTGCCCGTATTTCTGATTTCCTGCCTGTATCCGAGGGAAAATCGGAGCATTCGTTGGAAAGAAGAAGGTAATGGCATGCTTGTTGCGTGGTTTTGGGTGGGCCAACTAAACACGGTCACGAGACTATCCGATCCTATGGAGGAGATCAGAGAATGAAACTATTGACAGGGATAACCGCGACACTTGCGTTGTCGACAGGGTTTGCCACGGCACAGGACATATCGGGCGACACCGTCAAGATCGGCGCCATGGTCGATATGACCGGTGTCTATTCCGCCAATGGCGGCATGGGCGCAGTGGTCGCCGCGGAAATGGCGATCGAGGATTTCGGCGGCACCGTGAGCGGCAAGCCGATTGAATTGCTGTCGGCCAATTATCAGAACCGGGTTGATGTGGCATCGAACCTGGCGCGGGAATGGATCGATCAGAGCGGCGTCGATATGATAATCGAATCCACCGACTCGGCCGCTGCGATCGCCATTCAGAACATCGGCAAGGAAAAGACTGTCCTGACGATTGCGGCGGGGTCGGCATCGACCGCGCTGACCAACGCAGAATGCACGGAGACCGGCATTCACTATGTCTATGACACCTTCGCGCTGGCCACCGGCACCGGCAACGCCATCGTGAAGAGCGGGTTGACCGAATGGTATTTCATTACCGCCGACTACGCTTTTGGTCATTCTCTTGAAGAAAACACCGCCAATGTCGTGCAGGAACTTGGCGGCAATGTGGTGGGCACCGTGCGTCACCCGTTCAAGGGCACCGATTTCAGTTCGTTCATCCTTCAGGCGCAGTCCTCGGGTGCGGATGTGGTGGCCTTTGCCAATGCCGGCACCGATTTCAGTACGGCCGTGAAACAGGCCAGCGAATTCGGCGTTGTGCAGGGCGGCCAGACCATCGCGGGGATGCTGGTGTTTCTCACCGACATCTACGCACTTGGGCTGGATGTGGCTCAGGGCTTGACCTACACCACCGGGTTCTACTGGGATCATGACGATGAAACCCGCGCCTTTGCTGAGCGGTTCAAGGAACGTCACGGCAGCATGCCCACGATGATCCATGCCGGGTTCTATTCCGCCGTCACCCACTATCTGAAGGCGGTCGAAGCAACGGGCACCGACGACACGGCCACCATACGCAAGTGGATGGGCGAGAATCCGATCAACGATTTCTTCGCCCATGATGGCTATATTCGCGAAGATGGCCGCATGATGCACACGATGTATCTGGCACAGGTCAAAGCGCCGGACGAGGCCCAGAACGACGATGACGTGGCCCGCGTGCTGCGCGAAATCCCCGCTGAAGAAGCCTACATGCCGCTTGAAAAGAGCACCTGCTCTCTTGTGAACGGCTGACAGTCTGACACCGGCGGCGCCTTTTCACCGGGGCGCCGCCTTAGGTCAAGGAAATCAATCCCATGACATCTCGCCATGAAAACGGGGCTGATTATGTTCTCACGGCCAAGGGTTTGACCAAGGTCTTCGGGGGCATAAGAGCCGTAGATAACGTGGACTTTTCTGTACGGCGTCACACGATACACGCACTGATTGGTCCGAACGGGGCAGGCAAGACGACCTGTTTCAGCCTTTTGACCAAGTTCCTGACGCCAACCAGCGGCACCATAACCTATGAAGGTCAGGATGTGACCGACCTGTCTCCAGCGACGATTGCGCGCAAGGGAATGGTAAGGTCATTCCAGATTTCGGCAGTATTCGGCAGCATGAGCGTGCTGGAAAACGTGCGACTGGCCCTGCAACGGCGCGTTCATGGCCCCTCGTTCGATTTCTGGCGCTCTGTCAAATGCCTGCACGCGCTTGAGGACGAAGCCATGGCGTTGCTGCAAGAGGTCGGATTGGCCAATGTCATGCACGCGCGCGCCGCCGACCTGCCCTATGGGCGCAAGCGCGCACTGGAAATCGCGACCACGCTGGCGCTGGATCCGCAGCTGCTGTTGCTGGATGAACCTCTGGCCGGGATGGGGCAAGAGGATATCGGACGCACCACTGAACTGATCAAACGGGTCGCGCAGACCAGAACGGTTCTGATGGTGGAACACAACCTGTCTGTCGTCGCCACCTTGTCGGACCAGATCACCGTGCTGGCGCAGGGGGCGATCCTGGCCGAGGGCGATTATGCCGCGGTGTCGCAAAACCCCGCCGTGGTCGAGGCCTATATCGGAGAGCCCCATGACACATACGACTGAACACCCCGGCACCATTGCGCCCGCC
The DNA here is from genome assembly GCF_003260265.1 of Roseovarius amoyensis. Lineage (GTDB taxonomy): Bacteria > Pseudomonadota > Alphaproteobacteria > Rhodobacterales > Rhodobacteraceae > Roseovarius > Roseovarius amoyensis. The sequence goes on from NZ_QITQ01000001.1 coordinate 157,888, forward strand.
TCGCAATCCGGCACCATGCTTGAGGTGTCGGGCCTGAACGGCTGGTACGGCGAAAGCCACGTGCTGCATGACGTGAGCCTGCGTGTTGACGCCGGCGAGGTTGTTACCCTGCTGGGCCGCAACGGCGCGGGCAAGACCACCACGCTCAAGGCGATCATGGGCCTGCTCAAGAACCGCAGCGGCAGCATTCGTTTTCAGGGCAGCGAGCTTATCGACGCGCCTGCGCGAACCATCGCGAAAATGGGCGTGGGCTATGTGCCGGATGATCGCGGGATATTCGGCAGTCTGTCGGTGATGGAAAACCTGCTTTTGCCACCCAAGGTGGCCGAGGGCGGGTTTGAGCTGCCCGCAATCTACGAACTGTTCCCCAACCTAAAGGAACGGCTGGACAGTTACGGCAACAAGCTGTCGGGCGGCGAACAGCAGATGCTGTCGATCGCGCGCATCCTGCGGACCGGGGCGCGCTTTATGCTGATGGACGAACCAACCGAGGGACTGGCCCCGGTGATCATCCACCAGATCGGCCGTACCGTGCGGCGACTGAAAAAGGCAGGGTTCACCATTTTGCTGGTCGAACAGAATTTTCATTTCGCCCGCGAACTCGCAGACCGCCATTACATCGTTCAGGAAGGCCGCGTCATCGACGAAATCCGCAATGATGAGGTCACGGACAACCTGGGCAAGATCCAAGGTTATCTTGGCATATAAGGAAATCAGTCATGTTCGAGCTATTGGGAATTCCGCCGCAGGCGCTGTTTGGCCAAGTGCTTCTTGGGCTGATCAACGGGGCCTTCTATGCCGTGCTGAGCCTTGGGCTGGCAGTGATCTTTGGCCTGTTGAACATCATCAACTTCGCGCATGGTGCGCTTTACATGATGGGGGCCTTTGTTGCTTGGATGCTGCTGACATATCTGGGCATCCCGTTCTGGGCCGCGCTTGTGGTGTCACCGCTGATCGTGGGCGGGATCGGCATGGTGATCGAACGCACCTTGCTGCGCCCGCTGCATGAACTCGATCATCTCTACAGCCTGCTTCTGACGTTTGGTCTGACGCTGGTCATCGCCGGGCTGTTCCAGAACTTCTATGGCGTATCGGGCAAGCCCTATCCGATACCGGCGGCACTGACCGGCGTTATCAATCTGGGTTTCATGTTCCTGCCCATCTATCGCGCCTTCATCATCGTGATGGCTGTGATCGTGTGCTTTGGCACATGGTTCCTGATCGAAAAGACCCGGCTTGGCTCTTACCTGCGGGCGGCAACGGAAAATCCTGAAATGGTCAGCGCCTTCGGCATCAATGTGCCGATGCTGATCACGCTGACCTACGGGTTCGGGGTAGCGCTGGCCGCCTTTGCTGGGGTGTTGGCCGCACCTGTCTATTCGGTCAACCCGGTGATGGGCAACGACCTCATCATCGTGGTGTTCGCCGTCATCGTGATCGGCGGCATGGGGTCGATCATAGGTGCGATCCTCGGGGGGTTTTCCCTGGGGCTGGTCGAGGGCCTGACCAAGGTTTTCTACCCCGAGGCGTCCACAACGATCATTTTCGTCATCATGGCGCTTGTGCTGCTGCTGAAACCCAGCGGCATCTTCGGGCGGGAGGTCTAAATCATGTCGCATCATATCGAACCAACAACCCCGACGCAGCTGCAGGGTAAGACCGGCGGCCGCAGGCGGACGGCCCGGCATCACATGTTTGTCTTTGCCCTGATCGCTGCACTCGTCGTGATTGCGCCGCAGTTTCTGTATCCGGTTTTTGTGATGAAATTTCTGTGTTTTGCGCTGTTTGCCATGGCGTTCAACCTGATGCTGGGCTTTGGCGGCTTGTTGTCCTTCGGGCACGCGGCCTTCTTTGGCGGTGCGGCCTATGCCACCGGCCATGCCGCCAAGGTCTGGGGCTGGCCACCTGAACTGGCCATCGGCTTTGCGGTCCTGGTCGCCGCGGTGATGGGGGCGGTATTTGGGTTTCTGGCGATCAAGAGCCGCGGCATCTACTTCGCCATGATCACGCTGGCCTTTGCGCAGATGGTGTATTTCTATGCCCTGCAATCGCCCATCACCGGGGGCGAGGATGGCTTGCAGAGCATCCCGCGCAATTCACTGTTCGGCCTTGTGGACCTGTCTTCCGACAGGGTGTTCTACTGGCTGGTCGCGGCGATCTTCATGGCCGGCATCTTTTTCGTATACCGGGTAATCCATTCGCCCTTCGGCGAGGTGCTGAAGGGCATCCGTGAGAACGAACAGCGCATGATCTCGCTCGGGTATCAGGTACAGCGCTACAAGCTGGTGACGTTCATCATATCGGCGGCCCTGTCGGGGCTTGCAGGCGGCACCAAGGCGCTGGTGTTTCATCTGGCCTCGCTGGTCGATGTGCATTGGACCATGTCCGGCGAGGTTGTCCTGATGACCCTGATCGGCGGCCTGGGCTCGATCTTTGGGCCGATTGTCGGGGCGGGGGTGGTCGTGGCGATGCAGAACTATCTGGCCGATCTGGGTTCACTTGTGCTGATCATTCAGGGGATGGTGTTCATCGTCTGCGTGCTGGTCTTCCGCGAAGGCATCGTCGGCGTTCTGGCAAAATGGCTGAAAACCCGTCTGTAAACATTGGGCCTGTCCCTGTCGGGGGGCGGGCCCACGCAATCTGCCGGAACAGCACAGGGGCATGACACGATGACGGCACCTCTCAAGGATATTCGCGTTCTGGATTTCTCGACCCTGCTGCCCGGTCCAATGGCCACCCTGTTTCTGGCCGAGGCCGGGGCCGAGGTGATCAAGATCGAACGCCCCGGACGCGGCGAGGAAATGCGCGATTATGACCCGAAATGGGGTCAGGACAGCGCCAATTTCGCCATGCTGAACCGCGGCAAGAAATCGCTGGCGCTGGACCTGAAAGACCCGGATCAGCGCGCCCGCCTGGTCCCGCTGCTGAAAGAGGCCGATATCATCGTTGAACAGTTCCGCCCCGGTGTCATGGACCGTCTGGGCCTGAGCTACGAGGATATCGCTGCCATCAACCCCCGGATCATCTATTGTTCGATCACCGGCTACGGGCAATCGGGGCCAAAAGCAGTCCGCGCCGGGCATGACCTGAACTATATCGGTGACAGTGGTCTTCTGGCTCTCAGCTGTGGCGGCCCGCAGGCCCCCGTTCTGCCCCCCGCACTGATCGCCGATATCGCGGGCGGCACCTATCCGGCGGTGTTCAACATCCTGCTGGCCCTGCGCGACCGCGACCGGACCGGCAAGGGCGCACACCTGGACATATCGATGTCCGACAACCTGTTTCCGTTCATGTACTGGGCCTTGGGCGAGGGGCAGGCCACCGGCCAGTGGCCAGGCAATGGCGATGCGTTGGTCACTGGCGGATCGCCCCGGTATCGGCTTTATCCCACCAGCGATGGCCGTTTTGTCGCCGCCGCCCCTATCGAGCAGAAATTCTGGCAGGTCTTCATCGATGCCATCGGCCTGCCCGCCGACCTGTACGACGACAGGCGTGATCCTGACGCTACGGCACAGGCCGTTGCCACCCGCATTGCCGGTGAACCCGCCGATCACTGGCGCGCCGTGTTCGAACGCGCTGATTGCTGCTGCACGGTTGTCCAGACCCTGCAAGAAGCGCTGCAAGACCCCCATTTCCAACGCCGCGGCCTGCTGGACCACGAGGTGGAAAACACCGATGGTGTGCGCCAGATCGCCCTGCCCGTGCCGGTGGTCGGACAGTTTCGCGCCGCGCCGCACGCCGCCCGCGCCCCGGCGCTTGGCGCCGATAATGACATGGCCCCCGAGGCAACCACCCGCCACAAAGGAGATATGGAATGAAAGCTGTTCTGGTTCGTGAATTCGGGCCGATCGGGCAGGCCGCGATCGAAGAGCGGCCCACACCCCAACCCGCCGCGCACGAGGTTGTCGTTGATCTGCGCGCCACCGAGGTAAATTATCCCGACATCCTGGTGATGGAGGGAAAATACCAGGTAAAACCCCCACTTCCCTTTTCGCCGGGCAAGGCCGGCACCGGAGTGATTTCGGCGGTTGGGTCCGATGTCAGCGGGCTGTGCGTGGGTGATCATGTGGCAATGCAGTCCGAATACGGCACCTATGCGGAACAAATCGCAGTCAACGCCCAAAACTGCCACCCGATGCCCGCCGAAATGCCCTTTGCCATCGGCGCGGCGCTTGGGCTCGTCTATCAGACGGCGCATTTCGCCCTGATCGAACACGCCGCGATGAAACCCGGCGACACGGTGCTGGTGCTGGGCGCGTCGGGCGGTGTTGGATCAGCCAGCGTGCAACTGGCCCGCGCGCTGGGGGCTGGCTGTGTCATCGGCGGGGTCAAGGGCGCGCGCAACGCGGAACTGGCCCGCGCCGCGGGCTGTGACGCCACGATCGACCTTGAGATGGACAACCTGCGCGACGGCATGCGCGATCAGGTGCGCGCGGCCACCGACGGGCATGGTGCGGATATCGTGATTGACCCGGTGGGCGGCGCGGTGACCAAGGCTGCGCTGCGCGCCCTGGCGTGGCGCGGCCGGCTGGTAGTGGTGGGTTTTGCGGCGGGCGATATTCCGACGATCCAGGCCAATTACCTGCTGGTCAAGAATATCACTGTCTCGGGGCTGCAATGGTCTGACTACCGTGAACGCGCCCCGGTCTGGGTGCAGCGCGTGCAGCAGGAGATCTATGCGCTTTGGTCCCAAGGCAAGCTGTCGCCGCAGATCGCCGATACCCTGCCCCTGGCGCAGTTTGAAAAGGCGCTCGAACGCCTGAAAGAGGGGCGCGCGCACGGCAAGATCATTCTTGAACCCTGAACCATCTGCTGCCCACGCGGCAATCAGGCCGGCGCCGGGCTGTGGCCGGGTGGCTCATGCAGCAAGAAAATCAGGTCGTTACGGGGGTGGGCCGGATACAGTTCTGCCACTTTCGGGTCATGGCCGGGGATCAGCCTGTCATAGCCGCCGGCAAGCTCCAGCACGCGGTCATGGCCTTCCAGTGTCTGCGCCACATGAGTGGTGATCCGGAACGGGTTGCCAAGCGCGATATTGTCAAAGAAATGCGCCGCGTCCGACGCAAGACACAGCCGCCCGCGGCGAGTGTTGACCGTCACCGCCTGAAGCCCCATCGAATGGCCCGGCACATGATGCAGGCGCACTCCCCTTGCCAAGTCATGCGCATCATCCACAAACCGCACCCGGCCCGCATAATTATGCGTGACCATGTCCAGCACATCCGACAACTCGAACGGAGCTTGGATCAGGCTGTGACGCATGTGCCGCCCGGTGGCAAAGCGCATCTCTTCGTCCTGCAAGACAAAGCGCGCGTTGGGGAAAAGGTTCAGATTTCCCGCATGGTCATAATGCAGATGGGTGATGACCACCGTGTCGATTTCCGCCGGGTCCACCCCAAGACTGCGCAAGCCCTCGGTCGGGCATTGCTGAAACTCTCGTCCGCGCGCCTGCGCGCGCTGCGCGTCAAACCCGGTATCAACCAGAATGCAACGGTTCGCGTTTCGGATCAGCCAGACATAATAGAAAATCGGCGCTGGTCCCTCATGCGGATCGGTGCCCAGAAAATAATCCGATGAGGGCCGAATCGCGCGGGCATATTGAATCGCATAGACCTCGTACTCGGGCACCATGGTCATGGCCGCCCCCTCTCTATCTGCTGTAACGCCGCCAGAAAATGGGGCCGAAAGGCGGTTGGGTCTTCGATCATCGGGAAATGGCCAAGCCCCTGCATTTCCCTGAACCACACCTTGTCCGTGCCGATGGCCCGGCACAGGGCACGAGTGTTGTCCGGCGAGGCAGAGTAATCATAGCTGCCGGTCAACAGCGCCAGCGGACGGTCCGCCGCGCGCAGCGGCGCGGCAATGCTCGCGCCGTCGTATTCATCGCTGTAATAGGAAAGATCGCCCATATAAACACCGGGCCGCGCCTGTGCATAGATCGCGCAGGCCTCATCGCGTTGGGTCTGCGGGCAGACCGGACCCAGCATCGCGCGCACATAGGCCGGGTTGTGCTGGCTGTCGGCGATGCGCGCATCGGTCAACAGGTCGCTGCGCCGGCCCGGTGCCGTCATCGGCGCCTCAAGCGCGATGCAGCCGCGCACCAGATCGGGGCGCCGGGCCGTCACGGTCAGCGCCATTGTCGCGCCCATCGAACAGCCTGCAAGAATGACAGGCCCGCCCGCCACCTGCTCGATAAAGGTAACGCACCAGTCCAGATAGGCGGCCTCGGTCAGGCGATATCCAACAGTCGTCTCGCGGCCATCCTCGCCCGAGGACATCCCATGCCATGGCAGGTCAAAGGCCATCATGCGATAGCGCCCCTGCAATTCGGTATCGGCCAGCTGGTGCAGGTATTGCCGGCTGTCCGCCCCGGCGGTGTGCAGAAACACCACCGTCGGCCCGCTGTTTCCTGCCTCGATCCAGTGCAACATCGCCCTGGCCCCGCTGCCACGGCGCAGCATCGCGCGCCGCCCGGTCACCGTGGCAGGATCATGGGCAAACCCGTGCCCCGCAGGATCGGCCCGTTCGGGCCGCGCCAGTTCGACCAATCGCTCAAGTGCCGCCAGCGCCTGTGCCTGCGGCACCGGCTGGGCGGTAATCGCCAGGCCGGTGTCATGGCGCAACAGCGCCCCGAACGAATGGCTGCCCGGCGGCGGGTCGGGCCGCATCAACCGGTCAAACCCCGCCGTATCGCCCGTTATGGCGATATCCGGGTTCCGAAGGTCATCGCCGGCAAGGGGCCGGGGTTCATCACACAGCAAGAGCCCCGCAGTGACCGGCCCGCAGCGCAGGCACAACCGCAGCGACAGGCCGCGACAGTGCCAGGCCAGAACCGGGTCCGCCGCCGCGCGCGCGACCCACCGGGTCAGATCAGCCGCCATCGCGCTCCGCCAGCGTTTCGAGATAGCTGAATATCTCGGTATGGTCGGCCTCCTTGTCCAGATGCACGCGAGCATCGGACCAAAGGCCACTGACCTTGTCCAGGCACGGCAGATCAAGGCCCAGATCGTTCGACAGGGATTTGGCCAGCGCCACATCCTTTGCCATCAGCCCCAGCGCGAAACCAGCCTCGCGGAACGCCCCGTTCAGCACGAATTGCTTCAGCTTGTTCTCGGTCGAATTGTTCCGCCCGGTCGAGACATTCAGCACATCGACCAGCGTTTCCGGGTTCAGGCCAAACCTGCGTCCCACGATCAGTGCCTCGCAGGCGGCGGCCAGACCGGCGGCCGAGACATAGTTGTTCAGCGCCTTCGACGCATGCCCAGAGGCCAGAGGCCCCGTCAGCACCGCCGTGCCCATCGTCTCCAGAATGGGTGTCACGCGGCGCACGGCGGCGCTATCGTCACCGCCCAGTAGAATGCTCAGCGTGCCCGCGATCGCCTTGCGCAGCCCACCCGATACCGGCGCATCCAGCAAGGTGATCCCGGCCTGCGCCAGATCCGGGGCCAGCTTGCGAGTTTCCATCGGGTCAGATGAACTCATATCAACGATGATCGCGCCCGGCCTGAGCCCGTCAATCAGGCCGGGCGCGTCCGCGCCCTCCCCCAGACAGACCCGGCGCACGATACCCGAATGCGGCAGCATCAGGATGACGATATCACAGGCGCGGCCCAGATTTGGCAGGCTGTCGATCACCTCAAGCCCAGTTTCGACCGCCACGTTTTGCGCGGCCTCGTGGTTGATATCGAACAGCAACGGGCGATAGCCCGCCCGCACCAGACACTGAACCATAGGCGCACCCATGGTCCCGATTCCCACGAAGCCCAGCTTTGTGCCGATCTCAGATTTCATTCATCTCTCCCAGAACGGTGCGCGCGACGCGGAAACTGTCGACCATTGCCGGAACCCCGGCATAGATGCCGACCTGCAGCAGAATTTCCTTGATGTCGTCGGGTGTCAGCCCGTTGTTGATCGCCCCGCGAATATGGGCCGCCAGTTCGTGCTGACGGTTCAGCGATGCGATCATCGCGATATTGATGGTCGAGCGCGTCTTGCGATCCAGGCCCTCGCGGCCCCATATCTCGCCCCAGCAATAGGTTGTCACCAGATCCTGATAATCGCGGCCGAAATCGTCGGCATTGGCCAGCGCCTTGTCGACATATTCGTCGCCCAAGGTCGCCCGGCGAACCTCAAGGCCCTTTTCATATGTTGCCTTGTCCATTGCAGTATCCTTTCATGGATTGGTGTGGTTGTTCAGATCGGCAAAACTGTCATCCGCCGCCTGCGCTGCAGAGGCGACATGCGCCTCGGCCAGGTGGCGGGCAGCGGCGGCGTCACCTCGGTCGATGGCCGCGACAATGTCTTGGATTTCCTTCAGCATTTTCGGCAGCCGCCCCTTTTGCGCCAGGGACCTTCGACGCAGCAGAACGACACGGTTGTTTAGCTGGGTGAAAATCTTGGCAAGTGCCTGGTTTCGGGTGCCTGTGATCAGGCAGCTGTAGAAATCGTTCTTGGCCGCCACTATTGCCCGCTCCGAGACCTCATCGGCCACCAGTTGTGCCAGACGGTCAGTGATCTGTGTCAGCTCTCGGCGTTCGTCGGGGGTGGCGTTCGCGATAAACTCGACACAAGCCAGCCCCTCGATCGCGCCGCGCACGCGGTACAGGTCCTGTGCCTGCTTGCTGTCAAGTCGCGCCACCATTGGCCCCTTGTGCGGGACATGAACAATAAGGTCTTCGGCGGCCAGCGCCTTGAGGGCCTCGCGCACAAGGCTGCGGCTGACGCCGAACATGTCGCACAGGGCGCGTTCGCTCAGGTTTTGGCCAGGGGCCAGATCACCGTCAACAATGGCGTCGCGCATGGCCAAAACAAGCCGGGCGCTCAGGGTCACGTTGTCACGGTTTAGCGGCAGGGCCTGTGGCATCGAATCCTCCTTGTCGGGCGAGAAGTGGCCATATTGTCCGACAATATGTCAATCATGCAATTTGACAACATATTGCAGCTATCCAGCCCGGCACCGCAGGAAACGGCACGGTGATTGCGACACAAGTCTTGTGCGGCGCGCCGCCCGACAGAAAAGGACTGCACCCAATGATTACGACTCCCACTGCACAGCTGTCTGCCTTTGTGGCCAATATGCGCTTTGACGATCTGCCGCCCGAGGCGGTGCATCAGGCGTGCCGGTTTCTGCTGGATGCCGTGGGCTGCGCCATTTCTGCCCACGCCGAAGACCCCGCCAAGGCCAACCGCGCGATGCAGCTTGTGGCAGGGTTTCATGCCAGTGGTTCAGCCAGCATAATAGGCGGCGCACCCTCCGATCCCGCGCTTGCCGCTCTGGCCAATGGCATTCTGATCAACGCCACCGATTACGATGACACCCACAAACGCGCGCTGATCCATGTGGGCTCGGTCGTTGCGCCAGCCGCGCTTGCCGCCACCGAACAGGCCGGTGGCAGCGGGCCACAGTTGATCACCGCGATGATCGCCGGTTACGAGGTGGCCGCGCGTATCGGCATGGCGGTGATGCCCACGCATTACAGGTTTTGGCATTCAACCGCCACCAACGGCACCTTCGGCGCCGCCGCCGCCGCAAGCCGCGCAATGGGGCTGGACGCCGCGCAGACCGAAACGGCACTTGGCCACGCGGCCACGCAGGCTGCCGGACTGAATACGTTCTTCGAAACCGGCTCCGATACCAAGTCCATTCACCCCGGCAAGGCCGGGCTGAACGGCATCCTGTCGGCGCGTATGGCCGCGCTTGACCTCAGCAGCCCGCCCGATAGTCTGGGTCATCCAAAGGGCTATCTGGCCGCCTTCAGCGCCGATCCCCGGCCAGAGGCCCTGACGCGCGGATTGGGGCATGACTGGGAAATTCTTGAAAACGGGTTCAAATACTATCCCTCTATCCTGGCCAGCCATTCCCCCATCGGTGCCTCGCTGGACATTGTGACACGCAATGCGCCGTCGCCCGATGCCATTGCCGCTGTCCGGGTCCGAACCTACGCGACGGTCAAAACCCATTTCTCCAGCACCAATGTGGACTCCGCGATGGCGGCCCGCCTTTCAGTACCCTATTGCGTCGCCGCCGCCCTGAGTGACGGGCAGGTGACGCAGGCACAATTTCAGCCCGACAGATTCCGCGACAGCGCGCTCCGCCAGTTGATGAACCGGGTTGAGATCATCGCTGATGACAACCTGACTGCGCTTTATCCCGAAAAGTTCCCGGCGCGGGTCAGCGTCCACATGCAAGACGGTGAAATCCATGAGGCTGGGCTCGATTACCCAAAGGGCGACCCCCGCAACCCGCTCAGCGATGCTGAGTTGCTGAACAAGTATCGCCGCAACACCGCCCGCACCCTGCCCCCACAACAGGCCGAAGACTTGGCACAGGCCATCATGGCCCTGCCCGACGCCCCGGACCTGCACAGGATCAGCGCACTTTTGCGTGGGGCTGATGACGGTCAACAATCCACCCGGACCAGGAGCTGAACCATGTGCGACTGCCCCACTACTCCCGTTGCCGGCTGGAAGGGCTGGCAGAATCTGCCCGCACGGCAACCGATGCAGCCAGTCGGCGACTGGGTTGATCTGTCTCACCCCCTGTCGACCGATGTGCCGCGCGTGCCGTCCTTTCCCGCGCCGGCTTTCGATCTGATCCGCCGCATGCCGGACGATCCGCTCAATGTCACGGAGATGCAGATGGTCGTGCATATCGGCACCCATATCGATTCGCCGCGGCATTTCTTTCTTGATGGCCCCGCAATGGAGGATATTCCGCTCAACCTTCTTTGCGGGCGCGGTATTGTCTGGCCTGTGACGCTGCCGAACGGGGCCAGGTCGATCGAACCGCATCACCTTGCCGGGCTGGAGGGACGCCTTGCGCCGGGCGATGCGCTGGTGCTTGATACCGGCTGGCACAATCGCGCAGGCAGTGACGCCTATGACAATGATCACCCCGCGCTCAGCCTTGAGTGCGCCGACTGGCTACTGGCACAGCGCGTCAGGCTGGTGGCGCTGGACTTGCCCACGCCGGAACTGCCGGTCAGAAAACGGCCCGTCGAGTTTGATTTTCCAATCCACAAACGGCTTTTGCAACATGGTGTTCTGATCGTTGAACATATCACCAACCTGGCCCCACTGCGCGGCAAGACGGTGGAACTTGTTTGTGCCGCGCTCAACATTGCCGGGGCGGATGGCGCGCCGGCCCGGATAATTGCGCGCCCGATCGCCGCATCGGCGGAGGGCGCGACCTGTCAGGAGCAAGCGCAATAACGCCAACCGGTCTTGTCAAGAGAACCCGGCTTGAGGCTGAATCGCACCGGGTTTGCCGGGGCGTGTTTTGTTCAGGACTTACGTAGCCAGTTGCCCATGCGGTCATCGCGATCCGCGCGTGGGCCAGGTTGCGGAACATGGTCTCATTGAAAAGCCCGTCCCGCACGCGCCCGTGAAAGCTCTCCACAAAGCCGTATTGCATTGGCTTTCCCGGCGCACGCCGGTCAAAGATGATCAAAGAGGATAGCTCCCTCTCTTGCCTAAGTCAGGCACGGGGCAATTTACGCTGCAGAATTTGATGATCCGGGGCGCTGTGGCACACCCCCTGCCCGCCTAACGCGCCATGAATGCCTTTAGCCGCGCCAGGCCTTCCTCGATATCCTCGGTCGAAGCGGCATAGGAAAAGCGCAGCGTGGTCTTGCCGCGAACGGGGTCGAAATCCAGCCCCGGCGTCACTGCCACCCCGGCCTTGTCCAGTATCTCGGCCGCCAGCGCGCGGCTGTCATCGGTCATGTCGCTGACATCGGCATAGACGTAAAACGCCCCGTCCGGCGGGGCGATGCGGGTGAACCCCGCCGCCGGCAGCCCCTCGAGCATCAGCTTGCGGTTGGCGCGATAGACCTGCAGGTTCGTATCCAGTTCCTCACCGCAGTCCAGCGCCGCCAGCGCCGCCACCTGCCCGGCATGCGAGGGGCAGATAAAGAGGTTCTGCGCCAGCCGTTCGATCACGCGCACATGGGCCTCGGGCACTACCATCCAGCCCACGCGCCAGCCTGTCATCGAGAAGTATTTGGAAAACGAGTTGATGACATAGGCATCATCTGTGACCTGCAGGGCGGTGACCGCCTTTTGCTCGTATTCGACACCATGATAGATTTCGTCGCTGATAAAGGCCGCGCCGGTATCATCCGCTGCCCCGATCAGCGCTGCCAGCGCGTCGCGGTCCAGCATCGTACCGGTCGGGTTGGCGGGGCTGGCCACCATCAGCCCGGCCAGGTCCAGCCCGGCCAGGTCACCCGGCACCGGCTGATAGCGGTTTTCCGCCGAGGTCTCGATCTCGACCGGCGTCAGCCCCAGCGCGTGCAGGATCTGACGATAGCTGGGGTAGCCGGGCCGCCCGATGCCCACCCGTTCGCCGCTGTCAAAGAGCGCCGTGAAGGCCAGGATGAACGCCCCCGATGACCCGGCGGTGACAACCACCCGCGCGGGGTCAAGATCGACATTGTACCAGTCCCCATAGAGCCGGGCGATGCGGGCCCTCAGCGCCGGCAGGCCCAGCGCCACGGTATATCCCAGCGATCCAGCCGCCATTTCGCGGGCAAGGGCGGCGCGCGCGCCCTCGGGCGCGGGGGTGCCCGGCTGGCCCACTTCCATGTGGATGATCCGGCGGCCATCGGCCTCGGCCCGGCGGGCGGCTTCCATCACGTCCATCACGATAAAGGGATCGACGCGCGACCTGCTTGAGTTCCGCATGATTTTCTTCCTAGACTGCGCCAGATGTTTCCCCGGGTTGCCCTCAAACGAGACGCCGCGTCAATGCATGTTCTGCGATTTCTTCTGTCCGCGGCGGTGCTGGCGGTCGCGCTGGCAGGTCCGGCGCGGGCGATTTCGCTGCTGCGCGACCCGGATATCGAGTATGCGCTCGACCGGCTGGCGCAGCCGGTGCTCAAGGCCGCGGGGTTGGGAGCGACGCGTGTCGATATCCTGGTGGTCGATGATCGCACCCTCAATGCCTTTGTCGTCGACCGGAACCATATCTTTGTTCATTCCGGCCTGCTGCTCAAGATGAGCCGCGCCGCCATGCTGCAGGCGGTGATCGCGCACGAGGCCGCGCATATTACCAACGGCCACCTGACCCGGCGCCCGATCAACATGCGCAACGCCCGCACCGCCGCCGGTATCGGCGCGGCACTGGCGGCGGCGGCGGCGGTCGCCACCGGCGAGGGCGGGATCGCCACCGCCGGCGCGCTGGGGGCGGCAGGCACCGCGCAGCGTATGTTCTTCGTGCACACAAGGTCCGAGGAAAACGCCGCCGACCAGAGCGGCATGCGCTATCTCGCCTCTGCCGGGGTCGACCCGCAGGGCATGGTCGAGGTGATGGACATCTTTCGCGGCCAGGAACTGCTGAGCGTCGGCCGCCAGGACCCTTATGCGCGCACGCACCCGCTGTCGCGCGACCGCTACCGCGTTCTCGAACGGTTGGCGGCGGGATACCGGGAGCAGGCCACACCGGATGCCGCGTCGGATTACTGGTACCAGCGCGCCAAGGGCAAGCTGTCGGCGTTCCAGCGGGCCCCGAAATGGACGCTGGCCCGTATCGGCGAATCGGGGCACGACGACATCGCCGCCATGCGCCAGGCGGTTGCCTATCACCGGCAATCCGACGTCACCCGCGCCACCGCCGCCATCGACCGCGCGCTGGCGATCCGCCCCGACGACCCCTATTTCCTGGAACTGAAAGGCCAGATCCTGTTCGAAAGCCGCCGCTTTTCCCAAGCCGCAGCAGTCTATGCCAGCGCCGTGCGGATGGCGCCGAAGAACGCGCTGATCCTGGGGTCTTATGGCCGCGCGCTGCTGGCCGTAAACCAGACGTCAGATGCAGTGAAATACCTCGAACAGGCCCACGCCCGCGACGGGCGCAATCCGCGCGTGCTGCGCGATCTGGCCCAGGCCTATGCCAAGCAGGGCAAGCGCGGCATGGCCTCGCTGGTCACCGCCGAACGCTATGCCATGACCGGGCGGATGGGGGATGCCGGCATTCATGCCAAACGCGCGTCGGACCTGCTGCCGCAGGGATCGACCGGCTGGCGGCGGGCACAGGACGTGCTGGCCGCATCCGAACGCGCGGCAAAGGACAGCAAGAAACGCAAATAGAGATGGAGACACGACAGATGAAACGCCCGCTTGCAACCGCATTGGCCGCACTGGCCACCACGGCAGCCCTTGCCGTGCCCGCACAGGCGCTTGACCTTGCCGGCATGACCGATGCCGAACGCCAGGCATTCCGCACCGAGGTCCGCGCCTACCTGCTGGAAAACCCCGAGGTGATCATGGAGGCGGTGGCCGTGCTCGAACGCCGCCAGGCCGAAGCACAGGCGCAGGGCGACACCGCGCTGATCGCCGCCAACGAGGCCGCGCTTTTCGATGACCAGAATTCCTGGGTCGGCGGCAATCCCGAGGGCGACATCACCCTGGTGGAATTCATGGATTACCGCTGTGGCTATTGCCGCCGGGCCGCGCCCGAGGTGGCGGAACTGCTGGAAAGCGACGGCAATATCCGGCTTGTCGTCAAGGAGTTCCCGATCCTGGGCGAAGATTCCGTCTTGTCGTCGCGCTTTGCCATCGCCACGCTGCAGCATTCCGGCGCCAATGCCTATGAGGCGGTGCATGACGCGCTGATGGCCTTCAGCGGCGAGCTCGACGAGGGCGCGCTGCGCCGCCTTGGCGACACGCTGGGGCTGGATACCGAGGCGATCATGGCACAGATGGACAGTGACGAAGTGAACCAGGTGATCGCCGAAAACCACCGCCTGGCCCGCGACCTGGGTATTTCGGGCACGCCGTCCTTTGTGATGGAGGATCGCGTATTGCGGGGTTATCTGCCGCTCGAGGCGATGGAAGAGCTGGCAGAACAAGTCCGCGCCGACGGCTGAACTATGCGCAAGACGGGTATTGCCGCCGCCCTGGCAACAGCGGTCGGCCTTTGGGGGCCGGGCGCTGCCGGGGCCGGCGCTGGCACGGCGAGCGGGCTGCTGTCCAATCTCGGCCCGGCCGACCGCGAGATACTGCATGACGAGATGGTCGAAATTCTGGCCGGCCTGCCAGAGCTGCTGGCCGGGGTGGACCTGATCGCCATTTCCACGCCGGCCGTTGAGGCCGGGGACATCTATGCCGAACATATCGAGGCCGACCTGGCCGACCTGGCCGCGCATCGGGATGATCTGTTTTCGCCCGACCGGCCCGGTTTCGGCACCCCGGACGCGGCGGTGACAGTGGCGTTGTTTACCGCTGCCGACTGCCCCGACTGCGCCCGCGCCGAGGCCGATCTGCGCGCGCTGGCCGAAACCCACGACCTGCGCGTGACGCTGTTAGACATCGACGCCGACGCGGCGCTGGCTCAGGCGCTGGAATTGGACATCGCGCCATCCTACGTGTTCGAGGACATGATGCTGCGCGGGCACATGCCGGCCATCGTGCTTGAGGGGTATCTCGCCCGGTAGGGTAAACACCCCGGCGCTTTTGCCCGGTAGCAACGCCAGGCAGCCTCCGGCCGCCCCTATTCCGCCGCTGGACGTTCGGCGTTTCCGGCCTCGATCTCGGCCGCACGCTTTTCAACCGCCTCGACGATATGGTCGATCATCTGCTCGTTGTTCATCTTGTGGCTGGCCTTGCCCGCCAGATAAACCATGCCGCTGCCGGCCCCGCCGCCGGTGAAGCCGACATCGGTCATCAGCGCCTCGCCGGGGCCGTTCACCACGCAGCCGATAATTGACAGGCTCATCGGGGTCTTGATGTGTTCCAGACGCTTTTCCAGCGCCTCAACCGTGCGGATCACGTCGAACCCCTGGCGCGCGCAGGACGGGCACGAGATGATGTTGACCCCACGATGCCGCAGGCCCAGCGATTTCAGGATCTCATAGCCCACTCGCACCTCTTCGACCGGATCGGCGGACAGGCTGACGCGGATGGTGTCACCGATGCCCATCCACAACAGGTTGCCCAGCCCGATCGCCGACTTGATGGTGCCCGACATCAGCCCGCCGGCCTCGGTAATGCCGAGGTGGATTGGCGCGTCGCAGCGGTCGGCCAATTCGCTATAGGCGGCGGCGGCCATGAACACGTCGGACGCCTTTACCGAAATCTTGAAGTCGTGGAAATCATTGTCCTGCAGGATGCGCATATGCTCCATCCCCGAGGCGACCATCGCATCCGGGCAGGGCTCGCCATATTGTTCCAGCAGGTGCTTTTCCAGACTGCCGGCGTTGACCCCGATGCGCATCGAACAGCCATGATCGCGCGCCGCCGCGATCACCTCGCGCACGCGGTCCTCGCTGCCGATGTTGCCGGGGTTGATGCGCAGGCAGGCGGCACCGGCCTCGGCTGCCTCGATGCCGCGGCGATAATGGAAATGTATGTCGGCCACGATCGGCACCGGGCTTTCGCGCACGATCTCGCGCAGCGCCTTTGAACTGGCCTCGTCGGGCACCGAGATGCGAACGATATCCGCACCGGCATCGGCTGCCGCCTGCACCTGCGCCACGGTTGCGGCGACGTCGGTGGTCAGCGTGTTGGTCATGGTTTGCACGCTGATCGGCGCATCGCCCCCCACCGGCACCGACCCGACCATGATCCGGCGGCTCTTGCGGCGGGTAATATTGCGCCAGGGACGGATGGGATTGTGCGACATGGGGCTGGTTCCGCTGGTTGGGTGGGATGCGGTCTGGTTCTGCAGGGGCAAGATAGGGCCAGCGGGCCGGAACGGCAATCACCGGCCGGTTCAATATGCATGGGGATTGCTGATCGTGCTCCGCCCGGACCGCGCTATTCGCTGGCGACGCCCTGTTCCAACGAGGCGACATAGCTTTCGAGGTCGCGGTCATCGCTGATATCGGCGACCTCGTAACGCCCGGTCAGCGCCTCGGCATCCAGCGCCAGCCCCGAGGTGACCGAGCCCTTGGGCCCGACCGGGCCGTAATGCTGCCCCGCCACCTGGAAATAGATCGCACCCGATTCGCCCACGCGCAGCGCTGGCGGCTCCTCGGTCGCGGGCACGTCGTAGGTATCGCCGCCATTCAGGATGCCCTCGAACACGACGGCGCCGCCGGCATCGCTGACCCGGACCCAGGCCGGACGTACCGCGACAATGCGCACGCCGGGCGGCGGGTCGGCCACCACCTTGGGCGGGGTTGCCGGTTCTTCGCCGCTCACGGCGCTGGCGATGGCGGTTTCGATAGCACTGCGGTCGGTTCGCGGAATATCGGGCAGGCTGGCGCTGAAGGTTCCGATCTCGGACGGATCGAGGGTCGAGATCGGCGCATCGCGCGCCACCATCACCGGCATGTCCAGCGCCTCGGGCCGATAGAGCCGTTCAAGCCCGTCACCGTCATTGCCCTCGAATGCGTCGACGCCGGCCAGTGTAACGCCGCCGCGCAGCGGATCATCCGCCAAGCCGGCGGTGGCCGCCACCCCGTCAAGCGGGTCGAGATCGGTCAGCACGTCGGGGGTGTTTTCGACCGGCGCGACCTGCACGCGCTGGATTTCGTTGATCACGCTCCAGCCGCCATAGCCAATGCCGGCGATCAGCGTCAACAGCACCAGGGCCGAGCCCAACGCGCCCGGCTCGACCCGGCTGAGCAGGCTTTCACGGGCAGGCAGGAATGGCGTCGCGGGGGAAATCAGCGGATCAGCGCCCCGCCCGGTCGCCCGCTTGGTGCGCGGCGCGGGCTTGCGGTTGCTCGACGCACCCGCCGACATGCCATGCGCCACCGAGAAACCGCATTCAGCGCAGAACGCGGCAAAGGCGTCATCCGGGTCCATACCGAGATAACGCGCGTAGGACCGCACGTAACCGGGAATGAAACCGGGGGTATCAAAGGCATCGGGATCGGCGTTTTCAATTGCGGCGATATAGGTGGCGCGAATGCGGATCTCGCGTTCGACGTCCAGCAGAGACTTGCCCATGGTCGCGCGTTCGCCGCGCATGAGGTCGCCCAGGCGCAGATCGTAGCCGTCAAAGCCGCGTGGCTTGTCCGTTTCTACATGGGTATCAGCCGATCTCCAGCGGCGTATGGCCATGCGCACCCTGCCCCTTGCTTCCCGTCGCCTGCAACCGAACCGTGATTCGGTTCCCGCCCTTTTGTTTGCGATAACCTACCACAGTGCAACTTTCTTTGCACGCGGGGCGGGATTCAGGCGCTCAGTTCGGCACGATTCAGCGCGCAGCGGCTCCAGAGTTCGTCCATGGCGCGAACGAGCTTGTCCATCTCGTCCGGTCCATGCACCGGCGACGGGGTAAAGCGCAGCCGCTCGGTGCCGCGGGGAACGGTGGGGAAATTGATCGGCTGGACATAGATACCATAGCCTTCGAGCAGCATGTCGGAAAGCTGCTTGGTATGGACCGGGTCGCCGACGATCACCGGCACGATATGGCTGCCGTGGTCGATCAGCGGCAGGCCCATCCCCTTGAGCCGGGTCTTGAGAATTCGGGCCTGGGTCTGTTGCAGATCGCGCCGCTCCTGATCGCGCTTGAGATGCGCCACGCTGGCGGCGGCACCAGCCGCAACGGCGGGCGGCAACGACGTGGTAAAGATGAAACCCGGCGCATAAGACCTTATGGCGTCACACATTTTCTCGCTTGCGGCGATATATCCGCCCATCACACCAAAGGCTTTTGCAAGGGTTGCGTTGATGATGTCCAGCCGGTGCATCAGGCGGTCGCGCTCGGCCACGCCAGCGCCGCGGGGGCCGTACATGCCGACGGCGTGGACCTCGTCAATATAGGTCAACGCGCCGAATTCGTCGGCGGCGTCGCAGATCGCCTCGATAGGTCCGAAATCGCCGTCCATCGAATAGACGCTTTCAAAGGCGACCAGTTTGGGCGCGGCGGGATCGTCAGCCGCCATCAGCTCGCGCAGATGCTCGACATCGTTGTGGCGGAAAACGCGCTTGGCGCCGCCATTGCGGCGCACGCCTTCGATCATCGAGGCGTGGTTCAACTCGTCCGAATAGATGATCAGCCCCGGAAACAGCTTGGGCAGCGTCGACAACGTGGCGTCGTTGGCGATGTAGGCCGAGGTAAAGAGCAGCGCCGCCTCCTTGCCGTGCAGGTCGGCAAGCTCTGCCTCGAGCCGCTTGTGATAGACGGTCGTGCCGGAAATGTTGCGGGTGCCGCCCGAGCCGGCGCCGGTGGCGTCGATCGCTTCGTGCATCGCCTCAAGGACCACGGGATGCTGGCCCATGCCCAGGTAATCGTTGCCGCACCATACGGTGATCGGCTGCTCGGTGCCGTCAGGGCGGCGCCAGGTGGCGTGCGGAAACTGCCCGCGCTTGCGTTCGATGTCGATGAAGGTCCGGTAACGGCCTTCCTCATGCAACCGGGCAATCGCTTCGTCCAGCTTGGCGTTATAGTCCACGTCCGTGCCCTCCTTGGCCGTCCTTGGCCGCATCCGGCCCTTACGTCCCCTGCCCCGATGACATGCCCCGCCTCGGGCGGCGGGATCGGTGCTTGTTGCAGGAATACGGGGCCTTGATAAAGCCGCCGCGCCCGCAGTGCAATCCGGACCGGGGTCCAACAGGGCCAAAGGTACAAATTGTCGCGCTTGCCATCCTTGACCTAGGTCAAGCTTCTGGACAGTAGCGCGCCGGCTGATAGCTTGCCCCCGAAATCAATCATCCTGCAGGGAGCGCGACATGACCGCCGACGCCGTTCTGAGCCGCATAGACGACCAACTCACCCCCGCGCTGGACCGTCTGATGGCGTTCCTGCGCATCCCGTCGATTTCTACCGACCCGGCCCACAAGGACGCCTGCCTGCAGGCCGCCGACTGGCTGGTGAACGATCTGCGCAGCATCGGCATCGCGGCAGAGCGGCGCGACACGCCGGGCCATCCGATGGTGGTGGGCCATGTGCCGGGCGACGGGCCGCACCTGCTGTTTTACGGCCATTACGACGTTCAGCCCGTCGACCCGCTGGATCTGTGGGAAACCGACCCGTTCGAGCCGGTGCTGCAGGACACGGAAAAGAACGGCCAGGTGATCCGGGCGCGCGGCGCGTCCGATGACAAGGGCCAGTTGATGACCTTTGTCGAGGCCTGCCGCGCCTGGAAAGAGGTCAACGGCACCCTGCCCTGCCAACTGACGTTCTTTTTCGAAGGCGAAGAGGAATCGGGTTCGCCCTCGCTGATTCCCTTTCTCAAGGACAACGCCAAAGAGCTGTCAGCCGATATCGCGCTGGTCTGCGACACCTCGATGGTGGCGCCGGGTGTGCCGTCGATCGCGTCGCAGCTGCGCGGAATGCTCAAGGATGAATTCACCCTGCACGGGCCACGCATCGACCTGCATTCGGGCCATTACGGCGGCCCGGCGCTGAACCCGCTGAAAGAGATCGCACGCATCATCGCGTCCTTCCACGACGAAACCGGCCGGGTGGCCATCGAAGGCTTTTACGAGGGCGTCGAGGAGGTGCCCGACGAATTGCTGCGCCAATGGCAGAACTGCGGCTTCGACGAGGAAAGCTATCTTGGTTCTGTCGGGCTCAGCCGCCCGCACGGCGAAGAAGGCTATTCCACGCTGGTGCAGCAATGGGCGCGTCCGACGCTGGAAATCAACGGGCTTTGGGGCGGCTATCAGGGCGCCGGCAGCAAGACGGTGATCCCGGCCGAGGCCCATTGCAAGCTGACCTGCCGGCTGGTGGGCGACATGGACCCCGACGCCGTGCGCGAACGCCTGCGCGCCCATGTCGAGGCGCGCCTGCCGGTGGATGCACGGGTGACGTGGGACAACGACCTGGACGGATCGCCCGCAGCGGTGATGGACATCTCGCGCCCCGAGTTCGAGCGTGCCCGCCAGGCCCTGTCCGATGAATGGGGCCGCGAGGCGGTCTTTGCCGGGATGGGCGGGTCGATCCCGGTGACGCGGCATTTCAAGGATATTCTCGGCCTTGAATCGATGCTGATCGGTTTCGCGCAAGAGGATGACGCGATCCACAGCCCGAACGAAAAATACAACGTCGAGAGCTTTCACAAGGGGATGCGCAGCTGGGTGCGTGTGCTTGATTCGCTGAGCCGCCGAACCTAAGCTGGCGGCGCCCGCCGGCATCCTCGCGGGCGCACTTGTTATCGAAAGGATATTCCGTTGGCCCTGAAGAACACGTTCCTTATTGCCGCTGTGATGCTCGCCACCACAACCTTGGCCTCGGCCCAGACGGTTTCTGCGGCCTATCCCGAAAGCATCGCAGCGGCCCTGCTCAAGAACGGCTATCGCGCCGATGTGACCACCGACAGCGACGGCGACCCGATGATCGAGAGCGCCGCGTCGGGATGGAATTATCGGATCATGTTCTACGGCTGCGAGAACAACCGCGCCTGCCAGGACGTGATGTTCAGCGCCGGTTTCGACATGGACGACGGCATGTCGATGGATTCGGTCAACAGCTGGAACCAGAACAAGCTGGTGGGGCGGGTCTATCTAGACGACGAGACCGACCCATATATCGTGCATTTCGTCGCCGGAATGGACGGCATGACCGGCCCCGCCTTCGAACGGCTGATGCAGAGATGGGAAGCCGCACTGGGCGAATTCACGGATTATATCGGCTGGTAAGCGGCAGTGCCGTGCCCGCATCCCGATGAACATACCCGGCTTCACCGACCGCACCGCCACGCTGGACGGCATCGAAATCGGCTATAGCACCGGCGGGAACGGGCCGCCGCTGTTGCTGCTGCACGGCTTTTCGCCGGCCAGGGACAGCAGGTCACCTGCCCCACGCTGGTACCTTTCGGTGCGCAGGGGGCGATGGCGCAAGCATTTCTTCCCCGACACCGCGCCCGAGGCGACAACGACAGCGCTGGCCGGGTTCCTTGGCCCGCATTGACACGGGAAACCCCTGAGCAGGGAATATGTGGATTTTCTGGAAAGTGGCGCGGTTGACGGGACTCGAACCCGCGACCCCCGGCGTGACAGGCCGGTACTCTAACCAACTGAGCTACAACCGCACAATCATATCCTGGGCAGCGGTGGCGCGGTTGACGGGACTCGAACCCGCGACCCCCGGCGTGACAGGCCGGTACTCTAACCAACTGAGCTACAACCGCCCGCTGCCAGCCCGAACCTTGGCCCGAGCGTGATGCGCTTCTTATGCGCGCCGCATTGCCCCGTCAAGCACGCGCACGGGCAAAATCGCACCCCGCGGCACGGAAATCGTGCGGCACTTGGCAAACCCGCCGATTTTCGGGCGGCGCGCCTTCCTGCCGCCGGCGCTTGTCTGCATCTTGCGCGCTGCTAGGTTCGTGCGATGACGGGGAACACGGTCGATGATACTGCCGATGCGGCATTGGTACTGGGGGCAGCGGCGCATGCCGATGGGCGGCCCTCGGCGGCGCTGCGGCGCCGGGCGCTGCATGCCGCGCATCTATATGATCAAGGCCGGGTGCGGCTGATCCTCGCCAGCGGCGGCCCGCCCGGCGCCTCGCCCACCGAGGCGGAGTTGATCCGCCAGCTCTGCATCAAGGCCGGCGTGCCTGACAGCGCCATCCTGGTCGAGCCATGTGCCGCCACCACCGCCGAAAATATCCGTCTCAGCCTGCCGATCCTGCGCAAACACAAGATCACGCGCGTCTGCCTGGTGACCGACCGCTTTCACGCCCCGCGCGCGGCGATGGTGGCGCGGGCGGCGGGGCTGTCGTTTACCCTTTCCTGCCCGCACGCCGACGGGGTCGGGTGGCTGAAACTCTGCCGGCTGTGGCTGCGCGAGGGGGTGGCGATTGTCGTCTATCGCTATCGTATCTGGCGCGGTCGCTGAGCGTGCTCAGCGCGCCACCGTCACGTTCACGTAGCGCCCCACCCCGCCAGAGCCATAGATGCGCACGAACACCGTCGCACCACCCTGCAACAGGTTGCGCCGCGCACCGGGGTCGATCCGGCCGTTCATGATCATCCGCTCCATCGCGGCGCGGTTGTCGATGTTGCCAAAGAACGGGTCCCATTCATCACCGTTCTGGGCGACGCCAAAGCGGTGGTAGTTGGCCCGGTCCTGGCGCAGCACCTGCCAAGGCTCCGTCAGCCACGCGCCCTTGGAATTGTGCAGATCGGCCTGCCCGATATAGGCGGTGTAGCTGCCGATCAGTTCCTGCGCCGCGGCCGGCAGGGCACCGGCCAGCACCGCCGCCAGCGCAGCGGCAATCATCCTGCGTGAAAACATCACCCGTTCCTTTCGCATCCGCCGCTCAGCGAATCACATGCACCGCGCATTTTGCGTGGCGCACGACCTGGGTGGCGGTGCTGCCCAGCAGCAGGTTTTGCATACCCGGGCGATGGCTGGCGATGACGATACAGTCAACGTCGTTGTCATCAGCCCAGTCCAGGATCGTGCGTCCTGAATGGCCATCGACGACCACCCCCTTGGCGTTCGGCATTTCGCCGGCCATGTCGGACAGTTCCTTTTCGATCGCGATGCGGCTTTCCGTCAGGTATTCCTGCGGCATGTAGGAAATCGCGTAAGAGGGTATCTGTTCGAGCACATGCAGGATCGTGATGCGCCCCTTGTCGCCGGCCAGCAGACGCGCCACGGCAATTGCGCCGGCGGCGTCGCGGCCTTCGTCGAAAGAAACGGGAACGAGAATATGTTTGTACATCTGGACGTCTCCTGAAATCTGAACAAAGCGATTATGTCATAAACCGGCACGCCACACATTGACCCAAATCAGCCCCTGCGCAACCGGGCCGCCACGCGCCCGTCGGTCACCAGCAGCCCGGTGGCAATCAGCCCGAACCCGTAAATCGCACCGGGCGACAGCCGCTCATCCAGGAAAACGGCCCCGAGGATCACCGCCACCGGCGGGATCAGCAGTGTCACCAGCAGCAGGTTTGCCGCGCCCGCCCGGGCCAGGATGCCGAAGTAAAGCATATAGGCCAGCGCCGTTGACAGAAACGCCAGCGCCAGCAGCGCCGCCCAGACCGGCGCGGCCAGGTCGAGCGACGGCACGCCGTCGACCGCCAGCACCACCGGGATCAACAGCACCGTGCTGCCGGCCAGCATGCCAAGGGCATTGGCGTCCGCCGGCTGATCCGCCAGGGTGCGCCGCGCCCAGACCCCGGCAAAAGCATAGCTGAGCGCCGCCCCCAGCACCGCAAGCTGCGCCAGGTCCGTCAGGTCCAGCCCACGCAGCAGGTCGGGCCCGATGATCACCGCCACCCCGGCCAGCCCCAGCCCGGCACCGCCCAGCTTTCTGGCCGTCAGCGGCTCGTCACGCAGAAAGACCGCCGCGACCACGGCGGCAAACACCGCCGTGGTGCCGTTCAGGATCGCCGCCAGCCCGCTGTCTATCCGGGTCTGCCCCCAGAAGATCAACGAGAACGGTATCGCGTTGTTGAGCGCCCCCATCACCAGCCAGGCGGCCCAGACACGCAAGGCACGCGAAATGGCGACACCGCGCAGCCGGATGATGACCAGCATCATCGGCAGCGCGAGCCCCACCCGGAACAGGGCGATGGTCATCGGCGGCACCTCGGTCAGCGCCACGGCGGCAAAAAAGAACGACCCGCCCCAGAGCGAGGCGAGCGCCAGCATCATGGCGGCGGCAACGGGGGTGATGGTCGGGCTTGTCATGACCCGCTCTGTGACACGGCTGCCCCTCTCCGGCGACCCGGATCTTGCGCTAATTCCCGGCCGCCGATTGCATCTGCCGAACGATCTCGGCCGCCCATTCGCCGATAATCGGCAGGAACTCGACCTGACTAAGGAACCATGCCACCAGCGACAGCAGGACCGAGGCCCCCAACACCGTGCCAAGGCCAAAGGCCAGCCCGCGGGCAAGGTTGAACGCCAGCATCTTCGGAACCGAGGCGTGCAGGCGCAGGAACCGGTGTCCGTTCAGGCGCACCAACTCTGCCCGCAGGGCCTGCAACTCGGCGCACAGTTCCGCCTGCGGATCGGTCTCGTCCTGCTGGTCCTTGCTCAACCGAAGGTCACCACGATGTCGTACATCACTGGCTCGAAGCTCTTGCACATCTCGTTGATCACACGGTTGCGCTTGCGCATTTCATCGGTCCTGAGCATCGCCTGATAATCCTCGCGCCGCTGCCATTGCGAATAGTTGGCGATCCGGGTCTGGGCGTCGTTGACATGCAGCGCCGCCGAGATGAACCCGGGCTGTTTCGAAATGAATTCCTCATAGGCCGACAGCAGCGCCTCCAACAGGTCCTGGCAGGTCAGCGGGCTGGTGTCGAAGGTGGCGATGATGGTCTGGCAGCTGTGTGACTGGTTGATGGTTGGCATGGGCGGTCCTCCTTGTGGGTCCAGCCTATCACCTTGCGCGGCGCGGGCAACGCGTGACACTGGCGCAGGGGGCGACCGCTTGTTAACCACTCGTTTACCAATCCGGGCGCAGGCTGCGGCCGGGGAGGAATGCCAGAATGCTGCGTGCGGCGCTGTTGCTCTTGCTTTGGCTGTGGACCGGCCCGGCGGCGGCAGGTCCCTGGCCGCTGGCCGCCGGAGAGGGGCATCTCAGCCTCGGCATCGAGGCCGATCCCACCGAAGGCACCGGTCATTACGCCACGCTCTACGGCGAACGGGGGATCGGGGCCGGGCGCGTCCTGGGCCTGGACCTGGGGCATTCCGAGGACAGTCTCGACAAGGCGGTGCTGTTCCTGCGCCGCCCCTTCGGCGGGGGCGGGCCGGACACCCCCCGCGCCTGGGAAATCGGGGTCGGCGTGGTCGACGACCACGCGGCGCTGCGCGCCGGCATCTCGGCCGGGCGGGGGTTTTCGCTGACCGGCCGCCCGGCATGGATGGCGCTCGAAAGCCGCGCCGCGATCTTTGACGAAGATGGCGCCGGCCGGATCGAGACCGACCTTACCCTGGGCGCCGAAAACGGGCGCGGCAACAAGTGGCTGGTTCAGCTACAGATGGCCGCGCCCTCGGACCGTTCACCTTATGTCAAGATCGCGCCGGCCTATGCGTTTGCAGCAGGCCCCGGCCGTCACCTGCTGCTGGGGGTGACGGCGGGGGTGGTGAACACCTCCGACACCCGGCTGAGCATCGGTTTGTGGCAAGGGTTCTGACCCCGCTCAGACCGGGTTGTCGATGCGCAGGCGCACCACGACCGTGCCCTTGACCGGCTCGGCCCAGCGCAGGTGCACTTGGTCATTTTCAGGGCCCTGCTGCACCTCGCAATAGGGCATGCCGTAATGCACCGCCCCGCCGCTGGTGCGGATCGCCCCCTCGGGCGTGACCGATTCCACCGTCCGCGCCCAGGCATCGAACGGCAGCGACGGGTCGGCCTCGACCACCCAGGTCGACGATGCGCTGGCTTCGGTGTGGCGCAGCGCCAGCGGGCTTTCCACCGGGTGGTTGACGTTGTTGAAGGCATTTCCGGCAAAGACGATATTCTTGAACCGGCTGTAGTCGAGTTCGGCAAAGCTGGTGTCGATCCCCTCGACCCGGTCGATATTGCCGTCGATCAGCCGGAAACTGTTGCCGGTGACGTTCAGCCCGGTGATGAAATGCCCCGGGCCATAGGGCTTGATCAGGATGTAGTTGAACGACGGGGCCGAGCTTTGCGACAGGAAGTTGTTGTTGGTGATGCTCATCTGGCTGAACGAGAATTCGCTGGCGAAATCCGGCGCCTCGTCGTGCTCGTTGGTCCACTCGATCGAACAGTTGTCGATGTAGTTGCCGGTGATGGTGGCACGTGAATTGGTATGCGCCATCACCAGCCCGGCCGAACGCGGCCCCGGATCTGCGGCATCGCCCTGAAAGATGTGGTTGCCCGATATCACCGAACTGGTGCCGCCGATCACCGCGAAATACCGGAAATAGGCGCAGCGGTTGTCGCGGATCTTGACGTCGTTTCCGTTGGTGTTCAGCCCGACCGACTGGCGCGCGGGGACCAGCACGCTTTGCTCTTCGGACAGAAACTGGCAGCGGTCCACCATCATGCCCTGGCAGCCCTCGCCGGGGCTGGTGACGCCGCGGTCACGCGGTCCCGTAAACCAGCAGTCGCGGATGTGAAAGCTGACCCCGCGCGTGGCCAGCATCACCCCGTTGCATTCGTTGCGGCACAGGAAATCGAGGTTGGACAGCGTAAATTTCGAGATCTTGTCGAAACCGCTGAAGTCCAGCATGTACTTGAACCGGTGGAACGTGAACGTCTGGGTTCCCTCGGCATCATACAGCGGGCGGCTCAGCTCGATGGTTTCTGCGGCGACGTTCCTGGATCGCACATAGACCTCGCGGCCCACGCCGCTCCCCTCGACCAGCGCGCCCACGGGGATGTTGGCGACATTGGCGACGCTGTTCAGCTCAAAGGGTTTCGAGGCGCTATAGCTGGCCTGCGAGGACACGCTCTCGGTATCCCAGTTGGAACCGGCCACGACCGAGAACTGCCCGTTGCTGATCACCCGGCGCTGCGCGAATGCGCTGACATTGGGTGCGGCAGTGGCCAGGTCGATCGGCTCGCGCAGGTCGATCTTCATCCCCTCCATGTCCAGCTCCACATGGTGCGGGCTGCTGATCAGCGACTGAAACGCCTTGCGAAAACCCAGCGCAGCATCGCCAAAGGCGGCCGCATAGGCCGGCAGGCCGAAATCCCGCATCAGGGTCAACACCTTGTCGTCAGGCATCGTCACGGTGCCGACAAAGCGCGTCCGCGATTGCAGCGTCACGCTGTCGCCCAGGAAATAGCTGCCTTCGGGTACCAGCACATCGCGCCCCGCGGCGGCGGCATCGGCGGCGACAAAGGCGGCGTGGTCGTCGGCAACGCCATCCCCCACGGCGCCGAAATCGCGCACATCGACCGCGCCGATCATGTCGCGCAGGAAAAGCTGCGTCACATCCTCGATCTCGATATCGTCGATGCGCACCACGCCGCCGGCCGGCCCGGTCAGGTCAATCCCGAAATGCCCATAGATCGGCCCGGTGCCCCAGGGCATGTCGACCCCCCCGCGCGCACCCGATCCGACGATGGCGCTGACCTCGACCACGTCGCCATAGGCGGTCAGCGTCACCTCGGGCCCTGTCTCGATCAGCCCCGACACATGAACATCGCCCGCGCCCCCGGCCCAGCCCGCGATGCGCACATCCGGCATCGCGCCGCTTACCGCCTTGACCCGCGCGCAGATGCGCAGATAGCAGCCCGGCAGGATCGGCGTCTGCCCCATATAGCGCAGCTTCATCGTCGCCTGCGTCTTGAGCAGTTCCAGCGCGCCGCCGAAATCGGCATCCGAAGGCACGAACGCCGCGTCGAGCGACCCCTCGTAGGTGTCCGAGCCCGGCGTTCCGTCGCCGCTCGACCAGGCGTCGAGCCCGTCCGCGAAAGCCGGCGGCATGAATTCGATACCGTCGGTGATTGCCTTGTTCATCGCATCCCCTTTCCGCATCCGGGCCAAAGACATGCCCGAACGCCATCACAATGATCCGGCCGGAGCGCACGCCGCCGGCGAAAACGGGGAATTAGGGATGCAAGGTTAATTACGGCTCAGGACGGCGCGCGTTGCGCGCGGCCCTTTCGCCGGGTTGACAGGCGGTTGTCAGCCTGCGTTCAGCAGACCCCGTTCAATGCGCCTGGATGGTGCGCAGATAGGCCACCAGGTCGGCCACTGCGCCACTGGTGGTCACGCGGGTGCCGTCCTCGGCCTCGACGGTTTCGCGTCCGCCTTCGTGAAAGAAATCTCCGTAAACCGGCATCTCGCTGCCATGCGAAACCAGCGGGTCGCGCCCGTCGATGCGCGCAATCACCCGGTCGAGCGGAAAGATACCGCCGTTCCCGGCCTTCAGCACTGTCAGGTCGACCGGCTTTATCATCAGCACCGGGTTCATCGGCCCGTTGCCCTCAGCCATTTCGCCATGACAGGCCGAACAATAGCGCCAATAGGTTTCACGCCCGGCCTCGACATCCGCCGCCATCGCGGGCACCGCCATCATCGCCGCGCCCAACAGGATTGCCGCACTTGTTCTCGTCATGCCCGTAATCCGTACTGTTGCAAGTCATGATACCCACGGCCACGCGACCGCGCGCCACCACACCACCACGCCCGAAGCACACACACATTGATCTGGATCATTGCTCCGCAGCATGTCATCTTGCGCCGCATACCACCACCCAACAGGATTCCCGATGCCCGTAAACACCACTTACGCCCTCGTCATGCTTGCAGCCGGTATTGGCATTCCCGTTCTTGCCGCGCTCAATGCCGCGCTGGGTGTGCGGCTCGGCTCTCCGGTGGCTGCGGCTGCTATCCTCTTCGTGGTAGCGCTTGCCGCCACCCTGCTGGCGCTTGCGTTGACTGGTCCAACGGCGGTACGGGGCGCAATCGGCGCGCCGAAGCATCTGTTTCTGGCCGGACTGCTGGTGGCGTTCTACGTGCTGTCGATCACCTTTATCGCGCCGCATTTCGGGGTCGGAAACGCCGTCTTCTTCGTGCTGCTGGGCCAAGTCATCAGCGCCGCCATAATCGACCATTTCGGGTTTTTCGGTGCACAGATTTCACCGCTGTCGCTGACGCGCACCGGCGGTATCGCGCTGGTGACGGCAGGGGTTTTCCTGACCCAAAAGGTCTGAACCGGCCCACACAGGCACTATTGAAGCCAGGCCGATTCGATCCCATTTCTGTCGGGAACACCCGCACACCGAGGATATCCGCCATGCCCAAGCACCCTACCCGCCGCATGCTGCTGGCCTGGGCCGGGCTTACCGCCCTGCCCGCAGCCGCCGTGCTGGCCCAGGAAACCGAGGAACACAACCCGACCGACTTCGTCCCGCGCCGCTTCACGCCCGAGGAATTCGAGCGCCTCAGCGCAGCCGAACTACACAAGGTAAAGCTCGCCATCCGGCGCGGCCGGACCATCCTGATCGACGGCTTCACCGCCTCGGAAAGCCGCAAGATGATCAAGGCCGCAAAGCGCAGCGACTGAAACCCTACCCGCCCGCCAGCGCCACCGCCTGCGCCCAGGCATCAGGGTCGGGCGTGACAGGGTCGGCGGGCCGGCGCCCTGCACCGGGGATGCGCGCGCCCTCGTCCTGCGCCACGACGCCCGCCACCCGTGCGAAACGGGCTTGGAATGCGTCCGACAGGGACGGGTCTATCAGCAGGTAATAGTCGCCGATGTCGTGCGGCGCGCCCTCGACCGCCCTGAACGGGCCGATATCCGGCCCGGCCCGGCTGCCGGTCATGCCGGCGGCCAGCAATTCGGCCATCAGGCCAAAGCCCCAGCCCTTGTGGCCGCCGGTGCTCAGCAGCGATCCGGCCAGCGCTGTCTCGGGGTCGGTCGTCGGGTTCGCCTCGGCATCCACTGCCCAGCCTTCGGGGATGACCTCACCCGCCGCCTTGGCCATGGTGACCTTGCCCAGCGCCACCTCCGTGGTCGACTGGTCAAACAGCATCGCCACCCCGCCCTGCCCGTCCGGCACGGCGAAAGAGATCGGGTTGGTGCCGATCACCCGTGTCCGCCCGCCCGGCGGCGCCACCACCGGCGTGGCGTTGGTGACCCCCAGCGCGATCATCCCCTCCCGCGCGATCCGGGCGGTGAAATAGCCAAGGCTGGTACAGGTATGGGCATGCGCGATGGCCAGGCTTGCCACGCCGCAGTCGCGCGCCGCCTCGATCGCCTGCGGCCAGGCGCGGGCAAAGGCCGGCTGCGCAAAGCCGAACCGCGCATCCGCCGCCACCGCGCCCGAGCGGGGGCGGGTCACGTCCGGTTCGACATCACCCTTAACCCGGCCCGAGCGCAGTTGCTTGCAATAGCTTTCAAGGTAGTAGAGCCCGCAAATGCGGTTCCCCAGCCCCTCGGCCTCGGCCACGGCGTCGGCAACCTCTGACGCCACCCATTCCGCCGCACCGTGGCGGACCAGCGCGCGCGCCACTGTCGTCTTGATCTCCTGCAACGTCACCTGCATGGCGCACCTCCCCTTGCCACGTTCCAGCCAGATTGGCGGGCCGGGGTCCGGGGGTCAATCGCCCATCCGGCGCGTGCCGGTTCAACATTTCGGAAAAAAGCCCGCGCCATGGCCTGCGCTCAGGCCGCCACCACCAGCCCGTCCTGCAGCCTGACAACCCGATCCATGCGCGCAGCCAGTTCCAGGTTGTGGGTGGCGATCAGCGCCGCCAACCCGGTGTCGCGCACCAGTTCCACCAACGTGCCGAAAACCCGGTCCGACGTCGCCGGATCAAGGTTCCCCGTCGGTTCGTCCGCCAACAGCAGCCGGGGCGAATTGGCCAGCGCCCGGCAAAACGCCACGCGCTGTTGTTCCCCCCCCGACATCGCCGAGGGCCTGTGCCCTGCGCGCTCTGCCACACCCACCCGGGTCAGCAGATCGTCCGCCCGCGCCGCCGCCTGCGCCCGCGACGTGCCGTTGGCCAGTTGCGGCAGCATGACGTTTTCACGGGCGGTGAATTCGGGCAGCAGGTGGTGAAACTGGTAGACGAACCCGACCTCGCGGCGGCGCACGATGGTGCGGCGGCGGTCGGAAAGGCCGGTCATCTCGGCCCCGCCGATGGCGACCTGCCCGGCATCGGCGGTATCAAGCAGCCCGGCGATATGCAGCAGCGTCGACTTGCCCGCGCCCGAGGGCGCCACCAGCGCCACCATCTCGCCCGCGGCCACCTGCAGGCCTGCGCCGCGCAGCACCTGCACCTCGCCGGTGTTGCCCTTGTTATAGATCTTCTCGATCCCCTCAAGACGCAGCATCGGCTCACTCATAGCGCAGCGCCTCAACCGGATCGAGCCGCGCCGCCCGCCGCGCCGGAAAGAGCGTGACGACAAAGCTGAGCCCAAGCGACAGCATCACCGCCGACAGCACATCCGGCAGCTCCAGCTTGGCCGGCAGGTTATAGATGCCCCGGATCGACGGATCCCACACCTGCCCGCCCATCAACACGTTCACGAAGGAAAAGATCGGGTCGATATAAATCGCAAAGAGACACCCCAGAACCACGCCAAGCAAAGTGCCGATGACACCGGTAAAGGCGCCGCAGATAAAGAACACCCGCATGATCGACCCTTCGGTCAGCCCCATCGTGCGCAGGATGCCGATATCGCGGCCCTTGTTCTTGACCAGCATGATCAGCCCCGAGGTGATGTTCATCGCCGCGATCAGCACCAGGATCGACAGGATCACGAACATCACATTGTCCTCGACCTCGAGCGCGCGCAGGAACCCGCCAGAGGCATCGCGCCAGGTCCAGACCTGCGCCCGCTCGCCCGCCGCCGCCAACAGCGCCGGCGTCATCTCGTCCACCGTCTCTGGCGTTTTGACCATTACTTCCAGCTCGTCGGCGCGCCCCTCGCGGTTGAAAAAGCTCTGCGCCTCGGCAAAGGGCAGATAGACGCGCACGCGGTCGATGTCATAGCGCCCGGCCGAAAAGATATAGACCACCTCGTAAGCGTTGATGCGCGGGCTGGTGCCGAACGCCGTCTTGGCACCATTGGGCGAGATCAGCTTGATGCGGTCGCCGATACCCACGTTCAGCTCGCGCGCCACGCCCGAACCGATGGCGATGCCCGACGCGAACGCCCCGATATCGCCGACCGCAGTGGTGGGGTCGGCGATGCGCGGGATGGTGCGCAGATCATCGGGCGCGATGCCAAACACCTCGACCCCGGCGTTGCGCTCGCGTGCGCTGGCCATCACCTGCCCCTTGATCAGCGGCGCGGCCCGTACCACCCCCGGCACGGCGCGCACGCGTTCCGCCATGGCGTCATAATCGACGATGGTGCGATCAATGCGCCCGGTCTGGTCATCGACAGTGCCGGCGTTATAGAGGGTTACATGGGCGTTGGCGCCCAGGATGGTGTCGACGAACTCGGCCCGAAAGCCCGATCGCACCGCCAGCGTCGCGATCAGCGCGAACACCGCCAGGGTAATGCCGACCAGGCTGATCCATGTCATCGTGCTGACACCGCCCTCGGCACGCCGCGCGCGCAGATAGCGCCAGGCGATCATCCATTCGAAACGGGCAAACGGGGCGGGAGTGGCTGCCACGACGGCTCCTCAGGTCGAATTTTGCGGCGGACACTGCGACTTATCCGCCCCGGGGTCAAGCGCGAGGGCTATTCCACACCTGCAAGGCAGTGCCATCGGCATCCAAGCGTAACGCGCACATCGCCCGCGCTCAGACGGGGGCTGAGCCGGCCTGGTGCGGGGCATAGATTTCCGCCAGCCGCGCAACCGCCGCCTCTGGCGACAACTCTTCGCTTTCGCCGGTCCTGCGGCTGGTCAGCTCGACCACGCCGGTCTTCAGCCCCCGCGGCCCGACGGTAACGCGCCAGGGAAGGCCGATCAGGTCCATGGTGGCGAACTTGGCGCCGGCGCGGTCCTCGGTATCGTCATACAGCGGTTCCAGCCCGCGGGCAGCAAGCGCGCGATAGATCTCTTCGCAGGCCGCGTCGGTGCCGGCATCACCCTGCTTGAGGTTGACAATCCCGGCATGGAAGGGCGTCACCCCCTCGGGCCAGATGATACCACGCTCGTCATGGCTGGCCTCGATGATCGCGCCCACCAGGCGGCTGACGCCGATGCCGTGGCTGCCCATGTGCACCGGTACCGGCTTGCCGTCGGGGCCCTGCACGGTGGCGCCCATCGGTTCGGAATACTTGGTACCGAAATAGAATATCTGCCCCACCTCGATACCGCGCGCCTGACGGCGGCGGGCCTCGGGCACATTCTCGTTGAACACCGCCTCGTCATGGGTTTCGTCGGTGCGGGCATAACGCGAGGTGAATTCTTCTAGAACCGCCTGACACTGAGCGTGATCGTCATAGTCGATCCCGCGGTCGCCAAAGGTCAGATCGGTGACTTCGCTGTCATAGAACACTTCCGACTCGCCCGTTTCGGCCAGCACCAGGAATTCATGGGTGTAATCGCCCCCGATCGGCCCGCCATCGGCGCGCATCGGGATCGCCTGCAACCCCATGCGTTCATAGGTGCGCAGATAGCTGACAAGGTGGCGGTTGTAGGCGTGCAGCGCGTCTTCCTTGGTGAGGTCGAAATTGTAGCCGTCCTTCATCAGGAACTCGCGGCCCCGCATCACGCCGAAACGCGGGCGGATCTCGTCGCGGAATTTCCACTGGATGTGATAAAGCGTCTTGGGCAGGTCCTTGTAGCTCGACACGTGAGAGCGGAAGATGTCCGTGATCAGCTCTTCGTTAGTCGGCCCATAGAGCATGTCACGCCCATGGCGGTCGGTGATGCGCAGCATCTCTTCGCCGTAGTCGTCATAACGGCCGGATTCGCGCCACAGATCGGCCGATTGCAGCGTCGGCATCAGCATCGGGATATGGCCCGCGCGCACCTGTTCCTCGTGCACGATGTTTTCAAGCTTGCGCAACACCTTGAAGCCCATCGGCAACCACGAATAGATGCCTGCGCTGGCCTGCTTGATCATGCCCGCGCGCAGCATCAGCCGGTGGCTGACGATCTGTGCCTCGGCGGGCGTTTCCTTGAGCACAGGCAGGAAATAGCGGGACAGGCGCATGGCGGCGAACCTCGTGACAAAATGGCGTTGGGCTTCCGTTTAGGCGCTCGCGCGGGGTGAGACAAGCAGTCAAGCGGGCTTGCCAACCGGCGCACGAGCGGTTTCCAAGCCTTGCAACGGATGCCGGCATGGGCGACAAGTCTCATTGTCACATCGCGCGGGGCACGCATGACACTACCAGTTGGCACGCAACTGAAATACTGGGGCATCGCCGCGGCCGTATTCCTGATCACGTTGTGGTATCTCGGCGATGTCATCCTGCCCTTCGTGCTGGGCGGCGCCATCGCCTATTTTCTCGACCCCGTCGCCGACCGGCTG
Organism: Roseovarius amoyensis; assembly: GCF_003260265.1. Lineage (GTDB taxonomy): Bacteria > Pseudomonadota > Alphaproteobacteria > Rhodobacterales > Rhodobacteraceae > Roseovarius > Roseovarius amoyensis. The sequence goes on from NZ_QITQ01000001.1 coordinate 192,604, forward strand.
GAGCGAATGGGCTGCACCCGCGCCGTCGCCGTCACGCTGATCACGCTGATGGCGCTGATGATTTTTGTCATCATGGCGCTGCTGGTGATCCCGACGCTGGTGGAGCAGACAGTGAACCTGTTCAACGTGGTGCCCCGGCTGCTGGGTGATCTGCAGAACTTTCTGACCGAACGGTTCCCCGAACTGGTCAACGAGGACTCGACCCTGCGCAAATCGCTGATCACGCTTGGCGAAACGGTCCAGGACAAGGGTGTGACCCTGCTCGAAGGGGTGGTGAGTTCGGCCGCTTCGGTGGTCAATGTGGTGTTGCTGTTCGTGATCGTGCCGGTGGTGGCGTTCTACCTGCTTTACGACTGGGACCGCATGATCGCCGAGATCGACACGCTGCTGCCGCGCGAACACGCGCCGATGATCCGCCGACTGGCACATGAGATAGATGAAACGCTTGCCAGCTTCATTCGCGGCATGGGTACGGTGTCCCTGATCCTGGGCACCTATTACGCCGTGGCGCTGATGCTGGTGGGGCTGCAATTCGGCCTTGTGGTGGGGGCCGTGGCGGGGCTGATCACCTTTATTCCCTATGTCGGGGCGCTGGTGGGCGGTGTGCTGGCCATTGGCCTGGCATTGTTCCAGTTCTGGGGCGACTGGGTCAGCATCGGGCTGGTGGGCGGCATCTTCGTGCTGGGCCAGGTGGTCGAGGGCAACATACTGACGCCCAAGCTGGTGGGCAATTCGGTCGGGCTGCACCCGGTCTGGCTGATCTTCGCACTGGCCGTGTTCGGGGCGCTCTTTGGCTTTGTCGGCATGCTGGTGGCGGTGCCGGTCGCCGCCGCGCTAGGCGTGCTCACGCGCTTTGCCGTCGCGCAATACAAAGACAGCCGCCTGTATCGCGGCGCAGACGGAATAGACACTGACTGATGCCCCGGCAGCTGAGCTTCAAAGAACCGGGATGCATCGGCCCCCCGGATCGCCCGCGATCCGGTTCGCGCCCGACCCCGCCCCCCAGGGCGGGCGCGAATTGTCTTCCGCCTTGCGCATCTTTCGACGTGGATCGCCCGACCTCGGCAATGCGCGCATGTCGCCGCGCCCTCCCTCGGGGCCGGGCGCGAACCTGCGTGGCGCCACGAACCACCAGGCCAGACAACCCGCGGAACGGCCACCGTTCACCTGCGAATTCTGAAGGCAAAAACACATGCCCCGGCAGCTGAGCTTTGATCTGCCCGTGCGAGAGGCGCGTGGCCGTGGCGATTTTTTCGTCTCCGAGGCCAACGCGGCGGCGCTGGCGATGATCGAGGGATGGCGCGACTGGCCCCAGCGCAAGCTGGTGCTGACCGGGCCCGAAGGCGCCGGCAAGACCCACCTTACCCATGTCTGGGCGGGGCTGAGCGGGGCCACGATCGTGTCGGCCCAAACGCTGAACGAGGCCGACATCCCCACGCTCGCCGCCGCGCCGGTGGCGGTCGAGGATTGCGACCGCATCGCCGGTGACAAGGCGCTGGAAACCGTGCTCTTTCATCTGCACAACTTGGTGCTGGCCGAGGGGCACGCGGCGCTGTTCACCGCCACGCTGCCGCCCCGGCGCTGGCCACTTGTCCTGCCCGATCTGGCCAGCCGCATGCAAGCCACGGCGCTGGCGCGCATCGCGCCCCCCGACGACGCGCTGCTGGCGGCGGTGCTGACCAAGCTGTTCACCGACCGCCAGATTTCCCCCAGCCCCGCCACCGTGCCCTACCTGGCGCGCCGGATCGAACGCTCCTTTGCCGCCGCACGCCAGATCGTCGCCCGGCTTGACGCCTTGGCACTGGAACAAGGCCGGGCTATCACACCCGCACTGGCCCGCGAAGTGCTGGACGAGTAGGGTGCATGAGCGGCACCTTGAATTTTACCGTTCGCAGTCGCATTTCAGCTATTCTTGACCAGGGCCGATATGGAAACCGCAGATTTTCTGAACTCCAACATGCCACAGCCGGTGGACCTGCCCGACCTCGACAAGAACGGTCCGGGGCGGTTCTACAACCGTGAACTCAGCTGGCTGGGCTTCAACTGGCGGGTTCTGGAAGAGGCGCAGAACCTGCGCGTGCCGTTGCTGGAACGTCTGCGGTTCCTGTCGATCTCGGCCACCAACCTGGACGAATTCTACAACGTCCGCGTCGCCGGTCTGCGCGAACTGGCGCGCGAGGGGCGCACCACACCGGGCGCCGACGGGCTGACACCGGCCGAACAACTGATACTGATCGACGAAAACGCCCGCCGCCTGCTGCACAGCCAGCAGGAAACCTTTGCCGCCCTGCGCAGCGAGATGGAAGAGGCCGGCATCGCCATCCTCACCCGCGACGGGTTGACGAAAGAGGATCGCGAATTCCTGGCCCAGGCGTTTCTCGACCGGGTCTTTCCGGTGCTCTCGCCGCTGGCGATCGACCCCGCGCACCCCTTTCCGTTCATTCCCAACCTGGGTTTCTGCCTGGCGCTGCAACTTGAACGCAAGTCGGACCGCCGCGCGCTGCGCGCCCTGCTGCCGATCCCGCACCAGATCGACCGTTTCATCACCCTGCCCTCTGCCGAGGGCACCCACCGCGCCCTGCCGATGGAAGAGATGCTGCTCTTGCATCTCGACAGCCTCTTTCCGGGCTATCGCTGCCTGGCCCACTGCACCTTCAGGGTGCTGCGCGACAGCGACCTGGAGGTCGAGGAAGAGGCCGAGGACCTGGTGCGCGAATTCGAGGTCGCGCTCAAGCGCCGCCGCCGCGGCGAGGTGGTGCGCCTCAAGATTTCCGCCGGCGCGCCCGAAGGGCTGCGCGCCACCATCATGCGCGAGCTGCACGTCCGCCCCGAAGAGGTGGTCGAGATCGACGGCATGATCGGCGTTGCCAACCTCAAGGAACTGGTGCTCGAAAACCGGCCCGACCTGCTGTGGCCTGTCTTTACCTCCCGCGTGCCCGAACGCGTGCAGGACCATGACGGCGACATGTTCGCCGCCATCCGGCAAAAGGACATGCTGCTGCACCACCCCTACGAAACCTTCGACATGGTGGTGCGGTTCCTGACCCAGGCGGCGCGCGACCCCGACGTGGTGGCGATCAAGCAGACGCTTTACCGCACGTCGGAAAACTCTCCGGTCGTGGGCGCGCTGTGCGAGGCGGCCGAGGATGGCAAGTCGGTCACCGCGCTGGTCGAACTCAAGGCCCGCTTCGACGAGGCCGCCAACATCCGCCAGTCGCGGCGGCTGGAACGGGCAGGCGCGCATGTGGTCTATGGCTTCATCGACTGGAAGACCCACGCCAAGATTTCCACCGTCGTCCGGCGCGAGGGCGACAGACTGGTGACCTATACCCATTTCGGCACCGGCAACTATCACCCCATCACCGCCCGCATCTATACCGACCTCAGCCTGTTCACCTGCGATGCGGCGCTGGGGCGCGACGCCACCAAGGTGTTCAATTACCTTTCCGGTTATGCCCTGCCCGAGCGGCTGGAGAACCTGTCGATCTCGCCGCACTGGCTCAAGGATCGGCTGCTCGAGATGATCGGGGCCGAAGCCACCCACGCGGCAGAGGGACGGCCCGCCGCGATCTGGGCCAAGATGAACGCACTGATCGACCCCGACGTGATCGACGCGCTTTATGCCGCCAGTCAGGCGGGCGTGCGCATCAATCTGGTCGTGCGTGGCATCTGCGGGCTGCGCCCGGGCATCACGGGATTGTCGGAAAACATCCGCGTCAAGTCGATCGTCGGGCGGTTTTTGGAACATTCCCGCATCGTCTGTTTCGGCAATGGTGCCGGGCTGCCATCGCGCGGCGCGCGCGTCTTCATCAGTTCGGCCGACTGGATGGAACGCAACCTCAACCGCCGGGTCGAAACCCTGGTCGAGATCAGGAACGCCACCGTCAAGGCCCAGATCGTCAGCCAGATCATGGCCGCCAACATGGCCGACATCGCCCAGAGCTGGGTGATGGAGTCCGACGGCAGTTTCCGCCGCGCCGAATGGCCCGAGGGCGAGTTCGCTTTCAGCTGCCACCGCTTTTTCATGGAAAACCCGTCATTGTCGGGTCGTGGCTCTGCCGGGGCAGCAGATGTGCCGAAACTGACCCACACGGGCGACTGACACCGGCGGAAAACGTCTGTTTTCAGCGTCTGCCGTGAAATCCGGGGACAGAGACCTTATATCCTGTGCCATAACGATAGGAGGTTCTCCATGCTTGGATGGGCACTGACATTTCTCGTCGTCGCCATCATCGCGGGCGTTCTGGGCTTTGGCGGCATCGCAGCCGCCTCCGCCGGGATAGCCAAGGTCATCTTTGTCATCTTCCTGGTGCTTTTCGTCGTCGCCATGCTGATGAGGGCTATCAAGGGCAAGCCGCCGGTCTGAAGCGATCCCGATGCCTGCACCGATTGACCCGCCCGCCCCGGTGTCGCATTAAGGGCCTGCTAGGAACCCGAGGGTCAGATGGACCGCAGCAACGATCCGGACGATCAGGAATGGGGCCCGTTCGGGCGCCCCCTGTTTGACGAGGCGTCGGCGCAAGGGCTTAACCGCGTCGGCGTGGTCGACATAGGCTCCAACTCGGTGCGGATGGTCGTGTTTGACGGCGCCGCGCGCAGCCCGGCCTATTTCTTCAACGAAAAGATCATGTGCGCGCTGGGCAAGGGGCTGGCGGTTACCGGGCGGCTCAACCCCGAGGGGCGCGCGCGCGCCCTGGCGGCGATGCGTCGCTTTCACCTGCTGGCCGAGGGCATCGGCACCGGCCCGCTGACAGCGGTCGCCACCGCCGCCGTACGCGAGGCCGAGGACGGCCAGGACTTCTGCAACGAGGTCCGCCGCGAAACCGGCATCCGCATCTGGACCATCGACGGCGAAGAAGAGGCCCGGCTTTCAGCCCAGGGGGTTCTGCTGGGCTGGCCGGGGTCCTACGGGCTGGTCTGCGACATCGGCGGCGCGTCGATGGAGCTGGCCGAGATCGACGCCGGCACTGTCGGGCGGCGGGTCAGCACGCCGCTGGGCCCGCTCAAGCTGTGCGACATCAAGGGCGGGCACAAGGCTCGCCGCGCGCTGATCCGCGAACGTCTGGCGGCGATCCGCTATCAGCTTGGCGAACAGCGCAACCGCCTGTTCCTGGTCGGCGGGTCCTGGCGCGCCATCGCCAAGATCGACATGGCCCGCCGCGAATACCCGCTGCATGTGCTGCACGAATACCGGATGAGCCCGAAATCGGTGCGCGAAACGGTCAAGTACATCGAAAAGAACGACATCGAGACCCTGCGCGCCCGATCCGGCGTATCATCCAACCGGATCGCGCTGGTGCCCTATGCCGCCGAGGTGCTGCGCGAGGTGGTCAAGACCTTCAAGCCGCGCGATATCGCCGTATCCAGCTATGGTATCCGCGAGGGGCTGCTTTACGGCCAGATGCCCCAGCGCCTGCGCGACCGCGACCCGCTGATAGAGGCCTGCGCATTCGCCGAATCGCGCGATGCCCGCGTTCCGGGCTTCGGCAAGGTGGTGTATGCATTCATCTTGCCGCTTTTTCGCAATGTCGGGCCCGAGCGCCGGCGTATCATCAAGGCGGCGTGCCTGTTGCACGATGTCAGCTGGCGCGCGCACCCCGACTACCGCGCCGAGGATTGTTTCGACAACGCCACCCGCGCCAACCTGGGCGGGCTCAAGCATTCCGAGCGGGTGTTTCTGGGGCTGGCGCTGCTGCACCGCTACTCCAACAGCCGCGAAGGCACGCGTTTCGCCGATCTCAACTCGCTCGTGACGCCAACCGACGAATGGCAGGCCGAGGTGCTGGGAAAGGCGATGCGTTTCGCCGCCATGCTGCTGCCCATGCGCGACGCAAGCCTTGGCGAATTGCGCTGGTTCCCCAAGAAAAAACAGCTGGAACTGCGCCTGTCGGCCGAGGCCGGCCCATTGTTCGGAGAGGTGGCCGAGGCGCGTTTTCGTTCGCTCTGCGCCACCCTTCAGGCCGAACCTGTGGTCAAGCTGCCGCGCTGATTACAGCTCGATACTGTCGCCCGGCTCGGGCTCTGACTCCGCATCGGGATTCGGCGCAGGGTCGGTTTCGGGGTCAAGCGGCGTCTTGCGGCGAATGATGATATCGCCATTGGGCAGCATCTCGGGCATCTGGTAATTGCTCAGATCGTCGATTTTGCCCAGCACCTCGGCCAGCGCCGGCCCCATCTCGCCCAGGAACTCACCCAGCGCCGGGCCGACCTCTTTGGCCATGCCTTGCAGATCTTCCAGCGCCGGCCCCATCTCCTGCCGCAGCCCCTCCATGAACATCTCGACCCCCCGCTCCATCAGCGAAGGCGCCTCGTCCCCCTCCTCCTGCGCGGCGGCGGGGGCGGCGAGGACAGCCATCAGGGGCAAGGCGAACAGGATCCGTGTCATGCCTGCCAATATAGCCCGTCATGCGCAAAATTTAAGCCTGCGTGTTGTGCCGGGGCCAAAATCGCACAAAGACACGGGAAACGGTCCCCTTTCCAGACGGCTGTCAAGCCAGGTCCAGGTCCAGCGTCACCGGGAAATGATCCGACGCGGCGATCAGCGCATCGCGCAACTCCGGCACGCGCAGACAGGCCGGATCGTCATAAGGGTGCCATATCCGCCAGCGCGGCCGAAGCTCGCGCAACCCTTCGGAAATCATGATGTAGTCCAGCAGCGCCTGCAGATAACGCCCCTCTGACGCGATATAGAACCGCGCCGTGGTGTTGACCGCGCCCACCCGCCGCGTCACCGCCCGCCGGGCGTGCGGATCGTAGAGGGGATGCTCATCATCGGCCCCCTCGCCCATCACGATCTCGACCGACGAGCGGCCGAACAGGCGCTCGTATTCGTCCAGCCCGGGACCATCATTCAGATCGCCCATCACGATCAGGTTCTCACCCGCCTCGAGATACTGCACGATGCGCCGCCGCAGCCACACCGCCTGCGCCTGCTGCTTGCGCCGGTTGGCGATGGCCATGCGCATGATCTCGTCGTGGTTGCGCGCCCCGTGCGGGGCCTTTGATTTCAGATGCGCCCCGATGATCCGGAACGTCACGCCGCCGGCAGTCTCGGCGGCGATTTCCAGCGGCGGCTTGGAAAAACGCACCAGATCCTCGGTCGCGTCAATATCCAGATCGATCCGGAACACCCCGTCAAAACGCGGCGCGTCGGTTGCGCCCTTTTGCCCGGTGGGCGCGCCCTGCGGGTCATGCCGGCACCGCAGCCTGTCAGGGTCGTAAAGCAGCGCGATTTCCTGCTGGGTGTCGTTCTGAAACCCGACCAGCGCCCGCCGCGCCCTGAGCCCCATCAGCCGCGCGAAATTTTCCAGCGCCGGCACCGTCGCCCGCCGGCCGTTATGCCCCGGCGCCTCGATCACCATCACCGCATCGGCATCCAGTGCGGAAAAGACGATGCCCAGCGCCGCAAGCTGATCGGTGCGCGACACCCCCTGTCGGCCAGAGGGGCCGTCATCATCCAGCACATCGCCGGTATCGTCGAAAAGCGAGTCGAACCATTCGACGTTATAGGTGGCCAGGCGCATGGCTCAGCCCTCCTCCCCGGCGATTTCCTCCCAGGCGCGGTTGAGGTCGATGATCCGCCGCTCGGCCAGTTTCACCGCCTCTCTGGGCACGCCGCGAGCGATCATCTTGTCAGGGTGACTGTCCAGCACCTGCCGCCGCCAGGCCTTGCGGATATCATCCAACGGCGTGTCGGGGTCCACCCCCAGCACACTGTAGGGATCAGGCTGCGCATCGGGCACGAATCGCGCGCGCGTGGCGCGAAACTGCGCCTCGCTCAGCCCGAATATATCGGCCACGCTGGCCAGAAATCGGTCTTCGTCGGGGTGATAGATGCCATCGGCCACCGCGATGTGGAACAGTCCCTCCATCAGGTCGCTCAGCGTGCCGGTATCGTCGCCGAACATCGTCTTTATGCGGCGCGCATAGTCGTCATACCCGGCGACATCCTGACGTGCGAGGTTGAACACCCGCGCCGCGCCGGCCTCGTCTTTGCTGGCGATCTGGAACACCTCGCGGAACGCTGTCACCTCGTCGCGGGTGACCAGCCCGTCGGCCTTGGCCATCTTGGCGCCAAGGGCGATCACCGCGATGGTAAAGGCGACGCTGCGCTCGGGCGGGGTGCGCAGGCGTTCGAAGACGGCGCTCAGCGGCTCGCCCTGGGCAAGGGCTGACAGCGCCTCGGATATGCGGGTCCAGATCGACATGGCCGATACGCTATCCGCTTCGCCCGACCTTGTCAGCGCGACAGAGACCGCTTCAGAGAATTTTCTGCATCAAGACCAGATCCATCCAGCGCCCGAACTTGCGCCCGACCTGCGCCAACCGCCCGACCTGGGTAAAGCCCAGCCGGGCGTGAAAGGCGATCGCATCCGCGTTTTCGCCGCTGACACCCGCCACCAGCACATGCGCGCCGGCCTTGCGCGCTGCATCCTCCAGCGCCGTCACCAGCGCCCGGCCCGCGCCGCGCCCGCGCGCATCCGGCGCCACATGCACGGTGATTTCCAGCGTGTGCCTGTAGCCGGGCCCGCCACGAAACGTGCCCGCGGTGGCAAAGCCCAGCACCGCGCCATCCTTTTCCGCCACAAGGTAAAGCCCGTCCTGCTGCCGCCCGGCGATGTCCGCGGTAAGGCCCTCGGTGGTTTTTTCAATATCGGTAAAGGTGACGGCGGCATCCCGGATATAGCCGTTCCAGATATCGGCAATGGCGCCGGAATCAGCGGGGATGGCTTGGCGCACCCTCATTCCAGCACACGCAACCCGTTGGGCGTGTCGATTTCGGCCCTCAGCGCCGGGGCGCCGGGCTCGAACACTACCCTTGCGTCGCGCAGCTCTGGCCCCAGCAGCGCGCCCAGCGCCGCCGCCTCGGGGTGGGCCACCACCAGTCGGCGCAGCGCACAGCCTGACGCAGCCAGCCTTGCCGCCGGGTGCGCCTCGCCCTGCCACTCGATCACCGCCGGAAAGGCGTTGTCATAGGGCAGAACGCCGGTATCAGGCACCGCCATGCGCCAGCGCAGATCGCCACGCGCCAGCGCCACCGCCTGCCCGGCCCCTGGATGGGCGGCGATAAGCCCGTCCAGATCGTCGGTCCGGCATATCCATGCCTGCGGGCGCGGGCGCCCGGCAAAGCGGTCAAGGTCGAACCAGCGCGGGAATGCCGGTGCGGGGGCGTCCGGGTCGGTGGCGATCACCTCCAGGTACAGCCCGTCCGCCAGCCGCAGCAGCCGGTTGTGGGTGCCGAAATGCGCGTGCTGCCCGCCCGGTTGCAGGGCAACGCCCAGCGCCGCCTCGACCGCCTCGGTGCCTTCCTCCAGCGTCTGCGCCGCCACCGCCAAATGATCGAGCGTCAGGGTCATGTCGCAACCTCCCAAAGCGCCCACAGCGCGACCAGCACCGTGGGATAGAAACTGGCCGCAAAGCCGAACGCCCTGAGCGGCGGTGCCAGGTGATAGCCCGCCCAGAACGCCACCCGCGCCAGCGCAAAGGCCACCCCCAGCGTCACGATCACGCCAGGGCCGTATTCGCCCAGCATCACCGCCGCCGCCGGCCAGATGCAAATCGCCAGCACCAATTGTTCGGTGGTGTTGACCAGCACGCGGCGGTCAATCTCGGCCGCGCCGGTCAGCGGCCCGCCGTCGATGATGGCATCGTCGAAGAACCGCCTTTGCGCCAGCCGCCCGACCATCGCTGCCATCACCAGCCCCGGCGCCAGAAAGGCGGTCATGATCGTGGGCATCAGCGCAAAGACCGGCAGCCTGACCCAGATCGCGCCCACGGTCAGCACAGCAACGGCCCACAGCACCCCGGCCCCCATTCCGATTGCGATTGCCCTGCGTCTTTCCATGCCCGGCCTTTCACCTTTCCGGCCGATATGCGCGACGGGGGCAGCGCCCCCGCCCCGGCCGGCCTTAGCCGCGCGCCTTGCGGATCAGGTCCAGCACATTCTTGGCCGCCGTCGGGATATTGGTGCCCGGTCCGAAGATCGCCTTTACGCCGGCCTTTGTCAGGTAGTCGTAATCCTGCTGCGGAATGACGCCGCCGCAGATGACGATGATGTCGCCGGCATCGCGCGCCTTGAGCGCCTCGATCAGCTGCGGCGCCAGCGTCTTGTGCCCCGCCGCCTGCGACGAGATGCCGATCACGTGCACGTCGTTGTCGATGGCGTCCTGCGCCGCCTCTTCGGGCGTCTGGAAAAGCGGGCCGACATCGACGTCGAACCCGATATCGGCGAACGCGGTGGCGATCACCTTGGCGCCGCGGTCGTGCCCGTCCTGGCCCATCTTGACGACCAGCATGCGCGGGCGCCGCCCCTCTTCCTCGGCGAAGGTCTCGACCGCCTTCTGGATATCGGCGAAACCGTCATCGCCTTCGTAGGCGGCGCCGTATACACCCGCCAGCGTTTTCACCTCGGCGCGGTGGCGCCCGAAAACCTTTTCCATCGCCATCGAAATCTCTCCTACGCTCGCACGCGCCCGCGCGGCCACGATCGCCGCTTCAAGCAGGTTGCCACCCTCGTTTGCGCGCTGCGTCAGCTCGTTCAGCGCCGCCTCGCACCTTGCCTCGTCGCGCTCGGCGCGGATCTTTTTCAGCCGCTCGATCTGGCTCTTGCGCACAGCGTTGTTGTCAACTTCCAGGATGTCGATGGGGTCTTCGCTTTCCTTGCGGTACTTGTTGACGCCGACGATCACCTCTTCGCCCCGGTCGATCATTGCCTGGCGGGTGGCGGCGGTTTCCTCGATCCGCAGCTTGGGCATGCCGCTTTCGACAGCCTTGGTCATGCCGCCCATCGTCTCGACCTCTTCCATCAGCGCCCAGGCCTTTTCGGCCAGCTCGTTAGTCAGGCTCTCGACGTAATAGGACCCCGCCAGCGGATCGACGGCATGGGTCACGCCGGTTTCTTCCTGCAGGATCAGCTGGGTGTTGCGGGCGATCCGCGCGCTGAAATCGGTGGGCAGGGCGATGGCCTCGTCCAGCGCGTTGGTATGCAGCGACTGCGTGCCGCCCAGAACCGCGCTCATCGCCTCATAGGCAGTGCGAATAACGTTGTTATAGGGGTCCTGTTCCTGCAGGCTGACGCCCGAGGTCTGGCAGTGGGTGCGCAACATCATCGAGCGCGGGTTCTTTGGCTCGAACTCGCTCATCACCCGGTGCCACAACAGCCGCGCGGCGCGCAGCTTGGCCGCCTCCATGAAGAAGTTCATGCCGATGGCAAAGAAAAAGCTCAGCCGCCCGGCAAACTTGTCCACATTCATTCCCCGCGCGATCGCGGTGCGCACGTATTCGCGCCCGTCGGCAAGGGTAAAGGCCAGCTCCTGCACCAGGTTCGCGCCCGCCTCCTGCATGTGGTAGCCCGAAATCGAGATCGAGTTGAATTTCGGCATTTCGTTTGCCGTGAATTCGATGATGTCGGCCACCATCCGCATGCTCGGCTCGGGCGGATAGATATAGGTGTTGCGGACCATGAACTCCTTGAGGATGTCGTTCTGGATCGTGCCCGACAGCACCGAACGGTCATGCCCCTGTTCCTCGCCCGCGACGATGAAACTTGCCAGCACCGGGATCACGGCGCCGTTCATGGTCATCGACACCGACACCTTGTCCAGCGGGATGCCGTCAAACAGGATCTTCATGTCCTCGACGCTGTCGATGGCCACGCCCGCCTTGCCCACATCGCCCACCACGCGGGGGTGGTCGCTGTCATAGCCGCGGTGCGTCGCCAGGTCGAAGGCGACCGACACCCCCTGCTGCCCCGCCGCCAGGTTGCGGCGGTAAAAGGCGTTGGATTCCTCCGCCGTGGAAAACCCGGCATATTGCCTGATGGTCCAGGGTCGGCCGGCATACATCGTGGCCTTGACCCCGCGGGTAAAGGGCGCCTCGCCCGGGATGGTGCCCAGGTGATCCAGCCCCTTGGTATCTTCCTCGGTATAAAGCGGGCGGACGTCGATGCCCTCCAGCGTCTTCCAGGTCAGTTCCTCCAGCGGGCGGCCGCGCAGTTCGGCCTCTGCCAGTTCACGCCATTTGTCTGTCTTGGGTGCCATTGACTTGTCCTTCCGTCATCCCTTGCGCCGCGCGACGGGCGCCTTTTTTTCGCCCGTCAGCGCCATTGCGCCTTCGCATCTTGTGCCCCGCGGCCTATATCTTGGCGCAACGGAGTACCCATGAACAAAATTCTCGCCATACTCATCGTGACGATCCTTGCCGCGCTCGGCCCCGCCCCGGCCGTGCAGGCCGAAAACGGGGTTGCGGCCGACGACATCATCCTGCCCGGCGAAAGCGCCACGCTGGAGGATTTCATCTGGCTCAAACGCCCGCTGGTGGTCTTTGCCGACAGCCCCAACGACCCGCGCTACATCCAGCAGATGCAATACATCACCGACCGGCTGGAGGCACTGGCGAGCCGCGACGTGGTGGTGCTGACCGACACCGACCCGCGCGCGGGCAGCGCCCTGCGCAAAAATCTGCGGCCGCGAGGCTTTATGCTGACCCTGATCGGCAAGGACGGCTCGGTTTACCTCCGCAAACCGGCGCCCTGGTCGGTGCGCGAGATCAGCCGCGTCATCGACAAGATGCCGCTGCGCCAGCAGGAAATCCGCGACCGGCTCGGCGATAGCTGAAACCGCGCCCATCATCCCGCCCCCATCAGCGCAATCAGGCGTCCCGCCGCACGGTCGATCACCATCACGGTGCCGCTCTGCCCGTCATAGGCCAGCATCGCACCGGGGGCGGTCAGCCCGGCATGGACCGCCGCCAGCGCCCCATCATCCATGCAATCGCGCGCCTCCAGCGCCGCGCGGCGCATGGCCTGGCCGGTGGCGCGGCTTGCATTGGCAATCTCGACCAGCGCGGCGTCGGGCGGCTGAACGGGATCGTCCAGCAGCGCCCGCCCGCGCCCGTTCAGCGCACGCAACATCCCGCCAACAGATCCCGCCACCGGCATCGCCGCGGCGATGGCATCGCCCTGCAGCACAAAGACACCGGCGGCACAGTCGCCCCGCGTCGCAAAGGCCACGGTTTCGCCCAGTGCAAACCACTGATCCAGACGCGCCCGCATCGCCGACTCGTCCTCGCGCGCGCACCCGGCCAGCAGGCCAAGCGCCGCGCCGGCCAGGGCAATCCGCGAAACAGGGGCGGGGCGCGCCATCATCGCCTCACTCGAACTCCATGATCACGTCATCGACCGCCAGGCTGTCGCCGGGGCCGGCGTTGATCTTGGTCACCACGGAGCGGCGTTCGGCACGCAGGATGTTTTCCATCTTCATCGCCTCGACGGTGCACAGCGCCTGGCCTTCCTGCACTTCCTGGCCCTCTTCCACGGCGACGTTGACGATCAGGCCCGGCATCGGGCAGAGCAGCATCTTCGAGGTGTCCGGCGGCGCCTTTTCGGGCATCAATGCGGCCAGTTCGGCCTGGCGCAGGGTGCGCACATGCACCTTCAGATCGGCACCGCGCGAGCGGATGCGAAAACCGCCGGGGATCTTGCCAACCTTCAGCACCAGCGGCGTGCCTTCGACCTCCAGCACCGCCAGCTGATCGCCCGGCGTCCAGTCGCTGGTGACACGCATCTTGCCGCCATCGTCGAATGCGACAGTCGCGCCGTCGCGGTCGGCATTGATGCGCACCGCGTGGTTCTGCCCTTGCAGGCTGACCATCCAATCCTCGCCGACATGGCGTTCGTGGTTGTCCATGCGCCCCGAAATCCGCGAGCGCCGGATCTCGGCCACCCGGTGCATCGCTGCGCAACTTGCCGCGATGCGCCGCAGCGTGTGGTCGTCCAGTTCCACGCCCTCGAACCCCTCGGGGTATTCCTCGGCGATAAATGCGGTGGTGATCTGGCCCGAGACAAAGCGCGGATGATCCATCACCGCGCTCAGGAACGGCAGGTTGTGGCCGATCCCCTCGATCTCGAAACTGTCGAGCGCGATACGCATCGCCTCGATCGCCTGTGCCCGGTCGGGCGCCCAGGTGCATAGCTTGGCGATCATCGGGTCGTAATACATGCTGATCTCGCCACCCTCATAGACCCCGGTGTCGTTCCTGACTGCGGTTTCGCCGGGTTGGGCGTCATCCTGCCACTTGCCCGCCGTCAACAGGGGGCCGGCCGCCACCTCGGCCGGGGGACGATAGCGCGAAAGTCGCCCGATCGACGGCAGGAAGTTGCGATAGGGGTCTTCGGCGTAAAGCCGGCTTTCCATGGCCCAGCCGGTCAGCTTTACGTCGCCTTGCGTGATCGACAGCTTTTCACCCGCCGCAACGCGGATCATCTGTTCGACCAGGTCCACCCCGGTGATCAGTTCCGTCACCGGATGTTCGACCTGCAGGCGCGTGTTCATTTCGAGGAAATAGAAGTTCTTGTCGCCATCGACGATGAATTCGACCGTGCCGGCGCTGGCATAGCCCACCGCCTGCGCCAGGGCCACGGCCTGTTCGCCCATCGCCTTGCGGGTCGCCTCGTCCAGGAAGGGGCTGGGCGCCTCTTCGATCACCTTCTGGTTCCGCCGCTGGATCGAGCATTCCCGCTCGCCCAGGTAGATGCCGTTGCCGTGGCTGTCGCACAGAACCTGAATTTCGATATGACGCGGCTGGGTGACGAATTTCTCGATAAAGATGCGGTCATCGCCAAAACTGCTGGCCGCCTCGTTCTTGGAGCTCTGGAACCCCTCGCGCGCCTCTTCGTCGTTCCAGGCGACGCGCATGCCCTTGCCGCCGCCGCCGGCGCTGGCCTTGATCATCACCGGATAGCCGACCTCGCCGCTGATCTTCACCGCCTCGTCGGCATCGGCGATCAGGCCCATATAGCCCGGCACGGTGCTGACATCCGCCTCCTGCGCAATCTTTTTCGACGTGATCTTGTCGCCCATCGCCTCGATCGCGTTCTTGGGCGGGCCGATGAATGCCACGCCTGCGGCCTCCAGCGCGTCGGCGAATTTGGGGTTTTCGGACAAGAAGCCATAGCCCGGATGCACGGCCTCGGCGCCGGTTTCGCGAATCGCGGCCATCACCTTGTCGATGACGATATAGCTTTCATTGGCCGGCGGCGGGCCGATATGCACCGCCTCGTCGGCCATCTGAACATGCAGCGCGTTCTTGTCGGCCTCGGAATGCACCGCCACGGTACTGATACCCATCTTGCGCGCGGTCTTGATCACGCGGCAGGCAATCTCACCCCGGTTGGCGATCAGGATTTTCTTGAACATCGACTGCTCCTTATTGTGGATACCCGGTCACACACCGCGACGGGCCGTGGCGCCCATGCGCGCGCCCTGTCGCCGGCCAAACCGGGGAACGAAAAAAAAGGGCGGTCTGCGCAACACGGCGCAGAACCGCCCATGAGGGGAAGGGTAACGGTAGGGGCTTCTGGTGCCCCGGCCCTTTGGGGGAGGGCCACCACTACGTCATTAACGCTGCACGCCATGGCCCGCGCAGCCAAGCGCCGGCGCCGCACGCATCCCCGATCGGCTGCATTCCGCGCAATTGTGCACGGCTTCGGCAAAGACCTGCCCATCGCAATCATCTGACCGGCCGCGCGGGTCATTGGCCCGGCTCGACGTCAAAGACATCCGGGAAGGATGCGCGCGCCGCGTCCACGTCCAGCACCAGCAGCGCACCGTAATCAGCGGGGTCGAACGGGTCCTCGGCGGGCTTTACCTCGCGCCCGAACAGCCAGCTCAGCCGCCCGGCATCAAGGTTGCCGCGCTCGAACGGCTGATCGCCGAAATGTTCCCACAGGGCACGGACAAAGGCGGTATCGGCACGCCGGTCAGCCGGCCTGCGGTCGGCGAAGCGTTCGCGCCGGATGATCGGCGTCGCCCCCTTGGGGTTGGCGCGTCGGATGGTGAACTGGAAATCGGTGCTGGCCAGGCGTCCGGGAAAGCCGCGATGCTTCAGCATGGTGCGCGCCCTCCGCCATAGGGGCGCCGCGCGGCGGTGGAGGCGGGCCCTGGGGCCCGCCCCGCGAGATCCCTTGCGGGATTACTTGTACTTGCCGGTATAGACGGGCTCGACCGAAATCGGTTCGGGCTCGACCACGACGAATTCCTCTTGCTGCTGCTGCTGGCCGCAGGCAGTGACCATGGCCACAAGGCCAAGCGCAAGTATGCTCGTGACGGTTTTCGACATTGAAGTCTCCTGTATGTGTACACATTGCGGCGGTGCGCAGGCTGCCCCACCTGCACTGCTCCCACCGTTGCGGCCGCTTTTTTGCAACCGCGCCCTAGGATACGGGACTCACCGATTTTTTGGTACTTATCCACATCCATGCCGGGGAAATGTGACTCCAAAGCCTCAAACACGCGCGCACATGAGAGTCGCGCCGCAAGATATTGTGTACGCATCAAAAAGCCTCCCAGATACAGATGCCGTTTTCGAGCCGGTAAGCCTCGAAAACCTGCCTTACATCCGGGTTGAAGCGGCCGAATTCCGACGGTTTGTCTGCCAGAGAGACGACCAGCCGCGCCGCGCTCATCCCTTCAGCGGCCGCCCTTTTGGCGGCGTCGGCGGCACACAGATGCTCCAGGTCGGCCGCGACCTCGTCCAGAGGCGCGGCCGCGTCGAACCCCGCAGCCACGTACCGAAACCGCAGCACCGGCCCCTCTTCGCGGATGGTCTCCTGCAGCATGGCCTCCAGCCCCGATGGCAGCGCCACGCGCCCCGGTTCCGCCGCGACCACGCCGGACATGGACACGGCCATCATGGCCGCACCGCCCCCCGTCAGCCTATGTCCAGATGTCGCGTGCATCCCCTCACCGCAGCCTTTCATCTATCCGACTTCTCCCGGCGGTGCGGGGACCTGCCCCGCACCCCGCCGGCCTTACAGCGGAATGTTGTCGTGTTTCTTCCACGGGCCGGAATGCGCCTTTTTGCGCAGCGACGCAAAGGCGCGGCAGAGCCGCCGCCGCGTGCCGTGGGGCTGGATCACCTCGTCGATGAAACCGCGTTCGGCGGCGACAAAGGGGTTGGCAAAGCGATCCTCGTAATCCTGGGCCCGCTGCGCGATCTTTTCAGGATCGCCCAATTCGCTGCGATACAGGATCTCGGTCGCCCCCTTGGCGCCCATCACCGCGATTTCCGCTGTCGGCCAGGCATAGTTGAAATCGCCGCGCAGGTGCTTGGACGACATCACGTCATAGGCCCCGCCATAGGCCTTGCGGGTAATCACCGTGACCTTCGGCACCGTCGCCTCGCCATAGGCGAACAGCAGCTTTGCGCCATGTTTGATCACGCCGCCATATTCCTGGCTGGTGCCGGGCAGGAAGCCGGGCACATCGACCAGCGTCAGGATCGGAATCTCGAAAGCGTCGCAGAAGCGCACGAATCGCGCCGCCTTGCGCGAGCTGTCGATATCCAGACAGCCGGCCAGCACCATCGGCTGGTTGGCCACGACCCCCACGGTACGCCCCTCCAGCCGGATGAAGCCGGTGATGATGTTGCCCGCAAACTCCGCCTGCAGTTCGTAAAAGTCGCCCTCGTCAGCCAGCTTTACGATCAGCTCTTTCATGTCATAGGGCGTGTTGGCGTTATCGGGCACCAGCGTATCAAGGCTGGGTTCGATCCGCTCGGGGCTGTCGAAGAAGGGGCGAACCGGCGGCTTTTCGCGGTTGTTGAGCGGCAGGAAATCAACCAGGCGGCGGACCTCTGCCAGCGCCTCGACATCGTTTTCAAACGCCGCGTCGGCGACCGAGCTCTTGCGCGTGTGGGTGCTGGCGCCGCCCAGTTCCTCGGCCGTGACCTGTTCGTTGGTGACGGTTTTCACCACATCGGGACCAGTCACGAACATATAGGACGAATCCCGCACCATGAAGATAAAGTCGGTCATCGCTGGCGAATAGACCGCGCCGCCGGCGCAGGGCCCCATGATGACGCTGATCTGGGGGATGACGCCCGACGCCTCGATATTGCGCTGGAACACCTCGCCATAACCGGCAAGGCTGTCGACCCCTTCCTGGATGCGGGCGCCGCCCGAATCGTTCAGCCCGATCACGGGCGCGCCGTTCTGCATCGCCATGTCCATGATCTTGCAGATTTTCTGCGCGTGGGTGGCACTGACCGATCCGCCCAGAACGGTGAAATCCTGCGCGAATACATAGACCTGGCGGCCATTTACCGTGCCCCACCCGGTGATCACGCCATCGCCGTAGAGCTTTTGCTCTTCCATCCCGAAATCGGTGCAGCGGTGGGTCTTGAACATGTCGAATTCTTCAAAGCTGCCCTCGTCAAGCAGCAGGTCGACACGTTCGCGCGCGGTCAGCTTTCCCTTGGCGTGCTGGGCGTCGATCCGCTTTTGTCCGCCGCCGAGGCGGGCCTCATGGCGGCGGTCCTCGAGCACCTGCAGAATATCTTTCATGGCTCTCCCCTTCGCAATCTGGCCGGAAACTAAAGCCAGAGCCGACAGATACAAAGCAGAATCCCGCAAATTTGCAAATCTTTAGCAGACAAGCCCGCGCGAAATGAATAATTGCAAACAAACCGGCATCGCCGCCCGGCAGTTTTCGTGCATCCACGCACAGTCGAGTGCGCCGTGCACGCCGATGGACAGGACCGGCGCAGCCGCTAGAGTGCCGCGGATGACCACCGTACCGACCCCTACCCCGCGGCGGCGCTTCCTCAACCGCAAGAGCCCCCCGCATATCGTCACGCTGATCCTTTTGGCGGCGCTGGCGGCGCTGGCCATGAACATCTTTCTGCCCTCGCTGCCGGCGATGACCGCCCATTTCGGCACCGATTACCGGGTAATACAGCTTTCGGTTGCGCTTTACCTGGCGGTCAACGCAGTGATGCAGCTGTTCATCGGCGCGATTTCCGACCGCTATGGGCGGCGCCCGGTGCTGTTGGGCGGGCTGGCGGTGTTCATTGTGGCGACGCTCGGCTGTCTTGCTGCCGGCAATATCTGGGTTTTCCTGGCGTTCCGCATGATGCAGGCCAGCATCGTCACCGCCATGGCGCTGTCACGGGCCATCGTCCGCGACATGGTGCCCGAGGCACAGGCCGCGTCGATGATCGGATATGTCACCATGGGCATGGCGGTGGCGCCTATGGTCGGCCCGGCGATCGGCGGCGCGCTTGATGCGGCATTCGGCTGGCAGGCCAGTTTCTGGGCGCTGCTTGTGGCCGGCGCGGTGGTGCTGTGGCTGACCTGGGCCGACCTGGGCGAAACCGCACCGCGCAGCCGTGGCGGGGCCGGCCCGCAGGCGCGCGACTTTCCCGAGCTGTTCACCTCGCCCCGTTTCTGGGGCTATTCGATGACACTGGGGCTGTCGTCGGGCGCATTCTTTGCCTATCTCGGCGGCGGGCCCTATGTAGGCGATCATGTTTTCGGGCTCGACCCGGCGACGTTCGGGCTGTTTTTCGGCGCGCCGGCCGTAGGGTATTTCCTGGGCAACTTCCTGTCGGGGCGGTTTTCGGTCCGTATCGGCGTCAACCACATGGTGCTGTGGGGCACGCTGATCAACGTCGCCGGCATCGGCATCAACCTCACGCTTTTCTACGCCGGCCATGGGTCGTCTTTCACCTTTTTCGGGCTGATGACCCTGGTCGGGCTGGGCAACGGCATGGTCATCCCCAACGCCACCGCCGGGGCGCTGTCGGTGCGCCCGCATCTTGCCGGTACTGCCTCGGGCCTGTCGGGCGCGCTGATGATCGGGCTTGGCGCCGGCCTGTCGGCGCTGGCGGGTGTGATGCTGACCCCCAGCTCGGGCGCGTTTCCGCTGCTGGAACTCATGCTCACCACCGCCATCGGCGCGGTCGTCTCGATCGGGCTGGTAATCCGGCGCGAAAAGCGACTGGCCATCACGATCTGAGGCCAGCTACCGCGCCCTAGCTGTGTTCCTCGTGCGAAACCGCCGCCAGCGCGCGATTGTAGGTGCGCAGCGCATCGACATGAAATAGCGCGCCCAGCAATTCGGGCGGCGCGCCTGCACCCGACAAGCTGACCACCGGGATATAGGCCGAGCCGCTGCGCTCGAACCCGGGCATTACGGATTCCAGCGTGGCGCTGCCGTCAATATAGGTGCCCTCCTCGATCATCTCCCAACAGCGGTCCTCGGGCGCGCCGCGCTCGCTGCCCAGCGGGCGCATGACATCCCTGGCCCTGAACATCGCCAGCAGATAGGCCTGTGGCCCTGCCGCCAGCCGTACGCCGCGGCGTTCGAGCTGGGTCAGAAAATAGGAACGATGCACAAGCTGCGCGCCCAGTGCGGTCGAGATCGACACCGCCACCATCACCGCCAGCCCGGTCTGCCAGTCGCCGGTCAGCTCGAACACGATCAGCGTCGTGGAAATCGGCGCCCCCAGGACAGCCGCCGCCACAGCGCCCATGCCCGCCAGCGCATAGAGCGTATGCGCGCCGGAAACGTCAGGGAAAATCCCGGTGGCAATCAGCCCGAATGCCAGCCCGGTCAACGCCCCCACCATCAACGAGGGCGAAAACACCCCGCCCCCCATGCGCCCGCCAATGGTGATCGCGACCGCCACCACCTTCACCACGGCAAAGACAAACGCCTCGTGCAGGAGCAGCGACCCGGTGAGCGCCCGCGAGGTTGTCTCGTATCCGACCCCGATGATGTGCGGAAACCAGATCGCGATCAGCCCCAGTAACGCCCCCGCCGCCGCCGGCCGCAGCCAGCGCGGCATTCGCACCCGCCGCTGGAAATAGCTGGCCATGTCCTCGGCAAACAGCATCGAATGCATCAGCGCGCCGGCCACCAACCCGCAAACGACGCCCAGCAGCAGGAACGCGGGCAGTTCGGCATAAAATTGCAACGCGGTCGCGGCGGGCAGCGCGAACTCGGTCACGTCGCCGAATTCCAGCCGGTTGATGACGGTTCCCGCGACGCTGGCGATGACGATGGGGGCAAAGGCGTGCAACGCGAAATGCCGCAGCACCACTTCGAGCGCGAACAGCGCGCCGGCAATCGGCGCGTTGAACGACGCCGACACCGCCGCCGCCACCGCGCACCCCAACAGGTCGCGCCCGGTGACGCCATCGGCCTTGATGCGGTTGCTGACCCAGGATGCGATCACGCTGGCCATGTGCACCACCGGCCCCTCGCGCCCGCTGGAGCCGCCGCTGCCCAGGGTGATGATTGACGACGCGATGGACGCCAGCCCCGCCCGCCCCTCGACCCGGCCCTCATACAGCGCCGCACCCTCGATCACCTCGGTCACCGTGCGTGCGCGCGCGTCAGGGGTGAAGTAGTGCAGGATGATCCCCACCGCCAGCCCGCCCAAAATGGGCACGATCAGCACCCAGTACCAGGGCAGGACCTCGGCCGCGCTGTGCACATGGGCCATGTCGCCCGCGCCATAGGCAAAGCGTTCCAGCGCCGCGATCGCCTTGCGGAACAGGAGCGCGGCAAACCCTGACGCGATCCCGACCATCAGCGCGATCAGCCAGAACCGCACTTGCCTGGCCCAGTGAGCACGAAACAGTACCCAGCCGGCACGCACCGAACGCATTCCGGCCTTATGCTGAACAATCAGGAATCTGCGCATGGATTGTTTCATTTGTGGAAACGGATTTTCTGAGCCGCCGCTTTCCCCGCCCCGCCGCATGCTCTAGTCTTGAATCCTGAACCGGGGAAAGGGGTTTGCATGACGATCCAGGCTGCGATTGGCAAGTTGTCCTCCCTTTTAGGCCAACGGCTGGCGTGCTCCAAGACCGAACTGGCCCAGCACGGCGCGTCCGAGACCCATTTTCCGCTCGCCCCGCCCGATGCGGTGGCCTATCCCGAGACCACCGAAGAGGTGGCCGCGCTGATGCGCATCTGCGCCGCCCATCGCTGTCCGGTGGTGGGCTGGGGCACGGGCACCTCGCTCGAAGGTCAGGCACAGGCGTTCCAGGGCGGGGTCTGCGTCGATTTCACCCGCATGAACCGCGTTCTCGAGGTGTCGCAGGCCGACATGCATGCGCGCGTGCAACCCGGCGTGACGCGCGAGGCGCTGAACGACGAACTGCGCGCGACCGGCCTTTTCTTTCCGGTCGATCCCGGTGCCAACGCATCGCTCGGCGGCATGGCCTCGACCCGCGCCAGCGGCACCACCGCCGTGCGCTATGGCACCATGCGCGACAATGTCATGGGGCTGGAGGTGGTCACCGCCACCGGCCAGGTCATCCGCACCGGCACCGCCGCGCGCAAGACCGCCGCCGGCTATGACCTGACGGCGCTTTTCGTCGGGTCCGAGGGCACGCTTGGGCTGATCACCGAACTTACGCTGCGCCTGCGCGGCATCCCCGAGGCGATCTCGGCCGCGGTCTGTGCCTTTGACACCGCCGCCGATGCCGTGAACTGCGTGATCGACACCATCCAGATGGGCGTGCCGATGGCGCGGATCGAACTGGTGGATGCCGCGACCGTGCGCGCGGTCAACGCCTATGCCGGCATGAACCTGCCGGAAAAGCCGCACCTGCTGCTGGAATTTCACGGGTCCGAGACTGGCGTCGCCGAACAGGCCGAGGTGTTTGGCGCGATCGCCGCCGATCATAGCGGCGCGCGCTTTGACTGGGCGACCAAGACCGAGGACCGCAATACGCTTTGGGCGGTGCGGCACAACGCCTTTCACGCGATCATGGCGATGCGCCCCGGTGCGCGGTCGCTGGTCACCGACATCTGCGTGCCGATCTCGCGCCTGGCCGAGGCGGTCGAGGCGTGCCGCACCGATCTGGAAAGCGCCGGCATCGACGGCCCGATCCTGGGCCATGTCGGCGACGGCAATTTCCACGCGGTACTGATCTTTGACCCCGAAGATGCCCGCGAAGAGCAAAAGGTGATCGACGCCTCGAACCGGCTGGTGGACCTGGCGCTGTCACTGGGCGGCACGGTGTCCGGCGAACACGGGATCGGGGTCGGCAAGCTGCCGTACATGAAGCGCGAACACGGGCCCGCCTGGGCGCTGATGGGTCAGGTGAAAGCCGCGCTCGACCCCGACGGCATCATGAACCCCGGCAAGATGACGCCGCCGCGGAACTGAGCGCATGGCGTTTTGCCCGTCATCGCCCCGAGATGTTGAAAAGGCTTCGGCTGGCCTTTGCTTTCAATAAAGCGATCTCAACACTGTAGTTATCAACAGTGCGCCCGTAGCCGCAGCCACGGAATCAGGCCACCCCCCCCTGCCCCGCCAGCCCGAGTGCGCCCGCCAGGGTAAGGTAGTGCCCAAGGTGCTGCGCCAGGCTCTGCCCGAAACCCAGCACCCCCAACACCGCCTCGGCCAGCAGCAACAACACCAGCGCCACGCCCCCCATGATCAGCCGCGCACCTGCCCGCGCCGGCACGCGGCACCGGCGGACCAGCGCACCGGCGATGAACCAGCTCAGCGCCAGCATCACCGGCAATTCGACCGCCACCGCCGCCACCTCACCCATCCGGGGCAGCAGAACCAGCACCCGCAGCGTACCCAGCACGAACCCGAGGGAAAGGACCGCCGCGAAATAGAGGGTCCCGGCCCCCAGACCGCGCGCCATGGGTCTATCCCGCCATCAGCTTTTCAGCCGCCGCGCGGGCCTCGTCGGTGACAACGTCACCGGCCAGCATGCGGGCGATCTCGTCTACCCGCGCCGGGCCGGTCAGCGGCACCACGCGCGACAGCGTCTTGCCATCTTCGACCTGCTTGGCCACCTGCCAATGATGAGTGGCCCGCGCGGCCACCTGCGGTGAATGGGTCACGACCAGCACCTGCCCGCCCTCGGCCAGCCGTTCCAGCCGACGGCCCACGGCATCGGCGGTCGCACCGCCAACGCCGCGGTCGATCTCGTCAAAGATCATCGTCACCCCGGCATCCTCGCCGCGCAGGCAGACCTTGAGCGCCAGCAGAAAACGGCTGAGTTCCCCGCCAGAGGCAATGCGGTTCAGCGGCCCCGCCGGCGCTCCGGGATTGGTGGCGACGGAAAAGGTGACGCCATCGCGCCCCTCGGGTCCCGGCTCTACCTCTTCAAACCGGGTTTCGAAAACCGCGCGCTCCATCTTCAGCGGCGCCAGCTCCGCCGCCATGGCGGCGTCCAGCCGGACGGCGGCCTCGGTACGGGCCGTGCTCAGCACCGCGGCCGTAGCGTCATAATCCGCCTCTGCCGAGGCCACTGCGCGGCGCCACTCATTGATGTCGCTTTCGCCCCGCTCGACCGCCGCCAGGCGCGCGCGCAGATCGTCGGCCAGCCCCGCCAGATCATCCGGCGCGACGCCATGCTTGCGCGCCAGTGCGCGGATGGCGAACAACCGCTCCTCGGTTGTTTCCAGCTCGACCGGGTCAAAGGTCAGCGCCTCGATGAAGCGCGCCACGCCGCTTGCCGCCTCGTCGATTTCCACCAGTGCCCGGCCGATGGCGGCGATGGGTTCGTCAAGCGCACCCTCGGCGCTCTCCGCCGCCCCTTCGAGCCAGCGCATCGCATCGCCCGCCGCGCCCTCGGCCCCGTCCGCCCCCAGCGCAGCATGGGCGCGGGCCACATCATCGCGGATGCGCGCGGCGGCTTGCATCATGCGGCGGCGGCGATCCAGCACGTCTTCCTCGCCCGGCTCTGGCGCCAACTGGTCCAGTTCCGCCACCGCGTGGCGCAGGAAATCCTCGTCGGCGCGGGCCTTTTCCAGCGCGGCCTCGGCAGCCGCCAGCCCCTGTCGCGCCTCGCGCAGCGCGGCCCATGCCGCGCGCCCCGCCGCGCGTTCATCCGCCAGCCCGCCGAACGCATCCAGCAGCGCCCGGTGCCCGCGCGGGTTCAGCAGGCCGCGGTCATCCTGCTGGCCGTGCAGTTCAACCAGCGTGTCGGAAAGGCGGCGCAGCACCTCGCCCGAGGCACGGCGATCGTTGACCCAGGCCGTCTTGCGCCCCTCGCGCGCATTCACCCGCCGCAGCAAAAGCGTATCGTCCACCGGCAAACCGGCATCGGCCAGGACGTCGCGCGCCGGATGACCGTGGGGCAGGTCGAACTCGGCCACCACCTCGCCTTCGTCGGCGTCCTGGCGCACCAGGTCGGCGCGCCCGCGCCAGCCCAGGACGAACCCTAGCGCATCCAGCAGAATCGACTTGCCCGCGCCGGTTTCTCCCGTCAGGACGTTCAGCCCCGGCTGGAACCCCAGTTCCAGCCGGTCGATGATCAGGATGTCACGGATATCGAGGGCGCGCAGCATCAGGACAATCCGTCAGGCGGCGGAAAGGCCGCCGGTTTCTACAGCCACCGGCC
Source organism: Roseovarius amoyensis (assembly GCF_003260265.1). Classification (GTDB taxonomy): domain Bacteria; phylum Pseudomonadota; class Alphaproteobacteria; order Rhodobacterales; family Rhodobacteraceae; genus Roseovarius; species Roseovarius amoyensis. Next base: position 217,763 of record NZ_QITQ01000001.1, read on the forward strand.
CTTGAGCATTTGCCGATAAACCTGCCGCAGCCAGTTGTCCCCGACCGCTTCCAGCGTCAGGCCACGCCCGGTCAACAGCTTGTAGCTGTCCTCGTACCACTCGGTCCCACGGAAGTTGTAGCCCAGGATCGCCCCGGCGGTGCGCGCCTCGTTGGTCAGGCCCAGCGAAAGATACGCCTCGACCAGACGGTGCAGCGCCTCGGCGGTGTGGGTTGTGGTCTGGAAATCCTCGACCACCACGCGGAAACGGTTGATGGCAGCGGTAAAGTGATCGCGCTTGAGATAGTAGCGCCCGACCTCCATCTCCTTTGACGCAAGGTGGTCAAAGGCCAGGTCAAATTTGAGCTTGGCGGCATTGGCGTATTCGCTGTCGGGGTAACGCTCGATCACCTCGCGCAGGGCCTGCAGCGCCTCAAAGGTAAGGCGCTGGTCGCGGCCGACCTCGTCGATCTGGTCGTAATAGCTGAGCGCCACCAGGTACTGGGCATAAGCGGCATCTTCGTCGGTGGGATAGAAATCGACGAACCGCTGCGCGGCGGCGCGGCTGCTCTCGTAATCCTTGGCCTCGTGATAGGCAAAGGACTGCATGATCAGCGCCCGCTTGGCCCAATCCGAATAGGGGTACAGCCTTTCGACCTCGGCAAAGACGTTCGCGGCCCTGTCGGGGGCATTCCGAGCCAGATCGTATTCGCCGCGCTCGTAGATCTGCTTGGCGGTGTATTTTTCGTAATTCACGTCGCCGCGATCGACACTGTCGGCGCCAGAGCAACCCGTCAGGGCGACCCCCGCCAGCAGCACGAAAACGAGCCCGCAACGCAACCTGGCCGTCATCATCACACACCCACCCAATTTCGATATGCCGAACGATACCCCGGCGTTGCGCCCGGTCCTAGCATATAAATCCGTGATGCAAAATCTCTTTGGCCGCTTTCGTGGTCACCGTTTCAGGCGACCTCGGGAATTTCGCCGGCATGAACGCCTGCACCGGGCAAACGCGCCGCCATTTCGGCGTCGCACTCGACGATTTCACAGGCGTCGACATCGGCGAAAAGCGCGCGCAACAGATCGTTGGTCAGGGCGTGACCGGCACGCCGGCCCTCGTAGTGGCCAAGCACAGGCAGCCCAGCAAGGCCCAGATCGCCCAGCGCATCCAGCATCTTGTGGCGCACCGGTTCATCCGCGTGACGCAGGCCGCCGGGGCTGAGCACCCGATCGCCATCGAACACCACCGCGTTTTCACCCGGATTGCCGCCCTGCGCCAGACCGTTGGCCAGCATCGCATCGACATCGGCCTTGCGGCAGAAGGTGCGGCTAGTGGAGAGTTCGCGCACGAAGCTGCCATTCGACATGTTCAGCAGCTTGCGCTGGCTGCCAATGGCGGCATCCTCGAAATCTATGCTGAATTCGATCAGCAGCGTTTCATGCGGTGACAGCCGCGCCATCGCGGCGCCGCGACGCACCTCGACCGGTTTGAGCACGCGAAGCGCACGCACCGGCGCGGTCGAAACCTGCAGCCCCGCCGACAGGATGGCGCGCACGAAACCCGAGGCGCTGCCGTCCATGATCGGAATTTCTGGACCCGTCACCTCGATGAGGGCGTTGTGCACCCCGCAGCCCACCAGCGCCGCCATCAGGTGCTCGACCGTCGAAATATCGGCGCCTTTCCCGTTGATCAGACGCGTGCACAGCGGCGACTGGTCGACCATGTCCCAGCGGGCGGGAATGTCGCCTGCCCCGACGCCCAGGTCGGTGCGGCGAAATACGATACCGAAACCGGGCCCGGCGGGCCGAATCACTGCCCGCGACGGCGCGCCCGAGTGCAGGCCGACGCCGTCGAAGCGGACTGAAGATCTGATCGTTGTCTGCAAGACGTTCCTCGCTAAGCAGTGCGGGTTCGGTCCGAAACGGGGCGGCGACCGGCTGTCGCGCCGGCACTCATGCCGGTATGCGCCTCGCGGGCCATTTGTTACGATTTTGTCTAATTTTCCCGGACGCAATTAACAACTCAATCTTTGCAACGTCCTGAAACATCCCCCACACAAGACCGGCAAAAATCCGCGCACGCCCCCTGCGGTATTGTCCAAAATCCTGAATACAAAGAAAAAAGGGCCACATTTCAGCGGCCCTTTCTTCGGTCTAAATTCGAAAATTCAGTTTGCCTGCCGCCTCAGGAAAGCCGGAATTTCGATTTGTTCATCATCGTCATCCGCCAGTTCAGGCCGCACTTCGCGGGCCTGCAGGGTCGGCTGCTGGCGAACCGGACGCGGGGCTTGGGCCGCGCTGTCGCCGCTGCTGCCGGTCATCCGGTGGAGCAACGAGTTGATGCGTGAAAGCGGACGGTCAGCCGGCTGCGCGGCCTGGGTTTCGCGCGGCGCGGAGGCGGGCTCGGCCGCCTGCGGCTGGCGCCCAACGGCAGCCTGCAACCGGGCCAGCGCATCCGCCGACGGCTCGCCCAGCGGGGCCGGACGCGGCGCCACAAAGACTTCGCGCTCGTCGGTTTCCTCGACATATTGCGCGTCGTCCTGGTAGGCGGCGGGCTGATAGGCGGGCGGGGGAACCCCGTCATCCTGGACGGCGGCTTCTTCGCCAGCCTCAAAGATGTCTTCCATCTGATCTTCGGCAGCCGCACTTTGCGGATCGAAGCCGGTGAAAAGAGTCGGTTCGCTCTCGGTCGAGGCGGCAACAGCGGGTGTCTCCTGCTCGGCCTCGGCGGCGGCTTCCGGTGCGGTGACCATCTGTTCGCGTGCCGGTTTCAGCGGCTCTTTCAGGGACCGGCGCGGAACCGGAACGTCGCTGTGCACGTTGCGGGCGTCGATACCGGTGGCGACGACGCTGACACGCATCACGCCTTCCATCTCGGGGTCGAGCGTCGAACCGACGATGATGTTGGCCTCTGGATCCACCTCTTCGCGGATGCGGTTGGCGGCCTCATCCAGTTCGAACAGGGTCAGGTCGTGCCCGCCGGTGATGTTGATCAGCACGCCCCTGGCGCCCTGCAGGCTGATTTCGTCCAGCAGCGGGTTGGCAATGGCCTTTTCGGCCGCCTGGATCGCGCGGCTTTCGCCCCCATCCTCGCCGGTGCCCATCATCGCCTTGCCCATCTCGTCCATCACCGCGCGGACGTCGGCGAAATCGAGGTTGATCAGGCCCGGGCGCACCATCAGATCGGTCACACCCTTGACGCCTTGGTACAGAACGTCGTCAGCCATGCTGAAGGCCTCGGTAAAGGTGGTCTTTTCATTGGCGAGGCGGAACAGGTTCTGGTTGGGAATGATGATCAGCGTATCGACCACCTTCTGCAACGCATCGACGCCGTCCTCGGCCTGGTGCATCCGCTTGCCGCCCTCGAACTGGAACGGCTTGGTCACCACGCCGACGGTCAGCACGCCCAGTTCGCGCGCGGCCTGGGCGATGATCGGTGCAGCACCCGTGCCGGTGCCGCCGCCCATCCCGGCGGTGATGAAACACATATGCGCCCCGGCCAGGTGATCGACGATCTGTTCGATGTTCTCTTCCGCCGCGGCGGCGCCGATCGACGGCTTGGCGCCTGCGCCCAGCCCCTCGGTCACCTTGACGCCCAGCTGGATGCGGGCCGGCGCGTTCGACTGGCTCAGCGCCTGTGCGTCGGTATTGGCGACAACAAAGTCGACCCCGTCCAGCCGTTTCTCGATCATGTTGTTGACCGCGTTTCCGCCCGCGCCGCCAACACCGAAAACGGTGATCCGGGGTTTCAGATCTTCATGACCTGGCATCGTGAGGTTCAATGTCATCGCTCTGTCCGCCTGCTTGTTGCTGCCCGTGATCCCCGGGCTTTTGCGCCTCTGTGGGACCGATCCTAGCGTTTACAACGCCTTTCGTCACCCAAAAAACACCGAAAACACACAAAATATGGCCGGTTTCAGGCCGATTTTCGCGGGATTTCGCCGACGCGCGTACATATTGCGGTCACCAGTTGTCCTTGAACCATTTCACCGCCCGCCTGAGCGAGCGCGCCGGATACCGGTCGACGGGGAGGTCGAAGTCCCACCATTCATCCTGCGGGTTGGCCGCGAACAGGCACATCCCGACCGCGCTGGCAAAGCCCGGACCGGTCGCCGCCTGGGGCAGCCCGTGCACGCGCAGCGGTCGGCCCAACCGCACCTGCTGGCCCAGGATACGGCTGGCCAGCCCGTCAAGGCCGGGCACCTGGCTGCCGCCGCCGGTCAGCACGATCTGCTGGCTGGACAGACAGCCGAAACCGGCCGCGTCCAGGCGCGCGCGCACCTCTTCCAGTATTTCCTCCAGCCGCGGGCGCATGATGCCGATCAGTTCGGCACGCGAAATGCGGCGCCGGTCATGTTCCCAGTCGCCGGTCTCGCCGCCGATCTCGATCATCTCGCGGTCGTCCATGCCGGTGGCCACGGCACCGCCATAGAAGGTCTTGATCCGCTCGGCCACGCTGCGAGGCACCTGCAGCCCCATCGAGATGTCGCCGGTGACGTGTTCGCCGCCCATGCGCACGCTGTCGGCATAGATCATGTGTTTCTTGATGAAAATCGAGATCCCGGAAGACCCGCCGCCAAGGTCGATGCAGGCCGCGCCCAGTTCCTGTTCGTCCTCGACCAGCGCCGAGATACCCGAAACATAGGCCGACGATGCCAGACCGGCGAGTTCCAGATCGCAGCGCTTGACGCAATGGGCCAGGTTCTGCACCGCCGCGGCATCGACCGTCAGCATGTGCAGGTCGGTCGACAGCACCTGCCCGATCTGCCCGCGCGGATCCGAGAGCCCGGTCCGGTGATCCAGCGCGAAATTCACCGGCTGGGCGTGCAGCACCTCGCGCCCCTCGCCGTAATCGGGCACCTCGCAGGCGCTCAGCACCCGGCTGATGTCGTATTCGCTGACGGTGCTGTCAGCGACCTCCACCTGTCCGGCCAGCCCGTAGGATCGCGGCGCCGCGCCTGAGAAACAGGCGATGACATGATCGACGCGGATACCGGCCATCTTTTGCGCCGCCTGCACCGCGGTGCGGATCGCGCGCTCGGTCTCGGCCATCGCCGCGACCTCGCCAAAGCGGACCCCGCGCGAACGCGTCGTCGCCGCGCCCACCACCCGGAACCCCGCCTGCCCGGCCATTGTGCCGATGCCGTCGGCCTCGCGCAGCCGCTCGGAACCGTCAAAGCGCAACACCAGGCAGGCGATCTTGGATGTGCCCACATCCAGCACCGCCACAACACCCCGCTGGATCGCCGCCTTGCGCATGTTCCGCATCGCCCGTTGGGAATCGTAAAGCTCGATCATCGTTCGCTATCCCCTGCCATCATCTGCGTCGCGCGCCACCATTCATCGACGGCGTACGCCTTCATTCTTACCGTCGGACGGGCGGGCAGACGCATGTCGACCGCCACCACGTCCCGTTCCAGCACATCATGCACCTCATTCAGCACGATCACCCGTTCGAGCGCGCGCACCGGGTCGGTCTCGGGCAGCATGATGTGGGCGTCGTCCTGCAGCACCACGTCCCAGCGCCGCTCTCCCATCCGCACCAGCCCGACGACCCGTGTGCCCAGGGGCGCCGCTGCATCCAGGATCGCCAGCGCGCCGGGAATGTCGGCATTTGCGCCCTCGCCCGCCACCAGCGGCAGGGCGGGCCTGGCCTCGGTCCCGGCAAGCGTCGCAACCACCGCGCCGTGCCTGTCGACCAGTTTCAGCCCGTCGCGATCGCGCCACAGCGCCACCGGCACCCGCTCGCGCACCTGCGCAGCCAGCACCCCGCCGCGGCGGATGCGCAGCTCGGAGTCGGCCACCGCCGGCAGGCCCGTGATCGCCTCGCGCAGATAATCGAGGTCGATCTCGAACGAGCTGGCGGGCAGGTCATAGGGAAATATCTCGCGGATTTCGGCCTCGACCGCGTCGCTGGCGCCTTCGATTTCCAGCAGTTGCACCATGAATTCCGGCCGCGTCTCGATCTGGCGGCGCAGATCGCCGATCGCCGCGACGATCCGTTCCTGCCGGTCCGCGTCGCCCAGAACCACTGCTCCGGCCGCAAAAGCCAGCGCAAAGGGCAGCCCGACCTTCAGTCCCCGGCGAAAGAGCGGCGTCAGCATCAGCCGCTCCAGCCGATAGGCCAGCCGCGATGGCGCCGGATCCGGGCGGTGCTTCAGCGGTTGCACGAGGCATCCTCCACCAGCCAGCGACACAGATCGGGAAACGAAATGCCCTCTGCCTGCGCCTGTTCGGGGCTCAGCGAGGTGGGCGTCATGCCGGGCTGGGTGTTCAGTTCCAGCACCACCAGCCCGTCAAGGCCGCGGGCCTCGTCCCAGCGAAAATCGGTGCGCGAAAGCCCGCGACAGCCAAGCACCTCATGCGCCCGCAGCGCGTAATCCATGCAGGCGGCGAAAATCTCGTCGGGGACCTGGGCGGGCACCACATGGCGCGACCCGCCGACGCTGTACTTGGCGTCGTAGTTGTACCAGCCGTCGGTCAGGATATCGGTCACCGTCAGCGCCCTGTCACCCATCACCGAAGCGGTCAGCTCGCGCCCCGGCGCGTAGGCCTCGACCATCACCTGGTCCGGCATCTTGTCCGACAGGCGCGGCGGGGCATCGGCGGCGTCATGCACGATATAGACCCCGACGGAGGAGCCCTCGTTGTTGGGCTTGACCACATAGGGCGGCGACATGACGTGACGTGCGCGCACCTCTTCGGCCGGGGCGATCAGGCTTTCCACCACCGGCAGCCCGGCATCGGCAAAGGCAGCCTTGGATCGCTGCTTGTCCATTGCCAGAGCCGAGGCCAGGACGCCCGAATGGGTATAGGGCAGCCCCATCCATTCCAGCAGCCCCTGCACGCAGCCATCCTCGCCCCAGCGGCCATGCAGCGCATTAAAGACAACATCGGGCGCAAGGTCGGTGAGGCGCGCAACAAGGTCGCGCCCGGCGTCGACCTCGGTCACGTCCAGTCCCGCTTCCCGCAATGCGGCGGCGCATTCGCGCCCCGTCGAGAGCGACACTTCGCGCTCGGCCGACGGGCCGCCCATGATGACCGCCACTTTCGGGGGTGTCCTGCTCGACATACCCACCTTGGTGCCTCAATGTCCCGGGCCGTTTTCCGGCCCTTTTCAGTGCTTTCGCCTTATTGGCTGACAGGGGCCGGTTCACCGACCCTCATGATTTCCCAATCTAGCGTTATTCCACTCGATTGAAAAACCTTTTTTCTCACCTGCTCGCCCAGCCCCTCCAGATCGGCGGCGGTGGCGGTGCCGGTGTTGATCAGAAAGTTGGGGTGTTTCTCGCTCATCTGCGCGCCGCCCTGCCTTGCGCCGCGCAGCCCGGCGTCGTCGATCAGCTTCCACGCCTTCAGATCGTGGCTGTCGTCGGCGCGCCCGGTGCTGGAATGGCCGGCCGGGTTGCGAAAGGTCGACCCGGCCGAGCGGTCGCGCGTGGGCTGGGTGGCGTCGCGGCGCGCCAACTGGTCGGCCATTTTCCGCTCCAGCGCATCCGGGTCGCCGGCAGGCCCCTCGAACACGGCCTCAGTCACGACCGCGCCGGCGGGCAGGTCGGAACCGCGATAACGCAGGTTCAGCTCCGACGCGGCCAGCGTCATCAGCTCGCCCGAGCGCGTCACCACCCGCACCCGGACCAACACGTCGGCCACATAGACGCCGTAACACCCCGCATTCATCCGCACGCCCCCCCCCACCGCGCCGGGGATGGTGCGCAGAAAGGTCAGGTCGACCCCCGCCTGCGCCGCCCGGCGCGCAACATGCGCATCCAGCGCCGCCGCCCCGGCGGTGACCTGCCGCCCCTCGACCCCGATCTGGTTGAAGCCGCGTCCCAGCCGGATCACCACCCCGCGAATACCGCCGTCGCGCACGATCAGGTTCGACCCGACCCCCATCGGAAAGACCGGGATCGCGGGGTCCAGGTCGCGCAGGAACGCGGCAAGGTCGGCCTCGTCCGCGGGCTGAAAGAACCACTCCGCCGGGCCGCCGACGCGCAGCCAGGTCAGGTCGGAAAGCGGGCGGTCCGGTGTCAGCGGGCCGCGTGGGACGGGAAGCTCGGTCATGGCGGATGTTTGCCCGTTGCCCGCGACAAGGTAAAGTGTCTTGGCAATGGCAGGATCACACGGGAACGACCTGCCGCCTCAGCCCTCGCCGCGCGCGGCCCCACGCCGGCGCTGCCACCAGCCGATGCCGCCGCCGATCAGCACGCCCAGGATCGCCGGGGCCGCCATCAGCGCGGCGAAGATGCTGTAACCGATCGCATCCCAGCCCTGGTTCTGCCGACCCATCCAGATCGCCCAGGCCATCAGGACCGCCAGCATCACCGTCACCAGCGGTATCACCCAGACCATGCCCTGGCGCATCGCCACGACCCCCAGGATCAGCGGGATGACAAAGCACACGAGCGGGATGACATATACCATGCGCAATCCTAGCCAGCTTCGCGCACATCTGTCCAGCGCGCAGGCAGACTCAGCGTACGCGCCGGCGCAGCCAGCGGCCCAGGTACAACACCGGCCAGCGCAGCAGGCTCACCCCCGCCGCCAGCACCAGCAGCCCCACCCATGGCCCGTTCTGCCAGGTGACATAGCCCAGCAGCGGAATGCCGGTGGCGATCAGCGCCCAGGCCCGGCGCCAGTGATTGTCACGACTGGGGATCATCGCGGCAAGGTTCGCGGCCAATGCCCAGAGACAGGCCAGGATCAGCGAGGTATTCATTCCGATCCCTCCTCTTGCCGTGCGCCCTGCCCTGTGCCGGGGCCGCGCAAAATGCGGCACAGCAGCACCGCCAGCGGCCGGCGGAACATCGACACCACCACGACCAGCGCCGGCAGCACGACCCACGCGCCATAGGCCCCGGCCAGCCGCCACATCAGCCAACCCGCCGCCACCAGCAAGGCCAGCCCCGGCAGGTATTGCCAGCGCCGGGGCAGTAGCGCCACCACCGCCGCGGCAATGACCCACAGACAGGCCAGGGTCACGACCGAGCCGTTCATAGCGCCTGCCCCAGGCTGGTCGCCAACGCGCCCAGCGACAGGATCAGCCCTACGGCGGGCACCAGCGCGGGCACGCGAAACGGCGCCTCGGGGGTGTGCCGCTTCATCGCCAAGAGCGCCGCGTTGACCAGCACGAACACCCCCAGCAGGATGGCCGATGTCAGCCCGGCAAGGTTTGCAACAGGCAACAGCAGCGCCGCCGGGATCACCACCGCACCGACAAAGAGCGTCGCCACCACCGGCGTGCCCAGCCTCGGGTGGGCGTGGTGAAAGAACGCCAGCCGCTGGCTGCGCCGCCCCAAACCGAACAGAACGCGGCTGGCCATGACCATCTGCGCCAGAACGCCATTCAGCGCCGCCGCCACCGCGATGAGCGACAGAAACCCCGCACTGCCCCCACGCGACACCTGCCAGACCAGCGCCAGCGGCTGTTCGCTGGCACCCAGCCGGTCCAGCGGTACCGCCCGCACCGCCGCCAGCGAAACCAGTGCGTAAAGCACGCTGGCAATCACCAGCGACAGCAGGATGGCACGCGGCAGAACATGCGTCGGGCGCTCGACTTCTTCGGCCATGTTGACGATGTCCTCGAACCCGATGAAGGCAAAGAATGCCAGCACCGCGCCCGCGACGACGCCCGACCAGACGATCGCCGGCGGCGCGGAAAAGACCGCCACCGGCTCGGCCGTGGCGCCGGCAAAAATGACCAACGCCAGTCCCAGAACCTCGATGGCGGTAAAGACCGCCGCCAGCGCCAGGCTTTCCAGCACGCCCACCAGCGCCACCGCCACCAGCGCCAACCCCATGATCACGGCGCTGGCCTCGAACGGCAGATCGGTCGCGGATGTCAGGTAACCGGTGCCGCCGCGCAGCACCGCCGCCGCCGACACCGACCCTGCGGCAACAATCCCCAGCCCCACGGCGGTGCCCAGCCAAGGCACGTTGAACCCCTTGCCGACATAGATCGCCTCGCCCGCCGCCTCGGGCAGGCGGGTCGAGAACTCGGCATAGCTCAGCGCGGTCGGCGCGGCGATAAGCCCGGCCAGCAGGAACGACAGCGGCGCCCAGACGCCGGCCTCGGCTGCGACGGCGCCGACCAGCACATAGATGCCGGCCCCCACCATCACGCCGACGCCATAGGCAGTCAGCAACCCCAGACCGATGCGGCGTTTGAGTTCGTCAGCCATGCTCAGCCAGCCTTCCTGCGCAGCCGGTCGGGCAGGTTGCGGGCCCAGCTGCTGATGGTACCGGCGCCCAGGCAAACCACCATGTCGCCGGGGCGGGCCTCGGCCCTGACCAGGCGTTCAAGGTCGTCCTCGTCCATGATCGCGCGGGCATTTCGGTGTCCGTGGCGGATGAGCCCGGCAACCAGGTCGTCGCGGCTGGCACCCTCGATGGGTTCTTCACCGGCGGCATAGACCTCGGCAATGCCGACCACATCGGCATCGTTGAAACAGGCGCAGAAATCATCGAACAGGCTGGACAGCCGCGAATAGCGGTGCGGCTGGTGCACCGCGATCACCCGCCCGTCGCAGGCCTGCCGCGCCGCCCGCAGCACCGCCGCGATCTCGACCGGGTGATGGCCGTAATCATCGATCACGGTGACCCCGTCCACCTCGCCCACGCGGGTAAAGCGGCGGTTCACCCCGCCAAATTTCGCCAGCGCATCACGGATTTCGTCGGGTTTCATCCCGAGATGGCGCGCGACAGCCACCGCCGCCAGCGCGTTCGAAACGTTGTGATCCCCCGGCATCGGCAGCGTGCAGCCCTCGATCACGCGTCCCTCGGCCCTGAGCGCGATGTTGAAATGCGCCACCCCGTTGCGATAATGCAGGTCGGTCGCGCGCACGTCGGCCTGGGCGTTGAAGCCATAGGTCACGACCCGCCGGTCGGTGATGCGCCCGACCAGCGCCTGCACCTCGGCATGATCGGTGCAGCACACGGCAAGCCCGTAAAACGGGATGTTCGATACGAAATCCTGGAACCCCTGCCGCAGGGCGTCAAAGCTGTGCCAGTGGTCCAGGTGTTCGGGGTCGATGTTAGTGACGATGGCGATGGTCGCGGGCAAGCGGTTGAAACTGCCGTCGCTCTCGTCGGCCTCGACCACCATCCATTCGCCCTCGCCCACGCGGGCATTGCTGCCATAGGCATGGATGATGCCGCCATTTATCACCGTGGCGTCAAACCCGCCCCCATCGAGCAGCGCCGCAACCATCGTGGTGGTGGTGGTCTTGCCGTGGGTGCCGGCCACGGCGATGTTGGACTTCAGGCGCATCAGCTCGGCCAGCATCTCGGCCCGGCGAACCACCGGCATGCCACGGCGGCGGGCCTCGGCCAGTTCGGGGTTATCGGGGCGGATCGCGGTCGAGATCACCACCACCTCGGCATCGCCAAGGTTCTCGGCGCGCTGCCCTTCGAAGACGCACGCGCCCAGCTCCGCCAACCGTTCGGTTATGTGGCTGCGCTTGAGATCCGATCCCTGCACCGAAAAACCGTGGTTGAGCAGCACCTCGGCGATCCCCGACATGCCGATACCGCCGATACCGACGAAATGGATCAGCCCCACATCCCCGGGCAGCTTGGTGGCGGCGTTCATCGGCTTTGTCCTTTTTCTGCCAGCCCGATCACCATCTCGGCCAGCCGTTCATGTGCATCTGGCATCGCCACGCCCAGCGCGGCACGCGACATCTGTGCGGCGCCATCGGGGTTGTCCAGCACCAGAGCGATTTGTTCGGCCAGCACCTCGACCGACAACTTTCCCTCGGGGATCACCACCGCCGCGCCGGCCTGCGCCAGCCCGCTGGCGTTGGCAGTCTGGTGGTCGTCGGCGGCGTAGGGATAGGGGATAAGGATCGCGGGGCGACCGATGACGGCGATATCAGCCAGCGACGACGCGCCGGCACGGCTGATGACAAGCTGCGCCTCGCTCATCCGGCGCGGCAGGTCGCGAAAGAACGGCTCGACCTCGGCCGAAATGCCGTGCTCGTCGTAATAGGCCGCGACCCGTTCGCCGTCTTCATCGCGGGCCTGGTGGCTGACACGGATGTTGTGCAACAGATCACTCTTGAGCGCGGCAATCGCCGGCGGCACCACGTCCGACAGCACCCGCGCGCCCTGACTGCCGCCGATGACGAGGATCGACATCGGGTAGTCGCCGGGCGGAATATAGCCAGCGCCGGCCCGATCCAGCACCGCGGCGCGCACCGGGTTGCCGGTATGCACGCCCTCGACCCCATCGGGCAGGCGCGTGGGCCAGGTGCCGCAGGCCACCGCATCGACACGCGTGGCGAACAGCCGATTCACACGTCCCGGCACGCCGTTCTGTTCATGGATCATCCGCGGCAGGCGCAGGATACAGGCCGCCGACAGCGCCGGAATGGAGGGATAGCCGCCAAAGCCCACCACCACGTCGGGCCGGTCGCGCAGCATCCGCCACAACGCCCCCACCACCCCGGCGACGATGCGCGGCGCCACCAGCAGCCGGCCAAGAATGCCCCCACGGGCAAAGGTGGCCGAGGATACCTTTTCGATCTCGGTCGAATGGGGAAAGCCGCCGGTATAGCGCGCGCCGCGCGCATCCGTCGACAGCCGCACCCGCCAGCCGCGGCGCAGCATCGTCTCGGCCAGCGCCTGGGCGGGGAACATGTGCCCGCCGGTGCCGCCCGCGGCGATGATCAGATATGGCTGTCTTGCGTTCACGGCCTTGTCCTGCTCCGGTTCTCTTTCGTTCATTGGCACAGCCCCGCGCGGGTTTCTAGCGCGCGCGCCCGCCGCGCAGGATATCGTTGATCTCGCCCTGCGGACGGCTGCGGGTCAAGGCAAACAGCATTCCCACCGCGATGCCCCCCGCGATCAGCGAAGAGCCGCCATAACTGACAAAGGGCAGCGTCATTCCCTTGGCCGGCAAGAGCCGAACCGCCACGCCCATGTTGATCATCGCCTGCACCGCAAAGATCGACACCAACCCCGTGCCTGCCAGCCGGGTAAAGGTGTCGCGCTCGCGCAGCAGGCGGGTCAGCGAGCGCACGACGACCAGCGCATAAAGCGCGATGATCACCGCCACCAGGATCAGGCCGTATTCCTCGGCCGCCACGGCGATGATGAAATCGGTGTGCGCGTCAGGCAGGCTCCACTTGACCTCGCCTTCGCCGACACCGACGCCAAAGATGCCGCCCTCGCGGATGGCGTTGATGGCAAAGCCAAGCTGGGTGTTGGGGTCGACCTCGGGGCTGAGAAAGCCGTCGATGCGGCGGGCAAAGTGTTCGGAACTGCCATAGGCCAGACTGCCGGCGCCAAAGATGCACACGAACATGCCCAGCAGTAGCCATATCGGCGCACCGGCGACGAAATACATCACGCCCCAGGCGAACAGGATCAGGCAGGCCTGCCCGAAATCGGGCTGCATCGCCAGCATCGCGACGATCGCCACCGCCAGCATCAGCGACCAGCTCTTGCCGGGGGGGCCGTTGATCTCGTCACTGGCGGCCATCAGCCACGCCGCGACAACCACGAATCCGGGCTTGAGGAATTCCGACGGCTGCACCGATCCGAATCCCAGCGAATACCAGCGAACCGCTCCCTTGCCGAAATCGGTACCAAAGACCGGCAGCAGCGCCAGCGCCACGAAAGCGGCCAGGAAACCCAGCACCGCCAGGCGGCGCACCAGCGCCGGCCCCATCATCGAGACCACCACCATCGCCATCAGCGCCATCACGCCGAAAATCGCCTGCCGCTCGACATAATGGAAGGGGGCAAAGCCGTTACGCTCGGCCAGCGGCGGCGACGCGGCGAGGCCCAGCAGGATACCGATACCGAAGAGGATCAGAACGCAGGACATCGACCACTTGTCGATCGTCCGCCACCATCGGGGGATGACCGGCTCGCCGCTTTGCGCGGGTGCCGCCCCATAGACCATTTCCGTCATGACTGCCGCCTGCCTTTGTGTCACCCCTCGTTTGCCGGGGGCCTTGTGATCATTCTAGCAGGTCGGGACGGTCGAGAAAAGCGTTTCGGTCCGGCGCCATGCCCGGCAGAGGGAAACATTCCCCCTGCCCCGGCAAATCGCCTGATCCTTGTGGATGGCCTGATTTCAGCCCGCCCAGGTTCCGCGAACGGGATAGTCGTTCGCGCGGATGAACTGCACGCCGCCGGCCAGGGTTTCCAGGTCGGGGCGGGCGAAGGGGGCGTTCGAGATGTCGATAATCTGCACCTGTCCCCGGTCGTTGATGACAAAGATGCCCGGTTCGGGGAATGGGCGGTCGGTTTCCTGCGGGCTGCGCGGCTGAGATATGTAAAGCCCCAGCGCCCGCATCTGCCCGGTGTCGAGCCCATAGCCCACTGGCACCGTGACCCCCACCTCGTCGACAAAGGCACGGGCCTTTTCCTCGGGATCGCCCGAAACGGCCACCACATCGACGCCCTGCGCGTGAAAGCGGTCGTTTACCGTTTCAAGCTTGCCCATGTATTTCTTGCACAGCGGGCAGTGCAGGCCGCGATAAACCACCACCATCTGCCAGTCATGGCCGCCGCCGGGCTGTCCCAGCATCAGCGTACCGCCGCCAAGCATATGCACCTGTTGTTTCGGAAAGGTATCGCCGGCCTGAAGGGTCTGCATGTGGTTGGCTCCGTTCGCCTGTTTCGTGATCCCTGCAAGGTGGACCGCCCGCACAGGCGGCGCAATGGCTTCACGCAAACTTGACGGCGGCGAGGATCAGAGCCGGGCCTTGACGCAGGCGATGAAATCCTCGCCGCGCTGTTCGAAATTGTCGTACTGGTCGAAACTGGCCGCCGCCGGGGCCAGCAGCACCGTATCACCGGGCTGCGCCTCTTTCATGGCCCGTTCTACCGCCCGTTCCATCGTGGTGCAGATCTCGGCCTCGACACCGTCAAGCTGCATGGCAAAGCCCGCCGCCTCGCGCCCGATGACATAGGCCCTGACGACGTTTGTCAGGCCGGGTTTCAGCGCCGCAACGCCGCCCTCCTTTTCCAGCCCGCCGCAGATCCAGCGGATACTGGTGAACGCCTCCAGCGCCTTGAGCGCCGCATCCACGTTGGTGGCCTTGCTGTCATTGACAAAGGTCACGCCACCTTTTTCGGCAATCATCTGGCTGCGGTGCGGCAGTCCGGCAAAGCTGTGAAACCCCTGTTCGATGTCCCTGGGCGCCAGCCCCAGCGCCCGGCAGGCGGCATACGCCGTGCAGGCGTTCTGGTGGTTGTGCCGCCCCGGCAGGCCCTTTATCGGCCGCAGGTCGATGGCGCCGGCCTGCCGCCCCTTGCGGTATTCGCTCAGAAACCCCTTGCGGGCAAAGACCGACCAGCCCGGCCCCGCCAGCTTGCGCGTGACCGACACGCGGATAACGCGGGCGTCGCCCGGGGCCTCGGCCAGTTGCCCGGCCAGAAACACCCCCTCGGGTTCGTCCACGCCGATCACCGCGCGGTCCGGCCCGCCCTCGGCAAATAGCCGCCGTTTGGCGGCGAAATACCCCCCCTTGCCGCCGTGGCGGTCAAGGTGGTCGGGCGAAAGGTTGGTAAAGACCGCCACGTCCGGGGTCAGCGCGCGCGCCAGTTCCGTCTGGTAGCTGGACAGCTCCAGCACCACCACCCCGCCGTCGCCGGGCGGGTCGATGTCCAGCACCCCGCGGCCGATATTGCCCGCAAGCTGCGCCGACCGGCCGGCATTGCTCAGAACATGATGGATCAGCGCGGCGGTGGTTGATTTGCCGTTGCTGCCGGTGACCGCCGCCACTCGGGGCGCGGTGTCGAAATCGTCCCAGGCCCCGGTGGCCAGCGCGGCGAAAAAGAGCCCGATATCGTTGTCCACCGGCACCCCGGCCTCCAGCGCCGCCAGCACTACCGGGTGCGGAGCCGGGTAAAGATGCGCAATGCCGGGCGAAACCACCAGCCGCGCTATATCGTCCAGCGCGCCCGGGCGCGACAGGTCGGCCACCTCGAAACCTTCGCGCTCTGCCGCCTCGCGCTGTTGGGGGTTGTCGTCCCAGCAAACTGGATGCGCGTCACCGGCGCCAAGGGCGCGCGCCGCGCTGAGACCCGAACGCCCCAGTCCCAGCACACCCACGCGCGCGCCTTCGAACCCGGAAACCGGGATCATGCCGCGCCCCTGCGTTCTGGGTGTCTGCGTTGGACCGCGCCCATGTGAACTGTACTGCCCCAAGCAACGCAAGAAGAGCGGCCCGCAACTATTTCTGCTGACACGCGCCTGCTGAAAGTCCTGACATTTCTTTCAAATGATCCGCAACGCACGGGCATCCGCACCAAGGGCAGCCCCCGGCCGCGGGTGGGGGTAAAGCCCCCGCCCGGGGGGGCGGCCGGGGGCTGCCCGGCGGTTCCGCCGGGCGAGACGGCTGAAACAAGGGTTACAGAATACCGGAGACCCGCCCTGCCATGGCTTTTGCAGCCGCTCACCGACATGCCCGCAGCCATGATCAGCGCACCTTCAGCGTGGCCAGCCCGACCAGCGCCAGGATCAGCGAAATGATCCAGAAACGGATCACGATCTGCGGCTCGGCCCAGCCCTTTTTCTCGTAATGGTGATGGATCGGCGCCATCAGGAACACCCGCTTGCCGGTGCGCTTGAAATACAGCACCTGGATGATCACGCTCAGCGCCTCGACAACGAACAGCCCGCCGACGATGGCCAGCACGATCTCGTGTTTGGTCACCACCGCGATGGCGCCCAGCGCGCCGCCCAGCGCCAGCGACCCGGTATCGCCCATGAACACCGCCGCCGGGGGGGCGTTGTACCATAGGAATCCCAGCCCGCCGCCAACCAGCCCGGCCACGAATATCATGATCTCGCCGGTGCCGGGGACGTAATGCACCTCAAGATACTCGGTGAAATCGACCCGGCCAACCGAATAGGCGATGATGCCCAGCGCCGTCGCCGCGATCATCACCGGCATGATCGCCAGCCCATCCAGCCCGTCGGTCAGGTTCACCGCGTTCGCGGCCCCCACGATCACGATCATGGCGAAGGGCACGAAGAGCACGCCGAGGTTCAGCAGCATGTCCTTGAAGAACGGAAACGCCAGTTGGTGCTGCAGCTCGGCGGGGTGGAAATGCGTGGCCCACAACGCGGCAATGCCCGCAATGGCAAACCCCAGCAGCAGCCGCAGCTTGCCCGGGACGCCGTTGCTGGATTGCTTGGACACCTTGGCATAGTCGTCCCAGAACCCGATCAGCCCGAACGACAGCGTCACGAACAGCACCAGCCAGACATAGGGGTTGTCAAGCCGCGCCCAAAGCAGGGTCGAGGTGGCCAGCGCCCCCACGATCAGCAACCCCCCCATGGTGGGCGTGCCTGACTTGGCCAGATGCCCCTCGGGCCCGTCGGCACGAATGGGCTGGCCCTTGCCCTGACGTTTACGCAGCACGTTGATCAGCGGCGGCCCGAACAGGAAGCCAAAGATCAACGCGGTCAGAAACGCACCGCCGGAGCGAAAAGTGATGTAGCGGAAGAGGTTGAAAACATCTCCGCCATCCGACCACAGGGTCAACCAGTATAACATTCAGCCTTCCTCGTCCTCGCGCGCCACCGCGCGGCCCGCCTTGCGCAGGGCATCGACCACCAGACTGATCCGGCTGCCCTTTGAGCCCTTGACCAGCACCACATCACCCGCGTCGATCAGGCGATGCGCGCGGCCCGCCAGATCCTCTGCCCGCTCGGCGTACTCACCGCGCTGCGCCTCTGGCAACGTATCCCAAAGCGCCCTCATCCGCGGGCCGGCGCAATGCACCGTGTCAATATCGCGCATCGACGGCAGATCCGCCAGCGCGGCGTGCATTTGCATTTCGCATTCGCCCAGTTCCAGCATGTCGCCCAGGATGGCAATGCGCCTTCCGTGGGCGATGCGGCCGATATCGTCGCGCGGGCGGGTTGATGCCAGCATGTTCAGCGCCGCAGCCATCGAGGCGGGGTTCGCGTTGAAGGCGTCATCGAACAGGTCGATGACCCAGCCTTCCTCACCACTGTCCAGTTGCAACAGCTCGCGCGTGCCGCGCCCCGAGCTGGGGTGCCAGCTGGCCAGATCGGCCACAGCCAGCCCACGATCGGCGCCCAGCAGCCAGACCGCCGCCAGCACCGCCAGCGCGTTCTCGGCATAGTGCCGCCCCGTCGCGCCCAGCTTGTAGACCACGCGCATGCGCCACAGCCGCGCCTGCGCCACGGTCGTGTTTTCGTGCAATTCGGCCGTCAGCAGCCGGTGATGATTGCCGCTGCCTGCGCCAAAGGTGACGACGCGGCGTGCATGGCGTTCGGCAGCCTCCAGCAGGATCGGCGTGGTGGGCAGGTCGCCGTTCAGCACTGTGGCGCCGCCCGGCTCCAGCCCCTCAAAAATCGCCGCCTTTTCACGCGCGATGCCGTCAACCGAGCCGAAGAATTCCAGGTGCGCCGGGCCGACCGTCGTAACCACCGCCACATGCGGGCGCGCCATGCGCGTCAGCGGCGCGATCTCGCCGGGGTGGTTCATGCCGATCTCGATCACGGCAAAGGCGGCCTCTCGCGGCAGCCGCGCCAGCGTCAGCGGCACACCCCAGTGGTTGTTATAGCTTGCCTCGGCCGCATGCGTCGGCCCCTGATGCGCCAGCACATGCGCCAGCATGTCCTTGGTCGACGTCTTGCCGACCGACCCGGTGACCGCCACCACCCGCGCCTTGCTGCGCGCACGCCCGGCCCGGCCCAGTGATTCAAGCCCCGCCTGCACGTCATCGACCAGCAACAGCGGGGCATCCGCGGCCACGCCATCGGGCACATGGCTGACCAGCGCCGCCGCCGCACCGCGCGCCAGCGCATCGGCCACGAAATCATGCCCGTCGCGCGCCGCGCTCAGCGCCACGAACAAATCACCCGGCACCAGCGTGCGGGTGTCAATCGACACCCCCGTCGCCTGCCAGTCACTGCCATTCAGTCGCCCGCCGGTGGCCGCCGCGGCCTCTGCCGCCGCCCACAGGCTCATGGTTGCACCCCGTCCAGCGCGGCCACCGCCACGCTGGCCTGTTCGCTGTCGTCGAAGGGATAGACCGCATCGCCCACTACCTGGCCGGTCTCGTGGCCCTTGCCGCAGATCAGCAGCGCATCGCCCGGCCCCAGCATGTCGACCCCGCGCAAGATCGCCTCGGCCCGGTCGCCCACCTCTGTCGCGCCGGGACAACCTGCCATTACCTGGGCGCGGATCTCGGCCGGCACCTCGTTTCTGGGGTTGTCATCGGTGACGATGACCAGATCGGCGTTCCCGGCAGCCGCGCGGCCCATCAGCGGGCGCTTGGTGCGGTCGCGGTCGCCCCCCGCGCCGATGATCGCCACCAGCCGGCCCAGCACATGCGGGCGCAGCGCCGCAAGCGCGGTCGCCACCGCGTCGGGGGTATGGGCGTAATCGACAAAGACCGCGCCGCCATTTCGCCGCCGCGCCGCAAGCTGCATCCGCCCGCGCACCGTCCGAAGATGTTCGAGCGCGGCAAAGACACGGTCGGCGTCAGCCCCCGCGCCGATGGCCAGCCCGGCCGCCAACAGCGCGTTTTCAGCCTGGAAACCACCGATGAGCGGCAGTTCGACCTGGCCCTCGCGCCCCTGCCACTGAAACCGCAGCACCTGCCCCGCCGGGGCAAAGCTGCGCGCCATGATGCGCAGATCGGCGATCGCCGAGGTACCCACGCTCAGAACCTCTTGCCCGCGCGCACGGGCCAGCGCCGCCATTTCGCGCCCGCGCGCGTCGTCGATGTTGATCACCGCGACGCCATCCTCGGAAAGCACGCGCAGGAACAGCCCCGCCTTGGCGGCAAAATAGGTCGCGAAATCAGGGTGATAATCCAGGTGATCCTGGCTGATATTGGTAAATCCCGCCGCTGCCAGCTGCACCCCGTCCAGCCGGCGCTGATCCAGCCCGTGGCTGGACGCCTCCATCGCCGCGTGGGTGACGCCGGCCGCCTCTGCCTCGGCCAGGATGCGGTGCAGGGTGATCGGTTCGGGCGTGGTGTGGCTGAGCGGCGTTTCATAGGCGCCCTCTACCCCGGTGGTGCCGACATTGACCGCGTCAAGGCCCATCGCCGCCCAAATCTGGCGGGTAAATGTGGCGACCGAGGTCTTGCCGTTGGTGCCGGTGACGGCGACCACGGTTTCGGGCTGCGCGCCGAACCAGAGCGCGGCGGTGAATGCCAGCGCCTGCCGGGGGTCTTCGGCCACCACCAGCGCCGCGTCATGCATCTCCAGCGCCTCGCGCGCGATCCGCGCACCGGCGGCGTCGGTCAGCACCGCCGCCGCCCCCATGCGCAGTGCGTAGCCGATGAATTCGCCCCCGTGCACGCGCGTGCCCGGCAGCGCCGCGAACAGGTGGCCGGGGCGCACCTGACGGCTGTCCACCGACAGCCCCGTCACGGCGGTCTTCCTGCCGCCCTGGGCGGTAAGGCCGAGTTGGGCCAGTGATCTGGTCTGCGCCGCCATGTGCCCCTCGATACGCCCTGTCGGTCTAGTTCGATGTCAGCGTTATACCAGCCGGCAGCGCCGGTTCAATCTCGGGCCGCAGGCCCAGGATCGGCGCCACCCGGCGGATGATTTCTGCCGCCACCGGAACCGCCGTCCACCCGGCGGTGCGGCGGGGCTCGTCGCCCGATGTCTCGACCGGCTCGTCCAGTGTCACCACCAGGACATATTTGGGCGCATGCGCGGGGAACGCGCCAGCAAAGGTGGCGATAACCTTGTCGTCGTAATAGCCGCCGCCGTTTTCGCGCGGCTTGTCGGCGGTGCCGGTCTTGCCGGCCACCGCGTAACCCGGCACTTCGGCCATGGACGCCGTGCCCTCGCTTACCACCTTGCGCAGCATGGTCATCACCGCCGCTGCCGCCTCTTGCGACATCGCGCGTTCCGCCGGCTGCCTGTGCGGCTGGTGCAGCAGCGTCGGCTGCACCTTGAGGCCACCATTGGCGATGGTGGCATAGGCCGCCGCCAGATGCAGCGGGCTGGCCGACAGCCCATGCCCGTAAGAGATGGTCATCGTCGACAGTTCCGACCATTTCCCCGGCAGCAGCGGATTCGCACCTGCGGCCTCGACCATTTCCAGCCCGGTCGGGCTCAGCAGGCCCAGCCTGTCCAGAAATTCGCGCTGGCGTTCGGCGCCGATCCGCTGGGCGATGCGCGCGGTGCCGATATTCGAGGACTTGATGATCACCTGGCTGGCCGTCAGACGAGGACCGTAATTGTGGAAATCGCGAATGCGGAACTTGCCCCACACCAGCGGCCCGCTGGTGTCGATCTGCGTATCCGGGTTCACCAGCCCCAGGTCGAGCGCCTGCGCCATCGCAAAAGTCTTGAAGGTCGAGCCGAGTTCGTAAAGCCCCTGAACCCCCCGGTTGAACAGCGGGCTGTCGGCGGCGTTGCCCTCGACCGGCGGCAGCGGGCGGTCGTTGGGGTCGAAATCGGGCAGCGAGGCCAGCGCCACCACCTCGCCTGTCTGCACCTCCATCAGCACCGCGGCGGCGCCGCGCGCATTCATCAGCGTCATTCCGCCGGCAAGCACCCGCTCGACCGCCGCCTGAACCGACAAGTCCAGCGACAGCACCAGCGGCTCGTGGCCTTGGGCCGGGTCGCGCAGGCGTTCGTCGAAATATTTCTCGACCCCGGCCACGCCCACCACCTCGGCCGCATGCACGCCTTCGCGACCGAAACCGGCGCCGCCCAGAACATGCGCCGCCAGCCGCCCGTTGGGGTAAAGCCGCATTTCGCGCGGGCCGAACAGCAGACCCGGCTCGCCGATGTCATGCACCGCCTGCTTCTGTTCCGGGCTGATCTTGCGCTTGATCCACAGGAAGGTGCGCTTGCCGGTGAAATCCCGCAGCAGCCGCTCATGGTCGAGATCGGGAAAGATCTGTACCAGCGCATCGGCCGCGCCCTCGGGGTCGACCATCTGGCGCGGCTGGGCATAAAGGCTGTGAGTCTCGAAATTGGTGGCCAGTATCCGCCCTTCGCGGTCGACGATGTCGGCCCGCTGAGCAAGGATTTGAACGCCGGCGGCGCCTGCGCGCGGCTCGACCGGTTCGGAATTTGCCAACACCCCCATGCGCCCGCCGATCGCCAGGAAGCCGCAGCAGAACAGGAACCCTAGCGTCAGCAGCCGGCTTTCGGCACGTTGGCGCGCGCGGTCGCGCATTTCCTCGTGCCGGCGGCGGATGTTCTCGCGTTCGATAACGTCGGGGTTCTCGCCCCGTGCCCGCGCCTGCAGGATGCGCGCCAGCGGTCTCAGCGGTGTGCGGATCATGGCAGTGCCTCATGGCTCATGACGTCGATCGGGTTGGTGATCGGCAATTCCGGCACGGGCGGAAAGGCGACCTGGTCGATCATGCCGAACTGGTGGGGTTGCAACGGCATCAGGCCCAGCCGGTCGAAATTGAGATCAGCCAGCGAGCGCAGCCGGTCGGGCCGGTTGAGATAGGCCCATTCGGCCCGCAGCATCCGCAGACGCTGACGCTTGAGCGAGATTTCCCGCTGCAGCGTCTCGGCCCGCGCCTGTGCCTCCTGCGTGGTATAGTTTTCGTGATAGGCCCAAAAGGCCAGGGCGATCACGCCAAGCGCGCTGAGCACATAAAACAGGCTGCGCATCACGACCCTCCTTTCGGTTGCGGAACGCCCAGCGCGCGGCGGTCAACGGCGGCGGCGGCGGCATTAGTCCGGGTTGCCAGCCGCAACCGGGCACTGCGCGCGCGGGGGTTTTCCGCTAGTTCATCGTCATCCGCCGCAAGCGCCTTGCGCTGGTCCAGGGTGAATTGCGGGTCGGTCAAGGGCGTGGCCGGCCCATGACGGCTGCCGCCCCCGCCCTTGTCGGACGTGACCTGCAGGAACCGCTTGACGATCCGGTCCTCGATGGAATGGAAACTGACCACCGCCAGCCGCCCGCCCGGGCGCAGCACGCGCGCTGCGGCCTCCAGCCCCGACACCAGCTCGGCGAACTCGTCGTTGACCGCGATCCTCAGCGCCTGAAAACTGCGTGTTGCGGGGTGCGATTGGCCCGGCTTGGGGCGCGGCAGACAGGCGCTGACGATTTCGGCCAGCCGCGCCGTGGTGGTGATCGGCGCCTGCTCGCGCGCACGAACGATCGCCCGCGCAATGCGCCGTGAGGCGCGTTCCTCGCCGTAAAGAAAAAGAATATCCGCCAGCTCGGCCTCTGACGCTTCGTTGACCAGATCGGCCGCGCTTGGGCCCTCCTGGCTCATCCGCATGTCCAGAGGGCCATCTTTCTGAAACGAAAACCCCCGCTCGGCCCTGTCCAGCTGCATCGACGACACGCCCAGGTCGAGCACCACGCCATCGGCCTGAGAGGCATGTTTGTCCATCTCGGAAAAGATCGCCTGCACCAGTGTCAGCCGGTCGCCCCACTCAGCCGCCCAGCCCTGCGCCATTTCCAGCGCCAGCGGGTCACGGTCTATGCCGATGACGTGGTCTGCGCCGGCCTCCAGCAGTGCGCGCGCATAGCCGCCCGCGCCCAGCGTGCCATCAATCCAAAGACCGCGCACCGGCGCAACCGCCGCCAGCAACGGGCGCAAGAGTACGGGGATATGCGGTGCATTCAGGGGCCCGGCGGCTCTGGCAGCGGCAGCCATGACCTTACTCCACTCCGGGTGGTTCGATCAGCGTCAGCGGGTCGAAATCGTCCGGCATTTCATCCAGCCAGCCCGCCAGTTCGGCGCTGTCGGCGGCTTCATATGTGCGTGCGTTCCAGATCTCGAAATAATCGCCCATCGCGACCATCGCCGCCTCGCCTTCCAGCCCGATCTGCTGGCGCAGCCGTTGGGGCAGCACGATACGGCCATCCTTGTCGATCTCGGTGCTCCAGGCCTTGGCCAGGATCAGCCGGCTGGCGCGCTTGCGCTCGACAGAACCGCGCGGCAACTGCTTGATGCCGGCCTCGATCTCGGCCATCGCCTCGACGGTATATGCGTGAAGACAGTTCTTGAGGTGCGGCCCGTGCAGCACCACCAGACGGGGCAGCGGGTTTTCGGGACAACGCGGGTCGCCTTCGGTCAGCACGGCACGAAAATCGGCCGGGATCGACATGCGTCCCTTGCCGTCAACCTTCTGGTTGAATTCGCCGAGAAAGCTCGAAACCACGCGACTGCCAGCCTCTCCTCATCCCCGTTATCATCGCTTGCGCCGCTGGCGCATTTCCCACCTTCGGAAACGAAACGGCGGATTGAGCTGCTGCCAGTGCCCAATCCGCCGCCCTCGTCCCGCCTGATGCGGGTGTCCGACTGCGCGCGCCACCTGGGGGGATGTCTGCTCGCTCGCGCGCCGGATCTCTTTGTTCGATGAAAGCGGGTGCCTGTATGAAACCTGACTTGGGAGTTTGCCTTGGGGTCTTTTGCTGCCCCTTACTTCCCGTCCTCATCGTGCAGGAAGGAATGCCATGGAACTTCATGGAAATCAATTATTTTCTAAGCCGATTTCCCACTTCATCTTGTTCAAGGCGCCCCACAAAGGCAACATCCGGTATAGAAATGCGCGCGATAAACCCATCCACTAGTGATATGATAAATTATGGACACCACATATGGACAATATTCAACGGGACGCCCTTACGGCAGATTTTCCCATGAAATACCGGAAGATTTTGCCATTCCATCGAGTTTCCCACCATTTCCCGGTCACAAATCGCCCCTGAGGGGCCGAATCGCGCCCGGTTCCAGGGGTGATTCGCCCCATTCCCACGCCCATGCCAGGGCCCTGAATCGCGAAAGGCGCCGCATGGGCGCCTTTCGGCCGGCGTCGCCGGCGGTTTTCGTCGCAGATGCCGGTCGCGCGAGGCGGCCGGCGCCGGGTCAGGCGTTCACGTCAACCACGACCCGCCCGCGAACCTGACCCTTGAGGATATCCGCCCCCAGCCGCGGCAGGTCCGACAGCGTCGCCGGCTCGACCATCGCCTCCAGCTTGTCCATCGGCAGGTCGCGCGCGATCCGCGCCCAGGCCCGTTCGCGGTTGGCAAAGGGCTGCATCACGCTGTCGATGCCCAGCAGGTTGACGCCGCGCAGGATGAAGGGGGTGATCAGTGCCCCCTCGATCGCCGCGCCCCCGGCCAGCCCGATGGCCGCAACCGACGTGCCGTATTTCATCTGCTTTAGCACCCGGCCCAGCATCACGCCGGCGACGGCATCGACGCAGCCGGCCCAGACCTCGCTTTCCAGCGGCTTGCGGGTCACCTCGGCAAACTCGTCGCGCGCCACGATCCGCGCCGCGCCAAGACCCTTGAGATAGGCTTCCTGCTCGGGGCGGCCGGTGACTGCCGCCACCTCGTGGCCCAGATGCGCCAGAATCGCCGTGGCGACCGAGCCGACACCGCCCGCGGCACCTGTCACCAGCACCGGCCCGCGACCCGGCTCAAGCCCGTGATCCTCCAGCGCCATGACCGCCAGCATCGCGGTCAGCCCGGCAGTGCCCACCGCCATCGCCTGGCGGGTATCCAACCCATCGGGCAGCGGCACCAGCCAGTCGGCCTTGACCCGCGCCTTTTGCGCGTAGCCGCCCCAATGCGCCTCGCCCACGCGCCAGCCAGTCAGCACCACCTTGTCGCCGGGCTTGTAGCGGTCATCGCTGCTGGCCTCGACGGTGCCGGCAAAGTCGATCCCCGGCACATGCGGATAGTTGCGCACCAGCCCGCCGCCCGGCCCGATGCACAGCCCGTCCTTGTAGTTCACGGTGGAATACTCGACCGCCACCAGCACCTCGGCCTCGGGCAGATCGTCCACCGAAATCTGTTTCACGGCGGCGCTCGTCTTGCCGCTTTCCGCGTCCTTATCCACCATCAATGCGTTGAACATCGCCTTGTCTCCTTTCGGCAGGGCCAGTCCCCTGCTTCTTTCTGGTTCCAAATACCCCGGGGAAGCGAGGGGCCGGCCCCTCGCTTCCCCGCAAGCCTTCAGTCCTTGTCCGGCATGAACGCCAGGTCGCTGACCGGGGCGTTCAGCCCGGCCTGTGTCATCATCGCATGCACCTGCCCGCGGTGATGCGTCTGGTGGTTGAACATGTGAACGACGCACAGCGCCAATGGCTTGCTTTGCTCACGGCCTTTGGCGCCGGAATACCAGCTCAGGTCACCGGCAAGGCGGATCGCACTCAGCCCGTCCGCCCAGGCCGAGATACGGCCATCCAGGGCAAAGCGCTCGGCGTCCCACATCCCCAGCGTCGGACACAGATTGACGCTGTCTTTGATCCCGCCCACGGGTTTGTCAAATGCGGGGTCGAACCGGCTCATCCACAAGGCGTCGGCCCACAGAACGTGGTTGAGCGTACCGAGGATCGAGCCAAAGAACGCGCCGCGATCCGCCTTCAACCCGGCCAGCGGCACCGTCTTCAGCGCCTCTGTCAGCTGCCGGTTCTGCCAGGCATTATAACGCGCCATCACGCGGCAATAATCGGGGTCGATCATTGTCCTTTCCCTGTCATCTTCCACAGCGGTTCACTTTTCGCCATAGCCCTTGGGCACCGGCAGGTCGGGCAGCGACGCGGCCCGCTTCTGCAGCGCACGACCGATCACCACGCGACTGATCTCGGTCGTGCCGTCGACGATGCGCAGCATCTGCGCCAGCCGCGACAGGCGGTCCAGCCCATAGGGTTTGAGCAGGCCCATTCCCCCCAGCACCTGGGTACAGGTATTGGCGGCCTTGACCGCACAATCGGGCACGAACCGCTTGGCATGGGCGGCCATCAGCGGCCCCTCGGGCGTGCCCAGCGCCGCCGCCGCATTGCGATAGAGCAGGCGCGACGCCTCCAGGTCGGTGGCCACCTCGCCCAGCATCCACTGGATACCGTCGAGGTCCAGGTTGACGCCGCCGAACATCTTGCGCCCCTTGGCATAGGACAGCGCGGCATCAAGCGCCGCCTCCATCAACCCGCAGCACCCCGACGCGATCGAAACCCGCGCGATGTCGATCGCCATCAACGAGCCCTGCAGCCCCTGCCCCGGCGGCAGAATGATGTTGTCCTCGCTGACGGTGACATTTTCCATGTACATTTCCGACATCGGCAAAAAGCGATAGCTGGGCGTATCGTAGAGCGGGCCGAAGGTCAGGCCAGGGGCGTCCTTGGGAATGGCGATCATCGCCATGTCCTTGTGACCGGGCTGGTCGGTGGTCTTGACCACGGTCAGGTACACATCCGCCTCGCCGGCCAGGCTGACCCAGGCCTTGGCGCCGTTGATCGTCCAGGTGCCGTCATCGTTGATGACCGCGCGCGAATACATGGTGCCGGCGTCCGATCCCGACTGCGGCTCGGTCAGGGCGAAATTCGCCAGCTTGCGGCCCGAGGTCAGCTCTTGCGCCCAAGCCGCCTTGAACGGTTCGGTGCCGTAGCCGCAGACCGCGAAGGTGCAGATATTGTGCATCGACAGGGCAAAGGCATAGGCGCCGTCGCCCTTGCCCAGTTCCTCGTAGACGCGGATGCCCTCGGACAGCGGCAGCCCCTGCCCGCCCAGCTCCTCGGGCGCGTAAAGCCCGGTCAGTCCCAGCTTTGCCGCAGCGTCAGAGGCCGCGCGCGGCCAGGCGCGCCCCTCGTTCCAGCTGTCGACCTGTGGCTTGATCACCTCTTCGCAATGGCTGCGGGCGTCGGCGAGGACCTTTTCGATATCTGCGGGCATGTTTCTTTTCCACTTGTTGCGACTCGACTGTTGCGCATAAATTGTCAGACATTTAAATGTAAGACAAATGAAATCCGACCCGAAACCCAGACGCGACCTTTCGACCCAGATCGCCCACGCCATCCGCGACGCCATCGTCGAGGGGCGCATGATCGTGGATGAACGCCTGCCATCCGAGGCCGAGCTTGCCGACAGGTTCGGGGTGTCGCGCCCGACCGTGCGCGAGGCGCTCAAGCGGCTGGCGGCGCAATCGCTGATCCGGACAGAGCGCGGCGCCTTTGGCGGCGCCTTTGTCAACCGCCTGTCCTATGACGAGACGCATGGCCAGCAGATCACCACCGCGACACTGCTGCTGTCGATGAACGCGGTCAGCTTCGCCACCGCCTGCGAGGCGCGTTATGCGCTTGAGGGGGCCTGCATCACACTGGCCGCGGCGCGCCGCGACGACGAACACCTTGCCACCATGCGCGCCGAAATCGCCCGCCAGTCCGACCCGACGCTGTCGGACGAGGGTTTTTGCGCATCGGATGTGGCCTTTCACCGTGCGCTGGTCGACGCGGCGCAGAACCCGGTGCTCAGCTATCAGCTTGCCGGCGCGGTCGAGGCGATGCAGCCGCTGATGAACATGATCACCTTCACCGCGCGGTCACGCGGGGCGATCATCGACCTGCACACCCGCATCGCCGACGCGATCGGGGCCCGCGACGCCACCATCGCCACCGCCGCGCTGGAAGAACTCGCCGCCTATACGCTCAAGCTGGGCAAGGGCGTGGCGGCCGCCCGCGCCAGGGGCTGAGTCCGGGCTTCTTTCTGCCCTGCTTCTTTCTGGTCAAAAATACCCCCGCCGGAGGCGTCCCGCCACCCAATCAGAGCAGGTGACCGGATTTCTTTGCCTTGGTCGCCAGGTAGGCGCGGTTCTGCGGTGTCTCGCCCACCCTCAGCGGCACGCGTTCAACCACCTCGATGCCGCTGCGGCGCATCATCTCGATCTTGGCGGGGTTGTTGGTCAGCAGCCGCACGGCGGAAAATCCTAGCCGCTTTAGAATCTCGGCGCCGATGCGGAAATCGCGCTCGTCATCCTCGAACCCCAGCCGGTGATTGGCCTCGACGGTGTCGAACCCCTGGTCCTGCAGCGAATAGGCCCGCATCTTGTTGGCCAGTCCGATGCCGCGTCCCTCCTGGTTGAGATAGAGCAGCACGCCGGCGCCCTCGGCCCCCATCTGCGCCAGCGCCCCGCGCAGTTGCGGGCCGCAATCGCATTTCAGCGACCCCATCAGATCGCCGGTAAAACAAGCCGAATGCAGCCGCGCCAGTACCGGCGCATCGCGCGCGGGTGTGCCAATCTCGACGGCGTAATGCTCTTCCGCGCCGTCATGGGGACGAAAGACGTGCAGGCGGCCGGCCTCGGACACGGTCAGCGGCAGGCGGGCGCTGACCACCGGGTCAAGCGGGCTCATCTCATCCAGGTGCGCCACGGCGGCGGCGGCGTTGATCAAGGTCAGGCGGCGCGGCGCGGCAAAGCCCGCCACGTCGCTCATCGGCAATACCAGCGCCGCTGGCAGCAGCCGGGCCGATTTGGCCAGCTTCAGCGCCAGCCGGTGCAGATCGGCCGGCCCGTCGCGCTGGGCCGGCAGCGGCCCCTTCATCGGCACGCGCAGGTCATCGGCCGGATCGGCCACCGCGCGCACCCAGCCGGCAGAGGCGTCCGGCGGCAGCGGAATGCGCGCCAGATCACCATCATATGCACGCGCCTTCAGCGTTTCGGCGCGCCTGGCGCTGATCGCAAGGACCGGTTCACCCCCCAGCAAGAGAATGTCGTTCAGCCGGGCCGGATCCAGCGTTTCGGCGGCCAGCACCAGCATCCCCGCTGTACCGCAAGCACCGACCAGCGCGACAGGAACGCCCATGCGCAGATCGGACCGCGCGCGGGCGCATGTCTCGGCGATGTCTGGGGTAAGGCTCATGTTTCTGGTATCCGTTGGTTTGAACCGGCTCTCTCTTTACCGCCCTTTGCAACGGATTGAAACATTTGGATGTCTCCCTACACTTGGCCGTGAGCAGCCGGTCACAAACCTTGTCGTCAGGGGCCTCGCGTATCAGATCACCCTCAAAGCACGAGGACAGAGAAACAATGGCACAGTTGAAAAAGATCCTGCTGGTGGACGACGACGCCGACCTGCGCGAGGCGCTGGGCGAACAACTGCTGATGACCGAGGATTTCGACGTGTTCGAGGCCGGCACCGGCGCCGAGGCCACGACGCGGATCAAGGACACGATATTCGACCTGGTGATTCTCGATGTCGGCCTGCCCGATACCGATGGGCGCGAACTGTGCCGGCTGATGCGCAAGCAGGGCGTCAAGGCGCCGATCCTGATGCTGACGGGCCATGACGGCGATGCCGACACCATCCTGGGGCTGGATGCGGGCGCCAACGACTATGTCTCGAAACCGTTCAAGTTCCCGGTCCTGCTGGCCCGCATCCGCGCGCAGCTGCGCCAGCACGAACAATCAGAGGACGCGGTATTCCAGCTTGGGCCCTATACCTTCAAGCCGTCGATGAAGATGCTGATCACCGAGGACGACCGCAAGATCCGGCTGACCGAGAAGGAAACCAACATCCTGAAATTCCTCTACCGCTCGACCGAGGGCGTGGTCGCCCGCGACACACTGCTGCATGAGGTCTGGGGCTATAACGCCGGCGTGACCACCCACACGCTGGAGACGCATATCTATCGACTGCGCCAGAAAATCGAGCCCGACCCGTCGAATGCCCGCCTGCTGGTGACCGAAACCGGCGGCTATCGCCTGCTGGCCTGATTGGGGTTGATCGAAATCAAGGGCATTTCTCACATTCTCTGTTGAAATCACCACATTCCCGACACATGTGCGGGTTATCACATGTACCTCCCTGTTGGACTGGCCCTGGCTTTGCCGGGGCCTTTTTTTGGTGATTGTTTGTTTGACGAGCCCGCGTGAAGTTGCCAGTCTGAGAACCCATCATAGGAGGATTCGATGGGCATTCCGGCGCTGCGGCTTGTTAAGACCTTTGGATTTGGGGAAACCGATAGCGGAAAGTGGCTTGTAATCGAAGGTGAAGACCAAAATGGCCAACGTCTAACCCTCCGAATACCATTTACCATTGAGGGCGAATTTCTATCAAAGTTCCAAGCAGCTTCAGCAACAGCCGCAAAGGCTCGGGGCTCGGTAATGGAGGCGGCGATCGCCAACGCTATGAATCCTCGACAAATTGATTTTGGGGTGACTGATGAGGGAAAAATCGGCCTTCGCATGCAAATGCAAACTGGAACGACACTCGACCTTCTGATGGGCAATCACGAGATTGATCAGTTCCGTAGCGCATTGAACGAATTGGACACATATCAGCAAAAAGGTGGTCCGGAGCGTTCGCAGTAAGCTCATACTCTATAGGTACTAGAACACCACCACTTGGTTGGTAACTCGACACTGACCCAACTTTTCGGGGTTTCCCGTTGCACCCCGTGCGCCATCTAGTGCCGCCCACCCTCTGGCCCCGCGCCCACACCCATGCTAGGCGAAGGCGCCGCCACCCTTGGGAAAGCAACGCATGCCCTTTACGATCGCCACCTGGAACATCAATTCCGTCCGCCTGCGCGCCGACCTCGTCACCCGGCTGATGCGCGAGGAAACCCCCGACATCCTGTGCCTGCAGGAATGCAAGAGTCCGGTCGACAAGATCCCCGCCGACATCTTTGCCGCGCTTGGTTATACCCACATGGTCGCTCGTGGCGAAAAGGGCTATAACGGCGTCGCGATCCTGTCCAAGCTGCCGATGACAGAGGCCGGGGCAGAGGATTTTGCCGGTCTCGGCCACGCCCGCCACATCGCCGGGCGGCTGGAAAACGGGGTCACCATCCACAATTTCTATGTCCCCGCCGGCGGCGACGTGCCCGACCGCGAAGTCAACGTGAAGTTCGGGCAAAAGCTCGACTACCTCGCCGACATGCGCGACCGTTTCCACGCCGAAACGTCGGAGAAATCCATCCTCGTGGGCGATCTCAACATCGCCCCGCGCGAAGACGACGTCTGGTCCCACAAGCAGCTCTTGAAGGTGGTCAGCCACACCCCCGAAGAGGTCGAGCGCCTGGGCGAAGTGATGGATGCAGGCGGCTGGTGCGATGTCACCCGCCGCGATATTCCCGAGGGCCAGCTTTACAGCTGGTGGAGCTACCGCGCCCGCGACTGGGAAGCGGCCGACCGCGGCCGGAGGCTCGATCACGTCTGGGCCAGCGCCGACATTGCCGGCGCCGCGCATTCCAGCCGTATCCTGCGCACCGCGCGGGGGTGGGAAAAACCATCCGATCACGCCCCGGTTTTTGCCAGCTTCGACCTTTGACACAGCCGGTCGGCGCGCACATATAAGGTGCAACCGATATAGGAGACGGACATGCTTGAACTGGGTGGAAACACCGATGCCGCGCCCCAAGCCGGGCTGATCCGGGACGTGACCGAGGCCGATTTCATGACCGAGGTGATCGAGGCATCGAACGAGGTGCCGGTCATCGTCGATTTCTGGGCGCCCTGGTGCGGCCCGTGCAAGACGCTGGGACCGGCACTGGAGGCGGCAGTGACCAAGGCCCGAGGCGCGGTGCGGATGGCCAAGGTCAATATCGACGAGAACCAGGCCATCGCGGCCCAGTTGCGCATCCAGTCGATCCCCACGGTCTATGCCTTCTGGAAGGGGCAGCCGGTCGACGGGTTCCAGGGCGCGCTGTCGGCCTCGCAGGTGGACGAATTCGTTGCACGCGCGGTGCAGGCAGCCGGCGGCGATGCCGGCGGCGGGCTGGACGAGGCGATCGAGGCCGCCGAGGAAATGCTGGAACAGGGCGCCGCGGCGGATGCCGCGCAGACCTTTGCCGCAATCCTGCAGGAAGACGACAAGAGCGCCCGCGCCTATGCCGGGATGGTGCGTGCCTATATCGCGCTGGAAGACATTGACCAGGCCGAGGCCATCCTCAACGGCGCGCCGGCCGAGATTTCCAACGCGCCCGAGCTGGAGGCCGCGCACGCGGCGCTGGAACTCGCCCGCCAGGCGGCCAATGCCGGCCCGGTGGACGCTTTCAAGGCCACGGTCGAGGCGGAACCCGACAACCACCAGGCACGGTTCGACCTGGCGCAGGCGTTGCAGGCCGCCGGCCGCAGCGAAGAGGCGGTGGACGAACTGCTGGAACTTTTCCGCCGCGACCGCGAATGGAATGACGAGGCCGCGAAGAAACAGCTCTTCACGATCTTCGACGCGCTCAAGCCCACCGACCCGGTTGTTCAGAACGGGCGGCGCAAGCTCAGTTCGATGATATTTGCCTGACCCCCTCGGCCGGGCTAGATATCGTTCATGCTGAGCCAGGCCGACCTGCCCGAGATCATTCCCGTCTTTCCGCTGCCCGGCGCGTTGCTGTTGCCGCGCTCACGCCTGCCACTGCACCTGTTCGAGCCGCGTTACCTGGCGATGCTGGACGATACGCT
The DNA here is from genome assembly GCF_003260265.1 of Roseovarius amoyensis. GTDB lineage: Bacteria > Pseudomonadota > Alphaproteobacteria > Rhodobacterales > Rhodobacteraceae > Roseovarius > Roseovarius amoyensis. The sequence continues at coordinate 250,868 of NZ_QITQ01000001.1, forward strand.
GAAAACGCCCGAGCGGCTGATCGGCATGGTCCAGCCCGCCAAAAGCCCCGGCGAACAACCCGATCAGCCGCCATTGCACCGCATCGGCTGTGTCGGGCGGGTGACGCAGATGTCGGAAACCGAGGACGGGCGCTACATGATCACGCTGACGGGCATCTCGCGGTTTCGTATCGGTGACGAGATCGAAGGCTTTGCGCCCTACCGGCGCGCGCGGGTCTCGTGGCAGGGGTTCGAGCGCGACCTCGGTCCTGCCGACTGCGATCCGGGCTTTGACCGGGCGGCCTTCATGGCGGTCCTGGGCCGCTATTTCGAGAACCGCCACCTGCAGGCCGACTGGGAAACGCTGAAGGCGGCCGAGGACGAGTTGCTGATCAACTCGCTTTCCATGCTGCTGGGGTTCGACCCCGAGGACAAGCAGGCCCTGCTTGAGGCGCCATCGCTGACCACCCGGCGCGAAACGCTGGTCACCTTGCTTGAATACGCCCTGCGCGGGGGCGACGACACGGAGACACTGCAATGACAGACACGACCGACGCACCGGCCATCGACCGGCGCATGCTCGAGGCCCTGATCTGCCCGCTCACGCACACCACGCTGCGCTATGACGCCGACGCGCGCGAACTGGTGTCAGAGGCCGCCGGCCTCGCCTTCCCCATCCGGGGCGGGATACCGGTGATGCTGACCGACGAGGCCCGCAAGCTGGAGGATTGAGGCCTGGCGCAGGCCCTCAGCCCCCCTCCGGATCGAACCTGTTGATCGGATCGTTGCTGGCGTAGGCATAGCGGTTCGTCCCCACGCCCTGCTCGGTCACGCCCAGCCAATCGGGCTGGATGAAGAGCGCCAGTTCGGGGTCGTAGTAACGGTTGTTGAGGAACTGGAGCTCGGCGTGTTCGTCGTAGCGCTCGCCGAGGAAGCCCTTGTCTTCCTTCGTCAGGGCGATGTCGAGGGTTACCTCCCAGGCGATCTTGCCGAACGGGTGATAGGCGCGGCGTTCGGCGCTGGCGCCGGAACTGTCGGAGATGCCGATGATCGAGCCCAGCTGGTCGGCGTGCAGGTAGTGGGTGCTCCGGCCCGCGCTTTCGTCCGTCAGCCGCACGTCGCCTGTCAGGTGGTTGAGCATCCTCTCCTGCGCCGCCCCGTCGCCGAAGTTGCGGATCTCGGTGCCGTTGATGTAGGCGGTGACGGTCTTGCCTACCGTGCCCGCCTTCTCGATCACCTTCAGGCGGCTGCCATCGGCAACTCAAGAAGTCGAAGCCAATCAACACTGATTTGCCGACTGCTCGACAAGACTAAAGCTCGATTTCAGCTGCTTCAAATAACTTTCGCCCAACCTCGTCCGGCAGGTAGTTTCGAAGAAAATCCAAATATGGACGGCCATCTTGAGCAAATTTCGCCCCCACAACCCCTTCGAAGGTATCCTTTAGACCTTCCCTAAGCACTCCTCGGCGATCATTCGTTGAGACCGCTTGATTCAAGACCGTGATCAGTCTTTCGTCTACGAACTTGAGGCCGCCGAGATCGACATCTGACGATTGCGCTAAGAAATCTCGATGTGCATTCTCTGCAAGAACAATCAACTTCTGCTCTTCAAGAGTGAGGTTTTCACGCAAATTCTCAAATTTCGTTTTCTGCGGCATCAGAACAACCCCGAGTAAGGAGCGATTTCGCCGAAGTATGCGTTCGAAAGCTTGTGATATGCCCATCCACTTGGGTTAATTCTTGCCACCCCTCTAATCTGGTTCGCAACGTGCGGTGAACCGATGCCGCCAAATGAATCGATCAACTGTTGTTCCCGCCCCCTGATCGCTCCCCATTCCAAGCCGCGCCATCGGCCTCTTAGCGCCTGATCACGAACGGGAAAGCTGAAATCTCGTGCTTTTAAAGTGGCGTGACTTGACCATCTCCGAGCTATCGCTTGATCTGCTGAAGTACAATAGCAAGACGTGCGACCAATATACACTTCACCATTGGGTCCAATCGATTTGTAAGTAACATTCAGTCTAAACTCGGCATCAGATTCTGCAGCACCAACAGCGGCACCCACCACTGTTCCAAGCGGACCTGCGCGGCTCCCGCGGGTAGCGCCGGCAACGACTTTGCTGCCCGCTTCCATCAACGACCCTCGCGACGAAGCTATCACATTGTCGCGAGAAACCGGCTCGTTTGGCGATACGCCCCCCCGAACACCACCCCACCAAGCTGCCCGCCCAGATATGACGCCGCGGTGCTGATCGCGTAATCCTTGATGACATCCCCCGGATCGGCGCCGTTCGCCAGAGCCGAGACTGTCCGGACCGCGTTGACCACCTGCATGACCTGCGACACTGCCGCCAATGCGGGAGTCAGTTCGGTGCCCGCAAGAGCCGAAATGCGTCTGATGTTGTATCAGCCGACATGAACCAAGCGATCCAGCGGCCTTTTGGCACTATTTTAACCTCAATCCACGCTCGATTGCCAGTCTATCAAGTATCTCCTTCAAAGGCGTTTGAGGGTCTTCTTCGACCATCCAGTTGAATGCATCAGTACGGGCTCTCTCCGCTTCAATAAAGTCACTCTTGGCCTTAAGATCCAAGCCCTTCTTGTAGCGATACCAAGCCGCCATAAGTATATTATCAACGGGGGTGCTACTGAGTTCGTCAGGGACATCGTTGAGAAATTCGATGTACTGAGCATATGAGTGGATACTAAAATCGAGTGGTGGGAGGTCGTGCAAACCCCAGCGGAATTTTGACCGATCCAGTTTCAGGTTATGTAGAGTTTTTTCAAGTACATCTTGCGCGGTATCGCCGAGTTCATAAAACTCCCTTGCTGATTGCCCCAGTCTTTCATCTTCGATTGAAGTGAGGCATGTCTCGTAGAGTATCTTTTTTAGGGTAGGCCTGATACGATCTATGGCCCGCTGATCTCCTTCAAGATCACGCATGAAGTCATCCAGAATTTTCGACATCAGATTTGGTCCGTAGAATACCCTATCGTATCCGCCTCCACTTCCATATTCTTCTCTGATGCCATTTCGGTAACTCTTCCAATCTACAGCAAGAGAGGTGCAGCTTCTATTCAACAACGCCGTCACCGGACCGTCCGATGCTTGCAGAGAGGCCAGCTGTAAACAAAGCGCTAGAAAGAAAGTAGAAGTGAAAAGTTTCATCTAAGCCACCACCAGATCAGGATAGGTCAATTTCGTTCAACCTCAGTCTCCTTTTTGTTTTCAAGATCTACTTTATATAAATTCCGCTATCCGTTCTCAGGCCGCAAACTACACGAAGGACACCAGAATATCGACTCCATCCCCCCGGAAACCGTCCAATCTTCAAATTTATGCAAATCCCCGGCTGCCGGGCCGGGGCCTCGCCACCCAGACAGAAGGCCCCGGATCAAGTCCGGGGCGGGTGACGGTACGAATCAAAGCGCCCTGAAATATCCCGAAGGACGTCGCAGGCAGGGATCAGCCGTCCTCGCCGCCCGCGTCGCCGTCAGCCTTGCCGATACCGGAAAAGACAAAACGGAACGGCAGCATCCACAAGAACCCGAGCACGACATAGATCAGCAGTTCGACCACAAAGGGCGGCCGGTCAAGCAGGTCGACCACGTTCACCGCCACGATGATATAGACCGGCAGGCCGATCAGCAGGATCACCAGTGACCAGCCGCGGCGGGCCTTGTAGCTGAGATTTGGCATTGGCGGCGCCTCAGTCGGCAAACGGGTCGGTGACGAGGATGGTATCGTCACGCTCGGGCGAGGTCGACAGCAGCGCGACGGGACAGTCGATCAGCTCTTCGACCCGGCGGACATACTTGATGGCGTTCGCCGGCAGGTCGGCCCATCTGCGCGCGCCCTCGGTGCTTTCGTTCCAGCCCGGCATTTCCTCGTACAGAGGCACGCAACGGGCCTGTTCATCGGCGGCGGTGGGCAGGTGATCAAGGCGCTTTCCGTCCAGATCGTAGCCGGTGCAGATGCGCAGGGTCTCGAACCCGTCGAGCACGTCGAGCTTGGTCAGCGCGATACCGTTCACGCCCGAGGTGGCGCAGGTCTGACGCACCAGCACCGCGTCGAACCAGCCGCAGCGGCGCTTGCGCCCGGTGACGGTGCCGAATTCGTGGCCGCGTTCGCCCAGGCGCTGACCATCGTCATCGTTCAGCTCGGTCGGGAACGGCCCCTCGCCCACCCGCGTCGTGTACGCCTTGACGATGCCGAGGACAAAGTCGATGGCGCCGGGCCCGACACCAACCCCGGTGGCCGCCTGCCCGGCGATGACGTTGGATGAGGTCACGAACGGATAGGTGCCGAAATCGATGTCCAGCAGCGCGCCTTGCGCGCCTTCAAACAGGATGCGCCGCCCGGCCTTGCGCTTTTCGTTCAGCACCTTCCACACCGGCGCAGCGTATTGCAGGATCTCGGGCGCCACCTCGCGCAGGCGGGCCAGCAGCGTGGCGCGGTCGACGGGGTCAAGCCCAAGCCCCCGCCGCAGCGCGTCGTGGTGCAGCAGCGCGCGGTCGATACGGGCCTCAAGCGTCGCGTCATCGGCCAGGTCGGCCACGCGCACCGACCGTCGGCCGACCTTGTCCTCATACGCCGGGCCGATGCCACGCCCGGTGGTGCCGATCTTGGCGTCGGGGCTGGCAACGGCCTCTCTCGCGCGGTCCAGCTCGCCGTGAATCGGCAGAATCAGCGGCGTGTTCTCGGCGATCATCAGCGTCTCGGGCCCGATCTCGACCCCCTGGGCGCGAATCGAGGCGATCTCTTCGACCAGGTGCCAGGGGTCCAGAACGACACCGTTGCCGATGACGCTCAGTTTGTCCGGCCGCACGACGCCAGAAGGCAGCGCATTCAGCTTGTAGACGGTGCCGCCAATGACCAGCGTGTGCCCCGCGTTGTGCCCGCCCTGAAACCGCGCGATCACGTCAGCGCGCTCGCTCAGCCAATCGACGATCTTGCCCTTGCCCTCGTCGCCCCACTGGGCGCCCACGACCACCACATTCGCCATGCTGTTTCCCCTGACACCGGATTGAAACCCGCGCCGGTATAGCGACGCCACGGCGCGGTTGAAACAGCAATTTCGCGGCCCCTGGCCGGCTGAGGGCTGGACAGGGGCGCCAAGCTGCGCAAAAACATGAACCAATTCAGTTCCTGGGGGGGCACATGACCGGATTTCTCTGGCGGCTTGTCGCGGCCTTCGGGCTGCTGTCCGCCACCTTCAACCCGACCGATTGGAACTACGTTACCTGGGTGCAGGAAAATTTCACCGGGCAGATGCCGCTGGCGGTGCTGCTGGGGCTGCTGCTGTCGGTGGGCTATATCATCTATCTGCGCGCCACGCTGCGGTCGATCGGCGGCTTCGGAATGTTCATGGTGCTGGCGATCGCCGCCTCGGCGGTGTGGGTGCTATACGACTACGGGTTGCTTGCGCTGCGCGACACCTCGCAGATGGTGTGGCTGGCGCTGGCGGCGCTGGCATTCGTGCTCGGCATCGGGCTGAGTTGGAGCCACGTGCGCCGCCGCCTGTCGGGCCAGGCCGACATGGACGACGTCGACGAATAACCCCGCGCGTCGCTTTGCCCCAAGACGCGGGTTGCAGGGGCAGCGCGAATTGCATAAGTACCGCCGTGTTCCGAACCGCTGGGTCGCTTACATGCAAAACGTCATTCTTCTTGTACACCTGCTGCTGACGCTGGCACTGATCATCGTGGTGCTTGTGCAGCGCTCCGAAGGCGGAGGGCTGGGCATGGGCAGCGGCGGCGGCAACATGACGGCGGGGCGCTCGGCGACCACGGCCATGCACAAGGCCACCTGGGTGTTGGGCATCAGCCTGTTCGTCACCTCGATGGCGCTGACGATCATCGCCGCGCAATCCTCGAGCGGGACATCGGTGCTGGATCGGATCACCGACAGGCCGGCGGCACGCGAAGAATCCGTGCCGGTGACGCCGGAGACTAGCGGCGACCTGCTGCCCCCGGCGGCTGGCGACGATGCACCGCTGATACCGACCGCCGACTGAATACTACCGATTGAGGTAACTCTGAATTCCGCAACAGCATCTTGCGGTATCCTTGCGCTATGCGCGGGATTGCGTTATGACTTGGGTCCCGTGGTGCTATGGTCGAATCGACCGTTCGGGCCCCGCTATTTGGGCAGATTCACGGGGGGTGACGTCACATGGCGCGCTATGTCTTCATTACCGGCGGCGTCGTTTCATCTCTTGGCAAGGGGCTGGCCTCGGCCGCGCTGGGGGCGTTGCTGCAAGCGCGCGGATTTTCGGTGCGGCTGCGCAAGCTTGACCCCTATCTCAACGTCGATCCCGGCACCATGTCGCCATTCGAACACGGCGAGGTCTTCGTCACCGACGATGGCGCCGAGACCGACCTGGACCTGGGCCATTACGAACGCTTTACCGGGGTGCCGGCGCGAATGACCGACTCGGTCTCGTCGGGGCGGATCTATTCCAACGTTCTGGAAAGGGAGCGGCGCGGCGACTATCTGGGCAAGACCATCCAGGTGATTCCGCACGTCACCAACGAAATCAAGGACTGGCTCGCCATCGGCGATGACGAGGTCGATTTCATGCTGTGCGAGATCGGCGGCACGGTGGGCGACATCGAGGGGCTGCCGTTCTTTGAGGCGATCCGCCAGTTCAGCCACGACCGCCCGCGCGGGCAATGCATCTTCATGCACCTGACGCTGCTGCCCTACCTGGCGGCGAGCGGCGAGTTGAAGACCAAGCCGACGCAACACTCGGTCAAGGAGCTGCAGTCGATCGGGATCGCGCCCGACATCCTGGTGTGCCGCTCTGAACAGCCGATCCCCGACAAGGAACGCGAAAAGATCGCCCTGTTCTGCAATGTCCGCAAAGAAGATGTGATCGCCGCCTACGACCTCGGCTCGATCTACGAGGCGCCGCTGGCCTATCACCGCGAGGGGCTGGACCAGGCAGTTCTGGACGCGTTCGAGATTTCCCCCGCTCCGAAACCGGACATGACCAAGTGGATCGATGTCGAGGACCGCATTCACAACACCGACGGCGCGGTGAACATCGCCATCGTCGGCAAGTACACGCAGCTTGAAGACGCCTACAAATCGATCAAGGAGGCCCTGACCCACGGCGGCATGGCCAACCGCGTCAAGGTCAACGTCGAATGGGTCGATGCCGAGATTTTCGACACCGAAGACCCCGCCGCGCGGCTGGAAGGGTTTCACGCCATCCTGGTGCCCGGCGGATTTGGCGAGCGCGGCACAGAGGGCAAGATCAAGGCCGCCCAATTCGCACGCGAACGCAACATCCCCTATCTGGGCATTTGCCTGGGCATGCAGATGGCGGTGATCGAGGCGGCGCGCAACTTGGCCGGGCTCAGCGATGCAGGGTCCGAGGAATTCGACCACGAGGCGGGCGGAAAACGCTTTACGCCGGTGGTCTATCACCTCAAGGAATGGGTGCAGGGCAACCAAAAAGTGCACCGCAAGCCCGGCGACGACAAGGGCGGCACGATGCGGCTGGGGGCCTATGACGCAGTGCTGAAAGAGGGCTCTCGCGTGGCCGGGATCTATGGCGGCACCGCCATCGACGAACGCCACCGGCACCGCTACGAGGTGGATATCAAGTACCGTGACAAGCTTGAAAAGATCGGCCTGCGGTTTTCCGGCATGTCGCCCGACGGCCGTCTGCCCGAAATCGTGGAATGGCAGGATCACCCGTGGTTCATCGGGGTACAGTTCCACCCGGAACTGAAATCCAAGCCGTTCGCGCCGCATCCGCTGTTCGCCGATTTCGTGCGCGCCGCGGTGGAAACCTCGCGCCTGGTCTGATCGCCGTCAGTTCAGGCGCGGCAACAGCCGTTGCAATGCCCACGGCGCCAGCCCGAGGCGCCACGCCGTGCCACGCAGATGCGCCCGCTGACAGGTCTCGCGGTCCTGCTGTGAAATCTCCAGCGCCTTTTGCAGCAGCGTCTCGTCCAGAACCCAGCGGCCGCGCCGCCCCTCGGTCCGGTCGGCGCGCTGCGCCGCCTGCCATTTCCGCGCATTCGCCGGCGCGACGATCCTCGGCCCCGGCCGCAGTTGGTAAAATCCGCTGTTCACGCGCAAGCAGATATTGTCGAGCAGCCGCGCCGCGCCAAGATGCGCCTCGGGCACGTCGCGCTTGGGCAGGTAGTTGAAGCGTTCCGGACCGCCATTGAAAAAGACGCTCAGCGCCGAGGCCAGGTCGATGCATTTCTGCGCCATGATCCATCCCAGCACCGGCTCTGACTCCCGCGACCAGCGATAGTACCGGGCCATCCGCCTCAGCTCTTCTTCGCTGGCCGCCTGGGCAATGCTCAACTGTTGCTCCGCGCTGCCTGCTGGAAGCCTGAGCCGTCCAAAGAGTGTCATGTTGGGATGGTCCTCAATTCGAATACTGCCGATGCCCCAACATCACCCGACAAATCGTAATTTCTTGGGAGTAATTGTGACCCTCCTGCGACCAATCGCAATGGAATGTCGCCGCAACCGAAAGGCCGATTGCCAAACCCGGCCGGGTCGCTATCTGTGATTGAAATCGCCCAACGCAACAGATGCATCCCGGACGCTATCGAATGGAAGTCAAAGCCCTTCTTCATCGCCTGCTGCACGCCCAGCGCGCGCCCCGGCCCGAGCCCCTGCCAGAGCCCGACGAAAAGCTCGCGCTCGGCGCGCTGATGGTGCGGGTGGCCATGTCGGACAGGAACTATCAACTGGCCGAGGTCAGCCGCATCGACCGGCTGTTGTCACGGCTTTACGGGCTCAAACCGATCGAGGCGGCCAAGATGCGCGCCACCAGCGAACGGCTGGCCCGCGCGGCACCCGAGACCGCCCGCTTTGCCCACCTGATCCGCGAAACCGTCAGCAAGGAGGCACGCGCCGGCACCCTTGCTGCGCTGTGGGAGGTGGTGCTGGCCGACGGCACCGCGGATTCTGCCGAACTGGACGTGATCGAAGAGGTGCGCGAGGCGCTGGGCCTGTCGGAAATCGACAGCGCGCAGGCCCGCACCATCGCCGAGCAAAGTTAGCGATTGGCGCTGCGGCCCGCGCCGCCTATATCGGTCCCCATGTTTGCAGATTTCCTTTCCCGCCTCATACGCCCCGAACCCGCCCCGCTGGACCAGGCCGACGCGCGGCTGGCGCTGACTGCGCTGCTGGTGCGGCTGGCCCGGTCCGATGGCCATTATTCCACCGACGAGGTCGCCCGCATCGAACGCATCGCCGGCGCGCGCTATGGTCTTGACGCGGGCGGGGCGCATGCGCTGCGCGAAGCCGCGGAACAGCTGGAATCAGAGGCCCCCGACACCGTGCGTTTCACCCGCGCGATCAAGGATGCCGTGCCCTATGAATACCGCATCGGCGTGATCGAGGCGCTCTGGCAGGTGGCCCTGGCCGATGGAGAACGCGACGCGGGCGAGGATGCCCTGATCCGCCTGGCAGCAAATTTCCTTGGTGTCAGCGACCGCGACAGCGCGCTGGCCCGTCAAAGGGTGGACCGCGCATGAGCCTGGCCAGCCTGCCGATGTACGACCGTCCCGAGATGCGGGACGCTCATGACCGCCTCTGGCAGGAAATCCGCGCCCGGCTGGGCGATGGCCCCGAGACCCTGACACGCGGCGGCGATCTGTGGGATCACTGGCTGTCGCCCGGGCTGGTGCTGTCGCAGACCTGCGGCCTGCCCTACCGCACGCGGCTTTTCGGCAAGGTGGCCAAGGTGGCCTCGCCTGACAACCGCCTGCCAGACTGCCCGCCGGGGCATTATTTCAGCATCTTCGTCGTTCGCGCAGACGACCCGCGTCAGGACCCGGCCGAATTTGCCGATGCACGCCTCGCCGTCAACGAATCGGTCTCGCAAAGCGGCTGGGGCGCGCCCTTCAACTATGCGCGCGAGCGTGGCTTTGCCTTTGCCGACACGATGGAAACCGGGGCGCATGTGCTGTCGGCCGCGGCGGTGGCCGAGGGGCGCGCTGACATCGCGGCAATAGACGCGCTGACATGGCGGCTCTATCAGCGGCATGACCCGCAGGCGGCAGAGCTGCGCGAGATCGGGCGCACCACGCCCACCCCTGCCCCGCCCTATATCACCGCGATCACCCGCGATGCGGCGCCGGTTCTTGCTGCGCTCACTGATGCGATCGACGCGCTGACGCCGGCCGACCGCGACACACTGTCGCTTTATGGCGTCGTCCAGGTTTCCGACGCGGCCTATCAGGCCGTGCCGAACCCGGCGTCGCCCGCGGGATAGCCTGCCGAAACGGACGGGCAGGCCCCCGTTTCGCCACGGCAGCCGCCGGGATGCCCGTATTGCACGTTGCAATGCGCCGGAATTTCGGCCCTACTGCGGGCCACCACCCAGTCACCGCCGCACGGAGCCACCCTTGACCGACGCCACGCCCGTCATCGAAATCCACAATCTTCACAAGGCATATGGCACTCTCGAAGTGATCAAGGGCGTCGACATCACCGCGCACCGTGGCGACGTGATTTCACTGATCGGTTCGTCAGGATCGGGCAAGTCCACCATCCTGCGCTGCATCAACCTGCTGGAGGACAGCCAGCAGGGCGATATCATCTTCAAGGGCGAGCCGGTACGCTGGCGCGGCGAGGGGCTGGGCCGCCACCCTGCTGACCCCAAGCAGGTGATGCGCATCCGCACCAATCTTTCGATGGTGTTCCAGCAGTTCAACCTGTGGGCGCATCTCACCATCCTCGAAAACGTGATGGAGGCGCCTGTCACCGTGCTGGGCCGCGACCGGGCCGAGGCCGAAAAGGCCGCGCGCGCCTATCTCGACAAGGTCGGTATCGGCGACAAGTGCGACGCATGGCCGGCGCAGCTTTCGGGCGGGCAGCAACAGCGCGCCGCCATCGCCCGCGCCCTGGCGATGGAGCCCGAGGCGCTGCTGTTCGATGAACCGACATCAGCGCTCGACCCCGAACTGGAACAAGAGGTGGTGCGCGTCATCAAGGACCTCGCCGCCGAGGGACGGACGATGATGATCGTTACCCACGACATGCGGATGGCGGCGGATGTGTCCGACCACGTCATCTTTCTGCATCAGGGCCTTGTCGAGGAAGAAGGCCCGCCCGACGCGCTGTTCGGGCAACCCAAATCAGAGCGGCTGCAGCAGTTCCTCAGCTCGACGATGGCCGCCTGACAGTATCGAAACCAGGAACCAACCAAGGAGAACCTTCATGAGAAAACTGATCCTCTCCGCCGCCGCGCTGGCCGTATCGGCCGGGATGGCGATGGCCCAGGACGTTGTGCGGCTGGGCACCGAGGGCGCCTATCCTCCGTGGAACTTCATCAACGATGACGGCCAGGTCGACGGGTTCGAACGTGAACTGGGCGACGAGGTCTGCAAACGCGCCGAGCTGACCTGCGAATGGGTCACCAACGACTGGGATTCGATCATCCCCAACCTGGTTTCGGGCAACTACGACGTGATCATCGCCGGCATGTCGATCACCGCCGAGCGTGACGAGGTGATCGACTTTACCCAGAACTACACCCCGCCGGACCCGTCGGCCTATCTGGCCATGTCCGCCGATGTCGATCTCGACAACGCGGTCGTCGCCGCCCAGACCGGTACAATCCAGGCCGCGTTCGTGGCTGAAAAGGGCTGGACGCTGGTGGAATTCTCCACGCCCGAGGAAACCATCGCCGCCGTGCGCAACGGCGAGGCCGACGCGGTGCTTGCCGACAAGTCCTATCTTGCGCCGGTCGCGGCCGAAGAGGCCGACCTGATGCTGCTCGAACGCGAAGAGCTGATCGGCGGCGGCATCGGCATCGGCGTGCGCGAATCCGATGGCGAGCTGAAGGCGACGCTCGACGCCGCCATCCAGTCGATGAAGGATGACGGCAGCCTCAACACGCTGATCTCGAAGTGGGAGGTCGCCTCGACCTTCTGACGACCGTCATGACCATCGCGGGGCGCGCGCGCATCTGACTCGCGCGCCCCGCCCAGGCGTCACACGGGCACCAAGACCCGTCAGCCGAGGGGGACAGCACCATTTTCTCTTTCTGCGCAGATCCTTCGACGCTGGATGGCTGGCGCTGGCTTGCCTGCTATCTGACCACCGGCAAGCACATGTCGCTATATGTCTCGGTGCTGGTGGTGCTGGCGCTGCTGGCGGTCACGGCGCCGGCGGCGCTGATATTCGGTTTCGGCGGCGCGGTGGCGGCGCGTTCGCATTTCCTGCCGCTCAGATGGATCGGCCGCACCTATATCGCCATCGTGCGCGGCGTGCCCGATATCGCCTTTTTCCTTTTCTTCGTGATCGCGCTCGACCAGGGGTTCGAATGGCTGCGGCACAAGGTCAAATGCCCCGACTGGGATCAGCCGATCCGGCAGGGCAACGATTTCATCGTCTGCGCCCAGGCCAAGTTGCCGCTGTCGACCTCGCCGCAATGGGTGCATGAAACCTATGGTTTCTTCCTTGCGGTGCTGACCTTCGCCATCGTCTTTGGCGCGTTCGCGGCCAATGTCCTCTATGGTGCCATGCGCGCGGTGCCGCACGCGCAGCTTGAAACGGCCGAGGCCTATGGCATGACCCGCCGGCAGGCGTTCCGGCGCATCCTGGTGCCGCAGATGTGGGTTTACGCGCTGCCGGGGCTTTCCAACCTCTGGATGGTGCTGATCAAGGCAACGCCGCTCTTGTTCCTGCTGGGGGTCGAGGACATCGTCTATTGGGCGCGCGAACTGGGCGGCACCGCCAACCCGCGCTTTACCGAGTATCCGCACGGCGACTGGCGGGTGTGGTATTTCCTGGCGCTGCTGTTCTTCTACCTCGCCTTCACGCGGGTGTCGGAAATCTTTCTCGAACGGCTGATGGTACGGCTCAGCCACGGGCAGGCCACCACCGGCGGCAGTTCACAGGGGCACACGGCATGAGCTGCTGGGAAACCGTCCAGGGCTATGCGCTGCGCAGTCTCGGCATCGGCGAGCGGCTGCTGCCGCGCGAGGATTTCACCCTGTGCGAACAGGTGACGCTGATCGGCTCTGGCCTGATCTGGAACATCTATTTCGGCACGCTGGCGCTGTTGGCGGGGTTCTTCCTGGCCACCGCGGTGGCGCTGGGCAAGGCATCGCGCCGCCGCATCCTGCGCAAGCCGTCGGAATGGTTCATCCTGGTCTTTCGCGGCTCGCCGCTCTTCATCCAGTTCTTCTTTGCCTATTTCCTGTTCCTGTCGCTGAAATCGGTCAGCCCCGTCTTCGATGCGTTCACCTCGGCCTGGCTGGGGGCGCTGGTGGTGCTGTTTCTCAACACCGCCGCCTACTCGGGCGAGATATTCTATGGCGCGCTGCGCTCGATCCCACGCGGCGATGTCGAGGCCGCCGACGCATACGGCTTTTCGGGCTGGCCGCGCTTTCGCCGGATCGTCTGGCCGACGATGCTAAGGCTGGCCTGGCCGGCCTACACCAACGAGGCGATCTTTCTCTTTCACGCCACGACGCTGGTCTATTTCTCGGGCTTTCCGGCATGGCAGCAAAAGGGGGACGCGCTCTATTACGCCAATTACTTCGCCGACAAGACCTTCAACCCCTTCGTGCCCTACCCGATCCTGGCGGGGTATTTCATCCTGCTGACGCTGGTGATCCTGAGCATTTTCGGCTTGATCAACCGCCATCTCAACCGTCACCTGCCGCAAGAGGCGCGCCGCAAGATGCGCCTGCGCATCAACGTCATCCGCTAGACCCGGCTGGCACCGGTCATGGGGGCTCTGCCCCCGCCGCGACAAGCCGCGCCTCCCCCGGGGTATTTCGGACCAGAAAGAAGCCCGGGCGCGCACCTGCTTCTTTCTGGTTTCAAATACCCCAATCCCCTGCCAGCCACAGGCGGGCGATTGATCTCTGGACGCCCCTCGCCTAGCAATGGGGCCTCAGCCACCGAAGGGATGTGCCGATGTTTCAGTCCTTTGTCGATACCGCCCGCCCCGAGCAGGGACCGCCGCGCCTTGCTGCGCTGCGCCAAGCCATGGCCGCCGAGGGGCTGGCCGGTTGGCTGGTGCCGCGCGCCGATGCACACCAGGGCGAATACGTCGCCCCTGGCGACGAACGGCTGGCGTGGCTGACGGGTTTTACCGGCTCGGCGGGTTTCTGCATCGTGCTGGCCGATATCGCCGGGCTGTTCGTCGATGGCCGCTATGGCGCCCAGGCGCGCGCGCAGGTGGACACCGGCCATTTCACCCCGGTCGACTGGCCCGCAACCCGGCCCGCGCCGTGGCTGCGCGAGCATCTGCCAACCGGCGGCGTGGTGGGGTTCGATCCCTGGCTCTACACGCCCGCGCAGATCGAGACGCTGGAGAACGAGCTTGCCGGCAGCGACATAACCCTGCAACCGGGCGAAAACCTGGTCGACCGCGTATGGCCCGACCGCCCCGCCCCGCCGCAAGGGCCGATGCGCGTCTATCCTGAGGAATTCGCCGGCGAAAGCCACGCCGACAAGCGCGCCCGCCTTGCCAAGGGGCTGCGCAAGGCGGGGCAGGCGGCGGCGGTGCTCACCCTGCCCGACTCGATTGCGTGGCTGCTGAATATCCGCGGCTCGGACATTCCCCGCAACCCGGTGCCGCACGCCTTTGCCATCCTGCACGACAGCGGCCAGGTGACGCTGTTCGCTGACGCCGCCAAGATCGACGACGGCGTGCGCGCGCATCTGGGCGACGAGGTGTCGATCCGCCCGCCCAATGCCTTTCTGCCGGGGCTGAGGACGCTGGCCGGGCTGGTGCGGCTGGACAAGGCCAGCGTGCCGCTGGCGGTGGCGCAGCAATTGCAAGAGGCCGGCGTGCCCGCCGCCTGGGATGACGACCCCTGCATCCTGCCCAAGGCATGCAAGACCCCGGCCGAAATCGCCGCCACCCGCGGCGCCCATCTGCGCGACGGCGCCGCGCTGTGCGAATTCCTGGCCTGGTTCGACGCCCAGCCCCCGGGCAGCCTGACCGAGATCGACGTGGTGACACGGCTTGAGGCCGAACGAAGCGCCACGGGCGAGCTGCTGGATATCAGCTTCGACACCATCGCCGGGTCGGGCCCGCATGGGGCGCTGGCGCATTACCGGGTGACCGAAAGCAGCAACCGCCGGCTCGTGGATGGCGATCTGCTGGTGCTCGACGGCGGCGGCCAGTACCTGGACGGCACCACCGACATCACCCGCACCCTGCCGGTGGGCCGGGTCGGTGCCGAAGAACGCGCCGCCTTTACCCGCGTACTGCAGGGCATGATCGCGGTCAGTCGGGTGCGCTGGCCGCACGGGCTGGCCGGGCGCGACCTGGATGCGCTGGCGCGCTATCCGCTGTGGCTGGCGGACCAGGACTATGCCCACGGCACCGGTCACGGCGTGGGCGTGCATCTGTGCGTTCACGAGGGACCGCAGCGGCTGTCGCGCCAGGGCGAGGTGCCGCTGGAACCCGGCATGATCATCTCGAACGAGCCCGGCTATTACCGCGAGGGTGCATTCGGCATCCGCATCGAGAACCTGCTGGTGGTGACCGAGGCCGCGCCGCTGGAAGGTGGCGACGGCGCCACGCAGCTTGCCTTCGAGACACTCAGCTTCGTACCGATAGACCGGCGGCTGATCGACGAGCGCATGCTTGATCCGGCCGAACGCACCTGGCTTGACGCCTATCACGCGACATGCGCCGAACGGATCGCCCCGCGCCTGTCCCCGGGCGCGCGCGACTGGCTGAAGGCCGCGACCAAGCCGCTTTGATGCAATAATGTCGGATACCGGGACTCGCACCCAACCTGCCTGGCGGTATAAGAGGGGCCCAACACGAAAACCCGGGGAGAGAGACCGCATGAGCAAGATAACCATTCGCAGCGCCGAGGGAAAATGGTGCGTGCGCGCCGGCGGCGCCATCCTGGGAGACAGCAAAAACGCACTGATCCTGAGCGAGGAAGGGCTGTCAGACGTGGTCTATTTCCCGCGCGCGGATGTGGCGATGGCGTTTCTCGACCCGTCGGATCACCGCACCCACTGCCCGCTGAAGGGCGACGCCACCTATTTCTCGCTGGTGACCAAGAGCCGCACGCTCGAAAACGCGGCCTGGAGCTATGAGAACCCGATCGAGGCGGTCGCGCGCGTCAAGGATCACATCGCTTTTCACGTCGGTGACGACATCGCCGTGGAACGCATCTGACGGCGGGCCCTTCGGCCGGCTTGCGCGGTCGGGTTTGCAAAGCTACCCTTGGCAAATCGCGAAACTGCAAAGGCCGCGCCCATGCCCGCCCAGAAACTCTATGCCGGCGCCAAGCTGCGCGAGACACGCCAGCGGCTGGGGCTGACGCAAAAGGACTTCGCCGCCAAGCTTGGCGTGTCGCTGCCCTATCTCAACCAGATGGAAAACAACAACCGCCCGGTCAGCACCACGGTGGTGCTGGCGCTGGCGCAGGAGTTCGGCTTTGACGTGACCGAGCTGTCGACCGGCGATGCCGAGCGGATGATCTCGGACATGCGAGAGGCGCTGGCCGACCCGGTCTTTGCCGACGACCCGCCACCGCTGACCGACCTGCGGCTGACCGCCTCGAACGCGCCGGCGCTGGCGCGCGCATTCTTGGAACTGCACCGCGCCTATCGCCAGACGCATGAGCGGCTGGCCAGCCTGGACGAGGCGCTGGGGCGCGAAGACAGCCGCATGCAGCCCAGCCCCTGGGACGAGGTGCGCGATTTCTTTCACTACTGCGACAACTACATCGACGCCGTCGACCGCGCCGCCGAACGGTTTGCATCGGCGGCCGGGGCGCGAACCGTGCCCGCGCAGGCCGAGGCGCGGCTGGCGGCGATGGGCATCACCGTCACCGTGTCCGACCAGCCCAAGCTGCGCCGTTTCGACAGCGAGACCCGCACGCTGTGGCTGTCATCGCGCGCGGCACCGGAAACGCGCGGCTTTCAGATCCTGCACCAGCTGGCGCTCCTGACCCAGGACAAGCTGCTGGAGGCGACGCTGGACCTGGCGCGCTTTCAGTCGGAAGAGGCGCGCGCCATCGCCAAGATCGGGCTGGCCAACTATTTCGCCGGCGCTGTGCTGATGCCCTATGGCGCCTTTCTAGAAGCCGCGCAGGAAAGCAGGCACGACCTGGAAATCCTGTCCAACCGGTTCGGCGCCTCGATCGAACAGGTCTGCCATCGCCTGTCGACGCTGCAGCGCCCGGGCGCCAAGGGCGTGCCGTTCTTTTTCGTCCGGGTCGACCAGGCCGGCACCATCACAAAGCGGCATTCGGCCACGCGGCTGCAATTCGCCCGCTTCGGCGGCGCCTGCCCGCTGTGGAACGTGCACCGGGCCTTTGAAACCCCAACGCGGTTCCTGCGGCAGCTGGCCGAAACGCCCGACGGGGTGCGCTATATCAGCCTGGCCCGCGACGTCAGCAAATCGGGCGGCAGCTTTGGCGCGCCGACGCGCCGGTTCGCGATCTCGCTGGGGTGCGAGGTGCGCCACGCCGACGCGCTGGTCTATGCTGACGACCTGGATCTGACCAACGCCCGCGCCTATGAGCCCATCGGCATTTCGTGCCGCATCTGCGAGCGCACCGGCTGTCACCAGCGGTCCGTGCCGCCGCTGGAGCGGCGGCTGAAGGTGGACCCCAACGAACGCGGCGTGTTGCCCTATACGGTAGACTGACGGGCGCGCCCGTCAGGCCGTCAGCATACCGTACAATTCATCCTTGAGATGGGCGCGCTTCTTGCGCAGATCCACCTCGGCCAGATCCCCGACCGGCTCGACATTGGTCTCGGCCCGATGAACGGCGCGGTTGACCTCGTGATACTCGTCAAAGAGCCGGGCAAAATGGGGGTCACCCGCCTTCATCGCGGTGATCTTGTCGGCCAGTTCGGGGAATTCCTCGTGCAGCTCGTGCGGGGTGTGCGTCATGTCGCGCCTTTCCTTTGTTGAAGTCGCGCCCATTGTGCCCCGCCTGCGGCGTGGTGTCCTTGACCCGGGTCAAACGCGCGCGGTTTATCGCTGTGACGTCTGCCAGTCGGGATTGATCCAAGGGCTGGCATTATCCGGCGACAGCGGTGTGCGGCCGAGGATGTGATCGGACATCTTTTCCCCCACCATGATCGAGGGGGCGTTGATGTTGCCGTTTGTGATGCGGGGAAAGATGCTGCTGTCGGCCACGCGCAGCCGCTCGACCCCGATCACCCGGCCCTGTGGGTCGACCACGGCATCCGCATCGTCGGCACGCCCCATCCGGCAGGTGCCGCAGGGGTGATAGGCGCTTTCGGCGTGGTCGCGCACGAAGGCGTCCAGCGCATCGTCATCCTGCACCGCCGCGCCGGGCTGTATCTCGTGACGCAGATAGGGGGCAAAGGCAGGCTGCGCGAAAATCTCGCGCGTCAGGCGGATGGCGCGGCGGAAATCATCCCAGTCTTCGGGCGTGTTCATGTAGTTGAAGCGCAGCACCGGCGGCGCCTCGGGGTCGGGCCCGCGCAGGGTGACCGTCCCGCAAGAGGCGCTGCGCATCGGTCCGACATGGGCCTGAAAGCCATGCCCCTCGGCCGCGGCCTTGCCGTCATAGCGCACCGCTATGGGCAGAAAGTGAAACTGGATATCGGGGTACTCAACGCCTGCGCGACTGCGGATGAAGCCGCAGCTTTCGAACTGGTTCGACGCGCCGGGGCCCGAGCGGTTGACCAGCCAGCGCAGCCCGACCCAGGCCTTGCCGAACAGGTTCCAGTACTTGTACAGGCTCACCGGCCGGCTGGCGGCTATCTGGATATAGAGTTCCAGATGGTCCTGCAGGTTGGCGCCGACGCCGGGACGGTCGGCCACCACCGGCAGCCCATGTTCGGCCAGGTGCGCCCCCGGCCCGATCCCCGACAGCATCAGCAGCTTGGGCGAGTTGAAGGCCGACGCGGCAACGATCACCTCGGCATTGACGCCAATCACCTCGGTCCGACCGCCACGGCGCAGCTCGACCCCGGTGGCGCGGCCCTCTTCCATCACCACGCGGGTGACGAAACCGCGCACCAGGTCGCAGTTCTGCCGTTTCAGCGCGGGCCTGAGATAGGCATTCGCCGCCGACCAGCGCCGCCCCTGCCAGACGGTCATTTCGAAGGGGCCGAACCCCTCTTGCTGCTGGCCGTTATAGTCGTTCGTCGCAGGATAGCCCGCCTGCACACCGGCCTCGATAAAGGCGCGGGTCAGCGGGTTTTCCATGCGCCCGCGGCTGACATGCAGCGGGCCGTCCTTGCCGCGCCAGGACGGATCGCCACCGTGGCCACCATCGTGCCAGCATTCCATCCGCTTGAAATACGGCAGCACGTCGGCATAGCCCCAGCCCTTGGCCCCGGTGTCGCGCCAGTGATCATAGTCGCGCGCATTGCCCCGCACATAGACCATCCCGTTGATCGAGGACGACCCCCCGATCACCTTGCCCCGCGGCGCCACCAGCCGGCGGTTGTTCAGGTTGGGTTCGGGTTCGCTCTGATAGCCCCAGTCATAGCGCGCCATGTTCATCGGATAGCTCAGCGCGCCGGGCATCTGGATAAACGGGCCGGCATCGCTGCCGCCATGTTCGACAACGATGACCGACTTGCCGGCCTCTGACAGCCTGTAGGCCATGGCGCAACCGGCGCTGCCGGCGCCGACGATGACATAATCCGCCTGCATCATCCGCCCCTTGGATAGCGTTGCCGTTCCTCGACAACGTTGAGGTCCATGTGGTTGCGCATGTAGCGTTCCGAGGCCCGCTGCAGCGGCTGGTAATCCCACGGGTAATAACCGCCCCGGCGCAGCGCGTCATAGACGACATGCCGGCGGGCCTGGCTTTCGCGCACCGCGGCGTCGAAGGCGTCCAGATCCCAGCGCGGCCCGGCCATGTCCCGCATCCGCGCCAGCGTGTCGGCATAAGCGGGATCGCCGGCCAGATCGTTCAGCTCGTCGGGGTCGGCCTCGAGGTCGAACAGTTGCTCGGGGTCGAGCGCGCAGTTGGTGTATTTCCACCGCCCCTGCCGCAGCGCCACCAGCGGCGCATAAGACGCTTCGGCGGCGTATTCCATCGCCACCGGCGCCTCGCGCCTGCCCCCCTGCCCCAGCGACACCAGCGACTGTCCTTCGACCCAGGGGGCGACCCCGGCCATGTCGGCGCCGGCCAGTTCGCACAGCGTCGGGCAGATATCTATGGTCGAGACCGGATCGCTGACCAGCCCCGGCGCCATCCCCGGTGCCGAGATCATCAGCGGCACCCGCGACGAGCCCTCGAAGAACGACATCTTGAACCACAGGCCGCGTTCGCCCAGCATGTCGCCGTGATCGGACACGAACAGCATGATGGTGTCATCCTCGGCCCGGATACCGCGCAGCGCCTCGAGGATGTCGCCGATCTTGTCGTCGAGATATGAAATATTGGCAAAATAGCCCCGGCGCGCGCAACGGATGTTTTCATCGGAAATATCAAAGCTGCGCCAGTCATTGGCATCGAAGATACGTTTGGAATGGGGGTCGTGATCCTCATACGCCATCGCGGGCACGCGCGGCAGCAAATGCGCGCAATCCTCGTAGAGGTCCCAGTATCTGCGCCGCGCGACATAGGGGTCGTGCGGGTGGGTAAAGCTGACCGTCAGGCACCAGGGCCGCTCGTCATGGCCGCGGCCAAGGTCATATAACTTGGCGCGCGCATGGTGGGCGACCTCGTCGTCGTATTCCATCTGGTTGGTGATCTCGGCCACGCCAGCGCCGGTGACGCTGCCGAGATTGTGATACCACCAGTCGATGCGCTCGCCGGGTTTGCGATAGTCGGGAGTCCAGCCAAAATCGGCCGGGTAGATGTCGGTGGTCAGCCGTTCCTCGAACCCGTGCAGCTGATCGGGGCCGACGAAATGCATCTTGCCCGACAGGCAGGTGTGATAGCCTGCCCGCCGCAGGTGGTGGGCGAATGTGGGAATGTCGGCGGCGAATTCGGCGGCATTGTCATAGACGCGCGACCGCGACGGCAACAGCCCGGACATGAAGCTCGCCCGCCCCGGCGCACAAAGCGGCGAGGCGGTATAGGTGTTGACGAACCGCGTCGAGCGTTCGGCCAGCGCCGCGATGTTAGGCGCGTGCAGCCAGTCGGCCGGGCCATCGGGGAACAGCGTACCGTTGAGCTGATCAACCATCAGAATCAGGATGTTGGGCCGTTTCACGACGTCTGTCCCTTGCTCATGTAGCTGTCGAGGTAATGCATCATCACGTCGATCGCGGCCTCGGCCGAGATCGGGTCGTTGCGCAGCGCCTGGCGGATATACAGCCCGTCGATCATCGCCGCGAGGCCGCGCGCCAGCGTGCGCGCCTCGGCCAGCCCGGCCTGGCGCAGCGCGTGCAGCAGGTTCGATCTGAGGCGGCGCTGATAGACGTTCAGCAGGCGCCGCGCCTCATCCGAGGTTTGCGCCTGAACGTAGAAGTTAAGCCATGCCGACACCATTTCGGGCCGGAACTGACGCGGCGCGAAACTGGCGCGGATGATCGCCTCGACCCGCCCGCGCGGGGTGCGGGCCATGATCAGCGCGCCGCGCACCTCGGCCCCGTAAAGCATCAGGATATGGCGCATCGCGGCGGCGAACATCGCCTCTTTCGAGCCGAAATAGTGGTGCGCCAGCGCCGGCGACATGCCGGCACGCCGGGCGATCTGACTGACGGTGACATCCAGCGTGCCACGCTCGCCGATCTCGTGGATCGTTGCCTCCACCAGTGCCGAGCGGCGGATGGGTTCCATCCCGACCTTGGGCATTCGCACCACTCCAGGAAAAAACTGTTGCGCAACCGGGTCTAGCTGCGCTTAATTGACCAGTCAATCAATTAAAATCCAACCTCGGGGGAGAACAGCAAACCGGCCAGATGCGAACTAGACCGTTGCACCGCATCACGGCGTCATACTAACATCACACAACAACGCCGCCGAGCATGGCACATAGCGGGGGCCGGGCCTTGCGGTCCGAAGGCGACCCCCGAATACGTCCGGTGCCGACCCCGGGAGGGGCGATGAACACGGGGCAATGAACGGCAACCAGTCAAGATCACACATGATAGGGAGAATGATCATGTCACTCATCAAGGGCGGAATGCTCGATCGCCGTGGATTTCTGAAGACCACCGCTGCGGGGGCCATCGCGGCCTCGCTGCCGATGGGCGGGGCGCTGGCGCAGACGCCCAAGCGCGGCGGCCATGTGCGGGTGGCCATCGGCCACGGCGCAACCACCGACACGCTGAACCCAGGCACCTATGAAAACAGCTTTACCACCTGCCTTTCCTATTCCCTTCACGGCCACCTGACCGAGGTGCTGCAGGATGGCTCGCTCAGCCCGGAAGTCGCCGAAAGCTGGGAGGCATCCGCCGACGCGGCGGAATGGCGGTTCAAGCTGCGCAAAGGCGTGACCTTCCATTCCGGCAAGCCGGTGACGGTGCAGGATGTCATCAACTCGATCAACTTCCACCGTGGCGAGGATTCGACCTCGGCCGCCGGGCCGATCGTGGCTGCAATCAAGGACATTGCGGCCGAGGGTGACGACACCATCGTCTTTACGCTTGATGGCGGCAACGCTGACTTCCCCTTCATCCTCAGCGATTATCACATCGTCATCTGCCCCGCCGACGGCGACAGCATCGACTGGCGGTCGGGCGACGGCTGCGGCAGCTATGTGCTGAAGGATTTCAATCCCGGCGTATCGATGGCGCTGGAACGCAACCCGAATCACTGGCGCGACAGCGTCGCATGGTTCGACAGCGCCGAGGTGCTGGCGATCGTCGACCAGAACGCACGCACCACCGCGCTGGTGTCGGGCGACGTGGACGTGGCCGACCGGCTGGACCTCAAGACTGTGTCGCTCCTGGCGCGCAACCCCAACATCCAGATCAATTCGGTCGCGGGGATGCAGCACTATACCTTTGCGATGGACACGCGCGAGGCGCCGTTCAACGACAACAACGTCCGCCAGGCGCTGAAATACGGCGTCAACCGGCAGGAACTGGTCGACAAGATCCTGTTCGGCTACGGCTCGGTCGGCAACGACCACCCCATCGGGCGCGGCCAGCGGTTCTTCAACACCGAGCTGGAGCAAAAGACCTACGACCCCGACAAGGCCAAGTGGCACCTCAAGGAGGCCGGCCTCGACAGCATCGACGTTTCGCTTTCGGCCGCCGACGCAGCCTTTGTCGGCGCGGTCGATGCGGCGGTCCTGTACCAGAGCTCGGCCGCCGCGGCGGGCATCAACCTCAAGCCGGTGCGCGAACCCAACGACGGCTACTGGTCGGATGTCTGGATGAAAAAGGACTTCGCCGCCGTCTACTGGTCGGGCCGCGTGGTCGAGGACCAGATGTTTGCCACCGCCTACCAGTGCGACGCATCCTGGAACGACAGCTTCTGGTGCAGCGACACCTTTGACGATCTGCTGGTGAAAGCGCGTTCGGAACTGGACGAGGACAAGCGCCGGCAGATGTACTGGGAAATGCAGGACATCGTGTCGAACCAGGGCGGCGTCGTCATCCCGATGTTCGCCAACTGGGTGTTCGGCAACTCGACCAAGGTCGCGCATACCGAGCAGATGAGCTCGAACTGGGACGTCGACGGGATGCGCTTTATCGAGCGCTGGTGGTTCGCCTGATCGCCACCGAACCTGCGGGGCGGGGCCTGGGGGAAATCCCCGGGTCCCATGCCCCACCGGGCGCACACGCCTGAACTTACCTCTGAGGGAGAGACCACTCATGAACATCCGTATGACCATCGCCGCGCTGACCCTGGGGCTGGCGGCGGCGCCGGCACTGGCCGAGTGCGAAAGCGTCAGCTTTTCCGACGTCGGCTGGACCGACATCACCGCCACCACCGCCGCCACCACCACCGTGCTGAAGGCGCTGGGCTATGACACCGACATCAAGGTGCTGTCGGTGCCGGTGACCTATACCTCGCTCGCCAAGGGCGATATCGACGTCTTCCTGGGCAACTGGATGCCGACAATGGAGGCCGACATCGCCCCCTACCGCGAGGCCAGCACCGTCGACACCGTGCGCGCCAACCTGCAGGGCGCCAAGTACACGCTGGCCACCAATGCCGCCGGCGCGGCGCTGGGTATCACCTCGTTCGGGTCGATCGCGGAACATGCTGACGCGCTGGACAGCACCATCTACGGCATCGAGCCGGGCAATGACGGCAACCGCCTGATCATCGACATGATCGAGCAGGACGCATTCGGCCTGAAGGGGTTCGAGGTCAAGGAAAGCTCTGAACAGGGGATGCTGGCACAGGTCGCACGGGCCGACCGCAAGGGCGACCCGATCGTCTTTCTGGGGTGGGAGCCGCACCCGATGAACGCCAATTTCGACCTCACCTACCTGACCGGCGGCGATGACTGGTTCGGCCCCGACCTGGGCGGCGCCACCGTTCATACCAACACCCGCGCGGGTTTTGTCGAAGAATGCCCCAATGTCGGCAAGCTGCTGACCAACCTGGAATTCACGCTGGCAATGGAAAACGAGATCATGGGCGCGATCCTCGATGACGGCGAAAAGCCCGAGGATGCCGCGAGCGCCTGGCTCAAGGCCAATCCCGGCGTGCTGGACGGCTGGCTTGACGGCGTCACCACCGTTGATGGCGGCGACGCGATGGCGGCGGTCAAGGCCGCGCTGGGCCTTTGAGAATTGAGCGGGCGGGGCACATGACCGGGTCCCGCCCCCTCTCTTGCCGGCCCATCCCAATCACCTACCGCTGAGAGTCGCGCATGAACTGGCTGAGCGAACACAAGATCCCCGTGGGCGATTGGGCCGAGAATTTCTTTTTGTGGCTGCAGGACAATGCCGCCGCCTTTTTCGATGGGATGGCCGTGGTGATGGAGGCAATCATCGACGCCTTCCTGTGGATTCTGCAAACCCCGCACCCGCTGGTCATCGTCGCTGTCTTCGTCGGCCTGACATGGGCCCTGCAGCGCAACTGGAAAACCTGTGTGCTGGTCGCGCTCGGCTTTCTCTTCATCCTCAACCAGGGCTACTGGGAAGAAACCACCGAGAGCCTGACGCTGGTGCTGTCCTCGTGCCTGTTCTGCATGGGGATCGGCGTGCCCATCGGCATCGCCGCCGCGCACCGTCCGCGCCTCTATGACGGGATGCGCCCGGTTCTGGACCTGATGCAGACGCTGCCGGCCTTCGTCTACCTGATCCCGGCGATCGTGTTCTTTGGCATCGGCATGGTGCCGGGGCTGATCGCCACGGTCATCTTCGTGGTGCCCGCGCCGATCCGGCTGACACATCTTGGCGTTTCGGGCACGCCGCAGCCGCTGCTGGAGGCCGCGCGCGCCTTTGGTGCCACCAACCGCCAGACCCTGTGGAAGGTCGAGCTGCCCTTTGCCCTGCCCCAGATCATGGCCGGGCTGAACCAGACAATCATGCTGTCGCTGTCGATGGTGGTGATCGGGGCGCTGGTGGGCGCCGACGGGCTGGGGGTACCGGTACTCAGGGCGATCAACACGGTGAACATCGCGCTCGGGTTCGAATCCGGGCTGATGATCGTGGTGGTGGCCATTGTGCTGGACCGGATGCTGCGGATGGAGGGGCGCAAATGAGCGGCGCCGCCGTGGAATTTCACCGTGTCTCGATCGTATTCGGCGATGCGCCCGAAACCGCCCTGCCCCTGATGGATGCCGGACGCAGCCGCGCCGAGATCCATCAGGAAACCGGCCAGATCCTGGGCGTGCACGATTGCGAGCTTTCGGTCGCGCCGGGCGAGATACTGGTGCTGATGGGGCTGTCGGGGTCGGGCAAATCGACCCTTCTGCGATCGGTCAACGGCCTCAACCCGGTGGTGCGCGGCCATGTCGAGGTGTTCGACGGGCAGACCATGGTCGATGTCACCCATGCCGACGCCGCCACCCTGCGCCGGCTGCGCCAGCGCCATGTGGCGATGGTGTTCCAGCAGTTCGGCCTGCTGCCCTGGCGCAGCGTGGGCGAAAATGTCGGCCTAGGGCTGGAGCTGGCCGGCTTGCCGCGCGCAAAGCGTGCCGAACAGGTGAAACGCCAGCTTGACCTGGTGGGCCTGTCGGATTGGGCCGACTGCCGCGTGGCCGAGCTGTCGGGCGGGATGCAGCAGCGCGTCGGCCTGGCGCGCGCCTTTGCCACCGACGCGCCGATCCTGCTGATGGACGAACCCTTTTCGGCGCTCGACCCGCTGATCCGCAATCACCTGCAGGACGAACTGCTGGATCTGCAATCAAAGCTCGGGCGCACCATCATCTTTGTCAGCCACGACCTTGACGAGGCGTTCAAGCTGGGCGACCGAATCGCCATCCTGGAGGGCGGACGCATCGTACAATGCGGCACGCCGCAGGACATCTTTACCAACCCGGCCACCAATTACGTGGCCGAATTCGTGGCCCACATGAACCCGCTGGGGGTGCTGTGCGCACGCGACATGATGGAGCCGGCCTCCGTAACGCCCGACACCTCCGTTCCGCCCGACGCCACCATCCACCAGGTGATGGAGGCCGCGCAGGGCCATGACAAGCCCGTGGGCGTGACCGACGAGGCGGGCCACATCATCGGCCAGATCACCCGCAACCGCATCCTTGCCAAGCTGCTTGATCCGCGCGCCTGATCGGACCGGCCCCGCGCAAGACACCCGGCGCCTCAGACCTTGGTGGCCGGCACCGGCGGCGTCACTGCCCGGCGCTTGAGCTGCGCCTCGCGGAAACTGATAAAGCTTATGGCCATCACGATCATCGTGCCCCCCAGCACCACCCACAGGTCGATCGGCTCGCCGAACACCAGCGCACCCAGCACCACCGCCCAGACCAGCTGCAGAAACGTCACCGGCTGCGTCAGCGCCAGCGGCGCGGCACGAAAGGCCAGCGTCATGGTATAATGCCCGGCCGTGCCCAACAGCGCCACCGCCGCCAGGATGCCCAGCTGGCCCAGGCTGGGCGTAACCCAGTTCATCACTGCCAGCGGCGCCAGCCCGATGGCGACCGTGACCGACAGCATCGCCACGACCTGCACGGGGCTGCATTCCTGCGTCAGCCGCTTGGCGATCAGATAGGACGCTCCTAAAAAGAACGCGGCGAACAGCATCGCCAGGTGGCCCGGCTCGACCTCGCGAAAGCCGGGGCGCAGGATGATCACCGCCCCCACCAGCGCCGCCACCACCGCCAGCAGGCGCCTTGCAGCCAGCCTTTCGCCCAGAAACAACGCCGCCCCGAGCGTGACATAAACCGGCGAAAGATAATTCATCGCCGTCACATCGGCGATGGGAATGCGCGCCATCGCAAAGAACCACAATGACACGCCGACCGTGTGCACTGCCCCGCGCACGCAAAAAAGCGTCCATATCCGCTTGCTTGGCCGCATCCGCAAAAGCGGTCGCAGAACCGGCAACAATATGAACAGCCCGAACAGGAATCGCAGGAACGCCGCCTCTGGCGCGGGAATGCGTGTTCCCAGCCATTTCACCAGCGCGGTGACACCCACAAACAAGACCCCCGTCACCACCATCCAGAAAACGCCGCGAAGGGGGTTCGCGGCGGGCGGGTTCGCGGCGGGCGGGTTCGTCAATTCGGTCATGGGCGGCATTAAGGGTCCGGGCGCGGGAAAAGTCGAGTACCGCCTGCACATTTTACGAAGCGCGGGACACACCCGGCCAGCTAGCAGGCCGGGTATGCGCCCGTCACATCAACAGCAGTTTCGCCGCTATCGCCCACATGGTCAGGCCCACCACCACGTCCAGCACACGCCAGCTGGCCGGGCGGCGAAACAGCGGCGCCAGAAAGCGCGCGCCATAGCCCAGACCAAAGAAAAAGACGAAACTGGCCGTCATCGCCCCCAGCGCGAATGCCAGCCGGTCGGCATATTGCGCGCTGACCGCGCCCAGCAGTACCACGGTATCCAGATAGACATGCGGGTTCAGCCATGTCAGCGTCAGGCAGGTCAAAAGCGCCGGGCGCAGGCCGCCAGCGTCGCCTAACCCCGCCTCCAGCACTTCGCCCCCGATCCAGGCCGCGCGCAGGGTGCGCGCGCCATACCAGATCAGGAACCCCGCACCACCGATGCGCATCGCCGTTTCCAGTCCCGGCGCCGCCGTCACCAGCGCCCCGAATCCCGCCACGCCGGTGGCGATCAGCACCGCATCGCTGAGCGCGCAGGTCAGGCAGACGGCAAAGACATGGCCATTGCGCAGCCCCTGCCGCAGGACAAAGGCATTCTGCGCCCCGATGGCAAGGATCAGGGAAAACCCCAGCGCGAAACCAGCCACCGCCGCCTGCATGTCTGCCCCCATCGGGTTACGGCGCGTGGCGTCAGATCACGCCCGGTACACGCCCCGGGCCCGGGCCGTTCTCACTCGGCCGCGAGCTGTTCCATCACCTCGTCGGAGGCTTCGAAATTGGTGGTGACGCGCTGCACGTCGTCGTCATCCTCCAGCGCCTCGACAAGACGCATCAGTTTTTGCATCCCCTCAAGGTCCAGCTCGGTGGTGGTGGTGGGCCGCCACACCAGGCGGGCGCTTTCGCTTTCGCCCAGCTCGGCCTCCAGCGCGCCGGAAACTTCGTTCAGGTCGGTATCGGCGCACCAGATGGTGTGACCGTCCTCGGAACTTTCGACATCCTCCGCCCCGGCCTCGATCGCGGCCATCAGCATGCTGTCGGCATCGCCGGCCTCGGGGGGATAGGTGACCTCGCCCTTGCGTTCGAACATGAAGGCGACAGAGCCGGTTTCGCCCAGCGAGCCGCCCTGCTTGGCAAAGGTCGAGCGCACGTTCGACGCGGTGCGGTTACGGTTGTCGGTCATTGCCTCGACAATCACCGCAACCCCGCCGGGTCCATACCCCTCGTAGCGGATTTCCTCGTATTCGTCGCCCTCGCCGCCGGTGGCCTTCTTGATCGCGCGTTCGATGTTGTCCTTGGGCATCGACTGCGCCTTGGCTTCCTTGACCGCCAGCCGCAGGCGTGGGTTCTTCTCGGGGTCGGGATCGCCCATCTTGGCGGCGACGGTGATCTCTTTGGAAAACTTGGAAAACAGCTTGGAACGGGCGGCGTCCTGCCGCCCCTTGCGATGCTGGATATTTGCCCATTTGGAATGGCCGGCCATCATGCGCTCCCGTGGGTTGGTGCCGATCCGGTCTCTATAGTTCAGCCCTGCCACCCGCCGCAACCCGGTTGCGTTTGCCGCGCGCATGCGATTGGCTGGCGCCAACAAGGGGCGCACAACATGACCACCGACCAGATCATCCTTTTTTCGCTTTTCGGCGCCGTCTTTGCGCTGCTGCTGTGGGGGCGATGGCGCTATGACATCGTCGCCTTCGCCGCGCTGCTGGCGGGCGTGGTGCTGGGGGTAGTCCCGACCGACCGGGCGTTTTCGGGCTTCGGCCACCCGGCCACGATCATCGTGGCCTTGGTGCTGGTGGTGTCGGCCGGACTGGTGCGTTCGGGCGCGGTGCACCTGATCACCCGCACCATGATCGACAGCAGCCGGGGCCTGGCCAGTCATATCACGCTGATGGGCGGCATCGGTGCGGTACTGTCGGCCTTCATGAACAACGTCGCCGCGCTGGCGCTGCTGATGCCGGTCGATATCCAGACCGCGCGCAAGGCCAAGCGCGCCGCCGGGCTGACGCTGATGCCGCTGTCGTTTGCCACTATCCTGGGCGGCATGGCCACGCTGATCGGCACGCCGCCCAACATCATCATCGCCTCGATCCGAGAGGATGCGCTGGGCGCGCCCTTTAAGATGTTCGATTTCGCCCCCGTGGGGGCGCTGACCGCCCTTGCCGGGCTGGTTTTCGTGGCGCTGATCGGCTGGCGGCTGATCCCCCAGCGAGAGGACAGCGTGCTGCGCGCCTCGGACATCACCGATTATATTGCCGAGCTGACCGTGCCCGAGGATTCGGATCACATCGGCAAGCGGCTGATCGAGCTGCAGGAAGCCGCCGAAAAGGCCGACGTGGCCATTCTCGGGCTGATCCGCGACGGCAAGCGGCGCTATGGCACCGCCCTCAACACCGAGTTGCGCGCCGGCGACACCCTGGTGCTGGAGGCAAAGCCCGACGCGCTGGACGAGTTCCGCAGCGCCCTGTCGCTGGCGTTCTCGGACAAGGAGCGCGAAGAGCGACTGAAAGCCGCCGGCGAAGGGCTGGACATCATCGAGGTGGTGGTGCCGCAAAACTCGCGCCTCGCGGGCAAGACAACGCAATCCGTCGGGCTGCACTGGCGCCGAAAATCCGTGCTGATGGGCATCTCGCGCGAGGGGCGCAAGATCACATCGGAGGTGCGCAAGACCGTCATCCGCCCAGGCGACATCCTGCTGTTGCTGGTGCCCAAGGACACCGGGCAAGAAGTTATCGAATGGCTAGGCGCGCTGCCCCTGGCCGACCGCGGGCTGGCGGTGACGCAGGAAACCAAGACATGGCTGGCAATCGGGCTATTCGCCGCCGCGGTGGCCGCGGCCAGCGTCGGCCTGCTTTACCTGCCCATCGCGCTGGGGCTGGTGGTGATGGCCTATGTGCTGACGCGCATCGTTCCCGCCAGCGAGCTTTATACCCAGATCGAATGGCCGGTGGTGGTGCTGCTGGGGTCGATGATCCCGCTGGGCGTGGCGCTGGACGATTCTGGCGGAACGCAGCTGATTGCCGGGGCGCTGGTGGGGGTGACCGAGGGCATGCCTGCCTGGGCAATCCTGACGGTGCTGATGGTGGTGACGATGACGCTGTCGGACGTGCTGAATAACACGGCCACCACCATTGTCGCCGCCCCGGTGGGGATCGAGATGGCGCGCGGGCTGGGGGTTTCGCCCGACCCGTTCCTGATGGCGGTGGCGGTGGCAGCGTCCTCGGCCTATCTCACCCCGATCGGGCACAAGAACAACACGCTGATCCTGGGGCCCGGCGGCTATCGCTTTGGCGATTACTGGCGCATGGGCCTGCCGCTGGAGGTGTTGGTGGTCGTGGTATCGGTACCCGCGATCCTGGTTTTCTGGCCGCTCTGACCCGGCGCGGCGGGCCCGGCCCCGCCGCTTTCGCACCCCGTCCGCCGCCCGGATCGGGCCTTGCCCTTGCCGCTTTGCGGCCCTAACACCATGGGCATGAGGATACTTTACCTGGGCGATGTGGTCGGCCGCGCCGGGCGGCGCGCGATCACCGAGAGGCTGCAGCGTCTGCGCGACGAATGGCGGCTGGATTTCGTGGTGGTCAACGGCGAGAACGCCACCGGCGGCATGGGGCTGTCGGGCGATCACGCCAAGGCGCTGCTGAATGCTGGTGCCGACTGCGTGACACTGGGCGATCATGCTTTTGATCAAAAGGACATGCTGCAGTTCATCGAGTCCGAGCCGCGCGTACTGCGGCCGCTGAACTTTGCCCGCCAGGCGCCGGGCCGCGGGCACCGGGTGTTTCAGGACGCGCGCGGGCGCAAGGTGCTGGTGGCGCAGGTGTTGGGGCAGGTATTCATGAAACGCCCCTTTGACGACCCGTTCAGCGCCATCGACCCGGTCTTGCGGGCGCATATGCGCGGCGGCGGCGTTCAGGCCAGCATCGTCGACATGCATTGCGAGGCGACATCGGAAAAGATGGCGATGGGCCATTTCTGCGACGGGCGCGCCAGCATGGTCGTCGGCACCCATACGCATGTGCCCACCGCCGACGCGCAGATCATGCCGGGCGGCACCGCCTACCTGTCGGATGCCGGCATGTGCGGCGATTACCTCAGCGTGATCGGCATGGAAAAGACCGAGCCGATGCGCCGCTTTGTCACCGGCATGGGGCAGGCCCGGTTCACGCCCGCGCTGGGCGAGACCACGCTTTGCGGTCTGTATATCGAAACCGACGACGCCACCGGCAAGGCCACCCGCCTTGCGATGGTGCGCGAAGGCGGGCGGCTGGAACAGTCGGCCCCATGACAGGCGCCGCCCTGAACACCCGGCCACGAGGCCCTACCGGCAGGCAGGTCCGATGCCGCTAGCCGAGATGTCGCAGACCGGGCAGGCGCTGTTCACGCTGTCGGTGGTGGCGGCGATGTTCGTGCTGTTCGTCAGGGAAACCTACCCGACCGAGGTGGTGGCCATCGCCGGCGTTGCGGTGCTGCTTGCCACAGGGCTGTTGCCCTATGACGACGCCGTTGCCGTGCTGGCCAACCCCGCGCCCTGGACCATCGTTGCGCTGTTCATCGTGATGGGGGCGCTGGTGCGCACCGGCGCGCTGGACTGGTTCACCCAGGCGGCTGCGGCCCATGCGGATGCGCGCCCGGCTGTGGCCATCGGCGCGCTGATGGCGCTGGTGATCGTGGCGTCGGCATTCGTCAACAACACCCCCGTGGTGGTGGTGATGATCCCGGTCTTCGTTCAGATGACCAACCGGCTGGGCGTGGCGGCCAGCAAGTTCCTGATCCCGCTCAGCTATGCCGCCATCCTTGGCGGGTGCCTGACGCTGATCGGCACATCGACCAACCTGCTGGTCGACGGGGTGGCGCGGGCAAAGGGGCTGGAACCATTCACAATCTTCGAGGTCACGCCGATGGCGCTGATCCTGGTCGTCTGGGGCGCGGTCTATCTGTACCTCATCGCGCCCAGACTGCTGCCCGAACGCGCCAGCATGGCCAGCCTGCTGGGAAATGAGCGGAAATCACGCAAGTTCTTTACCGAGGCGGTGATCCCGCCCGAATCGAACATGGTGGGGCGCGAGGTCACGGGCGTGCAGCTGTTCAAGCGAGAGGGCGTGCGCCTGGTCGACGTCATTCGCGGCGATACCTCGCTCAGGCGCAACCTCGGGGGGGTAACGCTGCAGGTGGGCGACCGGGTGGTGCTGCGCACCCAAGTGACCGAGTTGCTAAGCCTGCAACGCAACAAGAGCCTCAAGCGCGTCGACCAGGTGTCGGCGGTCGAAACCACCACCGTCGAGGCGCTGATCACGCCCGATTGTCGCATGGTCGGGCGGCATCTGGGTGCGCTCAGGCTGCGGCGCCGCTTTGGCGTCTATCCGCTGGCGGTGCACCGCAAGGACCGCAATATCGGCCGCCAGCTTGACGATATCGTGGTACGCGCGGGCGATACGCTGCTGCTCGAAGGCGCGCCCGAAGACATCCAGCGGCTGGCCGCCGAGATGAACCTGGTCGACATCACCCGCCCGACCGAACGCGCCTATCGCCGCAGCCACGCCCCCATCGCCATTGCCGCCCTGGCCGGCATCGTGATTTTGGCGGCGCTGGGTGTGGCGCCCATCCTGTTGCTGGCGGTGCTGGCGATGGCGGTGGTGTTCATCACCCGCTGTGTCGATACCGAAGAGGCGTTTTCCTTTGTCGACAGCCGGCTGCTGGCGTTGATCTTTGCCATGCTGGCGATCGGCGAGGCGCTGGAAGCCTCGGGCGCGGTGCTGTTCCTGGTCGATCACGTCGCGCCGTTCCTGGCCCACACCCCGCCTTTCCTGACAATCTGGGCGGTCTACCTGCTGACCAGCGTGCTGACCGAACTGGTGTCGAACAACGCGGTGGCGGTGGTGGTGACGCCGGTCGCCATCGGCCTTGCCGCCGCGCTGGGGCACGATCCGCGCCCGTTCGTGGTGGCGGTGATGATCGCGGCCTCGGCCAGTTTCGCCACCCCCATCGGCTATCAGACCAACATGATGGTATATGGCCCCGGCGGCTACAAGTTCACCGATTTCATCAAGGTGGGCGTACCGCTGAACCTCAGCATGGGCATCTTGGCCTCTGCCCTGATCCCGTTCTTCTTTCCGCTTTGAAGCGGAACGAGCGGGGTAACGAGAGCCCTGCCCGACGGCCTGAAGCGCTGCCCTTACCCCCTCACGCCCGGCGGCACCGCCGGGCAGCCCCCGGCCGCCCCCTCGGGCGGGGCCAGCCCTCTGCGCGGATGCATGAACGTCGCACATCGAAGGGATGGCTATTTGCAGCCCCTGTTGCAGGTTCATCAGCGCTGCGTGACGTACCGCGCCTCGTGCGCGACGGGGAAATTCACCGAGCGCGCGATGAAACAGACCTTGCCGATCTCGTGGTGGATGGCGTCGGCCCGCTCCAGGTCGGTCCCCTCGGGCACGGTGATCTCGGGCCGCAGCGTGGCGCGCAGGAACCGGCTGGCGCCGGAGGGCAGCGTTTCGCCCACCGCCACCGGGTCGTCACGATAGGCCTGCACCTTGATGCCGGCGTCACTGGCAAGGTGCAGATACCACAACATGTGACAGGCCGAGAGCGCGGTAATCAGCATGTCTTCGGGGTTGTGCAGGGTCGGATCGCCCCCCAGCATCGGGTCGTTGGAACAGTGGATCACCGGCTTGCCCGGGGTTTCGACATTCCATGTCCGGTCATAGGCGCGATAGCTGGCGGTGCCCTGCCCCCGGTTGCCGGTCCAGACCACGCGGGCGGTGAAATCATGCTGCGCCAATGGCAATCACCTCTTGTTCCGTCACCACCATGTCAAGCGGCTGGTCGGTGGGCTCCAGCGGCAGGTTCTCGGCCTCCTGCGCCGCCCAGGCGAAACCTATGGCCAGCGTCGCGCGCCGGGCGCGCAGACCCTCAAGCGTGCGGTCATAGAAGCCCCCGCCATAGCCCAGCCGCCCGCCGGCGCGGTCAAATGCCACCAGTGGCACGATGACGATCTCGGGTTCGAAATACTCCAGCCGCTCTGGCACCATCGCACCGAACGGCCCGGCAACCATGGTGCAGCCGGGCTCCCACCTGGCGAATTTCAGCGCCATGCCCGCACCCTGGATCACCGGCACGCCGACGGGACCGTGCGCCGCCGCCTCGGCCATGGCGGGGCGCGGGTCGATCTCGGTGCGGATCGGCATGTATCCCGACAGCGGCACGCCGCGATAGCCCGCCAGAACCTCTGACAGATGCGCCGCCGCGCCGGGCCCGGCCGCCGCATGCGCCGCCTTGCGTCGGGCAAAGGCCGCCTTGCGCGCCGCCGCCTTGCGCACCTCCGGCGGGCTTTGCGCCGCCGCCCCGGTCACATCAGCACCGCGGTTCCAAGGCCTAGGAAGGCGAAGAACCCGACCACGTCGGTGATTGTGGTCACGAACGGGCCGGATGCCAGCGCCGGGTCGATGTGCATGCGCGACAGCAGCATCGGAATGACGATCCCCCCAAACGCGGCCGCGATCTGGGTCAGCAGCATCGCCAGCGCGATCACCGCCGCCAGCAGCGGCACGCCGAACCACGCCCCCGCCACCAACGCCATCAGCAACCCGAACAACAGGCCGTTGAGCGCGCCAACGGCAAGCTCTCGCCGGATCACCCGCAGCGCGTTCTGTGCCGTCAGGTCGCGGGTGGCCAGCGCGCGCACCGCCACCGTCATCGTCTGGGTGCCGGCATTACCGCCCATCGAGGCGACGATCGGCATCAGCACCGCCAGCGCCACCATCTGGTTGATGGTCTCGGCAAAAAGGTCGATCACCACCGAGGCCAGGATCGCCGTCAGCAAGTTGACGAACAGCCACAACGCCCGGCTTTTCGCGGTGGTCATCACCCGGTCCGAAAGGCTGGCCTCTTCGTTGATGCCGGCGAGGCGAAAGATGTCTTCCTCGTGCTCTTCATCAAGGACGCTCATCGCGTCGTCGATGGTGATCACGCCGACCAGGCGTTCGTTTTCATCCACCACCGGGGCCGAGATAAGGTGATACTGGTTGAACGCATAGGCGACATCGGCCTCGTCCTGGGTGGCCGGGAAGACGTGAAACGACTCTTCGACCAGCGATTTCAGCAGCACCTCGCGGCGCGCCGACATCAGCTTGCCCAGCGTGACGTTGCCCACCGGCCGCAGACGCGGATCGACCAAAACGATGTGATAGAACTGTTCTGGCAGTTCTTCCTGGTTGCGCAGGAAATCGATGGCCTCGCCCACGTTCCAGTGTTCGGGCGCCATCACCACCTCGCGCTGCATCAGGCGGCCGGCGGAATATTCCGGGTAGGTCAGCGACGATTGCACCGCCGCTCGATCGCTGTCTTCCAGCGCGTCAAGGATCGCGTCCTGCTGTTCCTGTTCCAGGTCCTCGACCAGGTCGACGACATCGTCGGATTCCAGATCGCGCACCGCCTCGGCCAGAACCTCTGGCTGCAGGATGGTCAGCACGTCCTCGCGGATGCTGTCGTCGAGTTCCGACAGGATGTCGCCGTCGAAATCGGCGCCGTACAGATCGATCAGGCGGCGCCGGTCAAACGCGTTGACCTGTTCCAGAAGGTCGGCGATGTCGGCGGGGTGGAACTGTGAAAGTTCCTGCAGCAACTGTTCGCGATTTCCGGTGTCGACCGCGTACATGACCCGCGCCACGGCGCGGTCATCCAGCGTATAGGCGTCGTCGTCACGAACGATTTCGGCGACTTCCGCAGGATCGTCGTCTGCCATCTGCCCTTCCCCCTTGACGCCTGCCGCCAGAATTACTCAAGCAGCGCCCGGAAAACAATCTCGACCAGTGAAAGCGCGGTGCGTCAGGGCACCCGCGACAGGATCTCCAGCGCTGCCTCGTGCTGCTGCATGTTCGCGGCCGCCAATACCCGCCCGCCGCCATGCGCCGGCCCGCCCCGCCAGTCGGTGACGATGCCGCCCGCAGCCTCGATCACCGCGATCGGGGCGAGGATGTCATAAGGCTGCAGCCCGGCCTCGATCACCAGGTCGATCTGCCCGCAGGCCAGCAGCGCGTAAGCATAGCAATCCATGCCGTAACGCGTCAGCCGGACCTGCCCCGTGACCGCCTGAAATGCGGCGCGCTCGTCCTCTGTGCCAAGCTCGGGAAAGGTTGTGAACAGGATCGTCTCTGACAGCGCGCGCCCGGGGCGGGTGGCCAGTGCCCGCCTGCCCTGCGGGCCGCAAAGCTGCGCTCGCCCCAGCCCGCCCTCGAACCGTTCTGCGATATAGGGCTGGTCGATCAGGCCATAGATCGGCCCCGACGCATCGGTCACGGCGATCAGAACGCCCCAGGTGGGTGTTCCCGACAGGAACCCGCGCGTGCCGTCGATGGGATCAAGCACCCAGGTCAGGCCGCTGGTGCCGGCTTTGCTGCCGAATTCCTCGCCCAGGACCGAATCATCCGGACGCTGCTCGGCCAGCAGGGCGCGCATCGTCCGCTCCGCAGCGCGGTCGGCCTCGGTCACGGGGTCGAAACCCGCGGCATCCTTGTTGTCGCTGTGTAACTCGTCGGTGCGAAAGAACGGCAAAACTGCCGCCCTGGCCGCATCGGCCAACGCATGTGCCGTCGTTACAATGTCATCTGTCGTCATCCGCCCGCCGCCGTGCCGCCCCGAATGGCGGCCTCATATCCCGGCCGGGCGGCGTGGATCAAGCCACGTCGCTCAGAACCCGGGCGAGATCGAACAGGCGGCGGCGTTGCGCCTCGGGGATGGAATAGTAGGAACGGATCAGTTCCAGCGCTTCCTTGTCGCCCAGGATATCGTCGGGGAATGCCCGCGTTTCGCCCTCGGCGGTTTCCTCGGGCGCCAGCCCTTCGAAGAAGAAGCTCACATCAACATCCAGCGCGTCGGCGATATCCCAAAGCCTGGACGCGCTGACGCGGTTGGCACCGGTTTCGTATTTCTGGATCTGCTGGAACTTGATGCCCACGCTTTGCGCCAACTGTTGCTGGGTCATTCCGGCCAGCCATCGGCGATGCCGTATGCGTTTGCCGACATGTACATCAACGGGGTGCGGCATTTCTCATCCTCTCTACAATCTCTCGATCATCCCTGCCGAGGTGCACTTGCGGCGCATCGCAGCAGAAAACCACCACTATAATCCCTGCCGTAGCGCATGCCTGCAGCGCCCAGCTAGCGTAACGCGTGTACCAAAATTTACAAGTACAACCGTCACCAACCATTGCCTGAGAATCTGATCAAATGCAATTCAAACGTGCAGGACAATGTGTCCTTTTCCCCGAAACAACCTTGTGCGATTGACAGGCATCATCCCGTTTGTCATTGTTTCACAACACCTTAATCCAGCAAATTCATGGAGGGTACGCCTTGCGCGCCTACCAGGCCCTGCCCAACGACCACCCCCCCGCCCTGACCGAACTACCGTTTCCCGAGCCCGAACCGGGCCAGGTGCGGCTGAGGATCGGGGCATGCGGTCTAAATTTTGCCGATCTGCTTATGATACGGGGGGAATACCAAGACATGCCGCCGCTGCCCTTTACCCTGGGGATGGAAGTGGCCGGCGTCGTCGACGCCTGCGGCGATGGGGTCGACAACGGGTGGGCGGGCCGGCGCGTGGCCGTTTTCGGCGGGCATGGCGGGCTGGCCGAATTCGGCTGTTTCCCGGCCGATCGCTGCGTTCCTCTGCCCGATGCGATGCCGATGGTCGATGCGGCGGCATTCCAGATCGCCTATGGCACCAGCCATGTGGCGCTCAGCCACCGCGCCGGATTGCAGCCCGGTGAGACGCTGTTGGTGCTGGGCGCGGCTGGCGGGGTCGGGCTGACCGCGGTCGAGATCGGCAAGCAGATGGGTGCACGGGTCATCGCCTGCGCGCGCGGGGCCGACAAGCTGAAGGTGGCGCACGCCGCCGGCGCCGATATCGTCATCGACTCGGGTAAGGACGACATCCGCGCCCGGTGCAAGGAACTGGGCGGCATCGACGTGGTCTATGACCCGGTCGGCGGCCCGGGCTTTCGCGCGGCACTTGGCGGCTGCCGGCCAGATGCGCGCATCCTGATCATCGGCTTTGCCAGCGGCGAGTTGCCTCAGATCCCGGCCAATCACCTGCTGGTCAAGAATATCTCGGTCCTGGGCTTTTACTGGGGCGGCTACATGGCGTTCCGCCCCGAGGTTCTGCGCGACAGCCTGACAACGCTGTTTTCCTGGTACGAGGAGGGCCGGCTGAAACCCCATGTCAGCCACACCCTGCCGCTGGAACGCGCCGATGAGGGGCTGGAACTGCTGCGCACGCGCCGCTCGACCGGCAAGGTGGTGATCACCCCGTCGCCACCAGAGGCGCCTTGAGCGCGGCAAATCCCTGCCGCAGCATGTCGGATAGCTCTTCCACAAGCGCTGCGCGCCCCTGCGCCCCGTACATGTTGATCATCTGAATCCCCAGATCGGGCAGCGCACCGCCGGTTGCGACCGCCTCCAGGTGCGGGGGGATGCTGTTCTCCAGCAGCGCGCCAACCGCCAGGTCGGCGCTGATCAGCGCCTCGACCGACCGGTCGTCGTCGGAATCCACCACCATCTCCCAGTCGATACCGGCGGCGTCCAGCCGGCGCAGCACCGGTGAGCGGAAGATGCACAGGTTGCAGAAGGCCAGCCGCAGCGGGCGCTTTTTCCAGCATTGCCCGCCTGGCGCGCCAACCCAGCGCAGCGGCATCTCGGTCAGCGTCTCGCCGCCCGGCGCCAGCCGTTCCTCGGTGGTCAGGATCAGGTCCACCTCTCCCCTGCCCAGCGCCTCGCGCAGCTTTACCGTGCTGGAGGATTTCAACTGCACCTTCATCCGCGGATAGGTGGCGTTAAAGCGTTTCAGCACCTGCGGAATAACCGGATAGACGATGTCATAGGGCGCCCCAAACACCAGTTCGCCCTCATAGGTGTCGTCGGTCAGCCGGCCCACGGTTTCGTCATTCAGATCGACCAGGCGGCGTGCATAGGTCAAGAGCAGCTCGCCCGAGGCCGTCAGCGCGATGCGCCGGCCGCTGCGGTCAAGCAGGTTCACACCCAACAGATCCTCCAGCCGCTTGAGCTGCATCGACACCGCCGATTGCGTCAGGTTCAGCGCCGTGGCCGCACGGGTGACGCCGCCCTGTTCGGCGACCGCCACGAAAGAACGCAGCGTGGTCATGTCGAGGTTCCGCACTCATCACACTCCCTGATGACATTCGTCACAAACATTCGTTTTCAAAATCATAACGCATCAATCATATACATCAACAAGAAACATCAAAACGCCGGAAACCATCCGATTCAGGAAAGGTAAACGCCATGACCTACATGATCCGCCCGCACAGCCGCACCCGCGCGCTGGGACGTCGCATCGCGTTGCGCGAGATCCTGGCGGTCTGGCGTCAGCGCCGCGCCCTTGCGCACCTCGATGACAGCAGGCTGGACGATATCGGCATCAGCCGCGACGAGGCCCGGCAAGAGGCCCGCCGCCCGGTTTGGGACGTGCCGCGAAACTGGATTGCCTGAAAAGCCATATTCCGGGCCGCGCAGGCCCGGAAAGGCTTGAAATGAAGGCAAGGCCGACCGATATTGTCAGCAACGCCCGCGTCGCGGGCTGGGGTGATTATCAATCGGAGGCTTTAATGGCTGAATTCAACACGATCCGGACGGCAGCGGGCACCCGCAGCGCCCAGGTTGACGCGGGCCTGCGCGCCCACATGAACAAGGTCTACGGCACGATGTCCGTGGGCATGCTGCTGACCTTTGCCGTGGCATGGGCCGTCGGCACCAGCCCTGCATTGCTTTCAGTGTTTCGCAACCCGGCCACGCTGCAACCGAACATCCTGGGTTATATCGTGATGTTCGCGCCGCTGATCATGGTCTTTGCCTTCGGCGCGGTTCTGAACCGGCTGTCGGCAGCGGCGGCACAGCTGTTCTTCTACACCTTTGCGGCGGTGATGGGCCTGTCGCTGAGCTGGATATTCATGGCCTTCACAGGCTTTTCCATCTGGCAGGTGTTCCTGATCACGTCGATCTCTTTTGCCGGGCTGTCGCTTTGGGGCTACACCACCAAGAAAGACATCTCCGGCTGGGGCAGCTTTCTGATCATGGGGCTGATCGGCCTGATCGTAGCCTCGATCGTCAACATCTTCCTCGCCTCGTCGGCGATCATGTTCGCGATCTCGGTCATCGGCGTGCTGATCTTTGCCGGGCTGACCGCCTATGACACCCAGGACATCAAGAACGAGTATGTCGCCCACGCCCATCACGGCGACAGCGAATGGCTGGGCAAGTCCGCCATCATGGGCGCGCTGCGGCTCTATCTCGACTTCATCAACATGTTCATGATGCTGCTGCATCTCTTCGGCAGCCGCGAATAACCGATCCCTCCAGATCGACGGCAGAGGCCGGCCCAATCGGGTCGGCCTTTTTCGTCGGCATGGCCGACGCGCTGACGGTCCGGCCCCTGTCCCGATACCCACACCACCGGAATCAGAAAAGGCCGCTACCATGACGGTGCGGCCTTTCGTTCAGTGCTGCGGCAGGATGCTACTTGATCTTGCCTTCCTTGTACTCGACATGCTTGCGCACGACGGGGTCGTATTTCCGCGCCGTCATCTTTTCGGTCATCGTGCGCGCGTTCTTTTTGGTCACGTAGAAATGGCCAGTGCCCGCGGTCGAGTTGAGGCGGATCTTGATAGTGGTCGGCTTAGCCATGTCCTGTCTCCTGCGCCGGGCGCGCGGCGGCGCCCGTGAAATTCCCGTGAAGCCTGCCTTGTATCGGGCCGCGCGCCCGAGTCAACCGGTTTTTGGCCTGTGGTGCCGGCTCAGTTCGAACTCAGCCTCGTGGGCATGCGATAGAACTCGTGCACGCCGATGCTGGCCGTGTGGGAAAGGCGGCGCGCCCAGCGGGGGCTGACGGCACGGGTATGGTAATGGGTGGCGCCCTTGGTCAGCGGACGCGGGGCGCCGGACACCATCAGATACGCGATTTTCCCCACCCGTTTGAAGGCGTCCGGCTCTGCGATCACATCT
This sequence comes from Roseovarius amoyensis, assembly GCF_003260265.1. Classification (GTDB taxonomy): domain Bacteria; phylum Pseudomonadota; class Alphaproteobacteria; order Rhodobacterales; family Rhodobacteraceae; genus Roseovarius; species Roseovarius amoyensis. The sequence continues at coordinate 292,416 of NZ_QITQ01000001.1, forward strand.
TCGTGCCCGTCGCAGGTATAGGTGAACTGGCACTGGTACTTGCGGCCCGTGCCCTGGTGCACGACGGCACAGACATCGTCGGGATAGACGCCGCTGTCGACACGATTGAGAATGACCTCGGCCACGGCGAACTGACCCTTGACGCTTTCGCCGCGGGCCTCGAAATACAGTGCCTCGGCCAGACAACGCCAGTCGCTGCCGCTGGCTTTGAAACTCTGAGAGGCCAGCCACTGAGGCGAGTATTCCACCGACAGATCGGGCCGGGTCATGAGGCTGGCAAGCCGATCGTCCGGCTGGCTGTCGATGGCGCGGCGTTCGGTGTCGAAAACCTTGCCAAGCGGCGTATCGGCCGATGCCGTGCCTGCGACAAAAACAAGTCCAGCCGCTGCCAGCAGCAGCGAAAAACCAAATCGGAACATGTGAATTCCCCCTTATTCGGGCCACCTGACCCCGGGCATCCGGGGGACATAGGCCGAACCGGCAGCGGCGTCCACCCCGGCGGATGCAGGCGGACCATAGCATGAAATATCGGTAAAGTTTGAGTCCCTATATGTGCCAGATCATCGCACTATCGGGTCAACGTCTTGTGTTATTTTGCTTTTCACAGCCAGCTGTGCGGCAGCAAGTCGCGCCACCGGCACGCGGAAAGGCGAGCAGGAAACATAATCAAACCCCGCCTCGCGGCAAAAGGCAATCGATTCGGGGTTGCCGCCGTGTTCGCCGCAGATCGACAAGACAAGGCCCGGCTTGGCCTTGCGCCCCCGTTCGGCGGCGATCTCCAGCAGTTCGCCCACCCCGTCGGCATCCAGCCGGTGAAACGGATCCTCGGGAAAGACGCCCTGCTGCACATAGGCCGACATGAACCGCCCCGCATCGTCGCGGCTGAGGCCATAGGTCATCTGCGTCAGATCGTTGGTGCCAAAGCTGAGGAACGACACCAGCGGCGCGATCTCACCGGCGCGCAGCGCCGCACGCGGGGTTTCGACCATGACGCCGAGGCGATAGGTGAACTCCTGCCCGGTCTCGTTGCGCACCGCCGCCGCCACCGCGTCGATGCGGGTCTTGACCAGTTCCACCTCGCGCCGGGCGCTGACCAGCGGAATCATGATCTCGGGCACCACCGGCGCGCCCTCGCGGCTGGCATCGACCGTCGCCTCGAATATTGCGCGCGCCTGCATCTCGTAGATCTCTGGCATGGTAACGCCCAGACGCACGCCGCGCAGGCCCAGCATGGGGTTGTATTCGCCCAGCGTCTCGACCCGCCGGGTCACGTCGGACAGCGGCAGGTCCAGCGCTTCGGCCAGCTCGCGCAGGCCCGAGCGGTCGGAGGGCAGGAATTCGTGCAGCGGCGGGTCGAACAGCCGGATGCAGACCGGCTGGCCCTGCATGATGCGGAACAGGTCGATGAAATCGGCCCGCTGCATCGGCAAGAGCCGCTCCAGCGCCGCTGCGCGGTCCTCGCCCGTGTCGGCAAAGATCATCTCGCGCATGACGGTCAGGCGGTCGGATTCGAAAAACATGTGCTCGGTCCGGCACAGGCCGATGCCTTCGGCCTTGAAGGTGCGCGCGACCCCGGCATCGGCGGGGGTGTCGGCATTGGCACGCACGGCTATGTCGCGGACGGCGTCGGCCCAGCTCATCAGGGTCGCCAGCGCCGGGTCGCGGGTGGCCTCCAGCAGCGGGGTGTCGCCGGCCAGGACATCGCCGCTGGTGCCGTCGATGGTGATCGAGTCGCCCGCCTTCAGCACCCGCCCGCCGGGAAAGACCAGCTGCTCGCGGCGCATGTCGATCTGGATGTCCGTCACGCCGACCACGCAGGGCTTGCCCAGCCCCCGGCCGATGACGGCGGCGTGACTGGTCATGCCGCCGCGATGGGTCATCACGCCAACGGCGGCGTGCATGCCGCGAATATCCTCGGAGCTGGTTTCGCGCCGCACCAGCACGCAAGGCTCGCCGCGCGCGGCGCTGGCCTGGGCCTCGGTCGAGGTAAAGACGATCCGCCCGCTGGCGGCGCCGGGGCTGGCGCCGATGCCGCGCCCCAGCCGGTCGCGGGGCACGGTCGGATCGACCTGCCGGTGCAGCAGCTCATTCAGCGCCCGGGGTTCGATGCGCATCAGCGCCTCTTCGCGCGAGATGATGCCATCCTCGGCCAGCGCCACGGCGATGGCGATGGCGGCACGCGCGCTGCGCGTCACCCGCACGCCGTCCAGCAGGAACACCTTGCCGTTCTCGATGGTGAATTCCGCCTGCATTTCCTCGCGCAGCCGCTTGCGCATGAGCGCGGTATAGGCCTTGAGCCGGGCAAACGCCTCGGGCGCCAGTTCCTCCAGCGAGGGGCCGCGCGGGTCGCGTTCCAGAAACAGCGCGTCGGCGCCCCCTTGCAGCGCGTCACGGCCCTGGCTCTGGCTCAGGTAGCGGCCGGTGATCTGGCGCGCGCCGGTCTGAGTGTTGACCAGTTGCATGACACCCGAGCCGCATTCGCCCTCGCCCAGCCCCAGCGCCATTTCCTGCACCACCAGCCCCAGCCCGGCATTGGCCGGCGCGCCCTTGGCCTGGCGCAGCAGCCGCGCGCTGGTGCCCTCCCAGGCCCGCGCCATCGAGCGCAGAACCTCGGTCAGTTGCGCAGCGGGTTCCTGGGGGAATTCCTCTTCGGTCTCTTCCTCATAGGCCGCGAGGGCCTGTTTCAGCCCCTTCACCGGGTCGGGATCGACATCGTCGAACACATCGGGGTCGAGCCGCGCCACATGCACGGCAAAGCTCTGGACAAAGCGCAGATACAGCGCGGCGGCGGCGGTCTTTCCGATGCGTTCGGAAAACTCGACGTAGCGGGCGTCGTTCATGCCGATGTTCAGCACCGCGCCCGGCCCGCCCCAATCGGGATCTTCGGACGAGGGGCGCACGCACAGGATGGCGTCGTGATCGAACGGCGATAACAGCTGCGCCGGGTCGGGCCGGTCGCCCGCAGCGATGCGGCGCACGGTCTGGAACGACAGCGCCAGCGTGCACGGCACCGGCAGGTCGAGCCGCACCAGCCGTTGCAGGCACTTGGCCCGGCCGCCATGAGTGGTGGCCGCTATCGGCGCTTCGGCCGTGATCAGGGTGATATCAGGGTCTTTTTTCTGCACCGCGGCATCATTGCGCTTCGTGTCCGCAAAGGCAAGGATTCTGTCATGCAGGCGCCTGAGCGCATAGCACCTGCCCATTTCCACCGCCCCGGGCTTGGCCCGGGGCCCGGCACGGTGGCCGGGGCGGGGCCAGAGCCCCTACCCTTCCAGCTTGCTCAGGTCCGCCGCCTGCAGGCAGATCATCCGGATACGGCTGAGCAGGTTCAGGCGGTTGCGGCGCACCACCGCGTTATCGGTGTTGACCTGCACCGCCTCGAAAAAGGCGTCGATGGGGGCGCGCAGCGCCGCCATCGCGGCCATCGCGGCGGTGAAATCCTCGGCCTCCACCGCCTTGGCGATTGCCCCCTCGGCGGCGTCGAGCGCGGCAAACAGCGCTTTTTCCTCGGGCCCTTCAGCAAATTTCACGTCGGCGCCATAGGAATATTCGACCCCGTCGCGTTCCTCGGCCTGGGTCAGGATGTTGTTGGCGCGCTTGAAACCCTGCACCAGGTTTTCGCCATCCTCGGTGGTCAGCACCTCCTGCAACGCCCGCGCGCGGGCCACGATCAGCGCCAGGTCGTCGCCGCCGTCCAGTTCAAGGCAGGCGTCGATGACATCATGGCGCAGCCCCTCGTCGCGCAGATACACCTTGAGCCGGTCATGCAGGAACGCCAGCAGGTCGGTCGACAGGTCCGGCACCAGATCGCCGATGCTGCGCAGCAGGCTGCCTTCGCCCGTATCGGGGGCGCCGTCGCCCCGCCCGATGCGGTCGATCACCGCGCGAAAGGCCGCGCCGAACACCCCACGCTCGGCCACCTCGCGCAGGATTTCCTCCAGCGTGTCGATCTCGCCCTCGCTGGCCTTGCGGGCATTCAGCGCGATCTTATGGCGCAGAAGCTGGGCATCGACATGGCGGTCGAGCTTTAGCTGCAGGCCATTTTCCAGCACGATGCGGATCACCCCCAGTGCGGCGCGGCGCAGGGCGAAGGGGTCTTTCGACCCCGTGGGCCGCTGGTCGATGGCCCAGAACCCTGTCAGCGTATCCAGCTTGTCGGCCAGCGCCACGGCGACAGAAACCGGCGCGACCGGCACCGCGTCTGACGGGCCGAGCGGCGCGTAATGTTCCGCACAGGCCACTGCCACGGCATCGGGTAGGCCCGCCTCGCGCGCGTAATAGCTGCCCATCACACCCTGCAGTTCGGGGAACTCATAAACCATCTCGGAACTCAGGTCGGCCTTGGCCACGCGCGCGGCCTCGTCGGCCTGGTCCGCGTCGGCACCGACAAGCGGGCCCAGGTCGCGGGCCAGTGCGCGGATGCGGGCGATGCGCGCCGCCTGGCTGCCCAGCTGCCGCTCGAAGGTGACCGAGCCAAGCTGTTCCAGCCACGGCCCCATGCCCGCGCGCGCCACGCGCAAATCGTTGAGCCAAAAGAACCTGGCGTCCGACAGCCGCGCCGCCAGCACTTTGCCGTTGCCCGCAAGGATGGTGGCGCCGTGATCGGCGGTCTCGATATTGGCGACGGTGATGAAACGCTCGATCCGCCCGGTTTTCGGGTTGCGGACAGAAAAGAACTTCTGGTGCTCGCGCATGCTGGTCTGCAGCACCTCGGCGGGCAGTTCCATAAACTCTTGGCCGATCTCGCCCATCAGGGCGACGGGCCATTCCACCAGCCCCGCCACCTCGGCCAAGAGCCCGTCATCGGCGACCAGCTCCATCCCGGCGGCAAAGGCCAGGTTCTCGGCCTCCTGCAGGATGTGGCGCGCGCGCTCGGCCGGGTCAAGCATCACCTTGTCGCGCCGCAGACGCGCGGCGTAATCCTCGTACCCGGTCACGGCAAAGCGGCCCGTGCCCATGAAACGGTGGCCCTCGGTCGTGTCGCCGGCGCGCAGCCCGTCGATTTCCAGCGGTACGACATGCGCCTCGCCGGCGGAATTGGTCAGAATGCACAGCACCGAATGCAGCGGCCGCACCCAGCGCAGGCTGCCCGCCCCCCAGCGCATCGACTTGGGCCAGGGGAAATTGCGGACCACCTGTTCCAGCACCTCGGCCACGATGTCGGCGGCGGGCCGTCCGGGGCGGGTGATGCGGGCGATGTAGACCTGCCCCTTCTTGTCGTCGCGGATCTCCAGGTCTTCGCGCGCCACACCGGCAGAGCGCTGGAATCCCTCGATCGCCTTTTCCGGCGCGTCAGTGCGCGGGCCGCGGCGTTCCTCGGTGACGGCAGGGCATTCATCCAGCAGCCCCTCGACCGCCAGCGTCAGCCGCCGGGGCGTCGAGAACGCTGCCGCGCCGGCATAGGTCAGCCCGGCCTCGACCAGACCGTCGGTCATCAGCCGGCGCAGGTCATCGGCGGCACGCGCCTGCATCCGCGCGGGGATTTCCTCGGAGAAGAGTTCGATCAGAAGATCAGGCATCGCTCAGTATCCTTCCGGCGCGGGTGGGCAGCCCTCGGGCGCGGGACGGCCGTCGAAAACGACCCGGCCACAGGCGTTGATCTGGTGCCAGGCATAACCGTCGCCGTCCGCGGTTATCGCGACGACGCGGTCGATGCCATAGTGGATGTTCTCCTGCCCCAAATAGGCCCGCGCGCGACCGTCCTCGAGCGCCTCGCCAATGGCGTCGGCATCGAAACAGTCGAACCAGCCGGGCGCCTGCAACGGCACCGGACCGTCATAGGGCAGATAGCGCTCAGTCAGCGCGTCCGGGTCCCCGGATATGTGAAAACAGGACCGATAGCGGATCGGCGAGCTGTCCGCGTCGATGGCCTGGAAATCGGTATGCGCCAGCGGCTCGGCCTGGCCGGTTGCGGCCACGGTCATCTGCACGTCGGCAGGTCCCGAAGGCGTCAGGCGTTCATAGAACGCATAGACCTGCAGGTAATAGACCGCCACGCCCGCCACCAGCGCGGTGACGACGATGGCGATGGCCATCAGCTTGCCCGTCACGCGGCCCAGCCCCCTGCCTCTGTCTGCACAAAGGCATCGGCGCATTGTTTCGCCAGCGCCCGCACGCGGCCGATATAGGCCTGCCGTTCGGTCGGAGAGATCACGCCGCGCGCATCCAGCAGGTTAAAGATGTGGCTGGCCTTGATGCACTGGTCATAGGCGGGCTGCGCCATGACGATGCGCTTGCCGGTCTTGGGGTCGTCGACCGGGTTTCCCAGGATGGCGGCGCATTCGGCCTCGGCCTCTTCGAACTGCTTGAACAGGACATCGGTGTTGGCGACGTCAAAGTTGTAGCGGCTGTATTCCTCTTCGGCCTGGCGAAAGACATCACCATAGCTGAGCGGAATGGGAGTGTTGGGGTCGTTGAAGGGCATATCCATCACGTGATCCGCCCCCAGCACATACATCGCCAGCCGTTCCAGCCCGTATGTCAGCTCGCCCGAGACGGGGGCGCAGTCATGCCCGCCCACCTGCTGGAAATAGGTGAACTGGCTGACCTCCATACCGTCGCACCAGACCTCCCACCCCAGGCCCCAAGCGCCCAGCGTCGGGCTTTCCCAGTCGTCCTCGACAAAGCGGACGTCGTGCAGCCGCAGGTCGATGCCGATGGCCTCGAGAGAACCGAGATAGAGTTCCTGCAGCCCGGGCGGGCTGGGTTTGATCAGCACCTGGTACTGGTAATAATGCTGCAATCGGTTGGGGTTTTCGCCATAGCGCCCGTCGGTGGGCCTGCGCGAGGGCTGGACATAGGCCGCGGCCCAGGGCCGCAAACCCAGGCTGCGCAGCGTGGTGGCGGGGTGAAAGGTGCCTGCGCCCACCTCCATGTCATAGGGCTGAAGCATGGCACAGCCCTGCGCCGCCCAATAGGATTGAAGCCGCAGGATGACATCCTGAAAACTGCGGGGTTTTTCCTGATTTTGCGCCATTTCCGCCCCTTTTGCGGGCCCTTGACGGGCTCGGCCACTACCTACGGCGCGCGCCGGGCGGGGTCAATCGCGCCCGCGCGCATATTTTGGGTGCAAGCGCGGCCGTTTTTGTTAGAAAAGGCGTCAGGACCGACAAACAAGGCCCAGATAAAAAGGTATCTTCATGACGCGTATTGCGACCGCCGTTCTTTTCTCGCTCGTTCTTGCATTCCCATTTACCACCGCCAATGCCCAGGACAATCAGGCCCCGCAAATCGTGCCGGAGCCCGAAATCCCGTTCGAAACCACCGCCGAGGCACGCCAGAACGAGGCCCGTCTGACCCGCGAGGAACGCGCCCAGATCCAGGAAGCTCTGCAATGGGCCGGTTATTATTCAAGCGTCATCGACGCCGCCTTTGGGCCGGGCACGCGCGCGGCGATGGCCGCGTGGCAGCGTGATAACGGGTTTGAACCCACCGGCATATTGACCACGCGCCAGCGCGTCCAGCTGTTGAACAGCTACAACACCGTGCTTGACGGGCTGGGGCTGCGCACCGTGCGCGACGATGCCGCTGGCATCCAGATGAAACTGCCGCTGGGGGTGGTCGCGTTTGACCGCTACGATCCGCCTTTCGCGCATTTCAACGCGAGCGGCGCAATGCCGGATGTCCGGGTGCTGCTGATCAGCCAGCCCGGCGACCGCAACACCATGGCCGGGCTATACGACATCATGCAGACGCTGGAGATCGTGCCGCTTGATGGCCCGCGCGAGGTGAATGGCGACAACTTTACCCTGATCGGGCGTGACGACCGGATCGTGTCGCAGACGCAGGTGACGCTGCGCGACGGCCAGATCAAGGGCTTTACCCTGATATGGCCCGCCGGCGACGAGGACCGCCGCACCCGTCTGATGGATGAAATGCAGGCCAGTTTCCAGCGCATCGAAGGCGTGCTCGACCCAGCTGCAGGCAACGATACCGAAGAGCGCATCGACCTGATTGCCGGTCTTGAAATCCGGGCGCCCAAGGTGTCGCGCTCGGGCTTTTTCGTCGATGCGCGGGGCACGGTGCTGACGACGCTGGAGGCGGTGCAGGGCTGCGAACGGGTGACGCTGGACGAGGATTACGACGCGCAGGTCATCGCCGTCGAAAACCGGCTTGGCGTGGCGGTGCTGCGCCCGGTCGATCCGATGGCGCCCATCAACGTGGCCGCCTTTGCCAGCGCGATGCCGCGCATCAAGTCCGAGATCGCCCTTTCCGGCTATCCCTATGGCGGCGTGCTGGGCGCGCCGACGCTGACCTATGGCGAACTGGCCGATTTGCGCGGCCTTGGCGGCGAGCCGGAGCTCAAGCGCCTGGCGCTCAACGCGCTCGAAGGCGATGCCGGCGGGCCGGTGGTGGACAGCTACGGCGCGGTGCTGGGCATGCTGCTGCCCCTGCGCCAGCAGGACCGGCAACTGCCCGACGGCGTAAGCTTTGCCGCCGATGCCGACGCGCTGCGCGCGGTGCTGGCCGATGCCGGCGTAACCCCCGGGGAATCGCAGGACCGTCTGCCGCTCTCGCCCGAAACGCTGGCCGAACGCACCACCGGCATGACCGTTCTGGTCAGCTGCTGGGACTGATAGCGGGGCGTCGTATCGGACCTGTCACGCCCCAGCCACTCCCCGGGTCAAGCCCGGGGCGCGGTTCGCTGCCCCCGCTTTAGCCCTAAAACGACGGGGTGACGTGGATCAGCGTGGGCCGGTCGGCATTGAACGCGCGCAGCACCGCCGCGGCGACGTCTTCGGGGGCGGTCGCCGCCTCGGCCAGAGCGCCATAGGCCCGCGACAGGGCACAGAAATCGGGGTTGTGTGCGGCCACCGCGCGGGGCGAGATCTGTGCGCGCACCACCTTGTCCGTCTTGTCGGTCATCGCGTGCCCCCCTTTTTCGCCCCCCCCCTCGGCCCCGTCACGGGATACGGGGCGCGCGATCCCCCTCTCGTGTCAGTTCCGCCAGAAGGAGGGCAACAGCAGCACCAGCACCGACACCACCTCCAGCCGGCCGACCAGCATCGCCAGGATCATCAGCCATTTCGCCGACTCGGGAAAGCCGTCAACGGCGCCGGTCGGCCCCACCCCGGGGCCGAATGCCGGCCCGATGTTGTAAAGCGCGGTCCACGCGCCGGTCACGGATTCGGTAAAGGTGAGGCCCGTCATCTCCAGCGCCACGGTGAAAAGGCCGAATAGCAGGATGAACAGCGTCAGCAGCGTCATAACCGAATGCAGCACGTCATCATCCACCCGCCGGCCGCCATAGCGCAGGACAAAGACGCCATGCGGGTTGAAGATGCGCTTGAGTTGCAGGCCGATGGCCCGAAACAGGATCTGGTAGCGGAAAACCTTGACCGAACACCCGGTCGAACCGGTGCAGCCGCCGATGGCGCCGGCAAGGATCAGCACCATGAACGGCCCCGCCCCCCAGGCGGTGACATCGCCATCGCCGTAACCGGTGCCGGAAAAGATCGAGGCGAGGTTGAACAGCCGCTCGCGCGCCGCGGCCTCGGTCAAACCGCCGCTGACCACCAGTTCGTACAGCGCCACGAAGGCAAAGGCGTAAAACACCCACAGCGCATAGGCCCGCGCCTGCGGGTCGCGCAGGAACGGGCGAAAATCGCCGTTCACGCCCTGCATCAGCCGCACGAACGGCATGCTGGCCAGGATCATGAAGATGATGGCGGCATATTGCGCCGGCGCCCCGAAGGTGCCGAAAGACGCATCGCGGGTGGAAAAACCCCCGGTGGAGATGGTCGTCAGGGCATGCGCAGTGGCGTCAAAGGGCGACAGGCCCAGGATGATATAGCAAACGATGCAGGCGAAGGTCAGCAGCAGGTAGATGTTCAGAACGCCCTTCGAGATGTCGACCGCCCGCGGCAACACCTTGCCGAAGGTGTCGAACCCTTCCGAGGTAAAGAACTGCATCCCACCCACGCGCATGATAGGCAGAAACACCAGCGCGACGATGACAATCCCCAGCCCGCCCAGCCATTGCAGGATGCCGCGCCACATAAGCAACCCGCGCGGCAGATCGTCCAGTCCCTCGAACACGGTGGTGCCGGTCGTGGTCACGCCCGACATCGCCTCGAAATAGGCATCGGTAAAGCTGGCCTGGGTTTCGCCCAGCATGAAGGGGAGCGAGCCGAAAAGCGGCAGCACCGCCCAGACCCCTGTGGTCAGAACGAATGCTTGCCGGATGGTCAGCCCTTCGCGCACGCCATTGCGGCATGCCAGCGCCACCAGCCCGCCGATCATGATGGATAGCAGCGCGCTTTCGACAAAGACCGGCCAGTGTTCGCGCCCCTCCGCCATGTCCACCGCCAGCGGCAGGAACATGGTCAGACCGAGCGTCATCACAGCCAGGCCGATGATGTATCCGACGGGGCGAATGTCATCCATGGCGCGCAGCCTTGGCCGCCCCGTCAGGATCTGTCAAGCGTCACCCCGACCGGGGTGACGCACAGGGCATCAGACGTAGTAGAGGTCGCGGAACACGTGATGCACGATGTTTTCACGGCGCAGGCCCATTTTGGCCAGTTCGGCGTCGCTCTTTGCCTCGAGCGTCTCGATCATGCGGCGGCGCGATGCCATGTTGCCCTGGGTCTCGATCCGGTGAATCATTGCGTCGAAGACACGCGCGAAAAACCCTTTTTGGGGTTCGGAGATATGAATTTCGGTGCTTGCGGTAGCCATTGGAACCTCGCGTTGTTTGCGTCGGCTCCTCCCTGCTGAACAAGGTAGGTCTGCAATGCTGACATTAAAAGTGGTATTCTGGTAAGTCAGGGTTGCACTGGGTGCATAGCATGCCGGATCAGCCTATGTGATAAAGCGTTCTGAACAGCTTGGGGTCGATGCTTTGGGTCTCGAATGTGGGACCCTCGGTCAGCACGCTGATGGCGTCATGGCTGTGCAGGCTTTCCTGGTGGCTGGCGATGATGCGGAAATCGCCGATGCGTGGGTCATTCTGCAACTGCTCGCAGAAAAGCCGCGCCGCATCCTCGACAAAGATCGGGTTGGCGGCGTTGAGCTCGGCAAAGGCCTGTTCATCCTCGCGCTTGACCATGACCTGGGTTTCGGTGGGCACCGCCGCGCGGGCCATGTCGATCAGGTCCTCGAACCACAGGCATTCGGACGCGCCGGGGGCGAGTTCGACCGAAATCCGCGCCACCGAGCGCTGCGAATGCGGCGTCGCCAGTTGCCCGCGCGCCTGCCGGGCGTGTTCGCTGAGTTCCAGCGAGCACGGGCAGGTCGAGGAATAGACATAGTCGAGATGCATGAAACGGCGGCGCACACCGCCCTTGTTGACCAGTTCCAGCGTGAAATCGTAGTACTGAAACCCCTCCAAGCCCGAGCGCAGCGCGCGGATCTTCATCGGGTAGGAAAACTGCATCTGCAGCCGCGCATCGAGACTGTCGAGATCGGCAATATAGTCGTCAAGCACCGCCTCGATCACCTCGAAGCTGAAGGTCTTTTCAGCGTGCCGATAAAAGCTGCGCATGATGCGCGACATGTTGATGCCCTTCTTGCCGGGCTCCAGGCTGACGGTGCCGGTCACCGAGGTTTCCAGCGTCAGGTCGCCGTTGTCGCGGGTGTGAAACCGGATCGGCAGACGGAAATTGGAAATCCCCACATGCTGCAAGTGCTGGCGCGCGCCCTTGATCAGCGAGGCCGGTCCGTTCTGCAGATCGGGCATCGAGACAAGATAGGCTGCATCGGGGATGAAATCCTGCGGATAGTCGCGTGAAAGCGTCGGATAGTTGGAAACCTCTCGCCGCGGCAAAAGCCTGGCAACCGCGGGGTCGAGGTCGGCCACCTCTTCGGGGCTGGCGCCGGTGGCCCAGGCCCGCAGCACCGACAGCGCCTGCTCGGCATCCTCGCGCGCGATGGCGCTGCCCGGCTTGACGGTAAGGATGTTCATCGACGGCCCCTTTGTTTGCTGTCGCCGACCTATCACATAATGGCTTGCACCGGAAATTCCCAATGTCGAATAAATCTTTGCCGAAACCGACCTGTCGGGTCATGCTGGCCCGGAATCGGACAAAGCGGTGCGGCAAGGCGACAAAAGATGCGGCCGCATTTGCTTTTTGCCCGCATGTGGGTTTAATCAGTCATCAGGTACGCATTTCGACATACCGGATTCCTACATTGCCAAGACAGCCAAAAATCCTGACCACGGTCAGGGACTATGACCGCCCGACCTTTCTGGCCGACATAACCGCAGGCGTCACCGTTGCGATGGTGGCGCTGCCGCTCAGCCTAGCGATCGCCATCGCCTCGGGCGCCGACCCGGCAACAGGGCTGGTGACCGCTGTCGTCGCGGGGTTCCTGATATCGCTGATCGGGGGCAGCCGGGTACAGATCGGCGGGCCCACCGGCGCCTTTATCGTCGTGGTCTACGGCGTCATTGCCGATCACGGCTATGACGGGCTGGTCCTTGCCACGCTGATGGCCGGCGCGATTCTGGTGGTCGGCGGGCTCTTGCGCGCCGGGCGGCTGATCCAGCTGGTCCCCGAACCGGTGGTCAACGGCTTTACCCTCGGCATCGCGGTGGTCATCGCCACGAGCCAACTAAAGGATTTTCTGGGTCTCGAAGCCGACGAGGTGCCGGCAGAGTTCTTTGCCAAGCTGGAAACACTGTGGCAGGTGCGTGACACCTTCAGCCTCGCAACCGCCCTGACCGGTATTGTCACGGTGGTGCTGATCGTGGCGCTGCGCCGCGCCTTTCCGCGCGCACCGGGGCTGATAGTGGCGGTCGCTGTCACGTCGGCCGCGGTGGCGCTGGCGACGCTGCCGGTCGATACCATCCAGTCACGCTTCGGCGACCTGCCGCGCAGCCTGCCGATGCCCACCCTGCCATCGGTAACGCCCGAGCGTTTGATCGAGCTGCTGCCCTCGGCGCTGGTGATCGCGTTCCTCGCCGGGGTCGAATCGCTGCTATCGGCGATGGTCGCCGACCGGATGATCGGCGGCCGGCACCGCCCCAATGCCGAATTGCTGGCGCAGGGCGTCGCCAACCTGGGCTCGGCGCTGTTCGGTGGGTTGCCCGCCACCGGCGCCATCGCGCGCACCGCAACCAACGTGCGCGCCGGCGGGCGCACGCCCGTTGCCGGCATCGTGCATGCCGTGACGATCCTGCTGGTGATGCTGCTGGCGGCGCCGCTGGCCGGTTACCTGGCGATGCCCGCGCTGGCCGGCTTGCTGATGATCACCGCCTGGAACATGAGCGAGCCACACCGCTGGGCCGGCTATCTGCGCGAGCGCCGATCGGACCAGTTCCTGCTGGTGCTGACCTTTGTTCTGACCGTCGTTGCCGACCTGACGCTGGCAATCGGGGTGGGCGTGATCATCGGGCTGGCGCTGCGGCTTTATAGCCGCGACATCCCGCCCTCTGGCTGGCGTACGCCGCGGCGATAACGGATACGACCCGCAGGCACGTCCCGTAGGCCGGGCTTCAGCCCGGCAGCCATGGCCAGGCCGGGCTGAAGCCCGGCCTACAGCCCGATCTACGACACCCCAGCCCCCTCAGACCGCATTGAGCGCCTGCGTCACGTCGTCGATCAGGTCGTCGGTGTCCTCGATCCCCAGCGACAGCCGCACCAGCCCCGGGGTAATGCCCATCGACGCCTTGTGTTCATCGCTCAGCCGCTGGTGGGTCGTCGTCGCCGGGTGGGTAACGATGGACTTGGCATCACCCAGGTTGTTGGAAATGAGCACGATCTCAAGCCCGTTCAGGAACCGGAACGCCCCCGCCTGCCCGCCTGCGATATCAAGCGCCACCACCGTGCCGCCGCTGCCTATGTCGCGCATCGCCAGCGCGTGCTGGGGGTGCGAGGGATGGCCGGGATAGACAACACGTTCCAGCTTGGGGTGCCCCTGCAGCGCCTCGGCCAGCGCCAGCGCCGACGCGGCCTGCGCCCGCACCCGCAGATCAAGCGTTTCCAGCCCCTTGAGCTGCACCCAGGCAGTAAAGGGCGACATCGCCCCGCCGGTGTGTTTCATGTAGGGTTCGACCGTCTTGCGGATGAATTCGCACGAGCCCAGGATCACCCCGCCCAGCGTACGCCCCTGCCCGTCGATATGCTTGGTCGAGGAATAGACGACCACATCCGCCCCCAGTTCCAGAGCGCGCGAAAAGACAGGGGTGGCAAAGACGTTGTCCACCACCACCGTCGCACCCACGTCATGCGCCAGCCTGGCCACGGCGGGAATGTCGATCACCTCCAGCGTGGGGTTGGCCACGGTTTCGAAAAACACCGCTTTCGTGTCCGGGCGGATTGCGGCGCGCCACTGCGCCAGATCGGTGCCGTCGACAAAGCTGACCTCGACGCCATAGCGCGTCAGCACCTCTTCGAGAACATAGAGACACGAGCCGAACAGCGCCCGCGCCGCGACGACATGATCGCCCGCGCGCAGCATCGCCGTCAGCGCGCCAGAAACGGCCGCCATGCCACTGGCGGTGGCGAATGCGTCTTCGGCCCCCTCCATCGTGGCGATCCGTTCTTCGAACATGCGCACGGTGGGGTTGCCGTAGCGGGCATAGATGTATTCATCTGGCCCCGCCTGGACAAAGCGCGCCTCGGCGGCCTCGGCGCTGTCATAGACGAACCCCTGGGTAAGAAAGATCGCCTCACTCAATTCGCCCCAGCCGCTGCGGCGGCTACCGGCGTGCACCAGCCTGGTGCGGGTCTTCCAGTTCTCTGTCATATCCGTTCTCCGAGGCACAAACGCGCAGCGATGGCTGCGATCCACGAAAAACCCCACGCGGCCAAGCGAAAGGGGGTCTTTCATGCCTCGCCTCTTTAGCGGAGTTGTTTAACGTGGCCCGCAATCCGGTAACAAATCGCCACGGGTTCTGCCTTTACTCCCATGACCGCACGGCGTCAACGGCGCGCACCAGGCCGGCGTCAGGCGTCGTCGCCATCCTCCGGCTTGCGCCCGTGATCGCGGAAGAGTTTGCTCTGCATGAGGAAGAAGACAAAGATCGCCGCGGTCAGGCCGAAGGTCTTGAAATAAACCCAGGTCTCTTCGGACATGTTGCGCCAGATGATCTCGTTCAGCACGGCAAGCCCAAGGGAAAACAGCGCCATCCGGCGGGTCAGGATCATCCATCCCTCGTGGGTGAGCGGCATCATCCCGTCCATCACGTATTGCAACCAGGATTCGCCGCGCATCAGCCCGATCCCCAGCGCGCCGCCGAACAGCAGGTAGATGATCGTCGGCTTCATCTTGAAAAAGCTCGGGTCGTTGAACCAGACGCTGAGCCCGCCGAAGACCACGATCAGCACCGCCGTCACCGCCTGCATCCGCGACAGATAGCCGGACAGGCGCCACAGAATCCCCATCGCCAGCAGGAAGATGGGGATAAACCCGGCGGTCACGACGATAAAGCCGTCATACTCCGTCCCGCCGATGGTGAAGGTTTCGCTTTTTAGCCAGAGATAGGCGACGAAAAAGCCCAAGATCGGGCCGAATTCCAGCGCCGCCTTCAGCTTGGGGTTCACCTTGTGTTGCGACATGCCCTGCCTTTCGTCTGCTTATCCGCCGAATTCAACTATCACGGCACCGGCGGCGATCAATGCCATCAGCGCAATCCGCCGCGGCCCGACGGTTTCGCGCAACACCAGCCAGCCGATCAACGCGGCGAATACGGTCGATGTCTCGCGCAGCACCGCCGCCTGGCCGACCTTGTCCAGCCGCGTGGCCAGCATCACCGAGCCAAAGCTGCCATAGGCCACCAGCGCCCCCACAAACCCGCGCAGAAACAGCGGTCTGAGCGGAAGACCAGAGACGCGCCGCCCGATCGGCGTCAGCGCAAAGATCAGCGGGAAATCGAACGCGGTGAGGAAGAATAACCACGCAAGAAACGTGAACGGGTCGGGCGTGGCGCGAATGCCAAAGGCGTCGTAGGTGGTGTAGATCGCCACCACCAGCCCAGTAAGCACAGCCAGTATCAGCGCCCCGACCAGCGTATCGCGCGCGGTCATCAGAAAGATCAGGTTGTAGACGGCCAGCCCGAAGATGCCCACCAGCAAGACGCACAGCCCCAGCCACTGCACCAGGGTGAACACCTCGCCAAAGATGAGCCAGGCCCCGATCACTGTGAAAAGCGGCCCCGTGCCCCGCACCACGGGGTAGACCACAGTATAGGCGCCGCGGCTGAAGGCCATCGCCTGCAATATCTTGTAAGCGGAATGGATGACGATGGCGCCGGCAAAGATCGGCCACATATCCGGGGCCGGAAAGGGCACGAGAAAGAGCAGCGGCAACGACAGCACCAACAGCCACACGTCGATTGTCAGCCGGCTGACCCAGGGATCGTGCCGCCCCTTTTGCAACGCGCCGAAAACTGCGTGCAAGATCGCCGCCAACAGCGCCAGCATCATCGCCAGCGTGTGCCCTTGCGCCGTACCTTCGAGCGAGACGATCCAGTCGCTCATCCCCGCGCCCCCTTTCGCGCGGGTGCATGCATGTTATGCTGAACCCCCTGCCCCAAAGCCGGAGCGCGCATGTTCGACGTCATCTTGAACGAACTGACAGGCACATTTTCGGCTGTCGCGCCCCAGGTGGCGGGCACCCGACTGGTGGCGGCGGTGGTCCTGGGCGGTATCGTCGGGTTCGAACGCGAACATGCCGGTAAACCGGCTGGGCTGCGCACGCATATGCTGGTTGCGCTGGCGGCCTGCCTTTTCATCATCGTCAGCCAGCAGTTGTCAGAACTGCCGTTCGGCGACCCTGACGCGATGCGCGTCGATCCGCTGCGCCTGGTCGAGGCGGTGACCGCGGGGGTCGCGTTCCTTGCGGCGGGGGTGATCTTTACCTCGGGCGGAAAAGTCATGAACGTCACCACCGGCGCCTCGTTGTGGCTGGCCGGAGCGATAGGGCTGGCCTGCGGGTCCGGGCAGATGCCGCTGGCGGCGATGGCCACGGGCATCGTGGTGGTGGTACTTTTCCTGCTGCGGCTGCTGGAAAAGTGGATCGGCACCCGATAGCGCCGCGCGCACCGTCTGTCATGCACCCACCCCGGTCAGCGCGGCGGCGAACTCCTGCGGATCAAACGGCGCCAGGTCGTCGATCTGCTCACCCACACCGATGGCGTGGATGGGCAGGCCGAACTTGTCAGCCAGCGCCACCAGCACCCCACCCCGCGCGGTGCCGTCCAGCTTGGTCATCACCAGCCCGGTCACGTTGGCCAGCTTGCGGAAGGTCTCGACCTGGCTCAGCGCGTTCTGCCCGGTGGTGGCATCGAGCACCAACAGCGTGTTGTGCGGCGCGCTTTCGTCGCGCTTGCGGATGACGCGAACGATCTTGGCCAGTTCTTCCATCAGGTCGGCGCGGTTCTGCAACCGCCCGGCGGTGTCGATCAACAGCAGGTCGGCGCCGTCCGCCTCGGCCTTGGCCATCGCGTCAAACGCAAGGCTCGCGGGGTCGGAGCCCTCGGGCGCGGTCAGCACCGGAACCCCGGCGCGGTCGCCCCAGATCTGCAACTGTTCCACCGCCGCCGCGCGAAAGGTATCACCGGCGGCAATCACCACCTGCTTGCCGGCGGCCTTGAACTGCGACGCCAGCTTGCCGATGGTGGTGGTCTTGCCCGACCCGTTGACGCCCACCACCAGCACCACCTGCGGGCGCTTGGGATAGATCGGCATCGGCCGCGCGACCGGTTCCATGATGCGGGTGATCTCGGCGGCCAGCAATTCCTTGATCTCGCGGGTGGACAGCTTCTTGCCCATCCGCCCCTCGGCCATATTGGCAGTGACGCGCAGGGCGGTGTCCACCCCCATGTCGGCGGTGATCAGCAGCTCTTCGAGGCTTTCCAGCATCTCGTCGTCGAGGGTGCGGCGCGGCTCTGCCCCGCGGCCCAGGACACGGCCCAGCAGGCCGGGTCGTTCAGAACGTTCCTCGCGCTCTGTCTCTGGTACCGGCGCAGATGCGGGTACCGGCGCAGGTTCTGACGCAGGTGCAGGTTCTGCCGGGGGCGCCTTTGCCTCAGCCACCGGGGGGCTGGGGGCCTCCGGGACTTGGGGCGCCGCCACATCAGACGCCGGCGCGCCGGGCTGCTCTGCCTCGGCGCCTTCCTCTACAATCGCGTCCAGCCCCTGGCCCAGTTTGGACGAGGATTTGAACAACCGTTCCTTGAGTTTCGAAAACAACGCCATGCGACCTCCGCAACGATGTCTTTCGTCACCTAATCGCATCACGCCAAAGATGGAAGCCTTGGCCTGTCACGTACTGGCTGCCAATTGGCCCCAACACGCGATAACGTGGCAGGAAAACAGCGACCAGGGGGACAGACAATGACCGAACCGGCAAGACCCGCAACATGGCGCAGGGTCGTGGCCTTCATCCTCGACCTTGTCTTCAGCTTCTTCATCATCGGTTATGCCGTCGCCGCAATCACCGGCGACACGACCGAAGAGGGGTTTTCGCTGACCGGTTTTCCGGCGATCGTGATGTTCGCGCTCTGGATACTCTACATGGCCGGCATGCCGCGGCTGGGCGGGCGGCTGTTCCAGCGCCTTCTCAAGGCAGTCTGAATAGGCGCTTATCAGACCTCATCGGGGAAGTGGCGCATCACCAGGCGGATCGGGTTGGGCGCGGCCTGTCCCAGACCGCAGATCGATGCGTCGGTCATCGCCTCGCAGAGGTCATTCAGCAGGTCGCGGTCCCAGCGGTCGGCCTGCATCAGCTTGACCGCCTTTTCGCAACCTACCCGGCACGGCGTGCACTGGCCGCAGCTTTCATCCTCGAAAAAGCGCAGCATGTTGAGCGCCGCATCCCGGACGCTGTCATGCTCTGACAGCACCACCACCGCCGCCGAGCCGATGAACGTGTCATGCGGCTGCAGCGTGTCGAAATCGAGCGGCACATCATCCAGGCTGGCAGGCAGCAGGCCCGATGACGGGCCGCCCGGCTGATAGGCCTTGAAGGTGTGCCCCTCGGCGATGCCGCCGGCGGCCTCGATCACGTCGCGGATGGTCGACCCGGCGGGCAGCAGGTAAACGCCCGGGTTCCTGACCCGGCCCGATACGGAATAGGACCGCAGGCCTTTTCTGCCGTTTTTTTCGGTAGTTGCGAGGACTTCCTTACCCTCGCGCAAAACGCGGGACACCCAGTAGAGCGTTTCGATATTGTTGACCAATGTCGGCCGGCCAAAGATGCCGACCTGGGCGACGAAGGGTGGGCGGTGGCGCGGAAGGCCGCGCTTGCCCTCGATCGATTCGATCATCGCCGATTCCTCGCCACAGATATAGGCGCCGGCGCCGCGGCGCAGGTCGATATATCCCGGCGCGGCGATGCCGGCCTCCTCCAGCGCCTTGATCTCGCGGCGCAGGATTTCCAGCACGGCCGGGTATTCGTCGCGCATGTAGATGAAACAGGTTTCGGCCTCGACCGCCCAGGCGGAAATCAGCATTCCCTCAAGAAAAACATGGGGTTCTCGTTCGAGGTAAAAGCGATCCTTGAAGGTTCCCGGCTCACCCTCGTCGCCGTTCACGGCCAGGTAACGAGGGCCCGGCTCGGACCGCACAAAGCCCCATTTGCGCCCCGACGGAAAGCCCGCGCCGCCAAGTCCGCGCAGGCCGGAGGCAAGCAGTTCCTCCTGCACTGCCTCGAAATCGCCCTCGCGTCGCAGGCGCGCGAGAACCTCATATCCACCACTTTCACGATAGGCTGCAAGTCCTTGATAACTCTGGATATTCGGGCGGGTATTCCCCGCCTTGACCGCCGCCATGACCTTTTCGGGCGTGGCATGGTCGATGTGGTTGTGCCCCAGCTCCAGCACCGGCGCCGTATCGCAGCGCCCCATGCAGGGCGCGCGCAGCACGCGAACCTCGGACGGGTCCAGACCATCCTCCAGCGCCGCCTTCAGCGCCTCGGCGCCGGCCAGCTCGCACGACAGCGAATCGCAGACCCGGATTGTCAGCGCCGGCGGCGGAGTTTCGCCCTCTTTCACCACGTCGAAATGGGCATAGAAGGTCGCCACCTCATAGACCTCGGCCTGGGCGATGCCCAGTTCCTCGGCCAGGGCGCGCAGGTGGGCGGCGGACAGGTGGCCATAGGCATCCTGGATCAGGTGCAGGAATTCGATCAGCAGGTCGCGCCGGCGCGGGCGGTCGCCCAGCAGCGCGCGCACGTCTTGCCATGCGCGATCATCCACCTGCCGCCCCTTGGGTGTGCGGCGGCCCTTGCCGCGCCCCGATTTCCAGACGCCCTTGCGTTCGTCCAATGCCATGCCGGCCCCCTGTATCCGATGCCCGCAGCTTAGCCGGGGACGGGATGGCCATGCGAGGGCAAAAGCGACAATTCCATCGCCGGAAACGTTGCCCGCGGCCCGCGCCGGGGTGTAAGGGTTGGGTGTCTCGGGGGCGAAAGGAAGACGCGCATGTGGGCTTTCGCCGTGGTCACGGTGATACCGTTCCTGCTGATCGTGTCGGCCGCGTTGGCCGGCGGGGTCTGGGTGTGGCTGGCGCTGGGGTACATGACGGTGCTGGTGGCCCTGATGGATCGAATCATCGGCGCCTGCGACCGCAACCGAGACCCGCAGGCCGAGTTCCCAGCGGCCGAGCTTTTGCTGGTCTGCCTGGGGGTCGGGCATTTCGGGCTGTTGGCGCTGGCGATCTGGGCCGTGGGCGGCACAAGCGGGCTGACCCTTGCCGAACGGGTCGGCGTCGCACTGGCGGCCGGGATGGTCTTTGGCCAGATATCGCACCCGGCGGCACATGAGCTGATCCACCGGCAGCGGCGCGCGCTGCGGCGGCTGGGCCGGCTGATCTATACCTCGCTGCTGATCGGCCACCATGCCAGCGCGCATCTGCTGGTGCATCACCTGCATGTCGGCACCGATACCGACCCCAGCAGCGCGCCGCGCGGAATGGGGTTCTATCGCTTTGCCGGTCGGGCGTGGCGTGGGGCCTTTCTTGCCGGGCTCGCGGCCGAGAACCGCCGCCGACAGGGCCGCAACCTGCCGCTTTGGCAGCATCCTTATGCGCTTTACCTCGGGGGTGGCGCGCTGATGCTGATTCTGGCGGCGGTGCTGGCCGGGGCGGGCGGGGTTCTGGCGCTGTTGATCATGGCGGCGCATGCGCAGTTGCAAATCCAGATGTCGGATTACGTGCAGCATTACGGCCTGCGCCGGCAAATCCGCCCCGATGGCCGGGCAGAGCCGGTGGGCCCGCAGCATTCGTGGAATTCGCCGCATGTGTTTTCGGCGGCCCTGTCGCTGAACGCCCCGCGCCATTCCGATCATCATGTCACGCCCTCGCGCCCCTACCCGGCACTGCAGTTAGAGCCCGAAACCATGCCCTGCCTGCCCCGTCCACTGCCGGTGATGGCGGCGCTGGCACTGGTGCCGCCGGTCTGGTTCCGGATGATGGACCTGCGTTGCGAACGCTGGCAGAACCGTGCAAGTAAGGGCAAATCCCGCTAGCCACCCGGCGCGGCATCTGCCAAGATCATGCCATGTGGAAACGCGCCCTCTTGTCATGGTTCCTGATCGTCCTGCCCGCCGTCGCGCTGGCGGCGATGAGCGCCGAGGAATTCGACGAATACACCCTTGGAAAGACCTTCTACTACGGCTCGCTGGGAGAACCCTACGGGGCCGAGGAATACCTGCCCAACCGCCGCGTGATCTGGACCTTTCTGAACGGGGAATGCCAAAACGGCACCTGGTACGAGGAAGGCGGGCTGATCTGCTTTGTCTACGACAGGGAGCCCGATCCGCAATGCTGGAGCTTCACCCGCTCTGCCGGCGGGCTGATCGCCCAGTTCGAGAACGACCCCCAACAGACAGAGTTGTACGAGGTGGAACGCACCAGCGATCCGCTGATCTGCCCGGGCCCGGATCTGGGTGTTTAGTATTTCACAAATGCGATCTGAAATGCTGATCTAGCAGCCGAAATACTGCAAATAGAGTCGATATTGCGTATCAGCGACTAATCACCCACAAACTTCAAAACAACGATCCCTGACCGGGGGTTTCCGGTTTCGCCTTGCCTGATGCGGGCTTGCCCCTGGCCGGCCCCGTGGTCGAAACCGGCAGCCGGCCATCAGCAAACTCGATCTCCAGCGCGGCGGCACTCTGTGCCTCGGCGCGGCTGGTCACCACTGTGTCGGGACCATGCACCACCGCGTAGCCGCGCCTGAGCGTCGCCTTGTAGCTCATCGAGGACATGAGCCGTTCCAACCCGTCGATCCGGTCGCGCCAGCGCGTCGTCTGGCGCTGCCCGGCGTCGGAAAGACGCCGTGCCAATGACTGCGTATCAGCGCGCTTGCGGGCGATATCGCGCTGGATCGCGGCGACGTTCAGCCGGGCGGAAAGGTCGCGCAGGGCGCGGCGATGGCCGGACACTGCGCTGCGCAACAGCGCGGGGCGCAGGATGCCGCTTTGTTCATACAGCCGGACACGGCGCAGCTGCACCGACCGGGTCAGCGCGGCGGGCAACGCATCGGTCAGCGCATCCAGCCGCTGGCGCGGGCCATCGAGCAACGTATCGGGACGCGGCAGCGCGCGGGACAGATCGCGCAGGCGTTGCCGGCGGTCGCCCAGCGACCGGCTGAGCGCATGGCTAAGCCGCGCCCCCTGCCCGTCCAGCCACGCCAGCAGGTCCAGCCGCACCGGCACCGCCAGTTCGGCCGCCGCCGTGGGCGTGGGCGCGCGCTTGTCCGCCGCATAATCGATCAGCGTGGTGTCGGTCTCGTGCCCCACGGCCGAGATCAGCGGGATCTCGGACGCGGCGGCGGCGCGCACGACCACCTCTTCGTTGAACCCCCACAGATCCTCGACCGAACCGCCGCCACGCGCGACGATGATCAGGTCGGGGCGCGGCAACGCGCCATCGGGCGTCAGCCGGTTGAAACCTGCGATGGCGCGCGCGACCTCGGGTGCGCACGCCTCACCCTGCACCGCCACCGGCCAGATCAGCACCTTGCGAGGGAAACGGTCGCGCAGCCGGTGCAGGATGTCGCGGATCACCGCGCCCGAGGGCGAAGTGACAACGCCGATCACCTCTGGCAGGTATGGCAGCGCGCGCTTGCTTTCCTCGGCAAACAGCCCCTCGGCCGCCAGCGCCTTGCGGCGCGCCTCTAGCAGCGCCATCAACGCGCCCGCGCCCGCCGGTTTCAGGCTGTCAATCACGATCTGATAGCGCGACTGCCCGGCAAAGGTGGTCAGTCGGCCGGTTGCGACCACCTCCGTCCCCTCTTCGGGCTGGATGGTCAGCCGCGCGGCGTTGCCTTTCCAGATCACGCCGGCAAGCACCGAACGCTCGTCTTTCAGGTCCAGATAGACATGCCCCGACCGCGGGCGGCTGACGCGCCCCAACTCGCCGCGTACGCGAACAAAGCCGAATTCGCCCTCAATCACGCGCTTGACCGCGCCTGACAGCTCGGAAACGGTGAATTCGGGGGCGTTTTCGCCCGGTAAGGGGTCGTCGATCAGGTCTGACATGGTTTCCCGAGGCTGGCTTGTCTCTGTCGCGGTGCCACCTTAGAACGCGGTGCAACGAAGGCCAAGCGGAAGGGCGGCAGATGAACATCCTCATTCTCGGCGGCGGCGGGCGCGAGCACGCACTGGCCTGGGCGGCGATGCAGAACCCCAAATGCGACAAGCTGATCGTTGCGCCGGGCAATGCCGGCATCGCGGGCATCGCCGAATGCGCCAACCTCGACATCAACGAGGGCGCGGCGGTGGTGAACTTCTGCGACGAAAACGCCATCGACTTCGTCATCATCGGGCCGGAGGCGCCGCTGGCGGCCGGTGTCGCCGACCGGCTGCGCGAGGCGGGCATCCTGGTTTTCGGCCCCTCGGCGGCGGCGGCGCGGCTGGAGGCCTCGAAAGGGTTCACCAAGGAGATATGCGACGCCGCGCAGGTGCCCACGGCGGCCTGGGCGCGTTTCACCGATGCCCAAAGCGCGCGCGCCTACCTGCGGGAAAAGGGTGCGCCGATCGTGGTCAAGGCCGACGGGCTGGCCGCCGGCAAGGGGGTGGTCGTGGCCGAAACCCTGGCCCAGGCAGAGGCGGCGGTGGACGACATGTTCGGCGGCGCCTTTGGTGCGGCCGGCGCCGAGGTGGTGATCGAGGAATTCATGACCGGCGAAGAGGCGTCGTTCTTTGTGCTTTGCGACGGAGAGGCGGCATTGCCCATTGGCACCGCGCAGGACCACAAGCGCGTGGGCGAAGGCGATACCGGCCCCAATACCGGCGGCATGGGCGCCTATTCCCCCGCCCCGGTCATGACGCCCGAGGTGACCGCGCGCGCGCTGGAGGAAATCGTCAAGCCCACGCTGCGTGAAATGGCTCGGCGCGGCACGCCCTATCAGGGGGTGCTTTATCCCGGGCTGATGATCGAGGACGGCGCGCCGCGGCTGGTGGAATACAATGTCCGCTTTGGCGACCCCGAGGCGCAGGTGCTGATGATGCGGCTGGGCGCGCAGGCGTTCGACCTGATGCACGCGGCCGCGGACGGGCGGCTGGAAGAGGCACGGGTGAACTGGGCCGACGATCACGCGATGACGGTGGTGATGGCGGCGCGGGGCTATCCCGGCGCCTATGAAAAGGGCAGCGTCATCAACGGGCTGGACGGGCTGGCGGAAGACGGGTTCCACATGGTCTTTCACGCCGGCACCGCGCGCGAGAGCGGAAAATTCACCGCTGCCGGCGGACGGGTCCTGAACGTCACCGCACGAGGGGCAAGCCTGCAAGAGGCGGCCGATCGCGCCTATGGCATGATCGAGCGGATTGACTGGCCCGAGGGCTTTTACCGGCGCGATATCGGCTGGCGTGCGCTTTGATCGCTGGGCGCGGCGGAACCTGATGGCGCCGGGCGAGAGAATGTGAAAAATGGCAAATGCTGCGGCGAAACCCCGCCCCCGGTTCAGATTTGCCGTTCGGGCATCTGCACCACAAGGCCGTCCAGCTCGTCCGTGACCTTGATCTGGCAGGTCAGGCGTGACCGCTCAGGGTCGGGTTCATAGGCGAAATCCAGCATGTCCAGTTCCATGTCCTGCGCCGGCGACAACTTGGCAACCCACTCCTTGGCGACATAGACGTGGCAGGTGGAACAGGCGCAGGCGCCGCCGCAATCCGCCTCGATGCCGGGGATATTGTTGTCGCGCGCGCCTTCCATCACGGTCAGGCCGTTGGCGACCTCGACCACGTGTTCGGTCCCGTTATGCTCGATATAGGTGATTTTCGCCATGTCTTGCCGCTCCCCTCGCGTCTGGTGTCCCTTTTCCCGGTAGTCGTCCTAGCCAAGTGACCGGGGCGAGACCAGTCCCTTTTCCGTGAGCGGGCGTGCACGGTGCAAAATTTTGCGGATGCTGCGGCTTTGTCCGCGTGACAGCGTTGCCGTAATGCGCTGACAACAGGCCTGTTGCCATTGCCCGCTTCCCCGAAGCGGCGAAAACGGATAGACTGCGCCAAAACCAAGGCCATCGAGCCACGAGGCACCGAGCATGACGCCCCGACCCCCACTTGCCGCCCTCATGGCGGCGCTCGCGCTTGGCGGCTGTCAGGCCGCGCTGCCGCAGATGGCAGAACCGGTGCATGTCAGCACCCGCGACGAGGCCCCGCCGGGCGCCGCGCCGGGCACCTGCTGGGGGCAGGACGAGACCCCCGCCGTGGTCGAGACAGTGACCGAACAGATCATCCTGCAACCGCCCGAGATATTGGCCGACGGCACTGTCCAGCGGCCCGCCGTCTACAAGACCGAGACCCGCCAGCAGATCGTCAAGCCGCGCAAGACAACCTGGTTCGAGACCCCCTGCGAGCACGAGTTGACGCCGGAATTCATCGCCTCGCTGCAGCGGGCGCTGGCGGCGCGCGGGCGCTATCGCGGGGCGGTGACAGGGCGGATGGATGCACGCACCCGCACAGCCATCCGGGGCTTTCAGCGGCCGCAGGGGCTGGATTCCGGCATGATCTCGCTGGCTGCGGCGCGGCAGATGGGGTTGATCGCGCTCGACCGTCCCGATTCTGGCGCTGACATTGACGCCGCACCGGCCGCGCAGGTGGCGGTGCTCTCCGGCCCGGCCAAAGCGGCGGAGCAGCCCTCGGAGGACCAGCCCGACACCCGGCGCGCGGCAGAGGCGGAGGCAGAGGCAGAGGCCATCGCCCGCGCAGAAGCAGCAAGAGCGGAAGCAGAGGCAAGTGCCCGGGCCCAGGCAAAGGCCGAGGCAGATGCCAGGGCGCAGGCGGAAGCCGCCGAAAAGGCCGCCCGCAAGGCCGAGTTGCGCGCCGCGCTCGAGGCTGAGCGCGCAGCGCGCGCCGCAAAGGCCAAGCCATTGCCGGTGTCGTCCGAGACTTACTGACCCGCCATCGCCAACGGCAGCCATTCCAAAACGACACAAGACGCGGGGGCGCGATTTGTGTCATCATGCCCTCCAGGACCCCGGACAAGAGGCCGCGCCATGCCCGACATCCCGACGATGGAACACATCCTTGCCTATGCCCTTCGCGCACCGTCGAGCAACAACACCCAGCCCTGGCTGTTTCGCCCGGGCGAGGACAGCATTGACCTGCTGGCCGACCGCACCCGCGCCCTGCCCGCCAATGACCCCGACGACCGCGAACTGACGATCAGCTGCGGCTGCGCGCTGATGAACCTGCGTGTGGGCACCGCCGCCCGGCACCTGGGCGGCCAGGTGACACTGCTGCCCGACCTCGACGAAGAGGACCTGCTGGCGCACCTGCAGATCGGCGGGCCGGCGGATGCTGACCTGGCCGCATTGGCCCCGGCCATAGAATTGCGCCAGACCTTTCGCGCCGGTTTCCAAAAGCGCCCCGTGTCGCATGATCATGTCGCCGAGCTGCTGGATGCCGCCACGACCGAGGGCGCATGGTTCGTCCCCCTGCACGACGAGGCCGCGCGCGAAAAAGCCGCCGAACTGGTGGCCGAGGGCGACGCCGCACTGTGGCAGGACAGCAGCTGGCGGCGGGAACTGGCGCAGTGGATGCATCCGCGCCGCAAGGGCGACGGGTTGACCCTGCCGTGGCTGACGCTGCCGGCGGCGCGGCTGGTGGTGCGCAGCTTCGACATGGGCGGGGGCGTCGCCGCCCATGACGCCCACCTGACCGAAGGCTCACCTCTGCTGGCGGTGCTGGGCACACGCGGCGATGGCCCGCGCGACTGGCTGATCGCCGGGCAGGCGCTGCAACGGTTGTTGCTCGTCGGGGTCGGACTGGGGTTGCAGGCGTCCTATCTGAACCAGCCGCTGCAGGTGGCGCGCCTGCGCCCGCAGCTGGCAGAGCAGAGCGGCCAGGACGGCGCACCGCAGATCCTGCTGCGGATGGGCTATACCGATGACCGGCTGGTGCCCTCGCCGCGCCGGCGGCTGGAAGACATGGTCATATAGCGCCAGGCATCAACCGGGCGCGCGCCTGCGTGCATCAGGCCACGCCACCCTTGACCAGCCGGTCGGCAAGCTGCAGATAAATCTCGGCCATCGGGCCGTCACCCGCCGCCACGGGGGTGCCGGCATCGCCTGCAACCCGTGTATCCAGGTCGATCGGCAGTTCCGTCAGCAGCGGCACGCCCAGTTTTTCGGCCTCGGCCCGCACGCCGCCATGGCCAAAGATATGCGCCTCGTGGCCGCAGTTTTCACAGCGATAGACGGACATGTTTTCAATCAGCCCCAGCACCGGGGTTTCGAGCGTCTTGAACATGCTGATCGCCTTGCGCGCATCCAGCAGCGCCACGTCCTGCGGGGTCGAAACCACCAGCGCCCCGGTGGGCTGCGCCCGCTGGCAAAGGGTCAGCTGCACGTCACCGGTGCCCGGCGGCAGATCGACGATCAGCACGTCCAGCTCGCCCCAGTTGACCTGTGAAATCAGCTGTTGCAGCGCCCCCATCAACATCGGCCCGCGCCAGATTACCGCCTGATCGGGGTCCAGCATCAGCCCGATCGACATGAAGGTGACGCCGTGAGCAACCAGCGGCTCGATGATCTTGCCATCGGGGCTGGCGGGGCGGCGTTGCAGCCCCATCATCCGCGGCTGGCTGGGGCCATAGATGTCGGCATCCAGCAGCCCCACGCGCCGCCCGCGCCGCGCCAGCGCGACGGCGAGGTTCGAGGAGACGGTGGATTTGCCCACCCCGCCCTTACCCGAGGCGATGGCGAGGATCGAATGCACGCTGGCGGGGCGGATCGATTCCTGACCGCCCTTGGCGTGCCCCCCGATCTTGAGCGACGGCGCACCGCCGGGGCCGCCGCCGGGCGCCCCCTTTGCCGCAGGCCCGTGGGCCGTCAGCGCCACCGACACCCCGGTCACCCCCGGCAGGGCGCGCACCGCCTGTTCGGCCCGGGCGCGCAACGGCTCCATCATGCGGGCCACCTCGGGGCTGGGGGCCTCGATGACAAAGCGCACCATCCCGCCCTCGATGCTGAGCGCACGCACCATGTCGCGCGAGATCAGGTTGCCGCCGTCGGGAAGTTCCTGTCGTGCCAGTTCCGCCTCGATCGCCGCGCGTATGTCCGCCATGCTGATGCTCCTGCAATTGCTGTCGGCATAAGTGGCAGTTTTTCCAGCCGCCGCAAGGGCGCAGCGGTTCACCGGGACATCGGGTCGCGCGGTTACGCCGGATCAATGGGTCAGCAAGGCTTATGCATATGCTGCATAGCGGCATTGTCGAACGATCTATTGTGCACCCGCAGCATTTACTTATGTTTGTCTCAACAAATGCAGACGCGGTCCAATAACTGGACTGCACAGCACGAACGGAGCCAAAGCCATGGTCTTCAACACAGAATCCCGCACCGCCTCTTCCGGTCTCGCACTGGAATTCAGCGCAGCCGTGCATCACCTCATGCAGCGTCTGCATGACTACAAGACCTACCGCAAAACCGTGCGCGAGCTTTCCAAGCTCGACGACCGCACGCTGGCGGAACTCTGCATTCACCGCTCGGGCATCACTGCCGAAGCGCGCAAGGCCGTGTACGACGTGTAACAGATATTTGGGCGCTCCCGTCTCCTCCTCCCTCGGGGACGCCCAGATCCGGCAGCGGCATCTCTCCTCCTCCCTGGTGCTTCTGCCACTGCTTCAAGACCCACAGGTCCTGAAGAATTCGTAAGGTCCCTTCCTCCTCCCTGGGGCCGAGCGTATAGGAACGGCGGCGCCTACCTCCTCCCAGGCGCCGCCGTTTTCTTTTCCCAGATCAATAATTTAGCAGGCCTGCGCAGACTCAGTTCAGCGCCCGGCGTCGCCTCTGACGAACAGGTGCGGGCGGCAATGGCCATGTGGCCTGCCGCAAGAACCCCACAAAGGCACGGGCGGCGGCGCTTTCAGCCGCCCTGGCTGCATCGCTATGCAGCGCGACGCGTGCGTGTTCCGGCACCGCAGAGTCACCTTCCAGCGCAAACATCCATTCCAGAAAACCCAACCGGGCCATGCCCTCGGCCTCGTCGCCGGTTGCGGGGCTGCGTTCCAGCCCCTGAAGTATCCGCAAGGCGGCCGCCATCGTCTCTCTCTACTCTCCGGCCGCACCCCGGGCCGGGTTGGGGCAGGGGTCGGACAGGCGGCGGGGCATGCCTCGCGCCCGCACCACCCTCCGCGGCTTGACGTCATTCAGAGGCTGGTTTCCGGGCTTGCGGGGTTGGCAGGGGCGCCTTCCCGGGCCGGTTTGCGGCCCAGTGGCATATTGCCCCTGCCCCCGGTCTTACCGTTGCGGGGGCAGCGCCGGAGTTGCACCGGCTTCCCAATTCTCCACCGTCCCGAACGGGGCGGCGGCACCTCTGGACAGAAGTCTTGCACGGGTTTCGCCGACCGCGCAAGACCGGATCGGCGTGCGCGCAGCGACCATTTCCTTTGCCCGGTCGTGCGCCTATCCTTCGATCCGATTCAGGGCGACAAACGGGACGGTCGCAAGGCATGGGCGCAAGTGGCATGGGACAGGACCGTACGACCGATCTGTTCATCATCGGCGGCGGCATCAACGGCTGCGGCATTGCGCGCGACGCCGCCGGGCGCGGGCTGTCGGTCTGCCTGGCCGAAAAGGGCGACCTGGGCGGGGCGACCTCTTCGGCCTCGACCAAGCTTTTCCACGGCGGGCTGCGGTACCTGGAATATTTCGAATTCCGCCTGGTGCGAGAGGCACTTGCCGAACGCGAACGTCTGCTGCGGGCGATGCCCCATATCAGCCGGCCGATGCGATTCGTGCTGCCGCTATGCCCCGAGATGCGTTTCGACACCGAAACTCCGGCCGCGCGTCTGCTGAGGCTGACGATGCCCTGGCTGCGCGGGCGTCGCCCGGCCTGGATGATCCGGGCGGGGCTGTGGCTCTATGATCACATGGGTGGGCGCAACATCCTGCCCGGCACACAGTCGCTGGCACTGGCCGGCACCCCCGAGGGCGCGCCGCTGCAGGATCGGTTTGCCCGTGCGTTCGAGTATTCCGATTGCTGGGTCGACGATTCGCGGTTGGTGGCGCTGAATGCGCGCGACGCCGCCCAGCGCGGGGCCGAGGTGCTGACCCGCCACCGCGTCACCGACGCCCGGCGCGAAGGCGGGGTATGGCAGGTCACGCTGGAGGATAGCGAAACCGGCACCATCCATCGGCGCAGTGCAAGGGCGCTGGTCAACGCCGCCGGCCCCTGGGCGGGCGAGGTGGCGGGGCTGGCCGGGGACCATGCAAGAAAGGCGCGGCTGCGGCTGGTGCGCGGCAGCCATATCGTGACCCGCCGGCTTTTCGATCACGACAAGTGCTATTTCCTGCAAGGCCGCGACGGCCGTATCGTCTTTGCCATCCCCTATGAGGACGATTTCACGCTGATCGGCACCACTGACGCTGACCACCCCGACCCCGCCACGCCGCCGGTCTGCACCGGCGCCGAGGCCGAATACCTGTGTGCCTTCGTCTCGGACTATTTCCGCCAACCGGTAGGCTTGAAAGACATCGTCTGGCGCTATTCCGGCGTGCGCCCGCTTTATGACGAAGGCGCGGTTTCGGCCACGGCGGCAACGCGGGACTATGTGCTGCGGCTTGAAACCGGCGGGCAGGACGGCGGCGCGCCGCTGCTCAATGTGTTCGGCGGCAAGATCACCACCTATCGCAGGCTGGCCGAAAGCGCGCTGGAACAGCTCTCGCCGCATATCGGGAAACGGGCCACACCCTGGACCGCCGGTGCCCCGCTGCCGGGGGGCGATTTCGCGGTCGACGGGGTCGGGGCGCTGATCGACGGATTGAGCACGGATTTCGCCTTTCTCGATGCACGCACGGCGCGGCGTTTGGTGCGCGCCTATGGCAGCGATGCGCGCGAGATCCTTGCCGGGGCGCGCAGCATCGCCGACCTGGGCCACCATTTCGGCGCTGGGCTGTTTGAGCGCGAGGTGCGCTGGCTGATGGACCGGGAATTCGCCCGCACCGCCCGCGACGTGGTCTGGCGACGCAGCAAGCTGGGCCTGCGGATGGGCGCCGAAGAAATCGCAGCGCTGGAACGCTGGATGCGCATGAACACCTGACGCGCGAACACCAAAGGGGGAGGAGACATGAGCCATATCCTGGCCATCGACCAGGGCACCACGTCCAGCCGGGCGTTGGTCTTTGCCCCCGACATGCGTGTGTGCGGCCTCGGCCAGCAGGAGATCACCCAGCATTTCCCCGCCCCCGGCCATGTCGAACACGACCCGGCCGAGATCTGGGAAACCACGCGCGCCACCGCCCGTGCAGCACTTGATCAGGCCGGGGTTGGCGCGGACCGTATCGCCGGCATCGGCATCACCAACCAGCGCGAAACCACCGTGGTGTGGGAGCGCGCCACCGGCCGCCCCATCCACCGCGCCATTGTGTGGCAGGACCGGCGCACCGCCCCGGCCTGCGACGCCCTGCGCGAGGCCGGTTGCGAGGCCGCGATGACAGCGGCCACGGGGCTGTTGCTGGACCCGTATTTTTCCGCCACCAAGATCGCCTGGATGCTTGATAACGTGCCCGGGGCGCGGGCGCGGGCAGAGGCGGGCGAGCTGCTGTTCGGCACCATTGATTGTTACCTGATCTGGCAACTGACCGGCGGGCGCGTGCACGCCACTGACGCCACCAATGCCTCTCGCACCGCGCTTTACGATATCCGCAAGGGCTGCTGGAGCGCGGATATGTGCGCCATGTTCGGCGTGCCGATGGCGATGCTTCCCGATGTGCGCGACTGCGCGGCCGAGTTCGGCACCACCGATCCGGCGCTGTTTGGCTGTGCAATCCCCATTCGGGGCGTGGCGGGCGACCAGCAGGCGGCGGCGATGGGGCAGGCCTGTTTTTCCCCCGGCATGGTCAAGGCCACATACGGCACCGGATGTTTCGCCCTGCTCAACACGGGCGCGACACCCGTGCGGTCGGAAAACCGGCTGCTGACCACTGTCGCATCACGGCTCGACGGGCGCATGATCTATGCGCTGGAAGGGTCGATCTTTGTCGCCGGGGCGGTGGTGCAATGGCTGCGCGACGAGCTGGGGATCATCACCGAGGCCAAGCAGGTTCAGCCGCTGGCCGAGACCGCCGACCCCGACCAGCAGGTGATCATGGTGCCCGCCTTCACCGGGCTGGGCGCGCCCCACTGGCAGCCGGATTGTCGCGGCGCGATTTTCGGGCTGGCACGCAATTCGGGCCCCGCCGAACTGGCGCGCGCGGCGCTGGAAAGCGTGGGGTTCCAGACCCGCGACCTGCTGGATGCGATGGCCGCCGACTGGCCCGACGGCGGGCGTGGCGCGGTGCTGCGCGTGGATGGCGGGATGAGCGCCTCGGACATGGCGATGCAGTTTTTGGCCGACATCACCGGCGCCCCCGTCGACCGTCCGGCGGGGTTGGAAACCACGGCGCTGGGGGCGGCGTGGCTGGCCGGACGGCAGGCCGGCATCTGGCCGGACGAGGCCGGATTTGCGGAACAGTGGCAACTGGAACGCCGGTTCCAACCCGGCCGTGATGCGGGCTGGCGGCAGCACCGGCACGCGCGCTGGCAACGTGCGGTGGCGGCGGCGATGACAGTCTGAGCTGTCCCCACCATCGGGCGAGCAGGCACACGCCCGGCGCATACGCGGGCCAGGTGGGGCCAGCACAACGGCAGGCATTGCATGGACTGGTTCCATCGGCCCCCCCAAAGGCATAAACCTGTCCGCAACACCGGGGGAAACCATCACCCATCTGTGGGGCGCGCCCACGGCCGCGGGAACGGACGATCGCGGCGCGGTCACGGTGTCATCCGGAGGCTATGACCCGGCCCGCCCCGACGCCGTGCCTGGCGCGCTGGATCGCTCGCCCTGCGGCACCGGGATCAGCGCGCGCATGGCGGTGATGCACGCCCGAGGGCAGTTGCAGCCGGGCGAGGATTATGTGCATGCCGGTCCGCTCGGCACCACCTTTACCAGACGGATCGAAGAGCTGACACGGGTCGGATCGCACGACGCCATCGTGCCGTCGATCTCGGGACAGGGGTGGAAATACGGGCTGTTGAGCTGGCTTCTGGACCCCACGGACCCATTTCCGCAAGGCTATACCGTCGGGGATATCTGGGCGGGCTGAACGCGGGGCGCGCGCGCGCCTGTCAGCCGATCGCCGCCATCTCGTTCAGCCGCGCGACGTACCGCGCCAGCGTGTCGATCTCGAGGTTCACCAGGTCGCCCACCACCACCGATCCCCAGTTGGTGACCTCCTTGCTGTGCGGAATGAGGTTGATACCAAAGGTGCTGTCGGAAACCTCATTCACGGTCAGTGAGGTGCCGTTCAGCGCGACCGACCCCTTGGGCGCGATAAAGCGGGCCAGGTCGGCGGGCGCGCGCAGGGTGACGCGGGTGCTGTCGCCCTCGTCCTGCATCCCGATCACCTCGGCCACGCCATCGACATGACCCGAAACGATATGACCGCCCAGCTCATCCCCGACCCTGAGCGCGCGTTCAAGGTTGATGCGCGCGCCCTCGGCCCAGCGGCCAAGGTTCGTCTTTGACAGGGTTTCGGCCGAGGCATCGACCGCGAACCAGTCATCCCCCTTTTCCACCACGGTCAAACAGACACCGTTACAGGCGATCGAGGCGCCGATGTCGACGGTTTTCATGTCATACCGCGTGCCGATCCGCGCACGCATGTCGCCGCGCCGCTCGACCTTGCGCATCTGTCCGATGTCGGTGACTATTCCGG
Source organism: Roseovarius amoyensis (assembly GCF_003260265.1). Classification (GTDB taxonomy): domain Bacteria; phylum Pseudomonadota; class Alphaproteobacteria; order Rhodobacterales; family Rhodobacteraceae; genus Roseovarius; species Roseovarius amoyensis. The sequence goes on from NZ_QITQ01000001.1 coordinate 326,511, forward strand.
TGAACATCCGCCTTCTCCTGCCTTGTCGTGCGCCTTGCGGCCGTATCCGGCCCCGCCTTGGCACTACTCGTTGCGGGGCCTGCGGGCAAGACCAGGGGCGTTACGGGTCTTAATTTCGTCCAACTTTCGGGGTATGAAGCTGGGCAAGGTACACAACAGGTGCATTCTGTAAATGGTTACGGGCGACGGGCGGGTATTTCTGTTTCTGCAAGGGCCTCACGGGCCCTTTTTCTATCGCCTGGGGCGGCTGATCCGCCGCACCGGGGCACAGGCCTGGCGGGTGGGCTTCAACGCCGGTGACCGCGCATTCTGGCCCGATGGCAAAACCTATATCCCCTTTCGCGACCCGCATCAGGACTGGCCCGACCGCTGTGCCGCGCTGATCGAGGAAAAGGGCGTGACGGATCTGGTGCTTTACGGCGACACGCGTCCCATCCATGCCGAGGCCATTACCATCGCCCGCGCCCGCGGCCTGACGATCCATGTCTTTGAAGAAGGCTACATGCGCCCCTACTGGGTGACGTATGAGCGCGGCGGATCGAACGGCAACTCGAAGCTGATGCAGATGAGCGTTGAAAACATGCGCAAGGCGCTCAGCCACGCCGACACCGACACGGCCCTGCCGCCCGCCAGCTGGGGCGACACCCGCCAGCACATCTTTTACGGCGCGCTCTACCATGGCTGCGTGATGCTGCTGAATTTCGGCTACCGCACGTTTCGCCCCCATCGCGCGCTCAGCGTCAGGCAGGAATTTTACCTATACCTCAAGCGCTTGCTGCTGATGCCAGTGCAGGCGATAGAGCGGCGCATCGCAACGCTGCGGGTGCGCCACGGCGGATTTCCCTATCACCTGGCGCTGTTGCAACTGGAACATGACGCGTCGTTCCAGGCGCATTCGCCGTTTTCCACCATGACCGAGTTTTTGCAGGCGGTGATCGAGGGCTTTGCCCAGGGGGCGCCACGGCATCACCACCTGGTGGTCAAGGCCCACCCGCTGGAGGACGGCCGCGCACCGATCCGGCGCGAGTTGCGGCGCCTGGCGCAGGAACACGGCATCTCCGACAGGGTGCATTTCGTGCGCGGCGGCAAGCTGGCGCAGCTGCTGGATGAAACGGTCAGCGCCGTTACCATCAACTCCACCGCCGGTCAGCAGGTGTTGTGGCGGGGCATCCCGCTAAAGACCTTCGGCGCGGCAGTCTATGCCAAACCGGAATTTGTCTCGGGCAAGTCACTGCGCGCCTTCTTTGCCCAGCCGGAACGCCCGGACCGGCGCGCCTATGCCGATTTCCGCCGTTATCTGCTGGAAACCAGCCAGGTTGCGGGGGGGTTCTATTCCTCCTCGGGACGGCGGCAATTGCTGCGGCAGGCGGTCGATATGATGCTGAATCCCGATGACCCTTACGACGCGCTGGAAAGCGGCACCGCGGCACCGCGGCAACAGTTGCGCATCGTGACGTGACCAAACAAACGTCGGACGCTGGATTTTTGGTACGGATTCCGTTAGCTTGCATGAAAAACGCCGAGGCAGAACAATAATCAGGTCGAGGAGACCGAGCAGTGAAACCCCGAACCTTTGGCAGGGCGCGCGTTGTCGCCCTTTTTCTGATTGCCGCACTTGTGGCCTCCTGTGGCACGCTTCCGCGGGTCGGGCCCAACAAGCGCGAGATTTATGCAGGGTCGGTCCAGCAGCAGGGCGACGCCTTTGTCGTTGCTGCCAACGACCGGGTGACGCGGGCCACCGCGGTACAGCCGGCGCTGGGGTTCACCGAGGACTTCAAGAATGCCGGCATTCTGCAGTCGGACATCATCCGCCCGGGCGATACGCTGGGCCTGACGATCTGGGAAAATGTCGATGACGGCCTGCTGGCAGGGGAGGCGACCAACCAGACCATCCTGGAAGAGGTGCAGGTCGACGGGGCCGGGTTCATCTTTGTGCCCTATGCCGGGCGCATCCGCGCCGCCGGCAACACACCCGAGGCCATCCGCCGCATCATCACCGGCAAGCTGGAAGAACAGACACCCGACCCGCAGGTCGAGGTGCGCCGCCTGGCCGGCGATGGCTCTACCGTCTCGCTGGTGGGCTCGGTGGGCGCGCAAGGCGTCTATCCGATCGAACGTCCGTCGCGGACCCTGTCGGGCATGCTGGCCTCTGCCGGGGGCGTGACGATCGACCCCGAGATCGCCCAGATCACCGTGATACGCGGCGATCAGCGGTCCAAGGTGTGGTTCCAGGACCTGTACAAATATCCCGAATTCGACATCGCTCTGCGCGGCGGCGACCGGATCCTGGTCGAAGAGGACACACGCGCCTTTACCGCGCTGGGGGCCACCGGCGCGCAGGCCCGCCTGCCCTTTGCCAGCCCCACGATCAGCGCAGTCGAGGCCATCGCCCAGGTCGGCGGGCTGCAGACCGCCAGCGCCGATCCGACGGGTGTCTTCATCCTGCGCAACGAACCGGCCGAAATCGCAAACCAGGTGCTGGGCCGCGACGACCTGGTCGGCGCGCAGCGCATGGTCTACGTGCTGGACCTGACCCAGCCGAACGGCATGTTCGTGGCCCGCGATTTCGCGGTGCGCGACGACGATACGCTTTATGTCACCGAGGCGCCGTTCGCCCAGTGGTCCAAGGTGATATCGGCCCTGACCGGTACGCTCGGAACGGTCGGCTCGCTCGCGACGGCGGCGGACACGCTGAGCGGATCGTAATGGTCCCACCCCACGACGAAAACCCCGCCGGCCGCCCGCGCGACCGGCGGGTTTTCTTTTTCAACGCCGGTTTCCTGCGCGCCCGCCGGGTGCGGCGCATCATGGCGCTGGCGGGGTATGGGCTGCGCCTTGGCTGGCCTTCGGCGAACGACCTCGTGGCGGTCTGGGGGCGTTCGCCCTATGCCCGCCGGGGCGAGGCGGTTGCCGCCCGCACCGGCGCCGGGCTGATACGGGTTGAAGACGCTTTCCTGCGTTCGCTCTTTCCGGGCCGCGCCAACGGCGCGCCGCCGCTGGGCCTGCTGATCGACAGCCGAGGGGTGCATTTCGACCCCGCCGCCCCGTCCGATCTGGAAACCCTGCTGGCGACGCGCCCCCTGGATGACACCGTGCTGTTGGACCGCGCCCGCGGCGCCATCGCGCGCCTGCAAGAGGCGCATCTGAGCAAATACACCGCCTTTGACCCCGGCCACCCCTGCCCCGCGCCGGGCTATGTGCTGTTGGTCGATCAGACCCGCGGCGATGCAAGCGTCACCTGCAGTGGCGCCGACGCGGCCACGTTCCGCGACATGCTGGTGCATGCGCAGATGGAAAACCCCGGCGCGCCGGTACTGATCAAGACCCACCCCGAAACCGCGCAGGGGCACCGGGCGGGTCATTTCTCGGCCGCCGACGAAAGCGACCGGGTGCGCCTGTTTTCCGATCCGGTCAGCCCCTGGACGCTGCTGGATGGCGCCATCGCTGTCTATACCGTCAGCTCGCAACTGGGGTTCGAGGCGATCTTTGCCGGACACCGGCCGCAGGTCTTTGGCCGGCCGTTCTATGCCGGCTGGGGCCTGACTGACGACCGCCACCCGGACCCGATGCCGCGCCGCGGGCGGCGGCTGTCCAAGGCGCAGCTATTCGCGGCGGCGATGATCCTCTACCCAAAATGGTACGACCCCTTCCGCGACCGGCTGTGCCCGATCGAGGATGCGATTTCGGCGCTGGAGACCGAGACCCGCGCCTGGCGCGAGGATCACCTGGGCTGGACAGCCTGGGGCATGCGGATGTGGAAACGCGCGCCGCTGCAGGGGTTTTTCGGGCGTCATGCCCGGCTGCGCTTTGCCCGCGCCGGACAGCCTGCGCGTGAACGCGACGGGACGCGCACGATGGTTTGGGCCGGGCGCGCCGACGAGGCCCCGCAGGGCGCGGTTCGGGTCGAGGACGGCTTCCTGCGTTCGCGCGGATTGGGGGCGGAACTGGTGCCACCGCTGTCGCTGGTCTGTGACGATCTCGGCATCTACTACGACCCCGGACATGAAAGCCGACTGGAACGCTGGATCGCCGCGCGCACGCAGCTGCGCCCCGACCAACAGGCGCGAGCCGAGGCGCTGATCCGCGCGATCCGGCAAGCTGGGCTGAGCAAATACAACCTTGGCAACCCGCCCCCCGACCTGCCCGCCGGGCACCGCATCCTGGTGCCAGGCCAGGTCGAGGATGACGCCTCGATCCGGCTGGGCGCGGGGGACATCAACACCAACCTTGCGCTGCTGGAACGGGTGCGCACTGAGAACCCCGACGCGGTGATCCTTTACAAGCCGCACCCAGATGTCGAGGCCGGTCTGCGCCCCGGCCAGGTGCCCGCCGCCGATCTGGAAAGGCTGGCCGACCTGGTGCTGACCGGCACCGACCCGGCCGCTCTGCTGGAACAGGTGAACGCGGTGTGGACGATGACGTCGCTGATGGGGTTCGAGGCGCTCTTGCGTGGCATTCCGGTCACGACCACCGGCGCGCCTTTCTATGCCGGCTGGGGGCTGACGCAGGACATGGGCCGGGTGCCGGCGCGGCGGGTGGCGCGGCCGACGCTGGCGGGGCTCGTCCACGCGGTACTGATCGACTATCCGCGCTACCGCGATCCGGTGACCGGCCTACCCTGCCCGCCAGAGGTGGTGGCCGAACGTCTGGCCACGGGCGCCCTGCCCCGCCCTGGCCCCGGCAACCGGGCGCTGGCCCGCCTGCAGGGGGTGTTCGCCTCTTACGCGTGGGTCTGGCGATAGGCTGCAAGGTGCGCAGGGCCGCGCCAATCCGGCGCAGGCCACTTGCCCTTGTCCCGCTTCCCGCATAAACCGCGCCGAAAGCCAACGGAACACCCGCGCCATGCCCATTCTCGTGATGAAATTCGGCGGCACCTCTGTCGCCAATATCGACCGCATCCGCCGCGCGGCCAAGCGTGTGGGCGTCGAAGTGGCCAAGGGCTATGACGTGATCGTCATCGTCTCGGCCATGGCCGGGCGCACCAACGAACTGGTGGGCTGGGTCGACGAGATCTCGCCGATGTACGATGCCCGCGAATACGACTCTGTCGTCAGCTCGGGCGAAAACGTCACCGCCGGGCTGATGGCGCTGACCTTGCAGGAAATGGACGTGCCCGCGCGCAGCTGGCAGGGCTGGCAGGTGCCGGTGCGCACCACCTCGGCCCATTCGGCCGCCCGGATCGAGGAAATTCCAACCGACAACATCAACGCCAAGTTCGCCGAGGGGATGCGCGTGGCCGTGGTCGCCGGTTTTCAGGGCGTCAGCCCCGAGGGCCGTATCACCACGCTGGGGCGCGGCGGGTCGGATACCACCGCAGTGGCCTTTGCCGCAGCGTTCGACGCCGAACGCTGCGACATCTACACCGACGTGGACGGCGTCTATACCACCGATCCGCGCGTGTGCGAAAAGGCGCGCAAGCTGGACCGAATCGCGTTCGAGGAAATGCTGGAACTGGCCAGCCTCGGCGCCAAGGTGCTGCAAACCCGTTCGGTCGAGCTGGCGATGCGTTATAATGTCACGCTCAGGGTTCTGTCGAGCTTCGAGGAACAGTCGGACAGTGCCGGCACGCTGGTCTGCAGCGAGGAGGAAATCATGGAATCAAACGTCGTCAACGGAATCGCCTTTTCGCGCGATGAGGCCAAGATGACACTGGTCTCGGTCGCTGACCGCCCCGGCATCGCCGCGGCCATCTTCGGCCCGCTGTCCGAGGCCGGGGTGAACGTGGACATGATCATCCAAAACATCGCCGAGGAAGGGCGCACAGACATGACCTTTTCCTGCCCCATCACCCAGGTTCCGCGGGCCGAAAAGGCGCTGGAAGACGCCAAAACAAAGGGCGATATCAATTTCCGCGAACTGATCGCCGATACTGGCGTAGCCAAGGTTTCGGCGGTGGGCATCGGCATGCGCAGTCAGTCCGGCGTGGCCGCCAAGATGTTCCGCACGCTCAGCGACGAGGGCGTCAACATCAAGGTCATTGCAACCTCAGAGATAAAGATTTCCGTTCTGATCGACCGGAAATATATGGAACTCGCGGTTCAGGCCCTGCATGATGCCTTCGGATTAGACAAGGCCGCCTGATACACCTGCCCGCACCCGACGGGTAAGGGGCCGCCGCTCGGACGGGCAAGAACAGCGCATGACAGCGACGCCGAACAACAAGACCGACACCCGGCAGATGCTTGGCCGGCTGCGCGCAGTCATGGCCGAGGATGGCGCCGGGCAGGACCGGCTGGATCGTATCACCCAACTGATCGCCGAAGAGATGCACACCGAGGTCTGTTCGATCTACCTGTTCCGCGACACCGACACGTTGGAACTGTGCGCCACCGAGGGCCTGAACCCCGAGTCGGTTCACCACACCCGCATGCGTCTGGGCGAGGGGCTGGTCGGCCGGGTGGCCAAACGCGGGCAGGCCATCAACACCGACGACGCCCCCGGCACCCGCGGCTTTCGCTATATGCCCGAAACCGGCGAAGAGGCGTATTCGTCCTTTCTCGGGCTGCCGATCCAGCGGCTGGGCGAAACGCTGGGCGTGATGGTGGTGCAGTCGCGGCAGGCGCGCGTTTTTTCCGAGGCCGAGGTGCACGCGGTCGAGGTGGTGGCGATGGTCATCGCCGAGATGGCCGAGTTGGGCGCCTTCGTGGGCGAAGGCGCGGCGATGTTGGCGCGGCACAGCCAGGCGGCGCTGTTTCAGGGCGCCGCCGCGCAGGAGGGCGCCGCGCAGGGCCATGTCTGGCTGCACGAGCCGCGGGTGGTGATCACCAACCTCATCGCCGAGAACCCCCACCGCGAACGCGAGCGCCTGATCGAGGCAGTGGAGCAGTTGCGCGTGGGCGTCGACCGGATGCTGTCGAGCGCCGGAACCGGCGATAGCGACCATATGCAGGTGCTTGAGGCCTACCGCATGTTCGCCAATTCCAAGGGCTGGATGCGCCGGATGGAAGAGGACATCTCGCGCGGCCTGTCGGCAGAGGCGGCGGTGGAAAAGGAACAATCGGCCGCCCGCGCCCGGATGAGCCAGGTTACCGACGTCTATCTGCGTGACCGGCTGCACGACCTGGACGACCTGTCCAATCGCCTGCTGCGCCTTCTGACCGGTCAGGGAACCGAAACAGGCGCCGAAATGCCCGCCGACCCGGTGCTGGTGGCGCGCAATATCGGCCCGGCCGAGCTGCTGGATTACGGCAGGCGGCTGCGGGGTGTCGTGCTGGAGGAAGGCTCGGTCGGCAGTCATGCCACCATCGTCGCCCGCGCGCTGGCGATCCCCCTGGTCATCCATGCCAAGCGGATCACCACCGAGGCGCTGAACGGAGACCAGATCCTGGTCGACGGCGATCGCGGTGTGGTGCATCTGCGCCCCGACGAAAGCGTCGTCAGCGCCTTTCGCGACAAGATGGCGATGCGCGCCAAGGCGCAGGAACGCTATTCCTCGATCCGGGACAAGCCGGCCGAAACGCTGTGCGGCACGCGCATCGCGCTGCACATGAACGCCGGTCTGATGGCCGATCTGCCCAGCCTCGAAAACTCGGGCGCCGAGGGCGTGGGGCTGTTCAGAACCGAATTGCAGTTCCTGATCCGCAACCACATGCCCAAGCGCGCGGAGCTGAGCCAGCTTTACACCCGCGTGATGGAGGCCGCCAAAGGCCGCCGTGTGGTGTTTCGCACCCTCGACATCGGGTCGGACAAGGTGCTGCCCTACATGACTACGGTGGACGAGCCCAACCCGGCGCTGGGCTGGCGCGCGATTCGGGTGGGGCTGGACAAGCCCGGGGTGATGCGGATGCAGTTGCAGGCGCTTGTGCGCGCCGCCGCCGGGCGCCCCCTGTCGGTGATGTTCCCCTTTGTCGCCCAGCGCGAGGAATTCGCCGCCGCGCGGGCCGAGATGGACAAGGCGCTGGAACGCGAACGCATTCTCGGCCACCCCCTGCCCGAAAAGCTGGAGGTGGGCGCAATGCTGGAAACGCCGTCGCTGGCCTTTGCGCCCGACAGTTTCTACCGCGAGGTCGATTTCCTTTCGATCGGGGGCAACGACCTGAAACAGTTCTTCTTTGCCGCCGACCGCGACAACGAGCTGGTGCGCCGCCGCTACGACACGCTCAACGTCAGTTTCCTGACCTTTCTCGAAGGCATTGCCGAACGGTGCGCACGGCTGGGAACGCCGCTGTCGTTTTGCGGCGAAGATGCCGGACGCCCGGTCGAAGCGGCCTGTTTTGCCGCGATCGGGTTTCGCATGCTGTCGATACGGCCGGCCTCGATCGGGCCGGTGAAGTCGATCCTGCACCGGACCGACCTGGGCGAATTGCGCGCCGTCATCCACCAGGCGCGCGAGGACGGCGCGCAATCGGTGCGCCCCACGGTGATGGAGTATCTGCGCGGCAAGCTCTGATCGTGGGCGCTGGCGCCGGGCGTCGGGTGTGCCGCTGCACCCCGAGACCGAAACTTTCCACCTTCCGCTGCGCGACCCTTGATATGGATCAATGCGCATATGCGCATATATTTATATATGCATGTCTCATGCAAAAGATCCTCACTGCCCTTTGCGATTCCACCCGCCGTGCCGCGCTCGCCATCCTCTGGGACGGGGGCGAGCATTGCGTTTGCGAGTTGATGGACCGGCTCGGCGCCAGCCAGAGCCGCATGTCGCGCCACATGAAGGTGCTGCGCGAGGCCGGTCTCGTGCTCGACCGGCGTGATGCGCAATGGGTGCGCTATCGCCGCAACCCCGATCTCGCACCGGAATTCGCGGCGGTCGTCACCGCCGTGCTGGCCGCCGAACACCACACCGAACTGGAAACGACATGACCACGGACGTCACAACACCCCGCCAACGCCCCCATGCGCCTGATTGGTTCTGGTATGTGGGGGTCATTGCCGCGGCAGTCCTCTGGTGGCTGGTCTACCGGCAACTGATCCCCTTTTCCGAGTGGGTCACCGCCCTGTTCCCCGTGGCGCGCGACAGCCACCTCGGAGAGGCGATCGCCTTCTTTGCCTATGACGTGCCCAAGGTGCTGATGCTGCTGACCGGCATCGTCTTTGTAACTGGCGTTCTGCGCAGCTGGTTCAGCCCGGAAAAGACCCGCGCCATCCTGGCCGGTCGCAACGAGATATGGGGATACCCGCTGGCCGCCATCCTGGGCGTGCTGACGCCATTTTGTTCGTGTTCTTCGGTGCCGCTCTTTATCGGGTTCGTGTCGGCGGGCATCCCGCTGGGGGTGACCTTTTCCTTTCTGATCGCGGGGCCGATGGTGGGGCCCGTGGGCCTTGGCCTGCTTTACGCCCTTGTCGGGTGGAAGATCGCCTCGATCTATCTCGTCTTCGGCTTTTCCATCGCCACCGTCGCGGGCATCATCATGGGCCGGATGGGGCTGGAACGGCACCTGCAGGACTGGGTGCGCGAGCTGAACGCGGGTCCGACGGGCGATCTGCCCGAGGACAGGCTGACCATGGTCGGCCGGCTGAAGATCGGCCTCGAACAGGTGCGCGAGATCGTCGGCAAGGTCTGGATCTGGGTTCTGATCGGCATCGCCATCGGCGCGGGCATCCACGGCTATGTGCCAGAGGCGCTGATGCTCAGGATCATGGGGGGCGAGGCATGGTGGTCTGTCCCCGCCGCAGTGGTCGTCGGGGTGCCGATGTACACCAATGCCGCCGGCGTCATCCCCATTGTCGAGGCGCTGCTGGGCAAGGGGGCCGCGCTGGGCACAACGCTGGCCTTCATGATGTCGGTGATCGCGTTGTCCCTGCCTGAGATGATCATTCTCAAGCAGGTGCTGACCCTGCGGCTGATCGCGATCTTCATCGCGGTGGTCTCGGCCGGCATCCTCGCCACCGGATTCCTGTTCAACTTCCTTCTGTGACCTGCCCGGTCAAACCAACATCGTGAAAGGACATTCCATGAAAACCGTCAAGATCTACGGCCCCGGCTGCAAGCGCTGCGAGGCGACCGAGGCCATGGTCCGCGAGGCAGGCGAAAAGCTGGGCATCGAGCTGGACGTGGAAAAGGTCACCGATGCGCGGTCCATCGCCATGGCGGGGGTCATGTCGACGCCGGGGATCTCGGTCGACGGCAAGCTGGTTCATGCCGGCGGGTTGCCGGACGAGGCCAGCCTGACAAACTGGCTATCGGCCTGACGCGGCGGCGGGCGGGCCGGCGATGCGCTGGCGGAAGGCACCCAGCACCTCGTCATGGGGCATGTCGGCCTCGATCGCCAGCCGCCGCAGCCCGAAATGCACCTGCGCCATCTGCTGGTAATAGCCGGTATAGACATAGTTGGTCGCCGCCCCGGCCGCGGCGCCCAGCACCGGCACCGTCTGCGCCGCCAGTTTCTGGCCCAGTACCGCCGCCAGCCGCGGCGCCACGCGCGAGATCAGCGCATTCAGCGCCGGCCCGGTGACGGTCAGCCTTGTGCCGAGAAAGCCCGTATCAGCACCATCATCGTGATCGAGCGGCCCGGCGACGGAAAATACCTGGATGCAGTCGTACTGTACCGCCGGTTCGGCCGGGTCGAACCCGGCATCCACCGCCGCATCCTGGATCGCCCGTAACAAGACGGTCACCGTGAGCGGCAACTCGATCAGTGCCGTGGGCAGCCCGCCCACGCCGCCAAACCCGCCCATGGTGGTGCTCAGCGCACGGGTCATCCAGCCGGGCCTCTGCCCCACTACCCCGCGCGAACCCTGCGCCGCCGCCATCGCGGCGCGCAGCGCGGCATCGGTGCGCGTGGCCAGCCCCGCCCGCAGCGCTGGCGGCAACCGGTCGAGCAGCCCTTCGGCCTGTCCCCCGATGAGGTTGAGCAGTTCGATCCCGGCATTACCAGCCCGCCGGTGGCGCGCGGCCAGCGTATCAAGCCGGGCCTGCACCTCCTTGGGCGAAATCGGAGCGTCCAGCAGTTCCATCATAGGTGCCTCTCCTTGCTGACAAGAGATCGGCACCGGTGGGGGCCAAGTCAAGTGCAGCGCGTCACCGCGCCCGTCACCGCATCCCATGCGCCCGGGGTCAGCGCCGCGCCCAGCACCCGCGCCGGGTTGGTGGGCGGCGGCATCTCGACCCCCGTCAGACGATGAAATCCGAAGCGGCCGTAATAGGGGGCGTCGCCAACCAGCATGACCCGCTGCCAGCCCAGTTCACGCGCACGTTCCAGAGCCTGCAGGATCAGAAAGCCGCCCAGCCCCTCGCCCTGGTGGGTGGGATGTACGGCGACGGGGCCCAGCAGCAGGCAGCAGTGCCCGCCCACACGCACCGGCCAGTGACGTATCGCGCCGGCGATCACCCCCTCTTCGCGGGCGACGAGGCACAGTTCGGCCACTGGCGCCACCCCTTCGCGCAGGCGATAGGACGAGAGTGCCTCGCGCCCGGGCGCAAAGCACAGGTCGAAAAGGGCCTCGGCCTCCCACCAGTCATCGCCCGTCTCGGGTGTCAGCTCGAACACGCGGAAATCCTGTCAGAAATCGGCTGGCCATGCGCCTAGCACGACGCTAGGACAGGTACAAACCCGCAATATGCCGGAGCGCACGATGTTCTACAGACCAGAGGACGGCCACGGCCTGCCCCACAATCCGTTCAACGCCATTGTCACCCCCCGCCCCATCGGCTGGATCGCCACGCGCGCCGCGGACGGGTCGGAAAACCTGGCGCCCTATTCCTTTTTCAACGCCGTGGCCTATGTGCCGCCGCAGGTCATGTTCGCCTCGACCTCGGCCAAGCCCGACCGCGACGGCACCAAGGACAGCGTCGCCAACATTCGCGACACCGGCGTGTTTTGCGTCAACATCGTGGAATACGCCATGCGCGATGCCATGAACCAGACCTCGGGCGCGTGGAACAGGGATGTCGACGAGTTCGATCTGGCCGGGATCGAGCGGGCCGAATGCGAAACCATCGCCTGTTCGCGCGTGGCCGGCGCACCGGCGTCGCTGGAATGCCGTCTGACACAGATCATCGAGTTGCCGGGAGAGGCCAATTTCACCGTCTTTGGCGAGGTCACTGGCATCCACCTGCGCGACAACTGCCTGAAGGACGGCATCTTTGACGTGCTGCGGTTCAACCCGCTGGCGCGGATGGGGTACCGCGATTACACCGTCGTGCGCGAGAAATTCTCGCTGGCCCGGCCCGGCGAATAGCGCCGCTCAGGCTGGCCCGGCAAACCCGCTGCCTCCCGGCTTGGGGTCGTGGAACACGCATCGCCCCCGCCCCGCCGCCTTGGCCGCGTATAGCGCGGTATCGGCGCCCCGCATCATCCGGGTGACGTCGACAGGGTCGTAGTCGGTGCTGAGGCAAGCGCCGATACTGGCCGACACCCGCAATTCGCGCCCGTCATGCATCACCGGCCGTTCGATCGAATCGATCAGCCGCCTTGCCAGGCGCGAGATTTCTTCGCGCCCTCCGGCGCGGGGCAGCACCAGCAAAAACTCGTCACCGCCGACGCGGATCTGGGTGTCGCGCTCGCGGGTGCCCTCGGTCAGCCGTTCGGCCACGGCCTGCAGCACCCGGTCGCCGGCAGCGTGGCCAAAGCCGTCATTCACCGCCTTGAACCAGTCGAGATCGAGATGCAGCAGCGCAAAGGACCGGCCCGACCGGACAGCATCGTCCAGCACCGGTTCCAGCGCGCGCCGGTTCCTCAGCCCGGTCAGCTTGTCGGTATAGGCCGCCTGCTCGGCCTGGGCGCGCGCGCCGTCCAGCCGCAGGTTCAGCCGGCGCAATTCATCCATGGCGGTCGACTTCGCCTCGACCAGGTAGAGCAGTTCGACCGCCAGGTCGGTGGCGGCAAAGTCGGTGCCGGTCAGCGCGTATTCGCGCACTGCATCGACAATGGAAATGCCGAACGAGAGGTTCAGCACCGCACCGCCGGGCAGGCCAAATTCATCCCCCAAAGGCACCAGAACGCCCTTCAGCTCGGTTCGGGGCCGGTCGCGCAAGGCAAAATGCAGCTTTTGCCGCGCCAATGCCAGCAGCCCGGCCATGTGGCCCTCGGCGCGCGGGCGGCGCAGTTCCATCACCTCCAACAGCCGCCGGCCGTTCAACTGGCGGTCAGGCCTGAGCTTGCACAAGGCCGGGCCGGCATGCCGGATATGCCCGGTGGCGTCGATCAGCGCGTGCATCGGGCATAGCGTGTCAAGCATCTGCGCCAACGCAGCCGGGTCAGAGCGTCCGGCACTCATTGCGCACCTGCCGCCAGCTCGAAATTTCGGCCCTCGGCAAAGGCGGTTTCCAGCAGGGTTATCGCAATGATCTCTTCGTTACCCTTCGCGCCCTTGTGTTCCAGCACGACCAGCGCGCCGTAATCATCGGCCATCGCGCGCAAAAGTCCCAGCATCACATGACCATACCGGTTGCGCAGGCCGTCAGTGGCGCCCACCGCGAGGCTGAAACGATGCGCCGCGTGTTCATGCAATTCCAGCTGCGGCAGCAAAAGGTCGGGCACGGCCAGCCGCACCCGCGCCGGCAGGTCATCCAGCGAGTACAGGAAATCAACGAAATCGGTACCGCTGAAGCGCAACAGCCGCCTGACCGCCGTCGATGCCCGCGCCGACACCAGGAAGGTGCCGATATCCTCCAGCACCTCGTCTTGCCCCTTGCCCAGCGTCTGGAAAAGCGCGTCGAGCACCCTTTCGGTGATGGCACCGTCATAGACCTGCATCGCATCAAACGCGCAGGAGCCAAGCCCGGCGCGGCGGCAGACATCTTTCCAAAATCCCTCGTCATAGGTTTCGCACGCAAACCTTTCGATGGCCTGATTGACCAGCCCGTGCATGATACGCCTCCACGCCCCCGGCGCAAATGTCGCAGCGCGGGCTTAAGAAAGGCTCAATAATTGCAATTGTCGGCATTGCGCGCAAAGGGCGCATGCGCGCCGCCCCGGCGCGGGGGCTGGCGGGACCGGCTCAGAAATCGGTCGGTGCGCCACCCTCGGCCTTGCGGCGTTCGACGAAGGCGGCAAGTTCCTCGTGTATGCCCTCGTCCATCGGCGGCGGCTCGAACCCCGCCACGATATCGCGCCAGACATGGTGGGCGCGCTCGGCCGTCCACTGGGCGCCTGCGGCCTCCCACGCCTCGTAGTTGCGCCAGTCACTCAGGAACGGCTGGTAGAACGCGGTGGTATAGCGGTCCTGGGTGTGCTGGATGCCAAAGAAATGCCCCTCGTCGCCGACCTCGCGCACCGCCTCGGTGGCGATCTCGTCGGGGCCGGCGGCCCAGATCATCGGGTCCATGTAGCGCTGGATCTGTTGCAGCACCTCGCAATCCATGACGAATTTCTCGGGGCTGGCGATCAGCCCACCCTCCAGCCAGCCGGCGGCGTGATAGACCATGTGCGCGCCCGCCTGCACCGCCGACCACAGGCTGTTGGAGGTTTCCCACATCGCCTGTGCGTCGGGCACGTTGGCCGCGCAGACACCCGAGGCGCGCAGCGGCAGCTTGTAAAGGCGGGCAAGCTGGCCCGTCATCTGGGTGGCGCGCATGTATTCGGGCGTGCCGAATGCCGGCGCCCCTGATTTCATATCGACGTTCGAGGTGAATGTGCCGATGGCACAGGGCGCGCCGGGGCGGACCACCTGCGCCAGCACCACCGCGCTCAGCGCCTCGGCCAGGCTTTGGGCCACCGCGCCGGCCATCGTCACCGGCGCCATGGCACCGGCCAGCGTGAACGGCGTCACCACCAGCCCCTGCCCCCGCCGCGCCAGCCGCATCCAGCCGTCCAGCATCGGATAGTCGTGCTTGAGCGGCGAGGTCGAGTTGATGTTGGTGAACATGTGCGGGCGGGCCTCGAACGCCTCGTGCGTCAACCCGGCACTGATGCGCACCATTTCCATCACGTCCTCGACCCGTTCGGCGCCCAGCGCATAGGCATGGGCGACCTTGTCGGTCAGCGTCAGCTTGTCATAAAGCACGTCCAGGTGCCGCACCGAGGGGTGGATGTCCTGCGGTTCGACCGGATAGCCGCCGACGAAATGGATGCAGTTGAAATACTGGCTGAGCTTCAGCAGGGTGCGGCACATCTCGCGGTTGCCGGTAACCTTGCGCCCCAATTCCATGTCCCAGTATCCGGGGGGCGACGAGACGTTGCCGAAATTCAAGTGCCGCCCACCCATGGTGATCTGGCGGTCGGGGTTGCGTGGCGTGATAGCCCAGCTTTCGGGCGCGTGGGCGATCATCTCCATCATGAAATCGCGGCCCATGCGCACCCGCTCGCCGTCGATGTCGCAGCCGCCGGTGGCCTTGAGTATCTCGACCGCCTCGGGGTTCAGAAAGGTGATGCCGATCTCTTCGAGGATGCGCATCGCACCATCGTGGATCGCGGCAACACCTTCGGCGCTCAGCGGTTCGACCGGGGGGTCGATGTTGATCGGCGGGTTCCAAGGCATCTGCTCGATCGCCGCGGTGCCGCGCCGGGCGGCATTTCCCGCACGGCCGCCGCTGCGCCGTCTGCGTTTGGCTTCGTCTGCCATCGGTATCTCCGTCATGCGCTGGATGCCATGCAAGCACTCTGCGCGGGACGGGGTATGCCGGTTTGCGACGCCTGCTGTCGCTAAGGGATCATCCGTGCGCCTGCTTGGGGCGCAGGCCGCGGCCGGTCACGAAAAGATAGATGGCAAGGCTGACCACCACGATGATCCCGCCCAGCACCATGCCGGCGGTCGGTCGTTCGCCCACGCCAAGCCAGACCCAGAACGGCCCCAGTACCGTTTCCAGCAGCATCAGCAGGCTGACATTGGCTGTCTGTGTGTGGCGCGAGGCCATCGACAGACAAAAGAACGACACCGGCAGGATGATCCCCCCGGTCACCGCCATCGCCCAGGGCTGGCCCTGCATCAGCGCACCCGGGCCTGTCACCGTCAGCCCGACCAGCCCCGCCCCCCAGGCGCCAAGGCCGATCGCCAGCAGGATCGGCAGCCCCGGACGCGCGCGCAGGGTGACAAAGCTGAGGGCCAGCACCAGCGCCACCATCAGCCCCAGAAACGCCCCGGTCAGCGCGCCGGCGTCCAGCGTCACCCCCGTGCCCTGCCCGTCCGAGACCGCGACGGCGATTCCCACCATCACCGCCGCCATCGCCGCCCAGGTCGCGGCGCTGGTCGGCTCTCCCAGCCCGATCCGGCTGAGCAGCGCGGAAAACACCGGCACCGCCGCCACCCCGATCAGCACCATCGCAACCGGTGCCGAGGCGATGCCGAGGCAGAACAGGACCGAATTCAGCACCTGGCAGCCGATAATGATCAGCCCGGCACCCGATTTCAGGCTGGCCAGTTCGCCCCGCCGGTCGCGGCTGAGCACAGCCCAGGCCAGCACCATCACCGTGCCCATGATCAGCCCCCGCCAGGCGACCATCTGAAAGCCCGACATCTGCGACAGCCGCATGAACAGCGCATCGGGCGTCAGGAACAGCGCCCCCGCGGCGGCCACCGCCAGCCCGAACAGCGGGTGTCGCCTCATGGCCGGTCCAGCCAGCCCGGCAGGGCGCCGATATCGGGCAGCACCGCATCGGCCAGCGACACCAGGTCATCATGCCCGGCAACGCCGGTCAGCACCGCGAGCGTCTGCATGCCCGCCGCGCGGCCCGCGATCAGGTCATGCGCGCTGTCGCCCACCATCGCCACGCGGGCGGGGTTCAGCCGGTGGACGCGGGCAAAGGCCAGCAGCGGGTCGGGGTCAGGCTTGGCCCCGAACCCGGAATCGAAACCGGCGATGAAATCGAAATGCGCCGCCACTCCGGCAGTCTGCAACTGGGCATGCGCGGCGGTTTCGCTGTCATTGGTCATCACGCCCAGGATCAGCCCCCGCGCCCTGAGCACATCCAAGAGCGGCACCAGCGGCACCGGCGGCGCCAGCGGCGCGCGCGCCGCCAGTTCCGTCATCAGCGCCTCGAGCGCGGCGATGTCGGGGGGGCCGTCTGCGGAACCCAGCCCGCAGGCGATGCATTCAGCCGCCTCTCGGTTGGTCTGCGCAATGATCGGGCTCTCGGGATGAAAGTGGCCGGTGGTACTGTCAAATGCCATTGCCTCTGCCACTGCCAGGCCCCGGGCGGGGTCGCCGCCGGCAAGGCAGTCGATCAGCTCATGCGCCCAGGCGCTCCAGGTGGCGTGGAATTCAAACAGGGTGCCATCCTTGTCGAACAGCAGCGCGTCAAGCTTTCTGACCGGAACGTTCACCATGTTGACCTCAGGTCCAGTGCATCTGCGCACCGCCCGGCAGGGCCGCACGCGCCGCCATCGGGGCGGTAAAATCCAGCCCCTCGGCGTCGCAAAACCCTGTGACCCAGGCGTCGTCCATCAGCACGAAATCCAGCACGGAACCAAGAAATTCAGGCTCTTGCGCGCGTTCGCGCAGGTCCATCGCGGACGCCCCGGTGGCGCCCAAAAAGACCGGCAACAGCTCGTCATTACCGGCCAGCCAGGCCAGGCATCTGAGTGCAATCGCTTCGGCGGAATCCCGCGACAGGCTCATTAGAGTTAATTCCCGGAAAGGTTTTCTTAACCTCTGACAGGGATAGTCGATGCACCGACAAGAGCAAGTCCGAAGGACCGTTTTCCCGATGACCGGAAAGATACTCATCGTCGACGCGCTCGCCACCAACCGGATCGTGCTGAAGGCACGGCTTACTGCAGCATTTTACGAAGTTCTGCAGGCCGGATCCGGGGCCGAGGCGGCGACCGTGGCGCGCGACGCCCGGCCCGACCTGCTGTTGCTGGGCGGGGCCCTGCCGGACATAGGGGTCGGGGAACTGGTCACAGCGCTGGCCGAGGGGTGCGGCCCCGATTGCGTGCTGCCCACGGTGGTGGCGCTGTTGCCGGACGACGCCGCCGCGCAGCGTGCCGACGCGCTGGCCGGCGGCGCCAGCGATGTCATTTCCAGGCCGGTCGATCACCGGTACCTGCTGGCGCGGTTGCGGGCGCTGTTGCGTCAGCGTCACCTCGACGCCGACCTCGGCGTGCCGGCGGCAACCGCCGATGCGCTGGGTTTCGCCGAAGAGCCCTGCGCGTTCCGCCCTCCGGCGCGACTGACAGTTATGGCCGGCACCGCGGCACGCGCGCATACCCTGCGCCAGCGCCTGGCGCCGGCGCTGCCGGACGTCACCTGCACCTTTGCCGAGGACGGCACCAGGGCCATGGCCGCGCTGCGCCGGGGCACCGACGCCGTTTTGCTGGAGGTGGGGGAAACCAACCTCGATACCGCGCCCGCCCTTCTGGCCGAGTTGCAGACGGCACCCGCAACCCGCCATGCCCGAATCGTCGTCCTGCTCGACCGCGCCGCTGCCGACCTGGCGGTGCCGCTGCTGGACATGGGCGCCAGCGAGGTTCTGCCGACGCCCGTCGACGACCGCGAGCTGACGCTGCGGATCTCCGCCCAGATCGCGCACAAGACGCGGGCCGACGTCCTGCGCGGCCGGCTGGAAAGCGGGTTGCAGGCGGCCGTCATCGACCCGCTGACCGGGCTATACAACCGTCGTTACGGGCTGAGCTTTCTGCGTCGCATCCTGGCCCAGCCACAAGGGGGCGGCGGCCTGTGCGCGGTAATGGTTGCCGATCTCGACCATTTCAAGGCGATCAATGACGGCTTCGGCCATGCCGCCGGCGACAGGGTGCTGGCGCAGGTCTCGGCGCGGATGCGGGCCAATCTGCCCGCCGGGGCGATAATCGCGCGGCTGGGGGGTGAGGAATTCGTGATCGTCGTTCCCGACACCTCGCCGGATGCGGCGCGCAGGCTGGCCGGCACGATCTGCCGCCATGTCCGCGAAAAGCCCGTGACGATGCCGGGCGGGGCGGGGGCTGTGGCGGTCACGGTCAGCATCGGGGTGACGCTGGCCCTGCCCGACCCCGCCGCTGGCCCGGCCCAGGCCGAAGCCCTGCTGGCCGAGGCCGACCGCGCGCTTTACGCGTCGAAATCCGGCGGGCGCAACACCGTTACTTTTCGCTGCCGTCCCGCGGCCTGACGTCGCCGCCGTCCCTGTGACGGCGCTGCAGCTCGGCCTGCAGCCGTTCGGCATACGCCGCGCGTTCGGCATCGTCCATCCTGGCCAGCCGCGCCACCAGCATCGCCTGCCCCTTGCTGATCCGTTCCTCGACCCCGTCCTGAATACGGGCCAGCCGTGCCTCGACCGCCTGCGGGTCGAACGGGGTCGCCTGCAGATCGGCGACGAGGCCGGTGAAATCCTCGCGCAGACGCTGACGCGACCAGGCGCGGTCGTGATGCGCGGCGCGCATTTCACGCGCCAGCGCACGGCGGTCATCGGGGGCCAGCGCACGGGTCAGCGGCCCCCCCATCGCCTGCATCCGGGGCGGACCACGGTGCTGCCACCTGTCGCCCGACAGCATCGCACCGCCAATGACGCCGACCACGAGCAGGTTCAGTGCCAGTGACACGATCAGCGCAATGCGCAGCCCCTTGCCGGTCTTGGTCTTGTCAGCCATCACGACGCTCCTTCCGCGAGGATAAAGGCGGATTCGAGATCGACGTCGATCATCAACGTCGCCGTGTCTCCGCCCATCATCTGTTGCGCCATCGCGGTCAGCCCGTCAGGCGGCGCGGCACCGATCCAGACACCGGCCACCGCCGCGGTGGCAAGGCCCGCCATCGCCGGCCAGCCACCGAGGGCATTAACCAATCCCGCCAGCAGGCCCGAACGCGACGGCCGTGGCGGCGGGGCCACATGCACCGCCTGTTCGCGGTCGGCATCCGCCACGATGCGCGCCATCAGCGCGGCATCGGGTTCGGGGGCCCGCGCCTTCAGGGCCTCGAAATGTGCGGCCAGCGGATTGGGGCTGTCATGTTCGTGTGTCATCGGTATATCCCAGTTCATTGCGCCGGGCGGACAGATCCGCCGCAAGCGCGCGTTTTCCTCGGGCCACGAGGCTTTCGACTGCCTCGACACTTACGCCCATGATCTCTGCGATCTCGGGGTTGGCAAGTTCCTCGAGATGGCGCAGCACCACCGCCTGACGCTGCCGTTCCGGCAGTTGGCCCAGCGCCGCCTGCAGCGCCTCGGCGCGGGTGCGGTCCTGCAGGCTGTCGGCGGGGCCGGCGGCCCCATCGACCGGCTCGGGCACCGCGTCCAGCGGCTCTGCCCTCCCCCGCCGGCGCAGCCGGTCGGTGCACAGGTTGGCGGTCACGCGGTATAGCCATGTGCGCGGCGTGGCCTCGTCCGAGCGCCAGTCAGGGGCGATGCGCCAAAGGCGCAACATCGCCTCCTGCGTCACCTCCTCGGCCTCGGCCAGATTGCCCAGAAGCCGTTGCGCATGGGCCAGAACGCGCGGCGCCAGCCGGGCCGTCAGCGTACGCGCTGCGGTCCCGTCGCCATTGGCATAAAGCGTCAGCAACGCTGAATCCGGTATTTCGCTCTGGTCGTCGAACGGCATTGTCATCGTCCAGGCAGGTATCCTTGGCGGGAGGAGGGGTGAGGCGGCAGTCAGTGTGACCGCCGCCCGGCCCCTTGGCAAGGCCGGGGGCTGGCCGGATCAGTCCTGGCAGTCCTGCATGCCGCGGTGTTCGCCGCGGTGCTTGCCGCCGTGATCACCGCCATGCCGGCCCTTGTGGCCATCCCTGCCGCCGTGGCGGCGGTCGTGGCGATCACTCATCTTTTCGAACTCCTCGGCCGAAACGGTACCGTCGCGGTCACGATCCATGCGCGAGAACATCCGCATACCATCGCCGCGCTGCAGCTCGTCGGCGCTCAGGTTGCCGTCGCCATCGGCATCGCGCCAGCCGATCATCCGGTCGAGCATCTTTTCGCGCTTCTCGGCTTGGCGCTTGGCCATCTGGGCGTCCAGCTCGGCGCGGCTGAGCTTGCCATCGCCATCCGTATCGGCAGCGGCAAAGCGGGCCTTGCGATGGTTTTCCATCTCGGCGCGGGTCAGTTTGCCGTCGCCGTCAGCGTCGAGTTCGGTAAAGCTCGGGCGCGCGCCCTTGCCGGCCATGGCATCGTCCGTACCCTGGGCGATACCCTGCATCCCGGTTCCGGCGAGGATTGCGGCGCTGAGGGCGGCCATCACAAATGAGTTTTTCATATCTGCTTCTCCTGGTCTGCTTGTCCCGGTTTCGTTGGTGAAACCCGTTTGCGACCGGCACCGTTTCTGCCCCGGTCACACCCCTTGAACGCATCAGGTCCGCGCTTCCGTCGCTGCTACGCGAAAAAATCTTCGTCCTCTAAAAGATGAGCGGATTTTGCACCTTTTGCGACATCGCGCCGCAAGGGCATTTCGTGCCTTAGCGTTGACCCCGGTAGAATCGGCATCTATCTGCGTTACTCATGAGGGACACCATGACCGACCAGACAGCAGACGATACCGCCATCACCGACACCGCCGAGCGTGAGCTCTGGCCAGCCGTCAGGCGGGGCTTTCGACGCAAATGCCCGAAATGCGGCGCCGGGCCGCTGATGTGCAGTTATCTAAAGGTGCGCGACCGCTGCACCGTCTGCCAGGAAGACCTGAGCCAGCACCGTGCCGATGACGGGCCGGCCTATCTGACGATCCTGGTCGTGGGGCACCTGATGGCGCCGCTGCTGCATATCGTCTTTACCACCTTCCGGCCCGAACCGCTGGTACTTTTCACTATATTTTCTGTTGGCTGCGTCACCCTGTCGCTATATCTTCTGCCGAGGCTGAAAGGGTCGATCGTCGGTTTTCAATGGGCCCGGCGGATGCACGGGTTCGGCGGCGCCGACTAGACCGCCGCTTTGTTCGGACCGCGCATTCAGACCGCGCATTCGGACCACGAGACCGAACGAGGAAGAACAAATGACGATAGACAAGACCGCCGTACGAGACGCCGCCACGCTGGTGGTGCTGCGCGACCGCGAAACCACGCCGCGGGTCCTGATGGGCCAGCGCGGCGCCAAGGCGGCATTCATGCCCAACAAGTTCGTCTTTCCCGGCGGGGCGGTCGACCAGGCCGACGCACAGGTTCCGCTGGCCGCGCCCCTGCCCCAGCCCTGCCGCGGGCGGTTACTGGATGAATGCGCCAGCGATATTTCGCACGCCCTCGCAGTCGCCGCGGTCCGCGAGCTGTGGGAAGAAACCGGGCTGATGCTGGGTAGCGACGGCGCCTGGCCCAGAACACCGCCCGAGGACTGGAAGGACTTTGCCGCGGCCGGGCGCCTGCCCTCGGCAGAGGGGATGCAGTTCATATTCCGCGCAATCACGCCGCCGGGACGGCCGCGCCGGTTCGATGCGCGTTTTTTCCTGGTCGACGCGGGGCGGATCGAGGGCGATCTCGACGATTTCTCGGCCGCCTGTGACGAGCTTTCGCACCTGCAATGGGTGCCGCTGGAAGAGGCGCGCGCGCTGGATCTGCCGTTCGTCACCGAGGTGGTGCTGGCCGAAACCGCCGCCCGGCTGCATGAACCCGGCCCGCCGGCATCAGTGCCGTTCTTTCGCAACGGCGCCGAGGCCAGCTTTCATCTGCGTCTCTACGGCGTCGAGATGAACGACTGAGGCCCCTACCCCAGCAGTACAAGTCCCAGGATGCTGGCCGCCAACAGCGCGATGCCGACGTATTCGCGGCAGGCGACGCGTTCGCGGAAGAACAGCACCGACGCCAGCAGTGAAAATATCAGTTCGACCTGGCCCACGGCAAAGACATAGGCCGCGTTCTGCAGCGTGAAGGCGGTGAACCATCCAACCGATCCGCCCAGACCGGCCAGCCCCATCCAGACGCCCTGCCTGCGCGCGCCCCAGATCCGTGCCAGTTGCCCGGGTTCGGCCCGCGCCAGCCACAGCCCCATCCCCACTGTCTGCATCAGCGTGACCGCCGCTACTGCGACCGTGGCGCGCAGAAAGGCGTCTTCGCTCGCCACCTCCAGCGTGGCGCCGCGATAGGACACCGCAGAGACGGCGAACAACGCGCCCGAGGCCAGCCCCAGACCCGCCGAACGGTTCCACAGCCGCCGCAGCAGACCGCCCGCCAGCCCCGGCATGTCGGATAGCACCAGCACCCCCCAGAGCCCCAGCACGATGGCGCCCAGCGCCGGCAGGCTGATCCGGTCGCCCAACACCACGAACCCCACCAGCGCTGTCTGTATGACCTCGGTCTTCTTGAAGGTGATGCCGACGGCAAAGCTCCGCCGCGCGAACAGCAGCACCACGCACCAGGTGGCCAGGATCTGCATCAGTCCGCCGATTGCGGCGTAAAGCCAGAACAGGGCCGTGAGGGGCGGCAGCGCCTGGCACAGCCATGCCAGATAACCCGCCGCCAGGATCAGGGCCACGGGCGCGGCATAGGCAAAACGCGCATAGGTCGCCCCGGCAGCGGACAGCGCCCCCATGCTGAGCAATTTCTGCAACATAAAGCGCAGCGTCTGAAACGCCGCCGCCACGATAGAAAGGGCAACCCAGGCCTCCATACCCAACACCTATGCCCGGGTTGAGCGGGCTTTACCAGACCCGGCGGCGGCAGACGGGAGCTATGGCGTCGGTTCCCGCCCCTTGCCCTGCGACAGCGGATGCGGCACCGGGTCCTTGGCCGTCAGGAAATGGCGGGCAAAGACCTCGGCATAGGATCGGTAGTAATAGCCGCCATTGCGGCGCAGATAGGTGTCGCGGTTCTGGTCGAACAGGCGCGGCAGGCGATACCACGGCGCGCGCGGGTGCATGTGGTGAACCACATGCAGGTTGTTGTTGAGAAAGATCAGCGCCAGCGGCCCGCAATCCTCGATCACCACGGTGCGCCCGCTGGCGCGTTCATGCGCCTGGTGTTCCAGAAAGGTGCGGATCTTGAGGATCGACATGCCGCCATAGGCCGCCACGAGATAGGCCCAGAACGGCATCGGGGACAACGCCACCAACACCACAACCGGCACGACGCCCAGCGCGTGCAGCACCCAGGCCAGCAAAACGCCCGGATCGCCCGCGCGGATGGCGCGCGAGTCGTCGCGCAGCAGGCACCAGATGCCGATCGCCGGACCCAGCACCATGCGCCCGGCCAGGGTATTGTTGACCCGCAGCACCGCCCGGCCCCAGCGCGGCAGGCGCGCCCACACCGCCGGGTCCAGATAGTTCGATTCCGGGTCGTCATAGGGGTCGGTCAGCACCTCGTCATGATGGTGCGCCAGGTGCAGGTCGCGAAAGCGGCGATATGGCACGAAAAGCCCAGGGCAGACGAATACCAGCGCCTCGTTCAGCAGGGCATTGCGGAAAGGATGGCCGTGCAGCACCTCATGCGTCAGCGAGGAATGCAGCGCGATGGCCAGCGCCGCCAGCCCGATGCCCAGCGGCAGCCATACGCCTGCCGCCCAGAACACCGCCAGCACCCACAGCCCGTAGCACGCCACCAGTATCGCAAGGGTCGGCCACTCGGTCTGTGTCGGCAACGAACGCTCAGACATGGCGACGGCCCCAGTTGATGCGCGACCAGACACGTTCGTAGATCACATAAGACACCAGCCCGATCGCCGTGTTGACCGCCGCCATGATCCCGCCGATGGCGGCAGAGCCGGTCAGCGCCAGACCGACCGCGCTCATCATCAGCAGGCCGATCGCATTCCACAGCAGTGCTTTCACAAGCGTGCGCGCTCGCGTTTCCATTCCTTCCCTCTTCGATTGTTTGGGTCACACAACCGATACGCCCACTGCCGCAACGGGGGAACTCCGAATACAGTTAACATTGTTCCACATTGTTTGTATAATTCACCACATGATGGAAAAAACCGACAAACGCGCCCGCGCGGCCCTGTTTCGCAGCCGTCTTGCCGAGGCGATGGAGGCACGCGGCACCAGCCAGAGCGCGCTGGCCCGCGCCGTGGGGGTGGACCGCTCGACCGTGTCGCAACTGATCAAGGGCACAGGCCCAAGGCTGCCCAACGCGCAGGTGGTGGGCGAATGCGCCGCTGCGCTGGGGGTGTCGGCCGACTGGCTGCTGGGGCTGACCGACCGGCCCGAAACCGCCGCTGACATCCTGGCCAGCAGCCTGTCGCTGACCGAGGCGCCACGTGCGCTGGTCGATGAACAGATATTTCTGTGGCACCAGGAGGCCGCAGGTTACAAGATACGTCACGTTCCCGCCGGGCTGCCCGACATGCTGAAGACGCGGGAATTCCTGCAATGGGAATACGCCCCGCACCTGGGCCGCAGCATCGACCAGGCCATCGGCGCGTCAGAGGACCGGCTGGCATGGATGCGGGACGCGCAATCCGACTACGAGATCGCGCTGCCAATATACGAGCTGCAGTCCTTTCTGCAGGCTGAGGGCTATTATTCCGGCCTGCCCTATCCGGTTCGGGCCGCGCAGGTGGAATTCCTGCTGGAGGTTTGTGAACAGCTATACCCCCGGTTGCGGATATATCTCTTTGACGCACGGCGGCTTTATTCCGCGCCGCTGACCGTATTCGGCCCGCTGCTGGCGGCGATCTATATCGGGCAGAACTACATGGTCTTTCGCGATACCGAACGGGTGCAGGCACTGACCGGGCATTTCGACCACCTGGTGCGCGAGGCCCATGTCACCGCACGCAACCTGCCGAGCCATGTTCGCGCCCTCTGGGCTGGAACCCCGAATCGAGGCTAGTATGCCAGATCATCCGCGCCGCGCCAGGCTTTGGCGCAAAAGGAGACACGCCATGACCGACCGCCGCCTTTTCATTGCCGGGGCGCTGGCCGCGATGGCCACGCTTGCCACCGGGGCCGCAGCCCAGCAGACGCCCGTCTACCACATCGCCGGGACCTATGACGCGCGGGGGATGAACCCCGACGGCTCGGTCTATCGCGGCGCGGTGCAGATTTCCCAGCAGGGCAGCGCCGTCGAGGTCTATTGGAACGTCGCCAGCCAGAGCTATACCGGGCGCGGCCAGATCGAGGGCCGCGTCGTCACCGTCGATTGGGGTAGTCCAACGCCTGTCGTCTATGTGCTGATGGGGCGCGAATTGCACGGCACCTGGGAAAACGGCACCGCACTGGAAAAGCTGACCCCGCGCTGAGCCGCGTCAATAGCGCATCGGATGCGCGCGGTCGGCGTCATCGATGGCCTGGCGCGCCTCTTTTGTCAGCGTTACATCGGCGCGGCCCAGCGCGGTTGCAAGCCTGGCCCGCGACGCCACCATGAAGATCGCCAAGCAGGCAAACGGCTGCCCCATCACCCATTCCAGCGCCATCTGCACCGGGGCGAGCCCGTGTTTCCGCGCAATGCTCAGACAGGCATCGACAGCGGCAAAGGCGCGATCGGCGACATGCGCGCCCTCGGCGGCTCCGACACGGCATCGTGGCTCAAGGCCCCCGGGACATCCCGCCGCGCACGCCTTTGCCGTCCGGGGGCTGGCGCGTTGCCCGGTGAGCAGCTAGACAAAGGGCTGGCCCCGGCCAGCGCCAGACAACCCGCACCCCCGCCCATACGAGGCCCAATCCGCAATTGCCAAAAGCCATGATCAGGGTTCTGCTGTTCTGCCTTGTCAGCCTTGCCGGAGTTGCCGCCACGCCGGCATGCGCCGCGCCCGAGGACTATGAGCTGGACAAAAACCGCTCGGCGGTGAAATTCGGTTTTGTCTTTGACGGTGCGGACATGACCGGCCACATGCCGGTACATGCGGCGCAGATAACGCTCGATGTCGACAACCTGCCGGCCAGCCGGGTCGACGTGGCGCTTGACGCGCGCGCCGCACGAGCGGGGTTTTTCTTGGCAACGCAGGCGATGCGGGGGGCGTCGATGCTCGACACCGCGACCCATCCGCTGATCCGGTTCCGGTCCACCTCTGTCACCGGCAGGCTGCGCGACGCCACCGTGACGGGCGAGCTGACCCTGCGTGGCGTCACCCGCCCCGTCATTCTGCGCGCCGCCGTCTACCGTCAGCCCGAAACCGCGCCCACAGACCGCGACCGGCTGATCGTTCTGCTGACCGGCCAGGTCAACCGCACGGAGTTTGGCGCCAGCGGCTATCCCGGCGTGATCGGGGACACCATCACCCTGCGCATCCTCGCCTATATCGCGAAATAGTCACGAGCCGCGCAAAACGACACCGCCATGTCGAAAACGCGCCAGCCGACCCGGATCAGGCTGCCATGCTGGGGCGGACATGCGGACACTTATCTCATTCGCCGCCCTCATCCTGTCGGTGATCCTGCTACAGCTTTCGTCTGGCGGGGTGGTGCCGCTGGATGCGCTGTCGGGGCTCAAGCTGGGCTTCAGCGCCACCCAGATCGGTCTGTTGGGGTCGGCCCATTTCGTGGGCTTCTTCATCGGCTGCTGGTGGGCGCCGCGTCTGATGGGCAACGTCGGACATTCCCGCGCCTTCGCCGCCTTTACCGCCACCGGGGCGATCGGCCTGCTGGCGCATATGCTGTTTGTCGAGCCGCACGCCTGGGCGCTGATGCGGGTGGCGACAGGCATGTGCGTGGCCGGGTGCTATACGGTGATCGAGGCGTGGCTGCAGGCCAAGGTCGACAACAACGCGCGCGCACGCTCAATGGGCACCTACCGGATGGCCGACATGGGCGCATCGCTGATGGCGCAGCTGGTGATCTCGGTTCTCGAACCGGCCAGCTATGTGTCCTACAACATCCTTGCCATCATCTGCTGCGCCTCGCTGCTGCCACTGACGCTGACCACCGTGCGCCAGCCCGAAACACCGCCGGCGCCCCGGTTGCGCCCGGGGTTGCTGATCCGCTGCTCACCGCTGGCCACGGCGGGGGTGCTGGTGGCGGCGCTGTCGAGCGCATCATTTCGCATGGTCGGCCCGCTTTACGGCGAGGGCGTGGGCCTGGACGCCAGCCAGATCGCCTGGTTCCTGGCCGCCTTCGTGCTGGGCGGCGCGCTGGCGCAATACCCGGCGGGGTGGCTGGCGGACAAGTACGACCGGCGTCATGTCCTGATCGTGCTTTCGGTCCTGACCATCGTCGCCTGCCTTGTCACTGCATCGCTCGACGGGCTGAGCGCGGGCGGCGTGATGCTGACGGCGTTCCTGTTCGGCATGTTCTCATTTCCGATCTATTCAGTGTCGGCGGCCCACGCCAACGACTTTGCCGACAGCAGCCAGCGGGTCGAGCTGTCGGCCGCGCTGATGTTCTTTTACGCGGTGGGTGCCATCGCCGCGCCGCTGGCGGCCTCGGCGCTGGTCGATCTTTTCGGCCCGCCGGCAATGTTCCTGCTGATCGCCGCGGGGCACGCATTTCTGATCGTCTTCGGGCTGGTGCGGATGCGCGCGCGCAGCGCCGCCGGGCCACGCACCCGCTATGTCTGGTCGCCACGCACCAGTTTCATCATCGGCCGGCTGACCGGCACCTCACGCGAGGACCGCTGAACATCGCTGCCCTCTGGCACCCGGTGGCAAGCTTCGCTAAAGGAAGCGTGACATTGGCCGAAGGACGCAGCGCGACATGGCACGCCACCTGATCACATCCGCCATCCCCTATATCAACGGGGTCAAGCATTTGGGCAACCTGGTGGGCAGCCAGTTGCCCGCCGACCTCTTTGCCCGCTACCAGCGCGGGCGCGGGCACGAGGTGCTGTTCCTCTGCGCCACCGACGAACACGGCACCCCGGCCGAGCTGGCCGCCACCAAGGCCGGCAAGCCGGTGGCCGACTACTGCGCCGAGATGCACGATGTGCAAGAGGCGCTTTCCAGGGGCTTTCGCCTGAGCTTTGATCATTTCGGCCGCTCCTCCAGCCCGCAGAACCACAAGCTGACCCAGCATCTGGCCGCGCGCCTGCACGAGGCCGGGTTGATCGAAGTGGTGACGGAACAACAGGTCTATTCCATTGCCGACGGTCGTTTCCTGCCCGACCGCTATATCGAGGGCACCTGCCCCAACTGCGGCTATGACAAGGCCCGGGGCGATCAGTGCGAGAACTGCACCAAGCAACTTGACCCCACCGACCTGATCGACCCGCGCAGCGCGATTTCCGGATCGACCGATCTGGAAACGCGCGAGACCAAGCACCTTTTCCTGCGCCAGAGCCGGATGCGCGATACGCTGAATGAATGGATCGACGCCAAGACCGACTGGCCGGTGCTGACCACCTCGATCGCGCGCAAATGGCTTAACGATGGCGACGGGCTGCAGGACCGGGGCATTACCCGCGATCTTGATTGGGGTATCCCCGTGCAATTCGACGGCGCGCAGTGGTCGGGAATGGAGGGCAAGGTTTTCTACGTGTGGTTCGACGCACCGATCGAATATATCGCCTGCGCCGCCGAATGGGCCGACGCGCAGGGGCTGGACGAAAGCCAATGGCAACGCTGGTGGCGTACCGACAATGGCGCAGACGACGTGCGCTATACCCAGTTCATGGGCAAGGACAACGTCCCCTTTCACACGCTCAGCTTTCCCGCCACGCTGATGGGATCGGGCGAGCCGTGGAAGCTGGTCGATTACATCAAGTCGTTTAATTATCTGAATTACGACGGCGGCCAGTTTTCGACCAGCCAGGGCCGCGGCGTGTTCATGGATGACGCGCTGGATATTCTGCCGGCGGATTACTGGCGCTGGTGGCTGCTGTCCCATGCGCCGGAAAGTTCCGACAGCGAATTCACCTGGGAAAACTTTCAGGTCAGCGTCAACAAGGACCTGGCCGATGTGTTGGGTAATTTCGTCAGCCGCGTGACCAAGTTCTGCCGCTCGAAATTCGGCGAAGAGGTGCCCCAGGGCGGCGAATACGGCCCCCGCGAAGAGGCGTTGATTTCCGACCTGACGGCCAAGATCGCCGCCTATCAGGCGCATATGGATGCGATCGAGGTTCGCAAGGCGGCGGCGGCCCTGCGGGCGATCTGGGTTGCGGGCAACGAATACCTGCAAGAGGCCGCGCCCTGGGCCGCCTTCAAGGAAGACCCGGCGCGCGCCGCGGCGCAGATCCGGCTGGCGCTGAACCTTATCCCGGTCTACGCGGTGCTTTCGGCGCCGTTCATCCCCGACGCCAGCGCGGCGATGCTGGCAGCGATGAACGCACAGGGCGCCGGCTGGCCCGACGACGTGACCGCCGCCCTGTCCGCCCTGCCGGCCGGTCATGGTTTCACGGTGCCCGATGTATTGTTTGCAAAGATCACCGATGAACAGCGCGAAGACTGGCAGGCGCGTTTCTCTGGCGGGCGCGGCTGATACGCCGCTGGGCACGCCGACCTTGTCCATTTGCAACACTCTCGGGATTTGCATTCAAATTCGGGATGCCGGTTCAGTTTTTTTTGATTTCCCATATTCCCTATTACATATATGAATAGCTTTGGTGAAACCAATTTCAGGAAGCCCGTAATGACCATCAAGAAATCAGATTTGGCTGATATGAGCCTTCCCGAACTCCGGCAATTGCAAAACGCTGTTGCCGCAGCAATCGCGACACAGGAAAAGAAAGCGCTCAAGGAGGCGAAAGCCGCTATCGAAAAGACCGCTCGGGAAATGGGCTTTTCGATAAGCGAGATTTTCGGTGCCGATGCCGCAAAAAACATTGGAAAACAAACCGTAAGCGCCCCAAAATACGCCGACCCTGCCGATCCGTCGCGCACCTGGACCGGCCGCGGGCGCAAACCCAATTGGATCAAGGCGTATCTTGATCAGGGCAAATCACTGGACGATCTTGCAATCTGAATCGCGGCCGCCCTCCGAATTGGCATTAACGGTGCCAATTCGGCCGAGCGCACGGCGCATGCCGGGGTTGTTTGATTAACCTCGGCGGTCGCCCTTAACGTGCGCGCCAATAGTCGGATACTGATTCGATCAAATTGGTACCCGCGGCCGGACTCGAACCGGCACGGCCTTTCGGCCTGGGGATTTTAAGTCCCCTGTGTCTACCATTCCACCACGCGGGCCTGCGGCGCGCAGAATAGCCACAATAGCCCGCGTGTAAACGGCCCAATTGGGACGGTGGGGCATCGCTATATGTCGTCTTCGGTCGCCTCCAGCGCCGGTAGCAGGCCGCGCTCGCTCAGCCAGGGATTGAGCCTGAGCGCAGCGCGCAGCGCCAGCGCCGCCTCGCCATTGCGGCCCAGCGCGACCAGCGTCAGCGCCTTGCCCGACATCGCACCCAAGTGGCGCGGCGACAGCTCCAGCGTGCGTTCCAGGTCGGGCAGCGCCACAGCATAATCCTGTCGGATGTAATTGACAAAGGCGCGCTGGTTGTAGCCCTCGGCATAGTTGGGGCAATAGTCGATCAGTGCATCAAAGGCGGCAACAGCGCCGTTCAGATCGAACGCCGCACGCCGTGTCATGCCCTCGTCCAGCAGTTCCTGCGCGTGGGGGTCGGGGGCGTCGGCCCATATTTCCCACATATCGTTGGAAATCAGCCGCGCGCTCTGGGCGTCGGGGGCCTGCTGCACCGCCTCGATCAGCTGCGTCAGCTCATCCGCCCTGTCCGGTGGTGGCGGGCAATCCCCGGCCCGGGCCGGCGCCGCCAGAACGAACAGCATCATGCCAAGATACCGTTTCATGCGTTGGGATTATGACGCGCCCGCCCGCGCAATCAAATCACATCCTCAAGAGCGTCTTCCTTGACCGCCTCCATCGCCACGTAGGTCGAGGTGCTGGCGACATGCGGCAGGGTCGAGACCCGATCGGCCAGGACACGCCGGTAATCGGCCATGCTGTGAGTGCGGATTTTCAGCAGATAGTCGAAATTGCCCGCGATCATGTAGGCCTGTTCGATCTCGGGCACCCGCAGCACCGCGGCATTGAAGGCCGCAAGCGCCGCCTCACGCGTGTCGTGCAGACGCACCTCGACAAA
Organism: Roseovarius amoyensis; assembly: GCF_003260265.1. GTDB lineage: Bacteria > Pseudomonadota > Alphaproteobacteria > Rhodobacterales > Rhodobacteraceae > Roseovarius > Roseovarius amoyensis. The sequence goes on from NZ_QITQ01000001.1 coordinate 358,135, forward strand.
GCTGACGTGATCCTGCCCCAGCCTGATCGGGTCGATCTGGGCACGATAGCCGGTGATAACGCCGCTTTTTTCCAGCCGCCGCAGCCGCGCCTGGGTGGGCGATTTCGACAGGCCTATCGCGCGGGCCAGGTCGGTGATGCTGATCCGTCCATCCCCGGCCAGGACATGCAGAATCGCGCGGTCGAACCGGTCAAGATCGGGCTGGTCATCTTGCATTGTCGTGCCCCCATTTTTCGGGATATTCGCCCGTGTTTTGGCATTATTCGGGAAATATGACAAGTTTGACAGTGATATAATGGGTCAATTCTCTTTGGCCTCATGATCGGATACCGCCATGCCGTATGACAGCGACCAGCGCCGCGCCATCGACCTTGCCACCTATGCCGCTGAGGGCGAAACGATCACGAAACTGATCGCGCTCGCCGATCTGGACAGCGACAGGCGCGCGCGCATCTGTCGACGCGCGACAGAGCTGGTGCGCGACATCCGCAGCCAGTCGAGTCCCGGCCTGATGGAGGTGTTCCTGGCCGAATATGGCCTTTCCACCGACGAGGGCATCGCCCTTATGTGCCTGGCAGAGGCGCTGCTGCGCGTGCCCGATGCCGAAACCATCCACGCGCTGATCGAGGACAAGATCGCGCCCAGCGACTGGGGCCGCCACATGGGGCATTCCACCTCGCCGCTGGTCAATGCCTCGACCTGGGCCTTGATGCTGACCGGCAAGGTGCTGAAAGACGACGAACCCGGCCCCGTGGGCCACCTGCGCGGCGCCATCCGCCGGCTGGGCGAGCCGGTAATCCGCACCGCCGTCGGCCGCGCGATGAAGGAAATGGGCCGCCAGTTCGTGCTGGGCGAAACCATCGAATCCGCGATGACACGCGCCGCCGGGATGGAAAACAAGGGCTATACCTATTCCTATGACATGCTGGGCGAGGCCGCGCGCACCGATGCCGACGCGAACCGCTATCACCTGGCCTATTCCCGCGCCATCACCGCCATTTCCACCGCCGCCACCAACCGCGACATCCGCGACAATCCCGGCATCTCGATCAAGCTGTCGGCGCTGTTTCCACGCTATGAGGTGGCGCAGCGCGACCGGGTGATGGACGTTCTGGTGCCGCGCCTGCGCGGTCTGGCCCTGCTCGCCCGGTCGGCGGGCATGGGGCTGAACATCGACGCCGAAGAGGCCGACCGTCTGTCGCTGTCGCTCGACGTGATCGAGGCGGCGCTGTCGGAACCTGCTCTGACGGGCTGGGACGGATTTGGCGTGGTGGTGCAGGCCTATGGCCAGCGCGCCTCGCTGGTGATCGACTATCTCTATGCCCTTGCCCAGCGCCTTGACCGGCGCATCATGGTGCGTCTGGTCAAGGGTGCCTACTGGGACACAGAGGTCAAGCGCGCCCAGGTCGAGGGGGTCGCCGGCTTTCCGGTCTTTACCTCCAAACCTGCTACCGATGTTTCCTACATCGCCAACGCGCGCAAGCTGCTTGGGATGACCGACCGCATCTATCCCCAATTCGCCACCCACAACGCCCATACGGCGGCGGCGATCCTCGAAATGGCGCCGAACCGCGAGGTGTTCGAGTTCCAACGCCTGCACGGAATGGGCGAGGCGTTGCATGACCTGATCAAGGCGGCCGAGGGCACACGCTGCCGCATCTATGCCCCGGTTGGCGCGCATCGCGACCTGCTGGCCTACCTGGTGCGGCGGCTTTTGGAAAACGGCGCCAACTCGAGCTTTGTCAACCAGATCGTCGACGAAGATGTGCCGCCCCAAGAGGTCGCGCGCGACCCGTTCGAGGCGATCGCGGACGACACGCCACGCCTGCCCGACGGCCCAGCGCTGTTCCTGCCCGAACGGAAAAATTCCAAGGGCTTCGACCTGACCCACCAGCCAACGCTTGACGCGATAGAGGCCGCGCGCAGCCGCTTTGCCAACCACCATTGGCAGGCCGCACCCATCATTGCCGGCACTGCCGCGCCCCGGCCCGCACACGCCGCAACCAACCCCGCCGACCCGGCCGACAGCCCCGGCGAGGTGCGCTTTGCCAGCGACGCCGATATTCAAACTGCGCTGGCGGCGGCCGAGCCGTGGCAGGCCACGGCGGCAGAGCGCGCCCTTGTGCTGACCCGGGTGGCCGACCTCTATGAGGAAAACCACGGCGAGCTGTTCGCGGTGATCGCGCGCGAGGCCGGCAAATCCTTGCCCGATGCGGTGGCCGAGCTGCGCGAGGCGGTCGATTTCCTGCGCTACTACGCCGCCAACGCGCCCGAGGCCACGCCGGTCGGCACCTTTACCTGCATCAGCCCGTGGAACTTTCCGCTGGCGATCTTCACCGGCCAGATCAGCGCCGCGCTGGCGGCGGGCAACGCGGTGCTTGCCAAACCGGCCGAGCAGACCCCGCTGATCGCCCATGTGGCGGTGCGCCTGATGCATGAGGCCGGCGTGCCCCGCACGGTGCTGCAACTGCTGCCCGGTGCGGGCGAGGTGGGCGCGGCGCTGACCTCCGACCCGCGCGTCGGCGGCGTGGCCTTTACCGGCTCGACCGAGACGGCGATGAAGATCCGCGCCGCGATGGCCGAGAACCTGACCCCCGGCGCGCCGCTTATCGCCGAAACCGGCGGGCTGAACGCGATGATCGTCGATTCGACCGCCCTGCCCGAACAGGCGGTGCAGGCCATCGTCGAAAGCGCGTTCCAGTCGGCCGGGCAACGCTGTTCGGCGCTGTGCTGCCTTTATGTGCAGGAAGACATTGCCGACAGCCTGACCGAAATGCTGACCGGCGCGATGGATGAGTTGCGGCTCGATGCGCCCTGGCACCTGCACACCGATGTCGGCCCGGTGATCGACGAAGAGGCCCGCGCCGGCATCATGGCCCATATCCAGTCTGCCCGCGCAGAGGGGCGGCTGATCCACGAGATCAAGACCCCCAACGCCGGCACCTTCGTTGCACCGACGCTGATCCGCGTGGGCGGCATTGCCGATCTGGAGCGCGAGATCTTCGGCCCTGTCCTGCACCTTGCGACCTTCCGCGCCAACGAACTCGATGCTGTGATCGACGCCATCAACGCCACCGGCTATGGCCTGACCTTCGGGCTGATGACCCGCATCGATGACCGCGTTCAGCATGTGACCGAACGCGTCAGGGCCGGCAACATGTATGTCAACCGCAACCAGATCGGCGCCATCGTCGGCAGCCAGCCCTTTGGCGGCGAAGGGCTTTCGGGCACCGGCCCCAAGGCGGGCGGGCCGCATTACCTGGCGCGCTTTACCCGCCAGGATGCAGCCATGCAGGGCAACAACTGGCCGGGGCAGGACACCGGCGATCTGGTCGCGCGCCTGCGGCAGGCCAATTCCGGCGCCGGTGAAAGGCTGGATGATCTGGTGCTGCCCGGCCCCACGGGCGAATCGAACCGGCTGGGCAGCTATAGCCGCGATGCGCTGCTCTGCCTCGGCCCGGGCGAGACCACCGCGCACGCGCAGGCAGAGGCGGTGCGCGCCATTGGCGGCGCCGCGGTCGAGGTTGCGGGCACGGTCACACCCGAGGTTCTGACAGGGCTGCAGGGGCTCTCTGGCGTGCTGTGGTGGGGGGATGCGGACAGGGGCCGCGCCTATGCCGGGGCGCTTGCCGCCCGCAAGGGGCCGATCCTGCCGCTGATCACCGGCCTGCCCGATGCCGCCCATGTCGCGCATGAACGCCATGTCTGCGTCGACACCACCGCCGCCGGCGGCAACGCCGCGCTTTTGGGCGGGGCGGCCTGAGCGGGCACCACAACACCGGGCCGCGTCGAGTGACTGCTTGACGGGGCCCGGCTTTGCCCCCAGCTTGCTGGCATGTTTCCGATCCGCGACCATAACCCCTCGGGGCGCAAACCATATGTGACGTGGGCGTTGATCGCGGCCAATGTCCTGATTTTCCTTTCATATTGGCCGCTTTTTGATAACCCGCGCGCGCTGACCCTGTTCTTTTACGACTGGGGCATGGTGCCGGCCCAGGTCACCCACCAGGGCGCCTATTCCGGCATCGTCAGTTCGATGTTCCTGCATGGCGGGCTGCTGCACCTGGCGGGCAACATGCTGTTCCTGTGGATTTTCGGCGACAATATGGAAGACGAGATGGGGCACATGCGCTATCTCTTCTTCTATCTCGCCTGCGGCATCGGCGCGGCACTGGCACAGGTGATGGCCGCCCCCGACGCAACCGTACCCACGGTCGGCGCCTCGGGCGCGATCGCGGGCGTGATGGGCGGCTACCTGCTGCTCTTTCCCAAAGCGCGCGTGGATGTGCTGATATTTTTCATCTTCCTGATCCGCATCATCACCATCCCCGCCTGGATCATGCTGGCGATCTGGTTCGGCTTGCAGCTTATCGGCAGCGTGGGCACGGATGCGACCCAGGGCGGCGTTGCCTACTGGGCCCATGCCGGCGGTTTCGTCATCGGCGGGCTGCTGACGCTGCCGGTCCTTCTGCGCAAGGGCGGGCAGGCATTCTGGAGCCGCACCCACGGCCACCCGCCGCACCCCGATGCCGAATACACCTATACGCGCAGCCACATCCCGACGGTGAGGCGGAAACGATGACCAAGGCGCGCGCCACCTGCCATTGCGGCGCAGTTGAACTGCACCTCACCATGCCCGCCGAGGGGCTGGCCGGGGCGCATCGCTGCGATTGCAGCTTCTGCCGCCGGCGCGGGGCGGCCACCATCGGCGTGCCCGTCGACGCGTTGGAGGTGGTCAGGGGGGCCGACAAGCTGACGCTTTACACCTGGAATACCGGCACCGCGCGGCACTGGTTCTGTTCGGTCTGCGGCATCTACACCCATCACCGGCGGCGTTCGAACCCCGGCGAATACGGCGTCAATATCGGCTGCATCGACGGCGTAAACCCGGCCTTGCTGGAGCCGATCCCGTGGTCGGACGGGGTGAACCACCCCTCGGACAGGTAACGCCCGGCGGCACTTAGCCGCCTCGGACGAGACCCGCGAACTTGTTAAAGATCACCTCGTTGGCGCAGATCACCTCGCCATCGGCAAGGATATCACGCCCCTCGCGCAGCGGATCGGCCAGCCCACCCGCCTCGCGCACGATAATCAACCCGGCGGCGATGTCCCAGGCGTTCAGGCGGCGTTCCCAGAACCCCTCGTAGCGACCGGCGGCGACATAGGCCATGTCCAGCGCCGCCGAACCCCAACGCCGCACCCCGGCGCAGGACGGCATCAGGCGCGCCAGTTCCTGCAACGTCTGCGGCAGGTCCGAGCGCCCGCCAAAGGGCACGCCGGTCGCAAAAAGCGCCTCGATCATGCGCGCACGGTTCGACACCCGCAGGCGGGTTTCATTCAGCCACGCGCCCTCGCCCTTTTCGGCCCAGAAAAGTTCATCCTTGGCCGCGTCGAAAACGACACCGGCCACCACTTGGCCCTTGTGTTCGAGCGCGATCGAGATCGCCCAGTGCGGCAGCCCGTGCAGAAAATTGGTGGTCCCGTCCAGCGGATCGACGATCCAGCGGCGGGTCGGGTCCTCGCCCGGCTCTTCGCCGCCCTCTTCGGCCAGCCAACCGTAATTGGGCCGCGCGCCGCGCAATTCGTCATGCAGGATCTTTTCGGCCGCGATGTCGGCACGACTGACGAAATCACCCGCCCCCTTCATCGAGGATTGCAGGTTCTCCACTTCGCGGAAATCCTTGACCAGCGACCGCCCCGCCTTGCGCGCCGCCTTGATCATGATGTTGAGGTTGGCGCTGCCGTGCATCTCAAGGCTCCAATGTCGAGGATCAGGGCGCGCGTATACGCCGGGGCGCCCAGACTGGCAAGGGGGCGCTGGCCGCCGACGGCGCGCTGTTTGGGTATTTGAAACCAGAAAGTAGCAGTAACGAATTCTTAATCCTGCGTCTCCAGAGTCATTGCCGCGGTACAGGCTGGGGAGCCGATGACCGCACCAGGAAGAAGCAGCCCTGCCGGCCGGCGCGACCAGATAGTGTGGCGCGTGCCGGTCAGGGCGCTTCGACCCTGCTTCTTTCTGGTTGAAGATATCCCGGTCGCGTCTGTGCCGTTTGCGCCCCGGCCCGCCGTTACTCGGCCCGGTCGCCGATGTCGCCGGCCCACCAGCTGCGCTTGAGTCCCTGATAGATGCGTACAGGGGCGCCGGGGCCGAACCCCTCCAACTCTTCAGCCTTGTGCAGCAGGCTCTTTCCTTCGCGTCCCTGCCCGTCGCGCCACTTCAGCCGGTAACGGGGGCGGTTGTTGACCCTGACCGAGGTGCGAAAAACCTCTGTCACCTCTGCTGTCTCAAAGGCGCCATAGCGGCGCGCGCGCACCGCCTCGACCACCCAGCGCCCGACCACCCAGAAAAGCCCCAGCCAGATCGCGCCCAGAACCATCATGACGATCTGCAGGATGCGCGCGCCGCGGGCGTTGCTGCCGCGGGTGATCTCGACCTTTTGCGGCGCGCTTTCGAGGTACCACAGGTCGATCTCTTCGCCTTCGATGGCGCGGTGATACTCACCCTTGCTGACCGATTTGCTCATGGCGATCCGTTCGCCGGCCTGCGTGCTGAATTCAAGGTCCAGCCAACGGGTGATGGTCTTGTCGCCGTCAGAATCGGTGCTTTCGGTGATGTATTTCTCGGTCACCAGCGCCAGCGTGTGCCGGCCCTCGGCCTCGAACCGTTTGGCGGTGACGAACATCAACTGCCCGATCAGGGCCATCACCAGCAACGGCACGCCCAGTCCAATGACGAACCAGCCGCCCATTTTCAGAAACAGGCGCCACATCGGCACCGGGGAAAGGGGCGTATCGCCGGTCATGCGCCCGATCCTGCGACAAAGACCCGCAAAATCCAAGTGCCGGCATAACGGCTTTCCCTTGGCGCGCACATTCGCTATTCGGGGCGCGATCCTTTTGGGGCAATACACGCAAGGGAAGCGCGAGAGATGGCGATGGACAAGACATTCGACGCCAAACAGGCCGAGGGCCGCATCTACGACGCCTGGGAAAGCGCCGGGGCCTTTCGCGCCGGGGCCAATGCCAACCGCGACGAAACCTTCTGCATCATGATCCCGCCGCCCAACGTGACCGGCAGTCTGCACATGGGGCATGCCTTCAACAACACCTTGCAGGACATCCTGGTGCGCTGGCACCGGATGCGGGGTTATGACACGCTGTGGCAGCCCGGGCAGGACCATGCCGGCATCGCCACGCAGATGGTGGTCGAACGCCAGCTTGCACAAGAGGGCAAGCGCCGGACCGATTTCACGCGCGAGGAATTCCTGGCCAAGGTCTGGGAATGGAAGCAGGAATCAGGCGGCACGATCATCAACCAGCTCAAGCGGCTTGGGGCCTCGTGCGACTGGTCGCGCAACGCCTTCACCATGTCCGGCGCGCCCGGCGCGCCCGAGGGCGAAGAGGGCAATTTCCACGACGCGGTGATCAAGGTCTTTGTCGACATGTACAACAAGGGCCTCATCTACCGCGGCAAGCGGCTGGTGAACTGGGACCCGCATTTTGAGACCGCGATTTCGGACCTCGAGGTCGAGAATACCGAGGTGCCGGGTTCGATGTGGCACTTCAAGTACCCGCTGGCGGGGGGCGAGACCTATACCTATGTCGAACGCAACGCCGACGGCAATGTCGTGCTGGAGGAAGAGCGCGACTATATTTCCATCGCCACGACCCGGCCCGAAACCATGCTGGGCGATGGCGCGGTGGCGGTGCACCCCTCGGATGAACGCTACGCGCCAATCGTGGGGAAACTTTGCGAAATCCCGGTGGGGCCCAAGGAACACCGGCGGCTGATCCCGATCATCACCGACGAATACCCCGACCCGAATTTCGGATCGGGCGCGGTCAAGATCACCGGCGCGCATGACTTCAACGACTACGGCGTCGCCAGCCGCAACAACATCCCGATGTACCGGCTGATGGACACAAGCGCGCATATGCGCAGCGACGGCGCGGATTACGCCACCTGCGCGAAACGCGCGCAGGAAATTGCCGAGGGCGCCGATTTCACCGTCGAAGAGGTGGACGCGCTGAACCTCGTGCCCGACGACCTGCGCGGGCTGGACCGCTTTGAAGCCCGTGAAAAGGTGGTCGATCAGATCACCAGTGAAGGTTTGGCGGTCATGGTTGAAAATGATCAAGGCGAACTGGTCCCGCTTGTGGATAAAAAGCCGATCATGCAGCCGTTTGGTGATCGCTCGAAAGTCGTAATCGAACCTATGCTGACCGATCAGTGGTTCGTCGACACCGCCCAGATCGTCGGGCCGGCCATCGACGCGGTGCGCAGCGGCGAAACCACGATCATGCCCGAATCCGACCGCAAGGTGTATTTCCACTGGCTGGAAAACATCGAGCCCTGGTGCATTTCCCGCCAGCTGTGGTGGGGGCATCAGATCCCGGTGTGGTATGGTCGTCGCGCGAAAGACGGAGGTGGTTACGAGAATCTGAAAAGCACAAGAGACATGATTTGTTGCGCTTCAGAGCAGCAGGCCATTGAGTGGGCAAAGGCGAACTACTCAAACGACAAAATCGTCGTTCTACAGGAACCGCCTAGCAGCAATGACGATGCAGTATTTTCAGATCCGGAAGCCGAATACATTTGGCGCGACCCCGACGTGCTCGACACCTGGTTTTCCTCCGGCCTCTGGCCCATCGGTACACTGGGCTGGCCCGAGGACACGCCGGAGCTGAAAAAATACTTTCCCACCAACGTGTTGATCACCGGCTTCGACATCATCTTCTTCTGGGTCGCTCGGATGATGATGATGCAGTACGCCGTCGTCGGGCAGCGCCCGTTCGATCATGTCTACGTTCATGCCCTCGTCCGTGACGAGAAGGGCAAGAAGATGTCCAAGAGCCTGGGCAACGTGCTCGACCCGCTGGAGCTGATCGACGAGTACGGCGCCGACGCGGTGCGCTTTACCCTGACGGCGATGGCGGCGATGGGGCGTGACCTCAAGCTTTCGACGCAACGCATTGCCGGCTATAGGAATTTCGGCACCAAGTTGTGGAATGCCGCGCGTTTCGCCGAAATGCATGGCGCGACCGGATCGATCGGCACCATCCCGCAGCCGAAAATCACCGTAAACCGTTGGATCGTCGGGGAAACTGCCAAGGTCCGTAATATCGTCGATCTGTCACTTTCCGAGTTCCGCTTCAACGACGCGGCCAATGCGCTCTATGCCTTTGTCTGGGGAAAGGTGTGCGATTGGTATGTCGAGTTTTCCAAGCCCCTGCTGATGGACGGCACCGAAACCGAGCAGGCCGAGACCCGCGAAACCATGGCCTGGGTAATTGACCAATGCCTGGTGCTGCTGCACCCGATCATGCCCTTCATCACCGAAGAGCTGTGGCAGACGCTGGGCAAGCGCGACAAGATGCTGGTGCATGGCGACTGGCCGACCTACGGGGACGAACTGATCGACGCCGACGCCGACCGGGAAATCAACTGGGTCATCTCGCTGATCGAGGCGATCCGTTCCGCCCGGGCGCAGGTGAACGTGCCGGCCGGGCTGCAGGTGCCGGTGCTGGTGACCGAGATCGACGCGGCGGGCGAACAGGCCTGGGAGCGCAACGAGGCGATGATCAAGCGCCTCGCGCGGATCGACAGCCTGACGCGCACCGACACCCTGCCCAAGGGCGCGATCACCATCCCGGTCGAGGGCGGCGTCTTTGCCCTGCCCGTGGCCGACCTGATCGACGTGGCGGCGGAAAAGGCGCGGCTGGAAAAATCCGTGGCCAAGCTGGAAAAGGAAATCAACGGCCTGCGCAAGCGCCTGGACAACCCCAAATTCGCCGAAAGCGCCCCCGCCGACGTGGTCGAGGAAACCCGCGACAACCTGCGTGCCCGCACCGCCGAAGAAGCCAAGCTGCGTGATGCGTTGAACCGGCTGGCGGAAGTGGCCTGAGCCATGGCCGGGCCGCGCTATACCGCCCTGATCGACGGCTTGCCGGCCAGCGTGCCCTTTGTCGGCCCCGAGGAACTGGAACGCGCGCGGGGCGAGCCGTTCAGCGCCCGGCTGGGCGCCAACGAAAGCGTTTTCGGTCCCTCGCCCAAGGCGTTGGAGGCGATGCAGGCAGAGCTGGCGCATGTCTGGAAATACGGCGATCCCAACAGCCATGACCTGCGCGCCGCGCTGGCCGCACATCACGGCGTGGCGGTGGAAAACGTGCTGGTGGGCGAGGGTATAGATGGGCTGCTGGGCAACCTGGTGCGGCTCTTGATCGAGCCGGGCGACGTGGTGGTCACCTCCGACGGGGCCTATCCGACCTTCAATTACCATGTCACCGGGTTCGGCGGTGTGCTGAAAACGGTGCCCTATCGGGATGACGCCGAAGACCCCGATGCCCTGGTTGCCCACGCGGCAGAGACCGGCGCCAAGATCGTCTATGTCGCCAACCCAGACAACCCGATGGGCAGCTGGCACCAAGGCGAGGCGATTGCCGCCGCGCTGGATGCACTGCCCGACGGGTGCCTGATGGTGCTTGACGAGGCCTATGTCGAATTCGCGCCCGAGGGCACCGCCGCGCCGGTGGCCGCCGATGACCCAAGGGTGATCCGCATGCGCACCTTTTCAAAGGCTTACGGCATGGCCGGGGCTCGGGTGGGCTATGCGCTGGGGCAGACCGACCTGATCCGCGCCTTCGACAAGATCCGCAACCATTTCGGCATGAACCGGGTGGCGCAAGCGGGTGCACTGGCGGCGTTGCAAGATGGAGCCTGGCTGGCCCATGTGCAGGCCGAGGTCGCCAGGGCGCGCGAGGAAATCACCCGCATTGCGGAACAGAACGGGCTGAGCGCCCTGCCCTCTGCCACCAACTTTGTCGCCGTGGATTGCGGCGGTGACGGGGTGCTGGCCAAGCGCATCGTTCAGGCGTTGGGCGCACGCGGGGTCTTTGTTCGCATGCCCTTCGTTGCGCCGCAAAACCGCTGTATCCGCGTCAGTTGCGGCCGCCCGCAGGACCTGGACATTCTGGCCGAGGCTCTGCCCGGTGCGCTTGCAGAGGCCCGCGGCTGAACCGCACGTCCTGCAATTTTTTCTGACAGGCGCCGATTTTGCGCTAAAATCGGGTCATGAAACGCGGGGTTCTGCCAAAAGCACCCAACTACACCAATGCTGCACTTGTGATGGCCTTGGTCAATCTTTTGTGGATATTTGCCGTGCTCTGGGCAGTTTTCGGCATGCCAGTGGTGCTGGCCATCGGGTATGTGCTGAACTTGGCGATCTCGCGCTTTAGCCGGCGCGCGGGCGCCTAGGGCGCCGCGATCACCCCTGCGGCGGCGGCCAGGGCGCCGGAGCCGTGCACGATATCCAGCGCCTGCATACCCGCCTCCATCGCACCCAGGACCCCCAGCACCATATGCGCATTGACATGCCCCATGTGGCCGATGCGAAAGGCACCGTCGGCGCCGGGGTCGGCGGCGCTTTCCATGCCCAGCCCGATGCCCAGTGTGACACCTGTGTGCTGTTCCATCCAGCCGCGCAGGCGGGTGGCGTCTGGTGGGTTCAGCGCCAGCGCCGTCACCGCGCGACTGCGATGCGCCGGGTCGGCGATGTTCAATCTCAGCGCGCCGCCCTGCCCCCATGCCTCGCACGCGGCCCAGATGGCGTGCGCCAGGCGTTCGTGCCGGTCCCAGACGGCCTCGACCCCCTCGGCATGAATGATGTCCAGCGCGGCGCGCAGCCCATAGAGGTGATGGGTTGGTGCGGTACCCCCGAAATACTGGTAGAACCGTTCGGGCGCGGCGCGCGGCACCCAGTCCCAGTATTTCGACACGACAGACAGCCGGGCGCGCGCGCTGGCGGCACGGTCGTTGAAAAAGACAAAACCCAGCCCCGGCGGCAGCATCAGCCCCTTCTGGCTGGCGGCGACGGCGACATCGGCACCCCAGTCATCCATCTCGAACCGGTCGCAGCCCAGCGAGGCGATGCAATCGGCCATCAGCAACGCGGGATGACCACCGGTGGCGTCGATCGCATGGCGCAGGCCGGCGATGTCGTTACGCAGGGAACTGGCGGTGTCCACATGGGTGGCCATTACCGCCTTGATGCGCCCATCGGTATCGGCCCTGAGCGCGGCCTCGACACGGGCCGGGTCGGCCGGGGTCCGGGTGCCGCAGTCGATCAACTCGACCTCCAGCCCGCGGGCTTGGGCGATCTCGGCCCAGCCGTGGCCGAAACGCCCGGTGGCCACGACCAGCACGCGTTCACCCGGGGCGACGGTGTTGGCCAACGCTGCCTCCCACGCGCCGTGACCGTTGGCGATGTAGATCGCGACGTCGCCCTCGGTCCGCGCGACGCGCTTCAGATCGGGGATCAGCCCGGCGGTAAGATCGACGATCTCGCCCTCGTAGATGTTGGGCGCCGCGCGGTGCATGGCCCGCAACACCGCGTCGGGCACCACGCTGGGGCCCGGTATCGCCCGGTAGGGCCGCCCGCCGGCATCGGTCATCTGGGTAATCTCCTGTTACTTGCCGGACGGACCTTACGCCGCCGCGCGACGGCGTCAATCGCCCGCGCGCCGCTTGCCTTGTGCGCCGGTTGCCCCTAGACGGGTCGCGCCCGATCAGCGGGGCGCAGGACGTGGAGCGCAAAAATCGCAATGAAGCTTTTCAAACGGATCGCCGACTGGGAACGGGATCTGCGCGCCCATTACAATACCGATCTTTCGACGCCCGAGAACCGCCGCCGCGCGCACATCTACAACCTGTGGTTCGATCACGCCGTTCTGCGCACGATCTGGACCAATTTCGACGAGGTGGCGCCGGGTGTCTATCGCTCGAACCAGCCGACGCATCGCCGGTTTGAAAAGCTCAAGGCGATGGGCATAAAGTCGATCCTGAACCTGCGCGGCGCCGGCGGTGCTGCCCACTACCTGGTCGAAGAGGAAAGTTGCCGCGAACTGGGGCTGAACCTGGTCAACGTCACCTTTCACGCCCGCCACGCCGCCCCGACCGGGGATATTCTGAAGGTGATCGAGGCGTTCCGCACCATCGAGCGCCCCTTCGTGATGCATTGCAAGTCGGGCGCCGACCGCGCCGGTTTTGCCTCGGCCATCTATCTGATCGTGATCGAGGGCCGCCCGGTATCCGAGGCGCGGCGTATGCTGAGCGCGCGCTACATCCATTTCCATTGGACGAAGACCGGCGTGCTGGATTACATCCTCGACCTTTACGAGGCCCGCAACGCGCGCGATCCGATCTCGTTCGAGGATTGGGTCGCCAGCGAATACGATTTCAAGGCGGTGCAACAGGCGTTCAACGAAACCAAGCGGACGATTTTCTGAGGGCCATTAATACCGCCTTACCAGCCGCGCCGGGTCTGCGCCGCACAGATAGCACACCAGCAGCCACAGGTTGCGCGCGCCCCGCCTGAACCAGCCATCGCGGACATATCTTTCGGCGTTCGTGGTCACCGTCGCGGGCAGGACCACCAGCCGCCGCCCCAGCCGCCGCGCCAGGGCCACATCCTCCATCAGCGGAATATCGGGGAACCCGCCCGCGCGGTCATATTCGGCCCGCGTGATCAACAGCCCCTGGTCGCCATACGGCAGATGCAGCAGACGTGTGCGCAGGTTGGCCCACCCCGCCACCAACCGCGCCGCCCTGCCCCCACGATCGAAACGCAGGCGGAAACAGGCAGGCCGGCCCGTGGGCAGATGCGCCTGCACGCATCCCGCCCAGTCCGGCGGCAACACCGTGTCGGCATGCAGGAAAAGCAGCCACTCCCCCCCCGCCACTGCGGCCCCGCGCTGCAATTGCCCGCCGCGCGACGGCGCGCCACGAACGATAACCGCCCCCGCCGCTCTGGCCAGCGCCAGCGTGTCGTCATCCGACCCGCCGTCCGAGACCACGATTTCGTGCACGAGGCCCGTCTCCTGCGCCTCAAACAGCGCCGACAGGCTGCGCGCCAGCCCCTGGCCCGCGTTCAGCGTCGGGATTACCACCGAAAGCCCTGGTTGCATGCTGTTACCCTGTTCCCCCGCCCATCAACGCATATATTACACCCACGAACCAAATAGGAGGCGGGATGACTCGCACGGTATTTGAAATTTCCGGCACCGATGCCGAACATTTCCTGCAAGGGCTGGTGACCAATGATGTCGCCAAGCTGAATGACGGGCTGGTCTATGCCGCCCTGCTGACGCCGCAGGGCAAGTACATCGCCGATTTCTTTCTGTTCCGGCGGGGGGATGCGATCATGCTGGACGTCGATGCCGCGCTGGCCGCCGACCTGGCCCGCCGGCTGACGATGTACAAGCTGCGCGCCGATGTGAATATTACTGAGACGGGGCTGAAGCTGCGACGCGGCACCGGCACGCCGTCCGAGGGTGCGATGACCGATCCGCGCCACCCGGATATGGGCTGGCGGCTATATGGCGACGAAGAGGGCGACGACGGCACCGATTTCGACGCGCTGCGGGTGCGCCACTGCATCCCCGAGACGGGCATCGAGCTGACGCCGGAGACATTCATCCTCGAGGCCGGGTTCGAGCGGCTCAATGGCGTCGATTTCCGCAAGGGCTGTTATGTCGGGCAAGAGGTGACAGCGCGGATGAAGCACAAGACCACCCTGCAAAAGGGGCTGGTCACAGTGCGCATAGATGGCGCCGCGCCTGTCGGCACCCCGATCACGGCCGGGGGCAAGCCCGCGGGTACGCTGTTCACCCAGTCGGGGGATCAGGCCATCGCCTATCTGCGCTTCAACCGCGCGGGGGGCGAGATGCAGGCGGGTAATGCCATCCTGATGCTGGAGCATCAGGACAAGGCGGGCTGAAACCAGGTCGGCCGGGCGTCAGGCGCGCTCGGCATATTCCATGGTTTCGGTGTTGACGATGATATCCTCGTCCTGGCCGACAAAGGGCGGCACCATCACCTTGACCCCGTTGTCCAGAACCGCGGGCTTGAAACTGTTGGCGGCGGTCTGGCCCTTGACCACCGGCTCGGTCTCGACCACGCGGCAGGTGACCTTGGCCGGCAGCGTGGCGTTCAGCGCCTCGCTTTCGTAGAATTCCACGGTGATGGTCATTCCGTCCTGCAGGAACGGGCGGCGTTCGCCCAGGATGTCGGCCGGCAGTTCGATCTGTTCATAGGTTTCGGTGTCCATGAACACCAGCTTGCCGTTATCCTCGTACAGGAATTGCTGGTCTTTCTGTTCCAGGCGCACCCGCTCTACCTTGTCGGCGCTGCGGAACCTTTCGTTCAGCTTGCTACCATTGCGCAGGTTGCGCAGCTCTACCTGGGCAAAGGCGCCGCCCTTGCCGGGCTTGACGTGGTCCACCTTCACCGCGCTCCAGAGCCCGTCATTATGCTCGAGCACATGGCCGGGGCGGATTTCGTTTCCGTTGATCTTGGGCATGGGGTCTTTCTCGTGGCAAAAGGTTGATCAGATCTTGACGGGCCCTATATCTTGGGTTGGCCTGCGGGGCAACATGACCGATTTCGTTATGCGTATGCAGAAAGACTTGCGCAATACGCATGACAGATATGCACCAAAGGGCTATCCGAATCGGGCGAAGTCCTCCATAACCAGCCCAACACCAGAAACGCAAGAGCAATAAGAACCAAGGACGGATCATGAAAGATTTCGTTGACGGCACGGCTTTCAATGCCGAACAGGGCAACCGTGCGCGCAAACTTTTCGCAGCCGTGGTACTGGCCGCACTGGACGATGCCATTGCAGACGACAAGAAGTATGGCAACGGTCCGGAACAGATCGCCCGCTGGGCGCGCTCGCGCGATGGCCGCGAGGTACTGAGCTGTGCCGGCATCGACCCGAACGAACGCGTCGTGGGCGGGCTGATGGAATTCGTATCCAAGGGTGTGCGCACCTCGGTGGCGCTGTCGCGCGAAGAAAGCGAGCGTCGTCACGCCGCCGCCCAGGCCGAGGCCGCCGCGCAGGCCGAAGCAGCCTGAGACAACGCACATATGCCTGGCCCCAGGGCCCGGCCAGATAAAGACCCCGTGCCCCTGGCCGGGGTTTTTTCTTTGCAGTTCATGATGCAGATCGCCGCGGGTGGCTCAGCAAACACGAACCCCAGACAGGAATAAAGCCCCCAAAGATTTCTTCGGGGGCTTCTGGGTCGGCAGTGCTTTCATCAGCGTCATGGCGACGTCCGGTGGGGCCGATTTGTTACGGCGTGACCCGGCAGAACCCCTCGTTCGTGCTGGTGTGGCGCAACAGCACTTCTTCGTTGCGCTTCAACTTGTCGGCGGCAACATTGCGGGTCGCCATGCTCGAAACCAGATGATGGCCGCAGACTGAAGAATCAAAGGCCGGCGGGCAATCAAGACCGCTGCGGCTCAGGTCACTTTCGCAGGTGTCGTAATCAGACCAGAGATAATATGCGCTTGCATTGTGCATGAAATAGAGATCGCCCTGGGCACTTGCCACACCGGCGGTTGCAAAAAGTGCGGCGGCCACCGGCACCACTGATGAGAAAATCTTATACGGAAGTTTCACCATGTCCTCGTCCCTTGCCTTTGATTTTTTCAATTTGCGTGAGGACAGAAAGTAAGATCATATAGCGACGAAACGTAAGAGAAAACTGGGCCTTGCCGGGTAGGGCATATGGTCTTAGTTGCAAATTTCCAACAAGGAAATCCGATTCCAAGGCTATAGTCTATCGGCATTCCGGGTCAAAACAGGATGGTTTTTCGGAGTGGCGATAACAATGACCAGGAATGAACAGAGACAGCAGGTAAGAGCGAGTTGACATCCGATGATCAGACGATGCGCTGAATGCGCCCAGCCCACATTGCTGCCGATCTCACGCCGGATGCAAGTCTATAGCTCGGTTATCCGTTACAAATGCAGCAACTGCGCGGCGGAGGTCGACATCACGCCCATGGCCAGTATTGGTGTTTTCACCATGGTTGGCATTCTGGCTCTTTCGTTCTGGGGCTGGATCGTATTTGGCGGCAGCGGTGCGCCGGGATACCTGGCGCTTTCATTGTTTGGCGGCGCGGGAATTGTCTTTTTCCTGGTCATATTTTCGTACCTCGCAAAGCACTTCCTCAACCCGCTAACATCTACCGGTGGGCAGGGCCATTTGCCCGAAGTTTCCGACGATGATCATATCGCCAGAAAGCCAATTCTCTTTGTGGAGAGGTTGGGATATTTCTCGGGGATGCTGATCCCTCTTGCCGTCATCACTGGCATTTTGGGAATATCTGCCCTGATAGGCTATATCAACTTCACCTTTTTCTGAACCTGAAGCAAACTCGACAGGCATATATTCGCCCGAAGAGTTCTTCGGAAATATTGCTGGGTCCAATCCGTAGCTCACAATCAAAGCAAAGCTCCCGCTTCGTGACCATTCCGTAGAACTCGTCGCTCCCGATGTGGCGCTCGCGACCTGCGCAAGCGCGTTTCAGTATGACGACAACCATATCCTTGCGCCCCGCCGCTGCACTATGAAATGCAAAGGGCTGGTGCCCTGGCCGGGGTTCTTCTTTGCCTGCCCTAAGACACATGCTTTGCGGGCTTGCCACTGGGCCGCCCGGACATCGCGCTTTCAGCCGGTGGTAAGGGTGCCACACTCTATGCGCTGGCGGCGCATGTTGCGGCGCATCTCGACCTCGATCTGCTGCTCAGCCTCGCTGCCGAGCCGACGGATGGCGCTCAGTCGTCGAGGCCCTGAGACATCAATGCGCGGTGGATTTCGCGGCGCACCAACTTGCGCACATTACGCGTGATCCGTTCGCCCAGCGCGCCCTGCAGCTCCTGCCGGACGATTTCGCCGATCAGGTCGCGCAGCGCGTCCTCGTCGATCAGCGAATCCTCGAAATACCAGCCGCTTTCAGCGTCCGTACGGTCCTCTGCGCCATCGGCCGCGCCGTCCTGTGCTTGGTCGCCCGGCTCTGACACGTCGCGTTCCAGATCGTCCCAAGGCAAGGGCGAAACCGGATCGGCGGCGTTATCGCCGTCATCCGGCGCGCCATCAGGTTCCCAGTCGCCGGGCTGTTCGGCCACGACACTTTCGAATTCGGCGATACGCGCGCCGATTTCGCCCAGATCGACCTTTGCGGCGGTGTCTTCGGCGGTGGCGTCGGCAGTGGCGTCGTCGGTGTATTCGTCTGTTTCCGCCGCAAAATACGCCTCTTCGTCGTCCGAATCCCGGGCGGCATCGCCCAAATTTGGTTCAGGCGTGTCGTCCTGTGCCGCGGCGGCATCGTCGGATGTGTCCCCCTCCCCCTCGGGGGCCGTGTGGCGCATGAACCATGCCAGTTCTTCATCGTCGGAAAGCGCGTCCTCGTCGTCGGCTTGGTGCTCATCAAGCCCGGTATGATCGCCCGCCGCGTCAATGGCTTCGGCCGGGGCGTCCCCTTCCTCGACCACCTCGGCATCCTCAATCGTGTCGAATTCTTCGGCGCTCAGGGACATATCCGGCTCTGGCAGGTCGATCTCGATTCCGGCTTCCTCGCCTTCGCCGACATGGCCCTGATCCATGCCCAGGGCTGCATCCTCTGCATCTTCCGGTTGCGCGTCATCGACCCTGTGGGCCGGGGTCAGAACCAGCTTTGCACTGGGATTTTTCCTGTTATTCGGTTGCGGTCTGCCTGGGCGTTCGCCGCGCTCTTCCGCCGAAACAAGCCGGCGAATGGACGACAGGACATCCTCTATATCCGCGTTCGCGATGGGATCTGACATGCTCAATTACCACTCTTGCCTGCGGGCAGTCTACCGCCCGGGCCCATTTCACACAACTGGTTCGCTAGAATTCTACTCTTTGCCGAGCGCGCGCAACACACGGTCCAGCTTTTGCCCCTGCGGGCTGATCGGCACAGGCGCGTCCTTGACCAGGTTGTAATAGGCCGCCGGATCGTAGATCTGGACGTTCAACCGCAGGTCGCTGGCCGTCAGTTCCCCGATCGTTTCCAGCACCGTGTAGGCCGCGACGTAAAGCGCCGTCTCGGCGTCGATCAAGCCCGCCTGTGCATCAAGCAGATCCTGTTCGGCATCCAGCACGTCCAGCGTGGTACGCGCGCCCAGCTTGGCCTCTTCGCGTAATCCCTCAAAGGCGACGCGCGCGGCGCGCACCTCTTCCAAACGGGCCTTTCGGCTCGCCTGGGCGGCTAGCAGGTCGGCATAGGCATTGCCCACATCCTGTTCCACCTGCAGCCGCGTCAGATGCAGGCCGGCGCGCTGCTGGTCGCGCTGAGCCATCGCCTTGCGCACCAGAGAGCTGAGCCGCCCGCCCTGATAGATCGGGCCGCTGACGGAAACCCCGACGCTGCCCTGTCGGTCATAGTCGCCGCCCAATATCTCGTCCCCGGCCGACAGCGAGGTGGTGAATTTCACCTTGGGTTTGATATCGGCCTCGGCCGCCCGCACGGCCATATCCGCAGCTGAGACATAGTGCTGCGCCATCAGGATGTCGGGGTGCTTGCGCACGGCGAGCCCCTTGGCCCCGTCGATATCGCCCGAAAGCTGCGGCAGCCGCGTCGGCGGGCTGAGTGCGCCGGGATCGCGGCCCACCGCGTTGCGGAATTCCTCGACCGCCTGACGCCGGTCGCCCTGCGCCGCGGCCAATCCCGCCTGGGCCGATGCAAGCTGCGCCTCGGCCAGCGCCACGTCGGTGCGCGTCACCTCGCCCACCTCGAAACGGTCGCGGGTGGCGCGCAGTTCCTCGCGCAGGAGCCGCAGGTTGTTTTGCCGTACAGATACCAGTTCGGCCGTGCGGCGCACGTTCATGAACGCCGCCACCGCCCGCAACAGCACCTGCTGTTCGATGGCGCGCAGGCTCTGGCGGGTGGCAAGCACGGTTTCCCGCGCGGCCTGAACTCTCAGCTGCGTGGCGCCGAAATCATAAAGCAGGAGTTCAAGCCCGATGCCGGCCGTCGCGACATTCGCCGTGAACCCGGCGGGAACGCCGTTGGTTTCCCTCCGGCCGAACTGGCGCGACATGTCCACCGACCAGTTGATGATCGGGCGCAACCCGGCAACAACCTGTGCCACGTCCTCGTCAGCCGCGCGCAACAGCGCCCGGTTCTGCGCCAGCAAGCCGCTGTTGTTGTAGGCGCTGACCAGCGTATCGGCGAGCGTTTCTGCCGTCGCCGTCAGCGGTTGCGCCACGCTCAGGAAAAGGGCGGCCGCGATCCCCAGCAGGCGGGTTTTGTAACGGGATGACATTGGGACGCTCTCCTGTCAGGCGGGCCGTATCTAGAGGGTAAAGGCGGCGTGCCGTTCAAACCCCGGCAGCACCGGCGCGCCGGCGTTGAAGGCAAAACGCCAGTTCATGTGCCCGTCGATCTTGTAGCCGATACGCACCGAGCCGAGCGAGCCCTCCATGAACAGCACGGCCATGCGCCCGCCATCCTTGAGCTGGTCACACAGCGCCTGCGGCAAAGTGGCCACCGCGCCCTCGATCACGATCACGTCGAACGGGCCATGTTCGGCCGCGCCCTGCACCAGCGGGCCCTCGTGCACCGCCACGTTGTCGGCGCCCAGCTCGGGCAGCAGCGACTGCGCCTCGGCGGCGAATTCGGGGTTTTCCTCGACCGCGACGACGGCCTCGGCCATATGCGCGATCACCGCCGCCGAATAGCCCAGCGCGCTGCCGATATCGAGCACCAGCTCGTCCGGCTGAATATCCAGCGCATCGAGCATCTTGGCCAGTGTCCGCGGCTCAAGCACCACGCGCCCGCCGCCCAGATCGATATTGTCGCCCATATAGGCGGCCTCGCGCAGGTGGTCGGGTACGAAAGCCTCTCGCGGAACGGAAAGCATGGCATTGATGATCGGGAACTTGGTGACATCCGAAGGTCTGACCTGGGTATCGACCATCATCGTGCGGCGCTGAGCGTAGTCTGTCATGACGCTGAAGTCTCACATCCGGTTGGTTCTCCGACCTTCTGCCATATATCCCGGTGCCCGACAACGCCATTCGGCGCACGATCACCTGTGCGCCCACGTATGTATCGAACACCTGCGCAACGGCCCTTGCGAAGCCCCGAACGATCGGATAATTCGTGTCAACCACATCCAGGGCGGCGAGTTGGCGGAGTGGTGACGCAGCGGATTGCAAATCCGTGTACACCGGTTCGATTCCGGTACTCGCCTCCATTTAAAATCAATGACTTAGCGGATTTCTGGCAGGCGCGGCCTCGCGCGTCTAAACATTCGTCTAAACATTCTGTTTTTGTTCTGTTCGCATTTCCGCCCCTCGAAGGCGCACCTCTCGCCTGACCTGCCGCCGTTCATTCGTGCCGCGCAGGGCGTCGTCCGTTCACGCTTGCGCAGGCACATGAGCTACTCCCCATCGGTTGGACAGGATCTGGCGTAATTCAAGCTACTCTTTGCATCTGCTGATCGGGGTTGGTTGTTTCATTTCTCTGCCAATAGACCACGGCGGGTGGTCTGCCGCCAAGGGCCGAGTGCGGGCGTTGGTGATTGTAGAAGGTCATCCATTTTCGGATGCCTGCCTTTGCCTCCGAGCCGGTTTCCCAGGCATGCAGGTAGACGCACTCGTATTTCAGGGTCC